>CAVTUQ010000017.1:0-76271 GCA_963737905.1 uncultured delta proteobacterium | reverse complement strand
GAGGGACCATCACCACCGAGAAAGATGTCAAACAAATTGATAACAATCCACCGCCGGTAAGTCTGTAACACGTAAGGCCCGTAGATCGCAACAACAAACACCGACACTTGTCACCGAGAGAAAAACGAAATGCTTCCCACAATCTTGATCGTTAGTTGTGACGCTGTTGGGTGGCTCCCCACTTGGAACCACAGTAGAAATTGGGGTTATCTTCCCAGCGGCGGGCTGGGATTAATTGGTGCGATTCTAATCGTGTTATTGCTCACTGGCCGCATTTGATCGTCAGCGATACTCCGAATACTAACCAGCATGGCACCCGGAACGGAGTACGGTATGAGTATCGACCCATCAGCATTGTCTTCAACTCAACACTATCAGGTGGCACTTCATGACGAGGTGCAGTTGAACCAAGACTGCAAGGACTGTATTTCGCCCGACTACATGTTCGTGTTTCAGCTGCCGTGGCAGAGCGTGCGAGCGTGACCAGCGTTCGCCACGTACGGCCGCAGTGGACTGTAACGCTTCGCGTCGAGTCGGACGTGGACGAGGCTTTGCTCCGTACGACGCTCAACGCTTCGAGAGTCGGATCAAGCTCGCCTTGCTCGACACCAAAGTCGGCGCATTGAGCCAGGCGATGCATGACATGGCGAAGAAGCAGGGCTGAACGGTCATCAGCATTAAGACCGATTGGAAGACCGTATTTCGGTTCGAGAACAACTGAACCGCATTAACTCATCCCATTTCTGAGATGCTTCGAAGACAGACCCGTTTCTACTATTCGTTTCTCAAACTGCCGGAGCTGAACATCGTGGACCAGGTGCAGAAACTTCACGGCGTTGCCCACACGCCCCAACCGTGCGGCGGTAGTTCGGCGTCGGCATGACCAGCCAGGGCAGTAAGATCCGGAGGAATTTTTAACCGCACGGTCTTGTCCTCGGTACTCAGCACCGCGACCAGACGTCCTGCGTTCGCACGCACCTCGTACATGATGGACCGATTGTCGACGTGGGTCACGCTGAGCATGCCGGTGGCCAGCCAGGGGCGGGCACGGCGGATGGCGATCAGATCACGGTGGAGCCGCCAGATATGCAAGACTGTCGCCGGCCAGCTCGGCTGGGCGATATGGGGGCGGCCGGCGGACTTCCGCGTCGCCACCCGCTCGATCGTATTTCCGGCCGTCGGCACCCTGCTCGTCGCCGGCATAGATGGCCGGGATCCCAGGCACGGTGAACAAGACCGCCAGCGCGTGGCCCAACTGCCGCGGGTCGACCAGCTGCGTGGCGATGTGCGTGGTGTCGTGGTTGCCAACAAACTTCCACGGCGGAAAGTGCTGCGAAAACTCCGCATGGCGTTTGAGTGCGTGGGCCAACTCGAAAAAATTGCCGTCGTTGAGCGAGCTCCAGATGCCCTTCCACAACTCGTATTGCGTGACGGTCGACAAGATGCATCTCGCGCACCGTCCGCACGTAGTCGCCACGGATCACCTCGCCGACCAGAAACAGATCTGGCCGCAATGCCCGCGACCGATCGGCAAACGCGGCCACGAACGCCGGCGGCACGCATAGGCCGCATCCAGGCGGAACGCGTCAACGCCCCGCTCAACCCAACACCTCGCCACATCCACCGCCCAGTCCAGCACGGCAGGATTGGCATGGTTCAGCTTGACGAGGTGATCGTGTCCCTCGAAGTTGCCGTAAGCGAACCCGTCGGGGCCAGGCCGCTCGAAGTCGATCTCGAACCAATCTCGCCAAGCCGACTGCTGCCGATTCGCCAAGACGTCCGAAAATTTGCATGCTGGCGGCCGACGTGGTGAAACACGCCATCGAGTCCCACGCGGAGCGATCGCCGGTGGCACTCGTCGATGAGCCGCTACGAAGTCTTCCGGGTGCCCAGCCGACGGTCCACGCGAAATGGATCGACCACATCGTAGCCGTGCGTTTCTGACTCGAAGACCGGGCCGACCAGTAAGCGCCGTGATCCCCAGCTCCACCAGATAGTCCAGCCAATCGACAAGCTGCGGCAGGCGATGCGTGACAGGGCCCTCACTTTCGCCGCGGCAGGATTCTCAAGCTCGGCGCCGAGAAAGCCAAGCGGATAAACGTGATACCAGACTTCGCACTCGTGCATTCGTTCGATTGCCCAGGCGGCATCTCCAATTGTCAATTCAAGCAACGAAGTCGCCTTGTTGGTTGCGTGGCCGCACTCTTTATACCGTCGGTGCATGACGTTCGTCGAAGTGCGAATTGTCACCAGCGGCAGGTCAAAGCTACTTGGATGCCTGCGCCTGGAATACGTCATCAAGTCGCCTTGCAGGCCTGGGCGTGGGACATGCCGAGTAACGACCGATTTAGAAACGCTGCCGGAATCTCTCAAAATCGGCTGCTCGCCCATTCAGAGACGAAATGCTCGGCGTCCGTACGTGCCGCCAGGTAACCGCCCAAGCCCATCGCAATTGCACCGGCTGCAACCTCGGCTAGTCCCGCCGTGATGATGACACTGCTCGCGTCCACCGCACCGGATAGTCCTGCCGCCAGAGCGAAAGGCACGGTCAAACCATCCGACATTCCGATTACGATGTCGCGAACCGTTTCCGAGGCAGTAAAGTGTTTCTCGACGTGCAATGTTTGTGGCATGGAACTGCCTCGTGCTGGAAGCCGATTCAATTAAGTGGTGCCTGGAAATACCACTGGCAAAATGATGAGACCCCATTCTTTAAGTCGAATCATCGCCTTCGCGACTCAATAATATCGTGAAGACGCTGACGCCGAGTTTTTTTTGAGCACAATGCACATACGTCCTTGCTGTGGAGACCAACGACCATCTGCGCTGTGCATTGGCCATAGACTGGAGCCGCACCCGGCAGCAGGCAGGGAGAATACATAGATGCACGAGTCTAGCGAATTGCGAGTCAGAATGCAAAGCCGCCGCAGAACGCTACGGCATCTGGGGTGACTTGGAATGCCGGAGATGCGGCCGCGGACGCGATACGGTTCCTCCAAGGACCTCAGTCCCGCGGTTTCGAGTTGGGCAAAGCCTTTGAAATCTTTTGCGAGCTGATGGGCGGCTTCCGCAAGTTTCACTTCCTCGCACCCTGCGTTACCGTGTTCGGCTCGGCACGACTGGGGGAAACTTCTCCGCATCACGCCGCTCTCCCGAGAGATTGGAGAACGGCTAGCTCGTGCCGGCTTCACTGTCATGACCGGTGGCGGTCCGGGGGCTCATGGAGGCCGCCAATCGTGGGGCCAAGGATGTTGGCGGAAGACCGGCAGACCGACTCGCCCGGCGGACTGGTGATCGCGTGGCTGCTGAGCTGCCTGATGACCATGGTGGGGGCGCTCAGCATCGGCGAGTTGGGCGCCCTGATGCCGCGGGCGGGCGGCGTTTACGTGTACCTGCGCGAGGCCTATGGGCCGATGTGGGGGTTTCTTTACGGCTGGGGCGTGTTCCTGGTGATCGGCTCGGCGACGATTGCCGTGGTCGCCGTCGCTTTCGCCAAGTTCACCGGCGTTTTCTTTCCCTGGTTTTCTTCGACGAACTGGATCTGGAAATTCGGCGTCTTGGGGTCGTATTCGATCGGGCTCAATGCTCAGAATCTGCTGGCGATCGTTTCGATCGCGCTGCTGACCTGGTCAACATGCGCGGGGTGCGGACGGGTGCCATGGTGCAGAACGTGTTCACCTTCGCGAAAACCGGGGCGGTCATCGGGTTGATCGGGCTGGGGCTGACGATTGGGCGCAACCCTACGGCGGTGAGCGTCGAATTTCGAAAACATGTGGCGGAATCTCGATTGGGGGCCCGCCACGCTGGTGGCGATTGCGGTGGCGATGGTTGGGCCGCTGTTTGCGTCCACGGCGTGGGAGAACTCGACGTTCACGGCCGCCGAGACCATCAACCCGCGGCGCAATGTGCCGCTGTCGCTGGCTTGGGCGCGGGTATCGTGATGACGCTCTACATGCTGACAACTTTACGTATTTGGCCACGCTGCCTTTGAACGGCGTTGCGGACGGCGCGACGGTTCTGGCGCGCGGCATTCAGCATGCCGCCGAGATCGCGTCGGGGCGGCGTCGGCGGAGATGGTGCTGGGTCCGCTGGGCGGCTACCTGATGGCGACGGCGATCATGATCTCGACGTTTGGCTGCAACAACGGGTTGATTCTTGCCTATCCGCGCGTCTATTACGCGATGGCGCGGGACGGCCTGTTTTTCGAGCGGCTGGGCGAGCTGCACCCGCGGACCTATACGCCGAATGCGGCCCTGATGCTGCAGGGCGTCTGGGCGAGCGTGCTGACGGTGACGGGGACCTATAGTGATCTGCTCGACTACATCGTTGCCGCGGTACTGATTTTTTACGCCATGGCGATTGCGACCCTGTTCGTGTTCCGGCGGCAGTGGCCGGACGCCGAGCGGCCTTATCGCGCACCGGGGTATCCGCTCGTGCCGGCGCTGTACCTGGTCTTTACGGTGTTGCTCGAGATTTGCCTGCTGGTCGAGAAGCCGCGCTATACATGGCCGGGGTTTTTGATTGTGGCAGCGGGAATCCCGGTTTATTTTGTCTGGCGGCGGCGGTCGCCGGCGCAGGCGAATTGAGGCAGGCAGCGGGCGTCGCGTACGACGGGTGTGCCGGGCATCAATCTTGGGCCGGCAACTCGTCCCCCTGGCGGGGTGGTTTCCCTCGGCGCCGCTTGAGAATCTTGTCAAAGGCTGCAAAATCCGCGCGTGCTTTGCGGTCCTGAAAGAAACGGGCGGTTTCGAGCGCGGAAACTTTTTCGGCGACGGCCATGGCTACGAATTGGTTGATGCTGGTGCCGTCTTCGCGGCTTAACCGTTCGACGGCTTCTTTGAGCGATCGGGGCAGCCGCAACGGATAGGTTTTGGTTTCTTTCATCGCTTGATCCTGGCGATCATCTCCCGCGGAAGCAGGATGTCTACCCCGAACTGTGCGCACGCGGAGGCAAAATCCCGCGTGTTGAAGGTTACCACGGCGTCCGCACGGCCATTGATAGCTGCCTCCAGCACCATTTCGTCGGCCGCATCGCGTAGTTGGGGGCGCCAAAGGAAATGGGCTTCTACGGGCTCGGCAAGGGCGATCAGGGCTGTCACGAAGATATCGGCTTCGCGCCTCGTTAGCCCCGCCGCTTCGCGATGCTCGGCTCTCGAGCAGACCGACTCATACTCGATGGCCAGGGGGACGCTGAGTAACAGGGTCAACCGCTGTTGGCGTGCCGCCCTCAGGATGGCGGCCGATGCCCCGGCCGGGCTGCGCATGGCCGCAACCACGACGGTAGTGTCGAGGACGGCCCTCACATCTCATACGATACCATATCGCAGGCGATGCTATATTGCGGCTGCCCCGGGCCCCGAGCCTGGACTCCGACCTTGGTGGCGGGCCGGGCCGCGGGCTTCCGCCCGCGGCGGCTGGAGGGGAAGAAGAAGCAGATGGGGTTGAACTAGGGCCTTGTGAAACAGACAGGATTGTCTGTTCTACGAAGAAAGGTCGGGCACGTCACCACCGCGAGGGGCGAGCTCGAAAGCCTGCCCCCGACGTACGGGGGCATAAAATGCTCGTCTCGTTTAATGTAGGGGGCATGGAGCTTGGCCGGACAAGCCTTTAAAAGCGCAGCTGCTCGGTCAGCTCACGGATATTTGACAGCTGCTCGATCGACATGATTTGTCTCATCAAAGTCTGCGCCTTTTCTTGACCGACAAGGCGTAACGCGTTGTAGGAATACTTCTCCTGGACATCTCCATCAGACACAGGGTTTTCAACATGCCCCGGGTGTATGTGTTGTCGTTCTTCGTAGACTTTACCGTCGCTCGTCTTGACGAAAACGTGACCCGACGCATACTTGGGGCGCCCGCTGTTGGGATCATCTTCCCGCCTGATCCTGGACGAGAGCTTTAAGACTTTTGGGTCTCTCAGCGCATCGTCGTCGAAATCAGCCAGAGCCAGCCGGCCTTTAAGGAGGGCAACTGCAGCAATATAAGGTGTCGAGAAATGAGCGCCATACTCCCCCTGGGGTGTTTGCTGGGAGAACACGCGCTCGCGTCCCGCTGGCGCCGCGCTATCTCCCATGCGCAAACGGCACTCGACATCGACGATGTCGTCCGCTTTAAAGTGATACCGATTATGCAAATTAACGCAGGCCCGAACGGTGGCTTGCAGAGCGCCAGCGCAGGGATACGGTTTGAATTCTACGCGATCCAGTTCCCAGTCGTTGTCTATGCCATCGATCGCCGACCGGACATCAAAATTCCCCTCGCCCACATGAGTTGAATAAAACCCCCGTGGCCCCTCCAAAGCAGTGCGGGGAGCTGTGAAACCCTCCCGTGCCAAAAGAGCGCCCACGACTGCGCCATGGGATGCCCAACCAGGCTGAAAACGCTTCGACCAACTGCCGTCCGACTGCCACTCCATGTTTCCCGAACCCTGGCTTCCGGCCAGGCCGAGGGCATATACCAGTTGATCGTGCGATAGTCCCAAGAGACGCCCCGCCGCCGCGGCTCCGCCAAAAACACCACAAACAGCCGTTGGATGATAGCCGCGTCCATGCATCGCATGCACCCGCGGGCCACGGGCGACGCGAAGGGAAACTTCGAAGCCAACGGCACAAGCGGTAATAAAATCCTTGCCGGATAATCCCAGCCATTCGGAAGTTGCCAACGCCGCCGGCATCACAACTGAAGTGTTGTGAACCACAAGGGGATGGTGCGTATCGTCAAAGTCAAACGCATGAATGAGCATTCCGTTGAGTAAGGGCGCACTCGTAACTGGAAGCTTGTCCTTAAAGCCCACCACCGTCGCGTCCGATCCCTGACCGAAAGCTCGCATCGCCTTCATGGTCTTCTGGACGAAATCCTCGCGCGCAGCAGCCAAAGCCAAGCCCATCCCATCCAGAATCAGCAACTTGGCTTTCGCCAACACTCTCGTAGGAAGCGCCTCCATCTTTTGTTTCAAAGCAAACTCAGCGAGTACTTCGGTGCAGGTTGCCATGCTTTATATCCTCCACAGCCGGCGATGATTACTTGAGCCCGTATAACTTGGCCGCATTGTCGTGGGTGACCTTGCGCCTCACCCGATCGGACAGGCCGCCCAGTTCCTGTTCAAGGAAGCGCATCGAATCCGGCCAAGTCCCATCCGGATGCGGGTAGTCGGAGCCCCACATCACGTTGTCTTCACCCAATAGGTCCATCAGGCGGGCACCCACGGCGTCGCGTTCAAACGTCACGAAACCGTTGATGCGGAAATAGTCGCTTGGCTTCAGTCGCAATCTCAGATGGAATGATTCTTCCTCCTCATATTCGTAGTCCATCCGTTGCAGAAAAAATGGGATCCACCCGATGCTCGATTCGCCGAGCACAAATCTGAATCCCGGGAAGCGGTCGAAAGCTCCGGAATAAATGATCGAGGCGAGAAATTGTGCGGATCCGAAACGAGACACCGCCTGGCGCACGGCGTTCCGCACCTTTACATTGTCGTCGTAATGCGAGTCGGACGTATTAACCGCACGAACGTCTTGCCCCTGGTTATGAAACGATATGGGGATGCCGGTCTCGTCCGCCGCCTCCCACACCACATCCCAGTCACGATCCCATATGGGCCTTACGGAATCCGACGCGATCAACTCCGCTCCCGTGAGTCCGAGCTTGGCAATGCGCCGCAACTCCTCGGCCCCTGCTTTGGGATCGTGGTTTGGCAGGCAGGCCAAAGGGGCAAACCGGTCAGGATTAAACTTACGAAACTGCATGACAAAATCGTTGTAGATCCGATAGACGACTCCCATGGCCTCACCGTCTTGGACCCGGCGGCTCAAACCCAAAATACCGTAGATGACCTCGGCGCCCACTCCGTCCCGTTCCTGATCCGCGATTCTATGCTCCGGCAACGCAGGCCGGAACACACCGTTCATGGCATCCGAGTAAAGACCGGTGCGGGCTTTTCTCCGTAGACGGACTGACATCGTCACGCGATCGAATCGCACGTTATCCCGGCCAAGGCCGACGTCGCCGACGTAGCGAATGATCTTGCCGTTATGAACCCAGGCCCGTCCGCTATCAGTGTTTTCAACTCTAGGCATGCGGTCTTTCCAGGATGCGGGAGCCTCGGACACAAAAAGATCTCCGGGTAAATACCAAAAATCCAAATGGCAATCCGCTGAAATAATTTCACTCATAACACCTCCTCTGAAACTCTTACCTTTTAAATGTTGGGCCTTCAGGCTTTCCTGTGAAGCAGGACGCCGGGATTGCACCGCGGAGGCGCGGAGAACGCGGAGTAAAGATTTCTTGATAAACAAAATCTCCGATCTCTGCGAACTCTGGGCCTCGGTGGTGAATATTCTTCACAGAAAACTCGGAATAACCTAAATGTCCAACAGAACGACTCCAACAAAAATTTTACTTCAAAAACATCTCACGGAACTCTTTGACTATCTCCCCGTATCTATCCGCAACCGACAACGGCACCGGGAAGAGTTTGAGCCCTTTGGTCAATCTCGGATAGGGCGGCTCCACCTCGGCCCGCGCAGGAATCTTTCCGACGCTCCTGCCGATCTGTTGCCCTTCCTTCGATAAGAGAAAGTCCATCAGCAACCTTGCAGAGTTGGGATGCGGGGCATTGATAGCCATCCCCACTGGATTGAGCGAGACGATGACAGGTTCCAGGGCCACCCAATCGATCGGTGCTCTTTGTGACTTAAATTTTTCGATATTACTGCCAAACCCATCCAGATAGATAGGGAACTCACCGCCAATGAGAAGCTGAGTCAAAAGCGGATGGCCGCCGCGGATAATGAGATCTTGCTGCGCCAATTGTTTCATGTACGAAAGTCCCCGCGCCCGTCCCATCATTTCCAGCAGACTCCCGTACAAGATATAGTCGGCGTCATCCATCGCCATTTTGCCCTTCCATTTGGAGAGCAAGAGGTCCTCGTAGCTTTTCGGTGCATCCTGCCGCGCCAGCAGACGGGTATTGTAAGCCAAAACCCTTGTGTCCATGTAAAATGCCGTCCAATAACCGTCGGGATCCTTATATTCCTTGGGGAAAGCGGATTGTTCCGCAGAGGGATATTTTTGCAGATGACTCAGTTTCTTATGATTGATCATCGCCAAATGGCTCCCGCTAAAAAGGTCGGCGCGAAACACTTTCTGTTTGTGCTCGGCGATGGTAATCGTTAAAAGCCTTTCGCTGCCTGTGCGGAGCACGTCGAGTTTGATGAACGGATATTTGTTTGCGAAAGCCGCCTGCAATGCCTGGACGGTGTCGAGGCCCCATGCAGTGTAAAGGACGACCTCTCCCTCGGTCTTTGCCTTTTCGACGACGCTCCCGTCCGTTGCCGCCGGCGCGTTCTCGCTAGAGATGTTCCACAGCAACAATCCTAGCACCAACCAGGAAAAAACATTTCTTCTCGAGCTCATTGTTTCAGGTCTTTTATTCCTTAGCAGGCTGCTGACAGCTGGTTTTCGTACTTCGAGACAGTCAGCATGAGCCGAACGATTACCGGTCGCCACGACCTTCTTGCTTTCGTCCCGGTTCACCGGGCCTACGGATTGAGATAAGGCAGCACTTCTTTTCCCATAAGATCGAGACCCGATGGATCATCTCCCGGAGAGCTCAGCCAGAGGTTTTTGAGCCCCAGGCGCGCCAGACTTCGAATTCGCTGAACAATATCCGAGGGTGTCCCCGCGACCGCGAAACGGTCGAGCAGATATTCAGTGAGCCCCAGCTCCTCGACGAGTCGAGCGTTCTTTCCGTTTTTGTCTCCGTGCTGAGAATAATCGTACTCTCGGTGAAATCGCCGGATACTTTCCTCGAGCGGTTCCGGGACATGCTTCCCTGCGAGTCCCGATCTCAGTGCATGGTTTCCCGAAGACGCGACGCTAGCTCTTACCTCTTTCAAAGCTTTCTCTCTGTTCTCCGCGATACTTAGCCGGGGAGCCCACCAAATCTCCAGCTTCTCAGGGTCCCGCCCCGCTTCTTTCGCGCCTTCATGAAGTTGCTGTAAAGAAGCCTGGACGATTTCCGGCGTTACTCCGGTACCGATGAGAACTTGGTCGCCGATCTGCCCGGCCAAACGCAGCATCCTTGGTCCCTCCGCCGTCACGCAAATCGGAATGCGCTGCCGCATTCCGGGGCGTGGCCAAATAAAGCGATTGGGCCGTCCTCGGTAAATGGTTTCTCCTTTCTCCAAAAGCTCACGAACAGCAATGATATAGTCTCGCGTTTCCTCGACCGTGGCCGGCTTGAGCCCTATATTGTGAACCGCGCTGTCACCCCTGCCGATAGCAAGCACGGCTCTCCCCTTTGAAATCAGTTCCAGACTAACCATGGCACTTGCCATCACAGCGGGCTCTCGCGTCACCGGATTCGTGACGCGCGGCCCGATCTCTACCCTTTCGCTGTTCAAAGCCATGAGCGTCAGCGCAACAAAGCACTCCATATTGTGCCACTGCGTGTCGCCGGTGCCGAGGCGGGCAAAACCGTAGCGGTCCGCGCGTCTTACCATGTCCGTAAACGCTTCCAGACTCTGCTTCGGTGGGGGATGTAAGTGCAGCCCTATGCGAATTTGGCTCATGCGAATGATGCCATTGAGAGTGCGGCGATTACTTGAGCGCTCCCGAGGTCCAATCTCCCGTCGCGAAAAGCTGCATCAGTTCTCTCACGTTCGTGATTTCGTCGATTCGACTTAGCACGTGCAGAGAACTGGCAATCGTAGTTTCCGTGAGTCCGGCCTGGCGCGCGCAGGCCTGGTACTTCGCGCCGAGGCGTTCCCACGACAGAGGATTTTTCGGATGGCCGGGAGCATAGCTGACCGTCTCTTCGTGGACAGCGGTGGGCGTACGGACCTGCACTGTCACCGGCCCTTCGCCGGGTGTTTCGCGCTTGGTGGGCGCATCAACGACACGCACCTTGGCTACGAGGTCGCGCATCACGGGATCATTGACATGCTTACGGTCGAAGCATTCTTCATTAATCGTTTTGAGCGCCAGCCCGGCCGCCAGCAAATACTCGAGGCTAAATTTTGCTTCCAGGCTCGTCGTTGGCCGGTGATGGATCAGCACTCGAAAGGTGTTCGGAGCGGCAGCGCAGGTGATCTCTTTCACGTCGCGCGGACTCACGTTGTGGCGGTCGGCAATCTTGATGACGGCATCCACCGCCCGCTGCGAGCTGTAGGGGCAAGGATACGCTTTGAAAGCGATCCCCGGCTGCAAAAATCTATATTTCTTGCCAAGGGTTTCCCGAACTTCCGCAGCAGTCAGCGCGCCAAAGAATCCGCCCTGCTGATCGAAGATCTCCGGGTTTGCCGTAAATCCCGCTGCCGCAAGCTCCGCCGCCATAATGCCGTTCTTTGCTGCGCTACCGAGATGAAGGGGCTTGACCATCGTGCCAAAGTTCTGGCTCAGTCCTGACGTCAAAGAAGCAGCAATTCCGAGTGCGACCTGGATTTGTCTACGTTTCAAACCGAGAATTCGTGCCGCCGCCGCGGCGGCGCCCAACGAACCGCACACACCAGCGGGATGAAGGCCCAGCGCATGGCTTTCCCTTCCCAACCCCCTGGCCAGCAACGTGCTTACCTCCACACCCACGATATAGGCTTCGATCAACCCGCGGCCGCTAATGCCTTTATTTTCACCGGCGGCCAATACGCAAGGAACGATCACCGCGCTCTGGTGGCCGAAATGATCATAGTCCAGCGTATGCGCCGCGACACCATTGGCCAGCGCCGCATTTGAAGGCGCGGCATGCATATCTTTTTGAGCAAAAACCGTGCACTTCCCGCTGTTCCCTTGGTCTCGAACCCAGCGCGCGGCGATTTGCGCGCTCTCCTCGCGGCACCCCGCCAGCATGACACCAAAGGAATCAAGAAACGCTTCGCGCACCCGCGGCAGGAGCTCCGCAGGCGCGGCCGCCAGGCTGAACGAGACAGCAAAATCGGCAATATCTTCGGTCATCGGCACGGACTCACCATCGTTCGGCTTTCACTGCTCAAATTGCTTGATGAAACCTTCACGGACGATCTCATCCACCAGTGAATTATCGATGAATTCCTCGGGCCTCGCTTGCTTTGCAGCTGGGTTCGTCGAGGTCAGAAGCAAAGTTTTGATATTTTCCGTATCGACCCGAGTGACGAGCGGCAACTTGGCGGCAAGATATTTCTGGTACTCGGCCATGAGCTCATCGTCGCTGCTGCGAAAATAGCTCTTGAGTGCGGCCCGGGCTTTGACCGGCTCTTTTTTGATGATGCTGACCGCCTCGATCTGCGCCTTAATAAACAAAATCATGGCGCGCCGGCGCTCTTTTACTTTCTTTTCCAGCGTAATGAGACCCGTATACCACCTTACGTTGACATCTTCGGGCGTAACGAGAGCCTTGAGTCCTCGTTTGCGAAAGGCCATGTAATTTTCGTAGGAGGCGAGCGCCGCGTCGTATTGACGGGTTACGACCCCGGCTAGGGCGGAAGGAGTATCTCCCGCCGAGAGGATCGTCGGCTGTTGGGCGCCTTTGTCAAGGCCGTACTTGGGAAAAATGAAAGCGCGCAGCATGTGCGCATAGCCTCCTCCCAACCCCGGGACCGCAAACTTTCCGCTGCGCAACTGTTCCATGCTGGTCACTTCAGGTCGAACCAGGAGGTGGGCGTCGCTCCAGTCATTGAAGTTAGTCACGTACAAAATGGGCGATCCTGCGAGACGTGCGTTGATCAGAGCCGGGCCGGACGTATTAATCACATCCGCCTCGCCGCCTAACAGCGCAGCAGTCGCAACCGTGCCGCTACCGATCCGAATAATGCTTGCGTCTAGCCCGTATTTTGGATAGAGGCCGAACGTCGCTGCCAGGACTGGGATCGCATGTCTCGTCCCCGTGCCGCCTAGAATGCAAACAAACTTCTCCGCGGAAACTGCATCTTGTGGATTCAGGTTCTGAATCAGAGCGATAACGACCCAAATCAGCCAAGCCCGAAACCAAGAGTTTACTTTGCGCGAGCCGAGCGGAAAAACGTTTTTCTCACGACGCTGAATCATTTGTGCTTGCGTTTGCCCCCTCTCGAACTCTCCCCCGAAACGGGGATTCCTTTTTGCGCTGTTTGCGCTTTCCCGTCCTAGTCTGCTTCCGTCAACGATTTGAACGGCTTGAACGTTTAGAACGACTGGAACGAATCATCCCTACAGCCCCATGCGATACAACCGGTTCGCATTTTCACGGCCGACCCTGCGCTGCACGTCAGGGCTTACGCCGATGCCAACCCGCTCCAGTGTCTTCCGGGAATAGGGCCATGTTGTGTTGCCATGCGGATAGTCACTTGCCCACATGAAATTGTCGGCGCCGAAGACGGGAGTGGTAAGCATCCCCGCGCGATCGTCCTGGAAAGTGAACCAGGTGTGGCGTTTCATGTAATCTCCGGGCGCCATCTTCAACTTGACATCCGAACCGTAGGCGGTGGCGCGTCCATAACGGTAATTGGCCTGTTCGTACATGATCGCGACCCACCCCACATCGTATTCCGTGCAAACGATCTTAAGGTTGGGATGGCGATCAAAAACGCCGGAAAACATCAAATGGCTGATGAAACCTGTTGCCGTCGCGATCCGCTGCGCGCCGAAAAAATCACTCGACCCCTCTGCGGTCAAACGCTGAAACCCGAACCAGCGCGGTTTGACTCCTTGCGCCGGTCCTCCGAGGTGAATGTGAACAACCAGCGCGTTATCCTCCGCTGCGCTCCAGATTGGTTCATAGACCGGGTCATAGTAACCGCCATCCTTGATGGCGTAAGGGATCTGCACCGCTTTGAAACCCAGTCCAGCATATTCCCGCATGTCTTGTCCGGCTTTTTCCGGGTCGAGAATCGAAAGCAGGGCAACTCCAACGAAACGTTTCGGGTCGTAGCTGCAAAACTCATAAAGCCAGGCGTTGTAGGAGCGAAAGATGGCACGCTGAAATGCGCCGTCAGTGAGACCATAGAAAAATCTTCCAACACTCGCAAATAAGACTTCCGCCGCGACGCCGTCGGCGTCTTGATCCTTGATGCGCGCTGCCGGCTCCCAAGACGCAGGAAAATCTTCGTACTTAAAATTCTCGTGAAAATGAATGCGCTCGTGGTGCTTATCCATCTCGACGCTGCCAAGACCCCCGGGCTTACTCACAACGTGTCCAATGGAATAGTTGGAGCAAGGACTGGGAGGGAGCCCATCCGTTATCACCCAGATTCCTTTGAACCCCTCGGGATCTTTGACGACCTTTGGAGCTCTGTCGCCGTATTCCTTATGCGCTCTTTCCCATGCAGCAGGAGGCTCGTTGATGTGGCCATCAGCGGAAATCAACTTGAAATCGACCATCTGCTTCTCCTTCCAGCAAGCACGATCCTTGCGGCCCATCCCACCCGAAGTCGGCTTCAATCTTATATATAACAAGACTCTCCCCCGATGAAAGCCATTTAAGGCGCAACAGCTTTTTCCGTTTGACTTACAACTTAGAAAAATCACTTGGTGTGGAAAGTAGGGGGCCAAAGTATCGCCTTGCAACTGACCGGTCGGTGATCGTATTGTCACATACCGAGGACACGTGAAGCGTCCGAAAACAGTTGTCGAGTTCGTGTGAAGGAGGGTGACCATCATGACCTTTCCCGATTTCGTCGGAGCGTACCAGTGGAATTACCGGCCGCAACGTCCCGGGCGACCGGATTGGTTCAGGGAGTGGCCTGGCGGCGCCAGGATGGCGGTGATGCTCATCTTGCTGCACGAATGGGAGTCCGTACCCGCACCCACCAGGCCGATGCCCAAAGGAGCACACCACACATTCGACTACCTGGCGCTGGGCGCGCGTGAATATGGCGCCAGATCCGGTATCTGGCGCCTCCTCGACGTATTGGACCGGCATGATGTCAAGGCCACGGTCATCGCAAGCGGTCTGGTCGCTGAGCTATTCCCGGAGAGCGTGCGAGAGGTCAGAGCGCGAGGGCAGGAGCTTGCCACCCACGGGTGGGACCAATCGATGCACCCTCCTGTCTTCAAGACCAAGGATGAAGAAAGAAACTCCATCGCTAAATCTATTACTGCACTCGAACAGGCCACTAAATCGCGAATCGTCGGCTACATGTCGCAGGGGCCGCGGCCGACGCCGAATACGCTGGAGATCTGCACGGAGCTGGGGTTTGTTTGGACGGCGGACTATTCCGACTCTGACGTGCCATACGTCATCGACGTGAACGGGAAAAAGATCGTGTCGGTGGGCTATGTCATGCCGAATTGTACTGATAACACTCTCGTGCCGCTCGGTCTGGCTGCTGGTCTCGCGCAATTAAAGGATGCCTTTGATGCTAGTTACGAGGAGTCTCTCAGGCATCCCATGAAGTTCTGCTACGCCTGCCATGTGCACATCAGCGGGAGACCCGGGATGAGTCAACTGCTGGCTCGGTTCATCGATTATGCCCAGGGTCACGATGGCGTACGATTTTACCCTTGCATCGATATAGCAAACTTCTGGCTCGAACGAGAAGCTTCCGTGCGATTGTGAAGTTATTAAGCGATCGAGATGGAGAACGGCACCTGTGGCCGACTTCACAAAGTTGTATTCACTTACCTGGGCCAAGTCGTAGCAATCCTTTCCCTTAAAGGTCTGGTCGGTTGGTACCGGACCAACCCACTACGACGCCACCGTCGATACGAATTTTCATTTTGGTTTCTTTCTTGCCATAAGATCTCAGCGGTAAACACCCGGAACGATTTGAACGGCTGGAACCGCTTCTTTGATCGCGAGCCTGTTAGGTCCCGAGAGGCGGCGTGTCGTCCTCTTTGCCGTGGAGCGCATACCAGTAAATGCTGTTCATATAACGCCACCGCCGGATGCCCGCCTCTTCCACGGTTTTGAGAGCGAGCGCTTGCAACTCCGGAGTATCGGCATATTTCTCGACGATTGCGAAACCTTTCGATCCGTGAACTTCGTCGGCGTTGATGTGCTCTTCGAAGAATCGGCTCTCTCTCGCGCCGGGTTTGTGGCCGTAATATTTGTGCAGTGCCGGAACGATCTTCTTGCAGATATCGAGAAACTGAGACTCTAAACCGATGAACATACATAGTTGTATTCACTTACCTAGGCTAAGTCGTAGCAATACTTTCTCTTTAAGGTCTTGTCGGTTGATACCGGACCAACCCACTACGACACTACCGTCGATACGAATCTTCATTTTGGATTCTTTCTTGCCATAAGATCTCAGCAGTAAACACACAGAACGATTTGAACGGCTGGAACCGCTTCTTTGATCACGAGCCTGTTAGGTCCCGAGAAGCGGCGTGTCGTCCTCTTTGCCGTGGAGCGCATACCAGTAAATGCTGTTCATATATCGCCACCGCCGGATGCCCGCCTCTTCCACAGTTTTGAGAGCGAGCGCTTGCAACTCCGGAGTATCGGCATATTTCTCGACGATTGCGAAACCTTTCGATCCGTGAACTTCGTCGGCGTGATGTGCTCTTCGAAGAATCGGCTCTCTCTCGCGCCGGGTTTGTGGCCGTAATATTTGTGCAGTGCCGGAACGATCTTCTTGCAGATATCCAAAAACTGAGACTCTAAACCGATGAACATGCCCGCCAGAGCGGCTTGCCAGGGCTTTTGATATACCAGCCGCCAGCCCCAGTTTTGCAACTGATCGGTGCCACCCAGTACGACCGAGTTTTCGACGCTGTCTCGGTTCACGCCGCAGGCAGCGACGTAATCCTTGAGCATGTCGAGATGGCGATCTTCGGGGTTCTCTTCATCGCCGAGATTTTCAAACAGATAGGCCTTTACGTCCCGTTGAGGGATCTGGGACGCCTCATAGGCCATCCAATTCAAATACTCGACGACGTAGTGAAAATGCTGGGCGCAGTAGAAAGCGGTCTGCTCCTTGGTCAGCTTCCCCTGCGCCCACAGCTCGAAGAAGGGATGATCCTTGCTATGTTTCTTATTGCGAGTTGTGACTAGCTGGTCGTGAAAACCAGTTCCCATAACCGATTGGGTAGTTCAAGGTTCAATGTTCCAGGTTCAACGTCGGTCCCGGAACTTTGAACATTGAACCTTTGAACTTTGAACCTACTATTCTAACCCTCTCCCCGTTGGACGATTTCTTCCACCGGCTTCAGGCGAACATCGATGAGCGCGGATTGCCCTGCTGCCACGGCTTTGAGCCCTCGCTCGACGGCTTTGCGCACCTCACCTGGTTCTTCAACTCTCTCGCCGTAGCCGTCAAAGGCTTTGATGATCGTCGAATATTCCGGACAAGGTACGATATGGAGTCCCGAAAAGTTGTTGGACTTGACTGCCCAGCCATCGGGATAGTATCTCGGAATCCCAGACTTTTGAGAGAGATAGCCTTGGTTATTAAACATTATGGTTAAGAAGGGCAGGTTGTGCTCCTGCGCCGCTCCATAGGCCGCCGGCGCGGGATCGTAACTAAAAGAGCCGTCGCCGATCAGACAGATCACCGGACGCTTGGGATTGGCGGCCTTCACGCCCAACGCGGTGGCCAAACCCGTTCCCAAACCGCCGATGCAACCGGCGAAGAAAGATCCTGGCTTGAGCTTGTCGAGGTAGCGGTGAATGGCCAAACGATGGGTAATGGTCTCTTCCACCACCATGGCGTCCGCGGGCAACACCTGGCTGATTTCGTGGGCTACCCAACGGGTGTCCATCGGCTTTTGATTGGCAAGGGCTTGCGCTTCCTCGCGCCACTTTTTCCGGCGCGCTTCGTTTTTGGTCTTGAGTTCCTCGGCGCGGCGGCTCCGTGCAGCATCCCCCTTGGACACTCGCTTTTTGAGAGCGGCGAGCAGATGCTCCAAGGAAGACTCGACCTCACCCGCCAGGCAGAGATCCACTTGATAGCCGTAGTAAGGCAGTTCGGCTCGATGCGGGTTTTCGTCGAGCGCCGCGACCTTGGCGCCCGGCGATGGAGTAATCGATGCCGGATGCCACGGCGCTATAACCGCCAGAAGAAAAATCACATCGCTTCCCTGGACGACTTCCCGTGGATCGAAGCCGCTGTGAAGCGGATGTGTCCTTGGAAGGTTGATCGCTCCGGTGCTCCGTGTTTCGACCACGGGACAACCGAGCAATTCGGCGATCTCCACCAGACACTCCACACCCTTGGCCGTCCGTCCGGAGTCCTCCGTAACAATCACCGGGTTCTTCGCCCCAGCCAACATATCCGCCAGCTCTTCGATGCCCTTCGGGTCGGCGGTCGCCAGCGGCGCGGCACCCAGATCCGACGGCACATCCTTGGTCATCGTCTCGAACAGATATTCCATGGGCATCGAGAGGAAAACAGGGCCCCGTGGACCCGCCATTGCGAGGCGACACGCCCTCTGAATCGTGGCCGGAAGAATCGACTTGGTATTAATCCCGAAACTCCACTTGACTGTATGATCCACGAGTTTGGCCGGACCGCCCATGTCTCCCAGATGGCTTCCCCATTGTCCCCCAGGATCGGGCCCCTCGTCTTCGCCAAAACCGATGGATTCCCCGGCAAAGACAACCATCGGGACTTGCTCGTGCAAGGCACCGCGCATCGCCATGGTCGCGTGGAGCGCGCCGACGGTGGTGTGAATTACCACCGCAGGCAATTTGCCTGTCGACTTTGCGTAGCCGCTCGCCATGCCGACGGCGATTTCCTCATGGCGCGTGCTCATATAAATCGGCATGCCTTCCACGCCGGGTTCCGCCAGCGCTTCCCACAAGGGTGACCATTCAGACCCCGGCGATGCGAAGATCCGCTCCACACCCATTTTGCCCAAAACACGCAGCATGGTCTGGGCACCTGACAATCCTTTGGTTTGAATCATTTAAAACTCCTTAATCAATTGTTAGTTTAATATCGCGTTTTGCAATATGAGAATGACCCGTCATATTATCTGTCGTCCTGAGTAGCTGACGACGAGGAATAAGCTTTTGGTGTTGCATGGACCTGCGTCGTCACACGGAATCCTCGTCGTCAACTCAAGTCTGTAAAACCGTTTGGCGTTATTGAGCAGCAGGTCCTTTTTTGCCTCCAGGAAATATCATCTCGCTGCCAGAGGATTGACGCCGATTCCGGCCAACTCATATCCCAGTGCGGATAATCCGAAGCGTACATCAGCGTCTTCGAACCGATTTCTTTGACCACGTAGCTGATCATCTTCTCTTCCGGCTCGCAACCGTAGTAGATGTTTTCACTGGACAAGTATTCGCTCGGTTTCTTCTTGCAGAGCGGCGCCTCGACTTTGCCGCGTTTTTCCCACTCTTCATCCATACGCTCCGCCCAGTAGGGCAGCCAGCCGCAGCCGACTTCGAGGTAACCGATCTTGAGCTTGGGAAACAGCTCCGGGATGCCGCCAAAAATCATCGCAGTCAGTTGGCGCAGAACCGGGAAAGGATGACCTGTCGTATGCAAACAGATAAACGAATCGAATACCTCGCTCCCGGGCTCGTCACCGCCAAAGGCATGCACGGTGACGGGCGTGTTGAGCCTCTGGGCTTCCTCATACAGAGGGTAAAACTCCGGGCTGCCAAGATTTTTTCTATGCGCTTGGGCTACCAGCATGCTGCCGCACAAGCCCAGTTTGGTCACCGCGCGATTGAGCTCTTTGGCGCATTCCGCCGGATTATTCACCGGCAAATTTGCCACCGCTTTTAGGCGCGGCGATGCTTTGCAATAGTCAGAGATAAAATCGTTATACGCCCGGCAGAGCGCGGTCTGGAATTGCGAGTCCCGAACTCGGCCGACGCCGAGACCGCTGGTGGGAAACATCACGGCGGTATGGATCTGTTGCACGTCCATCGCGGCCAAACGGTCTTCGACCTTGGCGCCGGACTGGCCGAGGGTACCACCGAGATTGCGGTCGTAATGCTCACTGGGAATAAATGACGCGCGCTGATTGCGATAGGGCTCGGGCAAATAGGGTCTAATATCGTTGTCGAAATCCCGCGCATGAGCATCGGAATCCAATACTTTGATTGCATCGCGTAAATCCATAATTTATCTCCTCGGTTGTTCCACCTTCAAGTTCAAGGTTTTTCGGAATCCCCCTCTTCCATCTCCCCGCCGCTCCCGCCGCGGGGGAGAGAAGAGAGGGGCTACTGCATAAGTCGACGAAATGCTAAGCGTTCGCCGCCACAGCTTCGCCGTTACTCGGTAACTTCGCTGCCGCCGAAGCGGGAATATTCAAATTGTACAGTCTCGTGACGTTGGTATTCAGCAACTTCGCGCGGTCGGCCGCTGCCAAATGGCCCATGTCACGCGCGATAACGTCGCGAGAGTGCGGCCAGGTCGAGTTCTGGTGCGGATAATCGTTCGACCACATGCAGTTGTCACTACCCCACCACGTGAACAGCCGTCCGCCGACATGGTCATTGAAGAAAGTGGCGTAGAGTTGCCGCTGGAAATATTCGCTCGGCGGTTTATCGATGGAAAGTTTTTCGGCGTGCCGATGGCGCCTGAAGGATTTGTCACACTGCCCTAGCCAAAACGGCATCCAGCCCACTTCGTTCTCAACGGAAACGATTTTAAGTTTGGGATAGCGCTCGAGAACTCCGGAAAAGATCATATCGAACAGAGCGTCTTCTATCTCTCGGGTCTGATTCACACTGTTACGATACCGGGTTATCCCTTTGGCCGACCCGCGATTCATGCTGGCACCGAAACCCGTAAGGATATGGAGGTGGATAGGCATATCCAACGCTTGAGACGCCGCCCAGAAGCGTTCATAGTGCTCCGATGTAAAGGGCAACTTCGGGTCTGGCACTTGCCAGATCATGGTTCCGACCATCCCCGCTTTCTTGCAGCGCTCCGTCTCGGCGATAGCGTGGTCGATGTCGTACATGGAAATAAGCGCGATGCCGAACAAGCGATCCGGTACTTTCTGGCAGTAATCAATCAGCCAGTCGTTGTAGGTTCGAAACAAAGCTTCCTGGAGGGCTGCATCTTCAACGCAATACAAGCCCAGTCCCAAACTGGGATAAAGCACTTCGGCGGAGACGCCGTCCGTTTCCATGTCCTTCATGCGCACGATGGGGTCCCAACCGCCGGGACGCGCTACGGAGAATCCGGCCCTGCGAAAATTCTCCAAATTGTCCGGCCGCTGCCCAGCCATGAACAAGCCGCCGACGGCTTGCGGGATCACTTCCTCGGAGCCGAAAAGCCAGGCGTCTTTCTTTTCGTCGAAATAGACTTTGGGTGCCCGCGCCTGGAGGGTCTGAGGCATACCCTTCTCCCAGAGGTCGGGAACCTCGATAACGTGAGAATCTGCCGAGATTATTAATTCTTCCATGGCTCCTCCTTTTTTTGCTATTTCTTAGCCCATAGTTGATCGAAAAAACCGCTCTTTTCCATTTCATCCAGATAACGAGTGTCGATCATTTCCTGGGGTTTGACTTTCTTGGCCCGAGGGTCGGTTGCCGAGAGTTCATCCAGAATCGCCTGTAACGATTCCGTCTTGATCACCAAACGCGGCTCCAAGACCTTGATTTCAGCATTGTACGCCGAGTCCAGAACATTGCGGTCGGTTACTCGCAGATACTTGCCCAGCACTTTGTAAACAAACTCACGATCCGTGTGCATCAGCTTGGCGGTTTCCGCCATCGTGCGCATAAAATTGCCGATGACCTGGGGGCGTTTCGCGATCACGGAGCGCTTGGTCACAAACGCGGTCGCAGCGTAGGGAATTTTCAGATCGGGGCCGTAGATTACGTAATGATACCCGCGCGCAATCGCCAGCGCATCCGTCGGTGGCGTGAGATTGGCGACATCGATCGATCCGCTGACAAAAGCCGCAAAAGTCTCGGGATCGCCGCCGGTTTGAATGAATTGTACGTCGCGACTGGCGTCCATGCCGAAGCGACGCAGTGCCTGGATGGTAAAATAGTGGGAATTGCCGCCGATCCGGCTCACGCCGATCTTCTTTCCTTTGAGATCTTCAGGTTTTTTGATATTTCCGCCGGCCACCAGTGTTTGAGTCATGGTGTTTTTTACGCCGCCGATGAACACGACATCGGTGGATCCCCGGGTATATGCAGCGACGTTCCCGACCCCGCCGGTCACCGTCATCTCCGCGTCGCCGCCCAACAATGCCGCCGTCACGATTCCCGACGAAGAGATAAAGACTAAACTGAAATCTAGATTGTATTTCTTGAACAAGCCCGCTTCCTGCGCCATCCAGGGCATCGATTGCGACATCACCCGCGCGGAATGTATCCCCACCAGTTTATCCGCCGCCCCGGCTAAACCTTTGGCCAAGAACATCGTGACTGGCAGGAACAGTGCAAAACACCCTGCTGCTAATCTAGTTGCTCGGATATTCATTCAGCTGGTCCCCTCCTAACGTTTACCGTAAAGCTCTTGCACGAATCCACTATCTTCTAACTCCTTTAGGAACCGGTTGTCAAAGAACTCTTTGGGATCTGCGGTAGCAGCTTTGGGGTGATCGGTTACCGAAAGCACGGACTTGATATATTCTTCGCTAAAATAGGGCACTTTTGGAAAGACACCCCGAAAAGATTGATAGGCTTCGTCGATGACGGCGCTGTCAGTCGTAGCTAGATATCGGGCAAGGGCCCGCTTGCTGGTTTCAGGATCCTCATTGCTAACTTTAATCGCCACGACATAACCTTTAAGAAACGCTCTTACTCGGTCGGGTTGTTGTCGCGCCAGGGAACGGCGCACCACCACACCGCTATGAACGTAAGGCAGTTTCAGATCGGCGATATTGACGATCTCTTTAAACCCGAGCCGACGCGCCATCAGGGTCGTCGGGGCCGATAACACCCCGGCCGAGACGATGCCTCGTTCCAGGGCAGCCAATACCTCCCGCACACCACCGAGATAAAGAAGCTTTACATCTTGGCCGGCTTGCATGTTGTTCCGGCGCAGCAGCGCTACGGCGGCATGATCGGAGGAAGCTCCCTTCGTCATCACCCCGACTACTTTTCCCCTCAAGCTCGACACGTCTTTCACGTCGGGCCGTGCATAGAGCGAGAAGCCATAGGTGGGAATGCTAGCGGCGATGCAGACGATGTCGGCGCCGCTCAAGATCGCGTTTACCACGGCGCCGCCTGACGACGCCAGGTCGATATCTCCGGCAACCAGAGTCTGCGTTAGCCGAGCACCGCCCGATATATAGATGTTCTGGAGATCGACGCCGTATTTGTGGTCGATCTTAGCGTCCGACATAACCCAGATCGGCATCATGGCGCCGCTGGGCTGCGGATAACCCATGCGCACGACGGAGGAAGCTACGGCAGAAAAACCCGGCCGGCTGAATGTCGATGAAAGAGCGATGGTGAGAATCACCAGAAGGGAAATTTCGACCAGCCTACGTACGTTCATCTTCTCCCGCCATCCCCGCCCCATGCTATGCCCAGAATCGCTCCTTCCACTGATCGATCGCCTTCGGGTTTACCACCGTATCGGGAGCTTTGCCGTCGAGGATCGAAAGAATGCTTTCGGCTGCCATGCGCTGTCCAGCTTCCGCGGAGCCGGGATTGTTGCCGATGATGTGCGGCGTCATGATCAGCCTCGCTGGATCGACCTCCCGCAACGGATTACTTATCGGCGTCGGCTCTTCAGCAAAAACGTCCAGTGCCGCGCCCGCAATGATTTTCTCATTCAAGGCCCGGGCTAAATCCGCTTCGTTGATTGCCGGACCGCGCGAGGTATTAATAATGTAGGCCGTGGGCTTCATCATCTTCAATTCCCGAAGCGTAATCAGGTTACGGGTTTCCCGTGTAAGAACGACGTGAAGCGTCACGACATCCGACTCCCGCAGCAGTTCCTCGAGGCTCACCATTCTGATATTAAGCGGCGCCACCGTTTCCTGGGACACGTAGGGATCATAGCCTAGAAACTTCATCTCCCAGGGGCCGAGCCTCTTGGCAACGTTGCGGCCGATGCGGCCGACGCCGATGATCCCGATGGTTTTGCCGACCATCAGCGTCCCGCGGTTTTCCGGCTCTTTCCACTGTCCGACCCGCAGGAAGGCCTCGTTGAACTTGAGCCGTTTGAACAGAGCC
Organism: uncultured delta proteobacterium; assembly: GCA_963737905.1. Lineage (GTDB taxonomy): Bacteria > Desulfobacterota > Binatia > UBA9968 > UBA9968 > DAIRFP01. The sequence continues at coordinate 52,271 of CAVTUQ010000017.1, read as the reverse complement.
ACCGCGAAACCGACGGTCGCTTCGGCGACTCCCAGGTAGTTCTCTGGAGTCGGACTATTGCAACAAAGGATCCCGAGATCCGTGGCGGCATCCACATCCACGGTTTCGATCCCGATACTCGACTTCACCACCGCTTGCAGATCCGGGCAGGAATCCAAGATCTCCGCGCCGATCACGTCGCGGCCCGACGGATAGACCACCGGACAATCACCGATGAGATCGACCAACTCCCGCCGCTCGTACTTATAGGTGCGAAAGTCGTCGGCGTTTTTACCTAACACCAGCTCGCAGCCCGCGCTCCGCAACAATTCTTCGGCAAGCTTTAGCCTCATGGGCCCCGTGAAACAGACTTTACGTTTTGCCGCCATAGATGTCCTCAATGCAAGTTGTAGAGCTTCTTGGCGCTTTCTGCCAAAAGCCATTTTTTGGCCTCTTCGTTCAAGTCTTCACGCCGGCTCAGCTGTTCGATGTTTTCCGGAAATTCGGTATCCCAGTGGGGATAATCCGACGCATAGTAGATGACTTTGTGCGACAGAAGATTTGCCGTGGCGCCGATCAAGGGTTCGTAATCTTCTGCATGAAAATAGATCCGCCCGTCTTTAAAATACTCGGTGGGTTTGTTCTTACAGTTGGGCGCTTCGATTTTGCCGCGTTTTTCCCACTCCTCGTTCATTCTCCCGAACCAATAGGGCGCCCAACTACAACCCGCCTCCATGAAGGCGACGCGAAGCTTGGGAAAACGGTCGAACACGCCGCGAAACATCATGCTCGTGCATTGCAGCATTTGGGCAAACGAATGGGACAGAGTATGCACTTCGATAAACTGATCGAACATGTCGCCGGCAAAATAGTGCGGACCCCTTACTGTGGCATGGACTCCGACCATGCAGTCTAATTTTTCCGCCTCTTCATAGATCGGCCAGAAGCTCTCGTGTCCTAGAGGGAGCCGCAATCCCACGGCGGGCAACATGAGGCCGACGAGCTTCAGCTCTCTGACGGCCCGACGGAGTTCCTTGACCGCTTCGGGCACATCCTGAAAAGGAACCAGCGCCACCGCCTTCAGCCGCGGGCTAACTTTTTGAAATTCTTCTGCTACGAAGTCGTTCCAGGCTTTTGAGTACGCTACGGCCACGTCCGGCTCCCTAATCCAGCCCACACTGAGGCCGTTCGTCGGATACAGGACCGCAGTCGACACGCCCCCCTTGTCCATAGCATCAAGCCAACTTTTCGCATCTCTTGCACGAGTGCCCAACGTTCCTCCCAAGGAGCGGTCCCAACTATCTCTGGGAGTAAGAGTGGCCGATCTGTCGCGATAGCGTGCTTCCATATATTGCTTCAATTGACTGTCTTCCTCGGTGATATGACCGTCCGCGTCGATCACTTCGAAATGGTTTGCCATGGCCGGCTCCTTTCTACTTACCTCTTGCCACTCGTCTACGCCTCAAAGGAGTAGCGTGTCAAGAGAGAATTGTGTTACGAAATGAAGGACATGCCTTCTGGCTGGTCAACAACGGGAGGAAAGATCTTTTTGGCCTAAACAGGACCGGACGATGGGGGAGTTCAGCCTATGAAACATTCATGCTACTTGGTGCTTTTGCTCGCGTGGGTGCTCTGGATTCGAACCCAAGGACCGGCGGTAGATAGTTGGTTGGGGGTCGCTGGATTCCTAAATCAGGAAAAATGTCTGGCCAGCATGAAAGAAAAGCTGGATACATGGCGGCAGTTCGGAGACGCAAAGTTTGCCGGCAACGCAGTTACGTTTACCGAAAACAAGACCACGATGACCTACTATTGCTTGCCTGATTCAGAGGATCCGCGGCGGAAACCTAAACGACCGGGCGGCACCGGAGAGCCGCAAGAGCCGCAGGCAAAATAAACGGTTGCCTGTTCATGCTGCCGGCGCCGCCGACTCTTATACCAGACCAATTACGACAGTACTATCTCTCGCCATTCTTTGATTTTTTTTCTGCTACGTACTTTTTCAAAGCGAGGCGCCTCTTTTGTCTTTTGCGCCTATGCGAATTTTTCCGTGCGTCCTGCTTCATGCTTATTCTCCTTGTGCGCCGATAAATCGGCGGGTTGTTGCGGATGGGGCGTTCCGCAGCGCGAAGGGTTAGCCACTCATCCCGGAACTTAAGTGTTTCAAAGCGAAAAAGCTGCGGCTAAACCCATGCGCGAAGCCTGTCAAGCCGTTGTTTCGCACCTCATCGAAAGTCTGATCATCCTCCGCGTCACAGACAAGGGTCAATCGGGGATGCACGCGGTTACGGTGATCTCCACCAGGAGATCGGGCGAGTTTAACATCACTTCCACGGTGGTCCTGGCCGGCTTGTTACTCGGGAAGAACTTGGCGTACTCCTCATTATAGGCCGCCAGGTCCTCCCGTTTGGTAAGATGTGTAGTCACGGTTAGGACATTATCGAGGGATGTGCCGGCGGCGGCCAAGATCGCGTCGACGCGCTGCAGGGCATAAAGGGTCTGCTCGCGAACGCCTTTGCCGACTTTCCCCGAAACCGGGTGCCTCCCCGTCTGCCCGGCCACGAAGACCAGGTTACCGAACCGGGTCGCGGGCGAGAGGTTGGGGTTGGCCGCAGCGAGATTCACCTGAATCACTTCTTTCTTAGGCATCTCCGTCTCCTGTCCGACCGATTGCTGCGCGAATGGTCGAGCCCATCCAACTTTTTCTCCCTAATTGAAACAACCATCGTCACGGCCATCCCCCGATGTTCTACCGATACATTCCTTGGGGATCGACCTCGTCACGGATCAAACGTAGCTCTTCAGCAGTTGGCGCGGCTGTCTCGCCCACCGTCTCCGCGACCCGCAGCGGCCATCCGACTTCGGCCTGTACATCCTTTGGAGTGACCCGGGGATAGAGCTCGCAGAGCTGCATCTCGCGCTCAGGGTTCTCGAAGTTCAAGATCGCCTTGTCGGTGATCACCAGCTCCGGCCCACCGCCGGGCAAACCCAATCGAGCGCGGCTATCGCCGCCGGTCAGGTGGCCGGGGCTGGTCAGAAAATCCAGATGGTCGACAAACGCCCGGCGCTTCAGACGCATGATCATAAACGTCCGCTGAGCGTTGATGGCGATCTCGCAAGCGCCCCCGCTGCCGGGGAGGCGCGTTTTGGGTTTCTTGTAGTCGCCGATGACCGTGGTATTGAGATTTCCGAAGCGATCGATCTGGGCTCCGCCCAACAAGGCAATCTCGACCAATCCACGTTGCAGGTAAAGCCCGAAAAGGTCTGCCATCGAAACGACCGAAGCGGCGCCGCTGACCAGGGTCGGGTCGCCGATGGACAGAGGCAACCGTTCGGGACGGGCCCCATAGACCCCGGATTCGTAGATGAGCTCCAGATCAGGCGCGACGGTGTAGCGCGCCAGGTTGCAGGCGATGTTGGGCAGACCCACGCCGACGAAAACAGTGCGCGCTCCTTTCAACATGCGCGCGGCCACTGCGACCATCATCTCTGAATCGGTGTAAGTTACTTCGCTCATCGATACCTTCCATAGTCAACCGGCGGCGCCGGCAAAGGCCCCGGCTTGAGCTTATCAAAGTAAGCCTGCCCGTACTTGCGCACGTAAGCGGCATGATTTTCCAAGCCGTAAACCCACTCGTCGAGCCACTCCAAAACCGCCGCGTGATCTTGGGAAAGCTTGTCCCAAGCCAGGTAGGATTCGTTGTCGCGGTCGTAGTATCCCTGGACATAGGAGGGGTGCGCGCCGTAGGGCTCGTGCACGACGGCATCGACGATCAACCCGGGGATCAGCGTACGATTGGGATCGGCGCGGATCACCGATTCGTCCACCATTTCTTCGACCACCACGATGACATGCTTGGAGGCAAACGCTATTTCCTTTTGCATGCCGAGCAGTCCCCACAGCTGAGTGTTGCCCTTCGCATCGGCGCGCTGAGCGTGGAGGATGGCGACATCGGGATTGAGCGGCGGCACCACCGCGATCTTGCCCGTGCCATAGGGATCGTCAATCAGTTTGATCAGCGGATTTGCCGTGAGCATGTCGGAGCCGATATAGCTGCGCAAAGCAAAGAAGGGTAACCGGGATGCGCCGGCCGCAAAACGACCGACCAGGCCGTAGTGGGAGTACTCTTCCAGCTCCAACGGGCAAGGAATGGCTTTCTCCACGGCGCGCCGGATGCAATAAAGCGAGCCGACCCCGGGGTTGCCCATGTAGCTAAAAATCAGTTTGCTCGCGGTGCCCGCGGCGATCATTTGATCATAGATCAAGTCCGGCGTCATGCGGATCAAGGTCAGGTTGCGCCGCCGCTGGCGGATGATCTCGTGGCCAGCCGCAAAGCAGATGAACCCGGTGAAACCTTCGATGGCCACGGAAGAGTTGTCGCTGACGTAGGTAGCGACGGCTTTTCCCATGGACACAAGTTTGTTGGCTTTTGCTGGCTTGCTCACAAGGTCAATCGCTGAACGTTCGTTAGCTCAAAAGATTATTTGCACTTTTGAGCACCCGGTCGATGATTCTTTCCGTTGCCCCTAGATAGTTTTCAGGCGCTGCCAACGCCTGCCAATCTATAGCATCGTTGGTTATTGTGCTTGCGGCCAAATTTCTCACGACTTCGATGAGAGGCTTTCCTTCGGACACGGCGATGCCGCATGCCTTTTTGACGAGATCATCCGCTTTAGAGCGTGGCATCACTTTTGCCAAGGTGAACACGGCAGCTTCAGCGAGAATGACGTCATCCCCACGCGCAATATTCTCGCGCATCTTAGGTTGGTCCACCTGCAGATTCTTCGCCAAATAGAGGCTGTGCTTTAGGGCGCCGCCGGTAAGCACAATCATCTGCGGCAAGGTCAACCATTCCACCTGCCAGCCATGGGTTGCCCGCTCGTGCTCTTGAATCTGCGCCTGGTGGAGAGCCGACAGTAAGGACGCATTGGTGCGCGCGGCAGCCACGATCAGCTCGCTCGCGATGGGATTGCTCTTCTGCGGCATCGTGCTGCTGCCGCCTCGCCCCTCTTCTGCCGACTCGGAAACCTCCCCGACCTCGGTCTGGGCCAGCAAAATAATATCCTGTGCCATCTTGCCGAGACTGCCCGTCACTAGACTAAGCCAGCCGGCGAATTCTACTAGATTGTCACGCTGGGCGTGCCACGGCATCACCGGCGCACCCAATCCCAGCTCATCCGCTAGTCCGTGCATCACCTCAAGACCCTTGTCACCGAGGGCCGCGAGAGTGCCGGCCGCGCCGCCGAACTGAACCACCAGGAGCCGTGGCGAAATTTCATGAAGCCGCTCGGCGTGGCGAATAAAGGGCGCAAGCCACGCGGCAACTTTCAAGCCGAAGCTCACCGGCAGCGCCTGCTGCCCATGGGTGCGCCCCGCCAAGACCGTGACGCGATGCCGATTTGAAAGTTCGCTCAGAAGACGCGCCATCTCGGCGATGCGTACTTTGATTAGCTTGATTACCGCACGCAGTTGCAGGCTGCCAGCCGTATCCATGATGTCCTGCGTCGTCGCGCCCCAGTGCACGTAGGACGCCGCCTCCGTTCCAACGGCTTTGCGTAATTCCTGGACCAGAGCGATGATCGGAAACCCGGAGCGAGCCGTTCCTTTAGCGAGCGCGGCGATATCGATTTTGTTCCACTGTGCAGCGTTAGAGATCTGTTCCGCCGCCCTTGAGGGGATAACGCCGAGACTAGCTTCGGCTCGCGCCAGTGCGATCTCGACTTCCACGAGCGCTCGAACGTAGGCTTCATCGCCCAACAATTGGTCGATTTCGGAGTCGCCAAAGAGAGGGCCAAAAATTTTCGAATCGAGCGTAGTGGTCATGGGTCGCTACGTTATCGGTTTTCTTTCGGCGAAGCGCCCTCCGTTCCCCGCTCCCCTCGCGGGACAGGGTTAGGGTGAGGGGGCATCACATATCGAAGAAGACGGTTTCGCTCTCTCCCTGCAGCCGGATGTCAAAGCGATAGACCGGCCTGCCATTCTTTTCTTCACGGGATGCGATCAGCGTCTGACGCCGGACTTTGTTCTTGATCGAAGACAGCACCGGGTCCGTCTCATTTCCCGGCTCGTCACCGAAATAGATTCGCGTATAGGCGTGAACGAGCATTCCACGCGCAAAGACCGTCACATTGATATGGGGAGCCTGTACGGATCCGTCCGGCCCGGGCACCGACCCCGGTTTTACCGTCTCGAATGAGAACACACCCGTTTTATCTGTGCCGGATCGGCCCCAACCGAGAAAACTCGGATCCAGTGGTTTCTCCTGCTTGTCATCCGGATGGTTGTAGCGCCCATAAGCATTGGCCTGCCAGATTTCCACCATCGCGTCCGGCACGGCCTGCCCATCTCCGTCGAATACATAACCCTCAATCCGAATCTTTTCGCCCTGAGTCGTATCGGTCGCCAGCACGTTCATCGTTTTTTCCGTCAGTCCCAACGCATAGAACGGTCCGACGGTTTGTGACGGCGTTTGCTTCATCGTGCGTTCCCCTCGAAAGGTGTCTGGCGCCGCCCCCGCAAGACAATGTCAAAGCGGTAGCCCAACGCCCACTCGGGTTCCGTGGCGTCATGCGCATAGGAACTGATCAGCCGCTGGCGGCCACTTTTGGACGGCACCGAATTCAAGATCGGATCCATGGGGATCAACGGATCGCCGGGAAAGAAAAACTGAGTCACTAGGCGGGTCACGAAGCTTGGTCCGAACAACGATAGATGGATGTGGGACGGTCGCCACGCATTGGGATGGTTCAGCCACGGATAAGGGCCGGGCTTCACCGTGAGGAATCGATATTCGCCCTGCTCATTAGTCATGCAGCGCCCCGCTCCGATAAAATTGGGATCCAGCGGCGCGCGGTGCTGATCCACCTCGTGATGGTAACGACCGGCGGCGTTCGCCTGCCAGATCTCGATCAACGTGTCAGGAACCACTCGCTCATCCTCGTCCAACACTCGCCCGACGATAATCACCCGTTCCCCCATCGCCTCGCTATCGGTGCCAGCGTTGCGGGTGAGATCGCTGTCGCCCGGCTGCACTGTCTCGTGATCGAAGAGCGGCCCGGTGATCTCGGACAGGGTCTGCGTCATTTTCACGAGCCGCTTCAGTGGAGCGCGCTTCATCGATGACCTGTAGCCCTCGAAGCGATAAGGCGGATGGGATTTCCAATCACGCGGATTGTACGGTTTGACTTCCATAGGACGCTACCTCCCGGATCTATTTGCCTTCGTTCTCTAGCTCTTTGTAAACTCGTTTCGCAATCCCAAAAGCGCTGTTTGCCGCCGGCGCCCCGGCATAAGCCCAAACTTGTAGAAAAACTTCCCTGACCTCCTCTTGAGTGACGCCGGTGTTGCGCGTCGCGCGGATATGCATGGCGAGTTCGTCGTGCTTTCCCATCACCGCGAGCATGGCCAAGGTCAGCAGGTGCCGCGTTTTCTTATCGATCCCAGGCCGTGTCCAAACGGTTCCCCATGCGCTTTCGGTTATGATGCGCTGAAAGTCAGCGTCGAAATCGGTCTTGTTAGCCTCTGCCCGCGCAACGTGCTCGGTCCCTAGGACTGACTTGCGCATGGCCATGCCTTGATCAAATCGATCGTTAGCCAAGGTTCACCTCCAGGTTCCAATTTAGTCGAGTCGTAATAGCTTTCGGGCATTCTGCTTGTAGATCTTCTGCTTATCTTCAATGGACTCCGTGTTGCCGTCGATGGCTAGCTCGGCCATGCTGTCATTGGCAAGTTTATCAATAACTGATATTCACCCCGCGCAAAAATTCCATCATCCGGCGTGCCATGGTTTCCGGCTGTTCTATACAAATCAAATGTGCCGCCTGTTCAATCAGGACGAAACGAGCGTTGGAAATCGCCTGGGCAAGCTCACGCCCGAGATCCGGTGGTGTCGCAATGTCTTGATCACCGCAGAGGACAAGTGTCGGTTTAGTGATTTTAGGGGTCTCCTGCGTCAGATCAGCGTCCCGCAGCGCATAACATGCGCCCAAATACCCATCCCGAGGAATGCGCAGAAGCATGTTGGCGTAGCCTTGCATTTCGACGCTTCGATGCTTCCGGAAGGCGGCGGTAAACCACCGCTCCATCGAGGGAGCGATCAGCTTAGCCAATCCAGACTCTTTGACTGTCGCTATGCGCTCCTCCCAGCTGGCGAAGGAACCAATCCTCATGCCAGTGTCACAGAGCACAAGCCCGCTCACACGATCGGGTCGGCTGATCGCCAAGCCCTGGGCGATGACTCCACCCACCGACAGTCCACAGACCGTCGCCTCTTTGATTTCCAGAGCATCGAGTAGTCCCACCAGATCCAGGACAAGATCATCCAGGGAATACGGCGGCGCGGGCACGTCACTCAGTCCGTGCCCCCGCTTATCATAACGGATGGTTCTAAAATCGCCCGCCAGATGACCAACGACGCCGTCCCAGATCCTGAGATCGCTCCCAAGAGAGTTAGCAAAAACTAGGACCGGCTTATCCTTTGATCCCTGGGACACGAAGTGTTGAACGATCCCGTGCGCTTTTGTAAACATGATCACCTCAAGCTCATTTTTAGCATATTTCGCTTCGGAAGTATCTCCAAAGCGAAACGCGATTTCGAACAGGTACCGACGAGCAGGAACCGGTTGGTCTGGTCTGTCTGACTGCCTTTTAGGCACGCTGGTGGCGAAAGATTAATCAGCTGCATCATTCAAACGCAAAAACGACTAACCGAACCGGTAGAGCCAAATGGCATGTTGATTGCGATCACTTGAAGAGAATAATTTAACTGGCGGCGCAAGAGACCCATCTATTAGCTTGAATAGAACTAGACCTTAGCGCTATAAACTTGTGTGACTATATCAGTCAGCTTCGACCCTAAGCTACGTAAAACCCTCGCGCCAAGAAGGAGCTAGATGTTTCAAGCTCCATTTAACAACTAGGTTGTATTGAGGCCGGCGAATGAATTTTGCCTCCTACGACACTGCCGAATTCTTCGACGAGATGTTCCTGCCTGACGGCTGTGCCCGTTCCGGCGCTCGCTTGCTCAAAGAGCGGATTGAGTCTTTGCCAAACGGCGAGCTCTTGCTTAGCCAGGAGGCTGCCGAGCGTTTATTGCTGCAAAGCGGCATCACGTTTAACGTTTATGGCGACAGCGCCGCCACCGAGAAAATCTTTCCGTTTGACGTTATTCCACGCATTGTCGAAGCTTCAGAGTGGGACTGGATTGAAAAAGGGCTCAAGCAGCGTGTCTTTGCGCTCAATCTTTTTATCGACGACATTTATCACGACAGAAAAATCGTCAAAGACAACGTAGTTCCCGAATATCTCATTCGCTCCGCCCGTTCTTTTCGGGACGCCTGCGTGGGGCTCAATCCTCCGCAGGGTATATGGTGCCACATCACGGGCACAGACTTAGTCCGCGACCGGGACGGCCAAATTTATGTTCTGGAGGACAATCTCCGCTGCCCGTCGGGTGTTTCCTATGTCCTGGAAAATCGCCGGGTAATGAAACGAACCTTTCCCCAGGTTTTTGAGGCCTCTCGAGTTCGTCCCGTGGATGAATATCCCAGCCGCCTGCTCTCTATGCTGCAGTCGCTTTTTCCAACGGCTTTGGAGTCGCCCAAGGTCGCCGTGTTGACGCCGGGAATCTACAATTCCGCCTATTTCGAGCACGCCTTCCTGGCGCAACAGATGGGCGTGGAACTGGTGGAAGGGCGCGACCTGGTCGTCGTCAACGGGCGAGTCATGATGCGCACCACCAAGGGGTTTGAGCGGGTTGATGTCTTATATCGGCGCATCGATGACGATTTTCTAGATCCCCAGGTTTTCCGCTCTGATTCATTGCTGGGCGTTCCCGGTCTCATGGATGTCTACAAGAAGGGCAACGTGGCATTAGCGAATGCGCCGGGCACCGGCATCGCGGACGACAAATCCATCTATGCCTATGTGCCAAAGATCATCGAGTACTATCTCGGGGAGAAAATCATCATTCCCAACGTGCCGACTTATATTTGTGCCGAGGCAAAAGACCGTTCTTACGTCGTTTCACAGTTGAATCACCTGGTCGTGAAAGCAGTCAATGAATCCGGCGGCTACGGCATGTTGGTGGGCCCGCACAGCACGGAGAACGAACGCGCGGAATTCGCGCGGCGGATACAGGCCAATCCGCGGAACTACATTGCGCAGCCCACTTTGGGGCTTTCCCGCGCGCCGGTGATTGTCGATAGCCAGTTTGCCGGCCGGCATATCGATTTGCGCCCCTACATTCTCTATGGCAAGGATATTTATGTTCTTCCCGGGGGATTAACTCGAGTCGCACTCAAAAAGGGCTCTCTGGTGGTCAACTCCTCCCAGGGCGGAGGCAGCAAGGACACGTGGGTGCTGCTCCCCTAAGCGATTGGAGTACTGGGAGTGATGGAGTATAGGATGGAAAAGCAACACTCCAATAGTCCAGTACTCCAATAACCCATTCTCCCCGATTTATGCTGAGCCGAGTCGCCAATTCCATTTACTGGATGAGCCGTTATACGGAACGGGCCGAAAACGTTGCGCGCTTCATCGACGTGAATCTGCAGATGATCCTCGACCTCCCCAGCGGGTCCACGGAGCAGTGGGCACCGCTCGTCATCATCACCGGTGACGACGCGGCTTTTGCCGAGCACTTTAGCGGCCCAAGCCGGGAAAATGTGATCCGTTTTCTCACTTTTGATACCAATAATCCCAACTCGATTATTTCCTGTTTGCGGGCCGCCCGTGAGAATGCCCGCACGATACGGGAAGCGATTTCCCCTGAAATGTGGGAGCAGATCAATACTTGCTATTTGATGGTCAACGCCGCAGCATTCGATCCGCGCATCATGGAGTCGCCCTATAGCTTTTTTAGCGAAGTAAAAAAGGCCAGCCATCTTTTCGACGGCATCACCGAAGCGACCATGCTGCATGACGAGGGGTGGCATTTTTACCGCATGGGTCGTCTTTTGGAACGGGCGGACAAGACTTCGAGACTGCTCGACGTGAAATATTTCATCTTGCTTCCCTCTGTAACGGACGTGGGAACCCCGCTGGACGATATTCAATGGGCAGCCGTGTTGCGATCGGCGAGCGCCCTGGAAATGTACCGCAAACGCCATGGTCCTATCGTGCCTGATCAGATTATCGAGTTCCTTCTGCTCGACCGTGAATTTCCACGTTCCATCCATTACTGCCTAACCACGGCCAACGATTCTCTCCACGCCATGTCCGGCACTCCCATCGGTATGTACCGTAACCCGGCCGAGCAACACCTTGGCCGGTTGCGCGCCGAGCTCGCCTACACGGACACTCGGCAGATCATCGCGGTAGGGCTCCATGAATTTCTCGACGGGCTGCAAAAGAAACTCAATCTGGTGGACCATTCTATTTTCGATACCTTCTTTGCCCTCCGACCCATAGGGGAATCGGCTGGCCAAGCTCAAATACAGGGTAGTGGATGACCTTCTGCTTGGGAATCAAATTAGCGGATGGCCTTGTCGGCATCGCCGACACTCGGGTTTTGTCCGGCAACGAGATGGTGGTGGCCCGAAAAGTGTCGGTTTACCAACAAGATCGTCAAGCGATGTTTGTGGTGACCGCGGGCCTACGGTCATTGAGGGACAAAGCGGTGACTTATTTCGAAGAATCTATGGCGCAACATGAGGAGCCGCTCGACCACCTGTTCAAAGCGGTCAATCTTTTTGCTGCGCAGATCCGCCGGGTCGCCCAGGAGGACAGGGGATCGCTCCAAGAAAGCGGTTTGAGCTTTGATTTTTCAGCTCTGATCGGCGGCCAGTTCGAAGACGATAAAGAACACAAGCTTTTTCTACTCTACCCGCAAGGAAACTGGACCGAGGTCGGCCAGGGCACGCCCTATCAGATCATCGGTGCGTCGGGTTACGGTAAACCCATTCTCGACCGCACGCTCAAATACCAGGATCCGATGCGCTTCGCTCTCAAGGTCGGCTGTTTGGCCTTCGACTCCACCCGAGTGAGCGCAGCGGGCGTAGATTTTCCCATTGACGTCGTTCTTTATAAGGGCGGCAGCTATCGGATCATCGAGCATCGCTACGAAAAAAAAGATCTTGAGCATGCCTCCAACTGGTGGCAGGAGCGGTTGCGCGCCTCGGTGAATGAGCTACCGGATGAATGGATTGAACCGGCCTTCGCCGGTTTAAAAGCGTGAGCTAACTTTAATATTTTCCCCCTTTTGGATCCAGCAATCTCGCTAAACCACCAGCCGATCCTCCGCTGAGGAAACTCCAGGTCGTCGGGTGATATCGAAATGGACGCGATGGAGATTGGAAATATTGCGGCGATTGGAGTAATGGAAAGCTTGGGTACTGCACTTTGCGCCTTCGGCGATACGCCAGTATCCCAACACTCCAACGATTTCGACCGGAGGGCTTTATGGCAAACATTAGTGGGAAATACGCCATCGTCAGTGTCGCGGAAACCAAAGTCGGCAAGCGACCCGATGCCAGCACACATTCACTCCATTTAGAATGCATCAAAGCTTGTCTGGACGACGCCGGTATCAAAGCCGCCGACGTCGACGGATTCGTCACCAACCAGCCGCTCAACGATGCGCACCGAAGTTACGCAGTGAGGATGGCAAACATGGCGCGTATGCGTCCCAACTATGCCACGGATCTTGCCCTCGGCGGCGCGACGCCCATCGCCATGGTCCAGAACGCGGTGATGGCTATCGAAGCCGGGATGGCCAACACCGTTATGTGCGTGCACGCGCGCAAGCGCGGCACTCCCGATCCGACGCCGGGCCATCCGATCCGACACGGTGACGAACACTGGGAAGAGCCGTGGGGACACTTTTCCGCTGTCGCCAATCATGCCTTTGCCGCCCAGCGTCACATGTACGAGTTCGGCACCACCAGCGAAGACCTCGCGCACATCGCGGTGGCGACGCGCAAGCATGCCTGCTTGAACCAGAACGCGACTATGCGTAAGCCCATGACCATCGCCGATCACCAGGCATCGCGCACCATCGTCGATCCGCTCCGCCTGTTCGATTGCGCCCTGGAGTCCGACGGCGGCGGGGCGGTTCTCGTTACCAGCGCCGAGCGCGCGCGTGATTTTCCAAAGCGGCCCGTGGCGATCCTGGGCATGGGCCAACATCACCCGCACTTCAGTTTGATGGACGCGCCGACTTTGACTACCCTCGGCGGCAAAAAATCTTCGGAGCTGGCCTACAAACAGGCGGGCCTCACCCCAAAGGACATGGACTTCGCCGAGATCTACGACTGCTTCACGATCACGACAATGATCACGCTCGAAGATTACGGCTTTTGTAAAAAGGGCGACGGCAGAGATTTCGTCAAGAACGGCCGCATCGAAGTCGGCGGTGAGCTGCCGGTCAACACGCACGGCGGTCTGCTGTCGCAAGCGCACATCGAAGGCATGTTGCATGTAACGGAAGCCGTGAAACAGCTGCGCGGCAACGAAGTCGAACCCGAGCGCCAGGTGAAAGATGCCAAAGCCGGCATCGTCAGTGGCCATGGCGGCAGCTTGTGCATGCACGCAACACTCATTTTGGGGGCCCTATGAGCGAATCCAGTGATAGCCGCGGCCGAGCCATTCGCAAAGTCAAACCCTTTCTAGAGGAGCTTGAAGCCAAGCCTTTCTGGGCCAACCTTCGAGAGCACAAACTGTCGGCTCAGCGCTGCAAAGCGTGCAGCCAATTATTCACCTTTCCGCCGCAGGGATCGTGCCCGCACTGCTTGTCGCCCGACTACGAATGGGTAACCCTCAGCGGCAAAGGCAAAGTCTATTCCTTTGTCAGCTACAACCGCGCCTGGCATCCGTCCTACGAAGGCAAAGTGCCGTACAATGTTTCGTTGGTCGATCTCGACGAGGGACCGCGCCTGATCAGCAACGTCATCGAATGCCCGCCGGAAGAAGTCAAGATCGGCATGCCGGTGGAGGTCGTGTACGAAGACAATGAGGATTATACCCTGCCCAAGTTCCGGCCGATAAGATGAGCGGTCGATCGCGCTTTCCACCTGCGGTGGAATTTACCCGGAGACGTGGTGAGGATCATGAACGGTGCCGTTTCGAACCCATTCCCTAGTTTTCCGTCGGTTAGCTTCCACAAGCATGCGTGAAGCCGGCCAATCAGGCGAATAGTTCTTGGCTTTACCCGCGCCATCGGGGCGAGAGTATCACATTAGGACGGTCGGGGATCGAGCCAACGATTGAAGGAACAATCAACGGGTCGGCATTGTTTCAATCCTCGCCCGCTCCGAAGAGCGGGCGCTACGCTCGCAGGCACACAAACACGATCAGCAACGGCTGGTTTCAATCCTCGCCCGCTCCGAAGAGCGGGCGCTACCCGTTTATCCCCTGTAGCCCGAGGTTATTCGCCCACGGTTTCAATCCTCGCCCGCTCCGAAGAGCGGGCGCTACGACAAAACCGCCGCTTCAGTTGTGTGGCAGGCAATGTTTCAATCCTCGCCCGCTCCGAAGAGCGGGCGCTACATCGGCGTCGATCCCATCTCGCAAAAGAACAGTTGGGTTTCAATCCTCGCCCGCTCCGAAGAGCGGGCGCTACCTCCCCTAGGGCGTGGCCTGCTGCCGTTACTGGTGTTTCAATCCTCGCCCGCTCCGAAGAGCGGGCGCTACAAAATCAGCAAGGCCGATCTAATAGGCGGATTCGAGGTTTCAATCCTCGCCCGCTCCGAAGAGCGGGCGCTACCTAGGTAATTCCAGCATGATTAGCAGCCATTTGCATGGTTTCAATCCTCGCCCGCTCCGAAGAGCGGGCGCTACTATCGCCGCGTTTCGCTTTGATTACTTAGGTTGGGTTTCAATCCTCGCCCGCTCCGAAGAGCGGGCGCTACGCGGCATGAGACTCTGGAGCGTAACTTCCATGAAGGTTTCAATCCTCGCCCGCTCCGAAGAGCGGGCGCTACGTATCCTGTTACGGTGCTACTGTGATTATTGTAACGAGTTTCAATCCTCGCCCGCTCCGAAGAGCGGGCGCTACAGTAAGCGTCGTGTGGTCTGTAATCTCGTTACAAAAAGTTTCAATCCTCGCCCGCTCCGAAGAGCGGGCGCTACTTAAATGACTGATGCGGGGACCGATGACAAAATATAGTTTCAATCCTCGCCCGCTCCGAAGAGCGGGCGCTACCCGGTTTCACCCTGCGTCGATAGTGGATTTCGCCCGTTTCAATCCTCGCCCGCTCCGAAGAGCGGGCGCTACTCTACCTTGCAGCTTAGACAGATACGTCGCTAAAAATGTTTCAATCCTCGCCCGCTCCGAAGAGCGGGCGCTACCAACTGGCTCAATGGCGTGGTGACTGACCTCCGTGAGTTTCAATCCTCGCCCGCTCCGAAGAGCGGGCGCTACCTGGTAATATTGTGGCGACTTCCATTGTCCACCGTGTTTCAATCCTCGCCCGCTCCGAAGAGCGGGCGCTACGTAGCAGCAAACTCGCTGCCGATATATCGCCCCACCGTTTCAATCCTCGCCCGCTCCGAAGAGCGGGCGCTACGTGCCTGCCCGTCAGGGTGCCTCGGCGGTAGGAACGTTTCAATCCTCGCCCGCTCCGAAGAGCGGGCGCTACTCATGCGTAGGCGAGCTTCGCTGCATCGCAGACAGTTTCAATCCTCGCCCGCTCCGAAGAGCGGGCGCTACCTGACCCGGCGATATTAGATGCAGGGCGGACAGGATGTTTCAATCCTCGCCCGCTCCGAAGAGCGGGCGCTACCCATGTTGATGCCGATCTACGATGGCACACGTATATGTAGGTTTCAATCCTCGCCCGCTCCGAAGAGCGGGCGCTACGATAGAGGATTTAAGCATTTCCGGTACGATCATTATGTTTCAATCCTCGCCCGCTCCGAAGAGCGGGCGCTACCCGGCTTCTACCGTGCAGCCTCCGGTATGAATGGAGTTTCAATCCTCGCCCGCTCCGAAGAGCGGGCGCTACAGCAGTGATGTAGCTTCGGGAGCCAAATCAGATGTTTCAATCCTCGCCCGCTCCGAAGAGCGGGCGCTACACGGCAACATCGCGCAGGAGTACGGCGCTCAGGTACGTTTCAATCCTCGCCCGCTCCGAAGAGCGGGCGCTACAGTGCATATGATAAGTGCTTGTCTCCTTTCATTTTTATCGGCACCAAGCGCGAACCACCACGACACCGACGTTTCCAGGTGGTTCTCAATCGCCGACGACATCGGAAAAATCTTTAATTCTTCAGGGATTGAACTTGCCGCGATCCTTATGCGTTGTTTCTCATCACTCATGGTTCGCGTTCCAGTAGTCAAAAAATAAGAGGCGCCTCAAAATCAACATCACGGTTGACACCATACACTTTCATATAGCGATCACGCGGCTCGACGAGCCTATAGAACCGGATGCTATCTTCATCCTCCTCTATACACTGACGAAGGCGACGAACAAGATCCTCGTACTGCGCCTGATCTACAGAACACTCGAATACTGATTTTTGCACGCGCTGGCCGAAGTCTTTACACAGTTGTGCTACCTTGCGAAGACGTTTCTCGCCTTCGGCAGTTTTCGTTGAAACGTCGTAGGAAACAAGAATCAGCATAGTCAGAGCTACCGATAGAGAAACGGAACATACTCCTCCATGTCGCCGCGCAAGACGCGCGCCAATAAACGCGCTTGCACATGCGGCACAAGCCCCAAGGGAACTTTTTGCTCCAGCAACGGATGAAGGATTTCTTCCTGCTTCCGAGTCTGATATGCGACCACTACAACCTTCCTTCCCTCTTCGCCGAGATGTACGGCACCACCTGGACGATCTTCGAAGTTTGCGGAGGTCACCTGCCGGCGATTCACCAATGTCAGAGCCAGACGGTCCGCGAGAATCGCCCTCAACTCTTCCATCAAATCCAAAGCAAGCGCCGGTCGGCCCGGCCTCAGGACGTGCAGAAATCCGACTTGAGGATCCAATCCTACGCCTTCCGCTGCCGAAACGCAGTCGTTCGTCAGCATCGAGTAGATAAATGAGAGAAGCGCATTCATTGGATCGAGAGGCGGGCGGCGGTTTCTGCCGTCGAGACGAAACGATTCGCGGTCTTCGAGAACCATGTGATCGAAACAGTTGAAGTATGCGCGGGCGGATTCCCCTTCAAATCCGCGAAGCTGATCGATATCGTCGCCGTTGGGAATCCGTACCAGCGCATCAGCTAGCGCCTCCGCGCCCTCTCTTAGACCCTTTTCATCGTCGGCATCCGCCGCTTCCCTCGCGGCACGCATGAGAACTTGCCTCGAGTTCTGGATCTTACCGGCAACGATCTTCTTAGCGATGCCAAGCGACTTTTCTGCGTTGGTCGACCATTGATGTTGCGCCCGCCTAAGAAGGACGTTACCCGATACCGGCCCTTCAAGTCGTGCTTTAAAGCGACCGTTACGGTCGAGCAAAACCAGCGAGCGCCCATCCTCGCCACAGCGCCGCATCAGCGCCGGACTGACCATCACGTCGCCGAAGCAAACTACGCCCCCGAGATGATGCAGCGGCACCTGAAGCTTCGTTTCCTTCTCGACGCTTACTTTCAGGGTTTCATGATCGAGGCGCAAGAAAGAATTTTCTGTGGTTACGTAAAGGGTATTCAGAAGTTGATGCATATTTTCCTCATATACTAAACCGCCACGAATAAGCTGCGTAGCAAAGCAGCGGCCCTCGCCTTCTCCCCCACAACCGCAGGCATGCACGAATCTTTAAGCGAACAGTGACGGCACCGGCTGTCATTCACAGGTGGCGGCAGGTTTTGTTCCTTCATCATTGTCCTAATCGCATCCGTGGCGGCTTCTACGTCGGTACGAAGGGCGTCTGTAAATGCCACTTCCCGCCGCCGGCGCGAGCTGTGATAAAAGATCGCGCCCTTCGGAACAGCTTTTCCGGCCATTTCCTCAAGACAGATCGCCTGCGCACAGAGTTGCAGATCGTCATGCTCCCGTTCACGCTTTGAGCCATGCTTGTACTCGACGGGATAGGGAATTACACCGTGAAATTCGACGACATCCGCCTTGCCGATTAGCCCCAGCCGTTTCGACCACAACGGCAGCGCCCGTTCGACCCGCACGCCTTCCTGAAATTCAGCCAACGGCTCATCCACCCGCTCATGCACAACCCGGCCGCGCAACGTATAAAGGTTCTCGTCAAATGTTTGCTCAACATGAATCAGCGCACACTGCCGCGGGCAGTAACTGTAATGCTCCAGGGCGGAGATCATGACGAGGTCGTCTTCGATGTTGGCGCTCATGGTTCAATTCGCTTCGTGAACTGACGAATCCGATGTTTCTCAAAAGCCGTCAATTTCTTCAGGTTTCAGGCCTTCAAGACTCCCGAGTTCGTAACTGCCATCAGGTTTGACGGACAACGTGCGGTGAACTTTGGCGGAGGAGTATTGTCCCGCTTTGCAGTTATGCTTCCACCAGAACACTTTAGATACCTCCATGCTGCCTTCGGGTCTGGCTGATGAAGCGTCGTTCTCGAAAAGCCGTGGTAATAGCTGTTTGATTGCATCAGCATCTTCGTCACTAAACCCGGTTTTCTCCGCTAGCTGCGGGTTCATGCTACCGAAGAATACATACACACCCTGATCCACACGATGCTTCATACCCATTGTGTCAGAACTGCGCTTGCTACCATCTCCTTCACCGCTGACGCTTTTCGTAATCTGCGTGCTTGTAATACTCACACGCTCTACGCTGAACGCGGATTGGACTGTGACAGGTCCGCGTATTCCGATGGAAACGCCCGTATCTCCATCATCACCCTCGTCTTTTTTCTTACCTTTTTTGTCAGACTTAAACGCGAAAAGCTGACCGAAGGCACGGACATCGAACCATTTCTCACAAGCGATTTTGGCTGTGTCGGTGGAACCAAGCTTTTTCCCAAGGGCAGCCTCGGCCCTACCCCGCAGGCTTTTCGCGTCGTCCACCTTTCTATCGTCCGACTGAACGAAAATCGCGCTGCCTTTTTCGAGAAGCCGATCTCTGATCTTGCGCTTGATGCACACGTCAGTTATTTCGCCGAGTCCATCATAGTCCGTGCGCGGTCGGTTCCCGTTCAGAGGGTCGCCGTTGGGATTTGCGTTCTTGACGCGAAGAACAACGGCAAAGTCTATCTTTTGTTGCAACGTGCTCATATTTCCTCCTTGGCCAACTTAGCTATCATTATCCTCTTCATCTGTTCCGTTCTCTGGTTTGGCCCACAACGCCTGTCGCTGGCAATGATATCCAAGCAGGAATTCACCGGAAAGCCGTCGTTCGTCCGTGAAATCCGGCTCATGAAACGCGCCGATAACCTCATCGAGCTTTCTTCCCATTTCATTCAGGAACGATGGACGCTTGGCACGGAGACGTGTCTTGTATGGTCCTAACGAAAGCTCAATTGTTCTCCAGGTTGAGTAGGGACGGTCGGCAAAACGTTGCATGAGCTTGGCTGCGCTCGTATCCCGTCTTTCACCAGCGATATAAAGTGCACGGTCTTCGATATGTTCCGCAATTGCCAACAGCCGGCCGTAAAGATAATCACGTGTGGTCCGATTCGATTCTAACGCCATCTGGTAGCTCCTTTCTGCGAAATAACCTCTGAATAAGGCGCAAGCGATGCCTAGGTTCTTTTCCCACTCCCAAGGTTCGAGACCTGCCCGGTTACAGGTTTTGCGTACCGCCGATTCCATGAGGTCGCGAGGAATCGGCTGCCCGTCAATAATGCAGGGCAGCAGGCGCTCTACCGTTGCTTTCCGTAGTTTGTCGTCCAATCGCCGCCCGAAAGCGACCTCGGCAATTTCTCTAGGAGACGGCGCTCCTATGAAGCGAATTTCTTTGGAATAGTGTTGGAACCAGGCAAGGTTTTCATGCCACGCTTGAACGCGCTCGAGAAATTCCGAACCTCTCAGTTCCCGATAGAATGTGATCGCCATACGGCCTGGCGTAGCCGAGTCGAGTCCCATGACGACAATTTCATTGGTCGAACCGAGTTCTGCTCGATAGCCGGCAATCAACTGGGCGAGTCTCCTTCCAAACGCCTGTCCCACATCTCCTTGCAATGCCAGCTCTACTTCCAGTTGGTGCGTCTCAATACCAAATAACTCATGCGAGTTTTTGAAAGGATCGGGAATCTGCTTACCTGACACGGCCCACGCCACAACAACCTGATCCCCAGTTCGGTATGCCTGTCGCCCAATCAACCAGCGCAAAGCATTATGGGCTCTTTGGGTGACATCAAATCCTACGCCGCACGCTTGATCGGCATCAATAAACCGTCCGAGAAAAGTAAATCCGCTAGTATCGTTGGAGGAAATCAGCTTCGCTTTGTCTCCACCGTGCCTCAGCCTGGCAGGATGCTGATCCGCCAATATCGATTCTTCTCCAGTCACCTGACAAAGCCCCCGGCTTTGTTTCTGACTTGCATAGAAGCCAATCCAAGCTTGCATCAAGTCTTGGTCTTCCCATGTTGCGGACAAGGGAATTCCTACCGTCTCAACGCGCCAGCGTACCAACGCATCCCCTTGGTCTCGAATCGTGACGCCTGACTCTTTCTTGGCAGCCAAATACTTAAATATGTCGGGTCCAGGGGCATCGGAGTCCCAAGAAGTCACGAGTTTCCCGTCATCGCCCACGTGCAAAATCTTCTCGCGGAGAAGATCAGCAACGACGGTTCCTTTGCTGACATACTTGAGCACAGCCTTGGTTTTGGCGTGAGAAAAGCTGGAATTGCACCATTGCGACAGCTGTTCGGCGTATCCGACGTAATACGCAGGTTTCTGACCGCCATACTTAGGATAGTCGGCGGCGCAATAGTGAATTTTATCGCAGAGTGGGTGCGGTGCTTCGCCACTGGACCGGCCAGCCGATTGCTCCGTAGCAGGCAGGATCGTTTCTACTTTGGGAAGAACGGTTGCCCGCCGAAACTTCCCCTGATCGTCTATGACGATCTCGACATGAGCTTGCTGTGTCGCATGGCTGATTGGCAACAGCGGCTTCGCTTCGCCGACGAACCTTGGGTTACGTGCACATCTCTGGTAAGTTTCATCGAGTTTCTGAAGCCAACTCATATCAGTCTTCCAATCCGCTAACTTCGGATTCCACGCTGCGGAAATTCCTTTTTTTATCGAATTCCTTCACGGTCATCTCCCTGACAAACTTTCTGATCGTGCAATCCTCTGGCCGCGCGAACCGAATCCCGCCATCGGTCATGGTTGGTCGCCAGAAACGTGCGTGAAGCTTGCCGTCCCCTGTTTCATCGGGGTAATCGAACCCGTGAAACATCACACCGTACGCGAGTTCTCCCGACTTGTCGTAATAACCGACTCCAGAGCCGAACTCGCAAGGTTCCACATAGCCCTGGCAGTCGCGAGTGCCGAGAAAAATATCCTGCCGCCCGCCGCGTTCCAACATGCGTTGAGCGATAATGTGGTGCTTCGATTCGTTACGGTCATCTGCAAGCTCTGGCCGATGCATATTCCATTCGAAATGAGCCTTTACCCGATACTCGACATCCGCCAGAAATGTGTAGATGGCTAAAGTATTTCCACCACCGTATTCCAACGGTTTAGTTCCTTTCGTTTGGGTGCGAATACGCTTCATGACACGCGCTTCGTCAATGACCCAAACGAACGTGGGCTTCCAATAGATCGACTTGGCGATACCTTTAATCGCCTCGTAGGTTGGAATGTGATACGAGCACTTTTCTCCACCGATCTTGGTTATTGGATCGGTGAAAAGCGCGAACCGTCCCCAGACGCGAAACTGAATAATGTTCCGATTCAATTCAGGCATATAACACCTCCATGTCCCCGTTGGGCGTCAGGCTCAGTCCGAACTCATCGCTATAATAACGGGCATCAAGATAGAGAATGTCCGTACCGTCCTGCACTTCGTGCACGGCCTGGGCGTCCCGTAGTCGCTGTAGCTCATGGGGAAACACGTTGACCGTGTACTGCTGCGCCTTTCGCAGAAGCCCAAACTGTTTTTCAATTGCAAAGGCAGCGCATAATTCATTGATAAGAGCCTTGCCTTCTTCGCCATACGGTACAATTACGCCTCTGGTCGGTGCATCGATTGACTTGAACGCCTTGGCCGCAGCCATGAACGATTGGCGAAGATACATATTGGGAGACGCGCCATGGGAACGACGAAACTCTTCGGTTGCGTTTGGATTGACCGAGAGCAAATTGAGTAGAGTGTCATCATGCCCAAGCGTCCCAGCCCGAACCGGGTAATCCATGTCTCCGCGCCGGTCAAAAAAATAGTAATTGAAATACCAGCCCATCGTGTCGGGTCCGAGCAAATCATTGCCAAATCTAGCGGGCTGTTTCTCATACTCATCAAGTAGTCTCGCGGTAGTATCCCTTCCTCTGCTTATGTCCTTGAGCATATCAACGTTTTCGGCGCATGGGTTAACGATATGCACTCTACCTAACTTCGGACGTCCATTACGATTGCACCTTCCAGCCGCTTGCGCGATAGAGTCCATCCCCGCGATGAATCGAATTACCGATCCAAAAT
The DNA here is from genome assembly GCA_963737905.1 of uncultured delta proteobacterium. GTDB lineage: Bacteria > Desulfobacterota > Binatia > UBA9968 > UBA9968 > DAIRFP01. The sequence goes on along the minus strand of CAVTUQ010000017.1, from coordinate 29,795 downwards.
CTATATCGACTCCAGCTTCGATTAGTTGGGTGCTGATACACAAAAGACGCTCAGAGTTAGCGAGACGTCCGCGAATTTCACCAAGCCTCTTCTTGCGGTGCGCGGCGCACATGTTTGTGCTCAGGTGGTAGGTCGGCATTTGCTTCGCGCTTTCACAGAGCTGAAAAAGCGCCTGCGCTGATTTCTTGGTATTCACAATCACCAGACAACTATTACTCTGATCCGCTTCGTCCAGCGCAAGACGGGCAATTTCCTCATTCGTCCAGCCTCCGGGCTTTCTGCCATTCACCACCTCAACCCGCTTCAAATCCTCAAAAAGTTTCGCCACGCCCGGCATGATTTCACTATTTGCAACCATGCGCAGCGCGCCCTTCGACGGTTCCACACGATTCAGCAGTGGTTGTGTGGCCGTGCACAGCACGACGCTACTTCCGCAATGTTCGACAAGGAAATTGACCGCGTTACAGAACAGATGAATGCAATTGACGGGAAGGGTCTGGATTTCATCAAAGACAATCACGGCATTGGCTAACTGGTGCATCCGCCGCGCTCCGCGTGTGCCGGCCCCGAAAAAGTCTCTAATAGCTGAACATTAGTCGTATAAACAACGGGCGCATCCCAGTTCTCGGACAGAATCTTACTTTTCCACGTTTGTTCTTCCGGCGTAATATTCGAGTGGTGTTCGAGTACGATACTGCCTGGCTCTACGCCATCCGCTGATGATTCAAAAATCTTCCGCACGACGTCAGCATTCTGGTCGATGATAGACGTGAACGGAATCACATAAACCACCCGATCCATCTCGTGCCGTTGAGCATGGCGTAGCGCAAACCGAAGACTGGCGAGCGTCTTACCGCCACCAGTTGGTACGGTAAGCGTGAATATGCCTTTATCCCGAGTTGCACTCTGACTGCATTGGTCCGAAATGCGACGACGGAATTCATCTATCGGGTATTGGTCTGTGAACTTCTGAAGATGCAATTCCAACCGATCGATCAGTAGATTCCATTCGGAATACTTACCATTCAGCCGCTTCCCAGCGGTTTCTGGGCTTTCGAAGTCGGCTGTATTGATGCGGTCTGCATCGATCAGGCAACTGAAGAGGAATCGTACGAGCAAACCGGTTTTAAATTGCGTGATTGGGTTTTCGTGGGGCCGTATTCCTGACCTAATATCGCAAATTGCCACTTGCCGGATAGATTCTTTGATTCCGTCAATTATTTTCGGATTATTAGCCAACTCGCGGAATCTTTCGGCGATAACCGTGTCCATGTTGCGCCGGGCTTCCTGGAGGTGGGTTCGATCATCCAACTTCTGCATCCGTTTTGCGAAAACGTCCGCGCCGACGCTTTTGGTATCGGAGGAAAGGCAGTTGATCAAGCCAGAGTGGTGCGACGCTATACACAAGTCGAGGATTTGACCGGCGATCTTCCCCAACTGACCTCGCGTCGAGAGTTCTTCCCAAACAAGCTGAGCTCCAGCGGTCGAATGATCTACCTTTCCTTTTAGTCCCCGCGCATCGACGAAATCATCTTCATCCGGGTTGATAAGTCCAACGGCGGACCGGAAATAAATTTGAAATTCTTTGCTGTATTTTCCCAAATCATGCAGCAGCCCGATTAGCTCACCTTGCTCCTCTAAACGAATCTTTGCCGCGAAAGATTTCGCTGTTTCAGCAACGCCGAATAGATGCTCTTCCAAACTTTGTTCGGCACCATCCTGTTTTCGTTGATGTGCAATATATGGGAACGACACCATTGGTCTTTTTCTGTTGGCAGTTTACATTTGGATTCTACAGTACCTCTGTGACAGATCAGGTCACACCATTTTGACATCCGAGGTCACGATCACCAAGAAAACTACCGTTCAAAATGTTCAAGCCGTTCAAAACGTTCAACCGCTTCGCTTCGTAGGGCCTGGCGGTCGTTTAGCTTTGCTTTTTCTCTTTGCTCCATAAGTCTCGCGTTTTTCCCGGACCGCACCCGCGGCGAAACCTTCACGATGGCCGGCATTCTTGGGCGTGATAGGTTGCGCGTTGCCGGCTTGCCCGGCTCCAGCACTCCGGCGGACGCGCGGTTTCTCGGACAAGGCTGCCGCGATTCGTTTTCGCTCTTTGGGCTCAAAGTCTGGGCCGTAAAAGTGAAGAAAGAATAGCCGCTTGAACTGAGCCGGATGAGCACCCGGATGCTGCTGCGATATGTACGCTTTAGCAAGCGCCTGCGCGGTCCCATGCATCGAACATCCCATCTTAAGACGCTCCTCTCCGGACCGTTTCATCAGCATCTTTCGAAATTTCCGTTCGATTGCCAAAGGCGTGTCTTTCACCTACTCACCTCGCGATAAAGGGATTCGATGCCCAATGCCTTTGCCCAGCGGGCAAGATAGCTTCGGTTAAGCCTTTTGACGGACTTCAAGAGATTTCGCACGTCATTGAGCTGGACTTCGGATCGCGAATCTTTCGCCCAGTCCAGCTTGGATAGGATGAGATCCTCCGGTGATACGACGAAGAGATCCTGATTATCGACCGTAACTTTCCTTCTTCTGGAGAATTCGCGGCGCCGGTAGAGTGTATCTTTCCGTACCACGAAGTCGATTTTGATGATGTATTGATCATGAATCAGATTGAATATCCCTTTGTTCCGAACCGCTTCTCCGACGGTCTGCGGTTCCAGATAATAGTCGTTTTCAAAGAGCGGAATGAATCGGCCAATGTCTTGCTCGAACAACTCCACGACGATATCGATATCACGAGTCATGCGCGGGACCGTGTAAAAGTTTGTCGCAATCGATCCGGTAATCATGTAGCCGATGTTGACGCGGTCGAGGCGCCGCGCCACCTCCTTCAAAACCTCCAGTTCCTCGCTCATGCCGTGATTTCTACCACATACGAGTGACATCCAAGGTCACGATCGCCAAGAAAACTACCGTTCAAAACGTTCACGTCGTTCCAACCGTTCAACCGCTTCGCTCCGTAGGGCCTGGCGTTGGTTCAATGTTCAAAGCTTGCCCTGAGCCTGGCGAACGGGTTCAAGGACCAACTCCGGTTTGTTTTCTTTTAGCCTTAGCACGCTTGGCGCGATATGGCCCTGGCGGTTCGGCTACATGCATCTCATTTGTGACTTTTGTCGGCTCGAATACGATGCGCACCCGGGCGTGCAAGACGCCGGCGACGCGGCGCAGGGTGCTGAGGGAGTGGCCTTCGTAGCCCGGCGACTCAAGCCGGCTAATCTGCTGCTGCGAGGTTTTGAGCAGCTTCGCGAGGTCCTTTTGCGAAAGCCCGGCCTGCTCGCGAAGGGCGGCTATTTGCAGCGCGACATCCCACGCCTCGCCCGCGTTCTTAAAACGGGCGGCAAACGTCGGATCCTGCAACTGCTTTTCGAGGTAACGGTCGAAATTGGTTTTTTTCATTGTTCTGCTCTTTTCCGCCAGTCACGCATCCGCTCCCGCGCAGTATTGAGATCGCGAGACGGTATCGCGCGCCTCTTATTGCGGATGCCGTGCAGCGCAACGATTCGGCGATTCTTCATGAAAAACCACAACACACGGGTATTAAGCTTGCCGACGTGGCGCAGTTCAAACAACCCATCGCCGAGCGCCTTGGATAACGGCTCCCGGTGATATTGCCGGCTCCGCAGTTTTGCCAGACCGGCGACCACCGCCGCGAAATCGTCCGGATCACTGGCCTTCAACTCGTCCAGGAATTCTCGCACCGGGCACTTCCCCGTCTCCGTCTCATAAAACTCTACTGTGAAATCCATAGGGATGCAACATCATTTTTGATGTAATAGCCGGGCGTTAAATGCGATCGGGAAACCGTTTGCTTCGCTCAGTTCAAAGTTAAAAATGACGCCGTCTCCGACCTTATCCTTTTGAACCCGCTATTTTTCTCGCTTCGTCTCGCACCTTTTTCCACAGACTTTCGGGGCTGACGACCCGGACCTGGCTGCCAAAGCTCAAGATCCAGCCTACAAGCTCATCGGTGTCCGCCACCTTCAAGGTCATTCTCAACCGTCCGTCTTTCATGAGGAACGCCTCCTGGCTGGCATGCCAGAGCTTGTCCTTCATCCATGCCGCCACTTTCTTGGAAAAGAGAAGTTCCACGTCGATCCGCCGTCCTCTCATAATCATGAGCGCGTCCTGGACGTACTCCTCCACCTCGAAGCCGAGCGGCATTTGATACGGATGATCCGTGAGAGTGATGGAGCGAATCCGCTCGACAGCGAACATCCTCACATCTTTTCGCAGGTGGTCATAGGCGATCAAGTAGAGGCCGCCGGAAGCGTACCAGAGACGATAAGGACCGACTTCCCGCCGACTGGTTGCGTTACGCGATGCGGAGAAATACCTGATCTGTGCGGTTCGAGTTTTGTCGATGGCTTGGGTGATGAGGTCGACGATGGTCTTGTATTGCTGATAATTCTTGTGCGGGCCGAGGCCGATGGAAAACAAGTTATCGAGCGAGCGAACATACCCGTGCGCCTGCGGCGGTAACGCGCTCGCGACTTTGTTCAATGCGGAGTTGAGCGCTGACTGAATCTCCGTGCCTTGTAACGGTTCGAGTAGTTTCCGGCTAAAAGTCAGAGCCATCAGCTCCGTAGCCGAAAACCCGAGCGCGGGAATATTTCGGAAGCCCTCGATCAACCGCCAGCGTGTCTGCCCATTGTGGTGTTCTGTCACGAGCGGAAAACCGACCGCTTCCAGCGCCTCTAAATCCCGCCGAACCGTGCGATCGTTCTTTGGGTAATCGTCAGGGACCGCTTCGACAAGCTCCGAGAGAGTCAGGCCCCGGGTGTTTTCGAGCCGCCGCAACAAGTGCCACTGACGGGTTATCTGATCGTTCCGCGGCACGGGAGGAATGTACTACATCCACCCCTACCAATAGAAGCATGATTCTCTAGTGCTCAAGACAACAAACCGATTTTAGCGGAGGGCCGGCATCACTTCTCGGGCGAAGAGACGCATGGATTTTTTGATCTCTTCGTGGGGGATGCCGCCGAAATTAAAAGTTGTAGTCAAGATATTGAAATAGTAATGACGCATGGCGTTGTGAATGATCTCAATGCACTGGTCGGGATTGCCGTAGAGATTTCGGCCGGTTGCCAACATCCCATCCCAATCATAGTTGTCCGTTTCGGGCTTTACTGATCTGCGACCGATTCTGGAAATCGCGTCGTAGCGAGTGACCGCCGCCATGGCGACGTCGCGCGCACGCTCGCTATTCTCGTTAACGTGAGTTCTCGTGTGGAACTGGCAACGGCGCTCCTTTGGGTCGATGCCACTCTCGATTAACGCTTTTTTCCACGCCTCGACACCCGGACCCACTTTTTCCGGTGGATGCGGATGGCCCACCGTCATAATGTCATACCCCCGGCGCCCCGCCCATTCCAGAGTCCTCGCCGATGTGCCTGCGACCCAAATCGGCGGATGCGGTTGCTGCACCGGCCTCGGGTAGAGCGTTATCTCCTGAAAGCGCCAGAACTTCCCTTCGTGGCTGAAACGTTCGCTACGCCAAGCTTTGAGAATGATCTCCAGCGCTTCTTCCATCCTCGCCTGCCCCTCCTCCCTCTCGATATCGAACACGTGATAATCCAAAGGCGTATTGCCGGAGCCGATACCGAACTCCAGCCTGCCACCTGAAACCGCATCCACCATAGCGTAGTCTTCGGCGCTCTGCAGCGGATGGCGTAACGGCAGAATCGCGATGCAGGGACCCAAGCGAATGCGCGAGGTGCGCGCCGCGGCGGCGGCCAGCAGCACTGCGGGGTTGGCGACGAGGCCGCCGTAGCCGAGGAAATGGTGCTCGTTGAACATGAAACATTCCCAGCCCAACTCTTCGGCGAGCTCGATTTGCTCGAGAATCTGCTGATAGTAAACGTCGTAGGGCGGATCGAGATCGGGATAATAAGTGGTCAGGATGTTGATGTAGAAACGCATGATGATTGATCTTTATTAAGGGAAACTATGACTCCCGCAAAGACGCAAAGTGTTCGCCAAGGTGAAACACTTCCAACAGTCTATACCTTCGCAATCACTTCTTTCGCCATCCACTCCATGCGCTCGAGGGTCTCTGCGGGAGTCGGACGCCGCACGTCGAAGATCATGGTATCGATGCCCGCCTGGCGGTAATCCCGAATGTCGGAGGCGATCTCCTCTGCATTGCCGAGAAATCTCCTTCGCTTACCAGGCGTGGTTTGCTTTTCGCGATCGAACAGCGAGCCTTTTAGAGCGACGCGGATGTGTTTAGGGTTTCTTCCCGCCTTTTGGGCGTAGCCCGCCAGCATCTCCAAATCTCGCACCACATCTTCCGGCTCCAAAGGAATGGTTGGCACACCGCCGATGGGATGCCAGCCGTCGCCCAATTCACCGGCGCGGCGCAGCGCTTGTTTGCTGTGGCCGCCGATCCAGATCGGAATGGTTGGTTTTTGCACCGGCTTGGGCAGAAAGATGATGTCGGAAAAGTTGCAGTACTTGCCGTTAAAGCAACGGCTTTTCTTGGGTCCAAAGTTCTCTGAAGGCTTTGATGTATTCGTCCGTTACCCGGCCGCGTTCGTTAAACGGTGGCGCCTTCAGGTTGTCGAATTCTTCCTTCATCCAGCCCACGCCCAAGCCAACGATCACCCTGCCCTGCGAAAGAACGTCGAGGCTTGCGAGCATCTTGGCCGTAATCACCGGATTGCGGTAAGGTGCGATCATGACGCTGGTGATAAACCGGATACGCTCTGTGGCACCGGCGAGAAAGGACATGGTCGTCAATGTTTCCAGGTGGTAACCCGTGCCGGGATACTTGCCGTCGATGGTGTAAGGATAGGGGATGGATATACTTTTGGGGACAATAATGTGATCGGCGACAGTAATGCAGTAAAAGCCCAGCGCTTCTGCCTTTTGAACAAACCGGATCAGATCTTCTGAATTGACCCCCGAGCTGGAAGCCGGCAGGTGGAGTCCAAACTCCATGGCCGTCACGCCGATGACGAGGTCGCCGGCCGAGTCTCTCCGCGTAGCCCAACCGGATCGCCGACACGGATGACACCGTCACTCAGGATCGCCGCCTTGAGGCCGCTACGGTGTTCTAAGGCGCGAAATATTCCGGCAACTTTAGAAACCTTTTCCAGATGGCCGCAGGGCTCGAATAGCCGGATACCCCGCATGACCACGCCACCGATGATGAATTCGCGATCTAGCAATTCAACAAGCGGCACGCCGCGGGTGACGATGTTACGCCGCGTTTTGTCGCCAAACGTCTCGGTACCCAGTTCGGCCGCAGCCGCTTCAAGAGTCTCCTCTTCAATGAGGCTCACCGCCTTGTCAGGGCGGTTCGCTGCTCTCCACGATTCGCGAAAAAAGCGGTCGCCTTCCAAGCCTCGGTCCGCAAAGGCGCGCACTTGGGACACAGGAACCATCAGCTGGGCTGGTTGCGGCGCAATGTAAAGAGAGACGACGTTGCCTTGCCAACCGGGGCTGGTGGTTTTGAAGCCGCGCCACAGTTCCGGCGGCGTTTCCCACGAGAAGATTTGTTCAGCTTGGGACATGAAAAATCAGACAAGGAGACAAGGAGACCGCGTCTCATTGTCTCCCTCTGTTTTCTCCTTGTCCTCTGTCTCCTTGTGTCTGGTCTACTGTTATCCTGCCGATTCGGCGAAAAACTTACCGGGCATTTCGATGGGCGGCAGCGTCTTGTTCTCAACCGAGCCCGCGAGCAGCGGCCGGCCATCGGGGCGAACGCGCATGTCCACGCCACCCTGGGGTTGGCCCTTGATGCCCGCCCCGATACGCAGGACGACCAAATTTCCGGACCCGGTGTTCAGATAACGATAGTACGCGCCCTTGGGAATCATGACTCCCTGGTACTTTTCCACCTTCATCTCATTGCCTTTTTCGTCGAACACGCTCATCTCGCCTTCCAGCACGATAAAGGAATGATCTTCGTCGAGGTGAGAATGGATTTCGTTTTCACCGCCCTCGGCGTTGATTTTCGTGTGGATCCACATGTTCGCGGTTTCCGCGACGAGCTGGGTAACGCGCCCCTGCTGCATGTACGGGGTTTTCAGCGAGAAAGTATAGGCTTTTGGCTTTTCCTCTGTTTCTTTTCTTGCGGCTGCGGTTGCTTGCATCTCTGGCTCCTTCCAATATTGGATTAGTCCTTTAATTATTTATTCCGTCAATCTTGAGATCGTAGAGCTTAATCACGTTATCGCGCACGACTTTTCGAAGGATATCTTTGGGTAGGTGACCAAGCTCCCTGGCAATAACATCGCGCGAATGGGGCCAAGTGGACGCTGCATGGGGATAATCGTTGGACCACATGAAGGTGTCTTGACCGAAATCCTCCATCAGCCGCCCGCCCGCCGGGTCGCTGAAAAACGTCGCGTAAACCTGTTCGGCGACGTACTCTCCGGGTAATTTCTTCATATACGGGAGAGGCATTTTCGGGCTGTGGCGGACGAAATACTTGTCCCATTCATGAACGAAAAACGGGATCCAGCCGACTTCGTTCTCCACATAGACGAACTTCAGCTTGGGGAACCGTGCCATGACGCCGCTGAACACGAGATCAAACAAAGTATTGGCGGCATCGGCCAGCTTCTGATTCACCGTCATTCTGTAAGTATCGAGTCCCTTGCGATCAAAGCGGCTGTAGTTGAAGCCGGTGAGAATGTGCAGGTTGACCGGCATGTTCAAATCCTGAGAGGCTTCCCAAAACGGATCGTAATAGTCGCTGGTAAACGACAGATGCTCCGGCGGGACCTGCCAGATCAAACTGCCCACCAATCCCTCTTTCTTACAACGCTCGAGCTCTTTAATCGCGTTCTTGAGGTTGTAAAGGGAGATCATCGGGATTCCTACTAACCGGCCCGGCGAAACCTTGCAGTAATCGATCAGCCAATCGTTGGCGATTCGGAAGCAGGCCTCTTGTACATCGGCATCCTCCAAAGCAAACAAGCGCAGGCCGAAGGTCGGATAAAGCACCTCGGCGCTAACCCCGTCGACTTCCATTTCTCCAAGACGTGCTTTGGGATCCCACCCTCCCGGCTTTTCCCCCGGCGAGTTGCGCGGAGGAAATTTGGGGTATTTCTCCTTTAGGCTGGGCGTCAAATTCTTTTCCCAAAGATCCACCGGTTCCATGATATGGGAATCCGCCGAAACGATTGATTCACCGGCGAGAACCGACTCTGCCGTCGATGCTGCGGCTGTGCTCATAACTCTATCCTCCTGTCGCTAATCATTATCTCCCACCCTTATTCCTTTTTGGCCGTTTTGTCCAGGCACGATCGGCGCCCGCGCACAAAGTGGACATTCTTGACGCCATAAGTTAAACATCTTGACAGCATGAGAGCGCAATCAGGCATGGGGTGGATCTCGGGCGTTGTCTTTATCGGAATAGCAAGCCTGCTTTTTGCCGGCGAAGCACAAGACGCCTTTAACGAGGGGGTGAAGTTCTACCGCGCCGGAAAGTTTAAGGAAGCCATCGCCGCCTACGACAGAACGATCAAGGCTGCACCCAAAGCCGCTGAAGCTTATCTCGGCAGGGGTTCCGCCTATGCCAAACTTGGGGAGTCAGATCGGGCCATCAAGGATTACGATGAGGCCATTAGGCTAAATCCGGATCTGGCAGACGCCTATTACAAGCGAGGTGATGCCCACGACGAATCTAAACAATACCAAGCGGCTATCAAAGATTATGACGAAGCCGTGCGCCGCAATCCAAAGCTCACGGAGGTCTACAACAACCGTGGCCTGGCCTATTATAAGCTCGGACAGTACGACAACGCCGTCAAGAGCTTTGACGAAGCGTTGCAACAAAATCCCAAACTCACCGATGTTTTCTACAACCGTGCCAATGCTCACTTCGCGCAGAAGCAGTACCAGGCCGCGATAAAAGACTACGACGAGGTCATCAAGCACACGCCGAAATCAACTAAAGCCCACTACCAGCGGGGTGAAGCCTACACGCGCCTGGGCCAGTTCGAAAAAGCGATTCAAGATTTCAATCAGGCCCAGAAACTGAGCCCCAAGGACTCTGAAATATATTCCAGCCGTGGACTCGCGCAGCGCCGGCTGGGCAACCATGAGCTGGCGGTAAAAGATTATTCCGAGGCAATCAAACTCAATTCCAAGGATGCCGAGGCTTACAACAACCGCGGCAACGCTTACTCGCTGCTCGGCAAGTACGACCAGGCGTTACGAGATTACGATGAAGCCATAAAACTCGACCCCAAAAATGCCCGGATTTACGGCAACCGGGGAATGGTGAAGCTGCGCCAGGGAAAAAACGAGGATGCGCAGAAAGACTTTAAAAAAGCCGTCGAGTTGGAGCCAAGTCTGAAAGAAAAACTTGATCCCCTGATCACCGATCAAAAAGCACCGTCCACTCAACGTTGAAGGCAGGTATGCCGCATCTACAAAAAACATGTGCCCTTCTTGCCGCGCTCTGGATTTTTTTGATTGTCACCCCGGCTTGGTCGGGCCAAGCCGAGGAGGCGCTGAATGAGGGCTTGAAGCTGCACGATGCCGGCAAACCTAAAGAGGCGATCCGGGAGTACGACCGCGCAGTCAAGATGAATCCGAAACTTGCGGACGCTTATTTCAATCGCGGCAACGCCTATTACGATCTGGGCCAGAACGAGCTAGGCGATCAAGGACTACAGCGAAGTGATCCGCTTAATCCACAAGGACGCGGAGGCCTACTATAACCGCGGCAATGCCTATCGCCGTCTCAAAAAAGAAGAGATCGCGCTCAAGGACTACACAGCAGCGATCAAGCTGAGCCCGGAAGACGCGAAGAATTACGTCAATCGCGGCAGCATTCACTTCGATGCGCGACGATATGAGGCCGCCGTGAAAGACTTCAGCGAAGCGATCCGAATTAGCCCGCAAGACGCAAATAACTACTATAATCGGGGCAACGCCTACCTCGCACTGGGCAAGCACGATGAAGCCACAACGGACTACGATCAAGCCCTGAGCTTAGATTCCAAACTTGCCGCCGCCTATTACAATCGCGGCATTGCCTACGCTTTTCTCGGAGAGCAGGAAAAGGCGGTTCGCGATTTTAGCGAAACAATCCAGCAGCAACCAAAAAACGCCGACGCCTATTATAATCGGGGACTGGCGAACGCCAAGTTGGGAAAGACCGATGAGGCCATCGAGGACTACAGCGAATCGATTAGGCTCGCGCCAAAAGATCCAGAGGCACCCTACAACCGCGGCCTGGCCTATCTCCGCGCCGAAAAATACGATTATGCAGTCCGGGATTTTAGCGACGTGATACGTATGCAGCCACGCAACGCGGAGGCCTATGTCTATCGAGGAATCGCCCGCCTCTACCAGAGCAAGGAAAAGGAAGGAGACGCGGATTTTCAAAAGGCCTTCCAACTTAATCCCGGGCTAAAGAAAAAAATTCAACCGATTATTGACGAGGCGAAAGCCAAGGTAAAGGGAAGCCAAAAGGAATAATTGCAACGGCTATTCACTAGCCTCGACTGTTTATGACTGAACCGAACTTCCTTGGCGGTTTGATCGGGGTGCGCTTATCGGTCTTGCCGCAGTACTGTTGCTCGCACTTAACGGCCGAATTCGCCGGCATCTCCGACATTTTGGGCGGGCTGATCACCTCGTAAAAATATCAGTGTATAGGGCCTGCTAAAAGCATTGCATTCACAGCGACCCTAGATATTAGTGGATCACGTTAAAAATAAGGAGGCCGTCATGGCAAAGATCCTGGAATGCGCCAAAGTAGACCCGTCGAGCGGGTGTCAGCACATCGTACGGGGTGAGACAGAAGAGGAGGTACTGCAGAAAGCAGGTGAGCACGCCATGCAACACGGCATCCGGCAAGTGACGCCGGAGCTGATCGAGCGCGTCAAAGCGAACATTCGTGACGCCTAGCTAATCTGGAGGCTCTGATGCTGTGTCGTCGTTTGGGGGGGTGGGTTCGGACCACTAGAAACCCTCAGTGACGCTACGCACGACCTGGTTCTCTCTACTGTGCAACTGCACCTGCCGTTCATCGCGCAGCTGTTTAAAGCGCCGCAAGTCTTGACCTTCCAAACGATCGTTCTTCGGAAGCCGCAGACTGAGGAAGTTAATTTTTTGCCCGCCGCGTAAGAATTCGAAGTGAAGATGGGGACCGGTCGCGTGGCCGGTTTGCCCGACATAACCCACAACATCTCCCGCCTCTACCGCCATTCCTCTGCGGATGCCTTTGGCAAACCGGGAGAAATGAGCGTAGCGCGACATGTACTCGCCTGCATGGCGGATATCGACGACGTTGCCGTACCCGTTACGCCAACCGACAAAGTCTACAACCCCTTTTCCTATGGCGACCACCGGTGTCCCCGCCGGAGCCGCATAATCGATGGCCATATGCGGACGCACGGTGCGGAAGATGGGATGCTGCCGGTTGAAACTAAACGGAGAAGAGATTCTCACATAACTCAGAGGCGCGCGCAGAAAAGAGCGTCGAGCAGATCGCCCTTCGCTGTCATAGTAGGCGCCGCGACCGTCCTTCGCCGCGTAATAAAAGGTGCTGAATGTTTCATCCCCCGATTCCAGCTCAGCAGCGAGAATCCGTCCCAGTACCCGCCGGCCATCCGCGTAGCGCAACTCCTCAACGGCGAAATAAAAACCATCGCCCTGATGAAAGTCAGAAAAAAAGTCAATGTCGTATTCGAAGATCTTCGCGAGCGCCATAATATGTCGCGGCGTGAGTCCGGCGGCGACACCGCTTTGATAGAGGCTGTCGTCTATCGTACCGGCAATCACCCGGGTTTCCCGGACAAAGGGAATCTCTTCGCGCTCTGCCAACCACCCGTCCGCCGTCGCCTTTACGCGCACCAGATTATTATCGACGACCAACTCCATCCCCTGCACCGTTTTGTCTTCAGGACTCAAAAGCATCTGGACGTTGTGGCCTGGTTGAATCTGGCGTGGATTCAAGAAAGGCCGCACTTTGTCGACGATGGCGTGAGCCGATGGCGGCTTTACGCCGAAACGCTTGAGCACTGAAGCCAGGGTGTCGCCGCGACGCAACTTGACGCCGACGCGCGGCGGTTCCTCGGCAGCAACCGGCGGAGAAAGCTTGGGCTCATGTTCCTTTTGCGGAGGAGTTACAAACGGCGTGCACAACACCAAAACTATTGTAGCGAAAGCAAGTCCAGTGACACGGACCAGCGATGCGCGCAAACGATGCAGAATCGAGGCATCAAAATATTTTCGCTGCTTCATCACGGTGAACAAAAACTTTTCCAACCCTACAGCATTATTCACCTAGGGTCAAAGAAAAAAGCGGAATTTTCTTAAAAAATACGCAATCTTTGCTTATACCCTGTTCTCTCGCTTCAGCGTGGTTGACATAGTTGCGTTGCATCAATAACTTTGCCTCATGCACTTCTATCGCTTTGCCATAGACGTAATATCTTTCATCAGCGCGTTCCTTCTTTTCATCGTGATATCCCCTGCTGTCCTTGGGGCGCAGGCCAGCTGGAAAGACGACTGGGAAAAAACGGCGCGCGCGGCTGAAGCGGAAGGCCAGTTAACGCTATATGGCTGCTGCTATGAATATGATCGTATTCTTGAAGGCTTTAGGAAGAAGTATCCGAAAATCAAAGTGAGCATCGTTCTAGGGGCGGGAGGACAACTGGGCGCGCGGGTTCTCGCCGAAAGACGGGGCGATAAATATTTGCCGGACGTTTTCAGCGCGGGTGCAAATACGATCCACGATGTGCTTTACAAAGCGCAGGAACCGATTAAACCGGCGCATCTGACGCCGATCTTCAAAGTTGTCAAAGAAGTGCTGCCGCAGAAATGAGCGCGACGCCAATATTTTCGCGGGGTGAATTTTGATTCTCCGCAGGGTCAAAAAGCGGCGCTCAAAGAAGTGCCGCGCCGTCTGGAACCCATAGTTTCCGCACCGCGAAGAGTGGACTTCAAAGCCTAGGGACAGCAAAGTCCTGTACTCTGACTAGTTTTCTTTGTTCCGAATCACTTGGACTTAGGTCGGCGGGTCCGCAGTTCGGGGGGTCTCGTTGAAAAGCGAGATTTGCGGACACGGTAAGGCTAGTGATGTTGCACTCAGAGTATTTTCTGGCAGGTAAATCCATGGGGACTTACCTGATGTATCGCATCAAGCGTCTCTTAAGGAGATTCGGACAGCTCGCTTCTCGTCCTTCACTTCTATCTTGCCTTCGCGCGCAAGCCACCCCACCGCCATCGAGACTGTCGATCTCGGAGCTTTAACGCCTTTCTCCAATGCGCTAAGGCTGGATTCTCCGTTGGAGCGCAAAAATTGCCACACCAAACCGGCAGTTTCACCAATGGTTTTAACTTCAGAAATCATCACGTACCTCCTTGCCGGTAGTTTGGCATTTTAACGCCGATTTTCAAATATGGCCGGCAAAATTTTTTGCGCAGTAAGCCCATCTCTCGCTTCCAAAATCCAGGATTTCTTCGTTTCTTGCGAGTAACAATTCCGTGACTCTCACTCCTTTTCAAGGTTCATGACGCCGGATACCGGGCGAAACTTCTTTTGCACAAACTGCTCCAGGCCTGGCCGCCCGCCATGCTCGCGTATCGTGCGCTGGGAAATCAAATTTGAGATCTCGTAGGCAACCGCCGGTGTTGAATACGAACTGTAATACCAAGCCTCCTTTACCGCTTTCAGTGCCATGGGACTTTTTTCGGCGAGACATTTGGCAACCCTCGCAACTTCTTTGTCCAGATCTGCGCGCGGAACGACTTTCGTGATGAGGCCGATCCGTTCCGCCTCTCTGGCGGTCATCATCTCTCCTGTCAGGGCATAGTAAAGCCCATGCTTGGCCTGAATATTTTCAGTAAGAACGGGAGTGGTATCGCCGGCGGGGAAATGACCGAAGTTGACTTCTGGAAGACCAAAAAGCGCGTCCTCCGCGGCAATGGCGATGTCACATCCGGCCACCACGGTGAGGGCTCCGCCCAGGCACCAACCCGTGATCCGCGCGATAATCGGCTGCGGCAAGGTTCGCAGCATCTCGTTGCGCCAACGCCGGACCTTCTCGCGCACCTCGTCGCGCACCCTCGCCGGCTGGCTTTCCAACTCGAGGGCATACTGTTTTAGATCTTGGCCGGCGCAAAAACTCTCGCCGGCGCCGGTCAGCACGATCACCCGCGACTCTTTATCGTAACGGAGCTCGGTGAGCAGCTCAAACATTTCCCGGTGGAGCTGCGGGCTCATCGCATTGCGTTTCTCCGGACGGTTGAACGTAATCGTCGTAATGCCGCCGTCCTTGGTCAAAAGCAGGGTCTCATAATTCGTCGCCATCGATTTTTCTCCTTTTCATGTCCAATTTGATGTATGCTAAAAGGTTATCTACACAAATCGTAGCGGGTAAAATTCAGTCTAACTTGACGGGAACCGACTCGCCGATATAGTCTCACTCAAATCTAACCCGTAGCGTGCCGCCTAACCTCGAAGGAGGTCTACCATGAGCCGCAACGATGGAAAAGCACAAGCACTGCACATAGCCACTTACTCGGGCTGGTATCGGTTTGAACAACACGGTCAAGAATGGATGCAAAGCGATAGGGCACTGACCTTCTGGAAGATGACGTCCCTCCAAGTGGATCCGGAGAATGCGTGCCATATCTACATCGCCACGGAACATTCCGGACTTTTCGTCACCGACGATGGCGGTGCAAAATGGAATCGCGCTAAACCTAACGTTCCCCGCTTAACAACCACGTCACTGCTGGCGCTGCCTGGCAAGATACTTGCCGGCACCGTGCCGGCAGCGCTCTACACCGCGAGCAATGGCAGCGGTTGGCAGGAGCTGGCGGGCGTACGTCTTGGCGCCACCGGCGGCAGCTTTCCCCCGAGTCCCGAGTTGGGAGCGCGCACCCGCTTTCTCGCCGCGGACAATGAAACGCCGCGGCGCCTCTACGCGGCAATCGAGGTCGGAGGCTTGCTCGTTAGCGACGATGCGGGCCGGCAGTGGACGGCCGCTACGAAAGGTTTGGATGATCCCGACGTCCACCAAATTCTCCCCAGTGCGAAGACCAAGGGACTCGTCATCGCCGCCTGCGGTGAAGGCGCCTATCGCAGCACGGATCGCGGGGAACATTGGGAAAATATCACGCCGCCGGGAAATCGGACCTTCGGCTCGTCCGTCGCGGAAGACAGCAATGGAATCATTTACCTCGCCATGGCTCTCGGCCGCCCAAACACCTGGCTGCGCGAAGCGCGCGCCGATGCCGCGCTTTTCGCCAGCAATGACGGAGCCCATTGGAACATCGCCGTTGAAGGACTGCAGGGTGGCATCATGGCTATGTGTGCTGGGTTGGGGGAGGACGGTATTTTCGCTTCGACATCGGAAGGCGACGTCGTACACGTCGATTCATCCGGATCGCGCACAATCATCAGCGGACTCCCGTCCATTACGGCCGTTGCCCTGGGTGCGTAAATATTCACTTGCGGGAGATTTCTAAAAGGATCTTGTTCCATCGCTCGATGGTCTCCGCGTAATCGTAGGTCGACAAACCCTGCTCCGGGTACCATCGTTTGAATCCGGCATTTTTGCGCGGCGTGCCATAACCGAATTTATCGGAGAATAGTTTCTGGCCCTCCGGACCGATGAGAAAGTCGATAAACAGCAGCGCTGCGTGAGGATGCGGAGCATGCGTGAAGACAGCGACGCTGCCCGAATTGACAGGGACCAAATCTGGCGCCAGCCATGCCACCGGGGCCCCTCTAGCCGCGGCCAGTCGAATGTTGCTATCCACTGCCGTAAACGTGAGCGGCACCTCTCCGGAGACGATCAACTCGTTCAGGCCGAGGGCGGGGAGCCCATACACCTTGATATCCTGTCCCGCCAATTTTTTGATGAATTCATCGCCTTTGGATTTCAGCATCGCGCCGATGACCCGGTTGCCGATTTCTTCTCCGCTGATGCCGATCTTGCCTTTCAATCCCGGCCTCAACAAGTCGTCAAAGCTCTTGGCCACGTCGGAGTCGTGGATCGCGTTCTTGTTGTAACCGATGCCGGGATACGATTCACGATCGACGACGTAAAAAGACAAACCGCCCGGCGCTTTTTCTTTGGAGCCTTCCGGATAGTCCTTTAGATGCGGGGAGGTATAGGGTAAGAGCAGCTTGTTGTCGCGCAGCAACATCAGCGCACCTTGTGTCGTTTCGAACGTGTCGACAATGTAACGCCGCGCTTGAGCCTCGCCTAATGTTCGCGTGGCTAAGTTGACAGCCGGAGCACGATAGGGCTCAACCGTCACACCCGGGTATCTGGCTTCGAAGGATTTGGCAAACTCCTTGTACGGCGTGAGCGACGTGTACCATACAAGCTTGCCTTCTCTCTTCGCCCCTTCGTATAGCAAACGCTCCCGGTCAGCGCCTGAATATTTCCCCAGCTCAGCCGCGGTCTGAGGCCGGGAGCTTTGGCCCCAAGCGTTTACTCCAAGGCTAATTGCAACCAGGATGGCCGCTATCCAAGTTTTCATTTTTATCCCCTGAAGAAGTCGTATTTTGTGAACTTTGCGTCTAAATAGAACGCATGAAACTCAAGCAAGATTCTTCTATGTGACCTCTGCGTTTTTTGTGGTTAAGTCATCAACCGCGAACAGCGCCTTGGGGTTATGATAGATGATTTTCTCGTACTGGCTGGAAGTGATAGTTCCCATCTTGCTCAGATTGCGGAGCGCTTCGACCTCGGTGGACTGGTCGTTGTGGCCGTAGTCGGTGCCTATGGTGATGTTATCTTCCCCCGAGTAGCGAAGGATGTAATCCACGTCATCGTCCGTCTGGCAGGAAACATATTGCCGGTACTCCTTCATCGGATTCTCCGGCAGTTTCTTCCCCTGGGTTGACCAGCGGCGCTGCAAATCCTTTACGACGTAGGGTATCCATTGAGCGGCGGCCTCCGCCCAGTGAAAGCGAAGCCTGGGAAATAAGGTTGGCACTTCGCTCATGATCACCGAATGGAATGCGCCGATGACCGGAATACGAAATTTCCAGAAGCTACCTCCCCCGTTGTGCTGCGACACCAGATCGATGACCTGCGGGTTGCCGTTGCCAACGTGCACCCCCGCCGCCAGATTAAGGCGGCTCATCTCCTCGTAAAGGGGATAAAAATACGGATCGGTAATCAGCCGGTATCCTTCGATGCCGCGCATGAATACGCCGCAGGCGCCGTGCTGCTGGCAAAACTTGAGTTCCTCTAACGACGCGCTCATGTCCAGCAACGGCAAGACGCAAATCCACCTTAGCCTCCCCTTCCCTTGCCGGTAGATATCAGCCAGCCAGCGATTATAGCCCTTGCAGATGGCGATTTCCCATTCGACTTTGTCGGTTATCTGCTCGATAAAAATCGTCGGATAGAGCACCTGAACGTCGATCCCCAACTCGTCCATGTGTCTTAGACGGGCCGGCACATTCTCCATCTCCCGGGTCTCTCGCGGCGTTTGCATGTCGCGGCCCGTACGCTCCGAGACTTCGGCGAGCTCCCGGGCGGTCATAACGATCCGCACCAAGCCGCGGATTTTGCCGTCAATGAACCAGTACTCTCCGCCACCCTCGCCGCGCGGGCGGACAATCAGGGGGCGATATTTTTGATTCTCACGCTCGATGAAATCCCAGGTGTGTTCCGTCTCAACCACGTGAGCATCGGAATCAATGGTTGGCATATGTGAATACCCCGTTTTCTCTTTGCATTCTTTGCGGTGGATATGGAGGAATTTCACTACCGAGAACACAAAGATGTTACTGACAGTTTGGTATAGCACATTCTCTGCGCTATCCGCGAATAAACGAGATTGTGAAAGTTTCGTGACAAGCCGACCCGAGGGTGGTCCTATGCTGTCCACGACGGAGGGTTTACCCGATGAAATGGAAAAACCTCTTGTGCGGACTGTGAGAATTGTGTGCTTGGTCGGGCCGAGCCTAGCTTCACACGTTTTCGAGGGCAGCGGCGAGATCAACGATCAAATCCTCCGCGTCTTCGATGCCCACCGAGTAGCGGATCAAGTTGTCCTTGATCCCGACCTGGAGACGCTCTTCCGTGGTGAGCTCGTAAAAACTCATCAACGCAGGCTGCTCGATCAGGCTCTCGACGCCTCCCAGCGAGGGCGCGATCTGAGGAATGCGGCAAGCATCCACGACCCTGGAAGCGGCTTCGAGGTCACCGGCAACCTCAAACGAGACAACCCCGCCGAACCCCCGCATCTGGCGCCGCGCCACCTGGTGCTGTGGGTGAGTCGGCAAACCGGCATAGTGAACGGCGCTGACCCGCGGGTGGGCCGCCAAAAACTCGGCGAGCGCCTGAGCATTGGCGTTCTGCCGCGCGATTCGGAGCGCAAAAGTCTTAAGGCCACGGACAAGAAGGTACGCGACGAAAGGATCGACGATGGCTCCGGTTACCGCCTGCAACCCTCGAATCCCATCCACGAGCTCGGCTGACCCGAGCACGGCGCCGGCCAGGAGATCGTTGTGGCCGCCGAGATATTTGGTCGCCGAGTGCAGAACCAGATCGATGCCGAACTCCAGCGGCCGTTGGTTAAAAGGTGTTGCGAACGTGGCGTCGATGAGCGTTTTTACGCGGTGGCGCCGGCCGATATCGGCGAAGCGTTCGAGGTCAACGATGTAGTTGTATGGGTTGGTCGGCGACTCGCTGATGAGCACCCGCGTGGTGGGGCGAATCGCGTCTGCCATCGCTTCATAGTCACCCGCGGGCACTACCGATACCTCGACACCGTAGCGATGAAGCACTTGGGTGAGAAACTGCCGGGTCCGGCGATAAGAGTCGTCTGTTACGACGACATGAGAATTGTGTGAAAGCACGGCGTACAAGGTCGTGGTAACGGCGGCCATGCCGCTGGCGAAGAGCAAGCAGTCCGCGGCGCCTTCAAGCGCGGCCAGTTTTTGTTCGGCGATGTGCTGTGTGGGGTTGCCGTAGCGTCCGTACTCCTCGCGCTTGATGCGTCGCTCAAAATGGTCACGCAACTCCTGGGTGCCGCTGAACGTGTAAGTTGCAGTTTGTACGATGGGTGTAGCGAGAGCATTGCCGAACTTCGGCCGCGGCTCGCCGGCGTGCACGGCGAGAGTGCTGATGCCGTGTGTCTTTTCGCCGGCTCCTCTATGATTTGCCGCGACGGCGGTCTCGCCGTTGTTTTTGCTCTGACGGTCATTCATGAGTGGTCCAAGAGCCGCATCCGCTCGACGTAACGCGAGATCGCATCGCTGATCTTTTTTGGCTCGGCGTTCAACTCTACGGGGCGATTATGTTGAGTCCCCTTTCCTTGAACGCCTTCGAGGGTGCCGGTGTGATAAGCTATTTTCTGTTCCGCAAACTTGAGACCATGAGCCGTCGAAACCACGACTACCCGCTCGTGGCCGTGGATCACCTTACGTTCGACTAGCTTTCGCAACGCGGCCAGTGCCACACCCGTGTGTGGGCAATTGAACATGCCCGTGCGGTCAGCGCGGGCCACTTCTTCGGCAAGCTCCAGCTCCGACGCCTGCTCGACAACGCCCTCAAAGCGCTGTATCGTCGCGATCGCTTTACGAATGCTAACGGGATTGCCTATTTGAATCGCACTCGCCAAGGTCTTCCGTGCGGTGATCGGTTCGAAGTGCTCGAAGTTTTTCAAATAGGAAAGATAAAACGGATTGGCGTTCTCCGCCTGCGCCACGCAAATACGCGGCAGCTTCGAAATTAATCCGAGATCCCGCATCATGAGAAAGCCTTTGCCGATGGCGCTCACATTGCCAAGATTTCCGCCCGGCAGGACCACCCAATCCGGCACTTCCCAATCAAACTGTTGCACGATTTCGATGGCAATGGTTTTTTGTCCCTCGATGCGCAAACTGTTCATCGAGTTCGCCAAGTAGATATGTTTGTGTTTAGTCACTTCTTGAACCGCAGCCATGCAACCATCGAAGTCGGTGTCCAGGGAGAGCACCAGGGCGCCATTGGCGAGCGGCTGCACGAGCTGCGCAGGCGAAACTTTATCCCGTGGCAGGAATACGACTGTTGGAATGCCTGCGGCAGCGCCATAGGCCGCGAGTGCCGCCGAGGTGTCGCCGGTGGAGGCGCAGGCCACCGCGTCGATGGGCTCGCCGTTGGCGATCATTTGATTCACCACGGATACCAAAACGGTCATGCCGAGGTCCTTGAAAGATCCTGTGTGCGAGTTGCCGCATTGCTTGACCCAGAGATCCTCAAGGTGCAGCTGCTTGCCGTACCGGTTCGCCCAGAACAGATTGGTGTTGCCCTCGAAAGTGGAAACGATGTTCTCATTGTCGATAAACGGAACGACCCACTCCTTCTTCGCCCATACGCCCGAGCCATAGGGGTAGGCGTTTTGGCGCAATCGCTCATCGAAGAGCTTGATCCACGCCGATGCGGCCCTGGTTTTGAGGGCCTCAGTATCGTGATGGACCTCTAGCAGGTCGCCGCAGGACGGGCAGCGGTAGATAATTTCGAGAAGACTGAACTGGCCCGGGCAGCCCTTAATGCACTGAAACCATGCGTTATAGTTCATCGGTAAAAGCTTTCGCTTCGCGAGTCTGAAACAACGGTTAGTGGATCAAGCGGTTAAACGATCCCGCGGTTTGAGTAAACAGTATCCATACCATTGAATGGTGTCAACAATTCGTCCAAGGGGTTGTTCAGTTCTGTATTCGAGAGTCCATTGCACCGCGCCAGGGCATTAGCGATTGGTATGGATGGTTCAAGACCGAGGCTTATGGCACAATAGCCGAAGTGGCAGGATTGGAGCCGGGAGGCAAAGGATGAAGAGAGTCGAGCTGACAGTCGGCGATAAAACCATCGGGGGAACCCTGGTCGATTTCGAGACCGTACGGGAAGAGTACAACGCATACAAACTCTCAGACGGCTCCATGATCAGAATGAAAACGGTGGTAACCAATATCATACGAACCGACGAGTTTACTCCCAACGGCGAACCCATCTACGTAGTCAATTCACAGAACGTGCTTGTCGCTGACGTCCCTGACGATCTTAAGAAACCCACCAAAATTCAATAGGTAATAATTCCGCGACCGAGGATCCGTCCATGCTCCAAATCCTCAACTGCTGAATTGATCTGCTCCAGTTTGTAACGGTGCGTCACGAGATCGTTTAGCTTCAATTTCCCTTCGCGGTACCAGCGCACGAACAGCGGAAAGTCCCGGTCCGGGCGACAATCGCCGCCGCTCGTGCGGGTGAAAGTGCGGCTTCCGATGAAGAGATTGGTATCCAATATCGCTTTCGCACCCGGCGGCGTAATGCCGATCAACAACGCGGTTCCGCCTCGATTGAGGCCGGAATAACCCATCCTGGCAGCGCGGAGGATTTGTTGCTGGGTTTCCGGTAACCCCACCGCATCGATGGCGTAGTCAACCCCACCGCCGCTCAGATCCTGAATAGCTTTAACGGCGTCGCCACTCCGCGCGTCAACCGTGTGGGTCGCGCCGAAGCGCCGCGCAAAGGCCAGCTTTTCTTCGCTCACATCGACGACAACGATCGGATGAGCATCGACGATGGCCGCCGCCGCAATCGCACAGAGGCCGATGCCGCCGGCACCGAATACGGCCACCGATTGCCCCGGCCTGACTTGCAGCGTGTTCATGATCGCGCCCGCCCCGGTCATGACCGCGCAACCGATGATCGCCGTAACATCCGTGGGTATATCGCTGGGCATCGGCAGCACAACACGCTCGGACGCCAAAGCGTATTCAGCCCAGGTTGCGGCGGAATGCGAAACTTCTTTTCCCCGCCAGACGGCTATGGACTGGGCTCGGTCATTCAAAGCGTGCGCCACGAGCGGTTGGGTGGTCGTGGAATTATCGCGATCCACCCACGTCGTGATGACATGGTCGCCCTCTTTGACATGCGTCACCTCACGTCCTCTTGCGGTCACAATTCCCGTCGATTCATGACCTAGCAAGGCAGGGAGACGATGACCGGCCCGTGGCGGCCGGCGCATCGTGTGGAGCTGCGAATGACAGACACCGCTGGAAAAGAGCTTCACTAAAACCTGGTCCGGCCTAGGATCAGGAATCTCGACCTCATCCACCACCAGAGGTTTGTTAGGTTCGACCAGGATCGCCGCTCGGCTCTTAATGCTCATTGGTCTTGTCTCCGCCGCGTATTAGCGGGGTGATGATGAAATGGCTGTTGGAGATTATGCTGTGCTTGCCTACTGAGCCGTCGCTCTGGGCGCGACTGAAACTCCTCCAACGCCGGCTTTTTCGATCGCGTCAGCAACCAGCCCGGAAGCTTTTACTTCTTCGATGAATTCCCGCAGATACCTAGCTCCAGCGGTGCGACCTTTGACAATACCGAGGGCTTGTTGAATTGCCATGAACCTGCCGTCGAGCACCCGCGATCCGGGCAGTTTCTCGACGTTCGCAACGAGATGTTGTCTCACGCCGGCGAGGACGTCCACTTTACCGGAGAGGATCAGTTCGAACGCTCCGTTAGGATCCGGCGCGCGGATCAATTCTGCATGTTGAATGCTGCGGCTCAGAAACAGATCGTAAGCACTTCCCGAAGAGATACCAATCCGCACTCTCTCCCGGTCGACGTCCCCGATGACGTGAAGCGGCGATCCGGCCGGCACGAGATATGTACCTTCGATCTCAATGTAAGGAGCGGTGAAGTCGATTTGGTCCGCACGACCCGGATCTATCGCTAAGAATGCAACGTCCCAAGCGCCAGCTTTCACCGCATCGAACATTTTTCCAGCCGAGTCGAAAGCGACAAGCTCCATCGGCAGGTTGACGCGCTTACCAAGCTCCCGCGCCAGATCGACGGCTACGCCACGAAGATCTCCGCTGGCCGGATCTCTCGTCGCGAGCACCGGGTTTCCATAATTGATCCCGACGCGTAACTTGCCCGTCGGCGCGAGATCAGCAAGTACCGAATGCGAAATGGGTTCGGCCATTGGTGAATATTATCCTCATGGAGCTACTTAGTACATGCCAACCTAAGCCGTCAAGGTTCGTAACCGCTTCCCTTACCCCTTTCGCGCTTTCCCAGCAGGCTGACAAGGACCGCCAGAGCAGCCAGCGGCAGCAGCGTCCAGAAAGCAAATTGCTGGTCATAGGCAAATCCCGCGGCATCACCGCTTATTCGACTTCTCTTTGCGATCTCGGCTAGCGCTACCGCTACGGTTGTACCCAGCGCGCCGGAACCCGTGCCAAACGTGGTCAGCATGGCTGCAAGCATTCCGTAATCTCGACTCGGCACCGTCGAGAAGGCCGCTTTGTCATTGGCGGGAACAAAGAGCCCGATGCCCACTCCTAAAATGGACAGGACAAAAACGATCCAAATAAGAGTCGAGTCCTCACCGAGTCTGGCGTAAAAGAACACACCTAAAAAAATAACGCACAAACCGAGTCCGGCCACCCATCTGGGATTAAATCGATCCGCCAGCCGGCCGCTTAGCGGGGAGAGCACTGTGGTGCACAGAGGCAGCGTCGCCATCGCTAGACCGGCCGCCAGTGGAGTCGTCCCGATGACGTTGAGCAGATAAATGGGGCCGAAGATGGCGACCGGGTAGAACGCCAGGGTCGCAAGAACTAACGACAACATGGACCTGGCGAAGGGAATGCTCCTGAAATAACGGAGATTCATCAGGGGCGCTTCGGCATGCAGCTCTCGCCATACGAAACTGACGATTCCCGTCGCCGCCAAGCCAAGCCAGAGAACGATATCCGAGGCATCCCAGCCCAGGCGCGTCCCGACTGTCAGGGCAATCAGAAACGAAGGAAAGCCGACTACCAAGGAAAGCACACCCAAATAATCGACCGAAACCTTGCGGCGTTCTTCCCTGCCTTCAAAGATCAAGAACATAGTCACGGAGGTGGCGACTCCAAAAATGCAATTGGCAAGAAACACCGTTCTCCAACCCCAAAACTGAAGAATGGCCCCGCCGATTGTCGGTCCAGTCGTCCTCCCCAAGGCGATGGAGGCCGCCAGCAGGCCCAGAGCGCGCCCCCGGTGATCGTGTCCATGCACGGAGGCTATGATGGCCGCGGCCATAGGTGCTGCCATGGCCAAGCCGAGCGCCATCACGCACCGTGACGCGACCAATTGCGGAAAGGTTCCACAGAACCGCTGCCAAGCCCGCTCCCGTCGTGTACAGAGCGAGCCCGGTCTTGAAAATTGTTCTTCGCCCGATGAGATCGCCGGCCCGTCCAAAGCCAAGCGAAAGGCTGGAGAGCATAATCGACCCCATCAAGCCAATCCATTGGACGGCGGCTAGGCTCGTGTTAAATTCCTTTTGGATAGCTGAAAGCGATACGCCGATGCTACCGACGCTCTGCATGTGGAAAAACGTTCCCAGGCAAACGACTAAGAGAACCCGTGATTCTTCCCTTCGCAAGTTTGAACCCGCCCTCCCCTATACCACCATAGCCGGTCTTCTGGAGAAATGGAGTCGATGAACGAGGTCCACCGCTCAGAATCTACGTGATAGAAGGGGACAACAATACAGACGTTTGACGTTTATAGACGGTGTTTCACAAGTCGAAGGGAAAATCGTTGCAGGATAAAGGGAGACGAATCAACAGCCGGCCACTGGACTCTGGAGTAGCCCTTCGACCCTGGAGGGACGAGTCGTTGAGTCGATGGCTACTCCGAAGCGGAATCATTAGTCTTCTGAAGTGTCAAGATCGTTAAAGTGTTGCCGTGAACACATCGAGCGTTCAATCTGAAGAATATTCGGGTCATTGGACTCAAACGCCGCGCCGTAGTAATCAACCAGTCTTAATTCTCCAAAACAAGCGTAGGCATACTTTTGATGGACGTATCCCGGTACCCCGGTTTCCTCCTTGCTGAGCACGACTAGCGAGTCATCGCCGATATCCGCCACATTTAGATTCTCGATGGAATTTGTAGAACTGCTAGGACTTTGGGCTAAAGCCGCAAATGGCAGAACCAAGAAAGCCAGGACAATAAATGCAGCCGTCTTTTTCATCATACATTCTCCTCCTATGAATTAACGTTGGACGCCTCTCCAGGGTCGCCTACGAGGAATGCTATCGGAGGGTTGTACGTTGTCAATTATCCTCAGTCATTTTCAAGCCGAAACTGGGCAAATTGCTTCTAATGTTGTATGCCCGTGCCAGCAAAGTCCTACGTTGGTCGTATTCCGTGTACAGAGACACCAGAGCGGCGATGACCGCTTTTAGGGAAGAAATGGAGTGGTGCGCTAGTTTCCCAGATGCTTCAGTTCGACCTGTGCTCCCTCGTATTCAAAGAGAGTTGACGCCTCCGTAGTCATTGCTTCTCGAAACATCTTAGACGCCTCGCTGTTATTCTCTCGAATCAATAAATGTTGACCGACATAAAAATAGGCCTGACAGCGCTTTTGGCGCTGCCTGGTTGGATCGGCATCGGCAGCGGCATCGAAAACGGCCTGCTCCGGCACTTTGCCCAGATACATGGAAGCTATCGGACCAGGCCATTCCTTTAGATCTACACCTACCGTCGCCTGCTCTAGACCGTCTTGAGCATCGCTTCCCGCCCGTGCCTGCGCGAGGTAAAGGAGCAGAACGCGGTACAAATTGCTCGGCGCCAATTGCACAGCCTGAGAAAAGTCTGGCGCCGCTTCTGTAAACTGCCTCTGATAAAAGCGCATGAGTCCCCGGTTCGAGTAGGCATTGGCATGCTTTGGATTTAACCGGATCACTTGATCGTAGTCCAGCACAGCCCTTTCATAATCTCGCTTCCGCCGGTAGGCATTACCCCGGTTATGGAAGGCATTGACGTAGTTGGGATTCAACCGAATCGCTTGATCGTAGTTCTGAATCGCTCGATCGTAATCGCCCTTGCGCCCATAGGCGACGCCACGATTGGAAAAGGCATTGGCGTGTTTGGGATTCAACCGGATCGCCTGATCGTAATTCTGAATCGCCCGGTCGTAATCCCCCTTGCGCCGATAGGCATTGCCTCGATCATAAAAAGCGTTGGCGTGTTTAGGATTCAACCGGATCGCCTGATCGTAATTCTGAATCGCCCGGTCGTAATCCCCCTTGCGAGCGTAGGCGACACCACGGTTGGAAAAAGCATCGTCGTGTTTAGGATTCAGCCGGATCGCTTGATCGTAGTCCTGGATGGCGCGGTCGTAATCCTTCTTGTTTGCGTAGGCGACGCCACGGTTGGAGAAGGCGGTGGCGTGCCCAGGATTCAGCCGGATCGCTTGATCGTAGTCCTGGATCGCCTGGTCGTAATCGCCCTTTTCATTGTAGGCGTTGCCCCGCTTGTAGAAGGCGAACCCCAGCCCTTTCCCTGAGAGCCGCCCTGACGCGATCATCTGAGTGCAATAACTGATAGCAAGGTCCGGTTTGGTCGATTTGTAGCACGCGTTGGTATCCTGGCGTGCTGCTGGTTTGCCTATTGCCAAAACCGATTCACTCGCCGCCAGCAAAACCAGACCGAAAATCGTCAATCCAGCGGAGTTTAGAGGAGACATGCAACCTCCATTCACTGTGCGCATCATCAATGTTGTGCAATCAGAAAATTGGAGTCAGTAAATCCAAACACGTTCACTGTCATGTACCAATAAAAGTTCGTCCGGCGCGTCTCATCCGCTGGGTTCAGAATAACAGCGTGCTAAAGACCCTACGCCGAACAAATGATGTTAATGACCGCCTGGCGTTTCTCCACACTCACTGCACGAAGACCGCGCTCGAGTGCCGGCATCACTTCGGCTGCATCGGTAACTTTTTCGCCGTAGCCGTCGGCAACCTCGACGGCCTTTTGGTAATTCGAGATGCTATCCAGAAATGTGATGGGCTGGTGCTGACTCTTGGCCGCGAAGCCCTCGCGATTGAGTCCCACCGTCGCCCGGCGCACCGCCTGCCAGCGCTGATTGTTAAAGAGCACCGTCAACACCGGCAGCTCCTGCTCGGCGCCGACGTAGTGCGCCGAGATCGGATTGCCGAACATATACGAGCCGTCCCCGTGTGTGCCAATGACCAGCCGATCGCGCGCCGCTAGCTTTGCGCCCAGCGCGCAGCCCAGGCCGTGACCGAGCCCCGATGCGGCCCCCGCGTTAAACATGGTGGCGGGCTTGGAGAAATCGATATGCTCCGGCATCAGCGGCGATTCTTTGATGACGATGGTATCTTCGTCTTTGATTTCGTTAATGCAATGGGTGATCCACGCTGGATGGATCGGCGACTGGCCTTTGACCGACTCTAGTTTCTTTCGCCAACCGTCGCGCAGCGCTCTCCAGCTCTCGGCGAGTGAAGCGCGGCGCCTGTCGGTGCGTAGTTTTGCTCCAGCCTCGTGCTCGGCCATAGTTTCGTTCAGCACCTGCAAACCTTCTGCGGTCGCGCAGGCTAATGCGATGTCGCAAGGATGACCCCGCACCGGCACGTATCCATGCAGCGGGTCAGGGCCCATGTGGATGACCTTCGCGTCGTCGCGTACCTTGTCGTAGGCCGGCAGCCATGGCACGGGGACATCGACCGCCAGAATGACATCGGCCTTTTCCAGCAGGGGTGAAAGCTCATAGCCCAAATTCATCGGATGGTTGCTGGGAATCGACATGTAACGGTTACGATACTGAATCACCGGGATCGCATAGCGCTCGGTGAAGTCGGCGAGTGCCGACCAGGCTTTCGGGTCTCTACCGGCCGAGCTCGTGATGATCAATGGATTCTCCGCACCCGCAAGGAGCTCAGCCACCTCTTCGACTGCGCCGCCGTTGGGAAACGCCGGAGCCGCCGCATGTTGACGCGATGGAGTGGTGTAGGTGAACTCAGCCATCGGCTGCGAGAGTACCTCCCGCGGCAAAGAAAGATAGACGGGACCCATGGGCTCGCTCTTGGCGATTGTGAGCGCCCTGTCGACGACCGTTTCGAGCTGCTGGCCGTTGCGCAACTCATAGTCCCATTTGACCGACTCGCGCAGCATTCCCGCCTGATCGAACATCTCTTGCGTCCAGTGAATATCCAGGCTGCGATGACCGGCTAGTCCGTCTTCGTTAGTCGGAGTTCGGCCCGCTGTGAACAAAACCGGCACGTGACCCCGCGCCGCGTTGAGCAGGCCGTTCATCCCGTTGGCGGTGCCGACGTTGACGTGCACCATGACCGCCTGGGGGCGTCCCGTGACCAGGAAGTAGCCGATGGCCATGTGCATGGCGGTATTCTCGTGCGGACAGGTCACGGGCTTCGGAACTTTTGTTTCCAACATCTGCGCCTTTGCCAACGTTTCGACCACCGGCGCGAAATCGGTCCCCGCGTTGGCAAACCAGTAGTCGATCCCCCGGTCGGCCAGTAAAGCCATATAAGCATCTGAGACTGTAACATTGTTGAGTGTGATCTTCGGCATAGCATCTGATCCTTTCTACTACTCCACCACTCCAGTACTCCAGATGCGTTTACTTTTCCAGTGGATCAATGCACCGTGTGTACTTCCGGACAGCGACAAGCCCGGCGCCGTAGCAATTCTCCACTATTTAAGCTGGTAACTGGCCGGTGGCGATACGCGTAGAATATTGATTCCTTCGGTCTCCTCGATATGCCGGATGAAGCGGTACTTGTTCTCCAGCTCATCGTAACGTAGCGGCGGCGCCTCGGCTCTGCCGGCTTCGATGCGTGCCCAGATGAAATGCGGTCCATCGTGGCCCAGGGCATGGCTGACGGCCTCTTTCAACTCATCGACGGTCGAGACCGCGCGCGCACTTTGGATACCCGCGCTTTGCGCGATCCCGGCAAAGTCGATCTTTCCGATGGTCGAGACTGTCGGCTCGCCCCCGGAAGATTCGTACTGCTGGTTGTCCCAGCAGATGTGGATCAGATT
>CAVTUQ010000016.1:0-60229 GCA_963737905.1 uncultured delta proteobacterium | reverse complement strand
GGGCGCTTTTTCAGCCGCTGCTTCCTGCCGTGACCCCGATGTCGCTCTACGTCTCTCCGGCCTGGCCTATGCAGCCGCGCCCGACGCGACCATCGAGTATTTCGGTCACAATTTCTTCCAGATTACCTCGAGCAAGGGAACCAAGATTATCACCGATCCGCTGGCGCCGGGAATGCACCCAACCCCGGTGGTGACCCCGCACGTGGTCACCGTGGGTCGAGAGCATCCGAACCACAACTATGTGGAGCTCGCGCAAGGAAATCCGATCATCATACGCGGCCTCGCCAACCATGGAGCCGAATGGAATAAGGTAAGCACGTCGGTTCGCGACGTGCTCATCTACAATATCCCCGTCTATCAGCAGGTCTTCTACACCGCTTCAAGGGCGCGGCTTTCGTCTTCGATCTGGGAGCGCTCTGTATCGCCCACCTGGGAGATTTGAGCCATCCGTTGGTACCCGAACAAGTCAAGGCTTTCGGCAAAGTGGACGTCGTGATGATTCCCATCGGCGGCACTTTCACTATGCCGCCCGATACCGCCCGTGAAGTCCTTACGCAATTGAAACCGAAGATCGCCATCCCCATGCATTACCGTGAAAACACGTCGTTGCTGGAGATGTTTTTCCAAGGGATGCCCCACCGGCGTTTGCTAAACGACACTCTGGTCGTCAGCAAAGCAGCCTTGCCTGCGCAGACGGAAATCGTCGTTCTGACCCCTTACGGCGGCGGCTACGGCCAAGCCCATTGATTTTCGTGCCAGTTAGACTTTGAAGGCTTCGAGGGTTTCGCGCGCGAAACTCTCGTCGAGAACGAGCCTTTGTTTGATCAATCCCTGTTCGTGAAGGTAAGAATGCAGCGTTTCTAGATTGGCCCGGTTGGGCGCGAGCCCATAGGGCCAGTAGTCGGCGGTTATCAAGCTGCGGGTCTCCTCATATTCCGCCGAGGTCCAGGGAAGACTGACACGCAGCACGTTCGTATCGTAAAGCTCTCTCATGAGCAGATCCTTCGCCTGGCAGAAGGCCTTATATAAGGTCTGCGCCACCCACGGGTCAGCATCGTAGATCGCCTTACGAATCACGATCACGTGCATAATCGGAAATAAACCGGTTTTCCTGATATTTCCATCTCTGCCTGCTTGTAATTGGAAACAGCCGGCGGACGCGAGGCGAACCGTTGAGAAAGCAAGTCGGCATTCGGGGCGACATCATAGCGTTGATCTCCCCGCTATCGATCATCGCGTTCAAGGTCCTATCGGCTTAGTTTTCTAGCCGGACCCCCGGTGGCATCTCGAATTCCACGCGATCTTTCCGGCCGGGTTCCTCTTCTCCGGCCTGAACCCAATGAATCTCTTCCGGCGACACGCCGTATTCATGCTGAAAGAGACCGCGCAGCCATACCGCAGCCGTCATACTGTACTCCGGCACGCCCATCCGCTTGCCGCGTAAATCTTCCGGGCGCTCAACGCCACAAGCCGTATTCACAAAAATGCATCGGTGGCGAAACGTTCTTGAGGGAAACACTGGAATCGCGATGAACGGCCCGCGCCCGCGTGCGGCCGCCGTTAAAAAAGCGCCCATGGAAAGCTCCGAAGCGTCGAACTCTTCGTATTTCATCATGCGCCAGAAGATCTCTTCCACCGATAGCACGAGATAGTTGAGATCAATGCCCTCGGGTTTGATAATGCCGTCCTTGAGCGGCCGCGTGCGGTCGTAGTCTTCACACGCCAACGTTAAGTGAATGCTGGCCATGGTTTTTACGCTCGGCAGATATTCCTTATGCTGGAACTTCCTCGTTTTATCGCTTCTTCAGGGAGGTTCATCATCTCAGCTCAAGCTCAGCCCGCCGTCGACGATCAGCGTTTGCCCGGTGACGAAATCACCGCCGGTTATCAAGCCGAGAATAGCCCCGGCGACTTCCTCGGGTGTCGCGATGCGCTCTAGCGGGAAACTGGAAGAGGCCTTGGCAATCGCCTGCGGATATTCCGCGCCGAAATGCGCGCTCATCCATGGCGTATCCGTAAATGCCGGCGCCACGCAGTTCACCCGAACCCGCGGTGCCAGCGCAGCGGCTAGCCCTTTGGTCAAATAGATCAGCGCCGCTTTCGCTGTACCGTAGGGAAGAGAAGACAACGTTGATGGCGCCAACACCCCCGAAACCGATGAGACATTCACGACCATTCCTCGATGCTCGGCCAGCATCGGCGCGGCGGCACGCGTGCAGCGAAACGCCCCCTTGACATTAACGTCAAAAATCTCGTCCCAGATTCGATCGGTCAGCCCCTCGAGATCGGCGAGATTGACCCAATGCGTTATACCGGCATTGTTGACCAGTATGTCCAGGCGGCCAAATTGCGCGTGAATCTGCTCGATCATCTCGCGCACTTGCCCATCGTTTTGGACATCGGCTTCAACCGCCAGTGCTTTCACTCCGGCGCGCTCCAGATCGACGGCCAACTCCCGGGCCTCCTTCGAAGATTTGCGATAGTTGATGGCGATACCACTGATCCCGGCCTTGGCGAGGCTCCGCACGACCGCCCCTCCGATCCCACCCGCACCACCGGTCACAAGAGCCACTCTGTCTTTGAGCTCCATTTTATTGCCGCGCCTCCCAACGATCTTAAAACAAGCTTAACGGCGAGTTTCCCGCAACTCAGCCGTCTTCGGATGGTCAATCATCCAATGATCGGGAAGCTTGACCAATTCTTCCGGTTTTCCAGTGTAACGGACCACTACACCATAATTTCTTTCCGCCTCATCGGGCGTGATATAGCCCTCGATCACATCCCGCAGGACGCTCTGGGCGTCGCGCCGGAATGGATCGCCATAGCCACCGCCACCCGGCAGGTTGACGTGCACCACATCTCCTGGTTCCAGATCCACCAGCGCCTTGGGATGTAATCGGGTTCCATCATCCAAGATGACCTCTCCGGCGGCACCCGCCTGTCCGCCCAAAAGCCCGGGCGCTGGATATTTCGTCCGATCTGCGATGGAGCTCACGCTCCACCTTCCCTCTCCGCGCCGCGTAAACTCAGTGAGCTGCCCCAAGCCGCCGCGCCATGTACCGGCTCCGCCAGAATTCGGTCGCAGCTCACGCCTCTTCATAACGACAGGCGATAAACTTTCAATCACTTCAGCGGGGACTCCCGCCACGCCGCTCGGAAAACCGACAGCGCTGAGACCATCCTTGGATGGCCGCGCGCCTGTGCCGCCCACTTGAAACAAGGTCAATGTGAACGGCGGGTTTTGCCCACGCCAGACGCTCAGCCAGATGGGGTCGGCTCCCGGCGCCATCAAACGGTCCGGCAACGCTCCGGACAACGCAGCAAAAATCGCGCTGGGAATAAAGTGGCCGATCACCTGGCGGCTCGCCACCGGCGCCGGCTCCAGTGCATTTAGAATACTGCCCGGCGGCGCGCTCACATGAACCGGCCTGAAGCTCCCCTCGTTGTGCGGCACATCGGGGCAGATCGCGGCTTTAATGGCAAAACTCGCGTAAGCGTGGGTGTAATTGAGAACGACATTGATTCCCCGCGTGCTCTGCGGCGAGGAACCGCTGAAGTCGATAAAGATTTCATCGCCGGCTACTCGCACCGTGCAGCGAATTAAGATCGGTTCTTCGAATCCATCGCTCCATGTTTCATGAGTCCACTCGCCGTCGGGCAGCTCCGCAATCGCCCCCCGCACCGCTTGCTCGGACCGCCGCACGATCTCTTCCGCGACCTCATCGATACCGTCGAGGGTGAACTCTTCCATCATTTCCAACAGCGCCCGGCCCCCTGCGTCGTTACTAGCGGTCTGCGCGTAGAAGTCACCGATGACTTCGTCCGGTTGGCGCACGTTGGCGCGCACGATCTGCATCAGCACTTGATTCGGCTCGCCCCGATCAAACAGTTTCATGATCGGCAGCCGCAGCCCTTCCTCGAAGACCTCCCGCGCTTCCGCCGACAAAATTCGCCCACCGATATCCGCGCTGTGACAGGTATTGGCGAAGAGAGCCACGAGTTTGCCATTTTTGAAGCATGGGGTTGTGATCGTGATGTCATTGATCTGGCCGGCGGTCATCCAAGGGTCATTGGTGATCAGGACGTCGCCGGGCGCAAGTTTATGCGGCGGAAAGGCGGCCAAAAAATGTTTCATCGAAGTCGCCATGGCGTTGATATGGCCGGGCGTGCCGCTGATGGACTGCGCGATCATTCGTCCCTGCGTGTCAAAAATACCGCAGGCGAGATCCTGGCTTTCACGCACAATGGTGCTGAATGCGGTCCGAATCAGCGCGTCCTGCTGCTCGTTGGCCACCGACAAAAGCCGGTTCCAGATAACCTCCAAGGTCACTGGATCAATCGATTTAGTTTTCATTACCGAACTCCATAATAACATTAAGTCTTTCGTCAACCCGAGCATGCCCATGGGCACCCAGCACTAAGGTGGACTCGCGCTCCTCGACGATCGCCGGCCCACTAAACTTCATTCCCGGTTTAAAAGCGTAGCGATCATAAACGACGGTATCCACGAACCCACCGCATTCCGGAAAGTAAGCGCGGCGCGACCCCTTCCGAGTATCTCCACGGCCGGAAGTGCCGCTCGCCAATTGCAAACTCATTTCGCTTCGTGGTCCGCTCGCCACCACCCGCCAATTAATGATCTCCAGCGGCACATCGGGTCCCTTGCGTCCATAGAGACCCCGATAGGTCTCTTCGAACTCCGCACTGATCTGCGACACCTGCGGGTCGCCCAAAACTCCACTTGGGACCGGGACAGAAACTTCGTGTCCCTGGCCAACATAGCGCATATCGGCGGTTCGCTGATAGCGAATTTCTTTTGCAGAGAGGCCGGAGCTTTCTAATATCTTGCGCCCCTCCTCGGCCATTTCGTTGAGAAGTCCATTGGCGAGGTGCCAATCTTGCTCATCCAGGCGACTGTAGGCGCTGCGCACAAAGTCGAAAGCCAGCGGCGCCGCCAGCAATCCAAAGGTCGATCCCACACCGGCGCCAAAGGGTGAAATCAGCGCGGGCAGACGCAAAATCTCTGCGACTCGATAGCCGTGCACCGGCCCGGCCCCGCCGAAGGCGTACATCGGCATGCGGCGCGGATCCTTTCCCCGCTCATTCAAATGGGCGCGCGCCGCATTAGCCATGTTTTCGTTGACGATCTGATGCACGCCCCAGGCTGCCTGTTCGATTGTCATTCCAAGCGGCTGAGCGAGACGTGAAAGCGCTTGTCGCGCGCCGTCTGTGTCCAATTGCATCTTGCCGCCCAAAAAATAGTTCGGGTCGAGATAGCCGAGAACCAGATCGGCGTCCGTGACCGTGGCCTCCTTACCGCCTCGAGCATAACAGACCGGGCCGGGATCGGCGCCTGAACTCTCCGGCCCAACTTTGAGCAGGCCCAGGGAATCGACCTTCGCAATACTCCCCCCGCCGGCTCCGATCTCGATCATATCGATGACAGGAATCCGGACCGGCAGGCCACTGCCCTTCCGGAAACGGTAGATACGATCCACTTCGAAGTCGTGGGTCTTCGAGGGTTGCCCATTCTCGATGACGCAAAGTTTGGCCGTCGTTCCGCCCATGTCAAAGGACAGCAGATCACGATGACCGGAAAGGATGCCAGCTTCGGCGGCCGCGAGTGCGCCGGCGGCAGGACCGGACTCGAGCAGCCGCACCGGAAAACGTGAAGCGGTCTCCCGAGTCGCGATGCCGCCGCTGGACAGCATGACAAAGAAACTGCCCACGAATCCGATGCTGTCCAATCGTTGTTGCAACTGCGCCAAGTAATCGGACACTCGCTCTTGAACGTAGACGTTGGCCAAGGTCGTGCTCGTGCGCTGGAACTCGCGGATCTCGGCGACCACTTCCGAGCTGAGCGACACTCGGATCTTCGGCGCAACCTCCGCGATGATCTCCGCTGTCCGCCGCTCGTGCCCTGGATTGCGAAAACTATTGAGATAGCAAACCGCGATGGCTTTGAGGCCCTTATCGCGTAACTCCACGACCAATCGGCGTACGAAGGCTTCGTCCAGCGGCTGCAGCACCGTTCCGTCAGCGGCGATCCGCTCCGGAACATCGAAGCGCAGATGGCGTGGGACCAGGGCCTTCGGCAGATCGAGATTCAAATCGTAGAGCTCGTAACGATGTTCGCGGCCAATCTCCACGGCGTCACGGAATCCACTAGTCGTCAGTAACGCCGTCGGCGCGCCTTTGCGTTCGATCAACGCGTTGGTCACCAAGGTCGTACCGTGAAGCAAGGTACCACGCTCGCTGGGTTTGATGGTGCCGTTCTCGAGTAAGGGCCGCAGCGCGTTTTCCACGGCGAGACTCGGATCACCAGAGGTCGTGAGGGTTTTGCCGATGACGGCGGTGCCGTCCTCGCCCACCAGAAGCAAGTCGGTGAAGGTTCCGCCGATATCGATGCCCACGCGGTACATAAAAGTCAGTTCAAGGTTCCGAGTTCAAGGTTCAAAGTTTCATATTCCGAGTTTTGCGGTTGCGGTGGAGTGAGGGAGACGCGGAACTTTGAACGTTGAACCTTGAACCGCTATTGGGCGAATAAGTCTAATAGCCGTTGGGTTTGGTGCGCCGCGGCGGGCCGTAAGAGCGGAATTTTGACCCCCGCGTCGCGGTATTGCTGAACCCGCTTTTTGACTTCGTCCGGAGTGCCACTGGCCGTCATTCCCTCGACATAGGAATCCGGAATTGCCTTAATCAGCCCCTCCATACCTCCCTCAGCATGCGCCTTCTCGAAAAGCGGGATATCTTCTTTTTTAATGTACGGCTCGCCGACGCGCATCTTCGGCCCCGCAATAAACGAAATCTGCACGGGATCCAGCTTCGTAGCGACCTCCCACCGCATGGCATCGAGAGCTTTCTTGTGATCGTCTTCGACGGAGCAATTAATGATCTGAGACACTTCGAAATTCGAAAAATCTCTCCCAGCCTTCTGCGCAGAGTCTTTAATAATTCTCAACGCATTAACCGTATACTCCGGCGAGCAGACCGCGTTGAGAACTACGCCATCGCCAATCTCGCCCGCCAACCGCAGCCCAACGGAAGCGGTTGCAGGAACGTAGAACGGAATATTCGGCCGTATCGGCTTCCAACCCAGTCCCACAGCGTCAAAGTTGACGTACTTTCCATGATAGGAAACCTTCTCGCCGGTCAGCAGCAACCGCATCGACTCGATATACTCTTTCAACACCTCCGGCGGCGTTGCCCCCACGTCTGATGGCAGCGCATGAACTCGCGCATGACTCTTGGTGCAAGCGCCGGGAGCAAGCGTCATCCGTCCATCGGTGAGCTCGTCCAAAGTCGCCAGTGACTGGGCCATCACAACGGGACCTCGCAAGCGAACGATTTGCGTCGAGCCCAGCTTCAGTTTTTTCGTAGCCAATCCAATGGCTGCCAGCGAACTCACCGAGTCGCGCATCAGCTCGATGGTTTCCGAAAAAAACGCCATCTCAAAACCGCGCTCTTCGGCTTGCTGCATGACCGCAGCCATCTCCTTGACGTTGGTGAACTTACCGTAACCTAACGCGTAACCGACTCTCGCCATGAACAATGACTCCTTCCCGATTGGGCCGCATTGATGAAACTTCCTTCAATGTGAAAGATTATAGAGATTTTCCGCTCTGAACGCGACACAGGCTGTTTACTTGCGCACTTTCATGTTCCAGGCGTAGATTCGCTCGCTGGGGATCGGCCGGTAGTCGACATTCTTCGCCATGCCGAAGAGCAGCTGATGGCGCCAGAGAAAATGTGCGGGGGCTTCCTCGGTAATCAGACTCATCGCTTGGCTAAGTAGTTTTTTGCGCTTCTCGGGATTGAAAGCCTGACGCTCCGCCGCTAGAAGCTCGTCCAATTTTGGATTCGAGTAGCCGATGCGCGGTGATCCGCCGGTTTCGAAATACTGAGAGAGCGCCGCGCTGGGATCCACGACGCCACCGCGTCCCATGTAATAGAACGGAACTTTGCCGACCTGGACGTTCGCCCACAAGGTCGCCCATTCCGGCGTTAGCAGCTTCGTCCGGATACCGGCGGCGTTGAGCATCGGCACCATCGCTTCCGTGATTTGTTTGTCCAATGTATACCGGCCGACGGGCGTGGAGAGCTCCACGTCGACTCCGTTTGGATAGCCCGCCTGCTTGACCAACTCCCGAGCCTTCTCCGGATTGTATGTATATTTCGGCAGCAGATTCGGATCGTAACCATACTGGCCCACGCCGATGGGGCCGTCGAGGCGGGAGGCCTCGCCCCGGAGCAAAGTGCGAATGATCGTATCGCGGTCGATGGCGTAGGCCACCGCTTGGCGCATAAGCTTATTATCCCACGGCTTGACTTTCGGCATCATCGCCAAAAACATGATCTCCGCCGTATGAAAGCTAACGATCTTGTGATTCGGGCTCCTTTCTACTCGCTCGCGCAAATGAGGCGGGACAAATTGCGCGATCTGAATCTCGTTGTTGAGGAGCGCCGTGACCCTCTGCTCGGGTTCGCGCATGATGCGGAAAACGACCTCGTCCGGCGCCAGCGGATACTGCTTCATCATGGGATGGGTCAGGTCCTTGCCGATGACCAGCCGCTGACCGGGGATTAACTCTCTAAACTTGTAGGGGCCGGCACCGATCGGATGCTGGCGATCCGCCACGTCGGGGCCATACTTATCATAAATGGCTTTGCTGGTAATGATAACCCGGTCGAAGAGATAGTCGAGCAGCGGCGCCGTGGGCTCCTTGGTTGTAATCCTGACGGTATATTTATCGACCACCGCTTCACTAGCGATGGCGGAAATATTTTGCCGTTGTTTGCTCAAGGGATCGTTTCGCGTGCGTTGAATCGAGTGCACGACGTCTTCGGCCGTTACGGGACTGCCGTCGTGAAAGCGGTTGCTCTTCCGCAGATAGAAGATCCAATTTTTGGGGTCTTTAACCTCCCAGCGCTCCACCAACAAACCAACGTGCTGTCCCTTGTCGAAGTCGTACGTGCCGAGGCATCCCAATACCTGGCACCACACGCTATACATGAGGGAAACGCTGTCGCCGTAGGGATTGAACGTTTCCATGGTTTCAGTGACGCCAATGGAGATGCGCGTCTCGGCAAATCCGTTCGGCACGCGCGCAGTGACAACAAGAAGATTCATAATTGCGATCACCAGACCAGCCATAAATCTTCGTTTCATGGTTGCCTCCGTTTTCAACACTCCGTTACTCCACCGTTCCCTCTACTCGTCTAACGCCTCGCCCTCATTTCCACAGCTGTTTGTAGAATCCCTCGCTGTCTAATTCCTTTACGAACCGGTCGTCATAGAATTCCTCCGGCTTGGCCGTCTTCGCCTTAGGATTTCTCGGCGCAATCTGGTTCAGCACTTCTTGGACACCCTCGCGGGTGTTGTACGGAATCTTATCCACGTAATCCAGGGCGTACTGGTAAACCGCATCGTTTGTTTTCGCATCGGTCGCGCGACCGTAATTGGCAATGGCGCGCCGGCTAAGCTCCCGATCCGTAAACAGCCGGTAGACGCCTTCGCCGTAGGCTTTTAAAAATCGCCGGGTCAGATCGCCGTTGGCATTGATAAAAGAACGGCGCGCCATAAAGGCGTCGTGCGGAAAATAAACTCCGGCCTTGCCCATGTTCATGAGTACTTTCGCGCCGGCCTCTTCGGCCCTCAGATTCGCCGGGCTGGAGAACGGAGCGGCAACGATAGCACCCGTACGCAACATGGCCGCGGCGGCAAAGAGATCGCCCGTCTGTATGAGCGTCACATCTCGTCCGGGCTCGAGCCCTTGCTTGCGCAAAACATAACGCATCGTGAAATCAGTGGAGGAGCCGAAACGTGTGACTCCGACTGACTTCCCACGCAAATCATCGAGAGTTTTGATCGCCGGTAAGGCCATGATGTAGAACGCAGGGACTTTGACCATGGATCCGAACATAACGACGTCCGCTCCACCCAAACTCGCATCCACAGCGGCGCTTCCCGCAGCCCCTGCGACGGGAAGATCGCCTCCCAGCATCGCTTGCACCATGAGCGACCCGGACGCGATCAACACCAGATGAGAATCGATGTCGTACTTTTCGAAAAGCCTCCCCTCTTGCGCAACCCAGAGACCCGCGAAAACTCCGCTCGCGCTACTATAGCCGATGGCGAGCCGGTCTTTGGCCTGCACCGGCGAAATCAGGGCAACTCCCAGAAGGATACCCCAAGCGACAGCAAACCACTTTTTCATGCTGATTCCTTTTTTTGCCGCGGATCGTAGAGCTATCGATCACCTTGAACCGTTTGAACGTTTTGAACGGCTTGAACGGACTTTATTTTGTTCGAGGGACGGCTGCCCAGGCTTCTATCTCGATAAGCATGTCCGGCAGGTCGACCCCTACCCCTCTGAGTAAGGTGGCCGGTCTCGGATGCGCCCGAAGGTCAGGCTCATTCTGTTCAAAAAAGGCGTACATCTCGTCGCGCATGTCGAACACGTCTTCTCTGCGCTTCAGAAAATAACGAAACATGACGATGTTTTTCAGGCTGGCGCCCATGATCTCCAGATTATTCTTAATATCATCCAAGCACTGGCGCGTCTGTTCTTTGATGCCGCCCACGACTTTACCTCTGCCGGCGCGCTCCTGGTCGGGAGTCTCTACAGGGCGCATCCTCAAATGGATCTCTGCCGGTGGATCCGGAAAGAAAAAGAATATCGACGTCTCCTTTCGTGCGAAATCCTGTCGCCCAGTTCATTTTCTCTTTGTGGTAATGCGGCCAAAGTGTGCCCCAGTCGTATTCGACTTTTTCCGCTTTCTGCTTCGCGAGGGATTCAGGGTTCTGTGCCATTTTCAATGCATCCTCCGTTCAAAGGATTCGACCAAAGCGAAACCATATCAACCATAAAATCACTGTCAAGGTGAAAATTCTGCCGCTCCATTAGAACATTGCATCGATATAGCGAGCTTAATCGGCATGATCGCTGAGCGGTTTGGAGGTTTGGATGGGGGTTGGGTTACACGCAGCCGAGGATCTGCTTGGCCTGTCCGATCAGGCGGTCCGCCTGCTGATCGGTCAACGTCGTCCCACGTTGCACCTCGACTTCGCCAACGAAAGCGGTCAAGCGGTTCACCGCGACGCGAGGGAAGCCGTGTGCAAAGGCCTGCTTAGCCACCGCCAACTTGGTGACCAGCGGTGCCTGCACCCGCCTGGGCAACTCGAGGCTGGTGGTGGCGGCGATGAGGGCCCCGACCGCCTCCACCGCATCGATCGTCACATCCACCGTGATGCTCGCCGTGGCGGGGGCTGGCGTGGCCGGACCGGCCACCACAACAATGTCATGCGTGCCGCAGGTGCGGGGCCGGAACTTCACTTTGTTCACATACGCGTCGTTGGCCCGGATATGGGGGATGAGCTCGGCGTCAAACGCCTCGCCTCCCTCCTGCGGGTCGCCGTCGTAGTAGACCACCAGCACGCCATCGAGACTGCTCTCCCCTGCGACCAGCGTGGCGGCCACCGTCACGTTCTCGAATATCGACACTTGGTTAGGCGCGACCTCCACCTTCTCCACGGCGAGGGACTCGGCGGTTGCCGGCGCGCTCAACTGCTGGCACGGGTTCGGGCAGACGAAGAAAGGCTGTTTGTAGAAGCCCACGTTGTTGCTGTAGCGCTCGATCGCGACGGCGGTGGGCGCGGTCGTCGCCCCCGGAATCGCGGTGAGGCCATGCCCCGTGGTCTCGGGCACGAGCTCCCCGTTCTGCTCCATCCACACCACCACCCAGAAGATCAGGTATTGGTCGGTGTAGCTCGTGGTGTCGAGCGTCGTGCTGGCCAGCACCCAGTTGGGCTCTCCGGAGGAAGGGTTGAAGGGTGGGATGGGGTCGAGGCGAACCTCGTCGATCATGAAGGCCATCCCGGTGAAGTCAGCCTTGTCCTTGTCCCACTCCTGGCCGTAGAAGCGCACGTGCACGGTCGAGCCCGGCGGCATGACTGCGAGGCTGTAGTTGTACACCCGGGCCTGAAGGGAAATGGGGTCGCCCGCCGTGGCCTGCACGATCTGTGATCCTTTCCCATTGGCGCCCGCCGGGGTGATGTATAGCCCCTTCATCCAGTAAAACTCGCTGTCCGCCGGATTGCTGGGGTCGGCCTCATTGAGGGTCACGACGTCGCCGTTCTGGGTCTGGGTCCAGTTCCAGCGCGAGGGATGGTTGAGCGCCACGTCGGGCCTGGTGTAGGCCTGCGCCCACCACGCCCCGGCACCATTTCCGGTATCGGTCGGATCGGCCACGAACGCGGTCCACAAGGGGCCACCGGACTTCACCGTGGTGCTCAACGGGATCTGCTGCTCCGTGCCCGCGGGCGCTTGCTGGCCAAAAATGTAGGTCTGCGCGACGTAGGCGTACTGCCCCGGGTTGATGAAGGGAGGCTTGACGATCTTGATGCCCGTGGACGAGCCCAGCGTCGAGCTCGACTCGTTCAGGGTGGAGATCGAGCTGCTGCTGTTGTATTTAAAACCCGCCGAGACGCCGCCGCCGAAGCCAAAGGCCTGCGCGCTGGCCGAGACCGTCGTCGAGACATCAAAAGACTGGGTCGAGACCGAGCCGCTGGTCACGCTGTTGCCCGAGCCCTGGCTCCAGCTCACGCTGACCGTGCTGCCCGAGCTGTCGGTGGCCCAGCTGGTGGCCGGATCGGCGGTCAAGGGGGCAAACCTCGCGTACAGGTTCTGCAGCAGGGAGACGCTCCCGGGATACGAGAAGACATTGCCCGGCTCCTGCACCGGCTGGTACCACTCGACCAGGTTGCCGCCGATGCGGTACTGCTTGACCAGGTCGGGGCCGGAGAACTGCACGTAGAGCGGCTGTGTCCCGGTCGGGCAGCCCTCGGCGGCCGGGCTGCCCGGCGCGGGAACGCACTGCCCGAGGACTCGATAGGCGTAGGTGTTGAAGCGCTTGGCCGTGTACCACACCACATCGCCGAAACCGGTCTGGGTGGAGACGTCGAACTGCTGGCTGGAGTAGGTGTTGTAAGTGGTGGAGACGCTGTTGTCGTGGGTCTGCTTGGCGTTGGCTTTGAGATCCACGCTCACCGAGGCCACGTCCGGGACGCCATAGGAGAACTTCCCCTCGGCCGACTCCTTGGTGCTGAAGGTGTAGCTGGTGGTACTTTTATTCGAGGACTGGTTGGTGTTGCTCTGCTCCGTATCATACTGGGAAAAGTACTTGCTGGGCATCGCGGTGAGGTTGAGGACGGTAGCGGGGCCGTTGGGAAGATTATTGGCGTCCTGGATGAAGTCGATATGCATGGGCGGCAGGCCCAGGATGACCTGGGGCTGAACGCTCCCGGTCACCGTGACTTTCTGGGGAGGCCCCAGAGCGGACGAGCGTCCCTGAAGGTCGCCGACGGCCAGGTTCTGAAACCACCCGCACGGTCCTCCGGGGGGGTTGCAATCCCGCGATGGCGCCAGGGCGTTGCTCGGCACGTCGAACGTGGAAGCTACGAACAGCTGGAATTGATCATCGACAAAGTAGATGGTCACGGCGATGCCCCCCGATGCGCCGCCATCGCATTCTTTCGCGGTCAGCACCGCGATCTGCAGGTTGGGGTCGATGGTGGTCGGCGGAGGGGGCTCCGGGTTCGTCTTGGTGTTGTTGAAGTTGCCCACCGCGACGTCATTGACGCACCCGCCGATGGCCAAGCCCGGCCCCCTTATTCCGGGTGTGAGGTTGCCATCGGTCGTGAAGGAAAGTATCCGAATGTTATTGCCACCCACGAGCACGGCGTAGTCGTAGGGCGAGAACCAATCCAGGCGAGCCGCCTTGACGAAAAAGAATCCCGCGGACCCGGTGATGTCCTGCGATACCGCCTTGAGGCTCGGCTGCAGCGATGCATCGAAATCGATCGTGGCCACGATCGCATTGCCCGAGGCGGGCTGGTACACGACCACGAGTTGGTCGTGGTCCGTGGCGCCGAAGCGGCCCGCCGCCAAAGAGGCCGTGCCCGACGTGAGCTCTGGAATCAGGCTGATGCTGGACTTCATCGAGACGGCCAAGGTGTTGGGATCGACGGCGAAGATCTGCACGCTGCATGCAGTCTGAGGACAGGTGACCAGCGCAATCTCGGGTTGTCCATCGCCGTTGAAATCGCCGACCGTCATCGGCGTGCCGCCTGCGAATGGCTGCGGGTTCGGAGTCACGGGGGTCCACGCCCCGAAGGTCAACCCGTCGCCAAACTTCCCCGCATCCGTCGCCTTAGCGACGGCGATAGCAGCGCTCCCTGAGTTTATGGTGCGTGAACAGGGTCACCAGATCAGCGTACCCGTCGCCGGTGAAATCGGCCATCACGGCGCCGGAGGTTTCGCCCTGGGAAGCGTCCTGGGGGGACGCGGATGTGAAGTTCACCATGCTTGTCCGCGGATCGTAGACGTTGACGCCGAGGCCGAGGTCGAGTTCGGCAAAGGTTGCCACCACGTCGTTGGGGAGGCTGAACATCCGCCCGACCGCGGTTCTGACATTGCCCTGTGCGCCGTTCACCCCGCCACCGCTAACTCCCCAAGGCACTGTCGTCCCGTTGAAGGACACGGTCGAGCTCGTGGAGAACAGGGGCGCGATGGCGGTTGCCGCTGGCGACCCCCCTAGTTGAGTGGAGGTAAAAACCAGGTCGTCCTGACGCAGGAGGTATTTCTTGCCTCCGAGAATGTCGGAGACGCTGCTGAAGTTGGGATCGGCGCCTTGAGCCGGGGTGCCGCCGAGTTGGCCGGCAAGCTTAGTCTCACCGACACCGGCTCTAAGTGGCGGCAGATT
Organism: uncultured delta proteobacterium; assembly: GCA_963737905.1. Lineage (GTDB taxonomy): Bacteria > Desulfobacterota > Binatia > UBA9968 > UBA9968 > DAIRFP01. The sequence continues at coordinate 45,466 of CAVTUQ010000016.1, read as the reverse complement.
TTTCCCGTCGGTATGCGGTTTGCCGTTCTCTTTTTCACCCTTCCGCTCCTGAGCATCGTCATCAGCGCCGCGTCCACTAGGCATGGGCGCAATATCGATGGGTGCCGTGCTCAGCCCGCCCATCGTGGGTGTCGCTGAAGCTTTGCTTGACGCGCCGCCGATGCCACGAGTCTCGGTGGTAAAACTGAAACCGGAGACCGGCAATAACAACCCGTCTCTATCAATCGCGCCATTAACGGTCACGGTGTATGCCGCGCCGGCGCCCAACTCTTTTGCCGGAGTAAGGAATGCGAGCATGCCCGCTTCCGCTGCCACAACCTTGATCTTTTCAATTCCTTTGGGGCCGCTTAGGTTACGGTGTCGGGGTTTAACGAATCCACACGCAACGGTTTTGAAAACCGCAAGACCAGCATAGGGTCGAGCGCAACCTGGAGCGCGTTGTTCAAAGGCAAACTGGCCGCGAGATACGGCGTGGGCGGCGGAACCATGGTATGTAGCGTTGCGGCATTCACGGAAATAAATTGTTCACGGCTCGGATCAAAAATTTCGCCCGTGATTAGTTTGACGCCTCGCTCGGCCGACCCGCCGCTTAACAATACTCTACCGTCATCGAGCAGCGCGGCGCTATGATTTTCCCGACCGACGCTCATCACCGGCAGCGGGATTAGCGAGCCATCGGCGTAATCCCAAAGCTCCGCGGAGTCGCGGGTTTCATTGTCGGCGCCGACACCGCCGGCGATGAGCAGCGCGCCATCGGTAAGAACAGTTGCGGTGTGACGCGCGCGCGGCGTGAGATCGCTTGTTCCAACCGGTGAAAATGTCTCCGAGTCCGGATCGAACAACTCGGCCTTCTCGATCAACTGCCCGCTACTTCCAATCCCGCCCAAGATCAAAACCGTGCCGTCCGGCAGCACCGTCGCGGTGTGCCACGCCCGCGCATATCCAAGCTTCGACGGCAATTCCCTGCCTGTCCCCGTTCGCGGGTCCCAGATCGTCGCGGCAGGCGAAACCCCGCTGTTGGTTTCACCGCCCAATAACAGAGAGCTGCCCGCCGGCAAAATCGTCGAGGACTGACCCGGCAAAAGATTAGGGCTGGTGACGCGGGTTTGCGGATTCAGCGTCAGGGGGAGCGCCACCGCGATCGCACAAGCTAAAGCCAATAGAAAGAACGGGTGCAATGCTTTTTTCATCGGTTTAATCGAAAACATCTGGCGCATCATTCTACTCTCCTCAGCCCTGGCTATTTTCCCTATGGGTTGGTTAAAGCGACGCTGATGTGCTGTTCCCGGAGCCATAATGTGAACAAAGATCGAATAGTTTCGTCCCCGGCTAGGCTGGTTGCTGAAAAAGGTTAGGAATGCTTCGAGCACCTCAGCATGAACGGAAAAATCCTCAATGATATCAGAATCCCTCCGTTCGTCCTGAGCGCCGTCAAACAGGTCTCCGACGGAGTTTTGCAAGCAACCTGCTAGCGACTAGGGGCGATAATCCCTTTCCCCGCTTGCTGGCGATGAGAAAGGGCGAACGGCTCGTAGTTGTTGGGGGGACTAGTCGCTTGTCAATTTCCCCCGACAGGCAACCCTAAGAAATTCCGCATCTGCAGCACGACCTTCGTTTCGTTGTTTATGTAAACATAGTGTGGAGCGCCGGGCAGTAATAATACTACGGGTGGGTGGGGTTCTCGGATGTGTCTCTCCAAATTTATCGATTGCATCTCTATACCAGGGAAGAAGGCGCGGAAACCGTTGATCAAATTCTGCTTGGTCGGCAGGACTCAAGTACCAGTACCAGGGTAGCCTACCCTCAATTGTGGATGGAGCGAAAATGCCGAGCCGCGGCACCTTGATATCCGCCCAATTCGTTGGTGGATTTGCCGGAATACCCACACCCTCAGAAGTTGAGTGATGATGGATTCCGGTGTCGAGGAACCTGTAACCATTCCATTTGTGTCAAACGCAAAGGACAGGCAGATCGCCGGGATTGGTTCGCGGACTGCTAGCAACCGTGCATAAGCTGCTTGTAAAGCAAATAAAGATCTACCGTCCGCGTCAGTAAAAAGATCGAAACGGACCAGGTATATCGGGGAACGTGTTCCTCTCCGACAGGTCAGAAGCATCCAGATAGACCAATTTATCTACATAACTTGGATATTTTGCTCCGATCTTGCTCAATTCCGCACCGGCGATGGAATGTCCCACAAAGACGGCCTTGCGTATGCCTAAGGCATCGAGGACCGCGATATCGTCAGCCGCCCTTGTCTCGACATCATAGCCGTTTTTGGGCTGGCTCGATGGCAGCCATCCACGGCGGGTGATCCCGATGACGTGAAAGAAATCGGTGAACTGAAATGCAAAATAATCGAATACGTGCGCGTTGTCGCCCGCTCCGGTCAACAACACCATCACCTCTCCTGAACCGCCCCAGTCCAGCACCTCCAGTTTGACGCCCGGTTCGACCTCCACGAACGTCACTTTGTGTGGTGTGGTATCGCGGCGGCATACGGGTTGAACAGGGCCGCCTCGGGCCCGGGCCGCCTCGTCAGCGGTCTGTGACCCGACTGGCGCGTTGTCCAGACTGGTTTGGCCCCAGCTACTGCCGCTCAACGTTAATAGTAGCGTTATGGTGACTGCCGCTTTACAAACAATATTCACAATCTTCATGTCGGGAACCTCCTTGTTGTACCCCACAATTCGGGGCTTGTGATTTCTTCTGCCTCTTGTTGCACGCCATTAATGCAATGCCGTAGATCCGTCTTCCTTTCAGGAATTAAGTTAATTAACTAACAACACTCGGGCCGGATTGCTGTCCAATAGTGAACAGTCTTGAAAATAACTATCCCGACAAAAAAAGCTGATCGTCGTTGGGAAAATAACGGGGTCGAGATGAATCTGTACTTTAGGAGCGTATCATTCGGGAAGCCTGAATGGACAAGCACATACGTTTCACCTGCCTGCTTGGCTTCGCGGTGCACGGCCCTCGAGGATCTAGCGTAGGTAACGGCAGCCACCAGTTCGAGAATTCCCGAATTTCGACGTTCGGTCTTTGTTTCTGTAAACGATTTGAACTGAGCGAAGCGGTTGAACCCTTCGACAGACTCAGGGCAGACTTTTGGAACGATTGGAACGGGCTTCGCTTGCTGGTTGACCCAAGATCAGCTTGTCGGATACGCTCCGCAAAACGGCCATCAGAGGGCTCGTTCGCCCTTTCCACTAACTGCTTAGATTTCGAAGCTGGGCTAGACCGGAGGAACGAAGTGCGCACATTCATCGGACAGTCGCCATCGCGGCGACGATGCGGGCACCGCCAGATCGCGAACTTCCTGCTTGGCGCTGCCCTCCTGATCGCAGGGTGCTCGATTATGACGACTCCATCAACGCAGACTGCATCGGCTCTCAAGCCCATCGATCAGGCAGCACTGCAGTCCCTGGTGGACACGACCATTAAGGAGCTCCTCATCCCCGGCGCCGTGGTTCTCCTGCGCGCACCCCAGGGCGACTTCACGGCTGCCTCCGGCACCACGCAGTTGGGCACTCGGAACCGGCCCGGCGCCGACACCCACTTCCGGATCGCCTCGAACACCAAGACGATGACGGCCGCGGTGATCCTCCAACTTGCTCAGGAAGGCAAGCTGCGTCTCAGCGATCCGGTGTCGAAGTACGTCCCCGGCGTGCCCAACGGCGACAACATCACCATCGCCCAGCTGCTGGAAATGCGCACCGGACTCTACAATTACACCAACGACCCCATAATCTCGGCGACCATAGACACAGACCCAGCTAAGGTTTGGACCCCCGCCGACTTACTGGCAATTGCATTCGCGCACCCACCCAATTTCCCGCCGGGAACAAAGTACGAGTACAACAACACCAACTATGCGCTTCTCGGTCTCGTCGCTGAAAAGGTCGACGGCAAGCCGCTGGCGCAAGTAATGCACGACCGGTTGTTCGGGCCGCTCGGTATGCAGCACACCGTGCTCCCCGCCAGCACCGTGAACACAATCCCCGAACCGTACTCGCACGGCTATCTGTACGGCAGCTCCTCAGTCGCGTTGGTGGGCGAACCGCCTTACTCGCCCGAGGTTCAGGCTGCGGCACGAGCTGGCACCCTCCTGCCGAAGGACTATACGGGAGTGAACCATTCCAATGCCGCGGCCGCCGGGGGTGTCATTTCCACCGCAAACGATCTCGCCACCTGGATCAAGGCACTGGTTGCGGGCCGCGTGCTCGACCCCGCCTACCAGCGCCGCTGGCTCGACAGCCTCAAGCCCGAGGACCCGAGCAAGCCCGAGGGCCAAAAGTACGGGTACGGCATCGCCCAAGTTAGCTGGGGAACGAACACGATTTATTTTCACGGCGGCGAGACCCCCGGCTACAACTCGAAAATCAGCTACGATCCAACCAACCAGATGACGCTCATCGTGTGGACCAATCTAGCAGTATCGCTGGACGACCAGCAGACCGCCAATACCCTCTGGGTGAAAGTGCTCGATCACATCTACGTGGTATCACCGCTGGCACCTTCGCCGTTGGCGACCACCACGCCTTAGTCCGTATTTTGCACTACGGCACCATGCACCATTACCGAAGTGAAGAAAGCGGGGAGTCGAGAAACCGTGGGATCTTCAACTATATGCTACTATCCGGCTTAATCGGTAAACTGAGCGAGAGCGTAGGCGGTCAGACGCTATGATTCGTTCGCTTGAATGACCGGAGGTGATTATGCTCGAAGGGACCGCGGCAGCGCGTCGAATTCTTTGGGGAGCTGGCACACCGAGAACGATGCGGGCGCATTGGATTCTGCAAGAGGTGGGTCTCGAATACGAAAGGCGGCCGATCGGGTCGCGAACCGGCGAGACACAAACCGACGAATTCACCCGTATTAACCCGAGTCAAAAGATTCCAGTACTGCAGGACGGAGAATTTACGCTTACGGAAAGCGCCGCCATCGTCACATACATAGGGGAGACTTACGGTGCCCAACGTGGCTTGTTACCGCCTTCCGATACGAAAACCCGGGCCAACTATTACCAATGGTGTTTTTTTCTGATGATGGAGTTGGATGCTAACGCGCTCTATGTTCTTCGTAAGCACACCGATCTCAAAGCAATCTACGGAGAAGCGCCGAATGCCGTGCTGGCGGCGAGGAAGCAATTAGAAAAACAGGCGCAGGTTGTCAGTAAGACGTTGGCAGCCCGCGGGCCGTTCATCCTTGGCGAGTCCTTTACGGGCGCGGACATCCTTCTCACCACATGCCTGGTGTCGGCTATGCGCCGAGGGATAGAGCTTCCGGATGCGCTCGTAAAGTATCTGGAGCGGATCACGCGGCGTGAGACATACAACCAGGCCTTGGTAGCCAATCGACCGACCTGAGCGCGCTCAAGGCTTCAACCCAAGTGATGCCGGTGTGTCCGTCAAGCTGGCACAGTCACGCCGTTTTGCTTTAACACCTCTAGCAGTTTAGGAACTTCAGGGGGACCGGGAGGAATCTCCCTGCTGACGGCTGTGAACATCTGTGTGGCAATCCCGCCCTGACCGGTAATTTCGAGCACGTCACAGCCATCGGCAAGATAGCGAAAGCTATGCACCGTGCCGGCGGGCACGTGCACAAGAGTACCGGGCGAACATATTACGGTATTGCCAGAGCAGGTGAACTCGACTTCGCCCGCGACGACATAGAAGGACTCATCCCAGTTGTGGCTATGCGGCGGCGGACCCATTCCCTTCTCGCCCTGCTGCCGCGTGATTTCGTAGGCTTGTGTCGCTGTGTTTGAAGCCAGCACGGTCACCTTGATACCGAGTACGTTCAACGCGGGATCGTAGTCCTTGGGGGTTACAACAAAGGGTTGAGCCTTCATAGTGTCATTTCCTTTCGTGCAAAAAAAGTGGTGAGCGCCATCGAGCGACCTGACATTGAAGGTAATTGAAGCTCGAAATACTGCGCCACACCATTGGTGATCCGCGAGAATTTAAGCGGATTCGTGTCTGAATCGTTACCTGATTCGATCTTTGTTACAGCTTCTCTCTTTCAAAGCAACTGCAAAGCAGAGAAAAATATTTGCTTTATCTTGCGGTTAGAGCGGAACAGAGAATTAGAAGTCCTCTGCTCCAGTCATTCGATTGCGGGTGCCCGTCGTCCTCTGTCAAGTAGGTCCCCTAAGGAAAACCGAATCTTAAAATCAGTCTATGCCCGATAGTATTACCCGAGGGCACTTGGTAGACTCGCGCTACTGCTTCGCCACATCATCTTAGATCAGTTCACTGTAAGTAAGAAAAGGGAGGAAAAGGTCATGGCTATATCAATAGGAGGAAAATGTATGAATGACAGCTGACTCGCAAGCGGCTGATGGAGCCAGGTTCAGTTATTCGTGTCGAGATGCAAAAAGCAAATTCCTATCATTACAATTTGGCGCTCAACCAGACGTGGGAGGTAAGAAATGCAGATCGTTAACGAATCAGATCGGGATGTGACCTGGTGGTGCTACAACTCTGATGACTGGGGCAAAGAGCACACCTCGCCAGGGGGGAGGGGGGATCTGGCACAGGGAGGGAGGGCCTCATATGACCCGCCGAACAACCCCACGGGTTTGTACTACGTGGTGTTCACGAACAAAGGCGGCAGTCAGACCTACGCATGGTGGAGGCCCGGAAACTTTTCCACTTTGAAACACAGCCCGAAGCTAGGTCGGGACCAAACGGTAACCTTCAGAGGATCGTCCAGATACGAATTAGTAGACCAGCACGGGCGTGATAGGACAAAGGATGGCTAGAATTGTCTGGCGGCTACCAACCAGGCTGATGCTCGGTACAAGGCAGCGCTCCGGTTCTTTCAATCAGACGTGGGAGGTAAGAAATGCAGATCATTAACGAATCAGATATGGCTGTGACCTGGTGGTGCTACGACTCCAAGGACGGAGCCCAAGAAGTCACCGTAGATTGGGGGAAGGGGACGGGCGATCTGGCACCGGGAGAGAGGGTCTCATATAACCCGCCGAGCAATGAAACTGGTTACTACTACGTGCAATTCACGCTGAAAGGCGGTCATCTTCCTCACTTTTGGTGGAAGGCCGCAAACCAATGGACTTACGCACGCTGCCCAAGCGCACATAGGGACGAAACGCTGATCTATAGAGGATCGACCAGTTTCGTAGCGATAGTCACATAGACTCCGTGCCCGAACGTGGGCAGAACAATCACCTCCTATTGTGAAAAAACCTAACTGGCTTCGAGACAGCTCACTGCTTTGAAAGTGCTTTGAAAGAACTATATGTCACTATGTGTTCGAATCGGTGAAATCGACCGGCTGAGACCGCGGTTAAACGCTTGAATAGATACCAATAGCGACCGATAGTGAACATAGTCCTGGTAGAGCAGAGGACTGAAAATCCTCTGCTCTTTGTCATTCGATTGAGTGCGCGACGCAGGCGACCCGTGAAGGATGCCTCGCGCGTTAACGCTGGTGGCCCTTCCGTGGATTAGCTTTTGGCTGTCGACTTGTTCAGGGCCACGGCGGCGCGAACGAGAGTCTTCAACGCCTCCTCGTGTATCTTCTCGCCCTCGTGGAAGTCAATGGCACGCCTTGTGTTCCCGTCAAGACTGGAGTTGAAGAGGCCTGAAGAATCCTTGAGAGCCGCCCCTTTGGCGAAGGTCATCTTCACAACGTTCTTGTAAGTCTCGCCTGTGCAGATCAATCCGTCGTGCGACCACACCGGAACCCCTCTCCACTTCCACTCCTCAACGACTTCGGGATCGGCTTCCTTGACTAAGGTACGGAGCCGGCTGAGCATCTTGCCCCGCCAGTCGCCTAGCTCCTTGATTCTCGCATCTATCAGCTGAGAAGGAGACTTGCTTTTCTGCGACCCGCTCTTCTTCATGCCCGTTTCTCTTTCTTAGTCCCGAGGCTTTGATAAATTGAGTCACCGCCACCGTGCCGATTCTACCCGGGGCTGCGGTTAACGCAAAGCTCCGCCGGCGCTTTTAGCGTCGGTCTGAAGCGATTCGTTAGGCAGCCACCTCGACAGTCGCGTAAAAATCCACCTGTCGGCGCGTGCGTCTTGGAGTAACGGAACGGTGTCGTGGGAGCGGTGGATTTATGCCATCTTCGCGCAGCCCGTGAAGGTGAAGTGTAATGGCTCTTTCAATTCGCCGAAGGGTAATATCAATCGTTTTTCCGGTTGCCACACAACCAGGGAGATCAGGCACTGAAGCGCCCCAATCGCTATTCGGGTCTTTGTTTACGCGAACCAGATATTGTCTCTTTCTCATCGCAATACTCCTCTGAGTCCCGCCTGTCGCCGTACGGAAGCTAACGTCCCCTTTGGCATGTCATCGCCGAGGTTACCACTGACAGTTACGCGGCCCGGCTTAGTGGGATGAGCGCACCGCCGTTAAACGCTTGAATAGATACCAATAGCGACCGATGGTGACACATAGTCCCGCTACGGCAAGAGGACTGAAAATCCTCATAGCAGACAGAAGGTGAAATAGCGGGGTCGACCCTGAATGGACAACGAAACAAATTAGAATCCAGAATCAAGCCCCACGACTGATCCCCATGCCCCTTGCTTCGCAAACAGAAAATCTTCCCTAAACCTATATCACAAATTACGTTAGTGATGGCGGGATAGACGATGGACAACGAAATCACACGCTTGACTGTTTTTAAGCGTCATTCCACTTCTGGATCCTCTTTGAATTCTCGAATCGAGTGCCACAGTAGGATCATCCGTCCACACGGCAAGTTGTGCGACAGTTCGAAGCGAAGTGGCGCGGCACCGGTACCCAGATGTTGTCTTGCAAGACCTGACCCTAAAGCGTGACCTGACCCTACTGCCTGATAGTATCGTGCCATATCTTCTCGATCACCATGAGCTGCTTGCCGACATTCGCGTAGCGATCGAGAGGCATCACCCTCTCATCGCTTTGGAATTCACTGAAGTCCTGATCAAACGCTGCATAGATCTTCCGAAGCATAGTCAGCAACTGATCGTCCACGAAGTCCATGCGCAACCTATCGCGCCATTCGGAATTGGGATCATCAGGAAGAATCAGGTTACCAGGTCGAATGGCGTATCGACCAGTTCGGTCAAACTTCACCCAAAAGTCCACGCTCATCGATGGTTCACTCTGATCTTGATGAAGATATACTCTCAGGGAACGATTCTGAACATCCCAATGCGGATACTGCACTTTGACCCACTCATCGGGCGTCCAGTCCAGGCTCGCCCGAACATGGATACCATCCGTAATGTTCGTCGGTCTATACACGGCCTCGACAGACACCTCGTTACCGCTTACTTCGGGTTGGTGCTGGGCAAGATCGACCAGGCCGATCGACTCGAGCAGCTGGATGGCGTGAGGTAGTTCCGAGAGCGGCGGAGTTGCCGAGATAGCGGCTCCGTTCTCTTTTGAGAACTCCAGCTCGACTCGCTGCAATTTGACATCAGCCAACCTTGCAACGGGTTGTCCGGCCAGGCGCTTGATCTCGCGACGGATGAGGCGTGGCAGGTCCGAATAGTGCCATTGCGAGGCGACCGCGGCCTTGACACCGTGCTTCGTAACCTCCTCGCTCAATTGATCGAACTGCTCGTGGTTTACCGTGACTGGCTTGGGCAAGATCACGTTCTTTATGCCGGCGCGCATATATAGTACGGTTTGATCGTACACGACATCCGGCCGCAAGGCGATATCTACCACATGCTTCGCTTTCGCCGCATCGTCCAGCTTGCTAAAGTATTCATGTCGCCAATCGTCAAACGTGGCGAATATCGGTACGTCTGGCCTAGTCAATCCCAACCGGCTGACACGATACTGCGGCCTCGTGAGAAGAGGGTCCACAATAGCTGCCATATTCCACAACGTGCTGTTGGTGGCATATTTCGGCCCAATGTGAAGTCTCCCGTAGCGCCCATACCCTACGAGAGTGACGTCATGTCCGAGCGCCTCCTGGTGGGCTCTACTCGGACGATCGTAGACGTCAATACTAGCCTGCGGAGACAGAAGTTGATTCGTCTGTCTTAGACGCATCGCGACTTCGCAGAGCTGCCTGTACAAGAAATCGGGCGACGAACGGAGGATAGTGTCGAAGTCGTGGCGAGCTACGACGAGCAGATCAGTGGGCTCGACCGCGACGGCTGTTGCCGTCCGTCGCCCGCTTACTTCAAGGAGCGCCAGCTCACCAAACGTGTCGCCGTGGCTGAACGTGGCCAGCGTGATGTCACCATCTTCCGACGCGACAAGTACCTTGACGCTCCCGCTGACGACGACAAACATCTCATCGCCTGGGTCACCCGCCACAAACAGCGTGGCACCCTCTGGATACGTTTCCACGCGGCAGCAGGCGGCAAGACGTTGTACAGTCGCTGGTTCGAGCGCGGAGAACAGCGATGTCGCCGACAGGAGCGTGCAGATGTCCATCACATCCTCCATCGCCAGTAGGGACGCCCACCGCGTTTCGAAAGAGGCTAGTGGTCGATCACGCGAGAACGACCTTTTCTATGATCTAGCCGTATCGCACGACCGGCAGAGATGTCAATTCCTTCTCTGCTTGATGAAAAATCCGCTGTTGTACCGGTCCGCTTGATCCACGGCTTCAGTCGATATTCCGGCGTAAAGCGATTAAGGCACATAGAGGCACAGTACGGATTACTGATCGCCTCCCTGCTTTGAATGTGCTTTGAAAGAACTACGTGTTGCTATGTGTTCGAATCGGTAAAATAGACCGGCTGAGACCGCCGTTAAACACTTGAATAGATACCAATAGTGACACATAGTCCCGCTGCCGTCAGAGGACTGAAAATCCTCATAGCAGACAGAAGGGGAAATAGCGAGGTCGAGCCTGAATGGACAAGGAAAGAAATCAAAATACAGAATCAAGCCCGAGCATCACGACTAACCCTAGATCCGACACCGAACGATTGAAAACAGAGGCATGTGACTGAGACGGTCAAACGCTGACGAGTTCAAATAACGGGAAAGGAAAAGAAATTCTCTTCGTGGGAATCTCTGTACCTACTTGACCTGCCGGCTAATGCGTGCCCCCCGACCTGATCTTCAAGACCCTGATCCACTCTCGACGCTCTCAATCAAGCAAAAAGAAAGTGCGTTTCGATTCCGAGTAGTCCCCATACTCCTTCTCGCGGCCCCAAATGCGCAGCTTCATGAAGAAAGCGAGCTTGCGGCCTAGTCGTTCTAAAGCTTCGGCGAGCATCTCCTGATCGATCATAGTCGCGGTGCCGCAGCGCGTTGAACCCCCCTTTGGGTGCGGCGGAACCCAATTGTCGTTCCATATCAAAGTTCTCGAGCCAACCTTCCCGTCGGATGTAATACACTCGATGCTCTCGTGCGAACAGCGGACTTCGGTGTCGGGAATCGTATAAGGAGCGGGGATCCTGAGGCCCATGGCGAAATAGTCGCTTTGCCAGGTTCCATATGGTACCGGAAAAAGACGATTGCAGACGGCCACCTCGTCACCCATTTTTCCTGCTGTGCTAGCTTCCTTGATCGTGATCTCTGCTGGCGGGCCCGTGAGCTCGAACGTATCTGCGAGTGACAGCCATGGCATTTTTTCGAAGAGGAAAGCATTGTCAAGCAATTCGTAATCCGGCGTTACGAGATGAGTGCTGAGGGTGAGATTGGCGAATTTCTGCACTGACGACGCCACTGGCGTGTCGAGGGACACAAGCCTCATCCGTTCCGCTCGTGCGGTCTGCACGAGCTCGCGGACGAGGAGTGTGAAGTCAGCGTCGGGAGCGCAGAATCTTTCAGGGAAGTCCGAGAGCCACGCCGGTCGTGCACCAGGTTCGACATCGAAAAGACCGGCAATCCCGTGAACGATCTCGAGGCAATTGTTTTCCGCCATCATCTGGGGCATACGCCACTCGCTTACGGCATAGGACAAAGTCCGCAGGTATGCTGAGAGATAAACCTCTCTCATCCGCTGCCAGTATTGGCCCATGATTCCCGCGCGTCCCTCCAAGACGTCACCGAAATAATCCGGGTAGCCCGTGTAAGGTGTGCCCAGCTTGTCGCGAAGCGTTTCCCACTCGTAGGCCCATTGCTGGAGAAAGGGGTCACTGCTGGCGCGTTCCAGCCGTTTCAGATTGTCCGCGAATATAGGCGGAACATGTGCTGCCTTGTGTTCCTCGAAGTAGCTGCCACCGGCGAAATCTGCCGGAGCCCGCCCCGAGTGAGCCCAGCGCCATCCGCCGATGCCGTGCCCCAGTCCGTAGATCTGCTCCAGGAGGATATCAGCGAGAACGGAAGGGTAATGGATGCGCGATGCGAGCGCTGTGCGCGAGGGTCTGGCATCCGGGGAGGTCAGGAAGACGATTGTGAGAATCTCGCAGACTTCAGATTCAGTCTTGCATTGATCGAGATAGTCCAAAAGTGCGTCCAACGTTGAGGATCGCGTGTTTGGATTATTCAGCAGGTTTCGGATCTCCTTCGCCGTGCGCCAACGGGACATCGGCACTGGCCACTTGAGCCGCTGGAAGAGAAAGGAAAGCGCGATGGGGGCGGAGTTCACTAACGGAACCATGGCGTCTCCGGGATTGGCTGTTCCCGGACCTCCTCGACCAATGAGTCCACGAAAGCTGTGGTAACGTTGTCAGCAAGCTCCGCCTGCCCGACAAGCATGAGGAAGCGCACCAGGTATTTGTAACCAATTACGAAACCGTAGCCCCGGCGAAGGTAGTAGGACGCGGGCACCGAAGTATCTTTGATGTATTTTAGCCAGCGATCTGGATAGTGCTCCACGGCTAGCCTGAGCCGCTGCATTATTTCGGTCTCGGATGCCCAGTAGCTCTGCCACCCGCCACGATGAATGTGCGCCTTAACAAGCCACGGATACGCGGCCTCCTTCCCCTCGATAGCGAAGCTTACGAGGAAGGCTTCATCGAGGACTTCCTCAGCATCGTGGGTTTTCTCGCCGACCTCAAAGTAGGAGAGAATCGAGCGCAGAACTCGCGTCCCCTTGCGTTGAGCCTTCCAGTGATGAAGCCACTTCACCATGAATTCTTTGCGGCTCCTGTAGTGGCCCGCCGCGGCCGCTTTGACGACGCCAGCGAAATCGTCATAGTCAAACGCGGTAGGGTCAATTTTGGCAGCTTCTTTCTCCCGCTCCGAAAGCTCTTCCTCGGTTGCTTTGATCTCGCGGCGAGTCTCCAGTGTGCGGCCGAGAAACGCATTCTGGCCGGCGAGGAGCGCTAGGGCGGCAGGTTCACTGGCCGCGCGGTCTTCTAGAACACCCAGAGTCCGTTCATCAAGAAAGGTGCGCGCTAGCGCGCTACATTCTGGCGTACCGAGATCCATCACCTTCGCGAGTTCAACCAGGCACTCGTCGGCGTAGGAATGATCATCGTTCGAGAGGTGATGTTCGTAGACGGAGGGCAAGCGCTCGGGTGCAACCTTCGCTACAACTTCGATAAGCTCAGACCTTACGTGGTTCGTCTCATCGCCGTCCGTAAATTCGGTGATTACTTCGACGATTGGCACGAGTGTATCCATGCGTGCCCGCGTGACAGCTGGGTCTTTCGCGCTCAGTTCAACAACGGCATCGAGTACATCCATCGCGCCGAGGTCTTTTCGCCAGCCATAGCCGACGAGACATTCGGCAGCATGCGCCAGAAACTCGGTCTCTCTTGCGTCGCCATAACGATGCGCCAAGTCCGCGAATTGTGTCCAACGTTCCGAGCGCTCGCTGAACTCCGTCACGTTCGCCAAAAGTACTTTCGCCTCCGCGGTGAGAAGCGCCGCCGCACCGTCTTTATCAAAGAGTGGAATCCTGTCTGCCACATTGCGTGCCACCCAATTCGCGTCCGACCAGTGGGCAGATTTGCGCGCCATGCTCAGCTCCGAGGCTGGCACCTTCGTATCACCGGAGTTGGGAGGAGCAAGGAGATGCAAATCGACGGCGATATGTTGGAGAGCCTCCCTGAAAGCCAGATATTGTCTGTATTCCGTCTCGGGAGATGGACCCCACTTGACCGGCTCGATATCTGTTGATTCGGTATAGACAGCGGAGAAGGTGGGCGTGATGCGGCCTTCTGCGATTTTCCTTGCGATCTCCTCGATGATTGCCAGGCCCTTCGGTAGCCATCCCAAATTCTCCTTACCCAGACCCGGATAGATCATCGAGAAATCATTGCCATTCGCGCGGAGGCCTAGGTATAGCGCGATCCAAAACGCATCGTAGAAGAACGAGGTGACATCCGCGTTTTCAACGAGCGAATACCGCTCGCGGATGAGGTCATCGGGTACTGGAGGCATATGACCTTCTATCTTGGCTTCGCGATCGCGCCAGAGGAACCAGGATGCCGCAAAGGCTGAGAGAGGCTCCTTTCCGAGGGAGACCAGTTCTCGGACGTCCGCGCCTGCGAAACTCGCCGCCCGTACAAGCGCGTCGTCGATTAGTTGCCGTTGATCCTTCCACTTGGCGCTGGTCAGCGTCTTGCGGGCGAGTTGGAGCCCCTGGATATTTTGCGCATCCCCTAGTAAACGAATGAGCCTCAAGACATGGGGCTCGGGTTTTCTGAAGCCGCGCAGGTAGTTTAAGGTGCGTCGCACTGTCTCTCTATCCATCAGCGCACTGACCGCCAGGAGCTGATCCGAAAGCGTCGTAAATTCTCGCTCGGGCCGGTGACGCAGCGCGATCCATGCATTGACGCGACGATCCAGTTCATTACGGCAGGCAGGCAAGATCTGCGAGGACATCTCGCTAGGACCACGGCGGACTAGCTCTGTCACCTCGCTCTCGGTCAACTCGTGGATGTTATCAAGAAGGTTCAAAGTCTGTTGGCGGTTATCGGAGACCGCGAGCGCGGTCGCGCGATAAGCGGCAAAATCCCTCGATTGAAACTCGCGCGCGTTTGAGACGCGGGTCTTAAGACTGCGAAGGGATACCGTTCGCGGTAAGTCGCCGTCCTCGAAGGTTTTCGCTTCCGCGGCGGCGAGGATGTTTTCGATCTGCTGATCGGACCAGCCCTTCGTGAAGGATTCGACAACCCAGTCCCGCGTTGCGCCCGCGAGTAAATCCTTGAAGTCGCCGGTCTGAGCCCTGGCGAGCCAGAGCCAGCCCCACCGCCAATATTCAGGCGCATCATTCGCAAGCCAGTTGATGATCTTCGGCAGGAGCGCCTGATAGGCTTCCGCATGGTCCGCCCGCTCGCGTACCCATACGAAGATGCTTGAGTGGAAGGGGACCATGCCAACATTAAGCGGCTCCAAAAGGTGGTCGATCTCGCTGAAGTCCCCGAGCACCTGCCTTATGCCAAGGCTCGGCCAGAAGAAGTCCGATCCGGCAAGCATGTGGAGAGCGTTTTTGGCATCCGCACTGAGGCGAACCCAGAGTCCCCGATAGTAGACGCGGATATCGCCGTCGGGGCACGGCGGTAGCGATCGGACTTCCTCTGCAGACGTTGGGCGGCCTGTGCGGATGAGCGCCTCATATGCGTAGATTAAATGCAGCGGGTGGCCCTGGCTGATATCAAAGAACGCTCCCGCGATCTCGCCGATCATTTCGACGCGCTGCTGGGGCGTCGGGTCAAACCGAAGGATGAGTGGACGCGCCCTATCTTGCTGCACCACCCAGCGATGGACCGCGACCTCGTCCATGCGAGGAATTTCGACCCAGTCATCGTCATTCGCAATCGTCAGCAGCTTGCCGGGCAGCTGCTCGTCGGTGACCCGCTGGGTTCCGACAATAAGACTTACATTTGGCGGCAGCGGTAGCAGCTCGTTGAAGAGGTGATTAAGCTGGTCGACGCGCTGCGTGTCGCGCCACACGTGATCGAGTCCGTCAACGACGATGTGAAGCCGCTGCCCTTTGACGGCTAGATTGGCCGCGACAATCGCGAGGTTAGACCGCAACTTGTCGGCATCTTCGGCAACGCCGGCCATGGCTTCGGGATGGCGCACATACAGCTGATGCATCAGTGAAGTTGCAATCTCAATAAAGGAGATGCGGTTGGAACTCGAGTCCTCTGCCGACAGAAAGTAGTGGTGTCGCGCGACGGCCGCACCTTCCTTTTGAAGTTCTTGCGTTAAATAGCTCAGGTAAGTGCTCTTGCCGCGTCCGGGCGTTCCCCAAAGGATCGTGATTAGATTGTCATCCTTCGTGATGCGCCCACGGATGAGTTTGTCAAACGACTCACTCGGCGGGCCGTAGCCATCGGGGACGATAAAGTCCTGATGGATCGGCTGCGGGCGACGCTTCGTAATAAGCTGTACAAGATGTTCCCGCAGAATACGTCCATCGGGTTCAGGCTGGTTTTTGCGGGTCGCCCAACGACGAACGCTCTCGCGGAAGAGGAGCCAGCCTAACGAATCCGTGTCCGTAGGCACGAGCTGATCGCGCAAGTAGTTTTCGTATCTGTCGAGGTCTGGAAGACCTCCTAAGAAATCGAAGTCACTGAAAAAACGCTCGGCTGCGCCGGTACCTCCGCACGCGCCCTCAACTACCTCGCGAATATCCCTGGGTAGGAGGTCAATGTCGACCCGCGAGCCCTTTAGATACTTGGCGAACTTCGCGGACGGAGTGCGGTTTGTTTTGAGGCCTGCACTGTGAATTGGACCTAGGGCGGCGACGCGCGCGAGTGACTTCGCCCACTTCTCAAGCATGGAAGTGCCGTTTTTGGTCTTGGAGAGAAGCCACTCCCAATCCAGTTCGTAGCGGTTGGAGTCGACCGTGAATTTGACCTGGATGAACTCGAAAGAGCCATCCTTTCGCGCAGCCACGACGTCGTCGAGCGCTCGGTACGCCGTGTCGTCTGCCTCGAGTTGCACCCACGCGTAGAGCTCAGGATCTCGGTACTGACGAATAAGCACCTCGATGCCGGCAAGGTCTTGATACTCGTAACCGGCTCTTGGTATCGCGGCGGGCTTTATCTGGACTCTTGCCATCTATAAAGGGCTTAGCGTCGGGTCTAGTAAGAAAGCACAACTGATCATCCGTCTCGCAGTCGTTACAGCGTACCTTCCACCGGCCTGATTTACTCCTTCCTTCCCAATTGCTATCGCGTCACGGGAGGAGCGTTTGAGAAAACCAATCCGCAGGCAGCTCGCGGCCTAATCCCTTTTCGCGTGCGCGATCCAGCACGAAACCCGCGACTGCAGCGAACTGACCACCTAACTGATAATTGCTTGCTTCATTCGGAAACAACGTAATCTCACTAGCTCTAACTCTCTTGAGCTGTCCCGCGAAAAATTCGCGAGCCTCGATAGCCCGGCCGGCAGGAAAGGCGGGCAACTTGGCATCCTTGACATCCTGCGGACACAACTCGCCAAGATAATAGTTTTGAATCCACGGCTCGGCCCTGTTCACAACCACTCGATCACAGCTTTCATACAACAGAGGATCGAGCTCAAGAAAGCGTACGGAGTTTACGTGCTGCCCGGGCTCAACCCAAGCGGCCTCCATTACCTTTTGGTTGGCATTTGTAGCCAAGGCAATGATGTCCGCTTTGGCAATGGCATCGCGGGCATCAGCAACAGGTTTGACTTCAATTCCTAAGCTCGCCTGCAATTCGTTGGCGAATCGACTGCGATTATCAGAATTGGAACTGTAAACCCTTACCCTTTTAATGTTTCGCACGCAAAGCAAACCAAGAATTTGCCCTCCGGCCTGCCAGCCGGATCCTATCAGTCCAACTTCGACGGAATCTGCGCGTGCTAAGTAATCAGCGGCGAGGGCATACAAGGCCCCCACGCGGGTACGCTGGAGATAACCGTCGGGCATCCAGCCGAGCAACTCGCCCGTCTCGGTGGAGAAGACAAGCAACATGCCCATCCAGCTACCATTGGCGAAAGGAACATGTTCTGTCCGGCTCAAATAACCCTGATGCTTTTGTCTAGTGACATTGGAATCAATCCGAATTACATACTTACCAATGTAGGGAACGCCTCCCTCCATTGTTTTGCACTGATAAAAAGTATCTGTCTGTTGGTGGGGTAGCCAGCTTTCTGTGCGCTGGCGCGTCAGCACCTTGCCACTCCCTTCCTCAGCGAAAAAGCGGCGTAAAACATCCACGCAATCGGCCATGGTTAAAACTTTTTCTACGTCGTTATTGGTCAAGAGTAACAAGCTGGCACCTCTTTAAGTCGCTCAAACGGGCAATCGCCTAGACAAACGAATCTCTAGAAAGGTTGGACAACGGCCTCAGGCGTAGCAATTGCTACTAGTTATCAACTTAGCTAGACCTCACTGAAAGTCTAAGAATGCTTCGACGACGCTCAGCATGAACGGAAATTTGACCCATTGTGTCCGTGTTCCCCGTTCGTCCTGATCTGTGTCGAAGGGCGAACGGGCAATTCTTCAGTGAGAACTAGCTTAGCTAACGGGAAATGGAAGCATGGGTCCATCATCGCGGCGAACCTGTATCTGGGAAGCACGCTAAGATATCCGCTCGGCAGTCAGACGAATCTATGCCGACTTATGGCTACAGCCCAACACCGATTTAGATTCTTACACTCTAAAGTCTCAGCATTTATCTCTACCACTCTATGCTGCCAACCATGCGGACAAAAACATTATCGCGCCAAGCCTGTCTTGAGCGAAGTCGAAAGGACGCCAAGCACGCAAAGAAAACCCTTGCTTATTTCTCCGAACCTTGGCGACCCTTGCGCCTTTGCGCGAGACATGTTTTTTCCGACTTTTTCTTTATCCCCAAAATTTCAAATATCTTTGGCTAGTATTTAGCGAGTATTTCCGGTTCTAACCGGGTGAGTTGATCGGCGATCGCTTGCTGGTCGATCCGCTCGGCGATTTCCTCGTAGCCGGCTTGTTTGACCATTGAGGGAAACCGAGTCTTGAGCTGCTCCAAAGTCCAGCGGACAGAGTCTTCCACGCCCTCATCCTTCATTTTGTGAGTTGAGCGATCGCCGGAGGCACCGACGTGATAATGAGGATTTTTGTAAAAGCAATCGAAGCGCAGAATTCTTTTTCCCTCGTCCTCATGGCCGGAGGTCGTGATGTCGAAAGTCAGCCCTTCATCGCTACCGCCGAGGCCTTGCCGGTGCGCGACGGTCATGCGCATTCCGGCCTGCTCGATAATAATCGGATCGCTCTTTGTCGCCGACGCTGTTTCGTTTTCCATCAATCGGTCCTCCTGTGATGATAGCCTTTATCCTGGCAGACTCATTGCATTTTGTCTTCTACCTGTCAAACCGCGACTGTCTGTATACCACAGGCCCACGCCCAGAGGATCCTAGCCGGCAGGGCCGAAGCCGAAAGAATGGGAATATCTCCCGCAGAGACGCAAAGCCGCAAAGGTCGATGATTATCGCCGGGTTCCGACGCCTGAAGGATTGGCCTCCTTGAGATAACGGTAATAGTCGCTATCCGTGGTCAGGACCAACACCGCATTTTCGTTTTTGCCTGCCTTTAGATTTTCGAGGGTGCGCGAAAAGGCGTAAAATTCTTTGTCCCGGCCATAAGCGTCACCATAAATCTTGGTCGCCGTCGCGTCCCCCTTGCCACGAATTTCCTGCACCTCTTTGTAAGCCGTGGAACGGATCTGACGCAGATCTTTCTCCATGTTACCTAGGATCTCGGCGCTCCTGCCCTCGCCCTCCGACCTGAAACGAGCCGCAATCCGTTTCCGCTCGGAAATCATGCGCGCATAGACCTTTTCACGCACGCTTTCCACATAATTGAGCCGTTTGATTCGGACATCGACGACCTCGATGCCGTACTGGGGGGCGATCTTACGCACCACGGACAGAATGGCCCGCGTGAGTCCTTCGCGTCCGAGATTGATTTCTTTCTTGAGCTCTTCCACCACTTCCTTGGAAACCTCTTCGAGAACCTCCTCTTTGGGCGTCGTCCAAGACGAGCTTCGAACCAGTTCGACGAGCGAGTTCGATGAGACCTGATCTCTGACGACGGAGTCGATGATATCGTCGAGCCGCGATTGAGCTCCAGCCTCCGTGGCAACGCTTTCGAGGAACTTCAGCGGGTCGACGATGCGCCATCGTGCGGTGGAGTCCACCCAGATAAACTCGCGCCCGGCCGTGGGTATCTGATTAGGGTCGCCGTCCCAGATCAGCAGACGCTTATCGAAACGCCGCACCTCTTGTATGAACGGTATTTTGAAATGCAAGCCCGCTTCGGTCACGGGTGTCCCCACCGGCCGGCCGAATTGCAAGATGACCGCCTGTTGTCCTTCTTGTAGGACATAAAAGGCGCCAACCAGCGATAGGACGACACCCAACAATAGAATACCTAAAACGTAACGTAGCGGCGTTTTCATGACTTGGGTTCCTCCGTCGGTTTTTTTAATGGCGGGGGACGCTGGCCTGAATCTATCGAAAGCCAGGGAATCAATGCCCGTTGCTCGCTGTCGACGATGTAAACGCTTTTGGCTTCGGAAAGCACTACGCCCATCGCCTCCAGGTACAGGCGTCGTCGGGTGACTTCGGGTACCCGCTGGTACTCTGCCAACACGGAGGTAAAGCGAGCGGTTTCGCCACGAGCTTGATTGACCCGTTCGGTCGCATAACCTTCCGCTTCCGCAATCGCTTGTTTCGCTTCTCCGGCGGCCTTGGGAATCAGCTTGTTCGCCTGTTCCTGCGCTTGATTGACCATACGCTCCAGATCTTGGCGCGCTTCATTGACTTCATTGAAAGCCGGCTTCACCTGGTCCGGAGGAGTAACATCCTGAAGCTCGACCGTGACAAGCCGGATGCCGGTCTCGTAGTCAGACAGGATTTTTTGCATTTCCTCCTTGACCTCGCTGGCAACGGCCACTCGCCCCACGGTCAGAACATCACTTCCTAAACGATTGCCCACTACACGCCGCATGACCGCCTCGGCGACGTCGCGAAAGGTCTCGCGCTGTTCCCGGACCTTGAAAAGATAGTGAACGGGGTCTTCGACTCTGAATTGAACGATCCATTGAACATCGATGACGTTGAGGTCTCCGGTCAACATGAGCGACTCGTTGGAATAGTCCCCGCCGGCATACCGCGTCTGACGACCTGCCTCCGCCGTCCGAAAGCCGAACTCTTCCTTGAGGACTCGAGCCGTGGGGACCAGTCTTACGGTCTCAATCCCGAGCGGTATTTTGAAGTGAAGCCCTGGACCGGTCGAGCGTTGAACCCGCCCGAACCGCTGAACGATAGCAGTTTCCTCGGGCTGGACGGTATACCAACTGGACCATAGAATGATGATAACCAGGAGAATTAACAGCACCGGGAACACAACGCCGGGATTAAACCCTTCAAATTGCCGTCGCAACCGCTGCAAATCCTCTGTCACATCGCGACGCCATTGATCGTTTGCCATCTCAACCCCCTTTCGTTTTACGAAGACGGCGGGACTTGCTCAATAATACTCGACGAAGCACGCAGCACTTTCGTTTACCCGACCGTGCAATACTGCTATTAAAGATCGCTCTCTGTTTCAACACCGTGGGAAAATAAAGTTGCCGGCGGAATGCTGCGATTTTTAGACTTCCTTAGTCCTTTGCTTTTCGGCGCTCAAGATGCGCCAGGGCAAGGCACCCAAACGTTGGTTCGCGGCCGGGAGGCCGCCTCCGCAACCTTCGGATTAGTCACCGCCAGCAGTCGCTGCATGTTTTGTGTAAGTCCGGGACTCTTGAGATAGTCGTGACGCGGAGAGTCACTTTGTTCCTGATCAATTCCCATTATTGACTTATTCATGTTAGCCGCGGGGCTCACAGATGAAGTCAATTCTTACGTGACAGTAACGATCTTAGAGTCTGATAATACGTCTTTAGGAAAGGTTTTTAGCTTTTCTAAGCAACACTAACCGAGGGCTACAAGTGTGAGGTACTTTAGAATTTTTCGCCCAAAAGACAGTGTTTCTGGCCTTAGTGCCCTACTCCGTTCACTCAATCCGTTCGATCAATACATTGCGCGGATCCGACCCGGTTCTTGCTGTTGCTAAACAGGGCCTTCGGGGGCGGTCTCCTCCGACTCAAGCGCTCGTGCCTCACGCTCGGCGTCGGCGACGGCGCCCTTGCCGCGGGGAAACCAGGCGAAGCCGGCGGCGAGGACGAGGGCGAGAAAAATCATAGCCGTTGCGAGGCTGAAGCGGATCCCCTCGACGAAGTCGCTGTCGGCAGCCGGGAGGATCGCCTTCTGCGTCGCGGCATCGAGATGTTGGATCGGCCGGCCGGGCCCGATCTCCAAAGGTTTAAGACATCGACGCAACTTTGTATACACCCCCGTATCCATAAAGTCGCGCGTATAGTTCTTCGTTCAAGGCGCAGAAAAAAAGATACTCCAACCTAAACACCTAAAATTCTTAAACGTTTAGTTAACTCTTAGCGGATTTCACGACTGGCACTTTGGTTGCTCTCAATCAATCGTAGGATTTACCTTATTGGCTATCAACAAACGATCAGCGCAGGCTGCTACAGCGAAACTGCAATTTATAGTCTCCTGAACCGTACGGAATCTATATGGATGAGAAAAAACCAGGCGGTCTAATCAACAGCTGGCCATCGATTGCGCTCATTACGGCGCTTGCAGCGAACCTGTTTTGGTTGCAGGCCCCGCTCAAAAGCTCGCGCCCGGCTGAAAGGGCGGCTTTCAACGGGACGGCGCTCGGGGACCAGGATGCCGAAGCCCGGCTTTGGCAAGACCCTTTCGAGGCAGTCACTCTAGATCAGCAGCGCAAATCTTCCAACGACGGGTCTAAGAGCGGTCCGACGATAAGCCGCTACAACACTGAGAAAGTCAGACAACAGATTGCAAGCCGGAGTGACAAGAACATAACAATCATGCCGGTCATGGTGACCGGAAGCCCTTACAATGAAGGAGCCGAGTGGCGTATCCGAGGTCGCTTTGCGGTCCTGGCCGGGCTCTCCCGATCAGGGTATAGACCGTATGATCCGGAGCACGTCGGCTACTTTGAAATGGGTTGGCCTCGCGGCGAAACATTAAAAAGCCGGTCAGTCGAAGAAGCATCGAAAGAATGCTCGAACGACACAATGGGTGAAAAGTGCCTTCGGTTATCGGTGCCTTTCGAGTGGTTTGAACGCAATGAATTCGAAACCTCCACATCACGAAAGCGAGCCATCCTGCTGCTCTGGATAAAAGATGACATGTTCGAAGACTGGCCGCTCAAGCGACTCAAATTACTCAAACATGTTTTGACGGACAAGATCGCCGTCGAACAGCGGAAAATGGAACTCAAAATTATCGGTCCCTGGAGCTCTACCACGTTAAAGGCCATGCTGACGGACGATACCCAATTGGACGGTGGCGAAATCTACTCTCCCTCCGCGACTGCTCCCGACAGCCTTTTATTACAAGAACCTAGCCAACCTTTGTGTGAAACCGAGAAGGATACCAGAGCCCGTGTAAAAGAGAAACTGAGGGGAAAACTCGAATTTCACAACGTCACCTTGACGGACGATGTGCTAATCTGTGCGCTCATAACGGAACTTAAGCTGCGCGGCATTGCTCCCGATAAAGACGCGATCGCCTTGGTTTCCGAGTGGGATACTTTTTACGGTCGGGCATTGCCAGATACGTTCTCGAAGCTGTTGAACAGAAGAGATCTGGTCCAGGTGAGCTATCTTCGGGGGCTGGATGGGAAACTTCCGGGAAGCGAATCGCAGTCGTCAAAGACCAGCAACGAT
Source organism: uncultured delta proteobacterium (assembly GCA_963737905.1). Classification (GTDB taxonomy): domain Bacteria; phylum Desulfobacterota; class Binatia; order UBA9968; family UBA9968; genus DAIRFP01. Next base: position 21,864 of record CAVTUQ010000016.1, on the reverse strand, counting down.
TCGAACAAAGAAGAGGCTATCAACAAACGGCGAGAAATCGCACCATTGGAGTCGCCTCAGGGCAACAGCCAGCTTGACTACATCCCGCGTCTAGCGGCCAAACTACAGGACGAGGAATCCAACTCCGGTAAGAAGATCACAGCCATCGGCGTGTTGGGGAGCGACGTCTACGACAAGCTCCTGCTCTTGCAGTCCTTGCGGATTCACTTTCCCAACGTGATTTTTTTCACAACGGATTTAGATGCTCGCCTGTTTCATTCCAAGGAGTTGAACTGGTCTCGAAATCTAATCGTAGCCTCGAGTTTCGGATTGCAATTAGACAAAGATATTCAGGGAGATATCCCCCCGTTTCGAGACAGTTACCAGACGGCCACATTCCTCGCCAGCCAGTTAGCTCTTCCGCCGCATAACAAACAATTGGAGAAGGTCGCGACTGAACTCGATACTTCGATCACGCCTCTCCTTCCGGTGCGGCTTTTCGAGATCGGCCGGGGCGGGGCGTATCCTCTGGGCCCGGACGCGACGACGGAAAGAGTGCATCCACCCAACCCCCACATTATGAAAGATTTGTCGCCGTGGGACTTGTTAACGGTCCCCCTATTAATTGTTTTTCTCTTGTTGGTGCTTTGGCTCATAGCTTATTTCAGTGGCACCGCCCGGGATCTTGGAAAAATTGTTCGAGACACATTTAGACGACGTACTAAGCAAACGCCATGGTTTCGCGCGCTCGTCTGGTTATTGATGTTGCTCCCGCTGATTTTGGCGACCGCGATATGCATAGCGCACTTTTCGGGACAAGACGAACCTTTCTCGTTGATCGATGGAATCAGTATCTGGCCGGCCGAGGTGACGCGAATGGTTGCGGCCTATTTGAGTCTTTATTTTCTATTCTTCCAAACGCGGCATCAACTGCGGAACAACAAAGATAAGTTATCGAAAGCTTTCCGTCTGCTCGACAGAGTTCAATCCATAAAGGAAACCGCCGAACGCTTGCGGGAAAAACGACATCAAAGCGAACTGTCGCAATCCGTAACAGCTTCGCACGGCGACCTTTGGCAAAAATTCAAAACCGAAGTGCGTTGGTGGTGGACCTTACGAAATTCTATCAAGATTAACCGTTGGGATCCGGAAAAAAGCATCCTGACGGATGATGGAGAAAAGAAAGTGGACGCCCTCCAATTGTGGAAAGACTACAACTGGCTCGGCTCTTGTAAACATCGCGTTGCTCGGTTCATCCCAGTGTTGCTGGTTTACGTCTTATCGATAGTCATACTGATGCTGTTGTTTGGCTATGACCCTCCTTTCGTGCCTTACCGTGGACCCATAAGTTACTGGACTGATAAATTTGTTCTTTATTTTACGGTGCTGCCTTTGATCGTTCTCATTTTTTTCGTCGTTGATGCAGCCCAGCTCTGTAAGAAATTCATCGACAACCTAAACCATAAAGCGACGAAGTGGCCGGAGGAGACTTACCGCGAATTTGAAAAACAGTACGGCATCCACCGCGACTATTTGGATGAATGGATCGGCGTCAACCTCATCGGTGAGCGCACCAAGGTGGTCGGAAAGCTCATTTTCTATCCGTTTGTCGTCTTGTTTCTCACAATTATCTCACGGTACCAATTTTTCGACCGCTGGGACTGGCCCATACTGCTGATCCTTGTTTTCGGTTTCAACTCAGCTTATGCGCTTTATGCTGTATGGGTTATTCGTCGATCTGCTGAAAACGCGAGGCGAGAGGCGATCGGCAAGCTGAAACACAAGCTTTTGAAAGTTTTGGGCGGCGAAAGAAAATATCTGCAGAGTGAGGATAGAGAAGATCTGGAACTAACGCCATCGAGATCGGTTCCGACTCGCGCTTGGGGGACTTTTCGCGCTTCTTCACTGGCATTGATTTCGACAAAACCAAAGCCGCGGAAAGATGATCCTGACAGGGACCAGAAGAATGCTAATCTCCCCGAACAGATCCGTCTATTGATCCACGAAGTCGAATCGTATGACGAAGGTGCCTTTGTTCCTCTCTCCAAGCACCCGGTCATAGGAGCCCTCGCGATTCCGTTTGGCGGAGCGGGCATTTTGGCTGTTCTGGATTACCTTACGTCCATGTGACAAGCTCTCATCACCGCTAAGTAACCCGATGGAGGCAATCGCATCGCTCCGGTTCCCTTCCCTCGCGGGCTCATCCACATGAACTTAAAGTCCGGCCGCGCGAACCCAACCTATGACCCGATCCAGGTCCATCTTGATGGTTTCATAGTTGGCCGGCTGGCTCGCTCCCTCACCGGTCGAATCTAATTTCACCAGCTCCAGTTCCTTTGCAACTCTCTCGACCGTGGCCAACGCCGGCTTTTTGACCAAGGGCCGAGCATCTTGCAGGAAACGCTCAGCCTGGTTGATCTCCGCCACCGTCTTTTGTCTATTCTTTATAGACCATTCGTAGACCTCGGCGTTCTCGACATGAAATCTGGCCTCGATCAACTCTTTTTCAACCAGAGTCGGGGCATAAGACTTCTCCCACTGAGCGGTGTTGCTTTCGATCGGCCACTCGGCCAGAATCTGGGCCCGCTGCCAGGCTTGAGCAAAATGGCCCGCGATATGCGCAAGGGATGGAGATAGTTGGCGGATGTAATCGCCGTTGGGACGAACGGAGGGGCCGCGAAGCTGGGGAGCGCTTTCATTAAACTCAGCGAAGTCATCTTCAGAGTGGTAGATTCCGGGAGCCATTTTCTGCATCATCATCAACGTCAATAGCAAAACAATAAAGGTTAAATTCAGAAACGGTAGCCGCCCCATTTTTACATCCCTGTCCGGCTTTCGGCCTTGTTGGATCGAACATCCACAGCTTAGCATGAACGAAGTCATTTCTTAAGATTCCAAGATCGGCGCGCGCCGTGAAGGTCGATAGGTCAAGGCCGGGCCACCGAATCGCCGCCCATCGAACGTAAGCTTGAACGTTTACGAAAAACTCGCTTGACACCGTTTCTCACGTCTGGTACGTCGCGTGATTGGAACGACGAGAACGTTTAGAACGACTGGAACGGAGGCTTGATCATGGCAGATGTTGAACCCCGAGGCGCAGTGCATTGGATCGATCACTATGTCGTCGGAACCAACGATATGGTCGCCTGGGCGGACTGGGCAGGCAATGCCACAGGCATAACTAGAAGACCGCTCATCGGACTCACTACTGCGGCCCGCAAAAGGAATATCAAGATAACCTGCTTTTTGTGGTGGGAAGGTGGATCGTGCCGCGTCGGTGCGTTCCTTCAGCCCGAGATTTACCCGCCGGCAAAAGCTCTGGGGGAGGATCTGCCGCGCTGCGGATTCTACATCCGGCCCGAGGATATCGACCTGCACTTGCGCCGGCTCGATCAACACAAGATTCCGCACACGGATCCGGTCAAGACAGCCGCTGAAGGTGACGAAGGTACCGTCATCTATCTCGCCGATCCTGACGGTAACCAATATGAGTTTTGGGCGCCGGCGCATATGCCGGAAGGCGCCATGGAGATCTGCACCTCCGAAAAAGTCGGCCGCATCAGTCACGGCGTCTACGGCTCCCGCGACCTGGGAAGGACTGCCGCCTTCTTCGAGAAATACTGTGGAATGCAACCGGTGCAAGATTCGAAGACGGCCGAGGGTACGCTCGTACTGCGTCTGAGAGCGGGCGGCCGGCTCGTTTACAAGTTGGTTGACCGGGTTGACGAGCGCGTCTCCGGACATGGAACCTGGTGGGACATGCACACCGCGCTGACGGTCCGCCAGAAAGAGTTCCTGCCCAACTACCGACGCATGTGGGAAGGAATTCCCGAGGAGAAAGGCTATAAGGCAGACCTGAATCTTTCCCTGGACCAACAAGAGGCGCTGCCGGCACGCACCGGTTTACATCGGAGCCCCGTCGGCATCAGGTGGAAAGAGATCAGCAATCGCGGCGACGAGTTCTACGATTGGGACTGTCACTCCTTTCACTTCATGGGCGGAAAACCGATCAAAAACGACGGATCGATGACATTATACGAGGCCATCGAACAGGAAGCCTATCTGCTCGAGCTCGCCGAGTCTATGCAAAAGGGCGGGCAACCAGGCTTAATGGAAGGGCTAGGCAGAGAAAACCCTTTCAAGCCTCGCGAAATCTGATACGCTTCGCGAATGTTCCAATCGTTCAAAACGTTCAAGTAGTTCAAGTCGTCGAAGAACGCGCTTCGCATCTCAGAACTTTTTTCAACGGTCTGGAAATCGTTAAGACTTGATCCTAGCGCGCGCAAACTAAGAAGGGGAAAACTATGGCGCAACACATTCACGGACCGCTCTACTATGAACGGATGGGACGCACGGGGCCGGTGATCGCCTTTATCCATCCCAATCCGATGGACCAGTCATGCTGGATTTTTCAGATGGCGCACCTCTCGACCTGGTACCGCTGCATTGCCATTGACATCCCGGGATACGGCCGCTCGCCCAAGGCGGACGCCGGGCTGACGATGGATGACATGGCCCAGGCTTGCTGGGAAGCGATCGACGACGCGCTGCCCGGCGAGAAAGCGATTCTAGTCGGCTGTTCTGTGGGCTCGTCGCTCGCTCCCCACATGTACCACCAGCGCCCGGACAAAACCGCGGCGCTCGTGTTGTCGGGCACCGGTTACAACCCCAACAAGGAATTTACCAAGGGGCGCATCGATAACTACACGGCCAATGGCATCGACTATCGCTGGGCCTACACGTTCGAAGATCTGAGCGCGGCGTTTCGCACGACACCGATGGCGCATTTCTTTGCGAACCTATTCACCGAACGCAATCAACACGCCGATGTGCAGACGATCATCCACCAGTTCAAAGCGCTCGCCCAGTCCTATCCGGAGGGCCATCATGAGCGCATCGCCTGTCCGACCATCATCCTGACCGGCAGCGAGGACGGCAGCCATCAGCGGGCCTTCGCGCTCAAAGCGCTCATACCGAATTGCGAGTTGAGGACTTTGCCTGGAGCTGGCCATGCCTGCCAGATAGAGCAACCCTGGCTGTTCGATCGCTTTATGATCGAATTTCTCACCAAGCACGGCCTGTTTCCCGGAGCATCCAAGCCGACTAAGTCGATTGTCTGAATGGGCGTTACTCCCGAACGGTATTATTGTCTCCAATGCGGCGGGTAAGTGCGCTCATAATTCGGTATCGCTTCGATGCGCTGCACCCATCTGGCGACGCTGGGAAAGGTTTGCGCAAGCGGGAGGAAGCCTAAATTGAACGGCTGGGCGGCTTCTTTGGACGCGGCGCGCAAGATCAGTTGCACCAATGGAAACACGCCGATGTCCGCGGCGGAAATCCTATCCCCAACTAGCCAAGGCGAACCGGCCAAGCGCGAGTCGATCATCTTGAGCTCGTGGCGAAGCGTTTGCGCGGCCTGTTGGATCTCTTCGACTTTGTCCAATCCCTTGCCAAAGAACATCGGCCGAACGACTTTGTCGCCTGCACTTACCATATAGGATTCGCATTCAGCTAGCGCGCGCCAAATCAAACCCGTTTCCTCCGGCGTCTTACCGAAGAGCGGCGGATCCGGGTATTTGCGATCGAGATAACTCATGATCGCGAGCGACTCGTAGAGGACGAAGTCTCCATCTTTGAGGGTGGGGACTTTGCCGCGTGGGTTGAGCAAAAGATAGCCTGGCGCTTTGTGCTCGCCTTTGGAAAACTCCAAGAGTTTCGATTCATACTTGAGCCCTTTCACTTCAAGTGCCAGCATGACCCGCCAAGCGAAGGGACTGCCGCTGCCCCAATAAAGTTCGATTGCCATGGTTCTCCCTCCTCTGAAATTGTCCGTTTGTTAGCCGATCAGAAAGCAAGTTTGGACCTCTTACCGACCAGTAAGTATGTTTATAGTGCAATAATTCGGTGCTGTTAAGTCGGGATTCAAGAATAGGGCAAAGTGACCTATCCCCGTAGTTTCATCAGCATCTGGACTTTGATGTCGTTCAATCTTATCTTGGTCTCCTGTTTGGGGCTTAAGCAGGCGTTCACACCTTCACGATCATTTTGCGGCAGGAGGGTCTCATGGACCTCACGACGAAATACCTGAGCGACTACGCATGCAGGTTGACCTACGAAGACCTTTCCCCGGAGGCAATTCACCAGGTGAAGCGGACCTTGGTCGACAGCTTGGGTTGCGCGGTCGCCGCGTTCGACAGCGAGCCGGCGTCCATCGCGCGGCGCATCGCCTCCCGAGTGCAGGGGAATCCTCCGGCACGCATCCTCGGCACGTCAGAGGAGACGTCTACGGATCTGGCGGCCTTCGCGAATACAGTTCTTATCCGCTACCTCGACTGTAACGACCACTACGCGGCACGGGGCACGGGCCATCCGAGCGACATGATCCCCGGCGTCCTGGCCGTGGCCGGCGCCCACAGAATAGACGGACGGGCGGTGATCACGGCCATTACAGCCGCCTACGAGGTGTTCTGCCGGCTGGCAGACGAGATTCCGCTGAAGGGCTGGGACCAGGGAATGTTCGCAGCCATCGGGGCGACCTGCGGTGCCGGCATGATTCTCAGGCTGGACCCGAAAGCTATGGGAAACGCCATCTCCATCGCGATCACCACCGGTGTGCCGCTGGGAGCGACGCGGGTCGGAGAGCTTTCGATGTGGAAAGGTTGCGCAACGGCGGCTGCGGTCCGAACCGCAGTGTTCGCGGCCGAGCTGGCAGCGGAAGGGATGACAGGGCCGGGCGAACCGTTCGAAGGACGGGATGGGCTGTGGCAGCACCTGGGGATCGAAGCCCCGAAGTGGGAAGGCTTTGGGGGCAAAGCGAAACCGTTCCGGATCACCGCTACCAGCTTCAAGGCGTACCCGTCGGTGGTGCACACCCAGGGACCCATCGGCCTTGTGCTGGAGCTACGGCAGCGGCTCGGCACCGCGGAGATCGAGTCGGTGCACGTGGCGGCATACGGCGAAGCGGTGCGGCGTACGGCCACCGAGGCGGAGAAGTGGGCCCCCGAGACCCGGGAGACGGCGGATCATAGCATGCCGTACATGGTGGCGGCTGCGTTTCAAGACGGTGGCGTAACGCCGGCAACCTTCGCGCCGTCAAGGATCCAGGACCCGGCGCTACGGATGCTGATCAAGAAGCTCAAGGTGGTGGAGGAGCCGGAATTCACCCGTCGCTATCCCGCGGAGTCATGCACGCGGATCGAGGTGACGACGACGGACGGACGGCGGGTGGTGGCGGAGACGAGCCACCCGAAGGGACACTACCGTAACCCGTTGACGGATAGCGAAGTTGAAGCGAAGTTCCGGGGCTTGGCTTCCGGGGCGCTGGGAGCGGAGGGCTGCGATCGAGTGCTGTCGGAAGTATGGAGCTTCGAGAACAGCGCGACCCTCGACAGGCTGTTTGATAGCCTGGTTATCCCTCGTCGAAGAACCTAATGCTGATCCCCTTGCTAAGATTGTCTAGAGATATCAAAGACGCATGACTCCCATTACTCCATCACTTCGGTACTCCGATTCACCACTGTCGTCACTTGACATGAGTTTTGCGCCACGAATAGACTGACTGCAGTCAAGAATGAATGAGAGGAGGAAGACGTAATGAGCGTGATCGATGCCGATGGACATATCATTGAGCCGGAAGGCATGTTTGAGCATCTTCCCGAGGAGTTTCATCTGCAACGTCCGATCCCGGTCCGCTTACCGGCGGACACGGTCCGGGGTGACTTCAACGGCTGCTGGCTCATCGAGGGAAAAAGCGTTCCCAACATTGGCAGCCGTGGACGCACCACCGCGTCGCTTTCGTGGACGGATCGGTCGAAAAAGATCGACGTTTCCCTCGGGTCGCAGACTCTGGAAGACATGGAAGCCCGGGTGTCAGACCTCGATCGATTCCATATCGACTGCCAGATCGTCTTCCCCACGATGTTTCTCGCTTCGGTAGCGGAGGATGTGAAACTCGAAGGCGCGCTGTTTCACGCCTACAACACATATGTCGGTCAAGCCTGCGCCAAATCAAAAGGCCGGGTGAGGTGGGCAGCGCTGCTTCCGTTTCGCGACCCGGAGGCCGCGGTGAAGGAGATGCGCAGCGCGAGCGATCTGGGAGCTTCGGGTATTTTTACCATGGGCATGGTGTGGGAGCGGAATTTGGCCGATCCGGAGTTCTTTCCGATCTATGAGGAAGCCGCGGGACTCGACCTCCCCCTTTGCGTTCATCTCGGTTGGGGCTCGCCGCAGGTCACCCAGCTCTTTTCCGATTCTCATGCGTTCTTTTGTTCGGCTATTGTTCCCGTGATATGGGGCTTCATGTACACCATGGGCGCCGGCTTGCTGACCCGTTTTCCCAAACTCCGGCTTGGTTTTCTGGAGACCGGCTCCGCCTGGGTCCCCTACGCGATACAGCAGATCAGGCGCCGGGTCGAGCCGCCCAGCGTACTTTTCACTCAAGGGCAGCGACGGCCCGTCGATAATGCCATCGACCGCCGCTATTACCGCGACCCGGAAGAATTCTTCCGTTCGGGACGGGCGTTCGTCAACTGCGAGGGAGACGAGGATTTTGATTATCTCTTGAAACATGTGGGAGAGGACGCCCTCATGTGCTCCTCCGACTTCCCTCACGGCGATCCTTCGGCAGAAGAGAACTACGTCACCCGCTGGCGCGAACGGAGCGATATGCCGGACCGAGTCAAGGAAAAGCTCCTCGGCAAAAACGCCGAACGCTTCTTTCGTCTCTAGCGGAACACTTTCGAAGGTTTCGGAAACGAAAAAGACAAGACGAAACCACGTCTGAGTCGTAACGCAACGGATCGAGAGATTCTTGCGAATCTGCGCAATCAAGGCGGCGTCTGCGGCCGATTGCGCCTGACGGCATCAGGGTTGGTTGAATCCACCCCCATGTAAATGCCTTTCTCCCAGCTGCGCTTGAGCGGATCCACGACGTTAAGCCGCATGCGCCCGATGTGCTGGATCTCGAAGTCGACGACCTCGCCGTCTTGCAGCGGCCCCAGGCCTTCGTGGTTGGTCCCGCAGGCGATGACATCGCCGGAGTTGAGCGTCATGATGGTGGAGGCAAACTCGACGAGCTCCGGCACGAGGTGCTCCATGTCATCGGTGTTGTAGTTGTGCCGCAGTTGCCCATCGACCCAGAAACGCACAAGTACATCGTTGGGATTCGGGATCTCGTCGAGGGTCGCGATGCACGGCCCAAGCGGCGCAAAGGTGTCGAACGACTTTCCAAGCCAACTGCCCGCCTTCCATGTCCGCCGGCCCTCGCCGCGCGCCGACACATCGATCATTCCCGTATAGCCGAAAACAGCGCTGCGCCAGTTCTCAGCTTTCACTTTCTTGACAGGCCCTTTGATGACGAGCGCAAGCTCCGCCTCGTGCATGAAAATCCATGGCTCGGTGAATTCCGGCAACACGATGGTATCGCCCGGCCCGATCACCGCATCCGGATTCTTCAGAAACATGTTGAGTGGCCGGGCTTCGAGCGCGCCGTGCTCCCAGTAGTTGGCGATGCACGCGAGGATCTTCCCGGGCCGCGGCAACGGGGCGCACAGACGCACGTCGGCGAGCGGCGTCTGATCGCCGTCGCGTGCACGGCGCTCCAGAGCTGGACGCAAGCGCTCGAAATTGTCGATGATTCCGGTCATCGTCAACTGAGGCGTGGGGCCACGCGACACGAGATCGGCAATGCTCACGACGCCGCCCCGAGTAATCAGTCCCGGCAACACGTCAGCGCTTCCGGCTATCTGGAACAGAGCAAGTCTCAATACCGCCTCCCGTAAACCCCTTTTTAGTCCCAGCTCATTTGATCCTTTCTTACCCTGGCCCGTGGCGCGAGTCCAGCCCTGTCTAAAAGCTAAGTCCAAGTTGGGTAGCGGTTCAGTTTGCCTTCGCACGACTTTTATCGGCGAGAAAGATTCCTCGCTACCGCCGCTCGGAATGACAAAAAGTAATAGATCTGTCATCTCGAACGAAGTGAGAGATCTCTGGCTAACTAAACCACGACCCCAAGTTGACACTGCTGAACGTTATCGAATACTGTACCTCCGAAAAACAAATGATTGAAATAAGCGAGCGTGTAGAGGTGCCGGCGGCTCCGCGGGTCGTGTGGGACGTGCTGTCGGACCCGCGCGCCGTGGTCGACTGTATGCCGGGGGCGAAACTGGGCGACCGGCTGGAGGACGGCTCGTACGATGCGACCGTGACGGTGAAGTTCGGACCGGCCAAAGTGACTTTTCGCGCGAAGGTCGCGTTGGAGCTGGATGGCACGGCGATGATCGGGCACGTATCCTCCCGCGGCAGGGACGACCAGGGCGGTACGCGGGTGAAAACGGCGATGACCTTCAAGGTCGTGGCGGGGCAGGCACCGGGCTCGTCGGCGGTTCCCATCGACGCTGAGGTCGAGATCTCCGGCCGGCTCGCTTCACTGGTGGAGTCCGGCGCCGCGCTGGTGGTCAAGCGCATGACGGGCGAATTCACGGAGCGGCTCGCCGCGCGCTGCGCCAAGGCGACTGTGTAGAACGGATACGAGTAACGAGGGACGGGTGTCGAGGGGAGTGTCGGGTATCGAGTGGTTTCCCCTCGACCCTCAATCCTCGACCCTCTTCTCATCCCGTATCAACGATTGATCACGCATCGGCTAACGCGGGTCCGGCATCGCACATTACTCATCGCAAACCGAAAAGGAGAGAAAGCATGAAAGTGTACCAGAGACTCGCAGCCGATTTCGTCGCCGAAGGCGTCACGCATATCTTCGGCATCATGGGCGACGGTAACATGTACTGGATGCACGAGCTGGACAAGCTCGGCGGCGTCAAGATGCTCGAAGTGCGCCATGAGGGCGCCGGGCTCGGCATGGCCGACGGCTGGGCGCGCGTGACGCGCACCCCGGGGGTTGCCACCACGACCTGCGGGCCGGGCGTCTCGCAGCTTGCCACCGCGCTGCTCACCGCCAGCCGCGCCGCGTCGCCGCTGGTCGCGTTCTGCGGCGAATTCCCCTCGAATGACGACGAGTACCTCCAGCGCATGGACCAGGCGGCGTTTGCCGCCAGCTGCGAGACCGGCTTCATTCGCATCACCTCCCCGGAGGTGGCGGACGACTGCGTGCGCAAGGCGTTCTACCTCGCCAAGCTCGAATCGCGGCCGATCATGCTGAGCGCGCCGATGGACATCCAGCAGAAGGCGTTCGAGGACGACGACGAGCCGTACAAGCCGTCTTCCACGGTGCTCCCGAAGCGGGTGGTCCATCCGGATCCCGCAGAGATCGAAAAGGCTGCCGACATCATCGCCGGAGCGAAGCATCCGGTAGTCCTCGTCGGGCGCGGGGCGAAATGGTCCGGCGCGGGCGACGCCGTGAAGAAGCTCGCAGGCCGCATCGGCGCGCTGATCGCGACCACGCTGATGGCGAAGGGCTTGCTCGCCGAAGACGAATATCACGCCGGCATCTCCGGGACCTACGGCACCCGCACCTCTATGAAGCTATTCGAGGAAGCCGATTGCGTTATCGCCGTCGGCGCCAGCATGGGCCGCTACACCACCGAGCACGGCTACCTCTACCCCAATGCGCGCTTCGTGCACCTCGACTCGAAGCCGCACCTCGTGATGAGCGGGGGCCGTTCCGCCGACTGCTACGTGCAGACGGACGCAAAAGCCGGCGTGGAGGCGCTGGAGAACGCGCTCGCGAAGCGCTCGGTCAAGATGACCGGCTTTCGCACCGAGGAGGTGAAGAAGCAACTCGCCGCCCAGCACGTGGACCGTACGGAATTTCCGATCGAGCCGGGCGCCGTGGATCCGCGGGAGATCTGCCTGCACTCGACGAGATGCTGCCCCCCGAAATAGGCGTGGTCACGGGAAGCGGTGCCACCGCGGGCTTCTCGAACATGCTGTTCAACAAGCCGCGCTCGCTGGTGCTTCCTGGACATTTCTTCGGCTGCATCGGCCAGATGCTGCCGGCGGCGATCGGCGCGATCGCGGCGAGCGGCAACAAGCCGCACGTGCTGTGTGACGGCGATGCGAGCGTGATGATGCACGTCGGGGAGTTCGAGACGGCGGTGCGCTACGGCATGCCGCTGATGGTCGTGTGCCTGAACAACCAGGCGCTGGGCTCGGAGTACTACAAGTTCGACGCGCACAAGATGAAAGCCGACCTCGCGACCGTCGCGACGCCGGACCTGGGGGCCGTCGGCAAGGCCTTTGGCGGCAGGGGCCGGCTTGTGCGCAGCGTGGATGAGCTCCGCTCCGCGACCAGAGAGTTCCTGGAGAATCCCGCACCGACGATGCTCGACGTCCGGATTTCCCGCAGCGTCATCACCCTGCCCTACCGGCGCATCCACTACGGCCAGGACGAGTGACGAGCCAGGAGGGGTGACGTGTCGAGGGACGAGTGATAATAACGAACCACCCCGCATAAGCTGAGGCTGCAAAAACTAAATTAGCCGGGCGAGCGAACGTCGCGCGGGACTTCGGCGTCGAGGCCCATCGCGCGGCGGAAGGCCTGCCGGATCTCCTCGGGCTGGCCGGTCAAGAAAGGGAAGTCCTTTCGCTGGGCAAGTCCCGGCGTGCGCCCGCGTCGCTTGTCACTGTCCGCTCGGGAATAGCCGCCGACGAAGTATTCTCGGCCGATGATCGGGAGCCGCACGCAGGCGTTCTGCGCCGGATCATGGATTACCGCTTTGGGCATACCGCCGCGGGCCACAAGCTCGGCCTGCTCCAGCATCCGCTTACGCATTAGGATGATGCCGCGGTCGCTCTCGCCCAGGTGCTCCTGGGTTCGGTCGGCGAGAGCACCCTGGCCCACCCAGGCGACGAAGTCTTGATTCATTACGTGCGTGGTGATCCAGCGCCCCGTGCGCGCCTCGTTGATCGGGCTGTACCAGTAGGGGATGCGGTCCTGTGTGAACGGCTCCATCTCGGTCGGCACCCGGTCGAAGAACCAGCCGACGCTCAGCATGCTCTCGTCGTCGATCGGCACCCGCCATTCGAAGTGACCGCCGGTGAAGAGACAGTTCGGCCACAGGCAGGTGCGCCCGACAGTCCACAGCTCGTCCGACTCCGACTGACCTTCCAGAACACGTCGGTAGACGAACCCGTACTCGAACTCCTCGAAGCCGATCTTCAGATGGGTCGGCGGCTTCGGCCCTTCGTCACCCTGCAAGGCCCGCGTCCAGTGGCTGTGCAGCCACTCGAAGTGCACGGGGTCGATCGAGTTTTCCTGGCATTGGAACCAGTTGCAGGGGACTTCCGAAAAGACGATCTGCACGAAACCGTTTCTCCAGGTGAAAGGCTCCCAGGTGGGCACGAGCGGCACCGGCGGCGGCCCCAGGTAGGCCCACAGCAGGCCGGCCTTGGCCTCCACGGGATATGCCTTGATACGCACGCGGTCCTTGAAGCGAGCCTCGGGATTCGCGACCTCCTCGAAAGGCTGTTCCAGGCACTTGCCGGTGTGATCCCACAACCAGCCGTGGTAGTGGCAACGCAGCCCGCAGCCCTCGGCCCATCCATAGGATAGGTCGGCGCGGCGATGCGCGCAGTGCCGATCTAGGAGACCATAGGTGCCGGCCTGGTCCCGGTAGAGGACGAGATCCTCACCCAGCAAACGTACGGGCTTCGTCGCCTTGTCGTCCAACTCGGCCACCGCGGCGATGGGCATCCAGTAGCGCCGAAGCAACTCTCCGATCGGCGTGCCGGCGCCGACTTGCATCAAGCTCCGGTTCTGTTCGTCGCTCAACATCGGTTTGGGTCTTTCATTTCGGTTTGTCGAAAGTCGACTGCCCTCACCTTCGATCCGTCCGACCGTTCGATAAACTCACCTCTCGAGGAAAAGATCGAGGGACAGCCTCAGCCAAAGGCTGATCCGCCTTCAGTGGAAGCTAATCTAAAAGCCTCTTACCGAAGACAGGAGCAGATGTCCAGCTCTGTCCGCAAGCCAAGGTCAAAGTTGACACAGCGCTAACTTATCGGCTACTGTCTGAGCCGAATTGGCGTTCCTTGGCGAGTCGGGCTCCCTCTGCTAGTTGCTTGTAACTTCCAAATGGGGGTCGATGGCCGAAACCCAAAAGAAAATTCCTATCGTTAAACAGATCCTGGCCATGCCGAATTCGCCAGAATGTCAGTCTATCGCCGAAACAAGACCTAACTCTCGGGCTCTCTTTACAGGAATCTATTCACTTATGCACGCCTGAACCTTATGACGCTCCCGCCTGGAGAGCGGGGACTACACTCTGAACTGTGCAATCAGGTCGTCTTCCGGGTCCGCGCCGAGACCTGGGCCCTGCGGAACTTCAACTCCGCCGTTGATCACAGGCACGGTCTTGGCGAACGGAGTCGCGCCAAAATCGGCAAACATCCGCTCGAGCGGGGATTCTTTCTCTTTTGCCGCCATGCAATGCAGCACCGCGAGAAAAGCCGGTCCCAGATAAAAAGCATTCGGCACGCAGGTCGCGCCCGCCTGCTCAACTTCGGCGGCTACTTTGGCCAAGGCAGTGACGCCCAGCTTGACCATGGCGGGCTGAATGTAGTCGGCTTTGCCGATGGTGACCATTCTGCGAAAATCGCGCAGGCTGGTGGCGTTCTCGCCGATCCCCACGGGTACTCCGGTGATCGTGCGCAGCTTGGCGAGCGCTTCGAAATCCTCCGGTGGATAGATCGGCTCCTCGACCCAGAACGGCTTGTACGGCGCCAGCGCCGTGACCGCCGCCTCCGCTTCGGCCAGCGTCCAGGCGCAGTTTGTATCCACCATCAGAGGAATGTCCGGACCCGTCACCTCGCGCGCGGCAGCGACCGCCTCGGCAGTGCGCTCATGCAGTTTGATCTGACGATAGCCGCGTTCGAGAGCACGAGCGGTGTTGCGCTTGATGTATTCCGGGTTGCCGTAATATTGCAGCAACGAGGCATAGCATTCGACGCGCGTTCGCTTGGTGCCGCCAAGAAGCGTCGACACCGGAACTCCCGCAAGCTTCCCCCGAATGTCCCACAGCGCAATATCGAGTCCCGCGAGCGCGTGGGCCAGCGGACCGGAGCGGCTCAACGAAAGCAGCATGCGTTCGATGCGGGGGATCAGCTGCTCGTCCGTGACGCTTTGTCCAACGGCAAGTCGCCTGATCCAGTTGTCGAACGCCGCGACGACCATGGGCCGGGCCGTGCCGAACGACTCACCCCAGCCCACGACGCCGCCACTGGTCGTCACGCGTACATAAAGGCTTTCAACATGCGTGCGCGGCACACCTTGAGACATGGGCGGCGGAGCCCAGATGTCCAACGGAATGCGCAGCGTGATCGTGTCGATCGCTGTGATTGTCTCGTCCATAGTCCCATGATTCAAAGCAGGAATTGCTGAAGATGTCGAGCCGGATCACTTCCCCAACGTATGTTAGTGCTTAAGAGTCAAAGTGGACTCAAGTGTTGGGCAGCGCCGCGACCAGGTCCGTCTTTGAAAAATCCTGCCCCTTGAAAAGCAACGGCAAGCCGGTGGCTTTTGCCAGCGCGTAAGAAAAACAGTCCCCATAGTTGAGCCCTGCAACATTTCTGCCTTTGCCATAGCGATCATAAGCTTCACGCGCGAGCGCGACATGTTGAGCGGTAAAGTCTTCAATCTGAAGGGCAGCGTTTTGGATCAAACGGTCGACGATTTGTGCGGCTCTGGCGCCGTGCCGGTTTAGCATCACAATATGCAGTTCAAGGAGAGTCGCCGCAGAAATGAGCGGGGTATCCGCCTCCGCGATGGCTTCTGCGTAAAGCGCCGCATCCGGTTCCTTGTCGAGGATCGCGATCAGCGCAGACGAATCGACAACGATCATCGCGGCAGCCCTTGCTCGTCATAGAGCATTTCGTCGGCTGATCGCTTGTCCATCACCAGCAGCCGGCTGCACTGGTCACCCAACTTTAGGAGTTTCGCCGCGAGCGCTTTGCGATTCCGTTGCCGCCGCAACCGATCCAAGCGCTCGCTGACCGCGCGGTCCACGGCCTCAGCGATTGTCTCACCCGTGATTCGGGCCAATTCCTTGGCTCGACGGTGCGTTTCGTCGCTCTTTATGTTCATGCCCATGCTAAAGCTCCAGAGGTATAAGATATGTAATTTTATACCCGTACTGGGTTCCGTACAACAGAGCGACGGGAGCTGCGCGAACCTAGATGACCGGGCGGTGAAAGCAATTCAATGCGTCTTCTCAGGCCTACACGGCCCAGCGGATAAAAACGGGTTGGAGCTGTGTTTGACAGGCTCAGCACGCGGGAGATATGTCCCTGCCTGTTAGGAGTTAGTAGACTTAGGCAAGTCTGTCACTGATACTCTTCCCTCAGCTAGCGGTTTATAGGTTCCGTTGCCGGATGGCGGAAGATTTTGATCCCCGCCTTTCTCTCAATGTAGCGCCCGAAGCGGAATTTTGATTCAACATCATCAATCGGCACGCCGCCTGGTTTCTCGCGCAGGGGCTCGACTTCGAGAATCGTGAAAGTGTGCCCAGGCTCCAATACGATTTTATCGAACTGGCTATGCAGTCCCTCGAGAGAGTCAATCTCAAAGACCCGTTCGATCCCTACGGCTCTCGCGATCGCCGCGTAGTCGTTGCGCTTCGCGTTAGCGAGGGGAACGGCGCCGGTGGCGTTGTAGACGCGGTTGGAAACGAGGAAGTGCTTCAAGTTGGGCAAATTGAGATCGCGTTCGACCATCAGCATCCCCGGATTCATAACGAACGCTCCGTCACCCATGAAAACCCATACCGGTAGCTTCGGCGCGCCCATGGCGATGCCGGCGCCGAACATCGAAATCATGCTCATCGAGGCGCCGAGGTAAAAAGCCTGATCCATATCGTGCGTGGTTCTCCACCACGTGCCGGAGGTGACACCGGCCGAGGTGATCACGACACCGTCGCTTTGACGTTGGGCAAAATACTTGAAGCAATCTCTCAGATCCAACATCGTTTTCCTAGGCCTCGCCAAGCAAAACGGCTTCGGTAAATATCATCACCTCGGGCCGGTTCATCGCCTGGCAGTGCTTGAAGGCGGCCGGGATGCGCTCGATGGTCTTTCGCTCCTCCACGAGCAAGAACGGCAGGCTGATCGAATCCAAGAGTCTGGTGAGATAGAGACCATTTGCAATGTGATGCGGCCGCGGATCGCCGATCACCCCGCGCAGCGTGGCGAAGATAAATAGGGGAATATGGTAGCTGTAGTTGATTTTGGTGATGGCATAGACGCAGGTCATCAACCCGGAGGCTCCCATGAGAGCCAGAGAGGGGATGCCGCCGAAGTAAGCGCCGGAACAAAGACCGATCGCGGACTCCTCGCGGTTGACAGGCACGTGCTTAAAACGATCGTCCTTGTCAATGTCATGAATCAGCGGAGCGATCCAGTCGTCGGGGAGGCTCGCCACGAGTTTAATTCCGCTCTGAACGAGTTGTTCGATGATCAATGAAGTCGCTTCTTTTTGTTTATCGCTCACAATCGGCACCTTCGGGCTGCGAGTCCAAGCGTTACCATTGCGTTGATGAAGCTGTCAAGCATGGTAACCATAGCGCGATGGAATCGGAGTAACGCTATTTCACCCGTGGTTTCCTGGTGCCCTTGTCCCTGATCCTTCAACACGATCTGAAATTATCATTGCGGGTGTCGGCACGCTGGTGCTAATATTCGGTCGGTCAAAAATCCCTGTTCAGGAGGCGTTCCATGAAAATCATCGCGTCCTTGGCTTCGGTTCTCTTAATTGCAATTCTCGCCCGCCCCGTCACTGCGCCCGCCGCGCAGGCGCCCCGGCCATCGGCACCGCCGACATCTCTGTCGTTGCAGGAAGCGCGCGTCATCATCGATGGCGCCGTGGCCTACGCGAGAGAGAACAAGATGCAAATGACAGTTGTGATTGTGGACGACTCGGGACAGATGATCTCCGCCGATCGCATGGAAAACGCTTCGTTTCATCTCGAGCGCTTTGCGAAAGGGAAAGCCCTGGCATCTCTCATATTGCGAGATCGTACCGAGGTCGCCGCCGAACTCGCCAAGACCCGTCCCGATCGTTATTTCGGCATCATGAACATGTATCCAGGTGAAGTTTACCTTGTCGGCGGCGGGGTTCCGCTGGCCATAGGAAACCGGCTAGTGGGCGCCATCGGTGTCGCAGGATTGCCGCAGGGAGTCGACGAGAAAGCTGCCGAAGCTGGTATTGCCGCCTGGAATAAATTCCGTGAGAGTATGAAAAAATAGGCGCCGCAGACCGAGCCAACGGAGCAGCATCCTAACCTCCGGTGCCTGACTTGCCTAAGTTGCTTAACTCTAAAATTTGGGAATCGGGGCAGATCATGGGGACGCCGATTGGCATGAGCATGCGGCCGTGCGACTTTAGTGCGGCGGAAGCGGGCCGGCGCCGACGCGCTTCTTGAATAGCTCAATCACTACAGCTCGCGGAGAATTTCTCGATCCAGAACTCACCGGGATAGTCCCAGGATGCTACGGATTCCGGATTGGTTACAGGTTCTTCCGCTAATCCTTCGGCGCGAGGATCGCTTGAGCTTTTCTTTGAGGGCGCGGGCATCGACAGGCCTTTGACAATCATATTGTGCAGAGTGGTCCCGGGGATCGCATTCGCGTTTTCTCGGCTTCGGCAACGAACTCGGGATCCCATTGCAAGTAATTTATCTCCTCCCTACCCCGCAGCAGAGAAAATCTCCAGTCTGGGAAAAAGCTTGCCCAAATTGACATGACGCCAGCTGATCGGATACTGTCTGCCCAGATCGTGATCGGAGGCTGGTTCGTTTTTTCCAGCAGGCGCTTTCGGCTCTTAAATAGATATTGCCCCGCGATTGATTGGGGGAATTCCGGAGTTCTCGGTGGCTAAACCTAATTCCTGTGATTTAACGTGAGAATGCCGTCGAACTGGAGTATTCTTCGTCTCAGTGATCCTAGCCATCGGTATTGTGCTCCGCTCAAACGATGGTCGTGAAATGGCAACTGCGAATGCTCGCGCGTACCTCTCACCAACGCTAGTGTTGCTGGCGCTGGACTGGCCGGACGGTGCAACCCGTCAGGACTTTCTCGGGTTTGCCATTCGCCGCACGCCAGGGTTCATGGACCTGGCGACCGGTGTCCAGGCAGCGAGTAGTTGGTTGCCGAACCGCATCTCGTTTAATGGTCCGCCAGCTCCAGGACATCCGGATTTCCCGTCCGCGGAAGCTCCGATTCAGAAATTCATGTGGTGGGACGCGCGTCTCGATGGCTCCGTGGCTGGCGACTCCCTGACGTACGAGGTCATTCCCGTAGGCGGCGCGCCCGGTGCACTGCAGCAGATTACCGCGGATGCTTTCTCGCTGACCATTGTGTTACCCCAACACGTCGCGTTCGATATCGGGACTTGGTTCAACCGAGCTGTCATAAGTTCTCAGGCGTTTTCCCGCAAATTGCACTCGTTCGATACCCCGCCCGGACAGCTCACAGACGCGCAGAAGCTCGACCTGCGCCTCTGGCTCGCGAACGGCATGGAGACGCCTGTGCCAGATTTCGTGGGACCTAGCGCCCCCGCCTTTGATTCGGTGTCCGGCGCGATCTATCATCTCACCGACAAAGTGTGGATCATTCCTGCGCTTCAGGCAGCAATGGCCACCAAAACAATCGGAATCGTGTACGACAATGACGATCCGGCCGTCAATGCGGACGCCAAGCAGATATTGACAGACGTGGAGTTCTTTCCCCGGACCCGTCTGAATATCATGCACAACAAGTTTTTGGTTGCGGGGGATAACCTGGATGCCCAGCAGGCATCGCCAAAAAGACTGACCTGCGGTTCGGCAAACTACACCACCGAGGGAATAACGTCGCAGGCGAACCTCGTTCACACGTTTGACTCACCAGAACTTGCCAAACTCTATCACGAGCGCTTCATATTGCTGAAGGACAATCCAACGAAAGCTAATACGGTGAAGCATGTGGGGTGGTCAAATACCGTGTCCGTAGGAGATGCCGGCATCCGCGTGCTTTTTTCGCCGGAAAAAGGCAGCGCCGGTGACCCGAGCGTCTCCATCGAGACCATCGTCGCCAGTATTCATGCGGCGCGGAGCTCGGTAATCTTTTGCCTCTTTACGCCTACCGACGAACAGCTGCGCCAGGCCTGCTTCTCCGCAGGTGATGCAGGAAAGATGATGTTCGGCCTCGTCAATCGCATCGCCCACACCGAGCCAGGAACCACCCCGACGCCTGCCGGCAACATCCCGGCCGATCAGCTCGCGGCGCTCGAGCTGTTCCATCGATCGCGCGACAAGAAAGATACTATCGGCGCCGAGTTCTTTAGCCCGGCTCTCACTCCTCCCGGTTTCGAGCCGGAGGTGAACATCTTTCCCGGCGAGAATCCGCCACCATTCCCGCCCGTCATCGTACATCACAAGTTCATCGTCATCGACGCAGAAACGGACTCGCCCATCATCTACACGGGCTCCGCAAATATGAGCGGCAACTCTGTATTCAACAACGATGAGAACTTGCTCGAGATCAAGGGCTCGCCTCGGCTGGGACAGATCTACCTCGCTGAATTCCTCCGCTTGTACGAGCACTACCGTGCGCGGGCGAGCTTCATTAGATTTAAGCAGAGCAATCTGCCGGTGATCCAGACGGGATTTGCGTTGCAACCAGACCGGCGCTGGGCCAACAAATATTTCACCCCGGGCTCCCCCGAATTCAAAGCTCGCGTTCGAATGGTGAGCGTGACTTAGCACACGAGCCGCGGCGCCTGTCTTAGAAAATCTCCAGCGCCCGGACGGAGCCGGCAAGTACAACTAGCCAGGCACGGGCACGAACCGTTTTGTCAAACCACACGCTTGCCGACCACTCGGACGGTGAGTGAGTGGATTGGGGTCTTTCATGATCTTGGGGCGTCGTCAATCCAGGATCGCGGAACAGTGTGGAAATAGCTAAGCCAACCGGATGTTCTCTACCACAATTCCCAGTGAAGGCGCCCGAGCGAGGGGTCCATCTGTCGTGAGGAGGGCCGCGCTGGAAAGACGGGCGGCCGCGACATAAAACGCGTCGTAGGCACTCACATTGTTGCGATGCTGCCAAGCCGCCCGAACGAGGGAGATGTGCGGAATTCGGTCGATTGACCAATCTATGAGATCTTCGATTGCGACCAACGCGCGCGGTTCAGTCAGCTCACCCCGCAACACCGCGCGTCTTAACACCGACAGCACCTCCACGTCCAATAACTCCGGCGCCAATAGGAACGCGCCTTCGATTACATCAGCCAGTTTGAGCCCCAATGGGGTTCGAAGAAGATATTCCGTCGCGGCGGACGCGTCGATAACGTAGCGGCTCACGGAAGGTCACGGTCGCGTTGATGTCGTTCTTGTTCGAGCAACTCCGCAGCCGAGCTGCGAAGCTGCGTCATGGGGCATCCCGAGAAACGTTTGTGCCATTCTCGTCGCGCCACTTCTCGCTCAATGGCTTCCAAAATTATTTCGCCGAGCGTGCAGTCTTGCTCCCGCGCGTACCGCCGAAGCCGGTTATGGAGTTTTTCCGGAATGTTCTTGCACTGGATATTGGCCATGGAAGAAACGATAGCATGCCGTCGGCATGCCGGCAAGATGCGCGGTTTGGTAAAGAAACCGGATCTGGGACCAGCCTCGGGTCGCCACTATTTCTGGCTGCTGCCCGGGTGGCCTCAAGACTCGCCTGTTCGCCGTGAATACCGACGATCGTCGCGACGTTGACCTTGAGCTTGTCGAGCCCTTGGACAAATTCCTTTACCCGGGGGCCCGGTCTCACCTGACCGTCGCGCGGGTTGACGTGGTCGGCTTCGATAAGAAGTCGTTCCTTGGGAAGTATACCACGACCAGGTCTTCTGCGTGGGAGGTCGGGAGCGGATGTACCTCGACCTGGCGCGCGCCGTCGCTGAGGACTCTGGGGCCGCCGCCGAAG
>CAVTUQ010000015.1:0-98289 GCA_963737905.1 uncultured delta proteobacterium | reverse complement strand
GCGCTTTTGGCGCTGCCTGGTTGGATCGGCATCGGCAGCGGCATCGAAAACGGCCTGCTCCGGCACTTTGCCCAGATACATGGAAGCTATCGGACCAGGCCATTCCTTTAGATCTACACCTACCGTCGCCTGCTCTAGACCGTCTTGAGCATCGCTTCCCGCCCGTGCCTGCGCGAGGTAAAGGAGCAGAACGCGGTACAAATTGCTCGGCGCCAATTGCACAGCCTGAGAAAAGTCTGGCGCCGCTTCTGTAAACTGCCTCTGATAAAAGCGCATGAGTCCCCGGTTCGAGTAGGCATTGGCATGCTTTGGATTTAACCGGATCACTTGATCGTAGTCCAGCACAGCCCTTTCATAATCTCGCTTCCGCCGGTAGGCATTACCCCGGTTATGGAAGGCATTGACGTAGTTGGGATTCAACCGAATCGCTTGATCGTAGTTCTGAATCGCTCGATCGTAATCGCCCTTGCGCCCGTAGGCGACGCCACGATTGGAAAAGGCATTGGCGTGTTTGGGATTCAACCGGATCGCCTGATCGTAATTCTGAATCGCCCGGTCGTAATCCCCCTTGCGCCGATAGGCATTGCCTCGATCATAAAAGGCGTTGGCGTGTTTAGGATTCAACCGGATCGCCTGATCGTAATTCTGAATCGCTCGGTCGTAATCCCCCTTGCGAGCGTAGGCGACACCACGGTTGGAAAAAGCATCGTCGTGTTTAGGATTCAGCCGGATCGCTTGATCGTAGTCCTGGATGGCGCGGTCGTAATCCTTCTTGTTTGCGTAGGCGACGCCACGGTTGGAGAAGGCGGTGGCGTGCCCAGGATTCAGCCGGATCGCTTGATCGTAGTCCTGGATCGCCTGGTCGTAATCGCCCTTTTCATTGTAGGCGTTGCCCCGCTTGTAGAAGGCGAACCCCAGCCCTTTCCCTGAGAGCCGCCCTGACGCGATCATCTGAGTGCAATAACTGATAGCAAGGTCCGGTTTGGTCGATTTGTAGCATGCGTTGGTATCCTGGCGTGCTGCTGGTTTGCCTATTGCCAAAACCGATTCACTCGCCGCCAGCAAAACCAGACCGAAAATCGTAAATCCAGCGGAGTTTAGAGGAGACATGCAACCTCCATTCACTGTGCGCATCATCAATGTTGTGCAATCAGAAAATTGGAGTCAGTAAATCCAAACACGTTCACTGTCATGTACCAATAAAAGTTCGTCCGGCGCGTCTCATCCGCTGGGTTCAGAATAACAGCGTGCTAAAGACCCTACGCCGAACAAATGATGTTAATGACCGCCTGGCGTTTCTCCACACTCACTGCACGAAGACCGCGCTCGAGTGCCGGCATCACTTCGGCTGCATCGGTAACTTTTTCGCCGTAGCCGTCGGCAACCTCGACGGCCTTTTGGTAATTCGAGATGCTATCCAGAAATGTGATGGGCTGGTGCTGACTCTTGGCCGCGAAGCCCTCGCGATTGAGTCCCACCGTCGCCCGGCGCACCGCCTGCCAGCGCTGATTGTTAAAGAGCACCGTCAACACCGGCAGCTCCTGCTCGGCGCCGACGTAGTGCGCCGAGATCGGATTGCCGAACATATACGAGCCGTCCCCGTGTGTGCCAATGACCAGCCGATCGCGCGCCGCTAGCTTTGCGCCCAGCGCGCAGCCCAGGCCGTGACCGAGCCCCGATGCGGCCCCCGCGTTAAACATGGTGGCGGGCTTGGAGAAATCGATATGCTCCGGCATCAGCGGCGATTCTTTGATGACGATGGTATCTTCGTCTTTGATTTCGTTAATGCAATGGGTGATCCACGCTGGATGGATCGGCGACTGGCCTTTGACCGACTCTAGTTTCTTTCGCCAACCGTCGCGCAGCGCTCTCCAGCTCTCGGCGAGTGAAGCGCGGCGCCTGTCGGTGCGTAGTTTTGCTCCAGCCTCGTGCTCGGCCATAGTTTCGTTCAGCACCTGCAAACCTTCTGCGGTCGCGCAGGCTAATGCGATGTCGCAAGGATGACCCCGCACCGGCACGTATCCATGCAGCGGGTCAGGGCCCATGTGGATGACCTTCGCGTCGTCGCGTACCTTGTCGTAGGCCGGCAGCCATGGCACGGGGACATCGACCGCCAGAATGACATCGGCCTTTTCCAGCAGGGGTGAAAGCTCATAGCCCAAATTCATCGGATGGTTGCTGGGAATCGACATGTAACGGTTACGATACTGAATCACCGGGATCGCATAGCGCTCGGTGAAGTCGGCGAGTGCCGACCAGGCTTTCGGGTCTCTACCGGCCGAGCTCGTGATGATCAATGGATTCTCCGCACCCGCAAGGAGCTCAGCCACCTCTTCGACTGCGCCGCCGTTGGGAAACGCCGGAGCCGCCGCATGTTGACGCGATGGAGTGGTGTAGGTGAACTCAGCCATCGGCTGCGAGAGTACCTCCCGCGGCAAAGAAAGATAGACGGGACCCATGGGCTCGCTCTTGGCGATTGTGAGCGCCCTGTCGACGACCGTTTCGAGCTGCTGGCCGTTGCGCAATTCATAGTCCCATTTGACCGACTCGCGCAGCATTCCCGCCTGATCGAACATCTCTTGCGTCCAGTGAATATCCAGGCTGCGATGACCGGCTAGTCCGTCTTCGTTAGTCGGAGTTCGGCCCGCTGTGAACAAAACCGGCACGTGACCCCGCGCCGCGTTGAGCAGGCCGTTCATCCCGTTGGCGGTGCCGACGTTGACGTGCACCATGACCGCCTGGGGGCGTCCCGTGACCAGGAAGTAGCCGATGGCCATGTGCATGGCGGTATTCTCGTGCGGACAGGTCACGGGCTTCGGAACTTTTGTTTCCAACATCTGCGCCTTTGCCAACGTTTCGACCACCGGCGCGAAATCGGTCCCCGCGTTGGCAAACCAGTAGTCGATCCCCCGGTCGGCCAGTAAAGCCATATAAGCATCTGAGACTGTAACATTGTTGAGTGTGATCTTCGGCATAGCATCTGATCCTTTCTACTACTCCACCACTCCAGTACTCCAGATGCGTTTACTTTTCCAGTGGATCAATGCACCGTTTGTACTTCCGGACAGCGACAAGCCCGGCGCCGTAGCAATTCTCCACTATTTAAGCTGGTAACTGGCCGGTGGCGATACGCGTAGAATATTGATTCCTTCGGTCTCCTCGATATGCCGGATGAAGCGGTACTTGTTCTCCAGCTCATCGTAACGTAGCGGCGGCGCCTCGGCTCTGCCGGCTTCGATGCGGGCCCAGATGAAATGCGGTCCATCGTGGCCCAGGGCATGGCTGACGGCCTCTTTCAACTCATCGACGGTCGAGACCGCGCGCGCACTTTGGATACCCGCGCTTTGCGCGATCCCGGCAAAGTCGATCTTTCCGATGGTCGAGACTGTCGGCTCGCCCCCGGAAGATTCGTACTGCTGGTTGTCCCAGCAGATGTGGATCAGATTCTTCGGCTGATGCAGAGCGATGGTCGCTAGCGAGCCGAGATTCATCCAAAGCGCGCCGTCGCCGTCGAAGACGAAAACTTTGCGCTTTGGGAGAGAGAGCGCTAGCCCCAGACCGATCGAAGAACAAAGGCCCAACGTCTTGACCTGGATGTTGGCATCGTTCGGTCTCACCGCATTCCACTCCGATGTGGCGCCGCCCGCCGTAGTGACAAAAAGCTCGTCTTTGACTAGAGTCGCAATGGCCTGTAAACATTCAAAGCGTTTCATATCGATTTCACCTACAAGACGGCCCGCGTCAACAACACCGCCACGGGTCGTTTTGAACTGTTCGCCGCAATCACTGCCCCGGCGATATCTTGTTTCACTTTGGACGGGTCGCGCATCACCGTGTATTTGATTCCCAATCCCTGCAGCACGGGCTCGGTGACAAGGCCAACCATATGGAAAGCGTTATCGCCCATATCGCCCGCGTAATAGATAAGCAGCAATACTGGAATACCGAACTGGAGCGCTGTGGTCGTGAGGCCGTTGCAACTGTTCAGCAAGCCGCCGTTCTGCATTAACATCGCCGCTTGTTTTCCGGCTAAATGCGCGCCGGTGCAAACGCCGATCCCCTCCTCTTCGCGACCCACCGGAACATGAGTGATTTCCTGATCTTCATGGAGAAGATTGATGAGTTGCAACATATTGATGTCAGGAACGCTTGCCACCAGATTGATCCGCGCCTCTTTTAACCCGGCGAGAATCAGTCGCGACCCCTCGATAGTTCCCATTTCGACGGTACCTCCCTTGTTTTTCCTTCTAAAAGATTCCCCTTGTCGGTGTCAAGCCGCTGCAACACCTCGGCCCAGTCGATTCGGAAATCACGATCGCTCTCTCAAGAACCCCATCCGTGGAAAGTTACTCATACTGAGATAATGCGCGGACCTCACCTGTTCTAACTTTTAGCAGAGGAATATCTGCCGCTGGATTATCCCTTAGTAGGCCTGCACGGCCTGATGTGGACCGGCGCTGTGGTGTGAGATAACATTTCTTTGAACGTGCGACTCGGCTCTATGAGCAAACCCCTCAAAACCGCGATTTCCACTAAACACAAATGTGATTGACACGTCGCCGGTTCGGCGATATTGCTACGGTCAGAGAAAAAGGGTGTTTCAAATTTTCCTATACAGAGCTCGGTTATAGTCGCGGAATTGTGGACGCTGTTGTGACTGTATGTCCATGAAACCCGCACCCGGAGAATCGAACATGACGCGGATTCGTACCGTCCTTCTAACTAGCGGCCTCGTACTCACGGTCTATGGTGGAGCGGCAGGCCGTTGCTGACGCTGCAAATGCCGGCCCTTCCAGACCCGGTCCGAGTTGTCCTCAAACCCGCGACAACGGCGTTGTTGGTGTTCGACATGGTCGATCCCATTTGCAAAAACCAGCCAAAATGCACTGGGGTAATGGTGCCGGCCATCGCCTCGCTGCTGGCGCAGGCAAGAAAGGCTGGCGTGTTGGTCCTGTACTCTACTCGGGCCCCGAACATCTCCAAGTGGCTGCCAGAGGTTGCTCCTGCTCCAGGCGACCCTATCATTACGTCATATGCTCAGGACAGATTCTACAACACCGACCTCGACAAGACGCTGAAGGACAAGGGGATTACGACGGTGATTCTTACTGGCTGGAAGGTCAGCGGCTCCGTGGTCTATACCTCAGTTGGAGCAACACTGCGGGGTTACACCGTCGTTGTACCCACAGATGCCAGCTTAGCCGCAACCGACTACGAAGTGGCCATCGGCCTATTCCAAATATTGACTCAGAATAGCGCGAACGCCACGAACGAGCCGCTGAAGACAAAAGCCTCAACCTTGAGCCGTACGGATATGATCACCTTTCAGTAGCAAAAGCACAGCGATCAGTGCCCCCTACTTTGTTCGCTCGCTCATAATTTTTCGCATTTCATATGTGCTTCAACACTCTGAGTCGGGAAGCCCCGCCGCAATAGCGATCACGTTTCCCCGATTCACGAGGCAGTCTCAGTTATTGGACTTTGAGTTTATAAACACGATTTGGTTAAACATTGTTAAACGTAAACGATCCGGACCGGTTCTCTACTTGTTTTTCTCCACCCCCCGCCTGTGCATAGCGAACATTGTAAAAGTCCCAACCCGTGACACCGGTGAAGTGGAAGATAATCTTATTGCCGGCCTGATGGGCTCCATTGAAACACGGTCTGTCAGCGGCGCAACCTACGGCGTCGTTACCGAAGCCAGCGGCGTGCGCGAGGCTCGATTCGTAGTACAGCGAAGTCTAACCACCCTTTGCTGGCGTCCAAGAGGAACCCTTCAATATACTGAAGGCGGCGAGAGGGATGTTTTGGACTTTCATAATGAACAAAACAATCGACACTTTCACAACAGAAACTGAAGCTAAACTCGGTTTTCTTCAACAAGCAAAAAATGAGTCGATGATCGGCTCGGTTTTATAAATGCAGGCCATGACCGTTTTACAACCCTCGCCATTCTCGAAGCCGCAGAGTTGGAATGTAGAAAGGCGACGTGGCGAGCGTTTGATGCGGCCATCAAGGCAGCAAATAAAAATGCCAAGGAGGAAAAAGGAGAAGCTGCGACGGCTAACCATTCAGAGCTTGCGTCATAGCTTCGCGTCGATTCACCTGATGAACAATACCCCTATCTCCGAAGTGAGGTCCATGCTCGTGCACGCGCATGTGAACATCACGCTCACCGTCTACACTCACTTCATCCCGAAAATGCAGACGGACTCGGCGTCGACGTTCGTGGTGGCGATTTTCAGCGGTCAAAAGTCTGTTAGCGACCAACTTAACCACCTTGAGGACACTTGGGCGGTTTCTTAGTTAAAGTGGACTTCGAGTTTAAGATGCAAGCGATTGATTTAGGAAATGCCCCCGGCGAGATTCGAACTCACGGCCCCAGGATTAGGAATCCTGTGCTCTATCCTACTGAGCTACGGGGGCACATTAAGTATCAGCTACTTACGATAATACTTTCTCCTGTTCTCATCAAACTGTGCCAGATTGTGCCAAGGAACTTTCGATTCAGCCTTTCCAGATCGCTCATCGTGTCCTGTCTCTTGGGCTTCAGGAAATGCGCATAGACTCTCATCGTGATTGAAACATCCGCATGTCCCAGGTAGCGAGACACTTCAGTTATCGGCCTCTTGAGTCGAATGAGCATTGAGGCGTAGGTATGTCTGAGCCCGTGCATTCTCACCGACTTATCAATTCCCGCTTGCTCTAGCGCGGGACTCAATCAGTAGCGCCCTATGCTCGTACGCTCGCAAGGCTCGCCAAACTCGTTACAGAACACGAGGTCAAGCCTGCTTTGCGTTCATCTCGCCGCTTCGCCGAGCACCCTTATAGAAGCGGTGGATTGTAATAATTGTTATATCCGACATCATAGACCTAGTGGACGGCGGTAAACCTTTTTTTCTTTACCGAAGTCTAAACACCAGATAACGAGCACAAAGCAGGTGTGAAGCGGTAAGCAATTGCGGCCAAGGCCAAAGCTGCATACCAAAGTCTCACAACCATAGAGTGCTGACGCCGGCTGTTCAGAAAGAAAAGGCGATCAAGATTCTTAATTATTTTACCATAGCCGTAAAAGGAGTGTGACTTTATGAAAGGCCCGGGAATCTTTTTGTCCGCGATTGGTTTAATAGCCTTAGCCCTTGTGCTCAGGCCTCCATTCTTGCTTGCCGAACCGCGAAGGCCGAACATTGTTTTTATCCTAACCGATGACCTGGACATTGAATATCCCAATAATTCTTGGATTGATCACTTTCCCAGGCTTAAGTCGCTTTTGGCCGATCAGGGCACAACGTTCAAGAATTCTTTTGTGAGCCTTTCGCTCTGCTGTCCATCGCGGACGTCCATGCTACGCGGCCAATATGCTCACAATACAGAGATCTTCACGAACAGCGCTCCTGGTGGCGGTTTTCAAAAGGCACATGATGAGGGACTGGAAAACTCGACCTTTGCGACCTGGTTGCACGGTGCTGGCTACCGGACGATCCTGATTGGGAAGTATCTCAATGGCTACCCGGGCAATCTCGGCGCCAAATACATTGCGCCGGGCTGGGACGAATGGTTCAGCGGAGAGAAAAACCAATACAATCAATTCAACTACACGGCCAACGACAACGGTCAGATCAAGGCCTTTGGCAACGCTCCGGAGGATTACGAGCAGGACGTATTCCGAGACAAAGCCGTCGATTTCATCCAGCGCATGGCCCAGGACACCCAGCCGTTCTTTATGTGGATGCCGACCTATTCGCCGCATCAACCGGCCACCTTTGCGCCGCGAGACGCCGACGCGTTCCCCGACGCCAAAGCACCCCGACCACCAACTTTCAACCAAGCAGATGTCAGTCAGCAGCCCTCATGGGTGCAGAACCGGCCGCTGCTCACTACAGCTCAGATCGCCTCACTCGACGCGCTTTACCAAAAGCGCCTAAAGTCCATGCTCGCGGTGGAGGACACCGTGGAAGCTATTATCGAAACGCTCCGTAACACCAAGCAGCTCGACAATACTTATATCTTCTTCAGCTCAGACAATGGTTTTCACTTGGGGCAGCACCGTCTGCCCGCCGGTAAAAACACCGAGTTTGAAGAAGACCTTCGAGTGCCGCTAATTGTCAGGGGCCCCGGTATTCCAAGCGGTCGAGTGCTGGAGCACATAACACTCAACATTGACTTCGCTCCGACCTTTGCAGAGCTAGCAGGCGTGATTATACCTGACTTCGTCGACGGACGGTCGCTTGTGCCGGTTCTGCGCGACCGTGTGCTATCTGCGGAGCGCTGGAGGAAAGGTTTTCTCCTGGAGCACGGATTTATCCAAACGGGAGATGTAGGTCGGACTCCGGCGGATGCTTCGGACGATGTCGAGCCTCCCGATCCGTTCGATCTCGCGGTGGCTCAGCCCCAGATGCCGCAACCCTTTCAAGGTTTACACACAAAGGATCTCGTCTATGTGGAATACGTCGGCACCGGCGAACGTGAAATGTACAATCTTCATGATGATCCGTACGAGCAGACCAGCATCGCAGGCACGGCGAATCCTAATCTTGTCTCGCGCCTGGCCTCATGGCTTGACGCGCTTCGCACCTGTGCCGGCGAGACTTGCCGCGACGCAGAAAACAGACCACCTTCGTCGCGGCCCGCTACTCGCAGCCGATAACGATCAACCAAATTCAAAGGTTAAAAATTCGGAGAATGCCGGCCGTAGTAAATCCAAATGCAGGGTGACCGATCCATGGCGTGAGATTCATCAGAGTTTGCCCTCTGCCGATTCGACTGGTGGTACCGCAGGGACATTTCTGCCGGCTCCTTGCTTCTTGGCTGGGTCAAGTTCGATGGTTGACGCATAATTTTCAGCTCGTTTCCTCTCCTATCGTTGGCACAGCTGCGGCACAGGTCGTTAAAAATCCTTGACTTCATTGCTCTTTTTTGTCGCCACAGGTTAAGAAATCCTGTGTTGTTAGTAAACAATATTTTCGAGACTCGGCTGAAGTGCAATTTTTACTTCTGTTGAATTTGGAAAAAACGACTGGCTTGGTTTGCGGAAGATCAGCCATGAAAATCATCTCTCACTTGTGCATGACGTGTCCGAGGGAACATTGACTTTCCCCTCTCCGAGCACTAAACACACTTCATGAAATACCTGCCGCTAATCCTCGCCCTCCTGCTTGCCGCCTGCGGCGTCCCCAAAATGGTCAAACCTGGAGTCCCTCAACAACAATACGCCCAGGACCATTACCAGTGCCTCCAAGAATCCAAATCGACATATAACTGGTCCTTACTCGGCATCATCGGCCATTCCGAGGCCAGCTACGACTCAACCCTCTACAGTTCCTGCATGGAAGCGCGGGGATACGCGAAAGAATAAATTCATTTTGCGCCTTCCCGTAGCTTAACCTGCTTCTTGTGCCAAGCCCGTGCCAAAGACAGTTGAACTCAACCGCATCGACACGACACCTAACCTTGATTTTCCTAGCTGATACTAACTGGAATGGACTCAGCTTGACGGGTACACTTTTTTTAGGAATCCTGTGCTCTATCCTACTGAGCTACGGGGGCGCATGTTTTTTCAAGTAGTTAGCACGTCTCCCCTACCCTCGCAACGCGCCAATGTCTCTAAAATGTCTCTATAACTCAAAAGGAAACTGAATTTAGTCATGGCTGTTGACGTGGTTCTCAAATGAAGTGGACAATATGCAGACTGCGGGAAAGGTTCTTCGCAATCGGCGTAAGGATAACAGCAAAAATTCAGGCCAACGGGGAGCGGATCGTCTATTGTCAGCCCTATTGATAATAGGCAGCCCAGCTTTTGTCGCACGGCTCCGTTTCAAAGAATCCTTGACATTTACTTATCGGAGCAGGAGAATTTCGCTGGCTCGTTGAAATTTGGGTAGCTGTTCCTCATTGGGTAAACAGAGCGCATCAAAAAGAGTCTTTAGACGATTGTCGATGTCACCATTCTGAATTACAGGGGTACACAGGAAGCTCAAGCTATCTTATTATTATATTCAAAAGTCTTTGCTTATTTGTTATCATCCTTCGTAAAGACCGGTCAAATCTTTGCCTTTATCAGAATGATTCAAAACAGCTTTCCCCAGCGTCACATGTTTTTTCCCGCCATGGTTTCGGCTATTTTGATTTCAGGCTGTGTTGCAGCTGATTCTCCGTTAAGTATCAGTCTTTACGATCCCAAAACGGGGGTTCAGCGTACATGTTCCGCGAAAGAATCATCGTCGAGGGATGTTTCGGCACTCTCCGGCGCAGTAGAGACGTGCGCGAAACAACTGGAAGCCCGCGGATTCGTCAGAAGCGATAATCGTTAAACGCCGGCAATTCTTCCGCTCGACTTTCATTGACTTACCGGGCTATTCCCGTTATGTAGAATTGGTTTACATCCCAGCGAGCCGTTAGCTCAGGCGGTAGAGCATCTGCCTTTTAAGCAGAGGGTCGCGAGTTCGAATCTCGCACGGCTCACCATTTGCGTCCCCGTCGTCTAGCCTGGCCCAGGACATCGGCCTTTCACGCCGGCAACACGGGTTCAAATCCCGTCGGGGACGCCAAAGCAAAATTTTCTCCAAGCAAGTCTCAATTTTCTGGTTCGCAATGAGATCGTCGCTGCTGTCAATGGAAGTCGCGACTCGGCGCGCCCGTAGGTTTGAGTTCTAATTTTGGCTCCCAAAGTTTTTCCGCAACAACGACGTTATCTTCAACCTGCAGAGTGCCGTAATGCCTAAAAAACTCAATGTCTGGCCAAGACGGAATGTCGCTGAAACACGCTTCCCCACACGACGACGTTTACGAATTCGGTTTCATGTTCCAGAGTCATAACACCACCGGCGGCGATTCCCGGTCGCGTTGGCAAGCCGTCGGTCATAGCTGCCAAAAACAGAATCCAAGTCCGCTTTGGATGGCGAACTGAGTCAATTCAAATCCAGGTCGCGCAGCAGCCCTTCACGCAGGTCGTAGATCCAGCCATGCACAACCACCGGCCGGTCTTGTCGCCATGCTACTTTTACAACTTCGGTTTGGCGCACCGAGTGCACCTGGGCCATCACGTTAAGCTCACATAGTCGTCGCCAGCGCACCTCTTCGTTGGGCGCAGCGTCCAGTTCGTCCTTGTGCTCGCGGTACACCGCCCGGACGTGGGCGAGCCAATTCTCTAACGGTAGTCCCGACCACTCCCGCAGGGCAGCAAGCACGCCGCCGCAGCCATAATGGCCGCAAACGATGATGTGCTTTACCTTCAGAGCCTCCACGGCGTATTGCAGGACCGACTGAACATTGGCGTCCAGAGGCGGCGCGAGATTCGCGATATTACGGTGGACGAAAAGCTCTCCAGGGCCGAGGCCGACGATCTCGTTGGCCGGCACCCGGCTGTCCGCGCAGCCGATCCAGAGAAACTCAGGTGTCTGTGTCCGGCTGAGGCGCTCAAAGTATTGGGGATCTTCGAGCTTGATTTTTTCGGCCCAAGTCCGGTTATTCTCAAAGAGTTTTGGCAGGAATTTCATTGGCAGTTTTCGCGCTGAGTTGTTTTCTGCTCAGCGGAGACTACCAAATCGAAAAGAAACTTCCAATCGAAGAGGCGTTTCCTCGACGGACGACTCCAACGGATTGAGAAAGAGAAAGTTGCTCGATCGGAAAGATTCAATCGGCCCCACCACGGCACAAAACGGGAGTAAACATCGTGCCGTGGTGGGTGGTATTGGCTAGTTTCTAGAGGGTTAGTCTGAGCTTCAGGGTTGCTGCAATGTCTTTGAATACCTGCTGCATTTGGGCTTGGACATTGCCGGTTTGATCAACGAAGTAGACTTTGCCCTTTTCCTGAGTGGAATTAATACAGGGGCCGGACCCGCAGGGCCAAAAATTCCGCAGTTCCGCGTAGGTATCGTTGTCGGAATACGTAGGCGGAGGAGGCGTGCAAATTGTGTTGATGCTCTCTAAGGAATTATTCCCGGTGTTCAAGAGCTCAGTTCCGTTGGCTGCACGCAAAAGCATACACTTGGCGTATTTGTCGAATCTCTGATTGGGATTCAGGCCAGCTTGTGTCCTGGCCGATGCCAATAGCAAAGACCAGGACATCGTGTTCTCCGGCGGCGGCACAAGCGGCGTTGTTCGCGCCACAATTTCTTATCAGATCAGCCTCATACATAACGCCGTTGGAGGTGACTCCCCCCGGATCACAATCGTGTAAAGCGCGAAAACAGGAGATCGTATTCAGGAAAAAACTCGAGCCATTAGCATTGGTCAGAGATCCGTGGCTAAGAGTTGACCGTGTCGCATATCCTCCATTGGCATCATTTGCGTCCATTAAACAGCCGTTCGGAAAGCTCCCGGTATTCCATGCCGACACCACGGCGCCGGTCTTCGGGTTTTGCTTACATTGAGCATCCGTGTCTCGTCTCATGGCGGTTGGTTTGCCGTCCGTGATCAGCAGCACTACCTTGCGTGTGGCCACGCGAGTAGGATCATTAAAGGCGGCAGCGATCGGGACACGCGCGGTTCTTAGCGCTTCCATTGTATTCGTTGCGCCATTATTCGGAGTGAGCGCGTTCACTTTGGTCTTTAAAGTGTTGATAAAACCGCTATCGGCAAAAGCCATCGGCACATCGGGCGAGCAAATGTTCGCGGCAAAGTTGTCGTCGCCGGCCGCATTGCCGCAGCCGCGCCAAGCGAAACTGACCATGCCGATACGATCGTTTCCGGTGAAGTTATTATCTAAAAACTCGTTCACGGTGGTTTTCAAAGCCGCTATCTTGGTTCCCGACATGGAACCCGATCTGTCGAGCACCAGCATCAGATCTACCGGTCTCTCCGGAGCAGCCTGTGCGGTCGCAGCGACATCAATTTGGGAGCAGCCGTTTGTCTGGCCGCAACCGGGAACCATCCAGCCAAGAAACCTGAGGAAAGTCGTTGGCATCGGCTCGATGCCGGTAACCTGCACATGCTGTATCGGCGGACCCCCGGCGACCGCGACAGGAAGGAATTGGAGGGTAACCGTGAAAGGCGCCCCAGTAGTCGCGGCACAGCTCGAGGGGCCGGACATTACCACCGGAGCGCCGTTCATTTCCATCGAGTCGCAGGCCGCTCTGGTCGCTTCATCTTGAAAACCCACTTGTCCTTTCAGTGCCTTGGCGGCGGCCAAAGCGGCTCCGTCCACCAAGCGTGAGATGCGGGCTTTCTCCAAATAAGCGCGGCCGAAATCGACGGCCAAACCAATGAAGGTGCCGAGGAGTGCGAAAGCCAGTGTGAAGAATATTAAAACAGATCCTTTTTGATTTAAGTTGCGCATAATATTGCTCCTCTTTTAATTGCTTACATTTGTAAAGATGCTTCGCTCATAGAAAGTGTGGTTAATGTTGTTTCCTATGAAAGTTATTACGTTGGGGCCATAGTCGTAATAGACTTCGATGGCGTGGAACGTTTGAGCTGGCCCTACGTCTTGAACTCCCGGAATCGTAACGGTATTACCGATATTGCCGAGCTGACTTGGTTGACTAAAATTGCCGCGAATAATTTGGCCGGGAATAGGGTTTAGCGGATCGTCATCCACGATGTAAGTACAAGACGGATTGCAGGGTGTACCTATCTTTTGGCGGAGTCTCGAATAAATGACTCTCCACTGCGCCTGGTTGCTATTTTGAATCGTGGGCGCAGCAGCGGCTATGATCGCATCGAGGGCCGTGTTAGGCGCTGTTCCACGAGAAGTCAGATTGGCCCCCTCCCGGGTTGTATGAGTTATAGTAAGATACGCACTGATTACAGAACCGACCTCGACGACTCCAAAGACCAAGAGCAGCATTAGTGGAGTAATGAAGGTCAATTCGATCAAAGACTGACCCTTTTTCGAACGAAGTATTGTATTTGTTGGCATCGTAGTCATCATAAAACCTCCAGACTTAAGCATAAGGCTCATTTCTCCACGTAGTGTGAAGCTGAAATGGAAATCCGCCTGTGGGAAAGAATCGGTCAAAAAGAGGGATTAAGGCGGGCTTGGCAAGCGTTACCGTAACCATTACGGTTTGATCAGGGCCCCCTCCTGGCGGACATCCAGTGCCATCGAGGCAAGTAAATTGGAAATTTGAACCGAGGTTGGGGCACGGAATCCCAACCGCAAAAACATTGGCGCAGAACACGTCATGAACCATTTGATCTCGGGGAATATTGTTGCCGTTTACGTCTTGACCCGTCCGGCCCGTAACCATGTATCTGCCGGCTTCCCGAAGCGCGTTTTGCAGAGCTACTTTTGTATATAGGAGATGTGAAAACTCAACGATCGCAAAGAAAATAGTTATGAAAATAAGAAACGAAAAAGTCAGCTCAACTACAGCTTGTCCTCGTTGGCCACGTATCGACTGTAACGACATCATATAAACTCCATTGTGTTTATTTTTCTTACAAAAGCTTTCGTTCTGATGTTTCCACTTCAACCTTTGACAGTCTTGTCTCTCGATCGCGTTTACGGTGAGCACAAATTGTGCCACCAATGAGTACTGGAATGGTCTATGGAAGCCGTCTCTTTCCTGCGGGTTATAGTGTTAAAAAAATTGTCACAAATAAGGAGTGAAAAAAGCGGTGACAGTTTCGTCAGAGCATCGTCAGAATCGTCGCTCGCGATGTTCGATCTTGTATCGTACCCCAGCCAAGAAAAGGTGAATTTTATCTTGCGTGATCAAGATTTAGAGAGACAAGATGGGCAAGGGTGGAAGGTAGAAATGACGTGTGAGCAATGTTGCGCTAGTTGTCTTCTGGTGGCATCGCTTGTCTAGCGATGACCATCGACAATTTCACGTCGCCGAAAACAATCGACCACATGATCGTTGATCATCCCGGTGGCTTGCATATGCGCATAGCAGATCGTAGAGCCGACGAACTTGAAGCCGCGCTGCTTTAGGTCCTTGCTCAGCGCATCCGACTCAGTGCTGGTCGCGGGGTAATCCGTCAGTCGTCTTAGCTTATGAACGATTGGCTTTCCGTTGACGAAGCGCCAGATGTATCGGTCGAAGCTCCCAAACTCTGCCTGCACTTTCAAGAAACATTGGGCATTGCCGATAGCGGCGACGATTTTTTGGTGATTGCGGATAATGCCTGGATTCTTGAGTAGGGACACCAGTTCCCGCTTCTCGTATCGGGCAACCCGCTTCGGGTCGAACTGCCTAAATGCCTTTCGATAAGCTTCCCGCTTGCGCAAAACTGTGTACCAGCTCAACCCCGCCTGAGCGCCCTCGAGGGTTAGAAATTCGAAGAGCTTCCGATCGTCATGCACCGGGACGCCCCACTCTCTGTCGTGATATTCAACATAGTCCGGTTTGGTCAGATCGACCCAAGGGCAGCGACGTCTAGTGATATCGGGTGCACGCTTATCCATAAACTCCTACACCGCCCTTAATGCTTGAATAATGTTTAAGCGCGCAGCTCGGACCGCTGGCAAAAAACCACCGACGAGTCCCATGAGCAAGGAAAAACCCAGTGACGTCGCGATGATGGAGGGGGAAAGAGCAAATGAAAAGGCCAGCTCGGAGAAAGAGCCGAAGTTCAATGTCGAAATCGTAAAGAACTGGAGCAGCGAGGCGAGCGCCAAGCCAAGTAGTCCTCCGGATAAGGACAAAACAAACGATTCACCTAAGAACGCTATCAGAATGCTCCGCCGGTAAAAGCCCAACGCTCGGAGGGTGCCGATTTCAACCGTTCGATTGGCAACGGCTCCGTACATGGTGATCATCGCGCCAATGGTTGCGCCGGTGCTGAAGATGACTGTGATGAAGAGACCCAGAATCCGGATAAACGTAGCCATCATCTCTGATTGCTCCTCAAAAAATTTCTTCTCTCTCTTTGGCACGAAAAACTGCAAGCGGTTATCGCCATCGAAGGCGGTTACGAGATCCGACAGGTCATCCGGGTTATTGAGCCTAAATGTGACCGTAGAGAAGGACGATCGTCTGAAAGCATCGGCAATCTGGTTGAGGTCACCCCAAGCCTCGGAGTCAAAGCCGCTGCCATCGGAGTCGAAGATGCCGACCACCGTCCATAAGTCGCCGCCAAATTTGATCTGTTGACCAATCTGGGCGCCTACGAAGCGATTCGTGATCCCGGCGCCGGCGATAATTTCTCGCGCGCCCCATTTGAACATTCGCCCCTCGACAATGCGAACCTGCGGCCTCAGTTGAAGCGCAGCTTCCTCGACGCCACGTACGGTGACGTTGCTGATCCCATCCGATCCAATTTTCTGCAGGTTTATGATGACCACAACTTCTTTGGAACTGATGGGCCGTCCCTCCGCGGACCGGGCGACCTGCGGCATGTTAGTGACGATGCCGGCCGCTTCCCGATCGATGATGCTCATAATTTCACTTGCCGCCGCCTTGCGCACCACCGTCACGTTATCGTCGGAACCCGTCGATTTCAACGTTTGTTGCACCCCATTGGCCATCATCAAGACCGCTGTAAAGACGAATACCACGAGGGCAATCCCAAGGATCGTAAAGACTGTTGTTAAGCGACGCGACGATGAACTACGTAAAATATATTTCAACGGAATCTGCATTACCCCACGTGCCTCAAGCCTTCGACAATCCGAGTTGTCAGAATCCGCCGGATAGGAATGATCGAAGCGATGAAGCCGACCAGCAAACCCGCAATACACGCGAATAGAATGGTCTCGGGTTTAATGTAAAAAACGGGAAACCAGCCTTTTGGCAGCGATTTCTGAAAACCCTCGACCGCGGGCAAGGTCACCAATAAACCGAAAGCGCTCCCGAGTACGGCGAGAATCATTGACTCGCCGGCAATTAGAAAGAACAGACTCGGACCGGAAAAGCCGAGGGCTTTGAGTACCGCATATTCGTGAGTTCTTTCGCGCACAGACATAATCATAGTGTTGCCCAGCACCAAGAGAATTATGCCGATGATCACAAAAGACATGATATTCATCGCCGTAATGATTGCGCTCGCGGCCGATAGAAAACTCTGTTGAAAGGCTCTCTCCGTCTCGGTCTTGGTCTCTGCCCGGGAATTTGCAAATAGCTTGTCGATGGCCTGGGACACCGAGGCCGAGTCATCGGGGTTGGCAATGCGCACGATATACCAGCCGATGTCCCCTGCCCGGTGAGGCGCCTCCTGACGGACGCGCTCGTCGACGTACTTATAGTGAAACATCATGCTGGACGGATCGGTGCTTTGGTCTCTCGGCTGATAAATTCCTCGGACGACAAATTCCCACCGGCCTGGGTAAACATCGCCTTCCATCGGCATGATATCCCCAAGTTTCAGGTTGTATCTTTCCGCGATATCAATTCCGATGATGGCGGCGTTGCGCTCGCGCTTGAAGACTTCGAACTGCTCTTTTTCGATTAGAAACTCCGGATAGACATCGAAAAACGTTTCCGAATCGACTGCTAATCGTGCAAAGAATTGCTTTTTGTCGATGTAGACTCCAGAAAACCACGTGGCATAAGTGACTTTCTCCACCCCCGGCACCTGAGCGATACGGTCGCGGTAAGATAGCGGCAATGGAAAAACAAAGGAAACGGCGTGGCGGGTAATCAATCGATTCGCTGCGGACGCCTCGACGCCCGCGTACCACGCCGTAACGACGGTTCGCAGCAGGGCGAACGCCATCACAGCAACACCTATGCCGAAAACGGTGAGCAAGCTCCGCAGTTTGTGGCGCAGGGTGTTGCGCAAAAGGAGTCGGATGAGTTCCATCAGGCCAGCTCGCCCTTTTCCAGATGGCGCACCGAACGGGCCCGCTCCGCAGCCCGGGGATCGTGGGTCACCATGAGAATGGTTTTATTGAGCTCGCGGTTGAGCTGATCCATCAGGTCGAGCACTTCCTCGGCCGAGACCTTATCAAGATCTCCGGTCGGCTCATCAGCCACAAGAATCGCCGGATCGGTTGCGATGGCCCGGGCAATGGCAACGCGCTGTTCCTGACCGCCGGAGAGCTGGCGCGGATAATGGTACATGCGCTCGGCAAGTCCAACCACCTGCAGCGCCATTTCCGCATGAGCTCGCCGCTCTTTTTTCGATAGCGGCGTCAGAATGAGCGGCAGCTCCACATTTTCCACTGCGGTCAGCACGGGAATCAGATTATAGAACTGAAAAATGAAACCGACGTTGCGCGATCGCCATGACGCCAGCTCGGTTTCAGTGAGTTCGGTGACATCGACTCCCGCGATCAGAATACGCCCTCCACTGGGTCTATCGATGCCAGCGATGAGGTTAAGGAGGGTGGTTTTTCCTGAACCGGAAGGGCCCATGAAGGCAATAAATTCGCCTTCCGCCACGTTCAGCGAGATGTTTCTTAGAACCGGTATCTCTAAACTGTCGCGCCGGTAAGACTTGGAAAGGTTTTGAACTTCGATGAGAGCCTGTTTCATGAAGAGAGCGAGTCATTTATTCTTGATTGATACCTTTAAACCGTCGCGAAGACTCTGATCGATTTTTCCAATCACCTTATCCCCTTCCTTCAAACCCTCCTTGATCTCGACCAGATTTCCCATTCGCTCTCCCAAAATGACCCGGATCTCAACCGCGCGATCGTCCTTGACCTGGAACACCACTTGCCGGCCATTTCTGGTCGACACCGACGCGAACGGAACCGTCAGCAACGATTTTGCTTGCACCGCATTCTGATCGGAACCCGGAGCCAGGAAGGTTATTTTGGCTCCCATCTCCGGTAAGACGCGATCGTCATATTCTTTGAATTTGAGCTTCACCAGCACCGTGGCTTTGGCTCTGTCGGCAGTGGGCACGATCTTGGTAACGTAGCCAAGATAGCGCCGGTCGGGATAGGCGTCCAACCGGATTTCGCAGCCCTGCTCCGGAACGACGCGTGTGATATTAGCTTCGGAAACGTCGGCCTCGACTTCGAGGGACGACATGTCTGCGATGGTCACAACGGCCGCCTTGGAACTGGCGGCGCCCGCCAGGGGTGCGACGATCTCCCCGACATCCGCGTTCTTTTTCAGGACCGTGCCGTCGAATGGCGCGATGATTGTCATGTTGTCCACTGCGACTTGTGCTTCTTTGACGGCGAACTTGGCGGCGTCGATGCCGGCGACGACCCGTTTGTAGCGTGCTTCAGCAACGTCGTATTCCGCTCGGGCAACGATGTCGCGCTCGAGGAGAATTTTTTGGCGCTCCAAGGATTGTTTCGCGTCATTGAGATCCGCCTCGGCGAACCGCAAATTCTCCCGCGCCCTTTGCAAGGTTGCGGCGACATCGGAATCGTCAAGGCGCGCGATGACCTGCCCCTTTTTAACCTTATCCCCTTCTTCGACACCCAAGAAAACGAGCGTGCCGGTTCCTTTAGATGCCACCGCGGCCTTGCGACGCGCAACCACGTAACCACTGGCAGTCAATACCGCATTGGCCTGCGCCGGAGACGTCAGAGTTGCAGTCGCAAGTTGCACTTCGATGGGTGGGTCTAAAAAGTCCTTGAGAAATAGGAAACCGGCGGCCAGCACGCCGATCACAACCACCCACAAGGCAATTTTTCGTAGCCACCTGGATTTTCTCGGCCGCCCAGCCACACCCTGCGAAGACCGGTCGATCTTCAGCGACGACAAATCAACGTTCTTTCTCTCCATCAAGCGTACTTCCTAGTAAGCCGGTTAATTCACTGTTTTTCAAGATAAGTGTGAAATGATAGCGTGGTGTGCTATGGGCCAGTCGACATCCTGGGACCCGCAGACCTACGGGAAAAACGCCCGATTTGTCTCTGACTTGGGCGAACCGCTATTACAGCTGCTGGACGCGCAGCCCGGAGAACTCGTCTTGGACTTGGGCTGCGGCGATGGCGCGCTAACGGAGAAGCTAGCTGGTCATGGCTGTGCAGTGATTGGTGCCGATTCGAGTTTTCCGCAACTTCTAGCAGCTAAGGAACGCCGACTGAATGTTGTGATGATGGACGGCCATCAGCTTTGTTTCCAACGGCGATTCGACGCCGTATTTACCAACGCAGCGCTGCACTGGATGAAACAGCCAGAAACAGTTGTGGCCGGCATCGCAAATTCTCTCAAACCGGGTGGCCGCTTCATCGGCGAGTTCGGCGGCAAAGGTAACGTGGAGAAAATCCGCTCCGCTCTCCATGCCGCGCTCAGAGGGTACGCTATCGACCCGACGGCAGTCGACCCATGGTACTACCCGTCCCCGGAGGAGTATACGGAGCTGCTTTCAGCGGAGGGCTTCGCCGTCGGTTACATCGAGCTTATTCCGCGACCGACAAAACTCCCTGGAGATATCCTGGGTTGGCTGGAGGTTTTTGCCCAACCTTTCACGCAAGCCATAGCTGAATCGCAACGAGGAAGCTTTCTGAAAGGAGTCAGGAACGAATTAGCAACTTGCCTGCGTGATGGCGCCGGCGACTGGTTTGCCGATTATGTCAGACTGAGGTTCAAGGCAACAAAAGAATGAATCACCCCGCAGCAAGCTGCGGGGGATCAAGAGAACCTCGAATGACTTTCCTCAAGTTGTCACACCCGTTTAGAGATGTTTTCATCGGGAGTCCGGTCCAAAATTCGTCTGGATTCCCGCTAAAAGCATACGGGCATGACGAACCCTGGTAGAGCTACTAACCAACAGCTGCAGCGAAATGACTCAACGGAGAACACAAACATACCTTGGAGGTGATATGCAGTTTTTCAGATTGTACTCAGGCAACGATGGTAAGTCTCATTTCGAAGAGCTGGATCAGGCCGAAGGCTCAAAGCATTTCTTGGCGCCGCTTGCGGTCAAGACGCTAGTTTTCAAAAACGATAAAAACCGCGATGATCTCTTAGGATGGCACACGGCTCCTCGCCGGCAGTGGTGTATCACCCTCTCCGGCTCTGTCGAGATCGGTATCGGCGATGGAACGGTCAAGACCTTTGGAGCCGGGGACGTGTTTCTCGCTGAAGATGTCACCGGCGAGGGCCATACCGCCAAACCAAAAAACTGGGTGCGCGCCTTTGCCCACTTGGACTGAAGCTTTTACGAATGCTTTAAGATTTCATCGGCCAGTCTCTATATTCTAATTTTCGAAAAACCCTTGACGCCCAAGTCGGCTTTCACATAACGTTAGAGAAGCCTTGTTTGCCGTTTATTTCCGGCTAATTTCACGGCAACCGAACCGTATTGGAGGTCTTTGTGAATCGCTCGCTCTTTTCTCACGGTCTTTGGATGGTTTTCCTCTGTACCATGCTATTTTCACCTATCTCTTCCGATGCCCAAGACAAGCTCAGGGTGGGCTTGAGTTCCGTCAGCGCGACATCGGGCAGCATTTGGGTTGCCGAAGAGAAGGGCCTTTTTAAGAAGCATGGCATCGATGCCGAAGTGATCATCATCGGCGGCGGCGCGTCGCGCGTGGTCAGCTCGCTGCTCGCTGGGGAAATTCAATTTTCGGTGGGCGGCGGCGATTCCGTCATCCGCGCAGCATTGAGAGGGGCCGATCCTGTGCTGACGGCTTCTCCTCTTAAAACCGGCCTTCAGCGACTCATGGTTCGGTCGGATATCAAGAGCCCGGCCGAGTTGAAAGGCAAAAGAGTCGGCATCACCCGTTTTGGTTCCGCTTCCCATTGGGTCTTACAGCTCTTTCTTAGAAAATGGGGCATGCGATCCGAAGACATTCAAATCCTACAGTTGGGCTCATCTCCGGCGATGCTAGCGAGTCTTGAAAACGCCGGTATCGACGGGGCCGTATTCACCATACCGACATTCTTCGTAGCCGAGGACCGTGGTTATAGAATACTCGCCGATCCGATTGAGATGGATATCTATTATTTACAGAATTCCGTCGATTCGACGAAAGGTTATCTGCGCAAACAGCACGATGTGGCCGTGCGCTTCATCAAGGGCATCTGTGAAGGAATTGCGTACTTTGAGAAGAACAAGAAGGAAAGCATCGCAGTACTGCAAAAGAAATTGCGTATTCAATCAGCGCAAGAGAAAGACATCAAATATCTTGAGGCTTCCTATAATCTGTTGGCCCACAAATTTTACAATCGCGTCCCCTACGCAAACCCGAAGGCGATCGAAACCACACTGGAATTTGTCGCCACAGAGGAGCCCAAGGCCAGAGGAGCGGACCCAAAGCTATTCGTGGACGAGAGCATCGTTCGCGAAGTCGAGACGAGCGGTTTTATAAAAAGACTCTACGAGAATTGAAAGCGATCACATAAAAGGAGCCCCTATGGCCGAGTACAAAGAGATCATTTATGAGAAACAACGCGGCGGCGTATTGATCACCCTCAATCGTCCGGAAGCGATGAATGCGATCAGCCGGAATTTGATCAAGGAATTGCACGCGGCCCTCGACGACGTTGAAGCCGATCCAGAAATCCGCGCCGTAGTCGTCACGGGCGCCGGGCGCGCCTTTTCCGCCGGCATGGACCAGGGAAAAACCGCGAGCGGGCGCCGGCGCGACCTCCACTGGCCCTATGGTATTCCGACGGGACTAAGCGCCGGAGAGGTAATCGACTCCTGGCGCTCCGAAAGCCGCAATTTCATGCGCCTGTGGGAATTTCCCAAACCCATCATCGGCGGCATCAACGGCTGGGCCATGGGCGCAGGGTCCTGGTTTGCGCTATTTACCCATATCACGATCGCATCGGAAAACGCGGTGTTTGCCCAGCCTGAAGTGCGCCATGGTTCCAATACGAGTTTTATGTGGACGCTGCTCGGGGGTTTTAAAAACGCGCTACGCTACGGCCTTACCGGCGATCACATCGACGCCCAGGAAGCGCTGCGAATTGGCCTCGTGGTCAAAGTCGTGCCTCCTGATCAACTTCTGGATGAATGCTTCTCGATCGTCGAGCGCATCGCTCAGATCCCGCCTGAGACGGTGAAGATTAATCTGCAAATCGCCACCATGGGGTTGCAGATGATGGGGCTGCGGGATGCCTTAACTTTGGATAACCAGCTTTCGGCACCGGCCCATGTCATGCTTCGCGAGGAACTTCGGAAGCCACTCGACGACGCCCGTTTTAACGAGGGCACGAAGAAATATCTAATGCTCCGCGACGGGCCGTTTCAGCCGGAGCCGTTC
The DNA here is from genome assembly GCA_963737905.1 of uncultured delta proteobacterium. Lineage (GTDB taxonomy): Bacteria > Desulfobacterota > Binatia > UBA9968 > UBA9968 > DAIRFP01. The sequence continues at coordinate 75,281 of CAVTUQ010000015.1, read as the reverse complement.
GGGCCGAGATCCAAAAAGGGACGGGGGCTGGAGTGATGGAATATCAGCTTAATCCTCCCATTACTCCAACACTCTTCCACTCCAATACTCAAACTATAGGAGCCATCCATGTCAAACTACGAAACAATTCTTTATGAGAAGCAACGTCGCGGCGTCTTGATTACACTCAACCGTCCCAATGCACTGAACGCGATGAACCAAGATTTACTTGGCGAGGTCGATCACGCACTCGCCGAGGCTGAGACCGATCCGGAAATCCGTGCCGTCGTTCTGACCGGCGCGGGTGGCACCTTCTCGGTGGGCGAAGATATCAGCGGCGACGAACCCGCAACCGCGTGGCCCTACGGCATTCCCCAAGGAAGCTCATTGGTGCATGAATATAACCGTCTCCGCGACGCAGATCGGCGAGACATTCTCGGCCGGCAGCTCTATCGCTGGGAGTATCCCAAGCCAATCATTGGAGCTGTGAGCGGTTGGTGTTTGGGCGCTGCCTCATGGCTAGCTCTCACCTGTCATGTGACTATCGCGGCGGATGATGCTGTGTTTGGCCAACCGCAGGTGCGCCACGGGGCGAACACCGACTTTATTTGGGTGGCTCTCGCCGGCTTTAAAAATGCGCTCCGATACTCACTCACCGGCGACCCTGTTGATGCAAAAGAGGCGTTACGAATGGGGTTGGTGAATCAGGTGGTGCCAAAAGACAAACTTCTCGACGAATGCTTCGCCTTCGTCGAGCGTGTCGCCCATGTGCCACCGGAAACCGTGAAAATCAATCTGGCCATCGCCACCAGCGGAATGGAAATGATGGGTCTCCGAAAGGCGTGGACCTTGAATGCCGAACTCGCGGCTATGGCGCGGCTATCCAAACGGGAAGAGTTCAACAAGCATTTGGAAGACGCGAAAAAGAAAGGCGGTATGGAAGCGTTCCTAGAGGCGAGAGACAAACCGTTTCAACCCGAGCCGTTCGGCCCGAAAGCGGCAAAAAACAAATAACTGGAATAATGGAATGATGTTCCAATACCCAGTATTCCAACATTCCATCATTCCAATTCTGCAGGAGTTTTCATGGTCGATTACAAAGAGATTCTCTACGAGAAGCAGCGGGGCGGTGTCCTTCTTACGTTGAACCGGCCCGAAGCGCTCAACGCGATCACCCGCAGCATGCTCAAGGAGCTGCATCAAGCGCTGGACGAAGCTGAGGCGGATCCGGAAATTCGAGCCATTGTCTTGACCGGAGCCGGGCGCGGATTCTGTTCCGGTTTCGACCAACGAACCACCAGCGGCCGGCGTCGCGATATGCAATGGCCCCAGGGTATGCCCACCGACATGAGCACGGCGGACCTCCTCAACTACTGGCGAAAGGACGACGCCAAGCTGCTGCACATCTTCGAGCTGACGAAGCCTGTGATCGGCGCCGTCAGAGGTTGGGCCATGGGCGGAGGCTGCTGGCTGGCTTTGTTCACGCATATCACGATCGCTGCCGACGATGCGGTGTTTGCTCAACCCGAAGTGCGCCATGGTTCCAATACCACTTTCATGTGGACACTGCTGGCGGGATTTAAGAATGCCATCCGTTACGGCATTACCGGCGATCATATCGACGCCGGTGAGGCGCTTCGCATCGGCCTGGTCAACAAAGTTGTACCGGCGGACCTGCTTCTCGAAGAATGCTTCTCGATCGTCGAACGCATCGCTCATGTGCCGCCGGAAACGGTGAAGATCAACCTGGCGATTTCCACTATGGGCCTAAACATGATGGGACTGCGTGACGCATTGGCATTGGATTTTGAACTGTCGGTGCCGGCGCATATGATGCTCCGTGAAGAATTTAGACGTCCCCTGGACGAAGCGCGATTCAATCAAGGAACGAAGGCCTACTTGCAGCTCCGCGACGGACCCTTTCAACCGGAACCCTTTGGGCCGAGGTCGAAAAAGCAACGAGCACCGGACTGATCTAGAGAGTTTAACTTGGCCTCAATTCACACACAAAGTGAAGCATCCCTTTGGCGCGACCTCGCTCCCCTCATGCAGCCAAAGTCCGTCGCCGTAATTGGCGCATCGCAACGTCCTCCGGCTGCGGGTGTCGCACGAGAGCCCAGAGGCAATCGGGTCATTCGCAATTTGCGAAATTTCGGTTACCCGGGTCGAATCGTCGCTGTGAACCCAAAGTATAGCGAGGTGATGGATTGTCCTTGTTATCCGGATCTCGCTTCTATTCCGGAGCCGCCCGACTGTATCGTCTTAGCGGTTCCCAACCGGCACGTTCCGGATTTGTTGGAGTCTGCTGCAGCGGCCGGTGTCCGCGCTGGGGTGGTTTTCTCCGCGGGCTTCGCCGAAATTGGTGTAGAAGGAAAACAACGACAAGCGAGACTTGAAGCGCTTTCGAAGGAGCGCAACTTTCTCATTTGCGGTCCGAATTGCTACGGCGTGTTGAATGTATTCGGGAAGGCGCCGTTGTTCGCCTCACTCATTCCGCAGGGGTTCCTTGCCGGCCCGGTTGCTCTCGTTTCGCAAAGCGGCGGCCTGAGCACGACTATTGCCAACGCGCTCATGCTCAATCGCCACGTCGGTTTGAGCCATATCGTTTCCTGTGGCAATCAGGCAGGCGTAACGGTCGAGGAGTATCTGAATTACTTCATTGACGATCGAAATACCCGTGTCATCGCCGCTTTTGTCGAGGGATTCAAACAGCCGGCGAAGCTCATGGCGGTCGCCCGGAAAGCTCTAGCGCATAACAAGCCCTTAATCATACTCAAGGGTGGCAGATCTGAGGTATCACAGCGAGCCGCCGCCACTCACTCCGGTTCCCTCGCCGGCGCGGCGGAAGTTATTGACGCGGCATTTCGTCAAGGGGGCATCGTTCAGGTTCGCAGCCTGAACGAATTAATCGATACCGCGAGCCTTTTTTCCTGCGACACTTTCGTCAAGCGGCACAACGGTGGACGGCGCATCGGAGTGCTAAGTGGATCGGGGGGCGAGTGCACGTTGGTCTCCGACTCCGCCACGAACGTGGGGCTCGAGATCCCGGAATTATCCGACGATTCCAAAGCGCGCTTACCTGAAGTTCTCCCCGATTTCGGCAACCTGAATAACCCCCTCGACGGTACGGGCGCGATGTACGACGACGACAAGATCTTTCCGCGTCTGCTCCAGGCGCTCATCGATGACGCGAACATAGATATCGTTACCGTAAATTTGGAGGCCAACGATCCGCGGCCCAAAGAACTCAAAAGCGGTAACCGGTTTGCCTTAGCCATTACGAATGCTGCTGCCGGCGCAAATAAGCCAATTGCGATTTTTAGCTCCGTCGTTGGTGGTCCGGTAGATCCCGACGTCCTGCTTCCACTGCGGACAGCCGGCGTGCCCTTGATGGAAGGGGCGGAGTGCGCGATGAGCGCGCTGCGCAATCTGGCGGACTATCAGCAATTCCGCAAGTCCGCGCAAGCGGTCGGTCAGAACGAATATGCATCGGTTTCATCGCATCCCAGGTTGCCAGCCGGAATTTTGCCGGCACAAGCGGCGTTTCGCTTGCTGGACTCCTTCGGTATTCCGGTCATGCCGACTCTATTGACACGCAACGCCGAAGAAGCGGCCGCCGCTTCCGAACGCATCGGCTTTCCAGTCGTCCTCAAGGTTGAGTCGGCCCAAATTACTCACAAGAGCGACGTCGGTGGAGTAGTACTGAACCTTACCAGCGCCGCTGAAGTCCGTGATGCGTTCCTCCGCATCCGAGAGCGGGTGACCGACAAGCTCCCCGCAGCCGAAATCGCCGGCGTCGTCGTGCAACGCATGGCTCCCGAGGGGATCGAGATGATCTTGGGGATCAAGCGCGATCCTCTTTTCGGTCCGGTTGTCGTCTGTGGCTTTGGAGGTATCTTCGTTGAGCTGCTCAAGGATGTCGCCATTGGAATTCCACCGATCTCTCGCCAACAGGCAGGTGGCCTTCTACAGGGACTTCGAGGCTGGCCGTTGTTGACAGGACGCCGCGGCAACTCCCCTGCCGATGTGGATGCGTTATGCGATGCCATCGTCAGGGTCTCCAACCTGGCCATGAGTCTGGGAGAGCAGCTCGTGGCTCTCGATATCAATCCGCTTGTCGTGCATGTAAGTAGCCACGGCGTCGTTGCCGTCGACGCGCTGGTGCAAATCGGTTGATAAGAGATGATAGAGAATTGAAAAATTTAACCTAGATAATAGGAGAAGTCGCCATGACTAGCCCAAACACCCCGTTAGATCCCGAAACACAACCGGCCCTCGTGCGAGTGGACGCATACGAAGCGTGGCGCAAGCGGGAGGGCGTCCCACTGGTGGGCGGTGTATACATCAAAGACATGAAAGCCGTGGAGGTGGGTTCCTGGCCGCGCAAGGGCGATGGAGTCAACGGCGCGCTTTGCTATCTGGATGGAGACGACGAAGGCGATGAGCACATCGTCGAGCTCCCGCCGGGAAGCTCAACTGCGCCCCTGAGGCATATGTACACCGAGGCAACCTATGTCGTCTCCGGACACGGCTCCACCTCAGTCTGGCGCGACAAGGGACCGAAGCAAACTTTTGAGTGGGGTCCGGGCAGTTACTTTGTGTTGCCGACCAACGCTTGGCACCAATTCTTTAACGCCAGCCTTTCACGAAGCGCACGTTGGTTTTCCGTGACCGACTTGCCACAACTGCTGCGGCAGTGGGCCAGCGAGGACTTTGTCTTCAACAATCCTTACGACTTCAGCGATCGCTACACCGGGGAACCGGACTACTTTTCCGCCGAGGCCAAGCTTTACCGCGGTCGAGTCTGGGAGACCAACTTTATTCCCGACATCAAGAAACTGCCGCTTTACGAGTGGAAGAGCCGCGGCGGCGGTGGTACCAACGCCTTCATGGTGATGGGTGCCGGCATGATGGAGTCCCACGTCTCTCGCTTCGAATCGGGCCACTACAAAAAGGGACACCGCCACGGCCCGGGTGCTCATCTGTACATCACTGAAGGCGAAGGCTACGTGCTGACCCAGCGGGGCAACGACCCGCGCATCCGTTGTGACTGGAAGGAAGGTAGCCTCTACCTCTCGGGCGCCGGCGAGGGACTTTGGCTGCATCAGCACTTCAACGTGGGTCCCACGCCGGCCACCTACTTGGTTCTAAATCAGGGTCTTTCCCGCAAATATGCCGCCAATCGCTGGCAGGCAAGCGAGTCTACGGTGCTACGCACGGGTGAGGTCAGCGGCAAAAAGGGCGGCTACCAGGTCGAATATGAAGACGAGGAGCCGGATATCCATCGCATATTCGAGGAAGAGCTGCGCACGCGCGGTATCACTTGCAAAATGAAAAACATGGTCCCGTGGTGTACCGGCGAGCCCGGAGCAGAAACGGCGAAGGCTCACTTCCCGGACGAGCATGGGCTCTTCGGATAGACGGTAGGGCGACTTGCTTGTCGCCCCTACTCTTCTCAAAACAAGTCTTAGCCCTAACCAGCGCCGAATCCAATTTTTGAGGGAAACAATGCACGATGGTCCACACCACCACGATCACGACGAGCATAAGTTTGATGAAGAGAAAGAGCATCCGCTGTGGAAATTGGACACGGTAACCCTCACCAGCGTCGGCATCGATGTCGGTACGGCGACTTCCCAGATCATTTTCTCGCGCCTCGTCTTGCGCAGGCTGGGGCGCGAGCTGTCTAGCCGCTTCGTCGTGACTGAGCGAAAGACCCTCTATCTCTCGCCCGTCCACTTTACTCCTTACACCGAAGGCCGCGAACGCATCGACGACCACACGCTTGGCAAGCTGGTTGACGCTGCCTATCAAGAGGCGGGAATCACTCCAGAGCAAGTGGACAGCGGCGCCATCATTCTTACCGGCGAGGCGATTCGCAGGGATAACGCCCGGGCCATCGCCGACCTCTTCGCGGCGCAGCGCGGCAACTTCGTCTGCGCCAGCGCAGGTCACAATTTTGAAGCGTTGCTTTCCGCCCACGGCTCCGGCGCGGTGACACTATCGGCCGAGCGACAATGTCGTGTCCTGAACATCGACATCGGTGGCGGGACCACCAAGCTGGCTGTGGCCGAAAAGGGGAAAATCCTGAGCACTGCCGCATTTCATGTCGGTGGAAGGTTGCTCGCCATCGATGACGCCGGTGCCATTTCAGTGCTCGAGCCGGGTGGCCAGTCTCTGGCCCGCCAAGTTGGATTCCAATGGCGAGTGGCAGACCGCGTGACGGAGGCGCAAATCGCGCGATTGGCAGACTACATGGGACGGGTGGTTCTTGCGCTCGTCCAAGATGAAGAGCCCGCACCCGAACTTGAAAAACTCTGGTTGACGCCGGCCTTGAGCGGAGCGAAGGACTACGATGCCGTGGTTTTTTCCGGGGGTGTCGGCGAATATGTTTACGGGAGGGAGACCCATTCTTTCGGCGATCTCGGCGCGCCATTGGGAAAAGCGCTTCACGGTCTGATCAACGACGGCGCTCTCGCTTGGCCCCTGGCGCCGGCTCGCGAATGCATCCGCGCCACGGTTATGGGCGCCGCGCAACACACCATCCAAGTGAGCGGCAACACCATTTATCGTTCCAACGATGAGTTGCTGCCGCGAAAAAACCTCCAGGTGCTGCGACCGCCCGCCGATCTGAGCGATGCCATCGATCCTTCAGCGCTCGCTCAGGCCATCGCCAGCCATTTTCAAGCTTTTGATTTAAAAGAAGGAGAGTCCGAAGTCGCGCTGGTTTTTCCTTGGGGCGGGCCTCCGGCAGCCAGTCGCATCGCCGCTTTCTGTCGTGGTTTGATGGACGGTCTGCCGGCCACGATCACAAACGAACACCCTATCTATCTGGTCTTCGACCACGATCTCGCGGGGTTGGTGGGCACCATTCTCAAAAATGACTTTGAACTCAAGAACGATGTCCTGGCCATCGACGGAGTTACTCTCCACGACTTCGACTTTATCGACCTGGGCAAGCCCCTAGAGCCTTCGGGAACGGTTCCGGTCACCATTAAGTCTCTAGTGTTCCGGTTGTAACTAAGCAGCTCCGGGCGAAACGGATTTCTCCCTTCCGGTCGAAATGACATCTAAAAACGCCGGCCCTCTATTTAATCGCTTCGGCTTTTTTAAGTTCTTCGATTTTTTCATGGGTTAATCCTAAAATCTTACCAAAGACATGATCATTATTCGCGCCGATCCAGGGTGCGGGACGTGCTGCATTGGCCGTGGAGAGCGAGGGAATTCCGGGCAAGCCGTGATGCGTGATCTTGCCCCAGGGTTGTGCCTCGGTCTCGACGATATGACCGCGCTCCCGAAGGTGGATATCGTAATACAAATCCTCGCCGGAAGAAGGGATTCCGGCGGCGACACCGGCATTCTGGAGCAACCTAAAAGCTTGCCGGGGTGTAGACTTACGGGTCCATTGTGAAAGATTTTTATCAAGCTCTTCATAATGCTTCTTGCGACCGCTTTTAGTCGCAAATTTCGGTACCGGCAGCCCAAGATGATTTGCCGATTAGGCTGACCATGCTTTGCCATTGTTCTTCACTGGCACAGGCGATGATGATCCAGTTGTCTTCGCCCCGGCACGGATAGCAACCGTAAGGTGCGTAAGGTTGGCCTAACACTTCCTGGTAACCCATGGCATCCCACTCGCGACCATTCACGGTGTAGTCCAGGATCGCCGGCCCCATCATCGAGCCCTGCGCTTCGAGCATACCCGCTTCGACGAATTGCCCCTGCCCCGTGCGCTGCTGGTATTCAAGCGCGGCGAGAACACCAAGAGTCATGGTGACGGCTCCCACTCGATCAGGCCAGGCGATTTTGCAACGCGTTTCCATGGGCGAATCAGGGTAGCCCCAAAGCCGCATGATCCCCGTATAGGCGAGCAGCTGCCAGCCCCAGGCTACCCAGGATTTGAGCGGCCCGGTCAGTCCCCAGCCCGGCATCACGGCTTGCACGATGCGCGGATTGATCTCTCGCAAAGCGTCGAAACTGAAACCGAGCCTCTCTAGAACTCCCGAGCTAAAATTGTCTACGACGACGTCAGAGGCAGCTACCAGTTGCCTGAAAAGTTGCTTGCCTTCGGGATGGCGCAAATTGATAGTGCAACCAAGCTTAGCCCGGTTCATATCGGCATGAGCAGCCGTCTCCCGATCTTTGCTGGGAACAACCGTGGATTCGATCTTGAGAACCTCCATCCCGTAGTACGCCAGCATGGCCGTTCCAAGCGGGCCCGGCATACTGTTGCGTGAGATCGGCCATGCGAAGACCTTCGAGCATGGGCATTACGAGCGCGATCGTCGATTACACTTGGAGTGCTGGAGTGTGGAGTACTTTGTTTCAGCTCTGCGAGAATCTCATTCTGATGCTGGTTCAAAAGCGGTGCGGGTCGACGGACCCCCATCGGCGTCAATGAAAGCCGCATGGGAAAGCCGGGCGCGGTGTAACGGCCGATCACGGGATGCTCGATCTCTTGAAGCCATTGCCGCGACCGAACTTGCTCAGATTCAACGAATTGTCCCACGGTGTTTAGCGGCGCGGCAGCTAGATGTCGCCGCTGCGCTTCATTGGCGAATTCGTCGGCGGTAAACTGGCGGATGAAATTTGCGAAGGCTTTGGACACTTCCTCCGCGTGTGCATCTCTATATCTTGAGTTTTCCCATTCAGGACCCGCAAGGGTTTTGTCGGTGATCCAGTTCTGCGCGAACTCGCGCCACATGTGCGGCATGTTGGTCGTGAAATGGACATAGCGTCCGTCTTTGCAGCGGTAGATGTTTGTCCCGGCGCCGCCATAGTCTTTGCCGCCGGGCCGCCGCTCCAGCCGATTTTCTCTAGTGTAGCGTGCAATCGAACTGCTGTTAGTAAACGTGAGCGCTTCCTGAAGAGAAACGTCGATGCGCTGGCCTGCGCCGGTCAACCGGGCATGACGAATGGCCGCGAGTCCCAACGTGGCCGCCACGCTCGCCGCAACTTGGTAGGCCAGGTGACTGGGCGCCGTGCATTGTCCCTTCGTATCGTCGCCCTGGCCAAACAAAAATCCTCCTGAAGCGTTGGCGATGGCGTCACTACCCTTGTAATGACGATAAGTCCCGGTACGGCCAAAGGGTGTCAAAGAGACAGTCACTAAGCTGGGATTGATTTCCTTCAGCTTATCTCCAGTGAAGCCGAGTTTTTCAAGATCTCCCACCGGTGTAGCTTCAATAAACAGGTGAGCCGATGCGAGAAGCTTTGCGAAAATTCCGCAGTCCGCCGAGTCCCCCCGAAAATCCAACACGATACTGCGCTTGTTGGTATTGGCGTTGATGAAGGTCAGGCTACGTTCAGGATCTTCGATGGCGCCCGCGAACGGCGGGAGCAACCGGTTCGGATCCCCGCCCGGGGGTTCGACCTTGATGACATCGGCGCCCAAGTCAGCAAGCAAGCGGGCCGCGTAAGACGCAGGAATGTCGCCCAGTTCAACGATGCGAATGTGGCTGAGGGCCCCGGCGTTGTTGCTCTCTTGTGAAGCGGCCATGATTTGTTTTCTATCGATTGAGGTTGATGACAACTCGCCCGCGAATGCCGCCCTTGAGAATCTGACTGATTTTTGGGCTCAACTCTTCCAAGGAGCATTCCGACACGAGGTCACTGGAGAGATCGAGCTTCCAGTCCTCGGCGAGTTTCTGCCAAGCAAGCAAGCGATCGCCTATAGGCATCTCAACGGAATTGACGCCCATCAGGCTCACGCCTCTGAGAATAAAAGGGGAAACGCTCACAGCAAGATCCGCAGACATGGCGTTACCGCAGCAAGCAATGCACCCGTCGTACTTGGTCGATTTAATGGCGGTCGCCAGAATGCTACCGCCGACCGTGTCCACCACCGCGGCCCACCGGCTTTTTAACATCGGCCTTCCCGAATTGTCATTTGCTTCGGCGCGCGAAATAACTTGCTCCGCACCCAGGCGGGTCAGAAAATCTTTCTCTCCTGTCTTACCTGTGGCGGCAACGACATGAAACCCCGCTTTGGCAAGAATTCCGACGGCGATGCTGCCGACACCGCCGGTGGCACCGGTCACTAGAACTTCCCCTGAATCTCTCGTGAGTCCGTGGGTGACTAATTTCAGAACGCAAAGCGCAGCTGTAAAACCCGCCGTGCCATAGGCCATACTTTCTCTCAAGGTCAGGTTACCGGGAAGTCGCAGAACCCAGGCTGCCGGCACCCGGATGTAGCGGCCGAAGCCGCCGGAAGTATTCATCCCTAGATCGAACCCGGTTACAAGGACTTCATCTTTCTCTTCAAAAGCCGCATGAGAGCTTTCCACGACGGTCCCCGCAGCATCAATTCCCGGCGTGTGAGGATAGTTTCGCGTGACACCTTTGTTCCCCGTCGCTGATAGCGCGTCCTTATAGTTCAACGACGAATACTTGACCTCTATGAGGACTTCATTGGCGGGCAACTGGCTCAAACTCTTTTGTTTCACCTCCCTGATGAACTGCGTCCCAGCGATTTCGCTCACAACCATTGCTTTGAAGCTTTGCGGCAAAGACATGAGGTTTCCAGTAATTGTTTAAGACCTTGGATGGACCGGATCGACCCAATAAACTTCTTCCGGCTGCTCTACCGTGGGTAAATCGAGATTCACCACGACGGGTTCTTGATCGCTTCGTACGACGACGCACATTAGAGGTTCATTTGGATCGGCGTTAATCTCTTGATGGGGCACAAACGGAGGCACGTAGATAAAATCGCCAGGGCCAGCGTCCGCAAAGAACTCCAACTGTTCACCCCAACGCATCCTCGCTCTACCACTGATCACATAGATGATACTTTCCAGTTCGCCATGATGATGAGGCGCCGTCTTGGCATTAGGGTGAATATTGGCAGTCCCGGCCCAGAGCTTATTGGCTCCGGCTCGAGCGCGGTTGATCGCTGCCGCGCGCGTCATACCAGGAGTTTGGGGCGTGTTGAGATCGAGTTGCGTGCTCGGAATGATCTTGACTCCATTATCGCGCCAATTGTCCTGGGATGTAGCGTTCATTTCATTCTCCTTCTCTTCTGTAACCCGACGATCCTGCGCAGCCGATTTTCCTAACCGACGACGTACCGGTCGATGTCCCGGCTAAACTCGAGCCCCAGGCCGGGTTTCGACGGCACTATGAGTTCACCCTTCTCTGGTACGGGCACTTCGTCGAACAGCCTGAACGACCACGGCATATACTCGACAGTGAGACCGTTGGGAACAGACGATACGAGATGCACGTGAATCTCGGGCAAGAGATGGCTGACCACCGGCAGGTTGAAGGCCTCCGCCATTCCGGCAACCTTCATCCAGTTGGCGATGCCGCCCACGCGCAAGAGATCGATCATGACGATGTCCACCGAGCGCGCCTCGATCATGTGCCGGAAAGGCGTGATGCCGTAAACACACTCGCCGCCAGCCAGCGGCGTAGCCAGCGCATCAGCGACACGGGCGAGCCCGGCATAGTCGTCATGCACGCTCACGTCTTCGAGCCAAAACAGGTGAAATTCCTCTACCCGCCGCCCGATGTCGATCGCCTGATTGACGCTCCAGCGCTGATTGATATCGCACATCAGATCGATATCCGGCCCGACGGCTTCACGAATGAGCCTGGCGCGCTCCACTTCGCGCGCGGGCGTCGTATCACCCGGGAGCGCGAGCTGCATCTTCATCTGCTTGAAACCCTTCTCCACGAGCACCGGCCCCGCCTTGACGACGTGCTCCAGTGGCGAGGTCCGCGACAATGCGCCGCTGGCATAGGTGGCAACGCGGTCGCGCAGCCCGCCGAGCATCATGGCAAGTGATTGGCCGAGGGCCTTGCCCTTGATATCCCAGAGCGCCATGTCGATGGCAGAGAAAGCCAAAGTGGCTATCCCGCCAGGGCCGGCTCCGACCCGCCGCAGCGCGAACCTTGCGGCCAATGGCCTCGATGCGCATTGGATCTTCGCCTATCACCAGTTCGCTGAGTTGGTCTACGGCGTGCTTCAGCGTTGTCGTGAGAGTCCCGCCAAAGAAAGTGACGCCGATCCCTTCGATCCCGGTGTCCGTTTCCATTCGCAAGGTCACGAACTCGAAAAACGGACGGTAAAAACCGGGCCCACCGGCAAGCGGCTCCTCGGCGGGCAGTTTCATAATCTGTGATCTAATGCGTGTAATCTTCATGGTGAGCCTTCCGATAGTGTATGCCGAGCGGATCTCAGAACTTGAGACCCAGTAATACAAATATCCTTCATTTGCGAAAAACTTGTCAAGCTTCTATTTCCGCCGCGATGCGTTTGGTTTTGATAGTCGTTGCTCGTAGCCATGTGTTTCGCTTGAAACTCCCGGAGGGACTCCTGCCGCGCTATATCTTGGCAAGTGACATCTGATATGTAAAGTATTGCGGAACAGGCGGCTCACGTTGCCTGATTTTGTCGATTTTCCACTGGCAGACGTCCTGATCGAAGCGACGACGTAGGAGGATAAGCCAATATGTTTCCCTATCGTGATGAAAATGAGACGCTGCGCGCGGCCATAGTCACGGGGGTGATTATCGCGCTGAACGTCTTAGTTTGGATCATGGTACAAGGAGCCGGCAGCACGATGGCGCTGGCCCGATCCGTCTGCAATCTTGGGCTCATTCCCGGAGAGCTAACGGGTTCACTTCCTGTCGGGACGAGCTTCCCGATTGGCGATGGGTTAGTCTGCGCTACGGACCCGGGCCCGCAGATCTCGCACCTAGTAACCTCGATGTTCCTGCATGGCTCCTGGATGCATCTGTTAGGGAATATGTGGTTCCTGTGGCTCTTTGGTAACAATGTCGAGGATTCTATGGGACGGCTGCGCTTTTTGATCTTCTATCTGCTCTGTGGTTTGGCGGCTGCCATGGGACAGGTCCTCACGAATCCCAACTCGGCGATTCCGATGGTCGGCGCGTCAGGAGCTATCAGCGGGGTGATGGGCGCCTACCTGGTACTTTATCCGAAGGTACGCGTCTTCGCGTTGATATTCCTTGGATTCTTCGTTACCTCCGTAGCCCTGCCTGCCTGGATAATGCTCGGTTATTGGTTACTCATTCAGTTTGTAAGCGGACTGGCGGCCTTCGGCGGCGATGTCGGCGGCGTGGCCTTCTGGGCCCATACCGGCGGATTTGTTGCAGGGGTCGTGCTTGTGAAGCTATTCGCCCGCCCGGATTACATAGAGGCGCGCCGAGCGAACCAGTGGCGGCCGCAGAGACTCATGCGCGACTTTTAACGGCAAGCCGGAGATTTTATCTGCCACGTGGATGAATTTTACTAGCCCAATTTCGATTGAACTCTATTTTTTTACCAGATACAGATGGCCGTTATGGACAAAATGCGTTCGCTTCATGATGCTATCGCTGCGGACGTTCAGGACGACATGTCCGTGGCCATGGGCTGCGCCCTCGAATCGTTGATTCCATTTGCCGCGAGCTATGAAATCATCCGCCAGAGGAAAAGAAATCTGACTCTCATTGGGCCGATCTCCGATATGCAGTTTGATCAGCTCATCGGCGCAGGCTGTGTGAGGAGAATCGTCGCCTCTTGGGTTGGTAACGTGGCCGCGGGGTTGGGGCACAACTATCGCCGCGCCGCGGAAGCGGGAATTCCCCAACCCATCGAGATCGAGGAACACTCCAATTTTACCATCGGCCTCGGATTGCAGGCCGGAGCCGCGGGTCTGCCCTTTCTTCCGACCAGGACGGTTAAAGGGAGTGATTTTCGTCACAGTAGTCAGTTTGCTTCTATTCACTGTCCGTTTACCGACGAAGAACTCTTAGCCGTGCGAGCGATCCGGCCGGACGTGACCATTCTTCACGTGCAACGGGCGGACAAGGAGGGCAACGCCCACGCCTGGGGTAACTTCGGAGTGATGCGCGAGGCCGCTTTCGCTGCCAAGAAAGTGATTCTTAGCTGCGAAGAGATCGTGGACCACGAGGTGATTTTGAGTGACCCGAACCGAAATGTCATACCCGGTTTCGTGATTTCCAGTGTTGTGCATCAACCTTTCGGCTCTCACCCTTCGCCGACTCAAGGGTACGCTCGGCGGGATGACAATTTTTATTTCGAGTACCACAAGGCGGCGCGATCCCGCGAAGGCTTTGAGCAGTGGTTGCAAACATGGGTATTGGGGCTAAAGGATCATCGCGAGTTTCTCGATCTCCTGGGCAAAGAACGAGTGAAGCAACTGAAGCCGACTGGAAATTTGTTCGCACCGGCCGTGAGTTTCAACTACTAGCGGCTCACTTGAGAATCACGAGTTTCTGTGAGACGAAATTAGATGCTTCGCTTCACTCAGCATGACATAGCAGAATTACCGTCATTCTGAACGCGGTGAAGGACCTTTTCTCTAAGCACCAACGTGAATCAAACTGATAAGGAGGAATCTTATGAAGGCCGTGGCGTCTTTCAAGTTAACACAAGAGGGCTCGGACATCATCGTCAACGCGGCGATCGAAAAAGCCAAGGAGCTTAAACAGATCGTGAGCATAGCCGTTGTCGATGCAGGCGGGCATCTGTTTGCCTTCAAACGGATGACCAACGGTCGTACGCACAACACCCACCTGGCACTCGCCAAGGCTCGCGGAGCGGCGCTCACCACTGCCGCCACCGGCAAAACCAACCGCGAAGGCGCGGAGATCCCCGATCATCAAGTGCTCGCCCAAACACTCGGTGTGGGCCCGGGTTGGTTCATCAGCATCGAGGGTGGTCTTCCGATCACGCTGGAAGGTCAATGTATTGGCGCAGTTGGCGTCAGTGGGGCCCCGTCAGCGGTGGACCGGCAGATCGGGCAAGCCGGAATCGACGCGTTCAATAAGGCCTAACCTTCAGTTCAACGTTCAAGGTTCCAGGTTCAAGGATTCCCAGGACTCCGAACGTTGAACATTAAACCTTGAACTTTGAACGATGACCTATACCCGAAGGGAACTAATGGTCGCGGCCGCGGCGCGTGAGATTCGTGACGGCGAGAAAGTATTTCGTCGGTATGCGTTTGCCGTTGTTAGGCTTCGCGGTGGCTAAGGAGCTTCATGCTCCCAATGCTCTTGGGTATTTTCGAGAACGGCGTCATTCGTGATTGGCCGGCGCTGGAATCGATCTTCACCATGAGCGATCCGCCGAACGTCGCTCGCGCTCTCTGTTGCGGCAGCTTGAACGACGTCATGTATCTTCTGCAAAGCAATCGGGTCGATCTCGGCTTCATCGGAGGCGCTGAGGTCGATCGCTTCGGCAATTTGAATACCCACTGGGTCGAAGAGAACGGCAAACGGATTCGGCTGCCTGGAAGCGGCGGCGCCGCGGACATCGCGACGATGGCCAAGCGCTGTATTATCATCATGAACCATGAGAAGCGGCGCTTTCAGCCCAGGGTTTATTACGTCACGTCGCCGGGCTATGGCGACGGAGCTGATTGGCGTGAACAACGGGGCCTGTCCGGTGGCGGCCCAAGCCGGGTAATCACAAGCATGGGAATTTTTTCATTCGATCCCGTAACCCATGAAATGGTATTGATCTCGAACCATCCGGGAGCTTCCGTAGAAGAAATCAAAAACGAAACAGGTTGGCCCTTGAAAGTTTCCCCGGACGTATGCGAGACGCCGCCTCCAACCAACGACGAACTCGCGGCTGTCAGGAAATATGACCCCAAGGGCATCTGGACGTCATAGGTGCTTGGTTCCAGGTTTCAGTGAAAGGTTTGTAACTCGCTCCCCAGAGAACAGAACCGCGTCAGCCAGATGGCCCGCATAACGGTCTGTTAGGATTCGACTTTGACAGAATTGATCACCACGGCCTCTGCCGGCACGTCTTGGTGCATGCCGCGGTTGCCGGTTTTCACCTTCTCGATCGACTGCACCACATCCATGCCTTCAATGACCTGGCCAAAGACCGCATAGCCATAGCCATCCGGCGAGGTATTCTTGTGATTCAAGAAATCGTTGTCCTTAACATTGATAAAAAACTGCGCCGTGGCACTATCAACCACGTTGGTCCGCGCCATTGCGATACTGCCGATGATGTTTTTCAGACCATTGGCGGCTTCGTTTTTAATCGGCGATTTGGTTTTCTTCTGACTCATCCCGGAATCGAAGCCACCGCCCTGAATCATGAAACCAGGGATTACCCGATGAAAAATGAGACCGTCGTAATAGGCGTCGTTTACATATTCTAGAAAATTTCTTGTCGTGATAGGCGCTTTATCGGCATTGAGCTCAATGCGAATGTCGCCCATATTCGTGGACAAGGTTACTACTGGATTCTTTTCGTTCTCTGCCATTGCTCCTCCTGAACACCTTCGCCAATTGATCTATTGTTCACCTTGGCATGAAAAGGACTACTGGTCTAGCCTTAGGGTGGAATTATCTCTTAGGTTGCGATATGGATACGGGCAATTCGATTGATTTAGGAAAGGAGATCTTATGCCAAGCGACAGGAAACTTGAAGGAATCTTGATGCCGATGCCAGTGGCTTTCAAGAATGACGGCGCCATCGATCCTGCAGGAACGGATGCGATCATCGACTTCTACCTGGCGGCCGGAGTCCATGGATTTTTTCCTTTGGGCACTCATGGTCAAGGCATGGTGATGGAAATTGACGAGCGGAAAAAGGTTGCCGAGCAGATTGTCAACCGCGTCCGAGGCCGAGTCCCCGTGGTCATGCACATCGGCACGGCCAATACTTACTCATCCATCGATCTTGCCAAGCATGCCGCCGGACTTGGGATTGATGCCATCGGCGTCGTCCCGCCCTATTATTATCCCCACGATGACTATGAGGTCTACGCCCATTACAAGGCCATCGCCAAAGCCGTTCCCGGCGTGCCTCTTTTTATTTACGATAATACGGAAACCACTCACGTAGAAATCACGCCGCCCAAGGCAAACAAGATCATTGAAGCCATCGCTCCCAACCCTTTAGCAGGCATCAAGGTGTCGTTCATCGCTTATGATAAGCTCCTGGGCTACGTGTATCAGTTGCCCAAATCCGTTGGAGTTTTTCCCGGCGGTATCTTCTCGCTTTATACCGGTTATTCAGTCGGTGTTCGCGGCGCCATTCACCCGCCGTCAACTCCATTTCCGGAGACTTGCGTAAAAATGTACGAAGCCTTGAAAGCGGGCAATCTTCAAGCAGCACAAAAGGAGCATGATCTGTTAACCAGACTGATGCAGGTCGTCGGTCGTTTTTTGCGCACTCATGGACGGGGGGTATTCTGCGAACTCATGCGCATGCGCGGCTTACCCGTCGAACGCTTCCCACGCTGGGAGTGCGCGCCGTTCACTGAGAAAGACCGGGCGGAGTTGAAAGAAGGGATAGCGAAAACCGGCGCCGCCCTCTGACCTGGTTGTTCCCTGCAGGGACGCATATTCGACGAAAGACTTTCTCACCACGAAGCGCACGAAGGACACGAAGGATTCGGAAATTATTACATTTCAATTTTCTTACTTCGTGTTCTTCGCGACCTTCGTGGTGAAATGTTTCCTTCGATTTTAGTTGAGGCTCTGCCGCGCGACGGAAAAATAAATGACAGCTACCCATCAACCCCTAGTGTTGAAATCGGCAAGAAGTTTTCGTCCGGGCGAGGCGAAAGCCTTCACCGACGAGATCAAGCACCGCATGTACGCGCGCTGGAACGAAAAGAGTTTTCGGCGGCGCCTTCATGCGCGATCTCGAAGCGGGCAAGCTGCCGATGGCAACCATCCGGCTATTCTGGAAACACTGGTACAGCTATCCGGTGGAGATCAATAATTTTCACTTGATTATCTATCAGCGGCATCAAGGTTTCTTTGCGCGCCACCGTGAACTGCTGGTGCCCTACGTTGGCAAAATCAGCGATGAACTGGTGAACCCCAGTATTCCTGGCCACATCCAGGTGTTGATCAAACAGGGCGAAGCTTTCGGTGTCACACTCGACGAGATGGTGAACTGCGAAGTGCTCCCTGAGTGCCGGGCGCTTACTGAATTCGGCCGCGGCTTGGTGTACGAAGGCAGCATGATCGAGTGGTGGGCGCGATCATTGAACGAAGAAATGTTTGGCCATTGGGCGAAGCGCTGGCGTCAAGCGTTACTTGAAAAATACCATGTCAAGGAACCGGATCTCCACTATTTTCAAGTCCACGAAGAGGCCGATCTTCATGAACACGAGGACGGATTGATGGCGCACGGGGAGGTCGCTCGAAGGGTTTTCGAGGCGCTTTTGCAGGACGGTCTCACCTGGTTCCGTCCCGGCTGGAGTCCAGAGTATTGCTGCCTCACGAACGCTGATTTCGTGGCGATGTTCCACGATGGGATCTATAGACATTCAAGAGAACTTGGACATTTTTGAAAGAAGAGGAAGCTCACCACGAAGATCGCGAAGGACACGAAGACTGGAATTGAATCTGATAAAAACGGTTTCTTCCTTCGTGCTCTTCGTGTGCTTCGTGGTGATCCAAAATTGACGATCACCCAGTCACACGACCTCGCCAACGGTCGACCAGTGACTAGAAATACTCAAGAGCGCGATTATGCCTTTTAACGACCTACGTGATTTTATCGCCGCTGCGCGAGAGCAGGGACAGGTGAAAGAAATTCATGGCGCTCACTGGAATCTTGAAATCGGCGCCCTCACGGAAATGTTCGCCTTCAAAGAGCCCTCCCCTTTGGTGCTCTTCGACCAGGTTCCCGGCTACCCGCCCAACTTCCGTGTTGCCTCCAATCTCATCAGTAACCCGGTGCGCTCAGGCTTGACGGTCGGCATGCCGGCCGATGCGAGCCCCATTACTCTCGTGGCGAGATGGAGAGAACTTCTGAAAGGCGTAAAACCGATTCCGCCGAGGGTAGTTTCCAACGGGCCGGTCCTAGAGAACGTAAAGAGCGGTGCCGATATCGACATGACGATTTTTCCGACGCCGCATTGGCATGAGCTGGACGGCGGCCGTTACATCGGCACCGCCGACTGCGTCATCACGGGCGAGCCGGAAGAAGGCGGTTGGGTCAATATCGGTATCTATCGCGTGCAGATTCATAATCGAAATACACTCGGCCTGTATGTCTCGCCGGGCCATCACGCGCGCATCATGCGGGAAAAATACTGGGAGAAGGGCAAGAGTTGCCCGGTGGTGGTTACCTTCGGACAAGATCCTCTCCTCTTTTTAGTAGCGGGCCAATCGATTCCCTATGGCATGTCCGAATTCGATTACTGCGGTGGCCTGCGCGGGGCGCCGGTCGACATCATTCGCGGTGACGTCACCGGGCTTCCCATCCCTGCCACAGCCGAAATCGCCATTGAAGGCGAAGTTCCTCCGCCCACCGAGCAAGTTCAGACGGAAGGTCCTTTCGGCGAATGGCCCGGCTACTACGCGCACGGCGCAGCCAAGGAGCCGGTGATTCGTGTCAAAAAACTTTATTATCGAAATGATCCGATCCTCGCCGGCGCACCGCCCTTGAAGCCGCCGTTCATCACGTTTGGCGTACCTATCGGAGCCGCCGCGATCTGGAACTACTTAGAGAAGGCCGATGTTCCCGACATCAAGGGCGTCTGGTGCTACGTGGGCGGATCGGCCGCCGCCGGTGGCGCGCCGTTTATCATCGTATCAGTGAAACAACGCTACCATGGCCACGCGCAGCAGGCAGGAATCGCTGCCCTCGGCTCCCGCGCAGGAAACTACCATGGCCGGTTCGTCATCGTGGTCGATGATGATATCGATCCCTCGGACATGAAAGAAGTCATCTGGGCGGTTTCCACGAGATGTGATCCCAAAACCGCTATCAGCATTATCGACGGCTGTTGGAGTACGCCTCTGGATCCCGCCATGCACCCGGACCAGCGGGACGCTGGAAACTTCATCAATAGCCGCGCGATCCTGAACGCCTGCCGACCTTACGCGTGGCGAGACCGCTTCCCGCCTGTGAATGCGCTGAGCGCAGAGCTAAAGAAAAAAGTCGAAGAGAAGTGGAAAAAAGAGTTGGCGTAAAGTTTTCTTCGCACTCCGCATAAGAAGTAACCAGATGATACACAGCTACAAAATCTACGACGCGGATGCCCATGTGATGATGAGCCCGAAAATGTGGGCCGATCTGCCGGAAGAAGTCAACGCTAGGCGGCCACGGCCTCTTCGCATCGCAGATACTGCCGGGGCGGGCATTCGCGGAACCGGATGGCTCATCGAAGGGCGCATGGAGCCCCACCCCTACGGCCCGGGCGCTCAAGGAGCCAACACGCCATCATCCGTAATGGCGGACTTTGGCGCTCCCAAGGAGAGTCTCGGCTCGGCTGATCTCTCCGACCCAGCGGCGCGGCTCCGTGACCTCGACGGCACCGGAATCGACATTCAAATGCTTTTCCCATCGAGCTTGTACGCCTGCATGGGATCTGATCCGTTTTTCGAAGCTGCCATGTTCCGTGCTTACAACCGTTACGTTGGCCGGCAGTGCAAAGCCAGTCCGAGGCGCTTGAAATGGGCGGGGTTGCTGCCGCTCCGCGATCCCCGGGAAGGGATCGATGCCATCCGAGAAATGCAGGAATTAGGCGCCACGGCTGCTGTCGTCTTCGGAACGGCGGGTGAACGTCTTCTGTCTCACAAAAGCTTCGCGCCCATCTGGGACGAGTTCACGCGCACCCGCCTGCCGCTTTGCGTCCATATGGGAAGAAGCTATCCGCCCTTTGATCAGCTGGTGGAAACGCGGCTCGAAGCCCATGTGATTGCCATGGGCATTCCCGCTCAGCTTGGCTTCGTAGCTGTCGTCGCCCAGGGGATGCTCGACCGCTATACTGATTTGAAAGTTGCCTTCCTCGAATTTGGCGCAGAATGGCTTTTCTACGTGGTCGGACGGCTGGGGCACTATCTGCCCAGTTACCACCAGGATCCGACAGTACGCGCAATGGGGCGTTTACCTGCCAAAGCCATCGAGGAATATTTGAGCTCTGGCAGATTTTTTGTCGCCCCTGAAGCCCACGATCCATGGCTGCCGCAAGAAATGGAATTGGTCGGCGAAGAGCATATTCTCTTTTCCTCCGACTTCCCGCACGGCGAAGGTCGAGATGATGCGGCCAGTGAACTTCTAGAGCGAGCCGAACTCTCTGACGCGCAAAAAGGGAAAATCCTCTATGACAATGCAGTAAGGTTTTACGGAGCGCCGTAGACGCATCTTCTAATTTCAGCTTTCTAACCCGCAAATCGCGATCGGCAGTTTTCTATTTGAGGTAGCCTCTCTCGCGGTAAAACCGCGCGGCGCCCGGATGGAGGGGTACATCGTAAGGCGCTTCTTCGTCATTGGCGCACAGCTCCGCCACTTCAAGCGGCTTGTAGTTATCGGTGGGGATCACCTCTTTGCGCTTTTCGATCGCTTCGCAAATCGCATAAGCCGAATCATCCGGCATGTCTCTGCGCACGATCATGGGCCAGCCGCTGAAGTCGAGGGTCGTGATATCTTTCACCATCCCGGGGAACCGGGACTTGGACATGTCTGCTGGGCGATAGCCCATCGCAACCAATCTGTTAAGCATCGCTCCCTCAATCGGCAGGAAACGAAACCCATTTTCCAGCGCAGTCCGGGACCAGCTCTTGATCCCCTCATCAAAGATCGCATTGACCGTGCCATTCTCGATGCTTTCCCGCCGCGCTGGATCACTGGGCCTGGATGCTAAATGAATTTTTCCTCCCCACTTGCGAAGATCTGCAAACGTAAACCCGGCGGCCTTCATCACAGCCGCCACGGTAAACATCGTGGAGTTTTCCCTAAGGGCGCTTGGGGTCACCAGCCGGGTCGAAAGCTTGAGCGGAAAGCGCTCTTTTTTGATCTGCAAAAAGGAACTGATCCGAGTGGATTCATGGATGGCAAAGCCCATCACATCGTAAGAGGGAAATACCGCGAGCGTTCGCAAGGGAAGCCGTTTGCGAAACGGACCTTTACCGCGGTACGCCATCGTTAACAGCACCGAAGGATTGACCCAAGCGAGAGAAATTTTGCCTTCGGCCACCGCTTTGATCTCGCGAAAGCTGCCGGTAGTGAAAGAGAGGGAAAGTCCGTTTTTGTCGTTTGACTTGGCGGTCAGCGAGAGTCTGAGCGCGTTACCCAGGCCCGAATCGGTTTGGAGAACACCCTCCGCAGCTTTCCACGATTCCGACGAGAGTGAGCTGTCGTATAAAGCAGAGGCCAATTCCAACAAGCCCTTGGCGCGCTGGATCCCCGAGTTGTATCTCTTGACGGTCATGAAATTATCTTTCGTATCGACAATTTACAGAGAACCGATCTCTCGATAATATTTTTCAGCGCCTTTATGCAACGGAATCACACATTGGGTGCACAGGTGCTCTGTCGTGATCGGTATCTCGAAACTCTGCAGATGCTTGGGCTGATCCTTATACGGCGCGGCGACAGCATCTCTCTGATCAGCGCACACCCTCGCCAACAGATACGCAACATCTTCAGGAAGATCTTCACGGCAAGTGAGCAGCCACCCTCCATAGTCAAGGGTGAGAAGATCCTCGTCAACTCCCTTTAGCCGGCCCTTGGCGATGACCGCCTCGCTGAAGCCGTAGGTTTCTTTCATATAATCGACCACTCTTCGGCTCACGGGCAGACAGCGCAGTGGCCGCACCTCAGCCAACTGCTCCCACATGGGATGATGCTGGCCCTCCTGAAAAATGGCGTTCGCTTGACCATTGCGCACCAGCGGAACTCCCACAACGGCGGGACCGGGAAACAAGACTTTTCCTCCCCATGATTCTATGTCCTGGTAACTGAAACCGTACTGTTTCATTACTTGCTCCACCGTCCAGGTGAGCGTATCGGGGCCGGTGGGACCGATCCTGCCGGAGACCAGGGTTAATGGCGGCTTTCGCTTCGCAAGATCTTCGAAAGAGTCGACGCCGAGGTCTTCCGCAACGAGCCAGAAGATATAATCGGGCTCGGGAAAACGGGCGATAGCCCTGAGCTCGCCGACTCGCTCTTTATAGGGCCCCCTTCCCTCCATCGCCATTTTCGCTGTTACCGGAGGGTTGATGATCCCGGCGTCCACTTCTCCTCTGCCGATCATTTTGGGATTCTCAAATGAGCCGAGGCCAAATTTCGGCGAGTAGACTCCCACGGAAGAGACCAGACCGGTCTTCTTCTTGTCGCGAAATCCTTCCACCAATTGCGACGTCAAGCGCCACCATGGGTGGTACGGAAAATTAGAAACTATCTTTAGCACATAGCCATACTCGTCTCTCTCAAGCATGCGGTCATCCTTCCTTGGCGCTTTCGGTGGTCCGTACGCTAGGTTTCATGCGAAACGCGACGCCTTCCTTCTTAATCTCTCACTCTCTCACGCCCACTTGTCCGCCGAGCGCGCGAGCGACGAGTGCTGCGATAACGACCAATCCCACTACCATAACCGCGACAACAGTGGCTTTTTCGAATTCCGCACCGGCGGCGAAATCCAACATCAACAGAGACAACGTCCGCGATTTTCCCGAACCCAGCAGGACCACCGTACTGATGTCCCTCGCCGCCGAAATAAAGCCGACCAGAGCGACGGTGATGAGCGCGGGCATGGTCAATGGGAAAATGACCCGCCTGAAGGTATCGACCCAAGTTCCACCGCAGACCTTCGACGCTTCCTCAAGATCATTGCCGAGTTGCATCAGCACACTTTTGATCATCTGGGTACCGAAGGGCATACTCTTTATCACCATGGCGACCATCAATAGATAGATCGTGCCGTATATCGGAAGAAAAATTTTGGTCTGCAAAAAGGTCCACAGTAGCGCCATACCCAGAAGAATTCCGGGGATTGACCACGGAAGCCACGACAGGAAATCGAGCAGCCAGCGACCGCGATAGCGAGTCTTCACGATAACGTACGCAATGGCAGAAAAGAAAAGCACGCCGATAACTCCGGAGCCAAGACCGATGGCCACCGTGTTCCACAGGGAGCGCAACAACACTGGATCGTTCAATGTCGCCCGCCAATTGTCGAGCGTCCATGGCTCGGCAATATTGAAGAAGCCAAATAGTTTCATGAACGTGCCGGTGACAAGCAGGATGGTTGGGAGCACCGTGATCACCAGCGCAAACGATAAGACCAAGGCAAACGCCGGATAGCGCCAACGGCCTAACTGCGTGCGCCGGATACTAAAACCTCGTCCCGTGATCGTGGTGTAGATTCGGTTGGCAATATAATGGCGTTGAAACGCGACCATCACCAGTAGAAGCCCGAGGAAAACCGTACTTAACGCCATGGCGGGCGCAAATTGCGGCGGTTCCCAGGTAACGAGTTCATGGATCTTTGTAGAATAGACTTGAAGACCGATAGGCGTGCCAAGCAAAAGTTCGATCTCGAAGGACTCGAGGGCACGAATGATGCCGAGAATCGTAGTCACGAGTATCGCCGGCATCATCACCGGAATAAGGATATGAAAGAAAGTATGCCAACCACTCGCACCTGAAATACGGGAGGATTCCTCCAGCGCCGCGTCGAGATTACGAAAGGCCGGCGCAAGCAACATGACTTTGATACTCACCGTACCGCCCAGATGCGCCCAGACAATGCCCCAGAATGAGTAGATATTGAACAACGGTTGACTCACCACCCCAAGCCCAATCAATCCTTGATTGAGCAGCCCATATTTCGGGTCGAGTAGAAGGATCCAACCCATGGTCTCCGGCAATGCCGGCAGAAAGAAAGATAACCAAAAGAAAAATTCTAAGAATCCTTTCATCGGCAGGTCGGTCCGAGCGATGAGCCAGGCGAAGAAGGAGCCGATAAAAAGCGCGATCACCTGTCTTGCAATCGCTAATGTAAAGGTATTGGTTATTGCCTTTAGGATACCCGGAGTGCTGAAGGCTTTGACCCATCCTTCCAAACCCCAAACGATAGGCTGTCCGGGGCGGGCGATTTGAAAACTATTGAGGATCATCAAGACTAGCGGCGTCAGCACAAGAAACCCGACGACCAGCAGGAGGAGGCTCATCGGCAGCGACGGCAGCCGGAAATAACGCACCGACGGTAGCACGCTTCTGTCAAAGGTTACGGTCTGATCCATGATTTGCGACTTTTCGCTCATTTCTCGACCTCAACTCCTGGGCGATACACGGCAAAGGCGATCTCTCAGTCGTCGTTCGCTGCCGCCGCATAATTCATATCCGGTTCGATGCCTTTGTTTGCGAGCTCGGCCTGATAGGCACGCCGAATTTCCGGGTCTTCGTCTGCGTACTCGATGAGGGTTCCGCCTTGTTTGACTGAGGTATATACGCCCGCTCGAATCGCCGCAACTCGGATTCCTAACGGAAATTTCTGACTACCGCAGCGAAGCGCCAACTGCAGCGCCGGTTCAGAGCCCGTATTGAAATGTTGGTGAAACCAATTCGTCGGCGGGCTGAACACGCTCCCGGCGGCCCAATCGATTTTCACGACGCGATCGCCGTAGCCGCTTTCGTAGGGTCGAGTTCCCCATTCGTTGGGCCACATGAGCGAGTAGCCTTCCGAACGCAGGATCACGAGGACTGCCCCGCCACCGTGGTAATGCGCTTTGTGATAGCGCCCCACCGGCCATTCAGCCAGATGGCCGATCAGAGTATTATCGGCAATTTCGAATTGCGTAAGGTTGACCCCTTCCCCCTTTTGTTCCTGCGCGTCGATGGCGGCGTTGCGAGCGTCGGGAATGAAATTGGTCTCCCAGACCCATTGCCGGTTATTGGCCGCAAGATAGCGGTGATCCCCAACGTTGAAATAATCGCCTTCACCGTCATAGCGATCGGAGAATGCAAAATCGCTATTGAAGACAAAGTGTTCGTTGTGAAAATGGTCCAAGACCATCGGCGCCGTCGTCACCGCGACAAAAAGGGCGGGGCTTTGGGAGTAGTTGATAAGGCGATGCGTACTGTTTAAAGGCGGAGAAAAAAGACTCCCGGTCTTCCACTTAATCGACTGCGGTACGCGACCGCGCTGCTGAAATTCTGCAACGCCGTCACCTTGAATGATGTAAATGACTTTTTCGTACAGATGCTTCTCGGGTTCGGTCATCGTCCCGGGCGCTACTCTACCGAGGTAAACCCCGGTGATACCCTCTAAACCTCGGAGCTGAATATAAGCCCCTTCACAGCCAAGCCGGCCCCAAGGCCGTAAGGAGATCCGTCGCACGTCAGTTACACCGAAACCCTCGACGATCGGAATGCCTTCCTTCTCCATCCAGCGTTCGTAATAGGTCTTAGCCCTGGCAACCGCGATCCCGACACGTCTCACATTAAGATCCATTTTTCATCTCCTTCTATCGATCTCAGCCGTTTTGTCTCTCGCCCCTATTCTCGCCCTTTGAGCATAACCTCTTTGACCGGCCCGGTCTTCACAATGCGGGATGCGATAGGATGGCTCAGGGCTCGATTCCAACGCTCCGCCACGTCACCCGGCCCGCTGTCTTCTTCCAAGCCAAGGGCCATCTTGTAGATCCCGCGTGAAGCGCCGAGCACCCCAACTGCAACGCGGCACTCGTAATTCTTTCCTTGGGGATCGGTTACGCTCTCGAAGAGAAACGTTTTTCTCTGGCTATCCGGCAGACCTTGGTATTGCCACCTGACCAAAGGCATGTCCTTTTTTCTCGATCCTTGCGGAGATACGGTGAAGATTCCCGGTCTCCTCCAAAAGAGAAATAAAGTCTCTGAGATCGCGAAAGTAGGATCGTGTCTTCGCTTTGAACGCCGGCTTCGCCATGATTTTTCCTCGCCTCACTCGCCTCAGAAACCGTATTCTTTCCACCTGCGCTTCAAGGTCTCCGTCATCTCCGGCGAAATCGCGGTGCCCAACGGAGGATAACGGTTGCCGCCGTATTGCTCCTGCGGTTCAAGCTCCCAATTAATCGTGGCGTCGATCAACACCCGGGTCCATTTACCGTGGCCGTATTTGACCGAATCCCTCTCCTCTGACGGCACGCTGGGGTCGAGCATCGACCCCGAGGTTCCCGGGAACGTCGTGATATCGCCGAGCCCGGCGTTTACCCGGTAGCAGAGTGCCCACTCGATGGCTTCCCAATCGTGGATATCAATATCGTCGTCGACGACGATAAGATGCTTGCCCGCGTAATTGGCGAGATGGCATCCCCACAGCGCCGACGCTACTTGCTGCGCGTGGCCGCGATGGCTTTTACGAATCTGGATGCGCAGCAGCTCTGGCCATTTGCCGCGCCAAACACCGGTGATATTCGGCACCCCCGCTTCTTCCAGGTACTGCCAAGCCATCGCAGAAAAGGTAGCCGGCGTCCAGGTCGTACCTTCATTGGTTCTCCCAGGGCTGGAGCCCGTGAGACAGCCATGAAAGATCGGATCATTGCGATGCGTAATGCACTCGACCCGAATGGCGTGCTTCGGCGTCTTGCGTCCGGCGTAGTAGCCGGGATACTCGCTGAATGGGCCTTCCGGCTCGAAGGTCTTCGGGTCGGGAGAAACGAATCCTTCAAGAACGATCTCTGCTGACGCGGGAACCAACAGATCGCTGGTTTCACACTTGACCAGCTCCACCGGCGCGCCTCTGAGAGAGCCGGCCAATTCGTATTCGGGATGATTGACCGGCGTGGAAGCCGCCACGAACAACGTCTGGTCCCAGCCGATGACGACGGCCACCGGCATCTCCTGGCCGCGATTTTTATACTTACTGAAGTGCTTGCCCCATCCCTGGGTCATCGCGAGTAACACGCCGATGGTGTTTTTCTTGGCGATCATGCCCCGGTAGGTCCCAGCG
Source organism: uncultured delta proteobacterium (assembly GCA_963737905.1). Lineage (GTDB taxonomy): Bacteria > Desulfobacterota > Binatia > UBA9968 > UBA9968 > DAIRFP01. The sequence continues at coordinate 47,628 of CAVTUQ010000015.1, read as the reverse complement.
TTGAGGATACCCGTGTCGGGATCCCTGGTAACGATGCTCGCGGAGGTCATGATGAAACGGCCGCCGTCGTGGGGATTCCACTTGGGAACCGGAAATTGAAATAGATCCACCGCATCGTCTTTGACGATATTCTCTTTAACGGGACCGCTGCCCACGGTGAGGGGCTTAACCGGTTTCGAGAAGCGATCTTTGAAGATGGACACCAGCTCGCGATAGGAAGTCTTCTCAGAAACGCCGACCAGGCGACACACTCGCTCTCTAGTCCCTGTGCCGTTCGTGAATAACCGGCGGCACAAGGTCTGGCGATGCTCTTTGATGTTCTCGAACATCAATGCCGGCCCAAACTGGCTCGATATCTCTCTCGTGATCGCGCCGATCTCTTCGTCCCAATGCACTTCCGCCGTGATGCGCTTTAAGTCGTTTCTTTCCTCTAGGTCGTCAATCCATTCGCGCAGGTCTTTTGCTGGCATTCATCAACTCCAATAGGTCCTCTATTACTGGTTCCAATCGTTCAAAAAGTTCAAACCGTTCCAAACGCCGGAATCTGATCAGTTTGCATCTTTTTCTTAACCGGCCAGCGACAACAGGGCGCGTCGCACAAGGGTTTTGCTCAACTCGACCTTATAGCCGTTCATTTTGAGCGGCTTCGCTGATTGTAGAGCGGCTTCGGCGGATTCGGCCGCCACGGATTCGCTGATTGACTTGGTCCGCAGCAAATCTTCAGCTTCTCGGCTTCTATAGGGGAACGTCGCAATACCGCCCAATACTATTCTCACGTCGTTCCAGACGCCGTCCTGAATCACCGCGCTCACCGCCGCGCTGGCAATGGCAAAATCCCAGGACTTTCTCAGGGCGAATTTGACGTAAGCGCTGTGCGTCGGCCGAAATGGGATTTCGATTGCCGTCACGATCTCATCGGCTCGGAGAACATGGGACTGCAGCCGCCCGCCGACCCAGGTGTGGCCGGGTAGAAAATCAGTGATCGCGCTTGTCTGTTTTCCACGCGGCGAGGCTATGTGGATACGAGCATCCAGAGCTGCCAACGCAACGGCCGTATCCGACGGATGATTGGAGAGGCAAAGGTGGCCGCCCATCACACTGCCGTAATAACGGCTGTCGCCGCCCGCCAGATCACAAAACTTGCCACCTGATTTCCAACAGGAAAATCCGTCCTGCAGATACCAACACCAGACATCCTGACAGATGTTTCCAGCCAAGGTACCCATATTGCGGATCTGCGGTGAAGCGACTACACCCGCCGCCTGAGCCAAGACACAGTAATGCTGCTGCAACTCTGATGAATGAGCGATCTGCGACAGCGTTGTGAGGGCCCCGATTTTGAGATTCTCCTGCGGCCTGGAGCGGACGTAACTCAATCCCGGAATGCTCTTTATATTCACCACACACTCCGGCTTTACGATATATTTCTTGATGCGAAACAGGAGATCCTGCCCGCCGGCTAACACCCGCGCCCCTTCCCCGTATTCCGCCAGGAGCGACAAGGCATGCTCCGTCGACGAAGCATCGATGTGTTTAAAGTTGACCAAGCCCGTTCCTCTGCGCGCCGTGTAGCGCCCTAAGAATTACATCGGGAGTCATTGGCAGCTCGGTCACGCGGGCTCCGGTGGCGTTGTAGATCGCGTTGGCGATCGCGGGAGCGACGCCAATGTAGGAGATCTCCGAACATCCTTTGGCTCCGAACGGGTGCGTCGGCTCGCCCAACTCAACCATCACCGGTTCGATATCGGGTAGATCGAGGATCGACGGCGTGTGCAAATCGAGAAACCATTGATTGAGCGCCGTGCCGGTTCTCTGGTCGAAATAGAACCCTTCGCTTAGAGCATACCCGAGACCTTGCGCAGCGCCGCCAAGGATTTGGCCTTCGACGATCATCGGATTAATAGCGCGACCCACGTCGTGGGATGACACCAGTCTGAGGATCTTGACCTCGCCCGTTTCGACATCGACTTCGACTTCCGCGAAGGCGGCTGCGAAGCCGTAGGCGAACAGCCGATCTTCCTTGGCGTTATGAATTCCCTTGCCGCTGATGGAGCCGCCGGCGAGACGCGCGAGTTGACTTAAATCGACTCGTGTGGACGCATTCGTTCGCACCCAGACAAACTTCTTTCCAATGTCGAGGCCAGTTGCTGTCTCCTCCAAGAAAGCTGCCGCCTGGTCTAGCAGCTTTTTCTTCACCTCTTCCGCCGCTCGACTGGCAGCAATGCCGGTCGCGTAAACGGTCCTGCTGGAAAAAGGACCGGAATCGAACGGACAGGTTGAGGTGTCCGCGTTGGCGCCACCCACGTCGTCGAGCGAAACTCCGAGAACTTCAGCGACCATCTGGCGGAGAGTTGTTTGCTGCTCCGAGCCCTGATCCGCGGTTCCAGAGAAAAAAGAAATTCGCCCAGCGGCGTCGATTGTCACTTCGGCCTCCGAGATCCCGGCGGGATTGCTGCCGCAGCTGTGAATCACCATCGCCATGCCGATTCCCCTTTTGCGGGGGCCTTTAGTTAAAGCAACCAAAGACGACCGGCGGTTCCAGCCGATCTTCTGGGCTCCGGCGCGTGCGGCTTCTTCGAGCCACACCGTGGACATGATTTTATTTGGCGCGGAGCATAGATCGTCCCCTTCGCGGATCCGGTTCTTGAGTCGAAATTCGATGGGGTCCCAACGGATCTCATGAGCCAGCTCGTCTATCACCGACTCGATAGGAAAATGGCTCTCGGCGTCGGCCCGACCCCTGTAGGGTCCGGTGCTGGGACGGTTGGTCCGCACGGCGAAGACTTCCCACTTCACATTGGGACAGCGGTGATAGAGATCGATGGGCCGTGTGCTAATCGCAAAAGCGATATTTTGCCCCAAACCGCCGTAGGGCCAATAGCCGTTGTCAAGGAAAGTTCGAACCTTGATTGCCGCCAGCGAGCCATCCTTCTTAGCTCCTGCTTTGACATAATGGGTCAGCGCCGAACGGTTGTGCGAGTCAAGGCTCTCCTCTTCCCGCGTGAACCAGATCTTTACCGGCAGCCCGGTCTTGCGGGCCATTAGCGCGCAGAGTACAGCAAACCGTCCCGTGACTTTGACACCAAAAGCGCCGCCTAGATTCGTTGACACGACGCGAACGGCCTCCATGGGCAAGCCCAGAACCCGAGCTGTACTGTCCTGGAGGCGATAAGGATCCTGCACCGAACACCAGAGCGTGCAGGCGCCGTTTTCATAGACCGCAACGCAAGCACGCGGCTCATGAGAGACGGCATTGACCTCCGACTGGCGGAAGAACCTTTCGATCACAACATCGCTCTCGGCGAAGCCCTGCTCCACATCTCCGCGCGCGTTTATTACCGTCGGCCCGCCTTCTTTCAGACCGATGACGTTGCCGAAAGTTCCAAGCTGATCGGGCCGGATGTCGCCGGGCTTGAGCTCATGGCTTTCGGGATAGTGGAGCACCGCATCAGGCGCTCCCAACTGCAACGCGGATTCGGGATCATGGACTGCAGGCAAGACCTCGTAGGTGACGCGGATCGCCCGGATGGCCTCTTCGGCGACATTCCAATCTCTCGCCGCCACAGCCGCCACAGTGTCGCCCACAAAACGGATCTCTTCATCAAGCGGGTAGATTTCATTTTGATAGGGGCCGAAGAGAACATGGGGAACGTCCTTGTGGGTAATGACAGCCGCCACTCCCGGCATCTTTTCTGCGGCAGTCGCGTCCACATCGACAATTTTTGCGTGGGCGTGGGGACTTCGGAGGATCTTCATCCACAGCATGTTCGGCAAGTTGATGTCGGCGGCAAAGCGCAATTGGCCGGTCGCTTTTTCAACGCCATAAATCGGTGGCACGGATTGTCCAACGGTTAAGAATTCCGCGCTCATCGTTCTCCTCGCATCACGCGTCCCGCGTCGAGCACCGCCTGGATAATAGAGGTATAGCCGGTGCAGCGGCACAACACGCCGGATAGAGCCATCCGCACTTCTGCTTCCGTGGGATTGAGATTGCGATCGAGCAGAGCCTTCGCCGACAGGATCATTCCCGGCGTGCACCAACCGCACTGGGCGGCATAGGAGAGTGCGAAGGTTTTCTGCAAAGGGTGAAGGCTCTCGCTGCTTCCTAGTCCTTCGATGGTCATGATCTCTTTTTCCTGAGCCTCGACGGCCAAGATGGAGCAGGAGTAAACGTCCACTCCGTCCATCAGCACTGTGCAAGAGCCGCAACCACCGTAATCGCAGGCTCTCTTCGTGCCGGTAAGATCGAGACGATTTCTGAGAACGTCGTTGAGCGTCCAGTTCGAATCAATTTCGACGTTGTGAACGTCGCCATTGATCTTCAGCGCGATCTTGTGAGACTCCTGGGGCTCCATCTTGTGCTCGTGTTTCTAATCCAAAAGTTGCGTGCCGGCTTCCCTTGGGTTTCTGACTTGAGGCTTCATCCCTTTGTTGGCCGCTCGCCATTGACCGGCTCCCCTCTGGCAATCGCCTCCGCCATCGCGTCGTCTTCCGCATTCCACAAGCCCAATGCGTAGCCGTACCAGGGATTTTTGAGCGTTAAGGGCGGTAGCTCCTCTTGCTTCCAAATCTCTAGCGCCCGTTCCATGTATTCTTGCTTTGGCAATCCCACCGGTGGGTAAGGTCCCTTGCGCGTCGCATCGATAAGAATACCGGAGCAGCCGTGAGGCGGCGGATAACTTCGCTCTTCCGGCTTGCTGATCAGAGAATAGGCCGACGGGTCAAGCAGTGGCACTCGCCCGGTAATGACGCGCGTGTCGCGATGAGGCTGCATGGCGAAGCTCATGGCCCAAATCACCATGTCGGGATCTTTGGGATCGATATCCTCATCGACGACGATGATCACTTTGTTGGCCGGATCTCGGCCCGAGGCGGCCTGGAGTGCCTGCCAAGGCTTGCTCGGGTGGCTTTTACGCATGCGGATGACCCACCAATTCCAGCCCCCGCCCATCTCAGGGCAACACACTTCCAATACCTCAGGCAAATTGCAGCTGTATCTGAGAAAGCTGTAGAGAATCATTTCCCGGCAGCTGCGTGAGATGCCGTTGGATTCGCTGGGCGGCAAACCGACCAGGATCGACGTCAACATCGCACTGCGCCGGTGCGTGATCGCCGTGAGCTTCACTACCGGCCGGCGATGGCGCTCCACCATCAGGTAACCGGGAAAGTCGCTGAACGGCTGTTCTGCCTCCAGTTCCTCGGTGGAAATTTCTCCTTCAATTACGATTTCCGCTTCCGCCGGGACTTCGAGCGGCACGGTTTTGCAACGAACCAGCTCCACCGGTCTCTGCCTTATTCCCCCCGCCACCGAAAGCTCGTCCAGCCCATAAGGAAGATTGGCCGCCGCCACGTAGTTGATGTCGGGAAGCGCTCCCAAAACAATCGCCACCGGAAGAGTCTCGCGCCGGCGCTTCGCGCCCGGATAGTGATAGAGCATGGCGTGATGCGAGGGGCCTATGCCGGCAAGCAAACGATTGGGCGGCCGGAAGTGGCCGCTATACATTCCAACATTGCGCACGCCATTCTCGGAGTCCTCAGTGATGAAGGGACCGGTCACGCGGGTATCACCACTGAATCCCGGCTCTTCCACCGGAGCAGGCAGCATCGACAAGCCGATCTTTTCAAGTTCCGCACCGGCGTGCACTTCTTCGTGCACGGGACCGTTTTCGACGACCACCGGGTCGATGGGTTTATCTACCGCATGGCGCCAGCGCTCGTAGATTTCTCCCGGATCTTTACAGCCCATGCCTAACCCCACGATCCTTCGTGACGCGGCATAGACCCCGGTCAACACTCTGATTCCGTAACGGCGCCCCCGCCCGTCGGTGACGTTTTCATACAGAAAGGCTTGGCGCTCTGCGTCCGGACGACCACGATACTGCAGCCGCATGAGCGGCATCAGCTCGCTGTCTTTATTGACCGAACGCTGCCAGCGGTAGAGTAGTCCTTGATGATCCAGGACCTCGATAAACTCGCGCAGATCGTTGTAATACTTTTCGGCCATCGATGTTTTCCTTTCAGTGGAGCAGCTTGCGCGCGAACTCTGCCGCCGGTTCCCGCACCTTGACAACCTTTTCCTCGGATTGATTCTCAAGCTTCGGATATTGATCCGGTGTCAGACTATCTTTGGCCGCGACGACGCCGAACTCTTTCAGCCATTGAGTATCGACATCGAGGCGGCGGGTACCCTGCCCCATGGCCTTCCCGAATATCTCCTGTCCTTCTTTGCCGAGGAACCAGTTAATGAACACTTTAGTCGCATTCGGATGGGGCGCGCCTTTGATAATAGTCAAATGGCCGCTGCCGCCGCTGACATAGACCTCGTCGCGCGGATTGGGAAGTGGCTTCACGGGAAGCCCGGCCTTGAGATAAGGAACAAATGAATAATAGGTAAGGCCAACTACGAGCGCGATCTTGCCCTTGGCGAGACTTTCCGCCAATACCCGCTGATCGCGGCTCAAGAACATTTTTTGCTCCGCCAACTTTTTTAGATAGGCTTCACCTTTGAGTTGCCAAAGAAAAGACCAGATCGACGTGCCCGAGCCAGCGGTACGCGGATCGAGGTAGCCGATCTTGCCGGACCATTTGGGATTCAGCAGATCATTAAAGGAGCGGATCTCCTCCGGCTTTACCTGATCTGCGTTGTACCACACGTTCTCGGTTTGATAGGCTTGCGATGAATAGATGTAGCGCTTTGCGTTGTCTACCCAGATGTGACCGCCCCACCAGTTTTTGGGGTCTTTGACCTCGGGCAGGACCATCGCCGGCTCGAAGGACTCCAGGAGACTTTCAAAGAGGAGTCCCGTGACCATCGATTCGCTACCTCCCATGTGGACATCGAAATTATTAACGCCGGCCTTGACCTCCTGCTGGATTTTTCCCACGATGGAGGCGGCTCTGCCGGCGATCAACTCGGCCTCGATCCCGAAGCGCTGTTTGACACGTCTCTCGACGTCCTTTCTCAGCTCGGCGCTGGCGGGAACGGAAACAACGACCTTTCCTTCCTTCTTGGCGGCTTCAAGGGTTTTGGTCCATTCGTTCTGCGGAGGCTGCGCCGTTTGCCCGCGTGCAACGTTGGTTTCCAAAATCCATCCCCCGATGAAAACGAGAAGAAATAGCAATTTCATGTGTCGCGCAAAAAATATTTTATTCGCCCAAAAGCTTCCGTGCCACCGCGGCTCCCGGCTCTCTGACCTTATAAATCTTTTCTTCCGATTGGTTTTCTAATTTGTGAAACTGTTCCAGGGTCAAAGGAACATCCTTCGCCGCGATGACTCCAAACTCTTTCAGCCACTTGGTATTGACATCGAAACGCCGCGAACCGACACCCATGCCACGAGAGAAAATCTCCTGCCCGTCCCGGCCTAGTAACCAGTTCACGAAAACCTTGGTCGCGTTGGGATGGGGCTGATTTTTGAACACCATGAGATGGCCATAACCGCCGCTGACGTAGAGCCCTTCCTTCGGAACGGGAAGCGGTGTCACCGGGAGATTCGCTTTGATAAAAGGCAAGAACTCGGAATAGCCGATACCCGAAGTGACCGCGATCTTACCCCGGGCCAGACTCTCGGCGAGGAGGCGAAGATCGCGGGTAACGAATAGGTCCTGGGCCGCAAAACGCTTCAGGAATTCTTCGCCTTTGATGTAATTCATGTAAGACCACATGGAAGAACCGGAGCCCGGCGTGCGCGGATCGCTGATGCCGATCTTGCCCAGTAGCTTGGGATTCAGAAGATCATCGAACGATTTGAACTCCGTGGGCTTATACACATCGGCATTGCTCCACAGACTCACCGTTTGATAAGCAACGAACGCATAGATAAATCGCTTGGCGTTGTCGACCCAGATATGCCCACCCCACCACTGTTTGGGATCTCTGACTTCCGGAAGAACAAAGAAAGGTTCCACCGGCTCGAGCACGTTCTCCGGCAAAAGCCCGGTGATGGCGGACTCCGTGCCGCCGATGTGAATATCGAAATACTGAACCCCCGCTTTGGCCTCATCCACCATTCGACGGATAATATTACCACCGCGGGCCGGCACGAACTCCACCCGGATGCCGTAGCGTTTGGGGAAAGTCAGCTCCATCAGCTTGCGCAATTCGGCGCTTGGAGGAATGGACGCCACCACCTTCCCTTCTTTCCGACCCGCTTCGACAATCTTGTCCCAGTCAGCGGGCCGTGGCGATTGGGATGACTGCCCAGAAGCGATGGCACCTTGCAGTAAGAGGGCCACCATAAGTGAGAACAAACTCGTAACTTTCATCTTGCACCTTTAGCGATATTCATTGGAAAAGCTTTTCCGCCAACGCCATTGCGGGCCTACGGAACTTGTTCACAACCTCTTCGGAACCGTTCTCCAGTTCATCGAATTTTTCAGGAGTCAAGGCCTCCTTGGCTGCGACGTGGCCAAACTCCCTCGTCCAGTGGGTGTCCACGTCGAAGCGTCGTGTAGGTTGCCCCATCGCTTTCGTAAAAGCACTCTGTCCTTCCCTCGACAGCAACCAGTTGACGAACACCTTCGAAGCGTTGGGATGCGGGACGTTCTTGAGGATCGCGAGATTGCCGCTGCCGCTGGCCGCGTAATAGCCTTCTCTAATGACCGATAGCGGCCTGACTGGCAGTCCAGCCTTGATGAAAGGCACATACGTGTAATAGGAGAGCCCGATGGAAATCACCGACTTACCCCGCGCCACCGCCTCCCCCAATTGACGAAGATTGCGGCCCACCATCATCTCCTGAGCCGCGAGCTTGGTAAGGAATTGTTCTCCTTTGATCTTTAACAAGAAGGCCCACGTGGATTCGCCCGAGCCGGGAGAGCGGGGATCCAAGATAGCAATCTTCCCTTTCCACTTCGGATCCAAAAGGCTATCCCAAGAAACGATCTCTTCAGGCTTGACCAACGTTGAGTTGTACCAAACGGTTTCTGTCATGTAGGCCGTGAAGCTGTAGATGTATTTCTTTGAGTTGTCGATCCAGATATGGCCGCCCCACCAATTCTTTGGATCACTGACTTCGGGGAGCAACATCGACGGCAGAATCGGTGCCAGTAAATTCGGCGCGAGGAGCCCGGTTACAATCGACGTCGTCCCGCCGATATGGAGATCGACGTTGCGCACGCCGGCGTTCTGTTCCTCGGCGATCTTGTTGATGTTACTGGCGCCTCGCGCCACGCTCAACTCAAGCTCGATACCGGAAAATTTTTTCTGAAAGCCGGCCTCGAATTCCTTCCGCAACTCTGCGCTGGTCGGAACGGAAACCACGACCCTGCCTTCCTTCTTCGCGAGATCGATTGTCCTGTCCCACTCCCCTTGCCCGTAAAGCTGTGAACTCTCGGCCATTGAGCTCAACGACCATACAATGGAGCCGAAACCCAACCAGAGAACCAATCTCTTGCCGATTCTATTCATCAAAAGTGTCTGTTTCTCACAGCTCGGCGTACTGAAAAACCGGCATTTCCATTGGAACGGCAACTTTGTCGATGGCGGCTTCGAAGTCTTGCCGAATCTGCGGATCCTCGTCCTCATATTCGATGAGAGTTCCGCCTTCGCGAATGCTCGTGCGCACGCCTTCTTTGTTGATCGCTTTCCAGACTCCGAAAAGATACTTACCGGACTGGCTGCTGTAGCGGAACGCTAGCTGGCGTGCCTTTTCTTTCCCCGTGTTGAAGTGTTGATGAAACCAACCCGTGGGTGGACTGAAAACGCTGGCTTCGCGCCAATTCACTTTGACAACCTGATCGCCGTTGCCCGATTTGTATGGACGTATCCCTGCTTCCTGCGGCCACATGAGGGTGTACCCTTCGGAGCGAAGTATTAAAAGAATCGCGCCCCCCGTATGGAAGTGGGCTTTGTGATAACGCCCCACCGGCCACTCCGCGAGGTGACCCACCAAGGTACTGCCGCCCATATCGAAAGAGGTTATGCGTACGCCGTATCCCTTCGCCTCGGAGGGATCCACGAGCGCCCCGCGGGCATCGGCGATAAAGTTCGACTCCCAGTTAAAAAAACCCCCTTGGAATTGCCGATTCGATGTCGGCACGAAGTAATCAGCCCGCCCGTCAAAGCGCTCGCCGAAGGCATAATCGCAGCCAAACACAAATGGGATGTCATGGAGCAGGTCGATCATCAAAGGCGCGCTGGTCACCGCCAAAAAAATAGCCGGCTCGCGGCTGCCATTGATTAAACGGTGCGAACAGTTGAGAGGAACCGCAAACAAGCTCCCTTGCTGCCACTCGAATTGGACCTTCTTTTTTTCATGGTTGCCGGACCAGACTTCGGTTGCCCCAAAGCCATGAAGAATGTAAATGATTTTTTCGTAGAGATGCCGTTCGATATTCAGGGCCCCGCCGGCGGGGATTTCCCCAACGTACATACCCGTGAAGCCTTCCATGCCTTTGAGCTGAATATAAGCGCCTTGCCCGCCGGTTCGCGCCCATGGCTTTCGTGGCAATTCAGTAACGTCTTCCACCCCGTATCCCTCAATGACTGGAATGCCCTCTTCGCGGAGCCAGGCTTCGTAACTGGTATCTCGCTTTACCATACTCGTTTTGTCTCCCTATTTTTTTACCGATGCAAAGTAATCGCCGTTGGCCACAGCCTCCGCGAGCAGATCATCTTGAGCTGTCCAGAGATCGAGCGAGTACCCATACCATGGCGTTTTGAGCTGAAGGTCTGGCATCTTTGCCTCGCGCCAGATTTCCAAAGCCCGCTCCATATACTTCTTCTTAGGCAAGCCTACGGGTGGGTATTTGCCTTTGCGCGTGGCGTCGATCAACAACCCGCCGCATCCCACGGGGGGTGGATAAAAGCGCTCTTCCGGATGGTTCATCAGCGCATAGGCGGAAGGGTCCAACAAAGGAGAACGGCCGGTAATCACCTGCACGTCGCGGTGAGGTTGCATCGCAAAGCTGATCGCCCACATCACCATATCGGGGTCCTTGGGATCTATATCTTCGTCCACCACGATGATGACTTTGTTTGTCGTGTCCATGCCGGAAGACGCCTGGAGGGCCTGCTTGGGCTTGCTCGGATGACTTTTCGCCATACGGATCACCCACCAGTTCCATCCTCCACCCATTTCCGGGCAGCAGACCTCCAGAACTTCCGGCAAATTGCAGCTGTATTTGAGAAAGTTATAGAGCATCATCTCCCGGCAGGTGCGCGAGATGCCATTGGACTCACTCGGCGGAAGCCCGACAAGGATGGCAGTAAAAATCGGGTCGCGCCGGTGGGTGATAGCTTTCACATCGATCACGGGCCGCAATCCACGTTCCGCCATGAGATAGCCGGGATAATCGCTGAATGGCTCACCCCGCTCCATGGCATCAACAGAAATTTCTCCTTCTATAACGATTTCCGCTTCTGCCGGAACTTCTAGAGGAATCGTTTTGCAGGGGACGAGATCTACGGGCCGTCCCCGGATCGCGCCGGCGACTTCCAATTCATCCAGCCCATAGGGTAGATTGGCCGCGGCGACGTAATTGATATCGGGCAACGCTCCCAACACAATGGCCACCGGGAGCGGCTCGCCGCGTTTTACCGCAGCCGGATGATGATAGAGCATCGCGTGATGCGTGCGCGCAATGCCGGCAATAAGTTTATGCCGACCTCGGAAATGACCGCTGTACATCCCGACATTTCGCATTCCGGTTTCGGGATCTTTGGTAATAAACGGGGCCGTAAAGCGAATGCCACAACTGTACCCTGGCTCTTCCACTGGCGCCGGCAAATCCGTTAGACCGAATTGCCTTAACCTGGAGCCACTGTAGACCTCTTCATGCAATGGACTAAAATCAACCAGGCGGGGCGGGAGAGGTTTGGCAAGCGCTCGGTGCCACTTTTCATAAATGTCACCAGGATCTTCGCAGCCCATACCCAGGCCCAGAATCTGCCTGGACGATCCATACATTCCGGTGGCAACCTTGACGTCGAATTCTTTTCCGTTACCGTCGCAAATCTTTTCGAATAACAGGACCTGTCGCTTGTCATCAGGCAGACCGCGATACTGCAAACGCATCAACGGCATCAATTCGGTATCTTTATTTATGCGTTGCCGCCATCGATACAATTTGCCTCGCCTTTCCAGGTCATTTAGAAATGCCCTGAAATCGGTAAAATAATTATCGCTTCCTACATTCATTTTCTCTCCCTGAGTTAACTTGTCCCCCACGGCCACAGCTTCTGCTTAGAGTTATATTTTCACTGTCATGTGGTTTGAAGTTTCTTGCGAAAATGAATTATCGGACCGGCAAATGCCCAAGGCGCAAACAACAAAACAGGCTAATGATTTTTGAATTGGACAAACCTAGCATCGGCCAGCGAGGATCACATTGTCGATATTGATTATCTATATACTAATATTTCATATGTCAAGGAATTTTGGCCGGCTTTTTGGAATCTCGGAAAGCATCCGTTTTGCGACGGGCGAAGTGAAACAGGGACGCCGATGGGAATACAACCGCCAACGCCCTCGATGTCGGAGCGTGCAATATTTAGAATCGCTGACTAGAGGCGGCCACTCGGATCAATGAAATGAAAAGGATTGACGGTTCGATGCAGCATTAAATGTAACCTCTGGATGGATCGAGCTATTAGTGAGGAGTGTTAGCGCCCTGGTGACGAGAGAGATGAGAAAGATGGAGCGGGTGAGGAGGGTCGAACTCCCGACCTTATGCTTGGCAAGCATACGCTCTAGCCAACTGAGCTACACCCGCATGCCTATATCAACTACAGCAACCGACAAGCGTTGTCAATTTCAGACCTGACGCTGCGTTACCCTAGCCTGCCGCAATCGGAAAAACTGAATGTGGTAACTTATTCCCGACCATACGGCGATGACGGCCGACAAAGCCAGGAAATAGATTCCCGCTACGAAGAAATCCACGCCCCAATACGTATAGTGGATGAGCAGCCCGACCACCGCGAACGCTTGCAGGATAAACTTATATTTACCGAGGATCTCCGAGTGCATGACGATGCCTTCAGATAAGGCGATCCCGCGTATAACGGTTACGGCGCTTTCACGCGTAATGATGACGACCACAAGCCATGCCGGCACACTTGGTTCTCCTGGCCGATCCAGAGCTGCCAACATGATGAGAACCGCTATCACCATCAGCTTGTCGGCCAACGGATCGAGAATTTTGCCGAGATCAGAAACGCTTCGGTTGCGGCGGGCAAAATAGCCGTCGAAATAGTCTGTTATCGAAGCAATAAGAAATAACGAGGCAGCCAAAATTGCCGATAATCGATCAGTAAATGTCAGTAGATAGACAAGGACTGGGATGATACCGATGCGAAAAAGACTGAGTAGATTTGGAAGCGTCCAAACCACGGATAGCTCTGAGGGAACGTCGAAACGGACGGCCGTCTCAATACCGAAATTATTGCATCACTTGCAAGGAGTCGCCACGATAAGTTTGATAATAACTTAGCACCCGGCGGACATAATCGCGAGTCTCCGCAAATGGCGGAATACCGCCGTGCTTTTCGACGGCCTTGATACCTGCGTTGTATGCAGCAAGCGACAACTCAAGATCCCCCTGATACCTCCCCAATAACAGTTTTAAGTGGCGCACCCCTCCTTCAATATTGGCACTTGGATCATACAGGTCCGCGACATTGTGCAAGCGAGCGGTTTCGGGCATTAGTTGCATGAGTCCCGTCGCTCCTTTATTCGATCGGGCGCTCGAATCAAAATCTGACTCGACTTTGATAACTGCCCGGATTAAGTCAGCATCGACATTATAACGGTTGGACGCCGAACGAATAAGACCCTCATACGAATTGGCCGTTAGCCCTGGACTCGAGAGCCTTGCGTTACCCTCACGGATTACCCGCCGAAAACCCTGGTGCGTCGGAACGTTAGTGAACGTCAGTACGCCCTGTTTGTCCTTGTAAACATACACGTCAGCCGCGCAGGGAGGTACCAGCCAAAACCCTGAAAAAAGCAAGAGAAAAAGAGGACTTAGGCGCTTCATGGATCGACTTACGGAAAAAATTTTCCTTAGGATATCGTCCGCGACCCCCGCTGTCAAACAGAGGAATCAGTTTGCTATACTTGTTTCGCCACACGCGAAAATCCACAGACTAGCGGGGGAATGAGAGTCACTCTCCGTAGGACGACACGAGTTTTTGGACTATAGGGAGATCGCCATCCAGAAAATCCATCTGCACAAGATCTCTAACGGGGACCCATTTTATCTGCTGAAAGACAAGGTTTTTCACCTCCCCAGAATAATCCTCGACGCGGAAAAACCTGAGGTTTACCCTCGCAATTTTGGGGTAAAGATGTTCATGCCGAAAGATCTCGCGTAAACGGCCCGCTTCGATGCCCAACTCTTCTTTCAGCTCCCTCCGAAGAGCACATTCATATTCTTCGCCCCGCTCCAACTTTCCTCCCGGGAACTCCCACTTCAAGGCGAAGAACCCTCGGGAATTCCTCTGACAGACCAGCAAGCGGTCTTGGTCGAAAATCAGGCCGGCAACGACCTCAATGCTCTTCAATTTAGGCGAGGTCATTCGATTTCTAGATTCGCTCGGAGCAAAAGGACGTTCGAATCTGACAGCGAAGGAGCTTTAGCCCTGGGATCGGAAAACAATGTTAATTTGTAAAACAATCCGATTGTGAGAGAAAGCGTCTTGTGCTATCTCTGGCTTTGTTTCCAGTCAATTTCTATAGCATTAAGAAAAAAGTCTGGAAACAAGAATCAGGCCCAGAGTCTCGGTATTTGAGAAAGCCGGGAAACGCAAATCATCTTTCGGAGACGAGGAAAAAGATGGTCGAACGGTATCGTAATCATCTAATTTTTGTAAAAGCTGACCAAGATAAAGAGACCGCTCTGTGGAAGGCGGGCACCCACATACAATTTAATGAAGACCCCCGAACGTTTCGCGACGTTTGGCTACCGAGGCCCACTGTTGGCTTTAAGACAAAGAGAAACGCCGAAAAACAAATGATGAAAGAAGCTAAAAGATGGGTCGACGGTAGGCTTTCCGAAGAAAGTCAGGCAAAAGTAAACAACCCATCGTTGGACTCTAACCTTTTCGCTGGTGAACAAAAAAATGCACTGGCTGACTCACAGGACAAGGGACGCACAACCTAATCGTCGGCTCGTGCGCTCGGAACCGTTAAATGACCGCCAGATCATGAGCCAAGTCGTCAGATTTTCGTCTTGCTTTTGACTAAGGCTGCCAGTTCCTCATAGTGCCATCTCGCCCAGCCGAATCTTCTTGTGGGCTTGGGCAGCTTCCCGTCCCGCAACCAACGCTCGATCGTACTCTTTGACACACCGAAGAGCTGGGCAACCTGGCGCTTGTTAATGAATTTAGGAGGCATCAGACAAGTATTCGTCTGGCGCGATTCGTTAGCGGCACCCACAGGTGCTGCAAACGCGAGCATGGGACGGGCAAAATACGACCGAAATCGGTCGGAGCGGCGCCTTCAGCCAAGGTTTTTCTTATCCCAGATAAAGTGAAACTTCACATTGGTTCAGCTAAAACAGAAATGAGCGATTAGGAGAGTCGCTGATGGCGCTGCTTGTAGACTTGCACACCGGTAACCGGTTTTTTCCTGGCGCAACTCAAATAGAATTTGTCGGAAGTTCATTCCGTTCCGCCATTGCCCACATTACTGCGACGACCCAACCGACAATCGTCCAACCAAAGACCAGGTTGACGTAAAATATAGTCCGGGCGCTTTTCACATGCATCCACCACGCCAAACCGGTTGGCACGAAATAAAGAATAGCGCCGATAATAAGCAATATCCTTTCGGCGATTTCCATAGGAGGCATTTATCCTATTATTACAACACCTGTTTTAACGCTCGGGTGTAGCGCTGTCAATGATAGATCGTAAGATGTTTACACCCGCCGGCGAGGTGACGGAGTTACACTTGAATCGGTTGGCGCGCCCGGAGGGATTTGAACCCCCAACCCTCAGATCCGAAGTTCTCTCCAATCCACAACCACTGGGCCTTGGCCAACTCGGTCCCTTCTAACCCCAACCGACGTAGCGTGTGCATCAAGATATAAGCGAACGATGAGAAGTAAAGCCTCAGCTGATTGGAACGCATCCACGATGTGGAGGTCCGATCGGCAAACAAACCCAGTTGCTGTTCTTTGATCCGATTCTCCATATCCCCACGGGCACAGTAGAAGTCCTCGTACAACTCCCGTGCTTGTTTCTCCTCACTAGCAATCGAGGTGACAATAAAGCGTGGGTTTTCTCCTTTGGCCAAGTACTCGGCCTTTCCCACGACACGTCGTTGCCTGGACCAGCTCTTGCGGGTTCGATACCGAAAATCCTTAAACACCCGAGCCGGCTTTTGCGTCGACTGATAGACCTCTTGGGCCTGCCCCATCTCAGGGCCGATCGCTTTGATCAGACGACTATTCTTGGCCAATCCCAACACATAGTCGAGCTGGCTTTCCCCTTCGCAATAGCTCATGATCTCTTCCCGACAAAACCCTGAGTCCCCGCGTAAAATGATCCGTACCGTAGGCCACGCCTCCTTAAGTTTTTTAACTATCCGTTCCAGCTCTTGGCGCACTCCACTGGCCGGATCCTCATTGGCCTGGCGCAATCGCGCACACAGCAAGTGCTCGCCACTGAAGATATACAACGGCAAATAGCAATATTCTGCATAATACCCGTGGAAATACCGGCCCTCCTGATTCCCATGCAGTGGATCATCGGTGGCATCCACGTCGAGCACCACCTCCGACGGCGCACTCTGATGCGATTCTATAAACAGCGCCACCATCAGCTCATCGATTTTCCCGCCGTCGGCCACAATCTTCTTGTAGCGACTCTTCTCGTTGGCATCTTCAGGCGTTAACTCCAGTCGATTGAGCGTGCTCTTGCCCGCTATCGCCTTGCCCTGGTCTTGCTCCCTTACTCGATCCTTTCCACTCGGATCGCGCTTCTCACTGAGCAGCCCCATCACCACATCGTGGCGTAAACGGTCATGGTCGTTGAGATCTTCGTACCCCAGCGCAATCCCGTAAACTCGCTGGCGAATCAGCGACCCCACCGTGTGCTCGATCCGATCCTTGTCGCGATAGTCTCGAAAACACTCTCTCGCTAGCCGCTTCAGTATTTGAAACCGACTCTCCACCTCCCGCAGTAACAAACCTCCTGCGTCCGAGCTGATCTTGCCCCCGTCAAATCTCCCGACCACTCGCCGCCGCCCCAGCTGCTGAAATTCCATTTGTTCTGTTGTACACTCTGTTCTCATAAGGCCGCTCTTCTCCCTTGGCGTAACTGTTTGATGACACAACCTTTATGCCATGAAGTGCGGCCTTATTCTTCTCTATCGGTGAAAAATTCAGGCTAGTCAGGGCATTAGGTGGCGATCCCTCACCGAAGGAGCAAGCGATCATCGGCGATTCAGTTAAAAACATGCTCTATATTGCCAGCCTGGATAACTACTTGATGGACCTGAGCTCACTTGTCCGCAAAGGCCGGCCGCATCCCGTGCTTGCAATCCGTACCCAACTATCAGCGCATCTACGAGAGAACTTGAAGACCCTCGGCTTAAAGCGCGTGGCGAAAACCCTAAGCCTTACTGAGATCCCTGCCAAAGACGAACCAGAAACCCATACCAATGGGCACTGCGACAGCAAAGCGTTAACGCAGTCCTGGAGCATTCTCAGCGCTGTGGAAACCGTTCTGTGAAATGGTGGTAGAGATCAAATCGCCAAATGGCACGCTATTGTTCCGATCGATGCCAGCGTCTCCCTTCCCTCACTTCCTTACCGCTACGATGCGGGCACTATTAAGTTTACTGCATAACGTCGACCATCTTCTCGCCGAAGTTTTTCTCGGCTGTTATCTGGATGGGAGCGATTCGCAACTCCAGCGCTTCCAGCCGCGCCGCCAGCGCTGCAATCTGCGCCTCCTTCTGTTTTAGCTCCGCCGTGCGCTTCTCCAATGCCTGCACGGCGATCATCAGAATCCCCGCCAGGTCGCCTGAGTTGATCGTCGTCTCCGTGCCGATCTGTCCGACTTCGTCGTGGCCGAAGGCCGCAAAGAAGTCCTGCGCCATGGGGCCATAGTGGCGAAACTCTTTAGGATCGTGGCCAATGAAGTTCCAGCTCGACAGCTCAACGCCACGAATCTTTCCCAGTACTTCTTCTCCATCCACCGGCTGGAAGTTTTCCTTCTTGGTCTTGTCCGAGCTAAAAGTAAAATCCACCTGCCCTTGGATCACCGTGACCGCAGGGTTTCCCAGGCGAATTTTATTGTTGGCATCGACGATGGCTCCAAAGCCATAGCAGTAGCGTTGGTCAGATTCCCAGCAGACACATCGGCTGTGGACCCGACGGCGGTGTTGTTGCTGCCCGTGGTGTTGCTAAGGAGCGCATGCGGGGGTGCTAGAGCGCCTGGACCCCGCTGGCGGTGTTGTTGAAGCCCGTGGTGTTGCTCTGGAGCGCCTGGACCCCGACGGCGGTGTTTTGGCTGCCCGTGGTGTTGTTAAAGAGCGCATTGGCTCCACTGGCGGTATTGAAGTCGCCCGTGGTGTTGTTAAGCAACGCATTGACTCCGGTGGCGGTGTTAAGGCTGCCCGTGCTGTTGCTAAAGAGCGCATCGAGCCCGATGGCGGTGTTGAAACTCCCCGTGGTGTTGTTCTGAAGCGCTCCTGTCCCAAAACTGGTGTTGCCCTGTGCCGCAGCAACCCCCGCCAAACAGAGCGACAAAATGAGTGCAGCAATAAGGACGGAGAAAAACCAAGCCGTGTCGGTAGAATGTCTATGCATATAAAACAAAACCCTTGATAAAAAGCGGGCTTAACTTTTTGAGGGTGATTTTGGATCAACAACGATATTTATGTGGCGGTATTTTACACCGTTCTCTGAATAATCCTCAGGCAACGTCAAAGTCTCTTTAGAAACTAATACTATGAATCGGTAGCCTGCCAGCACAACGCCGCCCAACGCGCCGACTGTATATCTTGCCGCCTGTTTTATGGCGTCTGCAGCCATTGCTTCAGTTTTACTTGGAGAAAGAACGCGCTTCCACTCCGTGAGCACCAAAGCCTCTGCAGCTCCTTCAATAGAAGAAGACTCGTTGATACGCTCATTGAAGATGAGGTCGGTGCGCTCGCCTGCCGTGT
Source organism: uncultured delta proteobacterium (assembly GCA_963737905.1). GTDB lineage: Bacteria > Desulfobacterota > Binatia > UBA9968 > UBA9968 > DAIRFP01. The sequence continues at coordinate 28,510 of CAVTUQ010000015.1, read as the reverse complement.
TTATTTTAAAGGCCCATATTCCATGGAGCAAAAGATGAGCGGCCCCAAGTTTTTCACATGCGGGCTCGTCTATGTCGAATGCTTCATTCCATTTTCGACGGAATTCGCTGTCGACGACGATGCTTCTCTGCAAATGAATAAACGCTCGCTCTGATAAACGCTTTGCGACTACACTAGTATCCGATATGTAATAATCAAACTGTGCGCGGAAAGAGACCAGGAAACTCACCCCGATATGTACGTATCCGAAATCGTCACCAACTGGCCAGTCCGGGTATTTATTCAACAGGTCCGCAAGTGACTTCGCTGCATCTGGAGGAATGGAATCTTTGTAGTTGTCTTTAAAATCTGAAAGGATTGCACATATTTGTTTGATGTGAGGGATCAGCTGTCGATTTGCCACAGCAAATTGATCTCTTCGCTCGTAGGCGGCGGGGGCAGACGCAGCATAGAAACTGCCAGCCTCCAAAAGGCCTTGGATCTGAGCCGAAATAGCTTTCCATTCAGTCAACCAGCTCATTTAACCCATACCTCCTTAACTTTTAGGAGCAAACCCGGTTTAGCTGTGGTATATAAGACGCCATGGTGTCAAACAAGCGCTATTCCATCGCCGAGGCCGCCAAAGAGCTTGGCATGACTCGCGCCGGTGTCCATGCCGCTATTCGCCAGAGGCGACTCAAAGCCAAGCATGGCATGTTCGAGGTTGAGCGAATCGTCAGGACCAAGATCAAAGGCTGGGTGATCGATGAGTCAGACCTGAAGGCTTTTCGGCTGAGTGAGCAGCATCAAGCAGCTGGAAAAAACATGAGTAGCGTTTGATAGCATCCCTGCAAACAAGATAGTCTTTAGGGCATCTCCTGAAATTAAAGAGGTGCCCCATGGTCGCAACCTGCCAGCATTACGGTAAAGTCCGCGTCTTGGTTGCCAGAGTCTCAAGCAACATTCTCGATCAAATAGTTTGCGATACGTGCGCGCTGTTGGCCTTGGCGGCTACTGTTTGGCCACGATGATGTCCACGGCGCGTTGACGGTGGTGCCGCTGTGGGACGATCCATATGCGTTTCAGTTGGCGCCGAGTTGAATCTTGATTTGGAATCAAGACCCAGGGGAGTTTTGGCTAGGTCAGGTAGGGAGCGGACGAGGATTTATCTTAACGGATCATAATCCTTTAAATGCCCTGACTGCGGATCTTCCTTTCTCATTCTTATCGCGTATGTTTTCCTACAGTCGGGGCACTCAAATAAGCCGGAATTTTTATCTCCCATGACTTGAAGGATTTGAATTGCGCATTTCTCCATGCACCTCGGACACGCGTAGTGCTCCGGTTCATTCTCATGGTCGTAAGCTACAGACACGTATACCACAGCACCACCATCTGTCTCTGTGAGCCGATAACATGCCTTTCTCTTATCCCAAGCTTCCTGAATCTGAATGTGCCGGCGGAGATCCTGGGTTTCGTTCAGAAGCGTGAAGAGATTTCCCTGCGTTTCAAGGAGTGCACTGAGCAGATTGCTAACTTGAGTTTGGGCTTCGTTGATTCGGTATAGGACTTCGGTGTCGACTTTCAGCCCAATCAGACCTTGAATGATATCTTTGAGAGCCTTCCCGGAGGCGATTGCGGCGCTGATAGACGTAATGTCCATATTTCCTCCGATTCGTTTTTCATATTTCTAGTGCGGTGCCAGGCTTTTTTGGACACATTTTGGACACATGACCCCAGCCGCCATCCGCTAAGTAATTGAAAAATGGCGCGCCCGGAGGGATTTGAACCCCCAACCCTCAGATCCGAAGTCTGATGCTCTGTCCAGTTGAGCTACGGGCGCTCTTTGCAGCAGTCTACAATCCGAGCTCCTAAAAATAAACTATCTCCAACCCCTTTTCGAAGAAGAAGCGGTGAAGTGATTGCGGGATCTCGCGGTCCGTAACGAACAATCCTCGTTTGGCCAGCAAGAAACCCCACGCTGCAATATTTAGCCTATCCTTGCTCGCGCTCGCGGAAAACCGATGTTCCCGATAGGACGCCGGCTCTCCCAGTTCGCTCAACAGACGCGCCATGATTTCCTTGTGTTCCAAGACAGGCAGATCCAGCTCGATGACTTTAATTTTCTCTTTTTCCTGGAGTTTCTTCTTTATTTCGGGTTCCAGAGGCTGAAAGAACAATCCTGTACGCTTGCCATTTCTCTCAAAGATTCTGTCGCAACGTACGTCGACTCGAAGCCCTTGTCCCAACTCAAGGGAAATCATTTCCGAAACACCGAAGGGCACGCTCAGGGCCAACAACATCGCATCGACAAATTCTCTCTTTTCCCGCGGCCAGTTTTTTACCCCCGGAGTGAACTCATTCGACTCAACGGAGGCAGCGGAGCTGCTGGAGGAAGCCGCCAGCAGAATGTCTTTGAAGTGTAATCCCCTCGTCGACAGCTCCGTTCGCAAATAGTCAGGAATATCTTGCGGATTATCGGTGAGGGCAATCACAAAAATCTCTTGAGCCTTGTGGTTCTCTTCGGGGGCCAACGCCATCCAGTTACCCTTGGCCTCGATAGAAACTCCGCCCTCTTGGATAACCACGGGGCGATCTGTGGGCAAAGATTGATACCCTAGACGAGAAAGTAGTTGGCTGACGGACTCCTGGAGAGACGCGGTTCCAGTGACCGGGAAAACCGACGCGTGAACACTCGGATCGGTGAGTTTTGATTTTAGGGAGGCGGGAATCTTCTCATCCGGGTCTAGAATGATCCTTTGGTTAAGCTTGGGGTTGTACACAACTGGATAAGATGTTCTATCCACTCGCACAGTTCCTTCCTTAAGAGTCAACGTCTCCTGACCGTTCCGTCTAATCTCATTCCCCAAAATTTCGACCACCTGTCCCAGTAGCGTGAGGTTCTCCTTAGCGGGCAATTGCTTTGCATAATCCAGGCTCAAAACGGTTGGTATCGGGGATTTATCCTGTTTGATTTGTCCTCCGCCCGACAGTGGATTAATTTCTTTGATTAGCCGGGTCTCGGGTTTTAACTCGCTTACTGCAGGGCCTTTGGGTTGAGCTATCGTGAGGTCGGTGGATTTGCCAGAGAAAGGCAGCCGGATAACATCACCTCCCAGTAATGCATCCCAGTTCTTTCTCTCCGGATTTAAATCTTTTACTAGCGCGTAATACAATGCGACCTCACGATCATTCGAAATACCCAACTGCTCCCTTAAAATCTGATAAAGATGTTCGCCTTGTTTTACGTGGTATTCCTTAATCGCCCCTCTGGGCGATCCCTCGACCTCTGCTTTAGCTGACACAGGCAGCGCCCCAAGTAAATCATCGGGTCGCAGAGGAACAAAGACGGTGTCACCGACTCTGAGCACATCGATTTTCTTAATTTGCGGATTAAGTCCGCGGATGATTACCAAATATTGGCTAAAGCGCTTTTCCGGCAGTCCTTTTTCTTTCACGAGCATACGCCAAAGTGTATCGCCAGGCGCGACCCGCTTCTCCTCGCCTTCCACATCGCGCCCCTGATACTCCCGGGACTGGGCTGTTTTTTTGAGCGTCAATTCACCCGTCTCACTCTGACTATGGCCGGGGGAAGACTCTTGCGCACGAATTTTCATCACGACCACCAGGGACAAAAGTAATACTATTATTGGAGCGATCCTGACGAACCCCAAGATTTTCTTTTTACCCTTCATTCGGTTCCTCCGGGACGGTCCTCGATTAAAATTCTTTTTCGTCTCCTTGCGCTATGGGGGACGAGCCGTACACCGTAGCACCTGAGGCATTTATCCCCGGTTCGGCTACCATTAGCGGAAAGAAGTTCTTTTTTTCACCACTACGCGTGTTGAAGATCTTGAGCCACATGTTTTCTTACTTTTCAATTTTAGGGATCACTCGGTGTTTTGCAAGCTAATTTTGGTTCACCGCTTGCCAAAAAAGGCAAAACGGCATACACAAAACCCTATGAAATTCGCTAAACCTTATAACGACTTACGAGAGTTTATTGCGGCTCTCGAGGAGCACGGTAAACTCTACCGCGTCCATAGAGTGATCAACAAAGATACTGAATTGCAGCCGCTGGTTCGCTGGCAATTCAGAGGATTGCCGGAAGAGGCCCGCAGGGGATTTCTCTTCGACAACGTCACCGACACCAAGAAACGCAAATATAATTGCTCAGTGCTCGTCGGCGGATTGGCCGGCTCAGAGGCGATTTATTGTCTCGGCCTAAAATGCCAACCCGACGAAGTGGCCGATTGCTGGCTCTACGCGATGGATCACCCTATCGCGCCCATCATTGTGAACGACGGCCCATGCCAAGAGGAAATCCATAAAGGCAATGAGTTGCTCGCCCAAGGGGGTCTCAACGAGTTTGCCATACCCATTTCGACGCCTGGCTTTGACAATGGCCCCTACATAACCGCTGGCCACTGGATCACTAAAGACCCTGAAACCGGCAAGAGAAATGTCGGCAATTATCGCGGTTTGATCAAGGGACCCGCGCTCAGCGGCCTTATGTCCGGCACACCGCAGGACCTTTCGACACACTGGGAGAAGTGCCGCAAGAGAGGCATTCCGTTGGAGGTTGCGGTCGTCGTGGGCACCGTTCCCGCCGTTTCCTATGCCGCCACGCAGAAAGTTCCGCCGGAAGTGGACGAGTTGGCTCTTGCGGGTGGCCTGATGGGCGAACCAGTGAAACTCGTCAAATGTCAGACCATTGATCTCGAAGTGCCCGCGACCGCTGAGATTGTCTTAGAAGGAGTCATCCCGACCAACTACATGGAAGAGGAAGGCCCCTTCGGCGAGTCTATGGGCTATGTCGATCCTCGCACTTTGAGCACTGTTTTCGAATTAACCTGCGTCACGCACAGAAAAAATCCCATCTGGGTTTCCATTATCAGCCAGGTTACGCCCAGTGAAAGCTCCAAAATCAAAGCGATGGGCATGGCCACCTTGGTTAAACGGTTTCTCGTCAAGCGCGGGTTGGATTCCGTGCGCGAGGTCTATTTGATGGAACCGCTGGTCAATCTTCGGCCCTACGTCGTTGTCAGTTTGAAGAAGCGCAACGATCAAGAACCATGGGACGTCATGCAGGGTGTTCTTGATTATGGCGATCGCGTGGGCAAACTGATTGTCGCGGTAGATGAAGACATCAATCCCCGCGACCCCATCGCCGTGACTTGGGCGATTACCCACCGCTCGCAACCGCACAAAGATATCAAAGTGGTCGGCGATCGGCCTTTTGGCGCGACCCCCATCGGTATGGTGGCAACCCATCCATCGAGCCGATATGACAACTGCGAGTCATCGCTTTTGATCGACGCAACGCGGAAGGCCGACTTCCCTCCTCTTTCGTTGCCTAAAAAAGAATATATGGTCCGCGCCCGGGAAATTTGGGAAGAACTCGGCTTTCCCAAACTCGAGCCTCAGGAGCCGTGGCATGGGTACCTCATGGGACTCTGGCCGGAAGATCTCGCTCAAGAAGCCGAGTTAGCAGCGCAAAGCGAACACGAAAAGGTCTGGGAAAAACTCCGCCAGACTCGCGTCCAGGTGGGCGAAGGCGAGACCATGAAAACCATGCGCGCCAAATGGGGCAAGTCGCACTCCGGCCGCTCCGAATGATTTTGGGTTCCTTCCGGTCCGCTGTCGGTGAAGCTTGCGACCCGCTGCGGAATATTGGCGCGTCAAAGTTTACTCCGGTAATTTTCCCAGTTACAGATCTCCAACGCTGCCAGCGCATAAACCTGGGCGCCGCGAAAGATATCTTCGACGTCGATTTGTTCGGAGCGAAACTTCCACCGCCCGCCGCCAAGGCCGAACTTGCACGCTCGTATTCCCATTTCGTTATAGATATTGGTGTCCGTCCAGATACTGGCATGAAGCCCCGTGGGAACAGGGGTCTTCTTGCCGAACAACGACTGATAGCTCTCCTCGAGGACCTGTACCACAGGCTGGATATCTTGGGCCTCGTACCCCATCTTGGAGGCGTACATTTCAAGTTCATATTCAAAGCCGAGTTCTGATAGGGCGCATTGCAATTCACGCTGAACCTGCAACGGTCGCAACGCTGGTGGAGTTCGCACATCGATATAGACAGAGCAAAGCCCCGGATAGTAATTCGGTCGGAATGGAGCGCCTCCCTGAATTGCGCCGATATTGACCTTAGGGACGATGGGGCCATGGGCCGAAGCGTAGATGTGGGCCCGTTCGAATTTTGCGGCCCAGGCGTCGATGGCTTCCACGACTTTCATCATTTTCAAAATCGCGCTGGAAACCTCTGGCGGCTTTTCTTCTCGAGTAACCCCCCAGGCAGCATGGGGATCGCCGAAAGTAGTAACCTTGATCTGTGCCACCCCCGTCTGTGCCCAAACTATCGAATGAGCCGACCGATCGGCCACGATGGCGCAGTCGGATTGAATGCCGTGGGACAAGAGATGATGCGTCCCCGTTCCTTCGCCACGGTACGCTCCGGACTGATAAGGACCCACTGGAGTCCGGGAGATTTCGCCGGCCACCGCAGCAAGGATCAGGTCTCCCTTAAGGGCAAGGCCGCTTTCGCGTATGGCCTTTCCCGCGACCATGAAAGCGGCGAGTCCTGACTTCATGTTGGATGCCCCTAAACCGAATACTTTCCCATCCCTGATCGCTCCCTTAAGCTCACTGTCCGGTTCGAGTTCACGGCAAAACATTCTATCCTCTTCGGTTCCAGTATAACTCGTATCCATATGACCGTTGATCATGAGCGCCACCCCGTCACCGCGGCCTTTGACGATTCCGACGGCATTGACGCGATTGGAGTCGATTTCCTGGCGCACGGCCTTAATGCCATGTCCCGAATACCAATCCAGGATGAATTCGCCGATGACTTTCTCGGAGCCGGTGGGGCTTGGAATATCGACCAGCGCTTTCGTCAGTTCAGCCAGCTCGTCGCGCTGAATGCGATCGATAACAATCTTCTTGTCTTTCTCACTGACCATGCGCATTTCTCCTCTGTCGCGAATTCTTATTCTACGTTTTAAGAGCGTATCACAGCCCGACGCCAAGCGAAATTAATGGTTACCGTTTGATTTCGCTCCTCGACGCCGAATTGCAGCGGAGTCGTTCCGATAACGTGTTAACAAAGCGTGCTCGGGTGAACCGAGGGACCACTCCTCGGCAAAACCTAAACTTGGAAGGGAAAGTCTTTTAGATTGCGGAGGAAGGCTGTCAATTCTCCCAAACCGGTTTGACATTGGCGTTCAGCCATTTTCGGGGATCTTCGGAGTAGGACTTGTTCACGATCGGAATCGGTTTGACTCTGTCGCCCCAGGCGTATTCCACCGAAGCCTTGGACTTAACACCCTTTCTTGAAGTCTCCCTTCCCACAGCGGCCACCGAAGCCTGTCCTTCCGGTGTAATTATCCATTCGGCGAAAAGCTTGGCGCTGTTCAGATGGGGCGCCTTGCCGTAAATTCCCAATTGCTGCGCCGAAATTACCGGCGGGGCGCTCTTTATGAAGTCCACCGGACTGCCTTTCTCTTTTTCTTCGATCACATCGTGCAACAACGACGGCATCGCGATGGTGTATTCTCCGGCTATGAGAAGCCGGAACATGGCACTGGTACTCTTGTGCACTGTTACATTGAGGTCCTTCAATCCTTTGATATATCGTGTCCACTTCGCATCGTCTTTCCAGTATTCTTTAAAACCCGCCAGCAAGCCGCTCAACGGGCCGGCTCTTAGGGGATCGTCCAGAGCGACGCCTCCTTTGTATTTGGAGTTCACCACATCCTCCCAGCCTTTCGGCAGATCTTCGCTTTTGAGCTTTTTGGTGTTGTAGGAGAGAGCCATAATCTGCAGGCTTACCGTCGGCAGCGTCGGATCATGCAGCAGGAGAGCGCTCGCCTGCACGGTATCATAGGGTTCGATCGCACCCGCAGCACGCAAGACAACGGGGACTCCTTCGCTGAGAATAACATCAGCCGTTTTCTGATCGCCCTGAAACTCGGTCAGTGTACGCGTGACAATCTCAGACCGCGTCCCCTGCCAGTAGGTAGTGTTGATTCCTGGGAATCGCTTATTGAAAAGCGCCAAGATCGACCGAATATGCTCGACATCCCAAATGGTATATACGACCAAGGCGCCTTCTTGTTTCGCTTTAGGATAAAGATCCTTTGCCAGCTTTTCAAAACGCGGGTCGGTTTCCGAGCCCGTTTGAGCCAGAGAAAGATTATTGCTTGTTAGCGCTACCCACATAACGAACGTTACACCAGTCAGTAATATTGTTTTCAGCATTGTTTATGTCTCCCTTTTCCAGATTCTGCGCATCGTTCCACCCGAGCTGGCAGGTTTTCAGCAGGGATTAAGCAAAGTGTACGCCACCGCGCCGTTGCTGCCGGATCGTGGGTGCATGCACAATATGTCGGGATTCACACCCCTGAGCTTTTCAGAGACGATGCGCACGACGATCTTCAATGCCAAATTTTAAGGCGTACTGCTTAGATCGCAGGCAGATCCTCATCATGTTCGTTAAGTTTCATACATCAGACGAGCGGACCCGAAAGACTGCCCCGATCACGTTCAATAAGTTGAATCTTATGGACGCAAAAGATATGCTCCGAACTTATGAAAAAACAGATTCGGCTGTTTGTAAATGGTGAAGAGCATGACCTGCAGCTGGAAGCCAATCGGTTGCTTCTGCAAGTTCTTCGGGATGACATCGGGCTCACCGGCACCAAGGAAGGTTGCAGCATCGGCGTTTGTGGCGCTTGCAGCGTGATTATCGACGGGCGTGTCGTGAGTTCCTGTTTGACCCTTGCCGTCGCCTGCCAGGGCAAGAATATCGAAACCATCGAGGGGCTCGCAAAGAATGGTCAGCTCCATCCGTTGCAGCAAGCGTTTATCGAGTACGGTGGATTTCAGTGCGGAATCTGCACGCCGGGACAGATCATGGCGGCCAAAGCGCTCCTCGACGAGAACGCCAAACCCACCGAGGAAGAGGTCAAAGAATGGATGTCCGGAAACCTTTGCCGCTGCACGGGGTATTACAAGATCCTCGAATCGGTAATGGCGGTGGTCAACAACAAGATCAGCCCTGATTTTCAATTTAGAAAGCGCGAGCAAAAAGCTAAGATCCAAAGTCTGGACGTTTATAAGCCGGTAGCCAAGACAGACTAGGAGAGCAGGCAAGAGAGACAAGGAGACTTGGAGATTGGAAGATTGCCTCCCCTCATCCTCCTCTCCCAATCTCCTTGCCCGCAATTCATATGGCAAAACCCGAAAAATTCTCCATCGTCGGACAGCGCGTCCAGCGAGTCGAAGGTTTCGACAAAGTTACCGGCGAATCGAAGTTTATCGCCGATATCCAGCTACCCGGCACGCTCATCGGGCGAGTTTTGAGAAGCCCCTATCCGCACGCGCGCATCCGCCATATCGATATTAGTAAAGCGGCAAAGCTTCGCGGCGTGCGCGCCGTGGTCACGGCGGAAGACACCATCAAGCGCCCCTGGGGAGCTTTCTTCGCCGATCAGTACATACTTTCCGTCGGCAAAGCCCGCTATGTCGGCGAAGAAGTCGCCGCCGTGGCGGCCATCGATCCCGATATCGCCGAGGAGGCCATCGATCTCATTGAAGTGGATTGGGAACCTCTTCCCGGGGTCTTTGACGCCGAGGAGGCAATGAAAGACACCGCACCACTCGTGCATGATGACAAGCCAAATAATATCGCGATGACCATGAACATCGAACGCGGCAACATCGCCCAAGCGTTCGCCGAGTCCGACGTGATCGTCGAAGACACCTTTACGAGCATGCCCCAGTGGCACTGCTCGATCGAAACCATCGGCAGCGTCGCCGAATACGGCGCCAACGGGAAATACACGATCTACATGAACACGCAGACGCTGTTTAGCGCGCGCCTGCGAATCGCCGCGGCGTTGGGTGTGCCGGAATCGGATGTGCGTGTCATCCAAAGCGCCGTAGGCGGCGGATTCGGCGGCAAATCCTGCGACGACAACAACGCCCTGGTTGCAGCCGTTCTCGCAAAAAAAGCCGGCAAGCCGGTAAAACTGATCAATAGTCGCGAGGAGGAGTTTCTCGCCGGCTGCCGGCCGCGTGTGTTTATGAAGATTAACGTCAAGGTGGGTTTCAAGAAGGATGGCCGTATCCGCGCCAAGCATATCAAAGCGATCGCCGACAATGGCGCATACTCAGCTAAAGCTCCCGCGATCACCGGAGTCGCCGCGATGCGCCACGATACTTGCTACAAATATTCGGACGTTAAGACCGAAGCGTTATTGGTTTATACAAACAAGATTCCCACCGGCGCGTTTCGCGGTTTCGGCAATCCGTCGGCGGAATGGGCGGTCGAGCAAGCCATCGATCTCGGTGCCCACGAACTCGGCATCGACCCCATCGAGATTGCCCGAATAAACGCCGCTGAAGTCGGCTATGTCTCCCCTCACGGCAACCGAGTCACGAGCTGCGAGCTGAAGCAATGTCTCGACATGGTCGATAAAATGATCGACTGGAAAGCCAGGCGCGCTAATAAACAGCCGAATACCGGATTGGGCCTGGCGTGCACTGTTCATGTCAGCGGCAAACGTCATTTCGGCGACTACGACGGCAGCTCCGCCACGATAAAAATCAATGAAGATGGCAAGGCTTTAATTCTAAGTGGCGAGGGTGAATGCGGCCAGGGCGCTCACACCGCGATGTGCCAAATCGCTGCCGAAGAGCTTGGCGTGCGGGTCGAAGATGTCGAGATTTCCCGCGCAGACACTGACCTCACGACTTTTTGTTTGGGCGCCTTCGCCAGCCGGCTTACCTATGTGAGCGGCAATGCCGTGAAGAATGCGGCTTCGAATGTCAAGCAGCAACTTTTCGAGCAGGCAGGCGAGATGCTGGAAGCCAATCCTCAGGATCTCATGTCCCGCGACGGTAAAATTTTCGTCAAAGGCGCGGAAGGCGGCAAGTCTGTAACTGTTGCCGACGTGGCGCGCGCGCGACTGTTCCGTCACAACGGCGCACCTATTGTCGGCTCGGGTAGTTTCGATGCCGATTCCGTATTGCCCGATAGCACGCGCTTTGGCAACGAGTCCGGCGCCTATAATTACGGTGCCCAAGCCGCCCAGGTTCACGTCGATCCTGAAACAGGACAAGTGAAAGTCCTCAACTTTGTCGTCGCGTCGGACTGCGGCACCGTCATCTATCCCATCGGCGCCGAAGGCCAGGTCGAAGGCGGGCTGGCTCAGGGCATTGGATACGCGCTCACGGAAGGATTGCAGATCGACGAAGGAAGGCCGATAAACCCGAATTTTTCCGATTACCGCATCCCGTCCATGCGGGATATGCCGCCGCTGCAGCATGCCTTTGCCGATTCCTACGAGCCGACGGGTCCATTCGGCGCCAAGGGATTGGGCGAGCTCAACATGGACCCCACGGCAGCGGTGATCAACAACGCGATCTTCGACGCCGTAGGCGTGCGAATCAAGACCTTGCCGATCACGCCGGAAAAGATTCTTCGGGCCCTCAGAGAAAAGAACAAATCATGATCAAATTTGACTACCACGAGCCGACAACTCTTAAAAAAGCCTTCAGTTTGATGGAGAGGCACGGCGAAGACGCACGCGTCATCGCCGGCGGCACGTCTTTGATCATCATGATGCGCCAGCGCTTGCTCATGCCCAAGATCGTCATCAGCTTGGCGCGTATCCCGAAGCTCGACCGAATCACTTACAACAGCAACGACGGCCTCCGCATCGGTGCGGGTGCGCGGCATCGTGACATTGAGCTTTCCACTGTCATACAGAAGCACTATCCCTTGCTCCATGAAACTTTTCGTAAGGTTGCCCAGCCACGCATCCGTAACATGGGCACGGTGGGCGGCAATCTTGCCGGCGGCGACCCATTGACCGATCCCGGCGCAAGTTTGATTGCCCTCGATGCGGAAGTGATCCTTTCCAGCAGCAAGGGTCAACGAAGACTCCGCTTGGACGAGTTTTTCATCGACTATTATCAAACCGCTCTAGAACCGGGTGAATTGCTAACGGAGATCCATGTCCCGCCACCGCAAAGACCGGGCTGGTCCCATATTAAATTCACCCCGCGCAGCGTCGAGGACTTCGCAACGGTCGGCGTCGCGATTACATTGCAAGCCAAGAACGGCACCTGCGAGGATGTCCGGCTAGGCCTTAACTCCGTCGCGCCAACCATCGTGCGCGCCAAAAAAGCCGAAGAAGTCCTGCGTGGGAAATCGATCGACGATACCGCTCTCCGAAAAATGGGCGACGTTGCCGCGACGGAATGCGATCCCATGGACGACAACCGGGGCTCGGCGCAGTACAAACGTGAGATGGTCAAGGTCTTAGTCTGTCGCGCCGCCCAGGAGGCCGTTCAGCGCCTGCCTTGAATGAGAGATCAGAGAGCCGCGGCGTAGGAGGCAACATGCAAAAGTTCAGTGAACTGATACGGGGGAATGAACTTATCGTCGCTCCGGTAGCGCTCAATCCGATCATGGCGCGGCTTGCCGAGGAGGCCGGGTTCAAAGCGCTCTATCTCAGCGGCGGATCGCTCGGCTGGCTGAAATGCGTCACCGAAGCCAATCTCACGCTGCCGGAACTGGCCGCGGTGGGGCTCGACATGCGCTCCGTGTGCCAACTACCGATCGTCCTGGATGCGGGCGGCGGGTGGGGCGATCCTGTGCACGTGCACCGCACGATCGCTCTTGCTGAAGCGGCGGGCTTCGCCGCAATCGAGATCGAGGACCAGCTGCTGCCTCGCCGTGTCGAGCATCATGTCGGTGTCGATCATCTGATCCCAACTGAGCTAATGCTGAAGAAAATCGCCGAGGCGATCGCGGCACGCACCGATCCCGATTTCGTGATCATCGCTCGGACAAACGCAAGGCGGGTCCATGATCTCGACGAGGCCTTGCGCCGTGCGGAAGCCTTTCACAGAGGGGGCGCTGACATGCTGTTCGTCCACACGCGCAATGCCGAAGAGATGCGCATCGTCGGCGAGCGCCTGCCACCGCCGCTCATGACCTTCGCGCCGGCTGACGGTTTTTCCGGATTTCTCTACTCACCCCGGGATCTGGCCGGTCTTGGCTACCGCCTTGCCGCCTCCTCCGGCACGGCTTTCGCAGCTATGGTCAAAGCCGTGCGCCAGTCCTATGACTGTTTGGCGCAAGGAAAAATAGACCCTTTCCTGGGACCGGGCGGCGCCGACAGGGAGATGAAAGCCGCGCACAGGACCAGTGGCCTGGAGCGTCTCTTGGAAATCGAGCGGCGGACCATGGTGGATCATTAAACAGCACGGGAGTAAAAACGGCCAAGGGTCGCGATGACAATTACACTCACTGACGGCGGCATCGAGACGCGAATCATCTATGAATTCAAGTACGCCATCGACGACTTCGAATCATTCGAATTGCTCGAAGATGAATCGGGACGCGACATCCTTCGGCAGATCTATCAGAGTTACGCAGACGTGGGCGTTCGATATGGATTACCGATCCAGCTTGGCACTCCGACATGGCGCGCCAGTCGCAAATGGACAAACGATGTTGTTAAGGTCAATGCGGCGGCCGTCGAACTCGTACGCGAGGTGGCACAGCAAGCGTCTGGCGCACGGATTATTGTTGCGGGGGTAATCGGCCCGGCTTCGGATGGTTATGCGCCTGGCGAAGCGCTGAACGCGGAAGATGCCTTCGCTTATCATTGCGAGCAGGCGGAAACGCATGCGGAACGGAATGTCGATCTGCTTTACGCGCCGACGTTTCCGGCATTTTCGGAGCTATATGGCGTCGCCCGCGCCATGGCACAAACCGGACGGCCGTATGCGCTGGCGCCGATGCTGCACCCGGACGGCACGATGCTTGACGGCACTGCGCTCGCAGAAGCGATCGCGTCTATCGATGCTGGCGTTTCCCCGGCACCGCAACACTACATGATCGGCTGTCTTTACCCCACGCACGCGCAATCGGCACTGCGAGCCTTGCGTGCCGCACGACCGGGTATCGTTGCGCGCGTTCGCGGATTGAAGGCGAACGCATCACCTCTCTCTCCCGAAGAACTCGATAAACTGAATCATCTGGCTGCAACCGATTGTCAGACCTGGGCACGAGACGAATTCGCGTGCGCACGCGAATTCGATCTCACCATTCTGGGCGGCTGTTGTGGGACGGATCAACACTACATTGAAGCATTGGCCAGAGAAGCGCGGCGAAGGTGATCAGATGCTGGCTGGCCCCTCGGGCTGTGGAGAAGCTAAAATGAGAATAGTAGAGTCAAAACTGAGAGTTGCATGAAAAGCCAGAGTCTCAAAGGAGGATAGTCCAATGAAGGTACTCAAACCCGACGCGATTCCCGCGGAACCAGCGAATAGTCCCTTGTTCACGGGCGGGCCCGTGACCCGACAAACGCTGCTAACGCCTGAGATGAGCAACGACTTTAATCTTGCCGTCGTCAATTTCAGCGCCGGTGCACGGAACAAAATGCACATCCATAGCAGCGACCAGGTGCTGTTTGTCACCGCTGGCAAGGGTATCATCGCCACGGAAACGCGACCAGGAAGTCATCAGCGTGGGAGATGTCGTGCACATTCCGGCGGAAGAGAAACATTGGCACGGGGCCACGCCTGATTCCTCATTCTCTCACATTGCTTTAACCGCGAAAGGGAGCACGACCACGCAGGTGGAAGAGTAGGTCGGCCTCCCGTCCAGGCTCAACGTACAATCGCTCAGCAATCTCTGCACCTCCGGAGCGGATTGCGACACGATCTCAGAAATGGCAGGAAATAGATCATCTCGGAGCGGACAAGAGACTGAGGCTTCGCCTTTTGCAGGAGAAGGGTGTTCAGTTGACCTGAGGGTTTACTCGGTTTACTTTAACCGGCTATGAAACAGACTATTCGCGTTACGATTAACAGGCGTCTGTACGAGGAAGACGTCGAGCCGCGTCTCCTGCTCTCGCACTTTCTGCGCGAGAATATCGGGCTCACCGGCACCCACGTCGGCTGTGTCGTCGGCGAGTGCGGCGCCTGCTCCGTGCTGCTCGATGGCAGAGTCGTCAAATCCTGTCTTCATTTCGCCGTGCAAGCGGATGACCGCGAAGTCACCACGGTCGAAGGTCTGGCAAAAGACGGTGAGCTGAATTCGATCCAGGAAGCGTTCGTCAAGCATTATGCTTTTCAATGCGGCTACTGCACGCCGGGCATGGTAATGACCAGCCATGCCCTCCTGCAGCGTAATCCAAATCCATCCGAAGAAGAGATTCGCAAAGCATTGGCTGGCAATCTTTGTATGTGCACCGGCTACGTGCAGATCGTTGAAGCCGTAAAGGAAGCAGCAAAGGCGCAAATCCGAAATTCGAAATCCTAAATTCGAAACAATCCTAAATGCTCAAAATCCAAATATCTGAAACCTGCCGTGTTTTGAATTTTGTTATTCGGATTTGGCTTTTCCGTTTGTTTCGGATTTCGATATTGGAATTTCGGATTTATCCCCTTAAAAGGTAACGATTTATGGCTGACACAAAATACATCGGTGCGCGCACCCGGAGCAAGGAAGGTCCCCGTCACGTTACGGGCCGGGGTCTCTATACGGATGATTTCCGCCTACCCGGTATGCTCCAGGCGATGATTTTGCGGAGCCCCCACGCCCACGCGAAGATTAATTCCGTCGATCCCTCCGAAGCGCTCAAAAACCCGAATGTGATGGCGGTGATCACGCCGGAGGATGTGAAGCAACTTACCAAACCCTTTAAACCGGGAAGGTATGCCGCCGGTCTTAAGCGTCCCGTCGACGAATATGCCAGCGCCGTCGAAAAAGTCCGTTACGTCGGCGAGCCCCTCGGCGCGGTGGCGGCGCGCGACCGTGGCACGGCGGAAGACGCGCTAGAGCTGATTCAAGTCGACTACGAGCCGCTCCGAGCCGTGGTCGACGTGCGCGAAGCGATCAAGCCGTCGTCGGCAACATTATTTGATGAATTGGGTACCAACCTCGCCTGGCAAGGATCGCTTCAATACGGTGACATCGAGGCCGCGTTTAAATCCGCCGACCGTGTGGTCAAGGAAAACTTAAAGATTCATCGCTACAGCTCGACGCCGCTGGAACCGTTCAACGTCATTGCTTCCTACGACGCAGCGAGCAAACGGTTGATCGTTTGGGTGACAGCGCAAGTGCCGGAAGTCATTTACGACGGTTTGCGCGAAGCCTTAGGCCTGCAAGATATTCGCGTGATCATTCCGGATGTCGGCGGCGGCTTCGGTCAAAAGATTCATTTGATTCGCAAATACGTTGTCTTGGTGTCGCTTGCTGGCGATGAAAACCGGCCGGCCGGTCAAATGGATCGAAGATCGGAGCGAGCATATGATGGCCGGCGGCCATGCCTGCGCTCAGGAGTTCGAAGCCGAGGCCGCAGTCAAGAATGATGGCACCGTCCTCGGTCTTCGCTTCAAGGAATATGACGATGTCGGCGGCTCGATCAGCACCTTGACGATCCATTTCACCAACAAGCTCAACAATCTTTCCAACACCTATCGGACACCGGCCATTCACATGATCGGCCATGCGGTGGTGACGAATAAATGCCCGGTCATTCCCAACCGCGGCATCGGCAAGCCCGGCATGTGCTATATCTGGGAACGCATGATGGATCGGGTGGCTCAAGCGCTGGAGCTGAGCCCTATCGAAGTGCGTCGTAAGAACTTTATCCAACCCAACCAAATGCCCTACCGCACGATCAGCGGTAATGTGTACGACAGCGGCGACTATCCGGGATTGCTTTCTACCCTGCTGGAAAAGATTGATTACGACAAGCTGCGCGATCAGCAAAAAAATGCACGCGAGCAAGGAAAGCTCATGGGCATTGGTATCGTCATCGGCGTCGAACCCGGCGGGCGAAACGCCGCCCGCGATATGGCGATCTTCCCAGAGATGAAAGAACCGCCCGGTTCCGGCGGCATTAACGGCGCTAAGATCAAATTGGAGAAGAACGGCAGCCTGTCGCTTCACCTCGGATCGCCCAACTGCGGCCAAGCTCATGAGACCACCACGGCCCAAGTAGCGGCGGAGATTCTCGGTTCCACGCCAGATAAGATCAGCACCGCCATTCCCTTCGATAGTGACTTGTCTGCATGGGGCGTGGCCGCGGCGAATAGCGGTAATAACTTTCATCTCTACGACATCGGCGCGATCCACGGCGCCGCCACCCGCCTGCGGGAAAAGATTCTCAAGCTCTCGGCGTTCAATCTCAAGGTGGACCCGTCCGAATTGACCATCGAAGACAGTGTCGTAAAGGTACCCGGCGCCGCGGCGAAACAAATCACCTTCGCCGAACTTGGCCGCATCGCCTACAACAATCAGCATCTCATTCCCGACGATATGGAACCGGGACTGGAGTCGACATTCTACTACATGTTTCCCCACGCCAAGCCGAATATCATCCCCGACGCCGATCGCCTGGTGCGCGCGCAGTTTACCTTCTCAGCCGGCGCCCACGCCGCCGTCGTCGAAGTCGACAAAGCCACGGGCAAAGTCGAAGTGCTGCGCTATCTCATCGTCGGAGACAATGGCACGGTGATCAACCCGGATGTGGTCAACGGGCAAGTCTATGGCTCCGCCGCCCATGGGATTGCGGTCGCTCTCGGCGAAGGTTTTATATACAGCGCAGAGGGACAGCCATTGACGATTACCTATCTTGACTATGGCAAGTGCTCCACCGCAGAAACCCCGCGGGTGGAAGTCATTCACCGGCCCTCCCCTTCTCCCTTCACATCCCTGGGACAAAAAGCTGCCGGCGAAGGAGCGGCGATCCCCTCACCCGCGGCCATCGCCAGCGCGGTGGAGGACGCGCTCAAACCATTCGGCGTAAAGGTCTGCGACCTTCCCCTTACTCCCGAATTGGTCTGGCGGCTGGCGAATCATAATCCTGAAAAAGAGCGGAGGTCTTTTTAGTCATGATCCCCGGTTCGTTTGAGTACTACGCTCCGCGCTCGCTCAGCGACGCGGTAAAATATCTGTCCGCGCACAAAGACGATGTAAAAATTCTTTCCGGCGGCCAGAGCTTGCTGCCGCTGATGAAGATGCGGCTATCGAAACCGGGATACATCCTCGACATCGGGCGCATACCCGGCCTCGATTCGATTACCGAAGAAGGTAATCACCTGATCATCGGCGCCCTTGTCACCCATGCTCAGATCGAAGATTCCGAACTGCTCAAAAAGAAATGTCCACTGCTGCCGCAAACCGCGACCACGATCGCCGACGTGCAAGTGCGCAATCGCGGCACCATCGGCGGCAGTATCGCTCACGCTGACCCGGCCGGAGATTGGCCCCCTTCGATTATGGCGCTGGATGCGGAGATTGGAATTGCCGGCCCCAGTGGCGAGCGTTGGGTCAAGTGCGAGGATTTTTTTCTGGGCCTTCTGATGAGTGTTCTAGAACCAGACGAAGTCGTGACGGCACTCAAAGTACCCGTCACGGGCGACGATAAGACCGCCTATTTAAAAGCGGCGCCGCGATCGTCGGGATTTGCCGTGGTCGGCGTCGCCGTGCGCATCGCGCTGGATCCATCGGGCCTGTGCAACCGAATCGCCCTGGGGATCACAGGCGTCACGGATAAAGCTTATCGAGCCGACCGGGTCGAGCGAATGCTCACCGGGCAGAAACTTGACTCGAAGCTGATTGAAGTTGCCTCCGCGGAATCGACCCGCAACGTGGATGTCATCGAGGACATTAACGGTTCCAGCGAGTACCGCGCTCATTTGACTCATGTCTACGTGGCGCGGGCCATCGAGACGGCGATCCAGAGTTGATCGCCCAATCTACTACCACCTGCGACCCGAATAAATTTCCGGAGAGACGGAAATCGGATAGGACCCTCTGTTGTCGTACTCGGTGGCGGGACGGGGTGCACGCACTTCGGTTGTATGAATGATCCAACCGTCTTTCGTGCGCCAGGTCCCTGCAGCCCTGGCGCTGCCCTCTCTCTCGATCAGCAAGTCGATGGTCGTATCGCTCACTCCGGCTTTCTTGAGCTTGATGATTTCATCCACGGTGAGCGCATGTGCCGGGGCGAACGACAACACGGACCAAATTAAACCAACCAGTGTCAAAGTTTTCATGTCTTTTTCCTTTCCTTAAATGCAGCAAGGCCCCCAACGCAGTGGAGGCCTCACAATTTCCAAACTCTAAAGAATTAGGTTTGCGCTAAATTTCCTTTGCCTTGATCGTGTATTTGAAGTTATCCGGATCGAGACTATCGCGCCGTCCGTTAGCTTCCTCGGCCTGCGGATACATGAGAAACCCGACTTCCGGCCCGTTGGAGTTGGGCAACTTCACATCATGAGAATAGTTATAGAGCAGCCAGTTCATCTCCCAAGCGCCGAACAGTTTGGCACGCGCCTTTTTAACTTTGGGATCGTCAAGTGGAAGCTTGTCCGGCTTGTTCTCTTCCAACACCACCTTGCGCACGTCGGCCGGGTCTACCGGCACCCAACCGAAACCCGCGAGATAGACCTCAGCTCGGCAGTGTTGGGCCTTGGTAATGTTATCCGCAGCGCCGAGACTCTTGAATTCTGACGATGTGGCGCAGCGCACTCCATAGGCGTCACGCGCCGGCAAGCCCGCCGCCCGCGCAAGGCCAACGTAGAGCGCATTTAAATCAGCACACTTGCCGCCGAGATAGCCGGTCCGGAGCATGGTCGAGATATCACCGATGCCGCAGCCACGAACGTTAGCATCACGAAAAGTGTTGTCTACGATCCATTCGTAAATCGCCCGAGCTTTGTCAACGTCGTTCTTATATCCGGTGGTGATCTGACGGGATGTTTCCGCCACGATGCCATCGGTGCGAATAAGCTTGGTCGGTCTTCGAAAATAATCCAAAGTGGCCTTGTCTTCGTTAACCGCCGAATCAGGCTTCTTGCTTAAATCCACGTGGCGGTCGCGAGTCATAAAACGGCTCGTGACTTCCAACACAGGGGCTTTCTCCGATGGCGACCACTCGGCGAATAGTAAACCCGTACCGTATTTATCGTATTGCACAGAGCGTACATTCTTGTAGTTCCCGGTCCATTTGTCGCCGTCGCGTTTAAAATAATCCGTGTTATTAAGAACCGGTAACGGAACCCAAGCCCGCGGCGCACCCACCGCATTGATGACTTCGACTTTGGTGGTGACTTCAAAGGTACGCCATTTCGTCGGGTCATCGGCGTTTGCCAAACGGGTTAATTTTGGGATGCCACCAAGAGCCAACCCGGCAGAAATCGTTAGCCCCTGCTTTAGAAAATCTCTTCGTTTCATAGCCCCTCCCTCTTCAGCTTATAGGATTCCTCAATGATGCTTATAACAACTCACGTTGCGAGTCAATTTCATACCATAAAGAACCAGCGAGCGGCCGGTCGCTTCTCTCAGCTCTAGCGTGGAACAATTACTCTGATTTGGTTTTTAGGAAGCTTAAGACTTCTTCCGGATGGGCTTCAGCTTTCTTTACGGTCGGCCAGTGTTTGATGATATCCCCTTTGGGGCCGATGACCACCGTGGAACGGATCGTACCTTCCACGGTCTTGCCGTACATCAGTTTCTTGCCAAACGCCCCATATTTCTTCATCACCTCGATATTCGGATCGGACAAGAGAGTAAACGGTAATTTGTATTTGGCCGCAAATTTCTTGTGCGACTCGATGCCGTCCTTGCTTACGCCTAATACAACCGCATTGCTTTTTTTCAAGGCCGCCCCCAGGTCGCGAAAGCCGCAGGCTTCCTTCGTGCATCCCGGTGTATCGTCCCTCGGATAAAAATATAGCACCACCGTTTTTCCTTGGTAATCCTCCAGCGAATGCTTCTTGCCGTCATTGCCCTCAAGGTTGAAGGCTGGGGCTTTCTTTCCCTCCAGATTTGCCATCGAGCGATTCCTCCTTTAGTTGTTCAGCCGTACATGACTTGCCTAATGTCAATGATGTAGCACAACAAGCTAGGCAAGCGAAACTTGCTCGGCTTTTCTGGCCATAATGCGAATCGGGTCGTAGTCGTGGTCTTGCGCTTCCACGAAGCGGTCGAGGTTGGCCTGGGCGAGTATACCCCTGCCGCGCGGGTCAGACTGCATCGAAAGGAGCAACGCGCGCAACGCACTGCGCAAGCTAACCGAAACTCTTCTCGATATCACCCAGGGAGGAATCGGGCTGGGGCCCAATGTTGCGATGACACGGATCTGTTCACTTACCTCTGGTCTTTTCGCAATGGCCCACTCCAAGACCGTACTGTCGATGGCAGCGCCGTCGACTTGAGAAGCGAGAATCATCCTCAAAGACAACGCATGAGCACCCGACTCCACGACCTCTCCAAAGAAGCCTCGAATTTCACCCAGTCCGGATAGATAGGCTCGAACGACGTTGTAGCCAGAGTGCGACCGAGGTTCGTTGTAAGCCCACACCGCTCCACGCAGTTCCTCAAAACTTCGAAAGGGACTCTCTTCTCTTACGATGACGTCGGAGAAATATACCGGCTTCCCGCAATACCGAGGGCCCGCCGGAACCGGAACAGCGAGTAGCTCCGGGGCGCTCTCTCGCAGATCGGCTTTGTGAACGTATGGAAGTCCGCAGAGCCAAAGGATTTGAATATCGCCTTCGTCGAAAAGCCGTTCGCGCTCTTGCCAAGGAATATCGTTAACGTAGACGGTTTCGATTCCCAGTCGGGTGTGAATGTAAGCGGCGACGTTTTGGCAAAAAGCCTCGCCGTTTTCCGCCATGCACGAGGCGAGCTTCAACACGGTATTGGATGGTGGGAGAGCTATTCGGAGACTTTCACGCCGCGCCAAAAGGCGACATGATCTTTGATCGATTTAGCCGCTTCCTTCGGCTCGGGGTAATACCAGGCGGCATCCTGATTAGATCTATCGCCGATCTGGACGTGGTAGTAGCTTGCGACGCCCTTCCAAGGACAAGTGGTATGAGTGTTGCTCGGAGAAAAATATTCCCGTTTGATCGAATCTGGCGGGAAATAGTGATTGCCCTCTACGACAACGGTTTTATCGGACTCGGCAACGATCGTATCTTCCCAGGTCGCCTTCATGAGATCCCCTCTTTCGATTAGGAACGCCTAACTCGATACGCAGCGAAACTTCGCGAACACATAAGAATAATGAACCTGATACCAATTGCGAAAGCTCGGACGAATCAATTCCGCAGCTGTGGCCCAGGAGGCGCCTTTGACGACAAAATGCTTGCCGTCGAAAAAATCTTTGGAGTAGTCCGGATAGCTGGTGATGTACGGGCCGAAGCCGGGGAAAGGTGCAAATGGGGTATCCGTCAGCTCCCATCCGTTGCCGATAAGTTCCGCCACTCCCCACCGGCTGGCTCCTGCAGGATGCGATCCCACCGGAACCGGAGACCAAGAAGCAAAATCGAAATTGCCGTGGCGCGCCGTCGGTTCTGCTTCGCCCCAAGGATAAGAGCTCTCCCTTCCGTCAGGGCCATAGAAAGCAGCACGGTGAAACTCCGCTTCCGACGGTAGTCTTTTGCCCCGCCAACGCGCGAAGGCTCGAGCCTCGGCAAGGCTAACATATACCGGCCAACTAACCGCCTTCGACAGCGGCAAATGATCGAACATTGCCCGATAGACCCACTCGTCATCCTGCTTCACCCAACAATTCGGATGTCGCTTGTTTTCAAGTTGCTTCCACTTCCAATCCTCGGGCTTCCAAAAGCGCTCATTATCGTAACCGCCGGACTCGAAGAACTCGAAGAACTCGCCGTTTGTCACCGGTAATGAGTCGATGGTAAAGGCGGGCACATCAACGGTGATTGCGGAGAATTCGTTGTCCCATCCGAAATCGATTTCGTTGAATCGGGCGCCCAACGACGCGTTCCCTCGCGGGATATGAATCGGCCGTGAAATCGGTGCCCCCTGAAACAAATAATGCGGCGCCCGGGACGGGCGTTTCTTTTTCTCAAGCGGCAGCTCCTGCATCATATACAGGAGCGTCTCCTGGTGCATATATTCGTGCTCGAGCACCATGTCGAACACTCTTCCACCCTGCGCCATGACATCGTTGGAGAATTCGCGCGGCACCACATCAAGGGATTCCAAAATTGCTCCGCGCACTCGGTCGCGATAGGCCTTCGTTTGCTTCAAGGTAGGCCATTCGTCGGGAACTTCCGGATGCCAGTGACACTCACCGGTATCGACATCCGGATCAATACCTCGGCAAAAGAGGTCGTCGAAATGTGGATCAGGCGACGGCCATTTGAGGATGCTGCCGCAAATCTGATTCCAAGAAAACGCTGGCAGGTGACCCACGTAGAAAAGGAACGGATGGCGCCACACTATC
This sequence comes from uncultured delta proteobacterium, assembly GCA_963737905.1. Taxonomy (GTDB): domain Bacteria; phylum Desulfobacterota; class Binatia; order UBA9968; family UBA9968; genus DAIRFP01. Next base: position 5,225 of record CAVTUQ010000015.1, on the reverse strand, counting down.
GGCTTGGCCAACAGCCGGTCATCGCGAATCAGACCGAACAACTCATCGCTTCTGGCCCAAGCCGAAAGGTAACGCGCTTCGTATTGCGCTCTGATTTCGTCGAATTCTCGTGATGCCGCGCTCTTCATTGGTGCTCCGCCCTGGTTATTTCTTCAAGGACTCCAAAACTTCCGCGGGATGAGCTTCGGCGTTGGCCACGGGAATCCAATGGCGCTTGACGGTGCCATCGGGTCCAATAAGCGCCGTGGAGCGAATCGGACCCTCAACGGTTTCGCCCTGGGCATTTTGCCGCGGTCCCCAGGCGCCATAGGCCTTCATGACCTCTACTTGAGGGTCAGATAGAAGGGTAAACGGCAAATTGAACTTTGAAATAAACTGATTGTGCGAGTCGATATTATCCCTGCTCACTCCTAGAACCACGGCATTGGCCTGGGTTACCGTTTCGATGGAATCACGAAATCCGCAGGCTTCTTTTGTGCAGCCGGGGGTATCGTCTTTGGGATAAAAATAGAGCACTACGTTTTTGCCAGCGTAATCGGCGAGAGCATGTTTTTTGCCGTCACTACCTTCCAAATTAAAAGCCGGGGCCTTCTGTCCTTCCAGATTACTCATAACATCACCTCCGTGGATTATTAATTCATTCGTCCTCTTCTTTTCTACCATCCTAGGAGAATCGATCAATAGGATTCGGCGAATATTTCTATTAACTATTCACAAAATAGTTATTTTCTATGAGGGAAGGCGGCCGTTTCACTAGGCAAAACAGGAGCTATTTGTTTCTCAAGAAACGGCGGAAAACCTGCGCAACCGGGGATAAGGGTCGCTGCTTATAGCAAACCTCGTAGAAGTTCCGTTTCATCTTCAATCCGTGAATGCCAACAGTTACGAGTACGCCATCGGCCAATTCGCGGCTAATCGAGGTGCGGGACAAAATGGAAACGCCACATCCCGAAATCAGCGCTTCTTTCACCGCTTCAGTACTGCCAAGTTCCATGGCCACATGAAGCAGATCCTCTTTGGATCGATGCTTCCTTGTCATCAGGTGGCGAAACGAATCCAGGGTACCCGAACCCGGTTCGCGGGAAATAAAGTTTTGCGAGCGCAAGTCGGTCAACTGAACGAACTTGCGACGACTCCAAGGGTGGTGCTTGGAAACCGTGAGCACCATTTCGTCTTGCCAAATCTTGTCGAAAAAGAGTCGGGCGTCTGCATTCTTGAAGCCGACAAATCCGATCTCTACCTTGCCATCGAGTACCTCTTCAACGATGCTCGCCGAATCGCCGATGCGAAGTATCGGCTTTACCCGAGGATACTTCTTAATAAATCTGCCGAGCTTGGGTGGCAAAAGATATTCGCCGGGGATATTACTTCCGCCGATCCAGAGTTCACCGCTGAGGGTGCCGTGAAATTGTTCAACCGCGGCCACCGTTTCCCTCTTGAAGGCCAACAGGTTTTTGGCTTTCGCCTGCAGAAGTAGCCCCAAAGGAGTCAGGCTAACTTTGCCGGGAATCCGATAAAACAGCTTACCCGAGAGTGTTTTTTCCAGCTCTTGGATGTGAGCACTCACCGTTGGCTGTTTCAATGCCAGTCGATCCGCGGCTTCGGAGAAGCTTTTTAATTCCGCAACCCAGTAAAACACCTCGAGCTTGTGCAGATCCAGATCGCCTTTTAGTTTAGCCATAGTGACCCTGAAGACCAACGTGGAGATGGTTAAAGCCATTTAAGGCGATGGTAGATCACATTGTCAACCGGCGCGGTTGACGGTATATTTGTTTGATGGTGAAGCAATCTATTTTGTCGACATTTCACAAATCCAATGGCGCGGAGTTTGTAGAGCGGGACGGTTGGCTCCTACCCGCTCACTTTGGCAACTCCGCTGCGGAATATGGAGCGGTTCGCTCGGCTGTCGGCTTGATGGATCTTTCCCACCGCGGATTGTTGCAGGTAACGGGGCCAGACCGTCTGTCGTTTCTCCAGGGTATGCTGTCCAACGACCTCCGGGCTCTAGAACCATTCACCGGACAGTACGCGACCCTTTTGACCCAGCAAGGGAAAGTCATAGCTGACGTTCGGGTTCTCTGCGCGATGAACTCGTTTTATTTGGATTTTTTCGAGCACCTTGAAAGAAAAGATTCTGACTCATCTCAATCATTATCTGGTCGCGGACGAAGTCGAGATCGCCGACCGCTCCAATGAGTATGCGACGCTTTCCGTCCAGGGTCCCCAATCTGAAGCTCTGCTCCGCAAACTTGTCGGCCAAGCTGAATTACCGGGGCATTCTTTACAGCACGCCATGGTCAACATCGATGCGACGGCTATTTGTGTTGTCTACGCAAGCCACACAGGGGAAACGGGGTTTGATCTGATCGCGCCGATAGCGAACTTTCCAAACATCGCTCAGCGGCTGACCGAAACGGGCAAACAGTTTTCCGCAGCTTGGGTCGGGGAGGAAGCACAAGATATCCTGCGCATCGAAGCCGGCATCCCGCGTTATGGCGTCGACTTTACAGAGGACAATTTACTTCTGGAAGTGGGGCTCGATGACGCCGTGAGCTTTACGAAAGGCTGTTACCTGGGTCAAGAGGTCGTCGAGCGCATACGCTCGCGAGGACATGTCAATAAGAAGCTCGTGGGCTTATCCCTCGAAGGTCAAGACTTGGCGAGTCCGAGAGACGTGATCGTATTTGCCGACAAACCGGTTGGGACGATTACTAGCTCCGTCCATTCGCTAGCTCTGGGCAAACCCATCGCACTCGGTTATGTGAACAAAGACTATTGGAACCCGGATACGAGTCTTACCGTCAACCACAACGGAATCTTGGTCGGTGCAAAGGTCACCAGCCTGCCGTTTGTGTGTATCCAAGAGGAGACGGTTTCTTCCTCTTGAATCCCACCCTCAAGTACGTATAGTAATCAGAAATTTGTAACGGCTAAGAAAGGAACCCAGAGAATGGCTAACTTCGTAAAAGTTTGTAAGACCAGCGACGTGAAGGCGGGCTGCGGCAAGAGCATCGATATTGACGGCAAATTCGTTGCGGTTTTTAACGTGGACGGCAGCTTTTACGCGATCAACGATACCTGCGCCCATCGCGGCGGCCCTTTGGGCGAAGGCGAGCTGGACGGCAAGACCGTAATCTGCCCATGGCACGGTTGGCGTTACGACGTGACTACTGGCGCCAACGAACTTGTTCCCGACTTACCAACACAAAAATACGAGGTCAAAGTCGAAGAAGACGACGTACTGGTCGACGTCTAGAAGCGTCGTTTTCAAGATTTAAAGGCTCGCTATCGGATCCGGTAGCGGGCCTTTTATATATTTTCTTCAGCAGTGTTCTGATTAGCCTTGCTTGATCTTGTCGAGTTCCGCCAATAGCTCGGCGTTTTCTGGGATGCCCTTATCGTATTCTTTCGCAAAGCGAATCATGCCTTGCTGGTCGATGATGAAGACGGCTCGCTTTGGCATCCCTTGGGGCCGGAGGCAATCGTAAAGCTGGCAAACGGCCCCGTGGGGCCAAAAATCCGACAGCATCGGAAAATTGATACCACCCATCTTTTCGGCAAAAGCTTTGTGTGAAAATGGCGAGTCAACACTGATGCTCAAGACCTGAGCATTGCGGGCCTCGAATTCTTTCCGATCTTTTTCGAGGCCGCTCAGCTCCCTCTCTCAGCCGCCAGTGAAGTCGAGCGGATAAAATGCCAGGACAACGTTCTTCTTGCCGTGGTAATCCTTCAAGGAAACATTTTGCTCGCGCGAAACGGGTAGGGTAAACTCCGGAGCTTTCGTCCCCACAGTTGGCATCGTCATAAAAACCTCCTAAACAAGATTGGAGTGATGGAGTATTGGGTTGAAGCCGTACTCCATCAATCAGCACTCTATTACCCCATTCTCTACTTCAGGTAAAGCCTGATGTAATCGTTCAGGGCATCTTTCGTGCTATCGAATGCGAGATCGTTCCAGGGAATTTCCGTCGGTGTAAAAACCTTCGCTTCGATGGATTCATCGCCCGCTGCCAAATCCCCGCCTACCACCTGCGCGGCGTAAACGACGATTATATTAGGAGAGCCCGGGTACGAATAAACGTTGAGGAGCGGCCCTAGCTTTACGTCCAGACGAGATTCTTCCTTTGTCTCACGAATCGCGGCTTCCTGAACGCTTTCGCCACGGTCTACATACCCTCCCGGAAAGACCCACTTCCCCATTGCGGGCTCTACGTCTCGCTTCAACAGGACTATTCCTCCATCTAAAGCGAATATAGTTCCGGCCACCACCTTAGGATCCTGATAGAAGATAAACGAACAGTTTAAGCAGACAAGCCGCCTGGGCTCCGTCGCTTTTACAACACGCTTTTCCAGATCGCCCCCGCAGCGCGGGCAAAAGCGATATTCGATATGGCCATGAGTGTGGTGATGAGGTTCTTCTGCTGCCATGCCTCTTCTTCTACCGCATCTTCCGTTGAAACGAAAGATGATTTCTGTAATCGTGAAGCATGCTTCGAGCGATTATTTTCGACTTCAACGGCATCATTGTCGACGACGAGCCCATCCATTTTGAGCTATTTCGGCGCGTGCTCGGCGAGGAGGGAATCGATTTGACCGAGGCAGACTACTATGCCCGCTACCTCGGTTTCGATGACCGGGGGGCCTTCACCGCCGCCTATGGAGAACACGGGCGATCACTCGATGAAAAACTGCTGGCTGGGCTAATTGATCGTAAAGCAGCTTATTATCAGAGCGAGATTCGAAACAAGGTGAGGATTTTCCCGGGCGTCGAAAAATTGGTCACCACGCTTGTGCCGGTGCTCCCGCTGGCGGTCGCTTCTGGGGCTTTAAGACAAGAGATTGACACGATTCTCTCCACCGCCGGTTTATTAAACCATTTCACGGTGATCATAAGCGCCGAAGACGTAAATCACGGAAACCCGAACCGGAAATCTTTCTTAAGACTCTCGGACGTCTCAATACGCAAGTTGGCAATCGCGGCCCTATCGATGCCGCTGATTGTCGTCGTCATTGAGGATTCGAAGGAAGGAATCCGCGGTGCCCTCCGGGCCGGAATGAAATGCCTCGCGGTAAGCAATTCTCACCCGCCGGAGCTATTGCAGGAAGCTAACGCGGTTGTAAAGAGCCTGGAGGAAGTCGACCTGTCTTTGCTGCAAAAACTCTGCGCTTGAGTTTTCCAATTCGCCGCAGTTATCGATACGGAGTCCTTTGCGGCCTGACCATAA
>CAVTUQ010000014.1:0-185952 GCA_963737905.1 uncultured delta proteobacterium | reverse complement strand
ACCGTATGGCTTGTCGGTGAATTCCCGCAAAATTTTCCTTGCAAACAGAGCCGACAGTTGAGAAAACTTGCCAAAAACAGTGAAGTGCAGGCGATGTCGGTGACCGAAAATCGACGGCCGGAAGGAGGACTACATAGTGACACTTCCATTTGCCTTTCTGATTGGTTTTTTTGCCGGGTTGCGCTCGCTTACGGCCCCCGCCGTGACGGCGTGGGCGGTGCACCTGGGCTGGCTAAAGCTCGAGGGCCCGCTCTCACTCATTGGCTCGGTTCCCTCTGTCGCGATCTTTACATTGCTTGCACTGGTAGAACTCGTGGCCGACAAGCTCCCGAAAACACCAAGCCGCACAGCGCCCCCGGGCCTGATTGCGCGCATTGTGATGGGTGGGTTGACGGGCGCGTGCGTTGCCACTAGCGGAGCGCAAAGCGTTCTTCCGGGCGCTTTGCTTGGCGCCGCCGGCGGCGTTGTAGGTTGTTTTGGGGGCTACCAGGCGCGCATACGGCTCGTGAAGGCATTGGGCACACCCGACATCTATGTCGCCTTGATCGAGGACATAGTCGCGATTGCCGGCTCCCTGTGGGCCGTTTCGCGATTCTGAATTTCACTGTTGACCGTACGGCCGCGACTCAAGGCCGAGAAAAATTTTCCACGCACGTCCGGAAGGGTGCGGCGGTGAGATAGTCGATGGCGCACCAGTAAAGTGGCCAGGTTTGGTCGGTCATCTGAGGCATAGCGGGATCGCCCACCACGTTGTAGTAGTCGATGTAAGTCGCACGGGTGTGGGGCTCTTCCTTGAGAGATCGGGAGAGAGTTTTTAGCGTTGTCTCACTCAACGGGAAGAGGCGATAGGTTCGAGAAAAGCGGTATTCTTCTTTCCAGGCCGCCTCGGACCCGGCGGCCAAGTCGAGTCGATAGGTCGTATAGTCCAGGAGCGAGAAGGTCTTGCGTTCATAGGACAGTAGATGCAGCCCCGGATTGTTCCCGAAGATGGGGCTGATGCCGGGCGTCACCAGCAGAAAGGCGGAGGGTCGTCCGGTCTCAACGTAGGGTCCCTGTCTAAAGTAATCCATGTGCGTGTGGCCGGCTAGCATGGACCGAATGGTACCTCGATATTGGTCCAGCAAGGTCAAAAACGTCTCCGTGTAACCGGACTGCCAGAGCGAGACGACTTTCTCTACTGCGTTACCAGCCGGCGCGATAACACTGTTGTAGGCATCGATGCCGTAGGGAATGTGATAGAGTAGCCAAACCTTGTCGCCTTTGTTGGCCGCATCCCGCAGTTGTGCAGCCAGCCAGCGGAGCTGATCGCCGGCCGGGTCGTCTTCCGGGTCGCCGCACTGATTTCGATAGTCGGTCGAGAAGAACACTGTGTTCAGGATGACGACACGATGCGTGGACGGTCCGGGTGCTGAGGCCGTATAGTATCCGCCGCTGGGGAAGGTTTGCATGAAAGCTTGCTCATCGTTACCGTTGTGAAGCAGTCCCTTCCAAGTGTCTGCTGTCCGACGCAAGAACTCGCCCTTGGGTTGCAGCTGATAGTCCCCACAATAGGAGTCCGCGTTACCTAAAGCCGGGTAAATTGGGATGTGCGGGAACTGTTCGCGGATGCGCTGGGTTAAGAAGGTTATCGTCTTGTCGATGAACTCGTGAAGTCCCTGCGGATCACGGCTGCCGGAATACTGGTAATAGGTATCGGTGAAACCGTGCGCCAGCCAATCGCCGGCCAGCAAAATGAAATCGGCGTTGGGCGCGACCAGGACCGCATGCTTTATAGCGGATACGAACAAATTGTAATTCGAGTCCTTGCCGTACTCACCATAACCCGAAACCTGAGAACCGCCGAAGATGCGCGTCCATTCCGACGGTGGCGAGCGCACAAGCGCCTGGAAGAGTGTCGGATCATAGAACGGGTCGAAGTGAAAATCCGTGAGACTCAGGATAACCCCGATGTTCGGTTGCTCGGTGTCACCACTGGCGCGGGACTGGGTGGAGGGCGGGCGAGTACTCGAACAACCCAGGAGGAATGCAAACAGTATGACTACGGCAGCGCGCACTGGGTTCAGATCTCTTGGCAGCAACTTTGTTTCAACAATCTATAAAGCGATTTCGCAACAAAAGGTAGCCGCGCTCTAGAAAAGATTGAGGCGAAGGCAGCCTAGTCAACACGACTGTCTGGACGATTCTTGTCTTTTAGTTTCGCCACACTTTGGCAATTGTCGCCCAAAGAACGGTGGTGGCCTTCGACGAACTCGCTGGCGGCGCGTCGACGAAATGGAAGGCAACGCCCAAGGGCAAAGAGTTCGCGGTCGATAGCGCAAAGATTCCCCGCCCCACATTTCCCGAGAGCGTCTCCAATAACAATAAAGAGAAGCGCAAGGCCTTAACGAAAGCGATGCTGGTCAAGTGGAACGCGGCATTGAATACGCTCAGGACGGCCATCAGTCATCCTGATGCGCCGACAAGTCTGGGCCCGTAGGGTGACGACTTTAAGCCGAGCGATTTACAGGACATTCCCGAATTTGATGTCCCGCCGGGGGTACCCCCGTGGTTCATGTCGAGCCAGATGCGCGGTCCCTTCACAGGCAGCGGCTGCGGGTGGGCTCCTGTACCAGTGCAGAATCTGTCACGACCGTTGCTTCCCGTGTATGGTGTCAAACACGCTGGCGCGGGGTCTTTTTGCTGTTTTTGTAAGCGCTTCGTCGCGCAAGGTAAAAAACAATAGCTATGATCGTGATCATTGCCACAGGTGGAGCAATGGCGGCCATGGATACCTCCCATTAGGACCTGTGGTCGCAAAGCGGGGTAGCCGTTTCGCCGGCCATTCACAAACGCAAAGCCATCCACAGGCTAGGTATCCCCACACTACACTGAATCGCGAAAGTTTAACAGCCGAAATTGCGAAGATGCCCAACGGCAGAGCGGTTGCCGTGGCGAAACGTCCCGTGTTAAGAGATCGATTGGAAGTGGCCGCGGGCGTAAAAAACTATCCGCCCAGTGAATATTATTTGAATAGGCTCAATAAAGCTCAAGCGTTACACCCGACGTTTGTACAGTTTACCGAAATCTTTCGTTAGCGTGTGAAGGCTGTTCGAATTCACAGGTTCGGTTTGCCGGAAGTCATCTCCCTCGATGAGGTGCCCAAACCGGAGGCGGGTCTCGGAGAGGTCGTGGTGCAAGTTAAAGCGGCCGGGATCGGGCCTTGGGACGCTTTGATCCGTAGGGGAGAGAGCGTCCTTCCGCAGCCGCTTCCTTTAGTTTTAGGCTCCGATATATCCGGTGTGGTAGATTCCATCGGCGCCGGCGTAGAAGAACTGAAAGTCGGCGACGAAGTTTTCGGCGTAACCAATGAACGTTTCGCCGGAGCGTACGCGGAATATGCTGCCGTCAAAGCGACGATGCTCGCGCCCAAGCCAAAAACCCTCAACCACGTCCATGCGGCGTCGGTTCCTGTTGTGGCGGTGACCGCATGGCAGATGGTTTTTGATTTTGCCCAGCTATTGTCCGGGCAGTCCGTGCTCGTCCACGGCGGGGCGGGTAATGTCGGCGGCTATGCAGTGCAACTTGCCAAGCGAGCCGGAGGGGTGGTGATCGCCACCGCATCGGTTGAAAACGACTCTTACGTGCGCAGACTCGGCGCCGATGGAGTCATTGATTATCGGACAAGGCGGTTCGAAGAACGGGTGAAAGATATCGACGCGGTGCTCGATACGGTGGGCGGAGATACGCTGGACCGCTCCTATGGAATTCTCAAGCGCGGTGGCATCGTCGTGTCCTCAGTAGCCCAGCCTTCTAGAGAAAGGGCGCAGCAGCACGGTGTGCGGGCCGTTTTCTTCCTCGTTCAGGTAACGACGGAGAGATTGAAAATGATCGGCGAGATGATCGACGCGGGGGCGCTCCAGAGTGAAGTGGGCGAAGTCTTGTGGCTCGATGAGGCCCGTCGGGGACACGAGATGCTCGAAGGCGCGCTGCACCGCCGCGGCAAGATCGTCATCAAAGTGGCCGACTGATCCCGAAGGATCGGGCGCCGAAATCGGACTGATGGCGTTTCTCACTGTCTTGCGCTGACTTCACGCTAGGGCCTCGTCAGATCGGTCTTCAGCCCCAGCCAGTGCTGCCCGACCAGCTCATAGTGGGAGAGGCGCGCCTGCAGATGCTGGCTGATCACGTGAATGTCCTGGAAATGGCGCTGCATCAGATTCCCCTCGTAGATCGTCGTCACGCCAGCGGCATTATAAACGGTATCGACGACCTGAACCGCCAGCCGAATCCCGTGCGTGGCGGCCAGGCGCAGGGCCGCACGCCGGTCTTGGGTTGTGGCGCCCGTCGATGTCGCCTCGGTCCAGAGCTCGCGGACCGCCTCGGCCAGGAAGGCCCGTCCGGATCGAAGATCGGCTTCGGCGCGCCCGACAGCAGCTTGAATCATCGGCTGATCGCGGAGCGTCGCCTGCATCGCCCGCGGTGTCTTGGCGCCGGCCAGCTCTAAAAACGCGGCGAGGCAAGAGCGGGCCACCCCTAGGGCCACCGCGGCATCGCCCGAGCCGAACAGCAAGGTCCGGGGTATCTGGTAGAGTGGTCCAGTCTCCAGCAGGGGAGCGCCAGCCTGGAGCACCGTGCGCTCCGCGGGCACGAAGACGTCGCTTACGGCGAAATGGTAAGTCCCCGTGCCGCGCATGCCCCGGACATTCCATGTGTCGAGCAGCTCGGCCTCCGCCGCCGGCACGAAGAGATAGAGTTGCTCGGGTTGGCCTTCCTGTAGCCTGAGCTGGCCGTTTTCGAGGACCTGCGCGCGCGCCGCGAGCCAGGCGGCATGCCGGCAACCCGTGCTGAATCCCTGGCGGCCGGTGACGCGGTACCCGCCCGGGACCACGATTGCCTGAGCTGTCGGAAGCGGGGTGTTCGCGACGACGCTGCGTGGCGTATCGATCCAGATCAAGCGAGCGATGTTACGCGGCATCCGCGCCGCATAGGTCGCGAAGATCGCGCACTGATTGACGATCCAGCCGGCGCTGGCGTCTGCTTTGCCGATCTCCTCGAGCACCTGGACGTAGGCCGGCAAATCAAGCTCCGCGCCGCCCAGGGCGCGCGGAAGCGCCAGCTGGAACAAGCCGACGTCGGCGAGCGCTTCGAAGAGCGGCTGCGGCAACTCCCGTTCCGCCTCGATCTTATCGGCGCAGGATCGGATCACGGGAGCGAGCTTTCGTGCGGCGTCAAGCGGCGATTGAGTTTCGGTGGTGGTCATTGATTGAGCATACCCGTTTGTCAAAACCCGGAGGAAAAGAGACGACGGTTGGCCTCCAGTAGAATCGACGAAATTTAAAAGCTTCTCTACTCCAGACCGAAGTCAATGTCCATCTCTTCGGTGAGACGACAGCGAGGATCGCCATCGTGCCGGCATGGCCTGGGATGCAATCTGCGCTGAACACTATCTGTATTTCACTGCGGAGACGCTTAAGCGCGCCTTGGACATAACCGGGTTCCAGGTCCGCTGGATTGTCGAGACGGGATCGCTCGGCCGTGATGAGGCAGGAGGAAAGACGCTCCGATGCCATCGCCTCTTTTAGAAGGGTTTAGGGGTCATTACTTTTAGCGATGAAAGTCAAAAGTAAAAGACGCGATCACCCTAAATCACGTCGCTCAACCTCAGCGGCCATCGGAAAAGAGTCTGCCGCCCCTCGCCGCGTGACGCTGATTGCAGCAGCTTTATTGGCGAAGCCAATCGCGTCGGGAACAGAATACGATTTTGCAAGGCCTACGGCGAAGCCACCTATAAAACAGTCTCCTGCTCCAGTCGTGTCGATAGCATTTACTTTGTAACCCATGGCTTTGTATCTTCCAGTCGGGCCGCTGAGAAGCGCTCCGCGAGGGCCCAAGGTTGCGACTATGGCGAGCGGCCCAGCCTCGTGTAGTTTCTCCATCGCTGCATATACGGAGGTCGGATCATCAGGGTTGAGAGTCGCGCCGGCCGATGCCTCAAGCTCAACTTCGTTGACGACTAGGTAATCCACGTTCCTAAGCATTCTCTCCGTTGCAGGTTTAATCGGCGAAGGGTTGAGGATCGTCGTTGCGCCGATTTTCTTCACTCGCTCAAAGACTGATTCAATAATCTCCAGCGGGATTTCAAATTGACAGATGACAATATCGCTCGGTGCAAGCTTCATCTGCACGAGATCCCGCGTATGCCAAACCATATTAGCGCCCGATACTACAACAATGGAGTTCTCGGAAGCCGAATCCACTGTAATAAGCGCGATGCCGGTTGGCACTGTGTCGAGAATCGCTATTTCTGAGGTGTCGATATTTTCACCCGCCAAGAAATCTCGCATCTCTTTGCCAAAGGCATCAGACCCCACGTTTCCGACAAAATGGACATTGCCGCCTAAACGGCTGGCTGCCACTGCCTGATTTGCCCCTTTCCCACCCGGAAACTGTTGAAACCAATTTCCAAATACGGTTTCACCGGCTCTAGGTAGCCCATCAGCATAAACAACGAGATCACGATTAATGCTGCCGACTACGTAGATTTTTCCCATGTTCGCGCCTCAAAATTATCTGGGCGGGTGAGACCAGTCTAGGAAATGGTGCGAATCAAAGATCTGATCCAGGCGATTGATTGACTTGAGTGGAAAGTAAGGCAGATCAGGGAGGAGCGTCAAGGGGGCAACGAAGTGGGGTGATTCCCGACTTGCGCAAAGCCTCACGGCTTTTCATTCTCCCGGAGCAAAAATCGCCTGATGGCCGGCCCTACCTCCTATCTAGAGCTTACGCAAGTAAGGCAACTCAGAGACCCATTTCCCAACTTAACCGTCCCTTGGGCCCCGTGAGGAGCCACGCAGCACGGCCCTCAGTACGAGTACGATCATGATGATCGCAAACAACGAAATGCCGCCGTACAAGAGACTAGCCTGGTCGGTGACGGATGGCAGGGAATGCTTGAGGTCGTATAACGTGCTAGTGGAAAAAAGCGACCGAAAATGCTCTACGGCTTCGTCATCGTTACGGGAATGCCAAAGAGTTAACGCCCCCACCCCTACAGTAGCGGTGAATAGCAAGATCAAAATCTTGGATCGGTTCTGCATATCGCAGGATTCACTGAGAAGAACGCAGAGGTTCAGGGAGGTATTCTACGCCGAAATCAATCGATTGCCAAAGAAGTTCGCCTCCGGTCTCCTTTGGTCTAGCGTTTGGAGAGAGGACGCCCATTACACTTATGCAGACCGAATTTCGCCGGACTGAGCGATTACAAAGACGCGTGCCCGACCACGCATGGGATTGAACCCTCGCGACCACGCAGAGTCCTTCCGCGAATTTGGCGACTCCTACTCAAACTTCTTGCCGCCCAAATAGATCGCCTGAATACTGCGCATGTTGACGATGTTTTCGAGCGGATTTTTCTCGAGCACGAGGAGGTCCGCGGTCTTGCCCTTTGCCAGCGTGCCGAATTCCTTATCGATGCCCAGAGCCTCCGATGCTCCCTTCGAGAAGGACTGGATCACCTGCATCTGCGTCAGGCCTGACTGTACCATCAGCTCCATCTCCCGATGCTCGGAATAACCCTGGATAAAGAAGCGGTCGGCGGCCCCACCGCTATCCGTACCTAGCGCGATACGCACCCCGCCATCGGAGAGCTTCTTCAGATTGATCTTGTTCATCTCGAAACCCGCCTTGATCAGGGCGCGCTGCGGGTTTTTCGCCTGCTCGTCGCGGATCTTGGTTTTCAGCACCGCCACGCGCTCCGGCGGCACGAACTTGAGGAAGAAAGGATCGTCGATCCAGGTCGGCGCGTCGCCGTAGGCGAACAGTAACTCGTCCCGCACCAGTGTCGGGATGAGGGTCACGTTGCGCTGTTTCAGCATCGCGATGAACTCGGAATCCACCTCCCGGTCGCGAATATTGTGGGCAAGGACATTCAAGCCCTGTTCCACCAGCATCTTCGCGTCGGAGAGATCGTATACGTGGGCGAAGGTAAGTTTGTCGTGCTTGCGGGCCTGTTCGAGGACTGCGGCGCAGAACTCCGGGGTAAGCTTGGCCCGCGTGCCAAACCCGCCGTCGACCCACACTTTGATGTAATCGGCACCGGCGGCGACGATCTCGTCGACCTTGGCGCGGGCCTGCTGTGGTGTCACCACCTCGGGGTCGGGAGCGAAGCGGTACTTCACTGTGGAGACTCGTGCGCCGCGCAGCTCACCGCGCTTCTGCGCCTCCCGCACTTGAACGACTTCGTCCGGATCGGTTTGCAAACTGGTCGCGGTGGTCACGCCGTAAAGCGCGTATTGGCGCAACTGCGGCTCGGTTTTCGCTCCGACGTGGCCGTGGGCATTGATGATGCCCGACTCCTCCCTTTAATACTAGCCAGCAGATGGGATGATGATCTATTATTATTATGATGGTGCTGGGGTCGGCCGAGACATTAGCGAACAACCGTTCTTGCTGTCAAACGAAACTTCTCATTTCCGAGTGCTCTTCCGCCGCCGTTTGCCAAAGTGTCTCCGGTTATATTTATAATAGGAGTTGACTGCAGCTCGAAGTCCATGTGCCGCCCTTGGTGGAGATACCTATGAGGAGACAACAGCATCAGCTCTCGGTTTTGCTTGCAATCGCCGCTCTCGTTTGTGTGATGGTTTTTACCGCGAACGCCGCGCAGAAGCCGGAGAAGATGAAGTCTCAAACGCTCTCTTTGGGAATCATCGCCGAGACAAATAGGCCGCAAATCGAGGAACATTTTAGCGATTTTGCGCGCTATGTTGCGGGGAAGCTCACCCCCGCATCGGACATCGAAGGCAAGGTCGTGATCGCGCCGACGCCGTTTCAACTCGCCGGGCTCATTGAACAGAAGAAGGTCGATTTCTACATGGACAGCCCCTATCCGACCTATCTCGTCAATTACGTGCACGGAGTCGCCAGGTTGTTACTGAGACGGTGGAAGGGAGGCATGGCGGAATATCGAAGCCTCATTTTTACCAAAAGAAATGGCGAAGTAAATCGGCTGGAAGACCTGAGGGGTAAAGTCTTCGTTTTCGAAGATCCCGGATCGACTTCAGGCCACTTTCTACCGAAGGCTTTCCTGATGCGGAAGGGATTCAAGTTCGCCGACAAGAGCCGATTTGATCCCCATCCTTCCCCGACAGACATCGGTTACCTATTTGCCTATTCCCAAGAAAAAGTCGTCGATTGGGTGCTCACCAAAAAGGTGGCGGCCGGAGCCTTCAGTGACGACGACTATGCTAGGCTTGACGAGAAGAAAAGATCGGACATCACCATCCTGGCGCGAACGGAGCCGCTTCCACGCAACCTTCTCTCGGTCCGAAGGGATTTTGCTCCAGCGCTGGCCGACCGCCTGGAGAAGATACTGATCTCGATGCACGAAAACGACCAAGGGCAGAGAATACTAACAAAGACCGATGATACGACCAAGTTCGACCTTTTGCCGGAGGGGGAAGCAGGGTTTCGTCGAAGGCTCTCGGAGATCTTTCATCCTTCCGAGAAAAACTAGCCGTAAATTAACAAAGCAAATCTCGGTTGATGCAGAAAATGGTACGGTGCGTATCTTTACGGATACGCCAAAAACATTTGCAATAAACCGAGGGGTAGTTTAGGAGCGTGTGCCGCCGTTCGTTTCTGGGTCGCTATAGGGGGATCGATCGTTGGGATGATGTTGCCAAGTGGGCTTAGGTGCGCCTGAAATGGGCACATAAGAGATAACCAGATAAACGATAACCAGCGCGAGCAATAAAAATTCATTCATAAAGATTCTATCTGTCTTGCGAAGAACTGCCTCTTAGATGTCCGGCCAACTAAAAGAGATGCAACCCAAATGCCAGCCAACCAAATATACGGAGTTATGGGGGCGTCGATGTTGCCGCACCACTCCGATTGGGTCTTGTGCCGTAACCGGATAAACTGTATTCCTGTGGGCGGATGGAAAACAGCGGCGCTCGCGGCGGGAATAGTGGCTTACCTTCAAAAGCCGGTGTCAATGGATTTGATATCCACGATCGAAAAATTCATCTAGACTCAAAAATATCTAAAGGAGGCGCACATGCCAAAGATCAAAGGGCTTAGCCACGTGGTGCTTTATGTGAATGACTTGGACAAGATGGTGGCGTTCTACCAGGACGTCCTCGGGCTGGTTAAATACCGCGAGCACCCGGGGCGCATGGTGTTCATGACGCCTGATCCCGAGATCGAGGACCACCAACTCGCTCTGGCCAAGGGACGCGAGGGCGACGCCAAGATCATCGCGCACATCGCCTGGCGGGTAGAGACGCCGGCCGACGTCAAAGCGTACTACGAACGATTCAAGACTTTGGGAGTGCCGATCGACCATTGCGTAAGCCACGCCTACGAAGAGATGGGCAACACCGTCTCATGTTATTTTCTTGACCCTGAGGGGAACTGTCTTGAGATCTACGCTCTGGTGACGGAGCGCGGCGAGGCGCGGATCAACCGCAAACTCGACTTGGACAAGAGCGTGGACGAAATCGTTGCCCAGGCAAGCGGGCTCAATAGCTGATTGTTTTTCGGATCGCCCACGTTTGGTGATCAAAAAAGCTTGCACTGACTTCTTGTAGGGTGTGAGTTCGGTGTTCTGGTATCTGCGGTAGTAAAAGATGCGGGATTAACCGCGAAGCTTGAAGCGCCAGAAGAAATCGAGGCCCCGGCAGAGCTGATTCGCGCGCCAGCGCTGATATTCTCCGTAATCCTTCACTATCTGCCTTCTCTTAATCAGGGCAAGGTCCACTGATATTCCTCTCTCAGTTTTTCGGAATTCCGAAAGGAAGAAAATGGCGACTCCGAGTGATTCCGATACTACCTTGCGCTGCCGCGGGCACCGGCTAATCCCAGTTTTTCCTGTTTGACAGCAAGCCTGTCATTGAACTAAACAACGCGAATCAACCCGGGATCACTCCGGGCTGAGTTTTGATTCCCAGCCCGTTTTGGCCCTGGCCCGGATCTCTCTAGGAGGCTCACTGTTGGTTTTCAGCAGCGATTATCCCTGTGGCGTCTTAGCGGCGTTTTCAACCAGAAAGGAGCACGAAAATGAAAAAATTCTCTGTTTTTGCAGCGATCGTGTCCTTGGTTATTGCGTCTCATAGCGAAGCATTGGCGCGCGAAGATATCATCGTCCAAGAGAATGCGGCGGAGAGATTCGCTACTTTGCCGGACGGCGTGCGGTTCCCAGAAGGGATTACCGCTAATCCTAAAACTGGAGAAATTTACGTCGGCACGTTTGACTTCGGTCCCAACAGCAACAAGCTTCTACGGTTTAACAAAAAGGGTCAGCTTGTGGCGCAGCGAGATTTTGATGGGACTCCGCTCTTGGGACTTGAGTTTAACCGCTGGGACAATAAGGTCTATATCTGCAACTTCGGCGCTTCCAAGATTCAGCGGATCGCGGCCAACTTTACCGATACGACCGATATTGAGGACGTGGCTTCGATCCCACAAATCGGTGCGCCGGCGCCTCGAAAGGTAGATAATCCAGATATGAGCCAAGACACGATCATATTTGGCAGCAATAATTTTCCGGCTCCCAACGCTCTTACGTTAGACAGGTACGGTAATCTCTATATATCGGACTCTTTCCAAGGAGCGGTCTTTCGTATTGATAACGCGCACAAATGCTCGACACCTTGCGACGTGACGACTGTCATACATGACGGTCTACTGGCGACGGCGGGCTTCCCTCCATTCGGCGCCAATGGCCTTGCGTTGAACCGAGGCGAGACCAAGTTGTTTATTGCGAATACTGGGGACGATCGCATTTTGCGGCTGGATTTGGAAACGAAGGAGGTTACTATCTTTGCTGAAAGTATCAATGGCGCCGACGGCCTAGCGTTTTACCGCGGCAATCTCGTGGTCGCGGCAAATCAGGCGGACGAGGTAGTGATTCTCAACGAGAACGGCCGCGTGATCGCTAAACTGGGCGACTTCCTCGGCATGCGACAGAACGGATCTCCGCGTGGGCTGCTTTTCCCGGCAAGCGTCGTCATCCTCGACGACACGATATTTGTGACGAACCTCGCCTTGCCGTTGACGATGACGGAAGGAGACGAGCCTGAGGAGGATGTGACAAAATACACGGTCTCGCGAATCGATATCCCGAAGCATTTGCCCTAGCAGCTCGCTGAAAAGCTTTCTCGGAGTCCTTCGACGACCTCAGGACGAACGGAAAGAGCTTGGAAATGATTGTGAAAATTCGGTTCATGCTGAGGCCCCTCGAAGCATGAAACACCTTTTTTGCAGTGACGTGCTACTGCAGCAAGGATCCAGAACGTCTCCACATCGACGGTATCCAATCGTTTCTACGTGGACCAACGTGAGGCAAGTGAAACAACTTGATCGCTAGCACGTCATTGAGATAAGGTCTCAGAAGATGAACGGGGCTTGGAAGAAGAAAGATCTCGATTCGGATCAACGGTATCGAGCATAGCCACGAGGTGGAGCCGCGGCTACTGTTGGTTCATTTTCTTCGGGATGTGGTTGGGCTGATGGGCACTCACATCGGTTGCGAAACCAGTATCTGCGGGGCGTGCACGGTCATGCTGAACGACAGTGCCGTCAAGTCCTGCACGGTTCTCGCGGTCCAGGCTGACGGCGCTGATGTTTTAACGATCGAAGGGCTCGCGCAAGGGGAAAAACTCCATCCGATTCAGGAGGCGTTTTGGGAATGTCACGGGCTGCAATGCGGTTTCTGCACGCCGGGGATGATTCTCACCACACACCAGCTTCTGATGCGAAACCCACAACCTTCAGAGGATGAAATCCGCCACGCTCTTGACGGCAACCTCTGCCGTTGCACCGGGTACCAGCACATCGTCGACGCGGTCCAGTACGCGGCAAAGACAATGAGGCCGAGGTCAAAGGACAAGAGGAGATAGATAAAAGACCCGACGCGAGAGGCACAAGGGGAAAGAATTTTGGGCTCAATCTAAAATCCAAAATCGAAAATATAAAATTGAGAGAGATCAGATGCCAGTAAGCAAATTGGTTGGCGCTAGGGTCAAGCGCCGTGAAGACCCGAGATTGATTCGCGGGCTTGGCCAGTACGTGGACGATGTCAATCTACCGGACACGCTTCACGCCGCTATTTTGCGAACTCCCTACGCGCACGCGAAAATAAAAAGTCTTGAGACGGACGCGGCCCGCCAACATCCCGGCGTTATCGCCGTCGTCACCGGTTCGGAGATCAAGGATCAGATCGGCACGCTGCCCGTTAGCGGCGGCAATGAAACGCTCAGGGTTCCCAAACATTACGTGCTCGCCGTAGACAAAGTCTGCTATGTCGGCGAGGGAGTGGCCGCCGTAGTCGCCGAGGATCGTTATACCGCCCGGGACGCCCTCGATCTGATTCGAATAGAGTATGAGCCTCTGCCTGTTGTCACGGACCCCGAGAAAGCTCTGGCCGCGGACTCGCCGGTCATTCATTCCGAATGGCCGGACAACGTGGCCTTTCGCTCGGAGCAGAAGCAGGGAAATTTAACCAAGGCCTTCAAAGAAGCCGATAAAATTGTCAAACAGCGCCTCGTCCACCAGCGATTAGCCCCTATCGCGATCGAGCCGCGCGGGGTTGTGGCTCATTATCTCTCCTCTGATAAGGAGCTGACCGTCTGGTCATCCACGCAGATTCCACACATGCTGAAGGCCCATCTCGCGCAGATGCTCAAGCTTCCGGAGAATCAAATCCGAGTGATCGCGCCGGAAGTAGGCGGAAGCTTCGGCAGCAAGCTCAATGTCTATGCCGAGGAACCGCTGCTGGGGTATCTCGCTCTCAAGCTCAACCGTCCGGTGAAGTGGAGCGAAGGGCGCAGCGAAAATTTTCTAGCAACCATTCATGGCCGGGGTCAAGTGGGTGAAGTGGAAGCGGCAGTGAAAAAGGACGGGACGATCCTAGGGCTAAAATATAAAGTCATCGCCGATATCGGCGCCTACCATCAACTTTTCACACCTGCCATTCCTCCCTTTACGGGCCTCATGCTTTCCGGCTGCTATAAAAT
This sequence comes from uncultured delta proteobacterium, assembly GCA_963737905.1. Lineage (GTDB taxonomy): Bacteria > Desulfobacterota > Binatia > UBA9968 > UBA9968 > DAIRFP01. Next base: position 171,958 of record CAVTUQ010000014.1, on the reverse strand, counting down.
TCCTGCGATCAGCATGGAGCTTACGGCTGCTTTCACGAACAAGATGTCCACGGACGCGTACCGGGGAGCAGGGCGGCCCGAGGCGACCTTTGTGATCGAACGGATGCTGGACCGGATCGCGCAAGAGCTGAGACTCGATCCTGTGAAGGTGCGGAGGAAAAACTTTCCGAAACCCACCGAATTCCCTTTCAAGACTGCAACGGGTCTAGCGTATGACAGCGGCAATTATCAGTCGGCCCTGAGCAAGGCACTTAAACTTGCCGGCTATGAAAAATTGCGCCGCGATCAGAAGCGGCTCAGAAATCAAGGAAGATATTTAGGGATCGGGGTTTCGACCTATGTCGAAATCTGTGCCATGGGGCCAAAGGGAATGTGGGAGTACGGCAAGGTGGAGGTCGAGCTCAACGGGAAAGTAAAAGTCTTATCGGGCGCTTCGCCCCACGGCCAGGGGCAGGAGACCTCCTTTGCCCAGATCGTCGCCGATGAATTGGGCGTCGAGCTAGATGATATTGCGGTGATCCATGGAGACACTGCCGCCGTGCCCAAGGGCATCGGCACTTTCGGCAGCCGGGCTACGGCAGTTGGGGGAACTGCCATCTATCAAGCCGCAATAAGGGTTAGGGAGCAGGCGCGCGAACTTGCGTCCCATCTTCTGGAGGTGGACCCCGACGATCTGAACTTTGCGGCAGGAAGATTCAGCGTCAAGGGGGTGCCGAAGAAGGGGTTTACGATTCAGCAAATCGCTCAGGAAGCACAGGTGGCCAAAAACCTGCCTAGAAAGTTGGCGCCGACCCTTGCCGCTGAATCGCAGTTTGAACCGTCCAATTTCACGTTTCCTTTCGGTACCCATATCTGCGTCGTGGAAGTTGAACCGCAAACCGGCAGGATCGAAATCAGAAAATACATCGCGGTGGATGACTGCGGCAAAGTGATCAATCCACTGCTGGTCGACGGACAGATCCAGGGAGGAATCGTCCAAGGTATGGGTCAGGCTCTCTTTGAAGAAGTAGTCTATGACGAGAACGGTCAACTCCTCACTGGTAGCTTGATGAATTACGCTTTGCCGCGGGCGGCGGATCTACCGCGTTTGAATCTCACCCGCACGGAAACGCCAACCCCGGTGAATCCGCTAGGGATCAAAGGCATCGGCGAGGCAGGAACGATCGGCTCCACACCGGCCGTGGTCAACGCTGTAGTGGATGCGCTGGCTCCCTTTGGGGTTGCCCACGTCGATATGCCGCTCACCCCGCAAAAGATCTGGAGCCTGTGCCAGGAAAAAAGGGCCGCGGGAGGGCGAAGATGATCCCGGCCGCCTTTGAATACATCGCGCCGCAGAGTTTGGACGAGGCGGTGCGCGCCTTGGCGGCGCACGGAGAAGAAGCCAAGCTTCTGGCCGGCGGCCATAGCCTGCTGCCGTTGTTGAAGCTCAGGCTCGCCAACCCCAAAGCTGTTGATCGATCTCACCAGAATTCCGGGTCTCAGCAAGATTAGCCAAGAGGACGACAAGATCGTCGTCGGCGCGCTTGCCACGCACTACCAGATCGAAAGCTCAGAGCTGCTAAAGGCCAAATGTCCGTTGCTGCCTCAGACGGCTCGTGCCATCGGTGATGTCCAGGTGCGTAATCGCGGCACCATCGGCGGCAGCCTGACCCACGCCGATCCCTCTGCTGATTGGCCGGCAGCGATCCTTGCTCTGGAAGGGGAGCTGAAACTCTTGGGGCCAAAAGGAGAGCGGCGGATTGCCGCTGATGAATTCTTTCTTGGTACCATGACCACAGCCATCGAGCCAACCGAGATCCTGACGGAGGTCCGCGTGCCGGTGTCGTCGCGGCGCTGCGGCAGCGCCTACCTCAAGATGGCTCAACAAGCCTCCGGCTTCGCGGTTGTCGGCGTAGCCGTCTGGCTTAGACTTGCTCAAAACGGTCGCTGTGAGGATATCGGCGTGGGCGTGACGGGCTTGAGCGAAAAACCTTTTCGCGCTCAAGCAATCGAAGAGCGCTTGCGTGGCAACAAGCTTACTCCCAAATTGATCGAAGAGAGCTTTGCTGATGTGGCCGAGGGCAGGGATCCACTTGAGGACCTGCACGTCTCCGCCAAATTTCGCGCTCACCTGGCCCAGGTTTATGCTTTCCGGGCCATTGAAGAAGCCGCGAAGAGAGCATCTGCCCGAGCGCGGTGAATGGACCTACCTAGGAGGAAGGAACAAGGGCCGAGCCGGTTTTTATGTCTTTTGTGTCGGCCTCCGAAATTCCTATCATTATTAACATGCAGGTCGTTGTTCGCGGATTGACCAAAGTATACACGACGAGCCAGGGCGACGTTCGCGCTATCGGCGGCGTTAACCTTGATGTGCGCGACCGTGAGTTCTTCGGCATCATCGGTCCGACCGGCTGCGGCAAGACGACGTTGTTGCACGTCATCGGCCGCTTGGAAACCCCGACTACCGGCACCGTGGAGTTCGTCGGCGAGCAACATGCGAAGTCGCCCGTTTCCATGGTGTTTCAAGATGCGGCGCTGATGCCCTGGCGGACGGTCGAAGAAAACGTGCCGTTGGGCGCGGAGTTTCGCCGGGAAGAGCCGTCGGTTTATAAACGCATCAGCCGCTTTTTTCTCGAAGTGGTGCGGCTGTTGGATTTCGCCGGCGCTCGGCCGCACGAACTTTCGGGCGGCATGAAGCAGAAGGTTGCCATCGCGCGGGCGCTGGCCAACGATCCCGAGGTGGTGCTGATGGACGAGCCGTTCGCCAACCTCGACGCACAAACCCGTCTCGTCATGCGCGAGGAGCTTTTACGCATCTGGGAACGCGACAAGAAAACCGTCATCCTCGTCACCCACAACATCGAAGAAGCGGTCATGCTTTGCGATCGCATCGCGGTGATGAGCGCCCGGCCGGGACTGATCAAGAGCATCGTGACCGTCGATGTGCCGCGCCCGCGCACTATGAAAAGCATGAAAGACCCCGATTTTTGTAATTGCATGGACAAGATCTGGAACCTACTCAAGTACGATGTTGAGGATGCGGTGGCACGTGGCCGGCCGTGACGACAATTGCAATCGCCGAGCGCGATAGAACCGCAACCGAAGAGGCGACCCAGCGCAAAGACGGGAATCCGCACGTCAGTTGCGGGGGCGAGCCGGTTTTGGGAAACGCTCGAAAGATTTTTTCACCGCTTCTTATAAAGCTGATCAATGAATCCTTCGCGAACTAGGCGATCGACGATGGAATTATCGGCGAAGGTTTCGATGGGAAGTCCTTTTTTACCCATGAATTCCAGAGTAGCGGAGACCGCTTCGGGCTCGACGCGGGGAACGGGGTCGACGTACTTGGCGGCATCGGCATAAATCTCCTCGATGGGCTTGGTTTCCTTGAGCCGCGTATAACGAGCGATCGTCTTCAACGCCATCTGTTTCTGGTCGCGGATGGCGGCGACGCCCTCGACATAGGCGCGCATAATATTCGCCAAAGTTTCCGGGGAGCGGCGGTAAAAATCCCGTGAGACCACCAGCAAACCCATGGAGTACTGGATACCGAGCTCGGCCAGGTCCGCCAGGATTCGATACTGTGCATCGGTGCGAAGCGTTGCTAGGACCGCGCCGTCGATTTGCCGGTGACGAAAAGCAAGTCCCACCTCCACCGTCCCACCCAGTTGGCGAATGTTCACCCCGCCTTCGAGCCCGGTCTTACGCAAGAGAATTCTCGTGAGATTGTCTGTGGTCGCTCCGAAGCGTGAAACACCGAGGGTTTTTCCCCTGAGATCTTCGAGGCGGTTGATCTCAGGCTGGACCCATAGGCGAAGGTAAGGACGGTTGGCCAGGCTCGCCACCGAAACGATCGAAGCGCCGCCCAGCACTGCGGAGATCACGGCGTTGGCCCCGGCAATGCCTCCCAGCACGTCACCACTGATCAACGCTGGAACCATAACTGGGCCCGACGAGATAAAGATGAGGTTCGGATCGGCGCCGTACTTGTCGAAAGCCCCGATCTCTTTCGCCATCCACAATCCGACGGCCGTCGGGCCAGTCGTCGAGTAGGCGAGGGTGATCTTGGTCTTTTCCGCCGCATGGCTCTGTACGGTGAGAAAAAAGAGGATCAATAAAACGAGCACCGGGCGTTCAAAGGATTGCGCTAGCCGTTTCATTTGACTTCCACCCCATCGGCAGGGCTGACTTATAAACGATCAGGCCCGCTGATCTTCCCGTGCCGCTGCGAAGGAAAACGCCGAGTAGCCTTCGTGAATAAGCTGGATGACTTCGTCCTTGTTCGGGTCCATGTTGATGCCGATGGGGTCACTGCGGTCTTGAACCGCTTGGATCTGCTCGCGCAGAAGTTTACGGAACATAATAATGCCGCGGTCGGATTCGCCTAAGTGCTCCTTGGCGCGATCAGAGATCGAACCTTGGGTTTCCCACGCCATGTGGTCCTGGCTGGCAAAGTTATCCAGGTGAAATTCGCCGTCGGCGTTTTTGGTACCGACATATTCAATAGGTGGGTCTTCGGGTTGTTCAGCAATGCTGCCGTCTTTGGTCGGATTGAAGCGAAACTGATAAACATGCGTATTATAATCATCGATAGGAGTGCGGAAATGCAGCGCGTAACCCCAGCGCACGGGGACAAACAGGATGTTGGGGAAAATCAATGGGTGCGGAGCCTCGGGAGGAACGTTGTCGCCAGTGAAAACGCGCTGTTTCTGAATCCCTGCCCAGCTGGGGTAAATGACCAAGATCAAACTCGATTTTGCTCAGAGGTTGATAATGAAAGGGAACATAGTCTTTGGCTCCCTTGAGTTTCAGAGTGTGAGAATGGAGATAATAGGTATGCGTGGGGTCGACGGAGTTCTCCATCGCTTGTAGCCAGTTGCAACACAGGACTTCGCAGACATCGATTTTCTTAATGCCGTCTTGCCGGACCAGGATATCCCATCGGGGTAGATTGGGTTTTTTCTCCGGCGGTCCCAGGTAAGCGAATAACAAGCCGCCTAAGTTTCACCACGGGATAAGCGGGATGTTGGATTTTGTCTTTGAAGCTCGCGGCCGCCTTCAAAGGGCTGTTCGAGGCATTTGCCACAGGGATCGTACTTCCAGCCGTGATAAGGACACCGGATGCCATCCTCCTCGACAAATCCGTAATAGAGGGAGGCGCCTCGATGCGAGCAGTGTTCCCCGACGAGACCGTAGCCGCCGCTTTTGATTGCGGAACAGCACTAAATCCTCGCCGAGAACCCGGACCCGCTTTTTTGGTTTCTCGTCGCTTAGCTCCGAAGCGGCCGCCACAACCTGCCAGTAGCGCCTCAATAGTTGACCCGCCGGAGTTTCCGAACCTACGCGCGTGAGCAAATCATTCTCTTCACGACTGAGCATGGTGATAAACTCCTCATTTTTGATGAATGCCTGACTCGCATTCTTCACAAAAGAGCGACCTAGGAGGTCGCGCGAGCGTGAGACTCCTCACCCTAGGGTCGAACGCGGGAACTGCGAGACCGCCTCCTCGTCAACCTGGCGCTGGGATCCTACAATACGATAGGTTCGGGGATTGCGCGCTTTGGATGTCCACATGAGAGTCCTCCTATGTGCCGCTTTCAATCGCACAATTCCTGCGAAACATACCACGCTTCGAAAAAGATGGGCAAGGAGGTGCCGAATGGCATCGCTGCCTCTCGTAAATTGCGCGACCCCGGGCAGAAACTTACGGAGTAGGTAGATCCCCAGCCTTTAATCCAAACCACTTGACGGCGTTCTCGCCGAGAACACGGCGTTTCTGCTCTTCGCTCAGCCCCGGAATGCTCTCCAATTTGCGCACGGATTCGGGAAACTCGGAGTCCCAGTGACGGTAGTCCGACGCGTACATTACCTGTGTGATACCGATGGTATCGAGCACATAAGGCAAGATCGTTTCTTCTGGCTCACAGGTAAAGCAGACCTGAGAGCTTCGGACGATTTCCGACGGCTTGCGTTGACAGAGCGGCCACTGCGGGCGAAGTTTTTCAAAATGCTCGTCCAAACGTTCGGCCCAGAATGGCGCCCAGCCACAGGCGCCCTCCATGAAACCAACCTTGAGTTTCGGATAGCGGTCGAATACGCCCTCGCCGACCATGTGCATGAGCGCGATCATACATTCGAAAGGGAAGGCGGTCATGTGCACGTAGCTGTATTTCTCCATGCGCTCGCTGCCCGCGCCCATGACGCCCCAGACGCCATACTGGCCGTCGTGCTCGGTCTGCGGGTGCACGGAAAGCGGCATGCCGATCTCCTGGGCGGCAGCATAAACCGGATCAAACATGCGATGACCGAGATTGATGCCATACACGTTCGTTGGCAACATGGCGGTTACGATGCCGCGCTGCTGGGCCAGGTAGTCTAATTCTTTTACCGCAGCGGGCGGATCTTGAACCGGGATCAGTCCCACCCCCTTCAACCTCTTGGGATCAGGAGCGATGTATTCTTCCGCCAGCCAACGATTCACGGCGTGGCAAATGGCCGCCGCCAGGGGTTTGTCAGCCATGCCGTTGACCATCAGAGCGATGGAGGTGCCAAAAATGACGGCGACATCGATACCCTCCTCGTCCATGTCGGGTAATCGTTTAGTTGCGTCGGTCATGCCGGGACGGCTTCTCTCGATGTGATCGGCAAACACTGCCCCGCGATCGGCGCCTCCGCCCCAGCGCCGGCGCCCCGCCAACCGTCCCTCGATCATCAGGTGAGAGTATCCGGAGCTGTCGGTCACACGATTGGGCGCCAGGTGCGCGTATTCCTTTGGTAGCCACTTCACCAAACCCACGTCTGGTTCATAACAGTGGCCGTCAGCGTCGATAACGAGATGGGTTGCCATATCGCCTCCTTTTTTGGGTCGCAACCTAGGCCATATGAAAAAGAAAGGAAGCCGTCAAGTCTGGAGAGAATCTTTTTGGTAGTTGAGTGAAAATGTTATCCCAAGTTGAAAATACACTCAGTTACTTTGAGGCTCGGAACGGCTCTTCCATCGGCAGGCTGAACCAGAATCTGCTTCCCTCTCCCGGCTCGCTTTCTACGCCGATGGTTCCCCCCATCAGTGCGACCAGTTGCTTCGATATCGCCAATCCCAATCCGGTTCCCTCGTAGCTCCGACTGCTGGAACCATCCGCTTGCGAAAAGCGATCGAAGATGGCCTCTTGTTTTTCGCGAGGAATGCCGATTCCGGTATCGCGTATCGAGAAAAAAAGATGGAAGGCGGTTCCATGAGAAGATCCTTTTTTCGCTGTCTCGCCTTCCGTGGAAGGGCATCTCGTTATGGCACCCGGGTCTACTTCGACGGTCACTTCGCCCCGTTTGGTAAACTTGATCGCATTGCTGAGAAGATTTTGCAAAAGCTGACTCAGCCGCTTACGATCACAAGAGACCCGCGCCGGCACTTTTCTGCTGATGGTAACTCTCAGTTGCAATCCCTTTTCTTCGGCTCGGCGAAAAAAAGGGGCAGCTGTCCTACTCATAAAGGCGCGAAAGTTGAAGGGGGTTGTCTCTACGTTGATCCTTCCGGCTTCCAGTGCCGCCATATCGAGAATATTGTCGATGATAGCCATCAGCGATTTCGCGCACGAACCGACGGTCTTTACATACTCGAGTTGTCCTTCGTTTAGACCGTCTTTGGTTAGAAGATCCGTTATTCCCAAAATGACATGAATCGGCGAGCGAAGTTCATGACTCGTGTTGGCAAGAAATTCCGACTTGGCTTGGCTCGCAACCTCAGCCCGTGCCCTGGCCTGGGTCAGTTCGATTTCGGCTCGTTTGCGCGCCGTGAGATCGATTCCATATCCGCGCACGAGTTTCTCGCGCGTGACGGGAACCAATTTCCATTCGTAATGACTCTTTCCGACGCTGACTTCGATCCCATCGAGTTCGGTTTGGGTGTGCAGACACTGAGCCGTAAGCGTCTCGATGTTCGCCGGCAATATGGCGGGACGAGCGTTACAACTAAAACCGAATCGTTCCAATAGAGCCATCATGGCCGGGTTGGCCTGGATAAGGTTGGCATCTTCGTTCAGCTCGACGATGGCAATTGGACTTTCCTCTGCAATGGAGGCAAGACGGCGTAAGTCTTTTTCCAACTCCAACTCGCGGGTCAGATCGCGGAAAGCCAAGATCGCCCCGAGTCCTTTTCCCGTGGGGTAGGGAACACAGTGATATTCGATCTGCTTGAAAGTCTCGTCTCGACAGCGAACCCACATATGCCCATTGGGGCTGGCACTTCCTCCACTGAGAACTCTCAAGATTGGGCAATCTGCCGGCGTATTTGGGGTATCTTCGGCTCGACACTCTAGGATCTCATGAGCCGATTGCCCCTCCAGGATCGATGCCCCCCAACCCAGAGACATTTCCGCCTGTAGATTGAGGGCAGTAATTTTTGCCTGGGGATCTACAATGATGGCGCCTGACGGCAGCGCTTCGATGAGCAACTGAACGATGGAACGCTCTGCAGCTTCTGAGCTGAAAGGCGCGGCGGTTGAATGAGTTCGGAGGTCCATCGTATTACCCGGAAAATGCCGGCGCGAGCTTCAGATAGGCAAGCACATCAACGCGCTCTTTACCGGGATCCAAAGCCCGAACGATTCGTCGCTCGGCACCGGAGTCCCAATCCGCGAGACTGATAACGGGTCCTCGCGATAGGGCTAAGCCATTGCGTGACGAAATAATGCGTAAGGTTGGTCTCAGGGTGTCCTTCTTGTTTGCGGCAATAACGATCCCACGTTCTCCCGTATTAAGCTCGACCACACTGCCAGCAGGATAAACACCCAAGCAACGGATGATCCGCTCGATTAGATCGCGGTCGAACGCCCCGGCATTGCTCTGTAAATAGAGCTGGCGGAGGACTTCGATGGGCTGCAGGGATCCCTGATTGCGCCCCGTCAGCATAGTGTCATAGGTGTCGGTGATCGCAATAACTTGGCTCAAGAGAGATATTTGGGTGTTCCGAAGGGCGAAAGGATAGCCCGAGCCGTCGATGCGCTCGTGATGCTCGGCCACAACGCGACGCACCAGCTCAGGAATGTTTTCGCCTCGCTCTAACAGGGTGGCACCAAGTCTGGGATGTTGTTCCAGGAGCTGGCGCTCCGACTCCGTGTAAGGCTCGTTTTTTCGAATCAGGTTTCGTGGCATACGGGTTTCACCGACGTCATGGAGCAAGGCTCCCAAGCCAAGCGCGGATATCTCGCTGTCAAAGCCATCCAGAGTTCCGACCACGAGGCAGAGCACGCAGACGTTCACCGCGTGAGTAAACAGGTCATGCTGAAAGCGGCGCATTTGGGTTAAGAGTAGGTTAGCCTCCGGAGAACGCGTTATACTGTCCAATAGAGTCGTGACAACTTTCTTAGCAATCGGACTACTGACAGGAGATCCACTGCCGACACCATCAAAAATGGTTTGCGCGACCGCCAGGGCCTCGGTGTGAATCGTTCGCGCCACTTCAAGCTCTTGGACCAAAGGTTGGAGCGCAGCCTCATGGAGCGAGGTCCGGCGAGGAGTCCGCCCACTTTCGCTCGTTGCCACGGGAGTGGTCACGGGCGCTGGGTCCGGCAGTGGGCCTTCAACGTCGGCCCCCAGCGCGGTGTCAATCACGACTTCGCGGACGCCGAGCTTCTTGAGCTGCTCTATTTCTTCGGCGTTTTTGATCAACCGGCGGTGCAAGTAAAACGGCGTCTGAAACCACGACCGATCGAGACTCACCACGTACATGCCGGGCTTGATCCGAGATATCGAAACGGACTTTCTTGTTTTTAATTCTTCTGTGTCCATCCTTAACGCTCTACGTGACGATCGTCGCGAACGACTATCTCAAGGAACACGCTAGCATTGCTTTGCGCTCTCTTGAGTCCGCTTGTTTCCTTGCTAGCGGTCTTAGGGAACGCCAGGGTCCAGCATAGGAGTTATCGGCAGTGGCGTGCAAAAAATAAGCTTATGGGATCGCGTAGCGAAGGGCCTTGAAAGGCGTGGTTCTCTACATCAGCCGGCCGCACAGGCTTTTGCTGATTGAACCGGTCGGGCATTCTCTTGGCGAATCAGGTGGAGGGATCAGCGGACCGAACACTACGAGCTATATGACCGTGACTTATTGGACAACCTGATCAAGTACGATATCGATATTCTTCGACCCCACGGCCGCAGGATTTTTCTTATAGTCGCCGGTTAAATCTCCTGGTTGCCGGGTAGTGGGGTTCCCATCTTTGTCCAAGCGCGCCGTAACAGTGACACTGCCCGTGAAAGGCATACCCCTCATCATTACATTTTCGGGGCCGAGGGCGTAGGAAAGCGGAAAAACCGGACGATCGATCTTTTTGACCGCCAGAGGCGGACCTTTCGCGGCGTCAGAAGGCCGAACAATGACAAAAAGAGTGGCTTGGCTATCCACTTTGGCTTTGAGTTTTGGATCGATGGAGATCCTCCCGGCGATCTGCTGCCCGGACGCAGCAGCAGTCGCGCCCGGACGCGGCTTTCTCTCCGACCGAGGCATCTCCGTAATTACCTTTTCCACCTCGGCTCGTTCCGCGCCCGCGGGTAGGAGCTGAGCCAACCTTTCCAATGCCTGCCGAGCGCCCGCGTAATCCTGCTTGTCGCGCAATAGAACCATACCCTTGCCCCAAAGGGCCATGGGAAAATCCGGCACTTGGGATAGTGCTTTCTCGAACGCCAGCAAGGCCCCGTCCGCGTGACCCGCTTGCATCAAAATGAAACCCATGTAGGCGTGCGCTTCAGGCTGGTCGGGATCTACGACGAGTGACTGCTTAAATGCTTCAATTGCTTTGGGCCAATCCTGCTTGGCAAAGGCCGTTTTCCCTTCTTCCAGAAATCGGGCGCTTGGGTTACCTGCGGTGCCGGTTAAAAAGCCCCCCGTAATGGAATCTTGTGTCGACTCTCTTGGACGCAAAGAATTTGTCAGGGCGATGCCTAACGTCAAACCGAAGAGGAGTAAAACGACCCCTCCCGTCGCAAGCTGCCATCCCCGGTAAGTTTTGCGCGTTTCATTCGAGCTGCCTTTTTTCTCAACTGTTGGGCGTCCGGCGGTCAGTCGCACGGGCGCTTGCTGCGGCAAGAGCGAGTCGAGTTGTTGGAGGACTGCCGCCGCTCTATTCTCGATCTCAAAGTTGAGGACGGCGTAATCCGATTCGGCAAGCTTGCCGGCCTGATAGTCAAATTCGAGTTCCTTCAGTTCGGTGTAAAGCCGGGCGCGCTCTTGGCGGAGTTGCGCGTCAGGGCTGGAATCCTCCGGGTCAATATAGAAAGCTTTGCCGGTTGCGGCTTCACTCCGGACGCGTGCCAACAACTCCGAGTTGGCGACGGTATCCTTGCCGCCCTTTTCTCTGGCGGACCACCGACGGATGAGCCAAAGGCCGCAGGCGACTCCCGCAATCAGAACGACAAATGGCAGTACCCAAACCAAAAGGCTGAAACCTTGGGTGGTAGGGGCCAGTAGAACCCACTCGCCGTATTTCGAGACGAAGAAGTCTTTGATCTGCTGCGGAGTTTTTCCGGCCGTCAATTGTTCGCGAATAATCCCACGCATCTGCTGGGCCATTTCCGAAGGCGAGTCCGCAACCGAGAGATTTTGGCAGACGACACAGCGCAGCTCTTGGGCGATGGCCCGTGTCTGATCGTCGATATCCGGCACGGCGGCCGCCCACAGCGGATTGACCACAAGAAGAAAAAAGACGATGAAAAGCAGTCGAGGCAACATGAAATAATCAGTGAATGGGTTGGTAATCTTCCTTGCCTTCTTTGGCGGTGACAATGCCGCGCGCAGCTTCTTCCAGCTTGGCGGTAACCAGAGGGGGGCGAATGCCGCCGACATGCTTATAGGTAATGCGTCCCTGCGGGTCGATAAAGAAACTCTCGGGAATACCCCACACGCCGTAATCAACCGCAATTTTCCCGGTTTCGTCCCGGCCGTTGGGATAACTGATGTTGAATTCTTGAATAAAGGCGCGGGAATCTTTCTCCGTGTCTTGAAGCGCAATGCCGAGAAAAACCATATTCTTGTCTTTGATGCGCTGCCAGGCAGCTTCGAGGTCCTTTGCCTCTTCTCGGCAAGGGGTGCACCAGGAGGCCCAGAAATTTAGAAAGATCGCTTTGCCGCGCAGCTCGCTGAGGCTGATTTTGCGGCCATCGAAAAGGGTCACAGCAAACGGCGAGGCCTCTTTGGCCACCAAAGGCGAGGTGATGTAACGGGCGTCGCGCGTAAAACCGAAAGCAAGCAGCCAGAGAACCGGCGAGATAATCAAGACCGTAATAGCGAGCCGCCGCCACGGCATTTTAAGCTTCCTCCGGCGAAGTTCTTCCCAGCGGCAGGATTGCAAGCAGGGTTCCCAGGGCGATGACAAATCCGCCGATCCAGATCCACATAACCAGAGGACGAACCAATACTTTCAATGTGGCTTGGTTTTTGTCCAACTCGCTGAAGCCTGACAGGATCAGATAGAGGTCGTCGCTAATCGTGCTTCGGTGCACGGCGCGTCCAACCGGCGCTTGCTGCGATGGAAAAAACTTCAAGGCCGGCGATAGGACGCCCCATTCCTCGCCTTGATGGAACACCCGGAACAAGCCCTCGACGCGAAAGTGCGTCGGTTGCTGTGAACCTTTGAGACCTTCAAATTTAATAACATAGTGACCTATATTCAAGTTCTCTTTGAGGTTCATCGTGGCCTCGCGTTCGACACTGTAAGTCATGGAGCCGGCAATACCCAGGACAACCAATACGACGCCGAGATGGATGACCAGACCTCCGTAACGGCGTTGGTTGCGTCTCGCCAGCGTTACCAACCCGGCAATCATACCTTCGCCGGCGATGCGGCGGCGCGCACGCAAAGCCAGTGCGGTATCATAAAAGATTGTAAGAGCCACGAAAGCCAGCAAAGTGAACCCCAGCAGCGGTAAGAAGTCTCGGACCCTCCAGAAAAACAATGCGACCCCTAAAAGGAGTGCACCCGAAGCCGGCCAGAGAAAGTTCCGTTTGAGGTTGTCCCAGGAGGCCTTGCGCCAGGCGATCATCGGCCCCACGCCCATGAGAAAAACCAGCAAAAGAAACAATGGCACAATGACCGAGTTAAAGTAGGGCGCGCCGACGCTGACCTGCGTGCCGGCGATCGCCTCCGAGAGCAAGGGAAAAATTGTCCCGAGAAAGATGGTAAAGAGGGCCGATACCAGAACGATGTTGTTCAAAAGAAAGGCCGACTCCCGGCTGACCATGGAATCGACTTCCGGCTGTCCTCTAAGGAGGTCGGCCCGAAAGGCCAAGAGGCCAAAGGATGCGAGCAACACAAAAGAAAGAAATCCGAGAAAAACACCCCCGACAGGTCCGGAGGAAAAAGCATGAATCGAAGACAGGATTCCCGATCGCGTTAGAAAAGTTCCGAAGATCGTCAAGGCGAAGGCGATGATAATTAACGAGAGGTTCCAAACTTTAAGCATCCGCCGGCGCTCTTGAACCTGTACCGAATGGAGAAAAGCAGTGGCCGGCAGCCAGGGCATGAAGGCGGCATTCTCCACCGGATCCCACGCCCAATAGCCGCCCCAGCCGAGGACATGATAGGACCACCAAGCCCCCACGAGATTACCGGCCGTCAGGAAGAACCAAGCCGTGATGGTCCAGCGCCGGGTGGCAACGATCCAGGCCTCATCGAGTTTGCCACGAATCAATGCCGCCATGGCGAAGGCATAGGGTACCGTGAGCCCGACGAAACCGGTGTAGAGAAGCGGCGGGTGGGTCATCATATTGGCGTCTTCAAGCAACGGATTGAGACCGCGGCCGTCCAGCGGCACCGGCGAGATAGTTTCGAAAGGATTGGAAACGAAGGCGACGACGACAAGAAAGAAGGCGGAGACGATGGAAAAGATCATCAGCACCCATGGCATCGTTTCAGGTTGACGGTCACGGTAGATCCAGGCCACTAGGCCGGAGAAGATAATGAGAATCCACTCCCAAAGCAGCAGCGAACCTTCGAGGGCGCCCCACAAACCAGTGACACGATAGTAAACCGGAGTTGCCCGCGTCGTGTTGAACGCCACATAGCGGATCGAGAAGTCCGTCGTGACGAGGGCGTAGATCAAGGAGGCCGCTGCCAACGTAACCAAGACGAATTGCGCCAGAATGGCGAGGCGAGTGGAGACCGCGTAGCGCCGGTGATCGCCCCGAGCGCCGAGAATCGGGCTGACAATTCCCCAGACCGCGAACAGCAAGGCCAGGAGGATGGAAGTATGGCCGAGAGTAGCGGTCACTGCGGGGTCGACTCTTTTCCAGGGACAAAGCTTTTCGGATAGCCGTCCTTACCCTCGATGTGGGGACTGTATTCTTCGGCATGCTTGGCCATAATGGTGGTAGCCTGAAAGACGCCATCGGCACCGATGCGACCCTCCACCACTGCGCCTTTTCCTTCGGTGAAGAGGTCCGGGGGTACGCCACGGAAGAAAACCGGGAAAGATGTGCTGCCGTCGGTCAAGTCAAAACGATAGGTGAGATTCTTGACGTCTTTTTGCAGCGATCCCGCGACCACCATCCCGCCCATGCGCAAAAACTTGTCGTTGGAAGCGCTCTCCTTGGCCTTCAATTCCGACGGCGTAACGAAATAGACGATAGCCTGCTGCATGCCGCCATATATGATGTAGGCGAGAGCGGCGAGAATGATCAAACCGCCAATGATGAAACGCCTACGTTTGCGCATTTTTTTGTGACTCCTGAGGGTTCCCCAATTGCGCCAGTTCCGTCTCCGCGCGGCGAAGCCGGCGCTTGAGCGCAAGCCAGTAAATCAAGATCGCACCCCAAACAATCCCATAAGCTAAAAAGACAAATCCCCACGCGCCCATCAGTTGTCCCTGAGCAAGCGCGCCTTGATTTTTTCCCTTGTTTCTCCAAGCCGGAAACGCTGAGAGAGCAAGTAAAAGTACAGGAGCATAAAGCCGACGAAGTTGATCGCAAGGGCGGTCAGCATCGCTGGATGAACGTTATCCCACGGGGCCTTGTCCGGGCGCAGGATGGACGGTGGCTGATGCAAGGTGCGCCACCAGTAGACGGACATGTGGATCAAGGGAATGTCGAGGAAACCGATAATCCCCAACACGGCGGCAGCGGAGGCCGCGCGATTTTCATCTTCGGTGAGTGATCGCAACATAAGATATCCGGCAAAAATCAAAAGCAAGATCGCCGTCAGGGTCAATCGTGCATCCCATGTCCACCAAACCCCCCAGGTGGGTTTACCCCAAATCGAACCCTCGATGATCGTCAGTAAAGTGAACAAAACGCCGATCTCCGCGGCGGAATAAGCCAAAATATCATCCCTTTTTTCTCTTTTCCATAAATAGAGGCAACTTCCGATGAAAACCAGGAAGAAGGACAGATAGGCTGTCAGAATGCTTGGGATATGGAGATACATGATGCGCTGCACTTCGCCCTGGTAGGCGTCGGGCGGCGCCCGAAATAGCCCCCAGTAGAGCCCGAATAGAACACTGATCAAAGCCAACGCACCGAGATAACCTTTGCTGTTGCGCGCGGTGTTCGAGATTTCAGCCATAGTTAGACTTCGATAACCCAATCAAAAATCAAGACTCCCGCTGTCAGAAATATCACATCAAATCCCACTAAAAGACGCAACCAGGGTAACGCATCGCCAAGTTCGCCGGCGCGAAGGACGGCCTCCATGCAGCGAATCGTCCCCAAGATCACGGGGATCATAAGCGGGAACAACACCAAGGGCAGCAAAAGCTCCCGGGCTCTCGACTTTAGAGTGACCGCCGATAACAGGGTGCCTAAGACGCAGAAACCGACGGTTCCTAGCAAAGTGACGAGAAACAGCAAAGGAATAACATCCCAGGATCGAAGGTTGAAGAGAATCCAGAACAGAGGAATGACGACGATTTCCACGAGGACCATCAGGATAAAATTGAAGCCCGTTTTGGCGAGAAAAAGTGCGCCGCGATCCATGGGCGAAAGCAACAGGGCCTCGAGGCAATGGTTGTCACGCTCGCCCTCGAAAAGTTGCCCGAGTCCCAATGTGCCGGTGAAGAGAAACGCCAGCCAGAGCAGAGCCGGCGCCATCTCCGCCACCCGTTCGGGCACGAGATCGAAAGAAAAATGAAAAACGAATAGCAGCAGCGTGCCGAAAAAAAACATAGTCAAGAGACTTTCCCGCCGGCGCATCTCCAAAAGGAGATCCTTTTTGAGCAGCAGGAAAATTTGGCTTAGGAAGTCCATGACTCCCCGTGGGGCAGGAATTCTCCAAAGGCATGCGCAAAGCTATCCCAGGGCTGCTGGCGGGCCTCGTTAAAGGTTAATCTTCCTTGGTGAAGGATCACTGCGCGCGTACATAGGTTCAGCACCCGGGCCACATGATGCGAGGCGATAATAGTGACACTTCCTTTATGACGCTGCGCTCTCAAGAAGCTCTCCAACAGATCGATGCCGCTACCGTCCAAGACGCCGTAGGGCTCATCGAGCAGCAACAGTCCGGGCTCGAAGGAGTTTCCATTTAGCGATAGAAAGACGGCATTTCATCCCACTGGAAAGTGCGGCGACGTATTCTTCGGAACGGTGCTTCAGGCCGACCTCCTCCAGAGTGAAATCGATATGAGCGATCGCTTGGGTCTTTTTGTAAAGGGAAGTGAAGAAAACGAGATTTTCACGCACCGTCAAGTTTTCATAAAGATGCTCGCCGGGAGCCAAGAATCCTATAGCTGACCGTTGAACGGTGGCCGTGCGGCTAAAGTTCGAGCCGTCGAGAACGATCTCGCCCGTGGTCGGAGAAATCAGCCCGGCGAGAAGCTTCAGCAGCGAGGTCTTGCCCGCCCCGTTAGGCCCTAGCAAAGCTACGATTTCTCCGGCCGGCAAGTCAAAACTGACATCCCTAAGCGCCCACAGTAGTCCATAGGCTTTCGCGAGTTGGCGAACGGTAAGGTGCAACGTGAATTTCCTAAGAGTGCAAATATCGAACTGACGGAAAAGGAGTTGACCGAATATAGTTGTCGCTCGTCTCGGATTCAAGTGCCGGTCACGGCGGCGGCTGCCTTGTATTGCGTAAGGGTTGACAATTTTTGCGCGAGACCCCTATTTAGTAATTTCAATCAGCGAGCCCGCTGCCAAGGAGGAAACTATGAATCCCGTGGTTACCGTGACCGGCTTTTGGGATGCCTTTGTCACCAAGATAGCCGTGTTTTTGCCGAACCTTTTGTTTTCTGTGGCTCTCATCGTAGTGGGCTGGGCCTTCTGCAACATCATCAAAAGAATCGTTGTGCGCGTCCTCAGGGTATGCCAGTTCGATACACTTGCCGATCGTGCGGGTATCAAGCACGCGCTTGAACGGGGCGGAATCAAACAAACGGCCTCCGACATCGTCGGGCTGCTGGTCTTTTGGTTTCTTTTTTTGATCGCCATCGTAACCACTTTGGAAACCCTTAACCTTAGCGGGGCCACCGATACCCTACACACGATCTATCTATATATTCCGAAGATCGTCGCCGCCCTCGTAGTGCTGATTCTCGGGCTGTATTTCGCGAATTTTCTTGACACGGTCGTTCGAACTTCTTGTGCTAACGCAGGACTAGAGCAAGCGGCTTCGATCGGCCGGGTGGCCTACCTGGGGACAGTTATTTTTGTCGTGGCGGGTATCTTTGAGATTCTGGATATCGCCTCGGAGATTGTGATCTGGGCATTCATCTTGGTCTTCGGCGCGGTTTGTCTCGCGCTTGCCTTGGCTTTTGGTTTGGGGGGACGCGATGTGGCAGGGCGCTATCTGGAGAAATGGTTGGAGCAAAAGAAAAATATAGAGCCACCCGGATAAGTCCTTATTCAAGCGTTAATTCGTGGAGGCCTTGAGCTACAATGCCTCCGAAGTCCATGACTTCGTTACTCCCGCCTTTGACTATAGTTATAGCTAAGGACCAAAACGAGGAATGATCAAGGTGGAACATCGGATAAAGTTGAATCTCAACAGAAAGGCGGCGAGAATTCTGGCCCTTTCTGTCCATTAGTTCACATTTTTGTCCAAAATCTTCTCAAGTTCCCTTCCTTTTCTCAAGAAAAACGATACCTTGCACCCTGGCATTGCCATTGCTCACCTGGGAACTGGAGCCTGCGAGGTGTTGCTATGAGCCAGCCGGAAGTAGAGTTTGAGTTCGATCCGCCCGAGTTTCTTCACGACCAGGCGAGGTCCCCACAGGCCCGTAAAAAACTAAATATTCTAAAGTATGTGACCGCCGCCGGTCTCCTGGTCGCAGCGACTATAGGCATCGTTTCGCTATTCTACGGGTATGTAAACAATGACGTCCTAATTCGTGCTCAAGCGAAGAAAAAAAACCTCCCCGCTACCCAGGATGCAAGCACAGCGCTTGCCGACGCAAAAGTTCTCTTGGCGAAATTAGAAGAGAGAACCAGTAACCTAACCGAAAGAGTGGTGTCTCTCGAAACGAACCTCTATCGGTCGAAGGCGGCTGCCCTGGGGTTTAGAAATCCATCCATACGACCCATAAGTCTCGCGGGTCAATCAACGCAACAGTTTGTTTTCAATTATTCGGTCAAAGGCGAAAATCAGCTCGAGCTGAAAATTCTCCAAATAACCAACGACGCCATCGTATTCGAAGTGACCGGGACGTCACCGAACAGCCAAGTCAAGGCGGTTAAAATCGCGCAACCGCTGAAGGTAGGAATTTCTGTCGAGATCACTCAAGGCATTCGCATGGAAGGTATGCCTCACATCTTCATGACGGTGTTGGAGATGCCGACTAAAGACACCGCGATCATCGTTGTCGGGGCAAAGGAATTGGCGCAATCCTAGTGTAACCCGCGCTCGTGTCAGGAGCGCTCAAATTCTCGCTGATGCGGTTCGATCTTAATAGAAGAACGACTCCATGAGCAAAAGAATCCTGGTCGTTGAAGACCGTGATGACTCGCGAACCATTCTTGTTGCCATACTGAAGCGTTTTTGCGGCTATGACACGATAGAGGCTGCAAATGGAGCAGAGGCAATAGAAAAGGCGACTTCCGAAAAACCCGACCTGATCCTGATGGATCTCGATCTCCCTGATATCTCCGGTATGGATGCCGCCAAGGCTGTAAAAGGGAATCCCAACACGGCGCATATTCCGATCGTTGCTCAAACGGCTTGGAGTTCCAGACAGTGGAAAGGAAAGGTGCTGAGGATAGGAATGGTGGATTACTTGGAAAAGCCGGTTTCAATGGAGTTGATGAAAGCCACGATAGAAAAGTTCATCCTGCCTTAGCGTTCGGTTTACATACTTTACTATTCTTCTTCTCCCTCTCGCAGCAGCAACGAGTTGTGATTCCAGCAAGAGAAAAGATCTACGCGTTTGCTGAGCGAGCCAGAGAGAAGACCCGATATTGCCATTGATTGACAATTTGACGCCAGAGGCTGTCAAATTGTTCTAACTCTGTCGCTAAAGTGCGGCGCGTTTCCAGACTTTTCCTGTGGTGTGCGTTTTGCTCTCTTGCCTGCGTATGAAAACCGTTCCTGCACCCCAAGCGGCAAGATATCTCGCCCGAAGCTGTCCCAAGTGCGCCGGTTATTTCGGCGTCATAGTGTCTCGACTTTCATACCGCTCTTCGATCCGGGCGGTGAGCGGCTGGTGCAAGCATTGCAATTACCAGATTGCTTGGGCGCTGGTTGTCAGAGGGAAAGCGCGAACTCCGATAAAACCTGTCCGCAAATACCAGGTCAACCGCGATAGATAAGCCTCCCTGGCGGCAAGGAACGATAACGAACCGGGGCGTTCGATCAATTCTTCGTTGGCACTAAAAAGATTTGATGGTTGTTTCTCTGGGTAGACTGCCTACCGGTCTTGGGGCATGTAACGCTATTTTGGGTAAGGTTTGCTAGGGATTTTGGAAGGCTTTTTCCATCATAGAGTTCGCCGATGCTCTGCTTGCTGGCGGGGCCATTTTCCATCGTGACAGAGATCCCCATGTCATGCATTCCAGCGCATTTGTTGCAAGAAGCCACGATGCTGTATTGGGCCGTTGACTTGTGCGCCGTCGAGGGCGTCGCCTCTTCTATGGCAAATTTTAGCTGCATTGTGGGCCTCCGTTCTTAGCGACGTATTGTCCCCTGCTTTGGTGATTCCGTCAAGGTTGTAGGGAGAGCCGAAACATCGGCGCCGGGAAACCGATTTCCGGCAACTTTGCCTGTCTTGAAAATCGCGACCCAGGTCAGGGTCCGAGCCGCCTGCTTTCCCAAGCGATCAGCACTGAAAAGACGGGACAGAATTTGCCAGGCTGTCGTCGTTGCCCATGGCATGACTTCTGCGCTTGAGTCGCTTGGGCTGACATTCTGCCATAAGCAGATGCCCACACTTTAAAGGCACCCACACCTATGTTGAGAAGAAACAATTATGAAAGATCCCTCACTGACGGATGGTCTTCACTCGATCCAGTGGACCGTGGAGCGATTGAGAAACTGTACAAAAAACAGATCCGTGAGGGAGAAGAAGCGCTGATGCTTGCGGTTCTGGATAGCGCGATTGAATGTTTCCAGAAGTATGCGCTTGCACAGCGCGAGAGAGAAAAAAGATTATTTCAAGAAGCCGAAGAGTGGATTCTGGAAAAAAATAGTGATTGGTTTTTCTCTTTTGAGAATATCTGTGAAACCTTAGAACTCTATCCCGATTACATACGTCAGGGGCTCCTGTGCTGGAAGGAAGCAAAGCTCAAGAATCATTCTGCCCAAGCGGAACATGGAAGCCACCCAAAGAGATCCCAGCCACGAGTCATCGCGAAAACCGGAACATGATCTGACAGATAGATGTAAAGTTGGTTGGCTTATATATCCAGGCTACCAATTTCCGCGATAGGGCGATCCCGAAGGGTCTTGAAGAGATCGTGGATCTTCCGGGAAACTCCAAAATCGTCAAACAACAGCAAACCCATATACGCGCTTTCATTATATTCTATCACCAGGGTTAAACCGTCCGACGACAAAAGCGAGTATTTGCTTACCTCTTTCAGAACACCGACTTCGCCTGTCGGGCGCTCGTTTTTCTTTCCACCAAGCCAAACCCAACGGGGAGGCCAGTTCGGACGGCCGCGGTAGGACATAAGCGGGTGGGTGCGGAGCTCCATAACAAGGAAGAATCCTTCCAGGTTCTCGAAAGCAAAAGCGCAACCATTTATTTTGCGTGCAAACACAAGGAGTTAGAAAAGATAATTCCGGCAGCGGTTGTAAAGTCGTCATACAGTGATTTCAGTCGGCACCTTCCGCGGCTATAACTTGCTTGTGGAGTTGGTGAATTTACGATGATCCAAATGTAATTTCATTTTACTTTCTAAACGCTTTCAGACGTAGCCGCGTGGAGTCGCACCGGCGAGATCTTCACGACTTTTGCAGCTGTGAAATGTAAGTCAAGCTTACAGTCGCTTGGCATGCGAACGAAAAGTTAGAATAGCCGATTGCTCTCCACCCTGTACCGCAATGAGAGCTGCAACCTTTTTTTGTCTTCAGTGGGCTAATTTCTCGCAGGCCCTATTGACACCCTAGATACTCGATCAATATATTCGGCCGCCATTTTGGGGGTTCATAAGCCGGTTTGATTTGACTCCTTAATTCAACATCGGGAGGCGACTGTGAGAAAACTCCTAGGCTTTGTGACCTTCTTCATATTGTTCTGTCCGCGGCCGGTAGAGTCGCAACAGAGCATCATCTTCGTCAGTCGCACGGATCCTGCCTGCGGTGGACAGGCTCCCTGTTACACCACGATTCAAGACGCCGTTGATGTCGCACAGCCCGGCGATATCGTCCGCATCCAAACCGGCACCTATCCTGAACAAGTCGCGATCGAGAAAAATAAATTTCCCAATGCAACCGAGTTTGATCGTATTGTCATTGAAGCGGATCCAGCGCTTCCGCCCGGACAAGTTGTCCTAACCGGCGCGCCGGGTCCGCAATGTACCGAGAAATGGGCGATCCGATTCAAACAATCGAAATTCGTAACCCTACGCGGCTTGACGATTACCGGAACCGGTGCGCAAGCGATCTCTATGATGGGCGGTAACAATGCCAATCAAGACATCCACATCGAGCTCAACCGCATTTTTGGCAACGGCAGCAGCTCGTGCAACGGCGGTATAACCATCGCGCGGGGTAATCCGGGCACGATGATCGTGAACAATTTAATCTATAGCAACGGCCGCAACGGTATTGCCTTTGAGGACGCCGAGGGTGGGCCACATTACATTATCAACGACACTATTTACGGCAACCAGTGGAACGGTATCGACGTGACGAGAAATCACGTCGTTACGATCGCCAACAATATCATCAATAAAAACGGTACGGCGTCCGGATCAACCGGCGGAAGATTTGGCGTTAAAAGAGAGAGTTCCAATAGCCCTCAACCTGCGGGTATCAAATTACGCAACAATCTTGTCTGTGGCAACACGCTTGGTGAGATCAACGGACCGGTTCTGGACACCACGGATTCCGGAAATTTCACACCACAGGGAACCGAGGGTGTGGGCGTGGCTGCGCTTCCAGGCTGCAACGTGGCGTCGAATCTTTTTGTAAACCTAAACGGCCCGGACAATTTGCCCAACAGCGAGGACGATGATTTCAGTCTGAGGGTAAATTCTTTTGCTATCGATGTCGGGATCGACCCGCGGACACTCGGGTTCAACCCGACGTTCAATCCGATCTTTGAGGCGGACTTCGCAATCGAAGGCATCCGCCCGGCGGACGGCAACGCCGATCGGGTGGCGTCCTTCGATGCCGGCGCCTTCGAGTTTCCCAATGCGCCACCGCTTGCCCATGCCGGTGCGAATCGGACTGTATTTGGCGGTCAGCTCGTTACCCTGGACGGGAGTCAAAGCAGCGATCC
Organism: uncultured delta proteobacterium; assembly: GCA_963737905.1. GTDB lineage: Bacteria > Desulfobacterota > Binatia > UBA9968 > UBA9968 > DAIRFP01. Next base: position 149,131 of record CAVTUQ010000014.1, on the reverse strand, counting down.
TGAGGGGGCGACGTTAGCCTATCAATGGACGATCATTGCTCAGCCTGGAGGAAACGCGAACCTCAGCGGAGCGACTACTGTAAGGCCGACATTTACGCCACTCAGTCTCGGGGAATATGTTTTTCAGCTCGTCGTGAATGACGGACAGCTATACAGTACTCCGTCTACGGTCACCATCACCGTCATTCACGTCAACCACGCGCCTACAGCTAATGCCGGCGGTCCTTACGTCGGCAATGTCGGAGTGCCGATTCAATTCTCTGGTTCCGGCACCGACCCCGATGGAGATGGCGTCACTTTCAATTGGAACTTTGACGACGGCGGTGCGGCCACAGGTGCTACACCGACCCACGTTTACGGGACGGCCGGAACCTTCGGGGTCACTCTCACTGTTACTGACGCTCTCGGTGCTACCGCCGTCTCCCAGACAACAGCCACGATCGCGGTGGGCGGCCTGGTTCTTAATCCCATCGGCAATAAAACTGTCAACCTCGGCCAAACGCTCAAGTTCACTGTCAGTGCCACGAATTCGAGCGGCGGTCCGGTGAGTTTGTTCGTGTCTCCACTGCCGCTGCCGAATCACGCAAATTTCACCTCTGCAACGGGTGTTTTCACGTTCACGCCGGATATGCTGCAGGTCGGTAGCTATCAGCTCACTTTCACTGCCTTGAGCGGCCAAATCTCCACCTCGGAGACAATTACCATTACCGTCCCGAATCCTCCGCCTGGCGGGACGACCGCGGTCAGAGGCAAAGTTTACAACCTGAACCAATCGCCCCTGGGCAACGTCAAGGTAACCCTAAAAGCCACTGGGCAGACAGGGTTTTCCGCCAACAACGGATACTTCACTATTACCGGGATTCCTTCGGGCAAGCAGCAACTCATTGTCAATGGGAGAGAAGCCCATCTTGGTGTGTTCGCGATTCTTGCCGTGTCAGTGAACTTGATTGATGGTGTTCTAAACGAACTCGGTTCTCCTATTACTCTTCCTGACGTCGATGTCGAATCCGAAGTCCAGGTGAGTTCCAACTTCAATACCGTAGTGACCAACTCGAATCTTCCCGGAGTTGAGCTAACTATACTAGCTGGCTCCGCGCGGAATGCCGACGGTACGCCGTTCAATGGCAAGCTGTCGGTCAATCCGGTGCCTGACTACGGTCGCCCGGAGTCGAGGCCGGAGGAGTTAAGGCCCGGAATGGCGATCACAATCCAGCCCGCCGGTATCAGGTTCAATCCACCAGCCCGTCTGACTTTCCCCAATGCGGACGGCATGCTGCCAGGAAACGAGCTCAACCTTTGGTCTTTGAGCCCTGACACAGGGACTTTTAATATTGTGGGCAAGACGGCGATCTCTGCCGATGGCCAGAGTATCATCACCGTCGAGGGAGGAGTCACGGCCAGCGCCTGGCATTTTCCATTGGCGAGCAGTCCGGTACCAACACCGAATCAAGGAAGCAATTTTTGCGGATCTTGCCGCACCGCGGTAGGTTCCGAGGCTAATCTAGAAGAGGGAAGTCTCTACATTACCCACAATTTACCTTCTTATCGCTCGCTCAGCCAAAACCGGAGCCTCTCGCTCACCTACAGCTCCATAACTGCTGATCCCAGGCCGATCATAACATTGGATACGACGCTAAATGTCCGCGCTGCGGTTCCGAATAGCTATTCGACACGGCTGGTCGTCGGGGGCGTCCAGCAAGGCGGCGAAGTCTTCACCGACGCCCGTTCCCTTCCTGAAGATGCCGATTCTATCTCTCGTCTTTCCATCCAGTTTGATGCATCCAACCTGGTGTCCGGCCGCTATCCTTACCAGGCGACGGTTTTTAGCAACTATCTGAATTCGTCTATCGGTGGGATTGCAAGCGGTAATGTAATCGTCGTGAATCGAAAGAGCAGCCCCATGGGTGCAGGCTGGGCCGTTACAGGCCTGCAGCAGCTTCATCCACAGGCCGACGGCACTCTGTTGCTGACGAGCGGAGACGGCACGGCTCTATTCTTCTCCGGCGGGCCGGACACATTTACCTCGCCGCCGCGAGACTTCTCCATGTTGATCAAGAATCCCGATGGCACGTTCACGCGGACGTTCAAAGACGGAACTAGAGCTAATTTCAATTCCCAAGGTCATCAAACTTCTGTGGTCGATCGCAGCGGTAACACGACCAACTATAGCTATGATGCGGGCAATAGGCTGACCGCAGTTACCGATCCGGCCGGACTTGTCACTGCATTGGTCTATGCCGGAGCGAAGCTTCAGCGAATTACGGATCCATCAGGCAGACAGACCCAATTTCAGTATGACTCCTCCGGGTATCTCATCCGCACAACCCATCCGGACGGCAGTTTCGTGAGCTATGGCTACGACGATAAAGGGCATGTTATCCAGGGCACCGACGAAAGGGGAAACAGCACCACCTACCTATACGATTTTGCCGGTAGGTTTTCCCAATCGACCCGTCCCACAGGCGAGACACGCTCTTTAACCTCGAGTAAAATCCGTGGGCTCGCCGATATCGCAAACGGGCAGGGCACTCCCACCCATCCCGCGCCCATCGTCCTGAGCCAGAATGCCGCTGCTACGCTCACCGATGGGAAGGGAAATCCGAGTCGATTCACTCTGGACTCCTTGGGCCAAATCGTCGCCCAGACCGACGCTCTAGGGCACACGACTGCAACCCAGCGCGACGCAAACGGTAATCCGACCCGGATCACTCGTTCCAATGGCGCAATTACAACGATGACCTACGATGCCAAGGGCAATCTGCTGAGTTCGACAGATCCGCTCGGCGCAACGACGACGTTTACTTATGAGCCGAGCTTCAACCAAGTGAGAACCATTCGTGATCCCAAGGGGAACACGACGACGATCAACTATGACGAGAAAGGTAACCCGGTCGAGATCATCGACGCCTTGGGGAACCGGACCCAGGTGTCATACGATATCCGCGGCCTTGTAACCTCTATTACATCTGCGTTTGGAACTCCGATTCAAACCACCACAAGTTTTACTTATGACGGCAAGGGTAATCTCGTAACCACGACCAATCCCAAGGGCGACGTTACAGCCTTGGCTTACGACAATGCCGGCAATGTCCTTAAGTCCACAGATGGGGAGAACAGAGCTACGGAGTTTGTCTATGATCCGATGAACCGCCTTATCTCCGTCTTGGACGCGGCTCTAAAGATTACCCAGTACAGCTACGACCCAAAAGGAAACCTTACACAGGTCAGAGACGCGAAAAATCAAACGACCACTTTCGCCTACGACGGTTTGGATCGCCTCACCTCCGCGACAAATCCTTTGGGTCTGTCGGAGAGCTTCGTTTACGATACCAACGGGAATCTCACTTCTACCACCAACCGCAATGGAGAGACGGTGACTCTCGACTACGACGCGCTAAATCGTTTAATCAGCAAGACGCGTCCGGCCACATCCAGCGAGGTCGGCGCGCAGGTTACGATGTTTAGCTATGACTCCGTTGGAAATCTTACAACAGTGACCAACCCCGTAGTTGCAGTCGTGAACCAATATGATCTGGCAAACCGGCTACTCTCTTCGACTTCAGGCACGGAAGCGACGCTTGCAGAAACTGTCGTCCCCATAAACACCGATACTTTGATCGATGCGAACAATAGACAATTCGATGGAAGAACAATCCAGGTTAGCGGCAAAACCCTGACGATTGACGGATCTCATACATTTGCCAATCTCGTGTTACTCAACGGAGCCATCCTTACGCAGAGCGGGACCACATCGAGCACCGTAAAGAAACTAGATATCCTAGTAACCGGGACCCTCCAGATTGATGCCACCAGTCGCATAGACGTGACGGGTCGGGGATTTCTGGGTGGAGGTCAGCCAGGCAACCCGAGTCCGACTAATGGCATGACGCTTGGCTTTCAAGCCGTTAACGGTTCAGGGAATGGCGCGAGTTACGGAGGTCTGGGCGGTGTTTTCAACGGGAATACGAACTCGCTCTACGGGGATTTCAGGAATCCGAATGACGTGGGTAGTGGCGGTGGCGCCTTCAGTGGAAATCAGGGAGGTAACGGGGGCGGCCAGGTTCGTATCGTGGCGCAGACGATCGCACTCGATGGAGCGATTCGGGCCAACGGAGGTCCGGCTAATGGTGCTGGGGCTGGGGGGAGCGGAGGCGGGATACGGATTGATGTCGGGACGCTCTCTGGAACCGGGTCGATGAGCGTAAACGGTAGTGCGGCTTTATCGTCGGGAGGAGGTGGGGGAGGAGGGGGCAGAGTTGCTGTGTATTATCAAAATGCAACGACTTTTAATTTTGGGAATGTCAGCGCTTTTGGCGCGACGTTTGGCGGGGGTTCAACCAATGGCGGTGCCGGGACGGTCTATTTACAGGGTTCGGGAAGAGAGAACGGAGAACTCATAGTCGACAATAATAATCTTGTTGCGGTAGCCACACCGATTCTTCCACAAGCTTCCGGGTTACTGGCGCTCAGTAATCTACGGGTTCGGCGTACTACGAATGTCAAGATCGACGATCAAATCAATCTTGCTGCTAATCTAGAAGTCTCCGGGAGTTCGACACTGACTCTTACAAAACCACTCACCGCTGCTTCAGTCGCGGTCACCAACAATGCTGTCATCACGCATGAACCTACGACCGCTGCGGCGGCTTTCAAATTGGATTTCACTGTTAATTCTCTCGCTATCGACACGACGAGTCGCATAGACGTGACAGGTCGGGGGTTTTTGGGTGGAGGGCAGCCAGGGAACCCGAGCCCGACTAATGGCATGACGCTTGGCTTTCAGGCCGTTAACGGTTCAGGGAATGGCGCGAGTTACGGAGGTCTGGGCGGTGGGAACACGAATCCAGCTTATGGAGATTTTAAGAATCCCAACGATATCGGTAGTGGAGGCGGTAGCTTCAGTGGTGGCCGAGCAGGCAATGGTGGCGGATTGGTTCGCATTGTAGCGCAGACAATTGCACTCGATGGAGCGATTCGAGCCAACGGAGGTCCGGCTAGTGGTGCTGGGGCTGGAGGCAGTGGAGGCGGGATACGGATTGATGTCGGGACGCTCTCTGGAACCGGGTCGATTAGCGTAAACGGTAGTGCGGCTTTATCGTCGGGAGGAGGTGGGGGAGGTGGAGGCAGAGTCGCTGTGTATTATCAAAATGCAACGACTTTTAATTTTGGGAATGTCAGTGCTTTTGGCGCGACGTTTGGCGGGGGTTCAACCAATGGCGGTGCCGGTACGGTCTATTTACAGGGTTCGGGAAGAGAGAGGGGAGAACTCATAGTCGATAACAATAATCTGATTGCCCCTAATGAAACGACGCCGGTTTTTGCAATTCCGGCCGCTTCATTGAATTTTACGGCCGTAAAGATTCGGCGCGGTGCAAAGGCCAAGGTCGATAGTTTATTGAATGTTGTGAATGATATTCAGATTGTAACTGATAGCCGTTTACTCGCCTTGAACCAATTGTTTGCGTCCACGATTCAATTAACCACCAGAAGCACTTTGGAGTCGATTGAGGTCAATGCTTCCACGTCCCTTCAGCTTGCCGATAACAGCGTTGTCACCCATCCGCCGACTACTGCAAGTGTTCTTCGAAAACTACTTCTCAATGTCAACTCTCTCACCATCGATGCGACGAGTCGTATGGACGTAACCGGTCGAGGGTTTTTGGGCGGAGGACAACCGGGGAACCCGAGCAACACGACTGGAATGACGCAGGGATTTCAGTTGGGCAGCGGCTCAGGCGCCGGAGGAAGTTATGGAGGTCTAGGTGGAGGAGCTTCAAATCCGGTTTATGGGGATTTGAGAAATCCCAACGATGTCGGCAGTGGTGGCGGTGGTTTTAATGGCGCCGATGCAGGCAATGGCGGCGGGTTGATTCGCATTGTAGCGCAGACGCTTGTGCTAAATGGAGCCATCTGGGCCAATGGCGGCCCGCCTGCAGGTGGCGGCTCCGCTGCTGGAGGGAGTGGTGGGGGAATACGCATTGATGTTGGTACTCTTTCTGGGACAGGGTCGATGAGCGCGAACGGGAGCGCGGCTACGTTGTCGGGTGGTGGTGGAGGAGGTGGTGGGAGGATAGCCCTATATTACGCGGATGTCACGGCGTTTAGTCTTGTCACCCAAGTCACTGCCACCGGTGGCATAGGATCAGGTGCCCCCAACGGCCAGAGCGGCACTATCCATACGGAACAACAGCTCGCCCTGTTGGCGCCGACCGTTGAGCAGCCGCCGGTAATGAAGGCGGAGGCGACCCGACTCATCGACAGGTCTCACGTCCATTGGCGACCGCCGGCAACCAAGAATGGTTGCTCCCGCCTTCGAACTTGGGCAGCGAGACTCGAAATCCGAAATTCATGCGAACCTCTATCTCGCCATGCAGCACCTCTTCTTCATCCCTATTCCCCAATCCAAAATTGGACGATTTGGATCCCATCTATACGTATGACTTAAACGGCAATCGCACTTCGATGATCGATCCGACCGGGCTGACAACCTACAGCTACGACGCTTTGAACCGGCTGACATCGATGACCAACAACAAGGGCCAGACGACGACTTTTACCTACGATGCGCTTGGGCGAAGAACTTCGATGACCCATGCCAACGGCACAGTGACGAACTACACCTACGACGCGGCGTCGCAGCTTTTAAATATCGCTCATCAACTCGGAGCCACAACGATCAATTCTTTTACATACACCTACGACAAAGTGGGGAATCGGAATTCCAAGGCTGACAACAATGGGACGGCAAACTACACGTACGATGCCTTAAATCGCCTGGTCCAAGCGATTAACCCGCTGCCGTCAAATCCGTTGGAAAACTATACCTACGATGCCGTGGGCAACAGGGGGAACTCTAACCAGAATGGTGCTTCGACGTTCAATCAAGCGAATCAACTTCTGGAAGACGCTAACTTCACCTACCAGTACGACAACAATGGGAATACTACCCGAAAGACCGCGAAAATCGGCGGAGCGGTCACCACTTACGAGTATGATGCCGAAAATAAGCTAGCTAGGGTAATGACTGCAACCAAGACGGTGAACTACAAGTACGATGGTTTAGGGAGGAGGGTAGAAAAGGAAGTAATCGATGCGGGCACAACAACGACGCGATACGTGTACGACAACGAAGACATCCTGCTCGAACTGAACGGTGCCAACAGTATCGTCGCTCGCTACACCCACGGCCCTGGGATCGACGAACCGCTGATCATGGAGAAGAACGCTCAGCCGTTCTTCTACCATGCCGATGGCCTAAGCTCGATCACGGAAATAACGAACCAAAGCGGAACCGTGGTGCAGCGCTACAGCTATTCTTCGTTTGGAAAGATCGAGTCGCAACTGGATGCAAACTTTGTTCAGCCATATACGTTTACGGCAAGGGAGTTGGACTCAGAAACCGGATTACTTTACTTCCGCGCCAGATTCTATGATCCTGCGACCGGGCGGTTTAGCAGTGAGGATCCAAATGGTTTTGCGGCCGGCCTCAATTTCTATGGTTTCGTTGGTAATAATCCAGTCGGGCGAGTCGATCCTTATGGACTTGATTGGTTAGACAACGTTTCTAACTTCTCTGCCGGAACAGGCGACTTTTTGTCGGGCGGTTTCATGAACTTGGGGAACTTCACGCAAAGAGTTCTGGGGCATAGCGCGATTCCAATCTCACAGCTCTTGCGGCAAGAATTGGTGGCGTCGATTGGTCTGAGCGATGTAGTGGATCAATGTAGTACAGCGTATGCAGCAGGAAAACACACGGGTTTAGCTTTGGGCATTGGAATCGGCTGGAGTGCGGGCTTAAATGCCGGGGCAAATTCCGTCCCTTGGTCGGGTTTTAAAGAAGGCGCCCGAACTGCCGCTCAAGAGCTTGGGACGACCATTGGGGCAACCCCAATCGGGCATGTGATCGAAACTCTACAATTTGGTTATCAGGTCCGACTTCCGGATATCGTTTGGCAAGGAATTTGGACGGTAGCTTCGGCAACCTTTGCAGGAAACGCAACCGGATCAGTACAAGCAGTGATACGCAATGCTGGTTGGGTATGGACAAACATTGAAAAACCAATTCTTCTTTGGCGTAATATTCCTATAAAATAGGACAATATGATGCTTAAATTACTTCGAGCCGCGCTTAATGCGATTTATTTCAACTCACCTTACCTATTTCAGGATGGTGCTCGGATAAGCTACCTCGCCCAATTCGATATTCTCCGTTACCAAACTGGCGGAAAGATAGGCAAAGTCGCTGACATCGGCCTGCTATACGATACGACTAGCGGTCTATTGCGAATTGATCCAAAGGAAAAGTGGCAGTGGCGCGATTCTGGTGTGCCTCTTAACATGACAAGTGAATCTGGACAGGCGCTAACTGAAAAGGAAAGATTAGAGTTAGCTCAGAAGCTACGCTTTTTTATGGCAAAGCATCCAAAAAAATACGACCAGTTTACTGGTCTGTAGATCAAGAGTAGAGTAAAGGGGTCTTTTCTAGGTCTACCGCGGAGTGAAGAGTAAATTCCCAAATGCACATGTTGGCGATCCTCATCCTCCAGTTTTCCGAGCCGTATGGCGTTCATGATTCCCGGATTTCCGCAATGCCTCGAGTTCGGCTGCGGTCTGCGGTCCATTCACCCATCGATCCAGTCCGTTGGAGTCTCAACGGGCCCCCTACTCAGCACGAATTGTTGATCCCCATTAATGCGGCGCCATAAACTGCACCAGCGCCAATCCTGCGCACGCTCGACGAGCTTTGCCCGCAACGCATTACGTTCAACGTAGCGTAGCACAACTAGCAAAGACTCATCTTGTTCAATGGGAAAACTTTTAAATCGGCCCTGATAAATGTGCCCATAACCGCTCGTGTGTCGATGTGCATGCAGACGTTGGCTGTGCGTGGTTGTCAACCAGCGAAGAAACTCGGTCATCTCACCATCTTTCCTCGGCCAGAGAACCATGTGCCAGTGATTGGGCATCAAGCAGTATGCCAGCAGCCGAATGGGAGAGCGATGCATGGTTGCAATTATGATTCTCTCGAATGCAGAATAGTCTTCCGACTTATGAAAGAGTTCGTTTCGTCCGTTGGCCCGGTTAGGGACATGGTAAACTATTTCGCCCGGCGCGATGCGTGCTCTTCAAGGCATCGGACGACGCTATATCAACCGGCTCCATCCTAGTCAAGAAAAGGTTCGCGTGCCATTTATTCTCCCCCAGGCATGGCGTTCGACAAGCGGAGCAACGTCTCAGCTAAAGACCTCGATTTTTCACGGTAGACGCCTGTTGATCTGCCTTCAATAAGGTGTCCCCTTTTTTCCCCTTTTCCCTTGGTTAGGAAGTGGTAGCGTAAACTGAGTTTGACTGTGGTATTTGAGTAGTACCCAGTAACTAGGTTTGCGATCGTGGTCTCGGTGAAACGATAGACGAGTCCTACACTCCAAAACCAGAGAGGTAATTGACAGGATGGAAATACATGAGATGCTGCCACATCCCTGGAAGAATGACCAACTAAAGGATTCTGTTACTAAACGAGTCGCCGCGGCCCGCGAGCGGGGGGAGAGACCAGATCTGAGCGGGCAATATCTTGTTACGGCTAGGCTTCATGGTGTAGACCTTCGGGGCGCAAAACTGAATAGTGCGGACTTAACTGGAGCAGACCTTAGCAGTTCGGAGTTGGACGAGGCAGACTTTGGTGATGCGAAACTCCGGGGCGCAACTTTAGAAAAAGCAAGACTCGTACGCGCCAATCTGGGGAGGGACCGATCTCCACGGAACGAATCTCAGCGACGCGATTCTTACAGGGGCTAATCTTTCGAACGCACGCTTCGGCGACACTAATTTTCGCGGGGCAGAACTTGGGAGATAAACCTCAGCGGGCTGGATCTAAGCGGATCCAACCTCCGCGATGCGAATCTCACCGGAGCAACCCTTCATGGGACCAATCTTAGCGAGGCAGATCTCGATGGAGCAATCTTCTGCGGCGCCGATCTCACAGGCGCGAACCTTACTGGGACAAGAATTGTTCGAGCTAATTTTGAGAAAGCGAATCTTTCGGATTGTTTGGTTTATGGCGTTTCAGCGTGGGAAGTGAACTTAGAGGGAGCCATTCAGTCGAATCTAATTATTTCTCCTCCCGGTGCTGCCGAAATAACTGCAGATAACCTCGAGGTAGCGCAGTTTATTTATCTGCTGCTTAACAATAAGAAGATCCGTGAAGTGATAGACACAGTGACCTCTAAAGTCGTTCTGATACTTGGTCGATTCACTCATGAACGAAAAAAGGTGCTAGACGCTATCCGCAAGGCGCTTCGAGGAAAGGATTTAGTGCCGATTGTCTTTGACTTCACGATCCCTCGAAACCGGGACGTGACCGAGACAGTAAAAATACTCGCGGGCCTTGCTAAGTTTGTGGTGGCCGACGTCACTGATGCTACCGAAGTTCGAGCTGAACTCCACAACATCGTGCCAGGGTTTCCTTCGCTACCCGTTCAGCCATTAGTGCTCGCCGGAGAGAGAGAATTCGTTAGTCTCCCGGAAAACTTGACAACATTCCCATGGGTTCTGCCTACGTTTGCGTATCAAGATGAAGAACACTGACAATCTTGACAAGAGAATTATTGAGCCAGCAGTAGTTAAGTGGCGTGAACTTGCTAGGGAGTAAGGTCCACGGAATCACGAGGATTCGACTGATCGTCGAATAATGTAGGCCCAGGAAGCTTGCCACCTCCATCTCGCTATAACCGTGCGCTGTATTGGCTTCGGCGACGAGCCGGTCCCTGGATGCTTTGCCTGAGCTTCTCGTAGAAAACAGCTTCTCCAAACTCCGCCGCCCTACGAATCGTTGACCCGTCGGTATCTCGAATCTATTGCTTTCTGTCACCAGGTGTCGCAGCCCCTCCGCAAACCCTTCGGTTCCCAGGAGACTCTGGCCTCAAGATCGTCCCAAATTGAAGGGTTGCCGATCCCGGCCTGAACAAACTCGCAATACTTTTCCTGGGCGTTGCCTTCCGCTGACGAAATGACTGAGTATTTCATCAACGGTGAAACACCAGCGAGACTGTACAAGCCCTGCCGTGGCACCGGAGCTACTCCATTTCCAATGCCGTGGATGCCGGACTGTCTCGCGATCGAACTTTGCCGGAGATCGCGGAATATTTCGGACCCAATGGTTATGCAACCGTGAGTTGGAACGGCCGGGTCGTAGAATCTAAGATGGCGAAGGAGATGAAGTTCAAAGATCGGATTGAAAAGATCGCAGCAAGTATTCAACTCTAGACTTGACCCCTAACACTATTCGACACTATTCGAAGAACGTGTTGAGTGACTATGCTTCTCCCACTATCGCAAACGGGGGAAACCGCTTGCGGGTGACAGGTGATAGGTAGTGACGCTGTTTTTGATAACTTTCTATAAATCATCTTCATAGGGGGACTTTCTAAAAACCCCGTCACCCGGTGTCACCCCGTCACCAAAGCGATCAATAGCTGGGTTACTTCGGGCCGGTATATCTGGCCTTATCGCCATCCTTCAAATCCATCATGCATCATGATGAGGGGGAATTCGGTCGACTCGTCCGTGTCATAGCTTAAATCGAGAGATATTTCCCACGTTTCCCCGGCAAAATGTCCACTGGAAATCGAATGGGCACCGTCTTCCAATGCAATCGACACCTCGTGCAAATCGGAATGCACCGGAAACCGCGAAATGCTGCACGGGAACCAATAGGCAATTCCCGAGGGAGCAAGAGCGTTCTCAAGAGCCAAACTTAGAACCAGCTTGTTGTCTGCGGCGTCGTACGCTCCCATAAGTGTTATCGATGCCTGACCAGCGCCGGACTGGGGGCAGGCAGCATAGCTAGTATTGTATCGGTAGGACGCGGGAATCACTGTGACGAAGCTCCCGTTTTCGTCGAGAGTTAGTTGTCCTTCGGCTTCCCAGTGATCGTCCACGACCACACCGACTCGAGTGCGCTTCACTTTTGCCTTCACCTTTGGGGCCTTTGGGGTACACTTTTCCGACGGTAGTTTCGGGGCTTCCTCTCGAACAGTTTTACGAGATTCGCCCGGACATGACCTCCCATAGCTATGCCGCGATTGTCTGGATCGATGAGGCCGTCCGGGACCTTAGCTGTTCTTTCCGATTCCCACTTAAGGTTCTTGTTGTTATTAAGTCCCTCGTCAATTCCCATTGTCAGCTTAGCGGTCAAAGGTTGGCCCAGGGTTGTCCAATCGAAGTCATCTTCGGAGAGCTCGACAGTTAAGTGGATCCCCCGAGGCCGTCGGCCGTCAATATAAGCCAGGTCATCAGGGTCTGGCGGCATTAAGCACTGCCATCCGTACCTTTGTATCTCAAATTCGCAACCCCGAGACCAACTCGTCACGGATAGTCTTTAGCTCTTTTGCAGTAAGATTAAGGCCGTTGTCTTTAATTTGGATTTCCCACCAGATAGGGACTGCGCCCGCGAGCGGCGGCAGAAAAATAGCTCGTCCGAAAAGCAAAAGACTCGACAAAACAAAAACCCTCATTATCCGATGATAGATCAAGTGTTTTTTGGTTTTCATGGTATTCCTCCCTAGAAACTCTAGTACCTTGGATACGGGACCTATTTTTCGCTGTGCGTAGAGTCTGCGCTCGAGAGTTTCTCAAAGACAAGCTTCAACTGTACAGGCCCCTTACCATTGCGGTAGTGGACTATCAGAGCTCTTGGTTGCGAAGTCACTGGGAAAAACAGACTACCATCTATTGCAGCCTTACCACTGAGCCTAACAGGTGTCTCCAGCTGATGCTTATTAAATTCCATCTCTATTGCTTCGCGGTCCTTCATTTCTGAAACTGCCGAATTTTGTCCCATGAGTGAACTCATCGACCCTAGCTGACCTAATCCTCCAATGAGTGGCATGATCGCCATTCCTGCCCCACCGCCAGCCATGGCACCTGTCATGGCTATGGCCGATCCGGCGGTCGTGAGTACTGAGCTTGTCATTGCGCTGTCATACATTTGAGCAGAGGAATCGGTTTTAGACTGTAGTTGGATCAACGAAGCGTAGTCTGATCCCAAATAAACTCCGCGGTGATCAATAAGATCGAACTTTTCGAGTGATATATCCGATTCCTTAGCGTTCTTAGACTTACTTTGAATTCAATCCACTTGGCACCCTTAACCCATGATCCCGGTCCATCTGGCTGAATGATGTAATGCACCTGAGTCTCCATCTCTTGATTGGATGCTTTAAATCCTAGATCCGCTGGAGCTTCAGTTGGGACGTTAACTAGCTTGCTACTTGCGCAACCTGCCGATATGAGTGCCGCCATAGTAACTGCCGGAATAACCTTTCTTATAGATTCACGAAACATTGTTGATCTCCTTTCTGGTCTGTTAATTGATCTCCATTAAACCTAGCCGCTGTTTTCGATTATGATCACAATATGCTCAGTTCGTTGTAGCTATCGTGTGTTCATGAACTGAGCCGAGCGAAGTCGCAAACAGTATGCCGGTAAAAAAAGCTTCATATTAATTTCAACCATAAGACGGTCTAATCGCAGAATCGCCAGCAGAAATTAAGAATGGGACAGTGTAAGACGAAGAAAGAACAAAGCTGTGTGCAGGTCTTCTTTGGAACAGCTATCACCACCTGAACATCACGAAATCGTTAGAAGAATTTAGTGCTGTTCAGCGCTTCGACCTTATGTATTGTCGAACCTAAGCGCGTGAGGGATTACTGTGTCGTTCTTCTTAATCGCTGCTTCGGCGGAAGACGAGCTATTGCGATCAAATCACGGCCAGGAGTCGGGGCTGTCTACATTAGGATATGAGCGTTGTAACAATAGTATACGCAAACGTAAACATCGTTTACTAAAAGAAAGCGTTAGGGCAGGGTTCGAAAGACGCGCTGATAAGGACGCCGATGCCATCCAGATTCGGAACTTTTAAAAAGAGTTGTTGAAACCTGCCTGGCCTACAATTCGCGTCAACAAATCCGCCGACCGATATCCGGCGAGAATCATCCGTCTATCAGCAATCCGGCTTGCGCTAACAACGTAGCCCACAGGAAGAACGGAAGCCGCTGCTACCATCGTGCAGTCCATAGCCCCGCCCTTCGGAATCCCAATCCGCCCCCCGTTACGGTAAGCAAACTTCGCCGCAATCTCTAAACTTTCTTTAGCCCACGACTCAAAGTCAGTGCTGGCAAGTTCGGTGAGCTGATTCCGCTGAAACTCTTGACGGTTTCGGAGCCTTCAGTCGGCATTTTATTATAGAAAGTCAAAGATGATGACGAGAAGCTTTTGGCGACGCCAACCATTCGATGAAACGAGCTATTATTACTGCAATCTTGACTAGCAGCCTCTCGTGGCGTTATAGGTGCAGCATCTTATTCATCGCTCAGGCATTTCTAGGATGACGCGAGAGCGCGAAATGGCTGATGATTTAATTGGCTTAGGCAAAATTGCAGAATCCATTGAACGACTCACGCGTGAAGCTCGTGAACTATTCCTTCGTTTACTTGGTCCGGTTGCAGACGCTTACGGTGAAAAACTTGCGGACCGCATAAATTTATTACGTTCTCAAAATATTGAGCGGTTAATAACTGAAGTCCAGCGTCGCCTTTCAGAAAAGAAAATTGCGCCAACAACTGTTGAACTGACTCTTCTGGTTCCAATCGTCCAATACGCATCCTTGGAAAACGACGGTGATTTAGCCACAAAATGGGCAGGGCTATTAGCAACGGCAGCGGCTGGCACACCTGTACATCCGATATTTCCAAAAGTTTTGGCAGAAATAACGCCACCGGAGGCTCGACTACTGGACACCTTATATGTTTGGGAACAGGAAAGTCCCGACTCTGAGCACAACCTGGTCCTAGAAGCCAACCTACCGGAAAACGAACTTCCCGTTATATGTATGAATCTTGGAGAGCGCCTTGCTCTTATAGACTTGCCGTTCACTAATTTTTGGCGACCCGATTTGACCCTTTTTAGGAACATCAGACTTACCCCTCTTGGAACTGCGTTTGTCAAAGCCTGTCGAGGACCCGAAACGACAAACTAACACTTCCGCCCACACTCTCAGACGGATGCACTGGCGAAGCTGTTGATCGAGAAGGGGCTGATTACGCGAGAAGAGTTTATGCAGCAGATTTCAGAAGAGAGGGCGACGTATCAAAGGCTTCTAAATCCTACCCCGCAATGACTATCCCTGAAATCTTGATTTGGGAAGCCACCACCAATGTATAGCGAATAGTTATCACATCGATCCCGACGCGCCGTTGCCGAACTGGGACGCCCGTTTTATTTGACGGATACGCCGAAAGGGGTATACAAATGTATGATTGGACCGAGCAGGTTAGAACTGCGAACCTAACACATGCGCAAAAGATAATGCGCCTTGTTTATATCGACGAGAGCGGCGTTGGGGATCCAAATCAGGAACCCTTCACTGTGGTTGCTGGAGTGGTTATTAACGGCGATGAACAGTGGAAGAGTTTTGAAGCCGATCTCTTAGACGTGAGAAAAGATTTTCCCGAGCTTTCAGAAGACACAGAGTTGAAGGCCCGTGACTTGTTTTGGGGGACAGATGCTTTTCAGCGATGGGGCAGAGAAAACCGCGTATCGCTTCAAAAGGAAGTATTAGGGCTGATTGCTCGCCACAAACTACCAATATACGCAGCTTTTGTGGAACGCGGGTTCTTTAACAGTCTTTATCCAGACCTCGGTATAAAACCGGAAGATCTAGCATTGGTTATGTGTCTAACGGGAATAGAAACTTGGTTTTGCGGCAGCGCCCCTGGTGAAGTCGGAACTATAATTGCCGACAAATCACAAAGAGAAGCGATGTTTAAAGATTCCTTGCGGTTGTATCGTAAGACCAAGGTTATGCAAACAAAGGCTAAATTCAATCACTTGATAGAACCGATTTTATTTGCAGACTCTAAAGAGGCATGGGGAATCCAGCTAGCAGATCACTACACTTATTTTATTAAGCGTGCCCACTGTATGAAAAAACCCGATTCTTTAGAGTTTTGCGAAATTATTGAACCAAACGTCAGACCAATTCAATCCTTTGACAAGGATTCACTGCCATAACCTTAAACGGCTTTTCGTGATGCGGAAAAACATTTTATTGGCGAGCGACGAAGGCGATAGGTGCAGAGAAGATGAGGGTTGGAGTCATAATTGCAATGCTGCTATTGGCGCGCCGGTCGAGATTCGAGCACAATTAAGCTAAGAGGAGCAGGTGCAGCTACGCCAACAGTTAAAGACGATGCAAAACCAAATCGAGAAACTAGAAGAGAATCAACGCTTACTTGAAAAGAAGATCAAAACGCACGTGTGGCTACTAGATGAACTACGTGGGTTTGAAAGCGTTCGACAGCGGCAGATCAAAGAGCGTAGGAAGCAAAACTAAACAAAGATGGCGATTTCAATGTTGCGGCGGGGATGGCAGGTGTTTAAATCTCAAATTCTTTTTCTTGGCGACGCCTTGGCTCTTTCACGTTCATATGCTCAAGTTGCTTTTTCAAAGCTAGCCAAAATTTATTTGTTGCAATTTTAACCGCCGTTGGCGGCGCGTACTTGTTAGGAATCACGCCCTGCCTTCTCAATTCAGGAGCATCTAGCGTATAGTCCAACAAAACCAACGCCCGGTCTTGGTAGCTATGCAACGTGGCCTTCACTGTGACGATATATTTTTTCGGATCGTCGCTTATTGTCATGTACCAAGGTGCAATATCGCGGAGTTTGATATTTTCTTGCTTGGCAACGTCTTTCCATTCCTCCAGAGTCAACGGCGCTGGTGCTTCATTTTCTGCAATAATGATACGATCCTTGAGAGATTCTTCCTGAATGGGCAAGCCAAGTTCAATAAAGGTCAGCCTTACCGCGAGGTAGGCCGTCGGCAAGTCGGCCTCTATGACGCGCCAACGAAGCTCATCTTCGCTACGCTGGTATTCAAGTTGCCATACCCGATCAATGCGGCGAAACGCGGTGTTTACGTCAGCAATGTTAATACAGCCGGAAAAGAAAAGGGCCAATAAGAGAGCGATCGCAATCACTTCACGCTTCTCGCTTTTTTTGTCACCCGGCGACGATGGAGTTTAAAGATCGATTGTTGCGTTTATTTGACACAGGGGGGAAGCGGAGTGCAACAGGCGGCCAGGGAAAAGCTGATCGAGTGCTGGTACCTGACGGTGAGGTCGGACCAGGCTAAGCCTCCGTTGTTTCAAGGTTTGTTTGCCAGGGAACGGTGTTATTTGGCCTTAGAGCCTCAATTTCCCTATCGAAATGGTCGCCATAAGGCGGCACCGGTTCTCGAAGAGTATACAAACCGTCCGCCACTGCAACTCGGCGAGGTTGTGCTCTGAAGCCCATTCAATTTCACTTGCCCTCGCTGCCGACCGCGCAGACCGCAGGCGAGAAACAAAAAGGAAAGAGTGGAAGTGACATGACTCCCCATCAAATCCAAGCGGATTTGATGGGGAGATGTGAGGTGTAACTTGGGCGATAATGTTAAAATCTTGCATTGATCCAAGCGGCTACATAATCAAAAAAGTTCTTCACGGAATTTGAATATTGCCCTGGAAATTGCTCACAAGGCATGCAGGGTGTGATTCCATGCGTTGCTCCTTCTATGACAATGAGGTCCTTATCTTTGCTCTTTGCTAGGTCATAGTGGATTTCGTTATCGCGTATAAAGTAATGTCCTTGCATAGTGGCGAATAGAACCGGGACAGAAATACTTTGAACGGCACATACGGTTGAATTGTTGCTTGAGCAGTGATCGATTCCGTCGATAGAATCCCAGGCCCGAATCGCATTTGCACTTAAGAAGGACCGGACCGTCAAGAACAGCGTGCCACCGTTGAATGCCGGGTTTAGCTGGGCGAGTTCGGGAGCGGGCACCCTTACGCTTTCGACGATTTGGGTTATGATGGTACCATCGTTCTTCAGCAATTTCTGCGGCTTTACCGTACTATGAAGGATGCTCAGATCCAGTTGGAAAAGTTTTGCATTATCGCCCCTTCGAATAATGAATACATCGTCATCTGTGGGATTGTCGCTCGACTCAATCTCATGCAAGCGTTGCAAAGCCAGATCGATTAACGTGTTCATTCGCTCCGCCTGTCCGGCGGAATACCTCTTTTTGAACGACTCAGAGTAGGTGGATGCTCCGTTAGGATTGTAGCCGTTTTTGGGATCGAAAGGATCTAGGTTTGGATTTAATCTAACGGGGGCATTGCGATTGTAAATCGCGCGGTCGTTGACAACTGCCGGATTAATATTTCTTACTCCCGCGATCACTGGATTTCCAGGATGGGCGTCTCTAAAAACTATGCCATCTGCAGGCGGCAAGCCAGCGAGTTCATTACCGCACTGGATGATCTTATTAGGTCCTTGACAATAGGAAGGCCCATTCTCTGCAACGGCCTGATAGAAACTAGTCGTGGGCCCGCCACCGCTGCCGCCCAGAAGAAGAACTTTGGTAATGCCGGGTTGTTTTCTGAGGAATCCAATGCCCGATTTTACATCGAGTGCTAGGGTCTCCCAGATCACTAGAGCCTCATTGTTGTCGGAACGCGGGTTCATGCAAAGCACCATAAATCCTCTGGTGGCCAATTCGGTACACGTCAGGCTTCCCATAACGTTCGATGTGCGATGGATGACCAGTATGCCAACATGGGGCGCCGGCTCACTATCAGGTCGGTACAGCGCGCCCTTCACTGCCCCGGGAGAAAATTGAATGTAGATGGGATTACTTTGGGCGAACGCCGAATGCGAGGGAGCGAGAGAAAGAACGCTCACTATTGCGAGGACGGCTAATGAATGTATTGTTGTTTTCATCCTTTGAACCTCTTTTCAACTCGACAATTTGTGGTGCTAAGGGAAAGTTAAGGGGACAGTCTCTTTTGTGTCTGTCTCTTTTTCGCTTCCAATTGAACCTGGCGAAACACGTTTTATGATAAATCTCTGCCTCTCCTAACAAAAATCGCGAATTACCCATTCATCGAAGATTCGAGCGACGGACTTAATCGCAGCGCTTCTAATACCTCGCGGTCAACCAGTCAGCCATGAAGTTGAAGGATCTTTCGAGTGGGCCGTTCCCTTGTGGGTCGGTCCAGTAAGCATTGGCCTCGGCAGTTGCCAGGTCGGGATTGTTGAGGATTACGCGCGTGCAGTCGGCGCAGGGTCCACCGCCGTGCACGGCACCTTCTGATATAGCGTACGTTTTGTCCTTGCTGTACGCTATATCATAGTAAATCTCCCCGGGAACGATAAAGTAATAAGCGCCGTTGGAGATAATCAGCAGTGGTGTTGTCTTCTGATTGTCATTTGGATGTTTTCCGACTCCCTTGAGGTTGGTGTAAGGATTTGTGGCGGTTGAATCCCAATCGATACCAAGAATATCATTTTCGGTCTGATTGTAGATCTCATCGTGTTTGTTCCGGTGGTCTTTTTTATGATCTTTGCCATCTTTTTGTTGGTCAGTGGTACGCAAAGCTTTCGCGCCAAGCCAGATATGCACGTTGACAGTCTGCGTCGAAGTGGCACAATCCAAGCCTGATTCAGCATCTCCGTTGGGAACTCGAACGGTTTCCACGATCTGGAACTTGTTCGTGCCATCGCGGGACAGAAAGACGTGCGGCTTCTTGGTGATGTGGCGCAAGTTTAAATCATAGTTCCATGGCCGCGCATCTGTGGTGCCAACGATCGTGAACGGTATATCGTCGCCCATCTCGTCAGGGTTGCCGGTAATCAGTCTTTTTGCACGCAACAAGTCCTGCGCTACTTCAAGTAGATCGCGATTTCGTTCGGCTTGCTCCTTGAAAAATCTGTTCAAGAATTGCTTGCTGTAGGTCCCGGACTCGTTACTGGTCAAGCCGTTCTCGGGGAGGAACATGTCCAACCGCGGATCCCGGACAGTACAAGCGTTGTTAATCACCGCCGGGTCTACATTGAAGAACCATACGTCGGGCCCTTCCTGCGGGTCGAACAACATCAACCCGTCTGCCTTGGGCAAGTTGCGTAGGTTCGTATCAACGCAGGGAAGGATTTTTTCCCGTCCCTGGCAGGCAATCCGTGGACCGTTTTCCGCGACGTTCTGATAGAACGACATCATGGCCGAGCCTGCGCTGTGGCCCCAAAGAATGACCTTTGAGATGGCCGGTAGACCCGTTGCCGGATCAGCGGGAAGGTTTCGCAAGTAGTTGATTCCCGCTCTGATTCCCGGAGCATGCTGCTCAAAGCCGTAAAATTGGTCCTGACGTCCCGTCCATATGCTGTCGGCACACAAGGTCGTAAAACCCCGCTGGGCCAATCCATTGCAAACTGAAAAATTCTGGTAACCGGAGAAAGAATGCATGACGAAGATGCCGATGTGCGCCTTTCCCAACACGTCGGTGCTGGGTCGTCGCAAGCGCGCCGCGTTCACGTTGATATTGCCGTCGCTGTTAAGATTGTCGGTGACAACGACATTTGTGGTCGGCTGGAGCTGGGCCTGCGATGCGGAAAAGCAGAGCAAACCAAAAGCCAAAACTATGGCTAGGATGAACAGTGATCTGTCTATTTTGATTTCGTACATGTTTGTGCTTCCTTTCGGGAGTGAGACTGCCTTTTTATCTAGAAGATTGCCGGCCGTCCAATATATTTTTCTAATGTCAGCTATAAGTTTTATTTCTGACGAGTAGAAATAGGTAATGAGGAAAAATCAATCGGAGCGCGAACTTCTATTTTACACAATACCGGAACTTGACGCGGCATAAGGAAAACCGATGGCCGTCATTGAAAAATAATATTGGACGAGCCCGCTTCTTCTACAATAAAACTTGAAGCTATCCCACCAAAAAAGTAGGAGGTGCCTTATGAGTCGCCGCTTTTTTCTCATTGTTCTCTCCACTGCCTTGGTTGTGACGGTCGCGCTCGCGCCGACGCCGTCCACAGCTACGACCGCGCCTTGTACCCTCGAGACTTTCGCGGCCCTCAACTTACCGGAAACGACCATCACGCTAGTTGAGTCGCTGGCAGCGGGCCCGAATCCGTCCCCGGTCGGCAATATTGCGCTTCCCATCTGTCGGGTGAGAGGGGTCATAACGCCGGCGATCCTCTTCGAAGTCTGGATACCGACGGTAGACTGGAACGGGAAATTCCAGGCAGTCGGCAACGGCGGCCTGGCCGGATCGATCAGCTTCTCGGACATGCAAACCGCGCTCAGTCGCAATTATGCCACAGCATCTACGGACACTGGGCACAGCTCCAACGCCCCTGGCGATCCCTGGTGGACCAACGCGCAGCAGATCAAAGACTACGGCTATCGATCGATTCACGAGCTCACGTTGAAGTCCAAAGCGATCATCAACGGCTTCTACGGAGCCGATCCCGAGCGTTCCTACTTCAACGGGTGCTCGACTGGCGGCCGGCAGGCGTTCATGGAGGCCCAGCGCTACCCCGACGACTACGATGGCATCATCGCTGGCTCACCTGTCTACCGGGTGCTCCAACTGCGATCGCGGCATGTCTGGACCTGGCAGTGCAATCATGAGGATCCGACCGGCGCGCACGCCATCCCAGTCGGCAAGCTGCCGGCAATCTTCAAGGCGGTAATAGCGGCCTGCGACCACCTGGACGGTCTTGTGGACGGCCAGGTCGACGACCCGCGGCGCTGCAAGTTCCAGCCCAAGAGTTTGCTCTGCACCGGTGCCGACAACCCGACGTGTCTCACCGCGCCCCAGGTCGAAACCCTCCAGTGTATGTACGCCGGGCCACCGGTGAACCTGGCCACGGGCGAACAGGTCTATCCAGGGGTGCCGAGGACGAGCGAACTCGATCAGGGACAATCGATCGGGGACGTGCCAAATCCACAATACACCACGTTCTTTCAGAATACGGTCTTCGAAGATCCCAACTATAACTTCACGACCTTCACTTTCGACAGAGACGTCGAATATACGCTCAACAAGGAGTTCGATGGTGAGACACTAGAGTTCATCCACAACGCGGACAACCCAGATCTGACCGCCTTCAATAAGCGTGGCGGCAAGATGATCGTGTGGCATGGTGAATCCGACCCACTGCCAAACCCGGTGGACACCATTGATTACTACAACAGGATTCGGACCAAAGCCGATCGTAACCGGCGTCACCCGGACAAAACGGAGGATTTCGTCCGACTCTTCCTATTGCCCAATGTGGGACATTGTGGCGGAGCCAACCCTGGAGGGCCCAATACGTTGGACCTGGTGAGCGCGCTTGAGGATTGGGTCGAGGAGGGCACGGCCCCGGAGGAGATCATTGCCTCCAGGGTTACTGCCGGCGCGGTGAGCCGCACACGTCCCATCTGTGCTTACCCGCAAGTGGCGCGGTACGTGGGGTCTGGCAGCATCGATGATGCGGCGAACTTCGTTTGCGAAGATCGACGCGATCGTGACCGCCATCACGACGATGGACGCTAGCCGTGCGGAGACTGACGCACTGGCGAAACTCTTTGATTGGGAAGGGTTCAGGGCAAAACCCCGAGAGCGCACTAAAGCATAGGACTTAGGTCCCACAAACGGAAAAAACGTTGGAGGTCGGACCAGGCTAAGCCTCTGTTGGTTTCAAGATTTGTTTGCCAGGGAACGGTATTATTTGGCCTTAGAGCCTCATTTTCCCTATCGAAATGGTCGCCATAAGGCGACACTGGCTCGCGAAGAGTATACAAACCGTCCCCACAAACCTGGCGATGTTGTGCTCTGAAGCCCAATTCAATTTTCACTTGCTCAACCGATCCCTCGCTGCCGAACCCGATCGACTCAGACTAGCGATCGTCTCGTCGCACTATGTCTCCGCTCGATCCTGCTTCGACCCATTCACGATGCGCCTTTTTGTTATACGGCTTGGCAATGCAGTTTTTCTAATAGCTGGTTTTCTTCTTCCGGGTTGTACCCGACACTGGGCAGTTAGAAAAATAGAATCTGCGTCTTTGTCGCACTGCGGATTTGTGCAAAGTCCTCTCGCGCGACTCCGTATGCCATCTCCTACGGCGTGCTGGTCGTGTGTCTCTAATCCCCTTACTGAAAATATCCGCTCCGTCCTAACGCCTATAAACCTGCCAGCTGTGGCAGCGTGATATGCATGTTTTCCTGAGCAACGCCAATGCCGCCGATCTAAACGAGGCTAAGCAAGTGAATTTTCTTGGGATCAGTTCGAAGGGGCTCGTCAACCCGTCTGGATAGTAATCCCCTGTTACGGGGGAAAATTTCAGAGAGGGGTGGCGAGTCCATTAGAACAGGCCGAAATTTTCGCTGGTCAGGTAAATTCTTCAAGCTTGAATGGCCGACCTGCTTTGTAAAACCGCAAAAATCGTCGTGTTGGCAATGTCTAGCCGGGTGGCATATCCATTGCTCCTTAGAGAATTGGGAGGACTGCATGGTAAGCACCCGAGGCAATCGTGACCAGAAAATATCGTTTTATTTTATTTTTATTGTCGACCATTTTTCTATTTAGCCAGACTGGAACGATCTACTGTCAAGAACGGAACGAAGAAACGAAAAGTCGATCCTCCATTCACCCGGCGCTATAGATTCACCTGGAGGCAAAATGAAAAGGAAGACGTCGCCCCTCTGGGCGTTGCTTTTGGCCGTATTAACCTTGGAAGGATGCGCAACGACTCGTGGCATAGGGGAAGATCTACAGGACCTCGGGAGAGCGTTAAAAAAGGCGGTTTCGGGGACGGCCGGGGCGGGTTCGGGTCAACGATCGGTCTCCGGCGGGCAATCTCCCTGCTGTGACGAGGGCTCCTACTAATAGCCCCTAGCCTTCATGCAGTTATCGAAGACCTGCTGCTTGTCGCCAGCGCCAGCAAAGGCGGCCTCACGCTCGCAGTCAGACAAGTCGCGGTCACGATTTTTTTTAAGCGGACTCTTAGGGGTGCTTAGCCGGATGGCAGATCCATTGCTCCCCCCTAGAACATTGCTCAACACCAGCGGCAAGAAATTCAGCTCCTCAAGAAACGGCTTAGAGAATATTTTCGAGTCACCGGCGACGAAGTTGGTATAGGAGGAATATTATGGAAACCCTGTTAGCCTGGCTGCTTATGTTCGCCGCCGCAGCCATGATAGTTCTAGGGATACTTCTGCTGGCTGCCGAGCGCGAGCTTAGAAAACAGCGACGCGAGTTAGAGAAACTCCGACGCAATCATCGCATCCGCGCCATCATTGGCCAGCTATGTCCGACCTCCGATGCTCAAGACTCTGAAACGCATCCATCCGCGGAATTAACGACGAGAAACAAGTACCTCATCGAAAAGATCGCCTCCCTGTCAAGCGAACTTGAAGACAGCAAAAGAATGGTGGAGGAGCTTCAGTGCGAGCAACGCCAGCTAATGAGCGCTGGCGAGCTAGAACAGCAGTTGCAAGCAAGCCAAGAAACCATCAAGGCGCTTGAGGCCGAGCAACAGCGCCTAGGTGGCGTCAATTTGGAAAACCAGCAGCTGCGCGAGGAGATTGAGAACCTCCGAAACCAGCTTCAAACGAGCGAATCGCTGCTTAACACAACTGCCAGTCAGTACAAGGAGGTTGCTGATCGCGATTTACAACTAGAATCTGACCTCGCCGAATCAAGACAGCAAATGGATAAACTGACGATGAAAAACAACGAGCTGCTGGAGATGATGAACTCGCTTTCAAGTCAGCTCGCGGCGAGCGAACAGACCGTAGAAGAACTCCGAACACTACAGGATCACATGCCTGGTATTCAATCCGAGAATCAGCAGTTGCACACCGAGAACCAAGCGCTTCGAGAGGAAATAGCAAGCGTAAAAACACAACTAGGAACGACCGCAAGCCGTTGTAATGAAGCAGTCACTCAGGCCCGGGAGATTACCGAGCACAATTCGAGACTCCAAACCGAGGTCAGCGAACTGAGCAATCAGCTGCAAGCAAGCCAAGAAGCCATAAGAGAGCTTGAGGCCAAGCAACAGCGCCTAGGTGGCGTCAATTTCGAAAATCAGCAGCTGCGCGAAGAGATTGCGTCTCTGCAAAACCAGCTTCAAACGAGCGAAACCCGGCTTAGCGAATCCGCATGGCAGAATCAGGAGTCCGCCGAATGTTATGCGCGACTGCAAAACGAAGTTGTCGAGTTGAAACGACAAGCAGAAGAAGGCCAAGCGCGAGTCCGTGAATTGGAGGCCACACAGGAACAACTAGGCATGGTTGAATCTCGGGAAATGATCTTGAACGAGGAGCAAGACAAGCTGAAAACACAAGTCGCGGACTTGCAACGGGAGCTCGATACGGGGAAAGTAAAAGTTCAAGAGCTAGATGCGACTTGCGAACGGTTGGCGGGAATGGAGCGCATGTGCGAGGAGCTAAGTGAGGAAAATCGCCGACTTGAAGAAGAAATTTCGCGATCGCAGGAACGGCCCGTAGAGAG
This sequence comes from uncultured delta proteobacterium, assembly GCA_963737905.1. Classification (GTDB taxonomy): domain Bacteria; phylum Desulfobacterota; class Binatia; order UBA9968; family UBA9968; genus DAIRFP01. Next base: position 123,745 of record CAVTUQ010000014.1, on the reverse strand, counting down.
TGAGGAAACCCAAACGCAGGTTAGCACCTTTCGGCAGCACCTCGTGGAATTACAAGCGCAGCAAGTGGCAGTCTCGGAAGCGAATTCCCTGATCGATGGCCTAGGTGATAAGAGTAGCAATCCCATCGATTTGAGTTCGGACGACTCGGCGGCCAGGGTCCACGTGGCAAACGACGAAGAAATCAAACCGCTCATCCAGACTCCAGGAAAGCGAACACGGCGCGTCGGAATGATTGCGGCCACGGGTGCGATTGCAATCGTGGCCACCGTCGCTGTCGGCGCCCTGAACACAGGCTCCAACAAGCCTTCCGGGTCGAAAGAACTAGCCGTCGCGCCTGAAACCGTGACTATTGAGCAATCGATCCCAATCGAGGCTGGCTCAGAAACGCTCCAAAGATCAAGTCCTGCGTCGGGAGCTAATGAATTTCCCAAACAAATACGGAGACGTGTCCAGGGTACATACAAAATATCTCGGTCAACCCAAGTTTACAGGGAGCCGAGCGATACCTCACGGCTGATCGCCAACATTAAACCGGGAATTAAAATCAATGTTGTCGATTCCCGCGATGGTTGGTTAGAAATTCGTTCCAAGCACGGCCGTCCTCCCGGCTTTGTGCGGCAAACGGCGGCGGTAAGGATTGATCAGAACTAGGATAGGAGCCGCGCTTAACGATGCGGTCCCGAGCTTATTCCATTTGGAAAAAGGAAAAAAACGAGTCACTGATTGGGACGCAAAAACATTGTACTCCTGAATTCTTCACCGGGGAGTGTATCCATGCTTTTGGCCTTCCACGTTATTGTAGCGACGCGAACCCTCATCAAGTCGGTTCGCTAAAGCTTTTTATTGAATTCTCCGAGGACCCGATCCGCGGGGATCAGACACGTCGGGACGTTGGGGTCGGACCGAGGCTAAGCCTCTGTTGTTTCAAGGTTTGTTTGCCAGGGAACGGTGTTATTTGGCCTTAGAGCCTCATTTTCCCTATCGAAATGGTCGCCATAAGGCGGCACCGGCTCTCGAAGAGTATACAAACCGTCCGCCACCGCAACCTGGCGATGTTGTGCTCTGAAGCCCAATTCAATTTTCACTTGCTCAACAAATCCCTCGCTGCCGATCGCGATTGACTCAGACCAGCGATTGTCTCGCCTGCAGAACATGAGGATGTTTGGGATGCTTTCTAAAGGTTAAGAGAATTCTAGGTAACCGATTCTAGGAGCCTTGTTCGATAGAATTAAACAAAAAAGAGGTTGACTGTGCCCCAGCTGGCATTAGACTCAAGATGGCTTATAATCAGACGTCACTTAGCCTAACGGTTGAACAAGGACAACGACTTCGTTGACAGCACGATGTTAAAGGATCAATGAATGAGCATATAGACGAGTCTGCGGATGTCCGAAGGTGAAACAGCTAACTTAGACCGAAAATGATTCTTTTTGTTGAAGACGACTCTCTGAGTCGGCGCGCGTTTACTCAGATTTTGCGAGCCGAAGGTTACCAAGTAGCCGAAGCACAAAACGGGGACCAAGCCTTGGAAATACTTACTACGGGAGCCGAAGTACTTACTCAGGAAGCCTTTGATCTAGTAATCGTTGACCTTGTTCTCCCCGGACTTCATGGAGTCAATCTGATCCACCAAATTCGTGCCAGATGGCCGAACATGCCGATAATAGTCATTTCAGGGTATCTTTCCGCCGGTTCGGGAAAGGTTATTTTGGAAGACTTCGCAGAGTTTATTCAGAAACCTATAGATGCAGCCGCCTTAATCGCGGCCGTTCGCAGGTTGCTCCCCGCAAAAGTCTAACTGGTTCGGTAGATTCTCTACGCCTGTTTAATGACTGCCAGGTATTCCGTATCCAACCGTGCTGTTACTTATGCGGGTCATGCGTCCATGTGGATGGGATTTAGTTAGGCTAATGCTGCCGATCGCGATCGACTCAGACCAGCGATCGTCTCGTCGCGCGATGTCTGCGCTCAATCCTACTTCAACCATTCACAATGCGCCTTTTAAAAATGTGACAGCGATGGGTGATACGCCAGACAAGGCCGGGCACCAAATGCCGGTTGGCGCCGCATCGCTGCACTGCCTTAGATCGTGCTTTTCGCTACCAAAAACCACTCTTAAAAGTTTATAGAAGCCATATTAGAGCTTTAGATCACGAGATCAATCCGTTACGTTGGTTCGACCAGAGTGAGCGACACCGCTTCGTATCTCTCGAATCTGTTGCTTTTCTGTCACCAATGTCGGAGTTTCTCAGCAAACCCTGTCTAAGGGGCCGGGAGAATGAAGCGGGAAGGTGGCGATGTACCTGGTTCGGCGCTGTTGCGATCGAACGTTGCCGGAGATAGAGGAATATTTCGGAACCAACGGTTATGCAACCGTGAGTTGGAACTGCCGGGTTGTAGAGTGTAAGATGCGAAGGAGATGAAGTTCAAAGATCGAATTGAAAACTTCGCAGCCAGTATTCAACTCCAAGACGCGGCCGCACTTTCTACACGAGCGTTTTCCGATAAGCGGAGTTAAAGTGCCTTACCCCCAAACCTGCGTTCCTAAAGTCTAAACTCAGACCTGATCCCAAAAATCTGTCTTCTGCTAGGCGGAGCGTTGGGTGTGGGAGCTTGAAGCATTGATGTCATAGTCCAAAGAGCTGACCCCTGCCTCTTTCTCGTGAAGAATAATAGGAATTTGCTTTGAAGTCCCGCCACTCGAGAACTCAAAAATTCCGTCGCAGGTGGCGCTTCACCTCCTCCACGAGCGCGACGATGGCGGCGGCGCGCCCCATGCCCGCCGCGTACAGACGAACGGGGTGGCTGAAGAAGTATGCGAGCCCGTCGTCGAGAGGTGAATTATCGATCAGTAGCGGCAGCCTCGGCACGTTCGCGTTCTTCGCGAGTGTGACCTCGCTGAGCACGTCCTCCGATGGGTTCGAGTGCTCGGAGACCACCACGACGATTAGCCGGCTTGAGCGAATCGCGCCCGGAATTCGCTTCGCGTAGGACTCGCCTTCGGCACGTCTCGCGATGCGATCCAGCAGGGGATGCCTTTCTCCTCGAGGGCGCGCACCATTGCGTCAGCGAACGCCTGGTCCTTGAAGGCGTAGCTGACGAACACTTCGTGCGCGGCGCGGGGTTTGTCGGGCTTGACGGGCTCGGGCTTGCGCCTCTCGAGCAGTGTTGCCAAGGAGTCGTTCGAAGTCCCGCGAAGCTGCGGGACGCTCACGAGCATCTCAAGCGCCGACACGACGCTCGCTACCCTATGCGCCCAAGATTTCTCAGTAAGGGTGATTGGCGTGATGCGCTTGTAGATAGGCAAGACATTCGAGTTCACGCCGCCAACAAGCACTGCAATAACAGGGATCTCGAGGTCCAGGATGTGATCGCGATCCAGCAAGTAAGGGAGGTTGGCCGGATCTAAATCGCCCGGACGGAAATCGCTATTAATGATCTCTGAGGCCGTTAGCGGACGCGTGCGCTCGGGGCGCAACACGGATTCGAGGTCCTTCTTTTTAGTTCCCGGCTCGATGATGTAGACGATCGCCGCCACAACGGACGCAATGGCATCACTCATCATCGAGACTCGTGGTCCTCGCCGGTCGAGTCGAGTCGTCAACGTGTCCCGCCCGAAACGCTTGCGCAACTCGTCGAGGATCTGAAGGCCCTCCCCTCCTAATGAGAACTCGCCGTGGAAATAGATGGCGGCCATGTCTCGCTTCTACACGCTGAATGATAGGAACTCGCTTTTTGGGGGTCAGCCAACGAAGATTTAAAAATGCCTGCGACCACACATGCGAGATCGCGTTCGAGAGCCCAAAGCAACATCAGAGAAGGCAGGCAGGTTCTCCTACCCCCGATTTGAAACGGACATTATCCAATGAGGTGACGTTGTGTCAACTGGCGCTGGCAGGTGGACGTGATCGGAAGCAGATCGAGCAGAAGTAACGTTTGGGTGCTAGGGGTCGGATCTTGGAATATGAGATTAGTTTAATCGAGATACAGGGACACAGGTCAGGTCTTTAGATTTGCGCTTCTGTTGGCGGCGAGGATTCGGCTGATTGTCGAATAGTGGAGGCGCAGGAAGGTTGCAACTCCATTTGGCTATAGCCGTGCCTGTAACAGCTTGGGCGATGAGCCGATCCCTGGATGCTTTGCCTGGGCTCTGTGAAAATAGCTTCTCCAAGTCAGATTCCTACGAATCGTTGCCCTTCGGTACCGTTCGAATCTGTTGTTTTTCCGAGACCAGGTGTCGGAGCCCCTCCGCAAAACCTTCGAGGCCCAAGAGACTCTGGGCCTGAAGACTGTCCAAGATTGAAGGGGTGCGATTCCGGCTGAACAAACTCGGAATATTTTTCATGGGCGTTGCCTTCCGCTGACCAAATGACTGAGTATTTCATCAAGGTGAAAACCGTGAGAGTTTACAAGCACGCCGTGGCAACGGAGATACTCCATTTCCAATGCCGTGGATGCCGGACTGTCTCGCGATCGAACTTTGCCGGAGATAGAGGAATATTTCGGAACCAACGGTTATGTAACCGTGAGTTGGAAATGCCGGATCGTAGAGTCTAAGATGGAAAGGAGATGAACTTCAAAGATCGGATTAAAAAGATCGTCGCCAGTCTTGGAATAATGAAGACCACAAGCCTTATCCCGAGCGCTGATTTCCAAGACTCCCGTTGCCTGCGGAGAGCGAAAGCCTATGCGAGGATTGATTGCAAGAAGCAAGACTCCAAGGCTCCAGGAATTTTTGCGCCGCTTGCGGAGGGACTGCCGATTGCGGCGCAGTTGGAATGGAATCTAAACGAACAAACACACACACATCCCAAAAGATAGTGACTCCGATACCTCTCTTATCGCCTCATTCTCCCGTCAATGCACCGCCTTAAATTGTTTCTACTGCGGAATTCGGGTTTATTTCATCTTAATGTTGTGAAATCGATGAATTGCCTTGGCTCGACCCGGAGTTCTTCCGCCCGGACCATCATATCGCCTTGAGGAGAGTCCTGCAGGCAACGTCTAGTGCAACCGTTTCAATTGGTGGAGAAAGTCTTGTCTTTTTTTTTTTTTAAAAAAAAAAAAAAAAAAAAAAAAAAAAAAAAAAAAAAAAAAAAAAAAAAAAAAAAAAAAAAAAAAAAAAAAAAAAAAAAAAAAAAAAAAAAAAAAAAAAAAAAAAAAAAAAAAAAAAAAAAAAAAAAAAAAAAAAAAAAAAAAAAAAAAAAAAAAAAAAAAAAAAAAAAAAAAAAAAAAAAAAAAAAAAAAAAAAAAAAAAAAAAAAAAAAAAAAAAAAAAAAAAAAAAAAAAAAAAAAAAAAAAAAAAAAAAAAAAAAAAAAAAAAAAAAAAAAAAAAAAAAAAAAAAAAAAAAAAAAAAAAAAAAAAAAAAAAAAAAAAAAAAAAAAAAAAAAAAAAAAAAAAAAAAAAAAAAAAAAAAAAAAAAAAAAAAAAAAAAAAAAAAAAAAAAAAAAAAAAAAAAAAAAAAAAAAAAAAAAAAAAGCTTCTCTCGGTTCGCACACTCAATTGAACGAGCGTGGGTTCTTTTGAAAGCGGAAACCTAAGCAGATTAGAAGCGATACACCGTGGGACGACCTATCGTTAGCGAACTCGAACGGAGAATGCTCGCGGTAGCGCCGAATTTTCGTCGGAGATTATCAATCTGTGCAAAATGTCCAGAACGTCAATTCGGAGCGAATCCCCTCATGCGTCAGTTCCAACCTCGGCGAGTTTCTTATAGAGTTTTACTCCACAATATTCCTCCAAAAATTTCACCTGTTGGAAGACGGAAGGCTGGCTGACGTGCAGCTCCTTTGAAGCTTTCGTAATGCTCAAGCATCTCGAAACGGTCTCAAAGACCTTTAGCTGATGTAAGGTCAAGGCCATTATGTCCTAGTCCCCGGATCAATCGACGGAGACTATACCCAAACGCAGGAATAGGAACAATCCAAAAGATAAAGTTAAGTAAAAATGTAGTGGACAGAAGATTCATTTACTGTAGCAGGATATACGCAACGACGGAAAAAAATGAGGAGAGCGGAGCAAAATTGACGATCGTTCTACTGACAAAAAGCTGAGATGCTCTCGGATAACAAATGAAAAGGAGGAATATGAAAACAAGGGGGAGATCACCGTGACTATTTCTCTACTCAAGTGAGACTACTCGGGTTTCTTGCCGCGGCCATTATCATGATGGAGAGTCCCTGGTACTGCTCAAAGCGGTGGAGCGAATGAGGGCGATCCGACGATCATCGCGGGGCACCTCCAGAGACTCACACGCTACCGAACTCCGATTATCGGCTGCAGTTCCCTTAGCGCGTTTACCAGCCTCACGATAAATAAGGTCGTTATCACGTCGGCGTCCTTACCGCGGCTACCCAGAGTCTGCCAGAGCATTGCCTTATCGATGGCAAGATCAACGAGCGCGTAGGTGTGGGTGGACAGATTTACGCTATCAAGTTCCGTGTCCGCATGCCCACCGCGTGGAACGAGCGATTCTACATGGGCGGTGGCGGCGGAGAACGGTACCGTTGTAGATCCGACGAGTGTTTTGCCGCAAGGCTTCGTCACGATCGGACGGATTCCGGACATGATAGTGCGACCAAAACGATCCCAATGTAGGCGGACTAACGTATTCTCCATCGATCCACAGGCAGAATCGATTTCTCTTACAACTCTTATGACCAGACCGTTCGAGTGGGTAAAGAGTTCGTTTTACCTCTATTATGGAAAGAAGCCCAAATTTTCCTATTTTGTCGGTGTTCCGAAGGTGGGGCGGAGGGGATGTTGATGGCGCAGACGTTTCCGAACATTTCGACGGCATCGTCACAGGCGATCCCGGATTCTGCGGCATTCTCGTCGGCTAATGGCGCTTATGCCACACAAGTGTTCGCTAAGATTGCGACGAGTTTTGACTCCGCCGGCAACCCGCTTATCAACAAGACCTACACCGACCAGGATCTGCTATTGATAAGGAATGCCGTTTTAGCGGCGTGCGACAGGCTGGATGGGCTTGAAGACGGTATTGTCGACAACATGCCGGCATGTACGTCACAATTGGTGAACACCGAATTGGCAGCGCTGACGTGCACGGAAGCGAAAACCAGCAGTTGCCTAGCGGTGAATCAGGTTGAGGCGCTCCAGACCGTGATGGCTGGGATGAAGGACTCTCAAGGAACGCAGCTGTATTCCGACTGGCCGTGGGATCCGGGTATCGGTGGTCAGTCAGGTTCGACCTTTAACCAAGGCTGGCGCTCTTGGGTGCTTCGTTCCTTTAACGCGACTACCAACAATGCCCAGAGGGTAACTAGGAGCTGTGCATCATCCGCGCTTAGGTATACTGCCTATCCGGTGCTGCCTTTTGTTACCGCCAACGACTGTGTTCCGTTCCAGCTAAGTTTCGATTTTGATACCTTTCTTGAGAGGGTAAACGAAACAGCGGGGATATATACGGTGTCGGCGGCTGATCTGGGATCAATCGACTCCACCGACCTGTCTGGGTTTAAGGCTCACGGCGGCAAATTGATCGTTTACCAAGGTGGAGCGGACGGCGCGTTTTCAGTTAACGCAACAATTGACTGGTACAACGATGTGAATGCCAAGGAGAGCGGTAATGTCGCCAAATTTGCAAGAATGTTTGTGGTGCCGGGCATGAATCACTGTAGTGGTGGGCCTTCAACGGATGACTTCGAGATGTTTCCAGAGGTTGTCAATTGGGTAGAAAACGGCGTCGCGCCGGATAGCGTTGTAGCAACGGCGAGCGACCCCGGCTACTTTGGAGTGGAATCACGCAGCCGTCCGCTCTGCCCGTATCCGAAACAGGCCCGTTATAAGGGTTCCGGTGATATCAACGATGCCGCCAACTTTCGCTGCGTAGGGAGGATCGGGAAGGGCGCCGGCCACCGTGAAGATCACAGGGACGACGGCAAGCACGATGGGGGCGATCGGGGAGGCCACCGCTAAGGCCAGTGATCGGACTGGTACACCTGGAAGGCGCAGGCGGATATCAACCAGACATTCATTGATACTTACAGCAAGGTGGCCTTTGCCAAACTCTATGATTGTAAGACTCCGATTACGGCTAAGGATATCCTCAATGACCGGAATGACCGAGTGCTGCTGTTTTTTTGAAGAGCATGATCTTGCTATCGAGAGTGCTACGGCAAGACTCCGGTGCGAAGGTTTCCTGACACCATCCCGTTGGCCAAGGCCATTGGGCGGCCTTTTTGAAAAGCGCGGGCATACAGCAGATGGGGAAATTCTCTTCTTGCCATGCCATTGACGCGCCGGGGTTTTATGCTTGGCGGCGGACCAAGAGGTTGAGCACATTCTTTTAGCGTCGCTAAACAGCACCTTCGGTTCTTCATCATCCAAAGGCTTGATTCTCAGCTGAAAACTCACCTTAGCACCTACTTTCGAAGCAACGTCGAATTTTGATTTTTTGATTGCCGATTTTGGACTGAACCCGCTCTTGTCCCCCCCTGCGGAGGTGAAATGAAAATTAAAAGACTTTTATATCTGATGTGCTGCATTTTCGTTCTTCTTCCGAACTTTGTTTTTGCCCAGAGTACCAAGATGAGAGAACTCAAGGTCGGGTATCCTCTTGGTGGTTCGTCTAGTTACTTTTGGGTTGCGTATCGCGCGGGTTCGTTTGAAAAGTACAGGTTAAAGCTCGAGCCGATCTACATACGCGGCGGGTTGATGGGCATTCAGGCGGCGCTCTCCGGTGATCTGCTGATGCAATTACAGGGCGCTTCGACGGTGGTGGCTGCGTGGGCGCAGGGGGCGAAGGAGTTACAATTTATCGGCGCGGTCGGTAATCGCTTGGATTACATTTTGGCGGCGCATCCATTGATCAAACAGCCGGAAGATCTCAAGGGCAAGAGACTTGCGGTCAGTCAATTGGGCTCCAGCACGGATTTTATTGCCCGGTTAGCGCTTCGGCGCTTGGGGTTAACGCCGGATAAAGATGTGCAGATTGTCGGTGCTGGTGGACAGGGCGACCGTTGGACGGCGCTCGTTTCCGGGCAAGTTCAAGCGACCCTGCTGCAATCGCCATTTACGCTGAAAGCGCGTAAAGCGAATTATCCGATCTTTCTCGACTTCTCAAAGGAAGACTTCGAATACACTGTCGCCGGACCGGTCACAACATGGTCGTTCATTCGATCCGACCGGCAGACGGTGATGAATTTTATGCGCGGTTTGGCCGATGGGATGGATTTTTATCGCGACAATAAAAACAAGGACCGCGTGCTCAAATACCTTGGTGAATACTACCGCTCCAACAACACCGAAGAGCTGGAGGAAACCCGCATGGTTTATAGCCGGGTAACGCCGGGACTGCCTATCGTTACGGCTAAAGCGATGGAAAATGTCATCGCCAACGACAAAAATCTCTCCGGGATGAAACTCAACGTGAACGAGTTGTTGGATTTATCTTTTCTTGAGCAGCTGGCGCAGGAGAGGAAGGGAAGGGGAAAATAGACGTTCCAGCTGTCCAATCGGTTCAACCTGTTTCAGAAGAAGCATTAACATTAGCGTCATAGCATTACTGTCTACCATTGCCTAATTATACTAACGCAGGATAGCCGGGAACATGCCGCGCCGCCGGGTAGTGATGTCGCTCGACATTTTCAGGAATTCCTGCTTTGAATCATGAGACTATGGAAGAGACAATCACACCGATCGACACGATTGCACTCCGTATTCCGTTGGATATCTGGGCTCCAGCGCCGATGTCTCCCCACCTGGCGTTGGGGTCGGACCAGGCTAAGCCTCTGTTGTTTCAAGGTTTGTTTGCCAGGGAACGGTGTTATTTGGCCTTAGAGTCTCATTTTCCCTATCGAAATGGTCGCCATAAGGCGGCACCGGCTCTCGAAGAGTATACAAACCGTCCGCCACGGCAACCTGGCGATGTTGTGCTCTGAAGCCCAATTCATTTTTCACTTGCTCAACCAAATCCCTCGCTGCCGATCGCGATCGACTCAGACCAGCGATCGTCTCCTCCTGTGCTCGTAGCGATACCGTTTCGCGGCCCGGCTGATCAGCGTCCGTCGTCGTGATGGCGGTCGCGGTCGCGCGGGTCTCGGCAAACGAAGTTCGCCGCCTCATCGGTGTTGCCGCTACCCTTGTACACGGCAACCTCGGGATACGGGCAGAGGGGTCGCGTACGATCCACTACGTCGCTGGTCTTGTGCGAAGCGAGGATGCTCTTTGGGGGGATGCCTCGCTCGACCCATCGCTCGAGATAGGGAAGCGAGTCGAAAGTGTCGGGCCCGTTGCTGCCGCTTCCGCTCGGCGCCATGAACAGCCGGAAGAACTCCCGTGTCTTCTCGAGGGCCTCGTCGCGACGATCTCTCCGTCCGCGGAGAAAGGACACGACGTCCTCGTAATACTCGATGCTGCGGGTTGCCGTGTGAGTCGTGCTACTCCAGAGATGGGAGTATAGGATCTTGCCGCCGTGCTTCCTGAAAGCGCTAAGGTCGGGATCGATCGCGTCGAGCAGTTGCGAGAAGTTCGCGTCGGTATAAGCGAGGTCGCTGTCGAAATCGAACGTCCTGTAATCCCAATTCGGATCGTTGTACACCATGAATTTGAAGAACTGATCAGCCGTGCTGAAGATGTTCGGCCCAGCGGTGTGCCCGCCCCAGCCGCGCTCGCTGCCGCGCACCAGGCCCGGATAGATCTCCTCGCCGGTTCTCGGGTTGCGCGGCCCCTCGTAAACCTTTTCCACCGCGTCGACCTGCGCCGCTGTCAGGCAGGTATTGGGGTCTTGACCAGAACTGCACAGAAGGCTCGCCGGCTCAAAGGGGCAGCTACGCGGATCATCGATTACGCCGTCCACGACGCCGTCGAGATCGTCGCACGCCGCCACGGCCGCGTCATTGATGAGCGCGAGCGTAGAGCCCGCAAGCGGTACCCCCCTGCCGAACGTTACCTGCCCGTTCCACACGTACTGCACGCGGTTGTGGATCTGCGCGAAGTTGGCGGAGCCTCCCACGTTGATGCCGTCGTAATCCTTGGGATAGCGCTGCGCTTCCATCAATCCTTCTTTGCCACCGGTCGAGCAGCCGTTGAAGTAAGAGTACTTCGGCGGCTTGCCGTAGAACGCCTCGATGATGGCCTTACTCTTCACGGTCATCTCGTGGATGCCGCGAGAGCCATAATCGTTGATTTGCTGCTCATTCTGCATCCAGGGGAGAGGAGCGCTGCCGGCGTGGCCGGTATCGGTACCGGCTACCGCATATCCCTTCACGAGCTCGGGGCCCATATCTGAGTATTCAATGTTTCCGGCGAAGCCGTGGTTGCCGAGGCCCTCGAACTTGCCGTTCCAGCCCTCGAGCGGCAGCCACACCTCGAAGTTGATCTGCCCCGGCCCGATCGTGCCCTGGACGCGGCAGAACGCCGGCAGCTGCGGTGAGGCGATGTCCGACGAGCAGGTCGGTGCCACATTGCCGAAGGGGAACGGGCCGGCCGGAACTTCTTCCGCCGACATGATGATGGTGTCCGGGAGGTTGAGGTTCGCAAGATCCCCGCACGAAATCTGATGCGGCCGATGATTCCGAAAGTCGTCTGCTCCGGCCGGGGTTGAGACAAACACTGCAATCACGAGCAGAACCGCCGAGACGACAGGAAACTTGAAGTGACGATGCATGACTCACCTCCGCCGAATTTTTCTTGAATATATGGAGGAGCAACGGGCGACGTCTAATATTATTCTTGAATGGCCGGCATTAGCTTTTCTTATGGCTAGTGGTATGAGGCTGGTGGCTAGCCATTCAACTTTTCACGGCATGGCCTCTGCCGGCGCTAAAGTGCAGGCTTGACGGGAAGCCCTAATTGGATCTCTGGCCGATTTTGCTAAGCGCCTCAATGCCGTGCGACGAACACCGGCAGCGTGATGCGCGAGCGCATTGCCTCGTGCTCGCGTATGGCTCGCGGAACAGCTGGAATGGGAGCAAGGCGGTTGAACCGGGCGCGACCGTGAGCTCTCCAAGATCATCTCCGAGCTTTGCAGTTGTAAAGTCTTCCGTGCCTATTTCCAAGTTTTGAATGGAATGGAAAACCCGAGACCGTGGCGCGGAACTCAAACTAAAACTCTCTATGGTTTTAACTTGGAACGACTCAGGTGGACATGTATCAAGAAGGAAGAGATAAGGACTATAGCCGCACGAGTATCCATATTGGGTCGTAACGGATCGCGTTTATCGAACACCGATTGACGATTTAACGAGGGCGGCTCTGCGAAGTCGCTAAGCGCGTGAGCTCGTCCTCAATCACTCGCGCGAAAGCCTCGAGAGGCTGGGCGCCTTGCAAGGGTCGTCCGTTGATGAAGAAAGCCGGGGTGCCGGTAATGCCGAGGCGGTTACCATCATCAATGTCTTGTTGCACCGCGGCTATATGGACACCGTGTGATAAGCAGGTTTCGAACTTTATGACGTCGAGCCCGACCTGCGCAGCGTATCGCTTTAAATCATCGGGAGCCAGTTTAGGGGCCTCTGTAAAAAGAATGTCGTGATAGTCCCAAAACTTCCCCTGGTCCTGGGCGCACCGGGTGGCCTCTGCGGCGCGGCGCGCCTGCGGATGAATTGCCTCCAGCGGAAAATCCCGGTAGGCGAGCCGCAGCTTGCCCGGATAGCGATCAAGCAGCTGTTTTAGCGTCGCCTGCGTTTGCTTGCAGAACGGGCACTCAAAGTCGGAGAATTCCACAAGAGTCACCGGAGCCTCGGTCGCACCGCGAATGGGTGCACTCTCGACCGCTATATCAACGCGAATGACGGGGGAAGGCTGAAGGTGGACAACAACCTTACCGTGCGAGCGCAACGATTGGACAAAAAAATCCCGCTGAGCGGCTAACTTCTGTTGTTGAAGGAAGGCACGAATTTTTTGCCGTGTGTCGCCTTCGTCTCCGCGTATGCGGGCCTTGTTCGCTTGATAAAAGTCTTCGATCTCCTTTTCGGTGACCAACCCGACTTTCGCCGTTACCTCCGCGTCCAACAACGTCGGTACCGAAATCCCCCGTTTTGCCGCTTCCTGGGCTAAAAGGCGTTGCGCGATTAGGGCATCGAGTTCTCTACTTTTGAGATTGTAAATCTGCTCTTCAAGCTGCGAGAGCCTGGAGCCGAGGGCGCGGTTCAGTTCCTCGGTGGTGATCGTCTCCCGATTTACCTCTGCCAGAGGCTCGCTCGCCGTACTCTGAGCACGGACATACGGCACGGCAAATAAAAGTGCAGGAATCAGAAAAATCGACCAAGCCCATCCTCCATGGACTCCGTAGATCGTATGGGGTTTAGCTGGATGCATAGATGCCACCCTCCTTACGATGTGGTTAGCTCGCATCGTTTTGCTCTTTGTGAGTCCTTATCATCTTTTTCAAATCCCTGTAAAACGAATCGTGTCTTGAGTTGTTGAGTTTTACATTTGCGATTATCGGGTGCAACGATGAGTGGCAAAGTGCGGGTTGCAGTCTCAGTAGGATCGGTTGCGGACTGCTTTGAACTTATCCGCCATAAGGAAAACCGATGGCCGTCATTGAAAAATAATATTGGACGAGCCCGCTTGTCCAAAATAAAACTTCAACCAAAAGTAGGAGGTGCCTTATGAGTCGCCGCTTCTTTCTCATTGTTCTCTCCATCGCCATGATTGCAACGGGCGCGCTCGCTCCGGAGCCGGTCGCAGCTACGACTGCGCCCTGCACCCTCGAGACATTCGCGGCCCTGAACTTACCCGAAACAACCATCATGCTTGTCGAGTCCCTGCCAGCGGGCCCGAATCCGTCCCCGGTCGGCAATATTGCGCTTCCCATCTGTCGGGTGAGAGGGGTCATAACGCCGGCGATCCTCTTCGAAGTCTGGATACCGACGGTAGACTGGAACGGGAAATTCCAGGCAGTCGGCAACGGCGGCCTGGCCGGATCGATTAGCTTCTCGGACATGCAAACCGCGCTCAGTCGCAATTATGCCACAGCATCTACGGACACTGGGCACAGCTCCAACGCCCCTGGCGATCCCTGGTGGACCAACGCGCAGCAGATCAAGGACTACGGCTATCGATCGATTCACGAGCTCACGTTGAAGTCCAAAGCGATCATCAACGGCTTCTACGGAGCCGATCCCGAGCGTTCCTACTTCAACGGGTGCTCGACTGGCGGCCGGCAGGCGTTCATGGAGGCCCAGCGCTACCCCGACGACTACGATGGCATCATCGCTGGCTCACCTGTCTACCGGGTGCTCCAACTGCGATCGCGGCATGTCTGGACCTGGCAGTGCAATCATGAGGATCCGACCGGCGCGCACGCCATCCCGGTCGGCAAGCTGCCGGCAATCTTCAAGGCGGTAATAGCGGCCTGCGACCACCTGGACGGTCTTGTGGACGGCCAGGTCGACGACCCGCGGCGCTGCAAGTTCCAGCCCAAGAGTTTGCTCTGCACCGGTGCCGACAACCCGACGTGTCTCACCGCGCCCCAGGTCGAAACCCTCCAATGTATGTACGCCGGGCCACCGGTGAACCTGGCCACGGGCGAACAGGTCTATCCAGGGGTGCCGAGGACGAGCGAACTCGATCAGGGACAATCGATCGGGGACGTGCCAAATCCACAATACACCACGTTCTTTCAGAATACGGTCTTCGAAGATCCCAACTATAACTTCACGACCTTCACTTTCGACAGAGACGTCGAATATACGCTCAACAAGGAGTTCGATGGTGAGACACTAGAGTTCATCCACAACGCGGACAACCCAGATCTGACCGCCTTCAATAAGCGTGGCGGCAAGATGATCGTGTGGCATGGTGAATCCGACCCACTGCCAAACCCGGTGGACACCATTGATTACTACAACAGGATTCGGACCAAAGCCGATCGTAACCGGCGTCACCCGGACAAAACGGAGGATTTCGTCCGACTCTTCCTATTGCCCAATGTGGGACATTGTGGCGGAGCCAACCCTGGAGGGCCCAATACGTTGGACCTGGTGAGCGCGCTTGAGGATTGGGTCGAGGAGGGCACGGCCCCGGAGGAGATCATTGCCTCCAGGGTTACTGCCGGCGCGGTGACCCGCACACGTCCCATCTGTGCTTACCCGCAAGTGGCGCGGTACGTGGGGTCTGGCAGCATCGATGATGCGGCGAACTTCGTTTGCGAAGATCGGCGCGATCGTGACCGCCATCACGACGATGGACGTTAGCCGTGCGGAGACTGACGCACTGGCGAAACTTTTTGATTGAGAAGGGTTCAGGGCAAAACCCCGAGAGCGCAATAAAGCATAGGACTTAGGGTCAGAGCACGTAATCGAACCATCATCCGCTTGAAATTCCCAGCGGGATGTTCAGGCCTGAGTCTATACTTTATGCCCCTAGTAACCATGGTGAATGGCCAGAGGGGAATAAAGGGGAGAGGCTACTTTTCATTTGTGAAAGCGAGCACAGGGGATCGCCCATTAAAGGCAGGTCGAGAAGCAACGATGCTTCGTAAGAAATAAATTCCTTCCTCTCTTTCAACTCGCCTGGTCCGTAATCTTTAGTTACGCGCCCCTGTCTTAATCAATCGGTGTCGGATTGGTCCGCACCGGTCTCAGCCGACGGCTGATCAGCCTCTGGCTGAGTCCTCATCAGCCTAAAGGGCGTGCGTCTTCTCTCGTTTTCTCCCCCCTTGCAAATCTTAGATCTTAGTTGCCCCAGAAAAACTGAAAAACTGTCTGTATCGCCGAGCCTCCAAGGTTTTGGATTCACAAAGCCTCTGGCTTGCGGTTGCGGCAATTCGCGAATGAGGTGTGCTTACATCGGCTCGGTGGAGTGTCTTAACTTTACTCTCAGGCGATGTAGGAGAATCCTTCACGCGCAAACCTTTGAGCGTCCCTGTCTAACCAGAAGCTCCAAAACCTTCCAAAAGCTTGCTAATTGCCTAATGGCATCGGCGTTGCCATGGTCTACTGCCTGAAGTCCCTCATCAATGGAGTTGGCTGAAAGGAGAAAGCAAATGAAAACCCATGAAAGGAATTTGGAAAAACCTAGCTTTTGGCAGCTCGTGTTTTTACAGAGCAAAGTGAACGGAGCAGCTTACCGCGGCGAGCATCTGCCGCGCCAGAACTGGAAGTGGCCCAAGGGTACTTATTTTCAACAGCGGCTACGTCTTGCGAAATGGTACCAAGTTCCTCACAAAAGTAAGTTGAATTAGCTGACGACCAAGCTGCCTGACCGATTGTTGTGAATTTCGGTCGGGCAATTAGGCTTTAGGAGAAACATTCCTCAAGCTAAAATCTAGGAAAGCGTGACACCGGCGGCCGCACGAGAGGGCGGTTTCTTGTGCGGCCAAGGTGAGGACGCTGCAAAGACGCCCAGGATGTTGTGGGTCAGCTATGGCGCGAAGCATTGCCAGGGTTGGGCGTCGGTCAGTAACGAATGGCGACATAGATCAGTATTACGGCAAGCAATAAAAACTCATTCATATAACGCCTTTTCTTAGTATCGGCTTCTAGTTCTTACAAGAGGTTTGCTTCTTTTTCATCAAGTGGTTTCAGGACACGTTTGGTTTTCCGAACATCCTTCAATACCTATGATTACGACGGGAATCGCTCTCGCGGATTGGTCTGCTGGCTCTCGACTCTAGTCGTTCGGGGGAGCACCAAATCGACAATGGACCTCCGGCGACGGGCCTGCGGGGACCACATGCCGGGCGGGGTCCGGGAGGCGGTGGTTAGGCGACGACTGCACGTCCTCGAAACAAGCGAAAGGACAGGAGCATGAACTCACAAATCCTGGGATTGCGAGTCGCAAGCATCATTTTCGGACTGATGAGCTTAGCGCAGTTGTTGCGCTTGGTGATACAACCCGAGGTGCTTGTTGCTGGACACCAGATGCCGCTCTGGCCAAGCGTGCTTGCGTTCGTAATATTAGGTGGCTTGAGCCTCTGGCTATGGAAGCTCTCCCGCGCCACGCCCAGATGAGAGAGTCAAAACCTAGACCGGTAAATACCGGTGTCCCAAAAAGGTTTTTTGAGGACAACCCATGCGCCAAATGCGGCGCCACACGGCAAGCAAATGAGAATCGGCTTCCCTAGCGAATGGGGACATCCCAGCGATCCACCTAGAATAGCCTTAGGTAATTATTTTTCGCGTCGCCCTTTGTCGATGACAAGGATTCATTTACTTAATATTTCTTTTACCTTGTGTAACAGATCATACATGTTAAAAGGCTTCGTAAAACACGGTAAGGCTCCGAGCCCTTGTTCTGCAAGCAAATAGGGATGACCTGTGATGAGTATGATTGAAGTCGATAGCAACCGCGACTTCATGCGATGGATGACTTCGAATGCGCTAAGGCGAGGCATTACCACATCGCAAATCATGAGATCAAAGTCCTTCGTTGCCAGTAACTCGAGCGCGCTTACACCATCGTCGGCTTCGTCCACCTCGTAGCTTTCCTCGTTCAAGAAATGAGCAATGAGTTTCCGACTGTGAAGTTCGTTATCAACCACGAGGATCTTTTTTGGCATAGCCGCCCTTGTAGAACTCCGACCATTGAAAACGCTTCCCTATAGCATGTTTGATAGCTTGATCGAAAGCTCTAGATTTCAGTTGGACTAGGGCGACATCCGAACTGGACAGACTAAGTATCGGAGTAGGGTGGATACGCACGATTAGCAACGCTTTTATAAAAAGCTGCCGGAGTGCCAAGTTCCAACGCGCGACGCTTCGACTGGGAGGCTTTGACATAGTGCAGGTTGCTAGATACAAAAGAAGAGCAGTTTCAGATGAGATAAAAGATTCCGCCAGTGTCATGAGACACGCCACAATACGAGTCGCGTATGTTTAGTTAGATTGTCGACAGGAGAATTTTCATGCTTAGGTCTACTCGAACCGTGAAGAGCGGGCTCGCCGTTGAATTGGATCGGGAGCTTACGACGATGGCCATTGCGCAGCACGAAACTCCGGAATTTCAGCTCCTTTACTCGACACCTTTGACCCTAGAGCGGGCGCGCATCAACGCGATTCTGACTATCTATTACGGCGTCAATCGACGTGACTGTTGGGGCTACGTGCAGGCGCGCTCGCCCTACGAGATCAAAAAAACCATCTGGGAACACGAGAAGGATGAACTTTCGTTCGACCCTCGGGGTGGCTCCGATCATCAAACTTTACAGCTTAAAGAAGCCGCCGCTTTCGGAATAACGGGGGAAAACGTCAGGCTGTATGAATTGCCTCCCCTAATCGTATCTGCGTTTTACGGATGGCTGCATATCGCGGCGACTTTTCCCTGGCTCGGTGTATTGACGGCGTTTCATGCTCTTGAAAGGCGTAACAGCGATCATATTGTTCCGGGCGGGGGAGTCTCCAAGCGATGGCGCGACAAGTTGATCAACGAAGCAGGCGTGAAGCGCGACCGCTTGGCGTCCACCAATGTTCACGTCGAAGCAGATGTCGATCATGCAGATTCAATATGGGAAGCGATTGTTCCCCATATCACGGATGCAGCCGCCTACCGCACAGCTTTGGAAGGCGCGGCAGCATCTTACAAGATAGATTGCGCCTACCGCGCCGCTAGTGCGTACACGCTCCGAGCGGTCTGACAGTCAGGGCCTTGAATCCGCTGCGGGTTATCTCGAACCCGCGGCGCTCTTCTCCTCGCCGAGAATCCCTCGAAGTAAGCTGTAGTCGACTACATCGGACGGCTTAATTGGTTTTCTTATTTCAGCGATTCGCCTCTCCGCGTCGATGACGGCCTGAAGATCATCTCCCTGAATCATGCCGTCCGTGGTCTGACTTTCGATCAATACGGTGGCTGTTTCTTCCGCGGCGTCACGCTCAAGTTTGATACGAGAGACGAGAAAGTCCACAAACTGGCTCTTCTCTTTCGATAAGGATCGCGAGGTCTTGAGAAGCCCCCGGAGCATTCCCTTGACCTGTTCGGGCTTGTTTTGCATTTTTTGAGTCGAAGCTACGAGACCTGAAACGGCTCCTTTAAAAAGCCGCCCCGCGTAGCACAGCTCATTGAATCCTTCTTTCTTTATAGGAATATTTTCTGGCAGCGGGACCGGAATAGCCGCAACCGATCCATTCTTGAGCGCTTTATAGCGGATCGATGCCGACCCCATGGAGACAATGGTCACATCGTTTTTCAAGTCTACACCCAATGACCTCAAGCAGGCCCTGGCGGATATATCGGCCGAGGCCCCGAACGAGCTTACTCCCACGATCTTACCTTTTAAATCGGCCCCCGATCTAATTTCTGGGCGACCCATGAGGTAGTGAGTGAGTCTGTCCAAATCAAATGACAGAACGCGGATCGGAATACCTCTCATGGCTGCCCTAATCCCGGTTCCGGCGCTGTAGACATAATCCACTTCACCGTTAAGCATCGCCGTCACGCCAAGCTCGGTCTTTAGAATGCGGTATTCGAGATCGATATTCTCATCTTTGAAGAAACCCCGATGGATTCCATAAAAAAGGGGCGCGACCGTGGCCGACAATTGCACGGAATGAGAGATGATCACCTTTTCCATGGCACCCGACGGCCAAGGGATTAACAAACAGAACAAAACTATCATTGCGGGCACGACCAGCCGGTTGGGACGGAGCCATTCCATCTTCAGAATGCAAATTGAAAACTGCATGCTAATCCCTCTCTTCGTTGATGAATCGCGTTGACATCGTGGTAATGAAAGATTTTTTTGCTCCATTCGTTATAGGCCAGGCCTATCGGGATAACGCGCTGCAATCGACTTGATCTCGTCGAAATCCAGAGTCTTTAATCCGCCATCTTGATAGACGATTTGCTCGCCCACCTGTAAAGTTGCGCCCTGCAGATCTCCCGTTACGTGGACGAAATAGGGATACTTGGCTCGGTGCTGGGGGGGAACGACCCCGAGGTGAAGATGTAAGTTACTTGAATGGTGATGCTCGATGAACTCCCGATAAAAATCGTTGGAACATTGGTGAGACGCGATCTTCGCCTGGGGATGGACCCCACCGTGCAGGGCAAAAGTGTCGTACATCGTCTCGCCCACTCGCTCGGCCATACCGGCTATGAATCGTTCCATCGCCTTCGCTTCGCTACCACCGGCAAACTTTTGAATGCGATTCTTTTTCACAGTCAAGCGGACGGGGTGCTCAAAATGGCAAGGTACGCCGATATAACGAGCCCACCATGGAGACGTTTTGTCGAACACCAAAGTGCCGTCGGTTTCCAACAGGTTAATGGGGCTAAATACGCCCTCGGGGAAGGGACGATAGAATCCCTCGGTCCGTCGGTCCGCGTAGCGCCTCCCAGGCGGTATGGGGGGACTAATTTTGCCGGTCAAATGCGTGCCATTCGGATGAGTCAAAAGCCATGGGAGTCCTTCCGAAAATGTCTGAGCGGTGCGAATCCGAATTGCCGAAACCAACTCATAGGGGGTTTGAGCCCAATCGCTTGCAAGCAAATTTACCGTGGTCGCCATGTTTCGGACCATCACTACGTGATTTTCGGCAACCACGTCACGGAACTCGTACAGCTCTTCAAAGGGCAAGTCAAAAGCGTGATTTATCATCACATCCGTACCGCCCAACGCGGCTTTAACTATCGGCGGAACTCGCCATTCATGAACCCGACTTGGAACATCGACCCACAACACGGAGGGATAGGCTCTGCGCTGTTGCACAGCCGCCTGAATCCAGGCAATGGTCGCTTCGTCGACAAGATTATGTCCCCCAGTTAGCCCGTCTGATGCCGCAACAATTAATACTTGCTGGCCGGGTTTGATTTCAGCACAAGCATCCAAAAGATCATTGATCGCAATTGCCGCCTGTCTTGGCATCGAAGATTTCATGCCGGTACTCATTTCTTTCTCTATACTCTGAATTCCAAAACAACCACAACAGCCTGGATCGAGGCGCGTTATTTCGTGTCAAACTTGTCTGAAGTGAGCAAAGCCCACAGGTTCCCAATGCTTGTCGCAAATAATTTCACCGCGGAGCTGCATTCCGCCGTGTCGGAGATAAGCGAAATATTTTCGAGACCGACTGTTCTCCAACCGTCAGGCGGATTATTTGCTCTCCTCGCGTTCAGCGAACCGTTGCTTGGCAAGCTCGATATCTTCGATGGAGCCCACCAACGTCAATCGATCGTTGCGGCAGAGCCTGGTGTTGCCGTGCGGCACCAACAGCTCGCCGTCCCTTCGGATCGCCAAGGCCAGCAATCCACCGGAAAGCTCCAATTGCCGCAACGGCTTGTCCAAGTCTCGGGTATTCGTCACCACGACTTCGCACACTTCTTTGTCGTCGTCGGTGCGCGAAAGCAAGGCGTAAAGGGCCGGCGTGCGCGTGAGCAGAGTTAGCAGCGCAGGTCCATCGAGAGCGGCATTCATGGTCGTAATCCCAAGAGAGTCAAAGCGGTCTCGCGCGCTCGGATCGGTCACCTGAGCGACGACATGGGGAACCTTGTAAACATTCTTGGCTAACTCGCACACGCGATAGGCCAACTCAGGATCCTCGTAGGTGCACACCAACGCGCGCGAGGATTCGCAAACGGTTCTCATATGCCGGTCTTCGTGTTCGACGGAACAACACAAAGCATCGAAGCCTTTGCTCGACGCGCGCGCGATCCGCTCCGCGTCCATATCGACCAGCAAGAGCGGTTCGAGGTGGGCTTTGAGCCGCGCCGCCACCTCCAACCCCAACTCTTCGGCGCCGGCGACGATGATGCGCCGGAGTTGGGAGCGTCGGGTGCCCGGTATCAGTCGGACGAAAATCAACGGGGCCACCGTGACCGTGACGACTGCGACCAGAATAATCGCCGCATTCACCGATTCGCCGATCACGCCGAGGCGCTTGCCGATAGCTGCGGCGGCGATGATCAGCGATAAACGTGCCGACAGTATGATGCCGGCCGCCAGGGATTCCCGGAGCGAAAAATTTACCACGAAGGTCAGCGCCGGAATCACTTTTACCAGAATTGCGCCCATCAGGAGAAAGGGAACCAACAGCAGAGCACCCGGCGACGCCAAAAGGACCGGCAAATTGAACTCGACACCGACTTTGACGAAAAATATCGGTATGAAAAACCCGTAACCGATCGCTTCCAGTTGATGGGCGAGCTCAGCATCCTGCACGGTGCGCAAGAGGCCGATTGTCGCGCCGGCCAAAAAGGCGCCGAGTATGACTTCGGAGCCCAGCGTCTCGGAGAGCGCGATAAAGGCGAGCATAACGGTAAACGCCGCGCGCACTTTGATCTGGGCGGTGGCGTGGCTCAGTTCTTCGATGGTGCGCCGCAACGCCGGGACTTTGTTGAAGATCGTGCCGAAGCGATACATCAAGACAAAGGCCACGAACAGCAAGACGATGAGCAAAATGTCGGAAGTCAGTCCATGGGAAAGAATCGCCACCGCGACGGTGATCAGGAGCATGGTCACGAAGTCGGCGATGACGGCGGTCACCAAGATACACTGGCCAAGGCGTTGGGTGATGAGATTGGCCTCCTTGAGTACCGGAACGACGACACCCAGCGAGGTCGTCGACAAGATAAGAGCGACGATCCAAATATTGTTAGCCAATCCGAAGCGGACCAAAACGTAGGCCGCGGCGCCGGCCAGCACCAAGGTGAGCCCGAAATGTAACAATGCGATGGGTAATACGCCGAGGCCGCGGCCGCCGCGGGGATCGGTTGACGGCACGCGGGAGCGCAGGCTGTGAAAATCGATCTCCATTCCAGACAAGAACATCAAGAATACGATGCCAAAATCGGCGAGCATGATTAGCAGCGGATCGCCCGGCGGGACCACCGCGATGCCGCTGCGACCTACTACCATCCCCGCAAGGATTTCGCCGACAACGATTGGAATCGACACGCGCTTTAGCCGCGATAGTAAGATCGGCACGACAAAAGCGATCAATAAGACGATCAGAAGCGGTAGAAACGTGTGCGCTGCGTCCATACTGTATATGTCATCGAGCCCATGAAAGTATACGATTTCGCGCGGCTCTCCAAGAGCCGGCGGGCTATTCACGGCTAGGATTGCCGGCGCAAGAAGAGCAGGTGGCAAAGACAACTGGCCAGGACGGGTAAAGGGCTCGAATTCCCTTCCCATCAGACGAATCTTGTGCTATTTCCTAAAACGGTTTTATGTTCAGCATTCCTGAATAATGGAACAGCAGCCGCAAATATAAATGGAACGTACATGAAAAAGAAAATTCTCATTGTCGAAGATCACCATGACTGCCGCGAGATCCTGGGTTTGTTGCTAACAAAAATCGGATATCACGTGATAACGGCCCAGAACAGCAAAGACGCCATTGCATTTGCGAAGGCCGAGAAGCCGGCCCTCATTTTTATGGATTTGAAGCTGCCGGACGTTGACGGAATCAAAACAAGCGCGCTGCTTAAACAGAATCCCAAAACCTCTCACATTCCTATCGTCGCGCTTACGGCGTGGATGTCTGAACTTTGGCGGGAAAAGGCTTCGAAAGCGGGTATCAAAACGTATTTACTGAAACCGGTCTCATCACAGATATTAAAAGAGACAATCGAGGAATTTACCGATCAATCACTCATTCCTGTGAATGCTGTGACGCCTTCGATCTGATATTCTGAGGAACATTAGAAACTCGAATGCGTGGACGTGAAGAGTCGAAGAGGCTTTGGTGCAAGGGATTTCGATTGTGGTCTCCCAAATGAAACACGCGCCAGTTGTGAAATGTCTTACAGTGCTGAATGATGAATCTACTGCTAGATCGTTCTGCAGGATAGGCCGTGACATTCGCGGGCTAAATCACCCATCGTTCAACCATTATCTATAGCTTCGGGTATTCTTATACCTGCCACGATAGAACGGTTGGGTGTTTCTGCGGTTCTTGACATAGCTCCACATTGGAATCTGTAACGGCCCCGCGCTTGCTATCTCTTGGTAGCCACTCAGTGGCCTAACGAATGTGCTAAGATTCTTTACACTAAGAGGGAAAAAGCCCGACTATCAGTCTCTAAGGGCGCAAGTTTTCTCAGTGATAACCACGTATGTGGCCATCCGAGGTCTCTATTCTCTCTTGAACCGGAGATGGCGACTGTGATGCGCAAAGGGTTCGAAACGTTTGTTACTCAGGACGTGGGGAGGAGCGAAAATCCCGAAAGCATCCTGGCTGTTGTCCATCTGAAAGATATGGAGTCCTACGACCAACTCAGAGAAATCGAGGTCACCCAATCTCCTCACAGGACCGACCTCACACAGACAGCTTTGAATCAGCTTGCCGATCAGGTGACAAGAGAGCTAATACAGCGGGTGGCAGGTCGCTAGAGTGAGCTGCCCGCGGCACCCTAAGATCTCTCTCGCCATCCCCGACTGCACTCTTTGCGCAATTCAGACGGTTTGCGAATGGCGTCCGAAATTCTCGTGAGAAAAGTCTCCATCGAATAGGGTTTGACAAACAGACCGAGCAGCTCTCCGCTTTCTATCGCCGATTTTACTTCCGGTGTAACATAGGCGCTGGCGACGAGTGCTTTCAGTTGTGGATCCTCTCTTTTCATTTCCTGAAAGGCGTCCCATCCGCTTAACTTCGGCAGTCTCAAGTCCAGGACAACGAGATCGATCTCGTTGCTGTAACGCCGATATAATTCCACCGCCTCAATGCCGTCTTGGGCCCCCAGCACCCTGTACCCTTCTCGCTCAAGCAGCCGCTGCATGTACTTTAGCTGCTGCGTTTCGTCCTCCACGAAAAGAATCATTTCACTGCCCATGGAAGTTCCACCCATGGGCGTGTAAAAAAATCTCGATTACTTTTCCCATTTTCGTCCTCTTTCGGTAGTGAATCTGTAGTTCCCCTTGAGCAACCGTTATGCCAATTGATCATATTTTTCTGATTTACAATAAGTTATTGAAGTAACGGAGTTATTTTTTAACGATCCAACTTAAGAAAATGTCCTCGCAAGATGATGAACATCCGAATGCTTCACCGTCAGCGTCAGCTTTCAAGTAAATGCATCTAACTATCTGAAAAGCATTATTATTTATTGGTGTAGACGCCGTCTACTGGCTGGCAACTTTGTCTACAGTTCCTAGGTAATCTGGGACCAAAGCTCCTGAATACTCATTAATCTGCGAGTCCATTATGAAAGACCTGATTATCTCTTTGTAAACTCAAAAACGGTTCGGACATCTCCATCTTCGGGGACGGTAATTTCTTGGCTTCTAACTCCCGCGTCTTCGTGCCAGGCCTTGAGGACGTAGCTGCCGGCGGCAAGGTTGGAAATGGTAAACATTCCGCGCTCGTCGGTCACGGCGAAATAGGGGTGATCGAAGATATGAATGTAGGCCAGCATCCACGCGTGTGTATCGCACACGACTTTGAGGACTCCTGCTTGTCTGATCCTTGGGGTGGCGTCGATCGTGGTGCCCTTGAAAGGCAACGATAAGTTGAAAACGGTCCTATCTTCGCGATAGGAGTGAGGTATGTGCAGCTTTGGATCGTTGTTTTTTACTTGGAGTTTCTCTCCTTTTTGCATCGCTAGAATTCGGGGAGAGTAACGACAACCGGTATTACTAAGAATATTTTCCTTTTGCGGGTCTCCTGCCGCGTAGCTTGCTGCAGTCTCAATGAATACAACGACGTTTTTGAGCCCACCTTCCGAGCCAACGAGGTAGGTCTCGTTAGGCAGGGTCTCGCCGCAATAATCTTGATCTTTACTGACTTTGATGGCCGGCATCGTAAGCGGATCATCGGTAAACTTGACCTCTCCGGTAATCGATCCGGCGACGGCTTCGCTAAAGATAAGAGCGGAAAAGATGGTGACTAGGGCAGTTCCAAATACTTTCTTATTCATAGCATCGCTAAGTGAATGAGCCCGAGCACAATGTCCGGAGCTGTTCGCTGCCAAGCTTGTCGTTTGCACGAATTTGGCAGCCGAAGTACCTTGACTCACAATAGGTAATCGGCTAGATTTCAACGAGTTTTAAATATTTTACACGGAAATAGCCTAGGGGTGGGAAAGTATTTGCCCTTAGGCTATTTTTGCAGATGAGGAGACCATGGCTGAATATAAAGTAGTGAAAGTCCCGAAGGACGGGGCAAAAATAACGTATGGGAGCGAACAAAGAGCTTAACGTTCCGGACAATCCAATTATACCGTTCATCGAAGGCGATGGCACCGGCCGTGATATCTGGCGCGCTTCGGCGCGCGTATTCGATGCGGCAGTGGAAAAAGCCTACAAAAGCAAACGCAAAATTCACTGGATGGAAGTGTACGCGGGCGAGAAGTCCTTCAAAATGTTCAAGAACTGGCTGCCCGACGAAACGGTGGAAGCGTTCACGGAATTTCTGGTGGGCATCAAAGGCCCTCTTACGACTCCCATCGGTGGAGGTTTTCGTTCACTGAACGTAGCTCTCCGCAAATTGCTCGACCTCTACGTCTGCCTGCGCCCGGTGCGTTATTACACTGGCGTACCTTCTCCCGTTAAGCATCCTGAATACGTGGATATGGTCGTCTTCCGGGAGAATACCGAAGACATTTACACGGGCATCGAGTTTATCAACGGCACGGAAGAGAATAAGAAGTTCAGATCGCTGCTAAAAGAAAATTTCCCCCAGGAGTATAAGAAGATTCGTTTTCCAGAGACAGCCGGTATCGCGCTCAAGCCGGTTTCCGTGGAGGGCACGGAACGGCTCGTCCGCGCTGCTATCAAATGGGCGCTAACGAACAAGCGGAAGAACGTTAACTTCGTGCACAAGGGCAACATCATGAAGTACACGGAAGGTGCTTTCATGGAGTGGGGCTACGCGCTGGCCAAGCGCGAGTTTCGCAATGACGTTGTCAGCGAGCGCGAGACCTGGATCTTGGGGAATAAAGAGCAGAGCCCGGACCTCGGCGCGGAAGACAACGCCAAGATGATCGACCCCGGGTTCGACATGATGTCGCCGGACCAGCAAAATGACATAAAAAAGGAAGTAGAAGAGGCGCTCAAGCTCTGGCCGACCCACGGCGGCGGCAAGTGGAAGTCGAAGCTGCTGCTCAAAGATTCCATCGCCGACGTAACGTTGCAGTTCGTCCTGATCCGGCCCAAAGATTATGACGTGATCGCGACGATGAACTTGAACGGCGATTATCTGTCGGACGCATTGGCCGCGCAGGTGGGCGGCATCGGTATCGCGCCGGGAGCCAACATCAATTACGATACCGGTCACGCCGTCTTCGAGGCAACCCACGGCACGGCGCCGAAATATGCCGATCTCGACAAGGTCAATCCTGGCTCGGTCATTCTTTCCGGCGAGATGATGCTCCGATACATGGGCTGGAAGGAGGCCGCCGATCTCATCGTCAAAGGACTGGAGGGAGCGATCGCCAAAAAGACCGTGACTTATGATTTTGAGCGGTTGATGGAGGGTGCAAAGCTCGTGAGCTGTTCTGGATTCGGCGATGCGATTATCGCCAATATGTAAATAATCGTTTCGGGTTTCGAGTCTCGGGTTTCGAGTTTCAAAACTACAACCCAATCGGAGTTCAAAAAAGAAGAAGCGAGGAAGGTATGGCGAGAAAGAAAATCGCGTTAATTGGAGCCGGTAATATCGGTGGGTCCATGGCCCATCTCTGTTTGCTCAAGGGGTTGGGTGACGTTGTCCTGTACGATGTGATCGACGGTTTACCTCAGGGCAAAGCGCTCGACCTGTCTCATGCCGGACCCGTGGAAGGCTTCGATGGCAATGTGATCGGCACGAACAAATACGAGGACATCGCCGGTGCGGACGTTTGCATTGTAACGGCCGGCATTGCGCGCAAGCCCGGCATGAGCCGGGACGATCTGGTTGGAACCAATGCCAAAATCATTAGCTCGGTTGCGGAAGGCATCAGGAAGCACGCGCCGGATTCGTTTGTCATCGTGGTTACCAACCCGCTCGACGCCATGGTGACATTAACCAAGCGGGTAACCGGTTTCCCAAAGAATCGCGTCGTCGGTCAGTCCGGTATCTTGGACTCCTCTCGTTATCGGTCGTTTATCGCTAAAGAATTAAATGTTTCGGTGAATAGCGTTGCAGCCATGGTCCTGGGCGGCCACGGTGACGACATGGTGCCTGTCCGAAGTACCTGTCTGGTGGGTGGAGTCCCTGTTGAAAAGCTCATTGCGGCCAAACGTCTTGACGAAATCGAATCCCGGGTCCGTAACGCAGGTGGCGAGGTCGTCGCATTATTGAAGACGGGATCCGCCTATTTTTCCCCGGCATCGGCAGCCATTCGCATGACTGAGGCTCATTTTTTCGACAAGAAAGAGATTCTGCCCTGCGCGGCGCTGCTGGAAGGGGAATACGGAGTCCAGGGCTACTATTTCTGCGTCCCGGTCATCATTGGCGCCGGCGGTGTTGAGAAAATAATCGATATCAATCTGAGCGCGACTGACAAGAAGGCATTTGATGAATCGCTCAATCACGTCAAGGACATCGTTCAAGCGATGGATCGCATTGTGGGCGCCGCCTAAAGGTTTCTTGGGCAAATGATAGGGAGACCCTGGGGCTAATCGCTTAGTCTTAGGGTCTCATTTTATTCAGACTGATCGTTATGAACATCCACGAGTACCAGGCTAAGGAGATTTTGAAACGATACGGCGTGCCGGTGCCCGTCGGAAAGGTCGCAGCGACGCTGGAAGAGGTGAAGACAGCCGCGGCGGAGCTCGGGGGCCGCTGTGTCGTCAAGGCGCAGATCCATGCCGGTGGTCGTGGAAAGGCCGGCGGTGTGAAACTGGCGAGCAGTCCGGAAGACGCCGTAAAGAAGGCGTCAGAGATTTTGGGCAAAAACCTGGTGACGCACCAGACGGGACCCGAAGGGCGCCAGGTCCGGCGGGTACTCGTCGAGCAAGGGGTCAATATCGAGCGTGAGCTTTACTTGGGCATGGTCTTGGACCGGGCTCAATCTCGCGTAACGGTGATCTCGTCATCGGAGGGCGGGGTTGAAATAGAAGAGGTCGCCGCCACGCAGCCGGAAAAAATTCTAAAGGAAGTCATCGACCCCACAGTGGGGTTGCAACCCTTTCAATGCCGTCGCCTCGCGTTTGCTCTCGGAGTTCCTCAGGAAGTCGTGGGCAAGCTGGTTTTGATGATGCAGGCATTATACCGCGCCTACGACGATTGCGACTGCTCCATCGCGGAAATTAACCCTTTGATCTTGACCCAAGAAGGACAGGTCATGGCGCTGGATGCGAAGATGAGCTTCGACAGCAACGCATTGTTCCGGCATAAGGAAATCTTGGCGCTGCGTGATCTGAATGAGGAAGATCCCCGGGAGATCGAAGCCAGCAAATACGAGCTATCTTACATCTCATTGGACGGCAATATCGGCTGCATGGTCAACGGCGCGGGTTTGGCCATGGCCACCATGGATATCATCAAACACTGTGGCGGTGAGCCGGCTAATTTTCTCGATGTTGGGGGCGGCGCGAACAAGGAAAGAGTAGCCCAGGCCTTTAAGATTATTCTTTCCGATGCCAGGGTGCGCGGCGTTTTGATCAATATCTTCGGCGGCATCATGCGCTGCGATGTGCTTGCGCAAGGGGTGGTGGACGCTGCCCGCGAGTTGAGCATCAAAGTTCCGCTGGTGGTCCGCATGCAGGGTACGAATGTCGAGTTGGGAAGAAAGATTCTCGCCGATTCGGCTCTTCCCATCATCTCGGCGGAGACGATGGCCGAGGCCGCTGAAAAAATTGTGCAGGCGGTGAAGTAACTATGTCGATTTTGGTCGACAAACAAACTCGGGTCTTGACCCAAGGGATCACCGGCGCCACCGGCCAGTTTCACACCCGGGCATGCAAAGAATACGGAACTCAAATGGTCGCAGGGGTGACGCCCGGCAAAGGGGGCACCTCTTTCGAAGGAATTCCGATCTTCGATACGGTGTCTCGTGCCGTTGCCGAGACGGCGGCTACTGCTTCCGTCATCTACGTCCCGCCACCCTTCGCCGCGGATGCCATGATGGAAGCAGCGGACGCGGGTATTCCGCTGATTATTTGTATTACGGAAGGAGTGCCGGTACGCGACATGATCCGGGTGAAGCGATATTTCGAAGGAAGAAATTCCCGACTCTTGGGCCCCAATTGCCCCGGGATCATTACGCCCGGGGAGTGTAAGATCGG
The DNA here is from genome assembly GCA_963737905.1 of uncultured delta proteobacterium. Taxonomy (GTDB): domain Bacteria; phylum Desulfobacterota; class Binatia; order UBA9968; family UBA9968; genus DAIRFP01. The sequence continues at coordinate 93,694 of CAVTUQ010000014.1, read as the reverse complement.
CATCATGCCGGGTCATATTCACCGGCCCGGTACGATCGGCGTGGTTTCGCGGAGCGGTACGTTGACCTACGAGGCGGTGGATCAATTAACCCGCCTGGGCATGGGACAATCAAGCTGCGTGGGCATCGGCGGCGATCCAGTCCATGGATTCGAATTCGTCGATGTTTTGGATCTCTTCAATCGCGATTCTGGAACTGAGGCGGTGGTCATGATCGGTGAGATCGGTGGCAGCGCGGAGGAGGAAGCCGCCGGTTGGATCAAGGCCAATATGAAAAAACCCGTGGTGGGATTCATTGCCGGCCAAACCGCTCCGCCGGGCAAGCGTATGGGCCATGCGGGGGCGATCATTTCCGGCGGCAAGGGAACCGCCCGAGAGAAAATTGAAGCTATGAAAAGTGCTGGAATCCGAATGGCTTCATCGCCGGCATTAATCGGTAAAGCAATGCAGGAGGCTTTGGGAAAATCATGAGTGTGGAGACGACTCTTTCTATTATCAAACCCGACGCGGTAGGACGTGGTCTGATCGGCGAGGTTTTAAAACGGTTTGAATCGGCGGGCTTGAGAATCGTGGCCGCCAAGCTGGTGCGTTTGACACCGGAGCGGGCGCGGGCTTTCTACGCGGTCCACAAAGAGCGCCCATTTTTTGCGAGCCTTTGCGCCTACATGTCTTCCGGGCCCATTTGCGTTTCCGTGCTCGAAGGTGAAGGAGCGATTGCCAGGAACCGGGAAATCATGGGCGCCACGGACCCGGCCAAAGCGGCGCCGGGAACCATTCGTAAAGACTGGGGTAAAGACGTCGAACAAAACGCCGTGCATGGCTCCGACGGACCCGATACTGCTGCCGCCGAAATAGCCTTCTTTTTTAGATCCGACGAGGTCTTTCGATCCTCAAATTGACTCGAGGACGGGCTCGCGAGAGGATGGAGCTTGAAGCCCAACATTAAAGAACTGACCCTCAAGGAGCTCGAGGCGCATCTCCTCCAGCATAGAGAACCCTCGTATCGCGCTAAACAAGTCTGGCAGTGGCTGTTTCAAAAGCGCGCGGCGACCTTCGCAGAGATGACGAATCTCTCGGCCGCGTTGCGTGCTCGCTTGGCTGAGGATTTTACGATCAGCCGGTTAAGGATTTTGCGGGAAGCGATTTCTAAGGATGGAACCAGAAAATTTCTCTTTGGTTTATCGGATGATCACAGCATCGAAAGCGTCTTGATACCGGAGGTGAAGCGGCTGACGCTATGTGCTTCGACGCAGGTTGGATGTGGATTTGGATGCGCCTTTTGCGCCACGGCGCTTTTAGGCTTAAAGCGAAACTTGCGGGCCAGTGAAATTCTCGACCAGATACTGGAGGCCGGCCGATCGTTAGTTGATGAACAAAGAATTACGCACGTGGTGCTCATGGGAATGGGGGAGCCCCTGGCGAACTATGCTGAGACCGTCAAGGCCCTCGACGTGATGACCGATACGAGCTGGGGGGTCGGTCTTTCTCCACGAAGAATCACACTCTCGACGGTGGGCTTGGTGCCGCAGATTCAAAGGCTGATGGAGGAAACCAGGGTCAACCTGGCGATTTCTCTGCATGCGCCTACGGATGAGCTGCGCGGTCAGCTGATGCCGGTCAATCGCAAGTATTCGCTCAAGCAACTGATGGACTGCTGCCGCGCGCTGCCGATTCCGCGGCGGAAGCGGATTACTTTCGAGTATGTCCTGCTCCGCGAGATCAACGATTCTATGGACGATGCGAAAGCGCTTTGCCAACTTCTGCACGGTATTCGCTGCAAGGTCAATGTTATCCCCTTTAACCCGCATCCCGGTAGTCTCTATCGGCGACCTGACGATGTCGAGGTCGAAAAGTTCCAGCAGGTCCTCCATGCTCACGGCTTACAGATCAATGTTCGCCGCCCCAGGGGAGACGATATCCAGGCAGCCTGCGGGCAACTCCAAGGCGAAGAGCATCAGCGTAGACAACGGCAAACTTCGCTGGCGGTGGCGGTACGATAGCCCGGATATTCATGTGCGGAGGCGAACCCACGACACAGTGCCGATCAAGGGGATGAGCTTGGAGGAGCGAAGGCACAGAGATGAAAAGCTTCCATGACGTTTATGGTGCTTGGCGGTGCGCTCGAATTGTTTACCGGGTATCTGCTCGCGACTTTACGTTTGCAGGCCACCTCAAGGTATAGGCCCATTGCCTTCGATCCGGAGGGCTCATCCCTTGATCGTTGCTTGCCAGTGAATAATTCGGGATAGCAAGCCATGGGGAAGTCGATCGTCGGCGTCATCGGGGGTAGCGGCCTTTACCGGATGGAAGGACTCAAAAGGATCCGCGAGGTCGAGATCAAAACCCCGTTCGGAAAACCGTCGGAAAAGTTCATCCAGGGCACCCTCGGGGACACGGCGTTAGTTTTCCTGCCCCGCCACGGAAAGGGCCATCGTTGGTTGCCTACGGAGATCAACTTTCGCGCCAATATCTTTGCCATGAAGAAACTGGGGGTCGATCGAATCGTCTCGGTAAGCGCGGTTGGAAGTTTACAGGAGGGGATTGCGCCCGGTGATATCGTGATTCCAGATCAGTTCATCGACCGAACTACCCAGCGGGCCAGCACTTTTTTTGGCAAAGGCATCGTCGCGCATGTGAGCCTGGCCGATCCATTTTGCAAGGATCTTGCAGAAAAGCTTGCCGCCTCCGCGACTTCCGAAGGCGGCAGAGTTCACCCGCGGGGCACGTACCTTTGTATGGAAGGGCCACAGTTTTCAACGCGGGCGGAGTCTCGTCTCTATCGCAGCTGGGGCGCGGATGTGATCGGGATGACGAATTTGCAGGAGGCGAAACTGGCACGGGAAGCGGAAATTTGCTTTGGCACTTTGGCCTTAGCCACGGACTATGACTGTTGGAATCAGACGGCCGGGGACGTCGAGATTGAAACCGTTCTCGCGGTGCTTCGGCAAAATGTCGAGCTTGCCCAGAGAATCATTCGGCGAGCCCTGACTTGGTTAACGGACTCGCGTTCCTGCGGCTGTAGGTCGTCACTGAAGGATGCTATCATTACAGAAAGGTCCCGCATTCCAAAGAAGACACGCTTGGATCTCGCGGCCGATCATTGGGAAATACCTATGAGTGTTTTGGTCGTCGGTACGGTAGCGTTTGATTCTATTGAAACACCCTTCGGATCCGCAGAGCGCATTCTCGGCGGCTCCGCTTCCTATTTCGCCCTCGCCGCGAGTCTTTTTTCTTCGGTGCGGATTGTCGGGGTGATCGGGCAAGATTTTCCCGAGGAATACCTGGAATTGTTCCGCCAGCGACAGATCGATCTCGAAGGGATCCGCCGCGAAAAGGGCGATACCTTTCATTGGCGGGGTCGCTACCACGAGGACATCAACGTTCGAGACACAGTGGAGCTGCACCTGAATGTCTTGGCCGGATTTGTGCCACGGCTGCCGGAGCGCTATCGGGACGCGGAATACGTCTTTCTCGGCAATATCGATCCGGTCATGCAGCTCGAGGTGTTGAATCAGATCCGGCGCGTGAAGCTGGTGGTTTGTGACACCATGGACCATTGGATTCAAGGGAGCGCCGAAGATCTCAGAAAGGTGTTCAAACGGGTCGAGATGCTGGTGATCAATGATTCAGAAGCGCGGCTCCTCAGCGGCTCACAGCAATATCGTTCGAGCCGCCCGGGCGATTCTAAAAATGGGCCCCAAAGTGGTGCTGATCAAGCGCGGGGAATACGGCGTGCTGCAGTTTTCCGATTCATCGATCTTTGCCACACCGGCCTATCCCCTCGAAGAAGTCTTCGATCCGACGGGCGCGGGGGACTCGTTTGCGGGTGGATTCATGGGCCAGCTAGCGCGGTCCGGCGATCACAGTCAGCAAAGCATCCGTCGCGCTATTGTGTACGGCTCCGTGGTCGCCTCGTTTACCGTGGAAGACTTCGGGGTCAAGCGGCTGACTAACGTATCGATCCACGATATTGAAGAGCGTTATAAGAGTTTTACCCAGTTGACCGATTTTCATACCTGACCTCATGGAGCTTTCCATCGTTATTCCGGTTTATAATGAGGAGGAGAATGTCGAGCCGTTGATTCAAGAGATCAACGCGGTGGTAAGGCCCCTCGAGCAGCCATACGAAATCGTCGTGGTCGATGACGGCAGCCGCGACGCTACGTTTTTCGTGCTCGCTCGTCTGCACCAGCGGGAGTCCTGTCTCCGGGTGGTGCGGCTCAAGCGCAATTTTGGCCAGACAGCCGCGATCGCAGCGGGTCTTACGTACGCTGGCGGTGACGTGGTTGTTCTCATGGACGGGGACCTGCAGAATGATCCGAAAGATATACCCGCTTTGCTGGGGGAATTGAAAAAGGGCAACGATCTCGTGTGCGGCTGGCGCTCCAACCGGCAAGATCCGTTTTTGCATCGACGCTTGCCTTCTTTGATCGCCAACCGGCTCATCTCCTGGACGACACAGGTTAAATTGCACGACTACGGGTGTACACTGAAGGCGATGCGCCGCGAGGTCGCCAGGGACTTGAAGCTCTATGGCGAAATGCATCGTTTTATTCCGGCCATTGCTTATGAGCGCGGCGCCCGGGTCGCCGAGCTTCAAGTCAATCACCGTCCGCGGCTGCACGGAACCTCGAAATACAGCATCGCCAGGACCTTGCGGGTGGTTCTCGATCTTTTAACCGTCAAGTTTTTGATCAGTTACTCCACCCGGCCGTCCCACGTGTTCGGCGTGTTGGGTCTCAGTAGCGGGGGTCTGGGATTTTTGATCGCGGTGTATCTTACATTTCAAAAATTTGTGCACCATGAGACTATCGGCGGCAGACCCCTTTTGCTGTTGGCGATTCTATTGATCTTTATCGGCTTTCAGTTCATTACCATGGGGTTATTGGGTGAGATGCTGTCGCGGACCTATCACGAATCTCAAGATAAAGCCGTCTTCGTGGTCGGGGAGCACCTGGGTGAAAGGAAGTGCGCATGAATCTTGCCGTGGTCGGTACGGGTTATGTGGGATTGGTCGCCGGCACCTGCTTCGCTGAGAGCGGCAACGACGTTACCTGCGTCGACATCGATGAGCAGAAAATCGCGATGTTGAATGCAGGGCAGGTTCCGATCTACGAGCCGGGCTTGGAAGAAATGGTCCGGCGCAACGCCGCGGAACAACGATTATCGTTCACGACGGATCTCGATGGGGCGGTGAAGAAGGCTAGCATCATATTCATAGCCGTGGGAACTCCCCAAGGCCCCAATGGTGATGCCAATCTCGACCATGTGCGGGCGACAGCCAAAGGCATCGCCAAAGCGATGGACGGCTTCAGAATTTTTGTAACGAAAAGCACCGTGCCGGTGGGAACGGCGGATCGGATTCGGCAGTGGGCGGCGGAGGAAACATCACACCCGTTTGCGATTATTTCCAATCCCGAGTTTCTCAAGGAGGGGGCGGCGGTGGAGGACTTCATGAAACCGGACCGGGTGGTGTTGGGGGGCGATCATGCTGAAGCTCTCGCAGCCGTTAAGGAGCTTTACGAACCCTTCCTCCGGACCGGTAACCCCATCCTCGTCATGGATAGCCGGAGCGCGGAGATGAGCAAGTATGCGGCGAACGCGATGCTGGCTACGAAAATATCCTTTATTAACGAGATCTCGCGGTTATGCGAGACGAGAGGCGCGGACGTGGGCGAGGTCCGAAGGGCCATCGCTCTGGATCGTCGCATCGGCCCGCATTTTATTTTTCCCGGTGTTGGCTACGGAGGCTCCTGTTTCCCTAAAGACATCCGCGCTATGATCAGCATGGGCGGCAATGAGCCGGAGATGGTGCTCCTCAAAGCTGTGGAGGAAGTAAACGAGCGACAAAAGGGAATTTTAATCGAAAAAGTGACGCGCCATTTCGGCGCTGATCTCGCCGGCTTGACGTTTGCGGTTTGGGGACTGGCGTTCAAGCCGCGCACCGATGACATGAGAGATGCGCCGTCGATCACGGTTATCCAATCGCTGTTGAGAGCTGGAGCCAAAGTCCAAGCCTTTGATCCGGAAGCCAACGGCGAGGCTAAGAAAATTTTTGGCGAGCGCATACAATACACTCACCGGAACTATGAGGCGTTGCCCGGCGCCGCGGCGCTGTTGGTTCTGACCGAATGGAATGAATTCCGTCGACCTGACTTTATGCGGATCAAGCGATTGCTCGCGAGCCCGGTTATCTTTGACGGCCGTAACCTTTACGACCCGGCGGATATTCGAAAACTCGGATTCCACTATTATTCCATAGGAAGAAGCGATGGCTAGGGTTTTGATCACCGGAGGCGCCGGCTTTATCGGTTCTCATCTCTGCGAAAGTTTTCTCAAGCAAGGGCACGAAGTCATCTGCATAGATAACTACTCTACCGGGGCTCAGGAAAACATCTCCGGCCTTGTGTCAAATCCGCGGTTTCGATTCCTCGATCATAATGTCACTCGGTTTATCGATATCGGCGGCCCCCTGAACTCTGTCCTTCATTTTGCGTCGCCGGCGAGCCCGGTCGATTATCTCGAACTACCGATACCGACGCTGAAGGTTGGGTCTCTCGGCACGCACAACGCCCTGGGCCTGGCGAGAGCCAAAAAGGCCGTGTTTCTCCTCGCCTCGACGTCCGAGGTCTATGGGGATCCTTTAGTGCGCCCGCAAAATGAAGAGTATTGGGGGAACGTCAACCCGGTGGGCCCGCGAGGGGTTTACGACGAAGCCAAACGATTCGCCGAGGCGATCACGATGGCCTACCATCGCTATCACGGTTTGGACACGCGCATCGTGCGTATTTTTAATACCTACGGGCCGCGCATGCGCATGCAGGACGGGCGGGTCGTGCCGAATTTCATCACGCAAGCGCTCAAAGGCGAACCGCTCACGGTATACGGGCAAGGGGAGCAGACGCGAAGCTTTCAATACGTGGATGATCTGGTCAGGGGGATCCATCGGCTTCTGGAATCGGAGGAGCATCTGCCGGTTAATATCGGCAATCCGCACGAAATGACCGTCCTCCAGTTCGCCCAGAAAATCCTCGAGCTCACCGGTTCAAAGAGCTCCATCGAATACAGGCCGCTGCCACAGGACGATCCCCAGGTGCGTCAGCCGGACATCTCCAAGGCCAAGAGAGTATTAAATTGGGAGCCCAAAGTTTCGCTCGACGAAGGGCTGGCCAAAACCATCGAATATTTTAGCGTGCGCCTGAAGGAGCAGAAAGTATGAAAATTGTGGTGACGGGCGGGGCGGGTTTCATCGCATCCCATATCGTCGACGCTTACATTCAACGTGGCCACGAGGTATATATTATTGATGACCTGTCCACCGGACAAAAGAGAAACCTGAATCCCGGCGCCAAAATTTACACTGTCGATATCGCGGATCCCAAAGCGACCCAGTTGGTTGCGGAAATCAAGCCGGATGTTTTGAACCACCATGCGGCGCAGATGGATGTCCGCCGTTCGGTGGCGGATCCGAGCTTCGACGCGCGTATCAATATCATCGGCTTCATCCATTTGCTTGAAGCCGCTAAAGATGGGGGCGTGAAAAAGATCATTTTTTCATCCTCGGGCGGTGCCGTGTATGGGGACCGCGAGCCGATACCGGCCGCTGAGGAGCATGAGACCCTGCCCCTCAGTCCCTACGGAGTCAGCAAACTCACAGGCGAGCTTTATCTCGGCTACTATCACATGGCGTTCGGTTTGCCTTACGTCGCGCTTCGCTACGCGAATGTGTATGGACCGCGGCAGTCGACCCAGGGCGAAGCTGGCGTCGTTGCGATATTTATCTCGCAGCTTCTTTCCGGCAAAAGTCCCGTGATCAACGGCGACGGGAAGCAAACTCGCGACTATGTTTTTGTTGGCGATGTCGTAAGAGCCAATATCGCGGCCCTCGATACCCGCTATGTCGGCGCCGTGAACATCGGCACCGGCAAAGAAACGGATGTCGTGACAATCTGTGAGCTCCTGCGGGATGGCGTGGGGTCGCCAGTGGCGGCGATTCATGGTCCGGCCAAATTGGGTGAACAGCGGCGGAGCTGCTTGGCAACGTCGCTGGCGCAAAACGTGTTGGGATGGAGACCGGAAGTCGACCTGAAAGAGGGGTTACGCCAGACCCTTGCCTACTATCAAAAGGCCGGTCCGTCATGAATCTGGACCATATCCGCAATTTTTCCATCATTGCTCACATTGATCACGGCAAATCCACCCTCGCGGATCGGTTACTGGAATTTACCGGGGCGGTGAGCGAACGGGAGAAGACCGATCAGATCCTTGACAGCATGGATCTTGAGCGAGAGCGGGGGATCACGATCAAGGCCAGTCCGGTCTGTCTGCGTTACCGGGCCAAAGACGGCAGAGAATACAAGCTGAACTTGATCGACACCCCCGGGCATGTCGATTTCACCTATGAAGTATCTAGGAGTCTCGGGGCCTGCGAGGGAGCCTTGCTTGTGGTCGATGCCGCACAGGGAGTCGAGGCGCAGACGGTGGCGAACGTCCATATGGCTCTCGATCACAATTTGGAGATTCTTCCGGTGATCAACAAGATCGACCTACCGAGCGCCGATCCGCAGCGGGTCATAAAAGAGATCGAGGATGTGATCGGAATCGATGCCTCCAGCTCGATCTTGGCCAGCGCCAAAGAAGGGATCGGGACCGAGGACATTCTCGAGGGCATCATCAAGCAATTTCCGCCGCCACAGGGTAGCGCGGATGCGCCGTTGCGAGCCTTGATCATCGATAGTTGGTTTGATCCTTATCATGGCGCCGTCGTGATGATGCGGATCTTCGACGGCAAGGTTCAAAAAGGGATGAAGATCCGCATGATGTCCAGTGGGAGAGTCTTTGAGGTAACGCGCGTCGGCATCTACGCCCCGGGACCCGTCGAAGTGGCGGAAATGAAGGCCGGCGAGGTAGGGTTTCTTATGGCCGGCATCAAGGAAGTCGGGGAAACATCTGTCGGAGATACCATCACTGCCGACGAGCGCCCTGCCAGCGAGCCGCTTCCCGGATTCAAGCCCATGAAACCCATGGTGTTCAGCGGTCTCTATCCGACGGACGCCAATCAGTACCAGGGCCTGCGTGATGCGTTAGACAAACTGCGGCTCAACGATTCGTCTTTTACCTTTGAACCCGAAACCTCCCAGGCTTTAGGGTTTGGTTTCCGCTGTGGATTTCTGGGCCTGCTGCACATGGATATTATCCGCGAACGGTTGGAGCGTGAGTTTGGGTTGAGTCTTATAACGACCGCCGCCACTGTGGTTTATCGCGTCATCACCAGGACGGGAAACACCCTGCTTATTGACAATCCGGTCAAGCTCCCGTCAGAATCAGATATGGAGCGGATCGAGGAGCCGGTGATTCAAGCGACCATCCATTTACCACAGGAGTTTCTCGGCGGCGTGCTCGGTATCTGCGAGGAGAAGCGGGGTACGCAAAAGGAGATTCGTTACCTTGGGCCCAAGCGAGTCCTGCTGGTCTACGAGTTGCCGCTGAACGAAATCGTTGTCGACTTTTACGATCGATTGAAATCGGTTAGCCGCGGGTACGCTTCCATGGATTATGAATTGGCGGGCTATCGTCCCGCCGAGCTGGTGAAGCTGGATGTGCGCATCAATGGCGACCTGGTCGATGCGATGTCGATGATCGTTCACCGGGACAAAGCCTATTATAGAGGACGGGAATTGGTCCAGCGCATGCGGGAATTGATACCCCGGCAACTTTTCGAAGTCGTCATTCAAGCGGCCATTGGCAGCCGGATTATTGCGCGCGAGTCGGTGAAGCCGCTAAGAAAAAACGTCACGGCCAAATGCTATGGCGGCGATATTACGCGCAAGCGCAAACTGCTGGAGCGACAGAAAGAAGGTAAGAAACGAATGAAACAAGTCGGCAAAGTAGAGATTCCGCAAGAGGCGTTCCTCGCCGCTTTGAAAGTCTAAACCGGGGTGATTCATGTCCATCGATAAAGCGACAAAGGCGAAGGAACGATCTCACATGGAAACCCAAGAGACTGTGAAAACCAAGTCCACGTTCCGCGAATACGTGGAAGCCATCGGTATGGCTTTACTGTTGGCGCTGTTCATACGGACCTTTATTGTTCAGGCGTTCAAGATACCGTCCGGCTCGATGATCCCGACACTGCAGATTGGCGATCACATCTTGGTAAACAAATTGGCTTATGGCATACGCGTTCCGCTCTGGGGCCATTATCTTGTGGATTTCGGAAAGGTCCAAAGGGGCGATGTGATTGTGTTTATCTTTCCGGAGGATCGTTCGAAGGATTTTATCAAGCGGGTGGTCGGTGTTGCCGGAGATACGGTGGAAGTCCGCGGCAAGAAAATCTACATCAACGGCCAGCAGGTAGAGGATCCTCATGCCCATTTCGAAGGCGACGACCCGCAAAACATTTTGCCGGCCAGTCGGGACGATTACGGTCCCACGAAAGTGCCGGAAAATCACCTCTTCGTCATGGGTGACAATCGCGATCGCAGCTACGACAGCCGTTTCTGGGGATATGTGAATCTAGACGACGTCAGAGGGAAAGCGTTCTTGATCTATTGGTCCTGGGATGGGGGCGACCGTTGGGTGCGTTGGGAACGGCTCGCAAGCTTAATTCGCTGAGTTATTAAATGGTTTACAAAGGAAAAACTATTTTAGCGGCCCTGGCCGTAGTGATGCTCATTTTTGTATTGGTGAATATCCTACTGAGTCTCGGCAATCAATCGCTTCGGGCGGAAGTTAACGAGCGACAACAATTTCTGACGCAGAGTATTCAACTGGAAGGACTGCATCGAGAAATTATCACTGTTTTGGCAACCGTTGCCTTGAAAACCAAAAACGACCAGCTCAAGAGTTTGCTCGCATCGCAGGGCATCAATTTCGGCGAGCCATCTCCCCAGGCGGGCGGCGGAAAGTAAACTATCGTGGAAAACGAAACGCCCACGATCGAGGAAACTCAAGATCCACCGATTGCGGCAGTCGAGCCCCGGGAGTTGCGCGGTTCGAGTTTGCCTCTCATCCTAACCATAGCTTCCGTTCTCATCTGGTTTGCCTTTCAAACCCTACAGTTGATTATCGATCGAAATAACCTGACCGCCGTAAAAGCCAATTTCGAGTCAGCCATGCAAGAATCCCAAAAGATGCAAACCCAGCTGCAGTCGCTCGTCAGCAAGACCGCCGAACTTGCGCAGCAGGGTAATCCCGCGGCCAAGGCGGCGGTGGAAGAGCTCGAGAAGAGGGGCATTCCAATTAAAGGGGCCCCGGCTGCCCAGCCTGCCAAGTGAAGTCATCTCGGTGCAATTCAGTTATTGTTGACCTGTCCTAACTTTGCCTCTATTCTAAATTTCTCCTCGCCATTGGAGACACATCGATGGATATCGGTTTTCATCCATTAGTCTGGCGCTGGTTCAAACAGCGCTTCGAAAAACCCACGCCGTCACAGCAGAGGGGCTGGGCGTCGATTGCGAGCGGAAGATCCACGCTTATTGCGGCTCCGACCGGTTCCGGGAAAACCTTAGCCGCTTTTCTCTGGTCCATCGATCGATTATTCCAAAGGGCGGTCAGCGGTCAATTGGACGACACGACGAGCGTTGTCTATGTCTCTCCTCTGAAGGCTCTCGGCAACGATATCGCCAAGAACCTCAAACAGCCGCTGGCCGAGATTCTTCAACTGGCGTGGTCTGAGGGGATTCTTATTCCTGAAATTCGTGTGGCTGTCCGCTCGGGCGATACGCCGGCGAACGAACGGCAGTCTATGGTGCGAACACCGCCCCACATCCTGATTACCACTCCTGAATCGCTCTATATTCTTCTTACGGCGGAAGGTAGCCGGCGTTTTTTGAAGACGGCAGAGACGGTGATCGTGGACGAGATCCATGCGGTCGCTCAGGACAAACGGGGCGCGCACCTTGCGCTTTCCCTAGAGCGTCTCGAGGCTCTCACCGGACAGCCCCTGCAACGTATCGGATTAAGCGCCACACAGAAGCCCATTGAAGAAGTCGCGCGCCTTTTGGTCGGCAACGAGCGCGTGCTCGCCCGGCGGCAACCCGGACTGTGACATCGTCGATGTCGGTCACAAGCGGGATTTGGATCTGAAGGTCGAGCTTCCCGATCAGGAACTGGGCGCCATCGCCACGCACGAGATGTGGGCCGAGGTCTATGAGAAGATAGTCGCCCAGATCAAGGCCCATCGCACGACCCTGGTTTTTGTCAATACGCGGCGTTTTGTCGAGCGGGTGGCACACCAGCTAAGCGAGCGAATGGGCGAAGACAAGGTGGGGGCGCACCATGGGAGTTTATCTCGGAAAACTCGGCTCCAAGTCGAAGAGACGCTCAAGTCCGGCGAGCTCCCGGTGGTGGTGGCCACCGCGTCCCTAGAACTCGGCATCGATATCGGCCATGTCGATCTGGTATGCCATATCGGTTCGCCGCGCACGATAAACATTTTGCTGCAGCGGGTAGGGCGTTCTGGCCACTGGCTCGGCGCCATTCCGAAGGGGGTCTTCTATCCTTTGACTCGGGATGATCTGGTGCAGTGCGTAGCCGGAATTCGCGCGGTCAGGGAAGGGCAGTTAGACCGCCTGAAGATTCCGGAAAAGCCATTGGATGTACTGGCTCAACAGATGGTAGCGGCGGTCGCTAGCCTCGAAGCGGGAGCCAAAAGCAAGAACCAGGAAGACGAACAGCCCAGTTCCGGATTGAGAGAGGAAACCCTGTGGGAACTCGTCCGGCGGGCCTATCCATACCGAAACCTGACAAAAGCCGAATTTGAGCAGCTCTTGGAGATGTTGTCCGAAGGGGTGTCGACACGGAGAGGCCGGCGGGGCGCCTATATTCACCGCGACCGAATTAACGGCATGCTGCGCCCTCGACGCGGCGCGCGGCTCACCGCCATTACGAATGGCGGCGCTATTCCAGACACCGCTGATTATGATGTTATTCAATTTCCCGATGAGATCCTTGTGGGCAAAGTGAATGAAGATTTTGCCATCGAGAGTCTCGCGGGGGATATCTTTCTGTTGGGCAATCGATCGTGGCGTATTCGGCGGGTCGGCTCCGGCAAGGTTTGGGTCGAGGATGCCCAGGGGTTGCCGCCCAGCATCCCGTTTTGGTTCGGCGAAGCGCCGGCGCGCACTCGGGAGCTTTCGGCGGCGGTATCCGATCTTCGGCGCGAAGTGAACGAACGACTTGCCGATCCCAACGAGGCGCAGCGCTGGCTCAACGAAGAAACCGGTATTACAGACGGCGTCGCCGAGCAAATTGTCAACTATGTCAAAGAAACCAGGGCGGTTCTGGGATGCATTCCCACGCAAACCGCAGATCGTCGCGGAGCGTTTTTTCGATGAAGCGGGCGGCATGCAACTGGTGATTCACTCTCCCTGGGGCAATGGCATTAATCGCGCCTGGGGCTTGGCGCTCAGAAAACGCTTCTGCGTCAATTTCGACCGAGAACTGCAAGCCGCTGCCACGGACGACGGGATTGTTATTTCACTTGTGGAGCAGCATTCGTTTCCTACGGCTGACGTATTTTCCATGGTGCGGCCGGCAATCGTGGAGCGCGAGTTGACCCAGGCGGTGCTTGCCTCTCCCTTTTTTACTAATCGCTGGCGCTGGAATGCCACCCGCGCGCTGGCGGTGGCGCGCCATAGTGGCGGCAAGAAAGTGCCGGTTGCTTTGCAGCGCATGCGCGCCGAAGACTTGTTGGGTGCCGTGTTTCCGGAACAGGTGATGTGTCAGGACAACCAAGTGGGACCCATACAAATCCCCGATCATCCGTTGGTCAACGAGACTTTGCGCGATTGCCTCCACGAGGCGATGGATTTAGAGGGCCTGCGGGAACTTCTCGGTAAGATCGGCGGGGAGGAAATTCGCACTCTAGCCATTGATACGCCAGCGCCTTCCGCGATGGCCCATGAAATTCTCAATGCCAATCCCTATGCCTTTTTGGATGACGCGCCGCTCGAAGAGAGGCGGGCCCGGGCGGTGTCGTTAAGACGTGTGGATCCATGGATGGATGGCGAATTGGGACGTTTGGATCCCGCGGCTATCCAAGAAGTATGCGATCAAGCTTGGCCCGATGTGCGCGATGCGGATGAGCTCCATGACTTCATGTTGAGTGTCTGTTTACTGCCTGTTGGAGAAGGGAAGGAGTGGTCTCTCCTGGCGCGGCAGCTGATCGATACCGGGAGGGCGACCTTGTTAAGCTGGCCCGCAGACCCAAGCGGGGAAACACAGCAGGCCTATGTAGCAGCCGAACGTCTCGCACTGGTGCGGTTGGTACTCCCCATGGCCGTTCTGCATCCCGAGCTTCGTTTGCCGGAGGGACTAATGGGGGTCCCGGCGTCGGAGGAAGAAGCTACGCGAAAAATCATTCACGGCTGGATCGAGGCCTTGGGACCGACGACGGCCAGCGAATTGTCCCGCCGATTGAGCATCGGGGCGTCAAAAATTGAAACCGCGTTACTGGCGTTGGAGTCCGACGGCATCGTTCTGCGCGGGGAATTCACGGTTGCTCGAGGAGAGGCCGTCGAATGGTGCGACCGATTGCTCTTGTCCAGGATTCATCGGCTGACCCTGGGGCGGATGCGTAAGGAGATCGAGCCTGTTTCAGCGGCGGATTTCATCCAATTTCTTTTGGTTTGGCAGCATGTGGCTGCCAAGACCCAACTGCGCGGGCGCGACGGAGTTTTGGAAGTCATTCGCCAGTTGCAGGGACTCGAGCTGCCGGCACCGGCCTGGGAGCAGCACGTTCTACCCGCGCGGATTAAGGATTACGACCCGTCGCATCTCGAAGACCTCTGCCTGGCCGGGGTAATCACTTGGGGCCGTTTGCGATTGAATGATGACCCCCAGGAAACTGACGATGCGGGTAGAATACTCAAGCGACGACGGCGCAGGTTGCTCGTGCCCACACGCACGGCGCCCATCGCATTTCTGCTGCGCGACGAGTTTGAATTGTTTCTCGAAGGTACGGTTCCTGAATGGGAAGAGGCCGCGGGTCTGTCTCCCATGGCCCGGGAAGTGGGTCGCTATTTGGCGCAACGCGGCGCCTCGTTTCTCTCCGATATCGCGCGCGGCACCGGGCTATTGAAAGTCAAAGCCGAAGAGGCCCTGTGGCAACTCGTGGCGCACGGTTTCGCAACCGGCGATGGGATTGCAGGCCTCAGAATTCTGCTGACGCCGGAGACCAAAAGAAAGGGCAGGCGTCACCGCCTGCGCATCATTAGCGGTGGCCGTGCGGCGGAAAGAATGATGCCGGTGGGACGTTGGTCCTTATGGCGGGAGCGCACAAGCGTACTGCCGGTTGAAACAGAGAAAGCGATCGAGCGTCGGGCATGGCAGCTTTTGCGTCGCTACGGAGTCATGTTTCGAGACTTGCTCGCCCGCGAATCCTGCGCGCCGTCGTGGAGAAGTCTGCTGGCTGTCTACCGGCGCCTGGAGGCGCGGGGCGAGATTCGTGGCGGCCGTTTCGTCAACGGTTTCGTTGGCGAGCAATTCGCGTTGCCGGAGGCCGTCGAGAGGTTACGAGCGGAACGCCGCTCTAAAGACCCACAGGAGCCCGTGGTGATTTCCTGCGCTGATCCGTTGAACCTCGTCGGTATCCTGACGCCAGGCGGCCGAATTTCACCTTACTCCAGTCAGGTCATCGCGTACCAGAATGGCGCGCCCGTTGACATCGGGTTGTTGGGGGCGGTGTTGAGCCGGCTGCGACAGAAATCAGGAGAACTGGAATAAAGGAATGATAGAATACTGGAATATTGGGTTTTTCATTATTCCATGATTCCAATGAGATTTAGATAATAGGGAGTTATCATGGAGATTTGCTTTCTCGGAACAGGAACACCCTACCAGGATCCACTGCGCGGCAGCTCGGCAATCCTGGTGGACGTCGGATCCGCTAGGATTCTTCTCGACTGCGGCCGAGCCTGCGTGCAGCAGATGGCGCGGCTGCATATCGAACCAAACAGCATCACTCACTGTTTTCTGACTCACGGTCATTATGATCATGTGGCGGATTATGCCTTGCTGGTCTTGACGTCGTGGCGCTTCGGGCGCCGACACATACTGCAGGTCTATGGACCCCCCGGCACGAGGGCGATGTCCGATGCCCTATTTGAGGAGGCCTACAAGATCGACATCGCGGCGCGGAAGAATTTGAGGAAGTCCGACGCCGAAGCGGATATCAATATCAATGTCACCGAAATGCGTGATGGAGCCGTTGCGGAAGGAGAAGGGTGGCGGATTCGAGCCATCGAGGTCGTTCACTGGCCGATTCCGCTGTCGTTGGGTTTTCTTATTGAGGGTGACGGTAAGCGGGTATTCTTTACCGGCGACACGGCCCCCTGCGATGCAGTGAGGAACGGCGCAGCGGGTGTCGACGTTTTGATTCATGAGGCGATGTATTTCCCACCCGACTCCGGCCACTATCGTAGTCACAGTCACCCCGCCCATGTGGGACAGGTGGCGCGTCAGGCCGGGGCGAATCAGCTGGTTCTGACTCACCTACAGCCCGACACGAAGAAGGAACCTTTGTTTAACGATGCGAGTAAGGAGTTTACACGACACATCGTCATGGCGACAGACCAGATGCGATTGGTCGTCTAGAGTTCAAGGTCCAAAGCAAGTTGAAACGTTGAACCTGGAACATTGAACCTTGAACTTACGTCAAAGGTGGGCTCCATCGGTTCGCCACAACGTTTCCGTCGCCGAACCATATGGCAAAATATTCATTTAGGGAGGTGATCTCATGGCGGAGATTCGAAGCGTAGGTATACCCAGCCCGCGGGTCGAGGGAGAGGAAAAAGTTGGCGGCAAGGCGCTCTACGCGGTGGATGTCGCGCTGCCGAACATCCTTTGGGTCAAAGTGCTGCGGAGTCCCATTCCCCACGGGAAGATCAAAAAGATCGACATCACGGAAGCACAAAAATTGCCCGGGGTAAGGGTCGTTCTTACCGGGCAAGAGATCGCCGGCATAAAGATCGGTAAGAAGATTGTGGATATACCGCTGTTGGCCGACGGTGTTGTCCGGTACATCGGGGAGAAGGTGGCGGCCGTAGCTGCTGAAACCGAAGAAGCGGCCGAGCGGGCGGTGGATTTGATTGACGTAGAATACGAAGAGCTTCCTGCGGTAACCGACCCCCTCGACGCAGTCCAATCGTCTGCGCCGCTGCTTCATCCAGACATGGCACAGTACAAAGGGCTTTTGCAAAAGATTGAAGTGCCGAGCAATGTATTCGTTCACTTGACATGGAACAAGGGGGACGTCGAAGAGGGATTTCGGCAGTCCGACGTCGTCGTTGAAAACACCTTCCAGGTACCGGCGGTTCATCAGGCCTATATTGAGCCCCATTCCTGCGTCGTGCATGTAAAGCCCGACGGCGGTGCCGAGGTATGGGCTTCAACCAAGAGCCCGTTCGCCATGCGCGAGCAAGTGGGAAGCGCTCTGCAAATTTCCCCCGCGGCCATTGTTATTCATCCCTGTTATGTCGGCGGCGATTTCGGCGGCAAGGGAGATGCCAACGAAGTCGCTCTTTGCTACGTACTTTCGAAGAGGAGCGGTCGTCCCGTGAAATTTCTCATCGACTATACGGAGGAGCTGATTGCCGGCAATCCGCGCCACGGGGCAACGATCAGGATCAAGACCGGCGTGAAAAAAAACGGGCTGCTGATTGCCCAGCGGATGGAATATATTTTTGACAGCGGCGCTTACGGAGCCTATCGGCCGCAGGGTTTTCTCGTGGGCGCGCACGAGGCCTCGGGGCCCTACCGGATCCCCAACACCCACATCGAAGAAAAATACGTTTACACCAACAAATTTCCTTGCGGATACATGCGGGCGCCGGGCCACCCGCAGGGCTGTTTTGCCAGCGAAAGCCAGGCGAACATCGTGGCAAAAAAATTGGGCATCGATCCGGCGGAATACCGGCGTATCAACTTTATGCAGGACGGCGACCATTTTCCGGTGGGAGAGAGCATCGCTCACGTTAAAGCGGCGGAGACATTGAAGAAAGCCTTGGAAGAGTCGGGATTTCATGCCGCCAAGGCAAAGAACGTGGGGCGCGGATGCGCCGTAGGCAATTGGGTTTCCAAGGGCGGGGAGTCGTACTGCTTTGTTAAGATCGACGAGACGGGAGAGGTGACGCTGTCTACGGCGGTTACGGATACGGGCCCGGGCGCCTACACCATTATGCGCCAGATCGTCGCCGAGGAGATCAAAGTGTCCCTCGATTCAATCAAAGTCGAGATCCTCGATACGACCAAGGTGCTGAGGGATACGGGGGTGCGCGGGAGCAGCAGCACCCGAGTCCACGGGGGATCGGCTTTTGAGGCGGGGAAGAAAGCACGCGAAGAAATTTTGCGAGCCGCCGCGCGGGCGATGAGTGCGTCGCCTGAAGAATTGATATTGTATGACGGCGGCGTGACTCATGGCCGCGCTGAAAGGCGGATGAGCTTTGCTGAGATTGCTCGGAGCAATGGCAGTCCGATCATCGCGGAAGGACATTACATGAACATGAAAGAGGGGCCGGAGACCTCCACGGTGGCGCAGGTGGTGGAGGTGGAGGTAGACGATGAAACCGGCGAGGTGGATGTGCGGCGCATTACGACTTCCCATAACACGGGGAGCATTTTGAATCCTCTAACCCATCAGGGCCAGATCGACGGCGCCGTGGTGATGGGGATGGGGTACGGTATCATGGAACAAATCATGACAGACGATGGCGGTAAAGTCCTCAATGCTAACCTCGGCGACTATAAGATTCCTAATATCAAGGATATTCCACAGCTAAAAACCGCTATCTTCCAATCCGACACCGGCAGCGGGCCGTATAACAGTATGAGCATCGGTGAGACGGCTATCATTCCGACGGCCGCGGCCATCGCCAATGCAGTAGAAGACGCTATCGGGGCACGCATCATGTCGCTCCCTATTACAGCGGAAAAAGTGTTGGCGGCCCTTAAACAGCGCTGAGTTGGAACCCTGACGGCGTTCAACCAATGGCCATGGCCCGGATGCCCGGTATGAGAGCGCGGGGATGCGGCTATGGCGTTTGAGCCTTTAAATCACCTTGTGCAAGCGACCATCGATTCCTTAGTTGGCCTGCGCGATGCCTTTCGCTCGGAACAAGCGTTTCGACAGGAACTCCTGATTTTGATTCTGGTTATCCCCGCAGCCTGGCTCTTGACAACTACGGGTGTGGAACGCGCTTTGCTAATTGGAAGTTGGATGTTGGTGATTGTGGTCGAGATGATCAACTCGGCCATCGAAGCCGCAGTCGATCGCATAGGCAGGGATCGCCATGAGCTTTCGAGGAAAGCAAAAGATTTCGGTTCGGCAGCTGTTTTCTGCGCGATCGTGCTTTCGGTGGCTGTTTGGATATTGGTTTTGTTTCCCGGGTAGCCCATATACAAAAGGATAAGCCTAAATGCATAAAAAGATACGGCAAATAGCGACAGCCGTTTTCATCGTTACGTTGTGTTTTGTCTTTCCTTGTTTCACTCAGGCAGGCGAGCCACTTGAGCTCGTACGCACGGCGGTAAACAAAGCAGTTGAAATTCTGAAAGATCCTAAACTGCAGTCCCAGGATAAAAAGAGGGAACGCGTTGATCGCTTGAGGGAAGCGCTCAATTCAATTTTTGATTACGAGGAGATGGCCAAACGAGCGCTCGGCACCCATTGGCGGCGAAGAACTCCGGCCGAGCAGGAGGAGTTTGTCAAGCTCTTTCGAGATTTTTTGGAAAGAATCTATTCGGACAAGATCGATCTGTATGGAGGCGAAAAGGTGCGGTTCGGCCGTGAGGCGATAGATAACGATTTTGCCCAGGTGGAGTCCACCATTGTTAAGCCCAAGGGCGAGGAGCTCGCGGTCACTTACAAATTACGGCAAGTCCAGGGTCAATGGAAGGTCTACGACGCGGTGGTGGAGAACATCAGTATTGTCAACAATTATCGCTCGCAGTTCGATCGAGTTATCTCCAGCTCCTCCTATGAAGAGCTGGTGAAACGGTTGCAAGAAAAAGTTGGATAGCTCACGCAGGCACTCAACGTCATACCCGCGAAAGCGGGTATCCAGAAGTTTCCTGGATTCCGGGTCGCGCTAACTATCGCCAGTTGCCCGGAATGACGCCCGAATTATTCAAACGCATTGAGGGAATACCGCATTAAGTTAGGCTTTAGCCCGGTTTCGTCTCCCGTGCATTTCGATGAATATGTTGAAGAAAGAGGCGATGGTGCGATCTTCCATGTGGGGATGTCCATGGTTGTTTTGGTACAGCAGGGTTACGGTGAGCGGTCTTTTGTGCAGTTCTAATAACTCGGCGTCTTTAGAGTTCAGATACGCACCCAAAGTCCGAAGGGTATTTGAAAGATTGTAGAAGTCGGGAAGACGACCTGTCTTAGCGCGCTGCTTTTTTCCCTGCCGTTCTATCTCTTCAATTTCTTTGGCACTATAATGGATCGTGCCGGAGGCGTCATTTTCGCCTCCTCGAACCCATCGTCGCATGCTGGCAATAACGGAAGTAGGCTTATCGGGGGTGCCGCGTACGACGTAACGGCCAGGTTGGTTCTTTATCTCGAAGATAGTGATTCGGCGCTTTTCAAGCGCCTGACCGATGGCACGTAGATCTTGGTCGTAAGACGTCTGTGCTTTCATAAATCCCGGTGTTGACCCAACGTCTAGTTCGTCTTCGGACTACAGCGGGTTCTGTAATTAACACTTGCCGGTTTCATAAACAAGAGCCGCCCCGGCGGTTTCCTTGACAACCCAAGAGGTGGAACATATGGTTGATGAAAATCACTCTGAAATAGTGGTTTCCCGTGCTTGCAAGGGAGGTTAGGATGGCACGTCCGGAAAAGGTGGAAATCTCCAGTAGCGCTGTAACCTACCGCGGTTTGCGGGATTGGCTGGAGCGGGTAGACAAGCTGGGCGAGCTGCTCAAAGTTAATGGCGCCCATTGGGACCGAGAGATGGGTGCGATTACCCAGATGCTGACGGAGAGCGGTAAGGGAAAGGCGCCGGCAATTCTTTTTGATGACGTTCCTGGTTATCCGAAAGGCTACCGGACGCTTTTTGGACAGTTTTCCACGATCAAGCGCGTTGCCCTGACACTAGGCCTGCCCCTCGAATACGAGCGCAAGGCCGATATCGTAAAAGCCTATCATCACCGCATGGAAGACATGCAATTTATCAAGCCCAAATTCGTCAAAACCGGCCCGATCTTCGATAATGTTCTAGAGGGTGACAAGGTCAACGTGCTCGAGCTACCCGTACCGGTGCATCATCAAACCGACACGCATCGCTACATCGGTACTGCCGATATGTGCATCACCAAAGATCCGGATGCCGAGTGGTATAATTTCGGTGCGTACCGTTGCCAGGTCTACGACGAAAAAACTATCGGCTGTCAGATTACCGAGGGAAAGCACGGGCGCATTCATCGTGACAAGTATTTTGAACGGGGACAGAGCGCCAAGTTCGCTATCGTGTGCGGCCAGGACCCACTGCTTTATCTATTGTCTGCCAGCCCGCTGCCCAGCGGAGTTTCCGAGTATGACTTCGCCGGCGGCATCCGGGGCGAACCGGTGGAAGTTGTCAAGGGACCTTTTACCGGGTTTCCGATCCCTGCCGATGCGGAAATTGTTCTCGAAGGTGAGGCCGTTCCCGGGCAATCGAAGCCGGAGGGGCCTTTCGGGGAATGGATGGGGTACTACTCGGACGATGTGGTACCGCGTCCCTCTCTCAATGTGAAGACGGTAATGTATCGCAACCATCCGATTCTCACCTGCGCGCCGCAACACAAGCCGGTGGATGAAACGGGCTTGCTTAAAGGCATCGCCGGGGCGGCCGAGATCTGGAAGGCGCTGGAAGCTTGCGGCCTGCCTGACATCCTCGGTGTGTGGAATCATGAAGGCGCACCGGCCACCCGGTTCACGGCGATACAAATTCGGCAGCGCTATCCGGGCCATGCGCGCAATGTGTTGCATGTGGCGGCCAACTGTATGGCGGGCGCCTATAACGGCAAATGGACCGTGGTCGTAGACGACGATGTGGATTGTTCGGACATCGATCAGGTGCTCTGGGCGATGGGGACGCGCTTCGACCCGGTGACGGACATCGATGTCGTCCAGAAGGCGTGGTCATCCGGTCGCGACCCGATGTTTCTGCCGGGGAATTTTAATAATCGCATCCTGATCGACGCCTGTATGCCTTATAACCGCAAGCTCAAGGGAGAGTTCCCCAAAGTGGTGGAAGTGCCCGAGAGTGTCCGGGCTCAATTGAAAACGAAGTTTCCGCAGGTTTTTAAATCGCAGTCATAAGCTCCAAGGAGTCCGTCATGGTGTTCGCAAGTTGGCGCGGTGTTGTCGGGGTGGTGAAACCTACCCATCGGCCGGGCTCCCTAGAAGAGTTTATTAGATTACTGCCCGAAGGGATCGGGGTCGTTCCGGTTTACTTGAATTTCAAACGCGGCACGGAAGATGAATTCCGCGGCGCTCTTAATGCGGTTGAGGAAAAAGTCGCGGAGCTAGCCAGGGAGGGCGTTGATCTCATCCATCCCGAAGGCGCCCCGCCGTTTATGGTTCACGGCTACAAGGGTGAAGAGAAGATTATCAAAGAATGGGAAACCAAATACAAAACTCCCATGGTTACCGCTGCTCAGACTCAAGTCGAGGCCCTGCGGGCGCTGAACATCAAAAAATTGGTCGGCGTGACTTACTTCGTCAACAGCGTCAACGATATCACGGCAAGCTATTTCCGGGACGCCGGATTCGACGTGATGGCCATGGAAGGAATCTCGGTGGCCTTCGAAGACGTGGGGCGGCTCGCATCGCAGGAAATCTACGCCCACACGCGTAAGGCGTTTCTCAAGAATCCGGGCGCGGATGGAATCTACATGCTCGGCACCGGCTGGCGTTGCCTGGACATCATTCATTTGCTGGAAGAAGACTTGCAGGTGCCGGTTGTGCACCCGGTCCCCGCGCGAGTCTGGTCCGTGGAAAAACGACTGCACGTGAGACAGCCGGTGAAAGGCTTTGGCAAGCTGCTGGAAGACATGCCCTGAGCTGTCAGGCGGTCACATTTCGTTTCACGCGCGGTGAGAATGCCGTCGTCGTTCTGATTCGAGAATCTTTCCGGCAACAGCCGTTCCATCATCCGTCTACACTGAGACAGTCGACTATGAATGATCCTGATCCTCACTCATTTCGCGACTTTGAGCACAGCGGCTGGCAAGCTATTCCCGAGCCGTATCATCAGGCCTTCGGCGAGCTCACCGCGCAGAGCATAGAGCCCCTTCTCGATGCAGCCGGAGTCAAAAAGGGAACAAAGGTAATCGACATCGCCACCGGACCCGGTTATGCGGCTGCGGCTGCCGAAAGACGCGGCGCAACGGTTATCGGAGTTGACTTCTCGTCGGCTATGGTCGTGGAAGCTCGGAGGCGCAATCCCGAGATCGAGTTTCGCGAGGGCGACGCGGAGGAATTGCCGTTAGGCGATGCTTTATTTGACGCGGCGGTGATGAACTTCGGCATCCTGCATTTGGCCCGGCCGGATCAGGCACTCGCGGAGGCCTGCCGTGTGCTGCGTCCGGGCGGCCGGTTTGCCTTCACCGCATGGGCCAAACCGGAGGAAGCGATCGGTTTTGGAATCGTTCTTGGGGCCATTAAGAAACATGGCGATCTCACCGTTTCGCTGCCCGAAGGCCCGCCATTCTTCCGCTTCAGTGAGCCGGATGAGTGCAGTCGGTCCTTGCGTGCTGCGGGTTTCGAGTCAGCCAAGGTAATTAAAATTCTGCAAACTTGGCGCCTGCCGACTGTCGACAGCCTGTTCGAGTTCATGAAAGAGAGCACGGTGCGAACCGCTGGACTACTGCGCGCCCAAAAACCGGAGGCTCTAGAAAACATTCGCCGCGCCATGCGCGATGAATTAACCAGGTATCAAAAGCGTGATGCTGTAGAATTGCCTATGCCGGCCATCCTTGCTTTAGGTACGAAGCCATGAAATAGCTGGTTTCCCTACACTTCTCTCAGTCGCCAAACAATTATATTTTTCCTCGAAATCTGGTGCTATTGCTTTTCTCTTGGCAGACGGACGGGGGTCCCCGTGCGACCTGATATAAGAAATGCCAATGGCGGTCATTCGAAAAAAGTATTGGACAGTGTGTCCCACTTCTGACACAAACAGAACCCCCAACCATCCACAAAGGGTTCCTATTAACTGCCCGAGAGGAGGAATAGGCCACTGAGTCAGTAGATCAAAACATAAGGAGGGAGAACCAATGGCAAACAAACCTAGAAGCGTAGATACAATTACTCTAGCTATCCATATCGTTCGCCTCCCGCTGGTTTTCTTGTGGAGCTTGCTGGCGGTCGGAGTGCTCGACAGCGATGACCTGGCAGAAGCACGAATAACGAAGATCGTCATCGAGACGCGGACTTCACCGGCCTTTGGCGGCGCCTCATTCGGTACCGTCGGACAATATGAGCAGCTCGACGGCAGAGCGTATGGCGAGGTGAATCCTAGAGATCCCCTCAATGCGATAATCACCGACATCGGGTTGGCGCCGCGCAATTCCCGCGGCATGGTCGAGTACTCGATGGACATCTCGATCCTCAAGCCCATCGACATGAGCCGCGGCAATGGGACGCTCATCTACGACGTCGTGAATCGCGGCAACAAGGGCATCACGAACCTGAACATCGGCGGCAACGCGACCAGCCCTGGTGACGGCTTCCTCGAACGCGAGGGTTACACGATGGCGTGGAGTGGATGGGAAGGTGACGTGACCTCGGGCATCCAGATCACTTTGCCGATCGCTAGACATCGTGACGGCAGCGAGATCAAAGGGCGGGTGCGGTCTGAATACATCCTCGGCTCCCCAGCGAACACGCTGGATGTGACCGAGCCCCCAGCCTACGAGGCCATCAGCGCCGACAACTCCGGCGCAACATTGACGCGGCGCGTCCATCAGAACGATCCCAAGGAACTCATCTCGAACCTGGAGTGGGCCTTTGCCGACTGCACCTCGGTACCCTTCCCCGGCGTCCCGGACACGAAGAAGGTCTGTCTTCAGGGTGGGTTCGATACAAACCACATCTACGAACTTCTCTACACGGCAAAGAATCCCATGGTGATGGGTTTGGGCTTCGCGGCGACGCGGGACTTCATTTCCTTCTTGCGCAGCGGCAATCACGGCAATCCGCTGGGCGATGGACTAGAGAACGCCATCATCTACGGTTCGTCGCAGAGCGGCCGCTGGATTCGCACCTTCATCCAACTGGGGTTCAATCAAGACGAGCATCGCCGACAGGTGGTCGAAGGGGCGATACCGCACAAGGCCTCCAACCGTGGCGCATTCAACATCCGCTTCGCGCAGCCGACACGGTTATCGGGAACGCAGCACACCGAGGCGCAGTACCCGGGAGCGGAGTCGCCGCAAACGTGGGACGTGAGCTTCGATCCGCTGTCGGGAATCAGGGCCGGGCAACTCGAACGCTGTCGCCGGACCCATACATGTCCCAAGATCACTCATACGAACACCGACACCGAGTGGTGGCAGGCAGACATGTCGCTGAACACTACCGATTCCTTCGGCAGGCGAGACGTCTCGATTCCGGACGAGGTTCGGATCTATCAACTGTCCGGCACGCAGCACGGCGGGGGCAATCCGCTCCAACAACCGCCGGCGGTGCTTCCTGGTTTCCCTAACAATTGCCAGCTGCGCTCGAACAGCAACCCGTTTCTCCACGCCCAGCGAGCGTTGTTGGTGGCGCTTCGCGACTGGGTGGTCGATGGAACGAAACCACCGGAAAGCCTCTACTCCTCGATTAGTCGTGGGAGCTTGGTAAAGCAGACTGAGATTCAAATCCCGTACGTCCCCGCTTCAAATTTCACCGTGGCTGGTGTCACGAATCAGAAGGTCTACCTTGATCGTGGACTGCGCTTCGATGTGGAGGACGTGTCCGGCATCATGACGGAACCTTCGATGCCCGGTGGTGCCTACACCGTGCTCCTGCCGCAGGTCGATGCTGACGGCAACCCCATCGATGGTTTGCGGAACACGAACGTCCAGGTTCCGCTAGGGACTTACACGGGGTGGAATATCAGGAAGGCAGGCTTCAGCGAGGGTGATTCCTGTGACCTCACCGGCGGCTACATTCCCTTTTTCAAGACCAAAGCCGAGCGGGAAGCCGCTGGCGATCCGCGCCTGTCATTGGAGGAGCGGTATCCGACGCATGACGACTATGTTGCCAAAGTCACCGCAGCAGCGAACGACCTCGTCAGCAAGCGACTGTTGCTTCCCGAAGATCGAGACAGCATCATCGCCGCGGCAAACGACGCGGCCGTCCCATAATCGCGGCAACTGACGCTACGGCGGTTCAACAGGAGAGAAGGCTGTCTCCACTCGGCGAAAAACTTGAAACGTTTCGGTTTGTCAGCGGCCAAACGAACTCGTCAGTCTGAGGGCATGCTCACCGCCGCGGGAGCGCCACGGCGGTGAGCCGACATCGGCTTGCCAAGCCTGAGTCTTTTTACTTGTTGCCGTCCTTGGACCTGAACAGCTTGTGGCAGTGCTCCGACTCCAACGGAGGCATTTCACCGCTGGGTGTCGGGACACCTGCGGCCAGTCCTGCATTGACCAGTCGCGCGATCTGGTCATCGGCGTCCTCACACAGCAGCAAGCGATCCTTGACCATATTGTCGACCGCGCGTCTTACCCGATCGTAGTAGTTATCGAAAGATGCATAGCGCTCCTCGATCGACCGGCGCGGATCGCCGGAGGATTTGCGCTCGGTCTCGGTCTTGGCGAACGGGATGTACTGGCCGGTGCCTTCACAACCGTCGTTGAGCTGTGGTCCCGCTCGTAGCGCCCAACCGGTGTATGTGGCGAGGGGAACCGTCACGTCGGGTAGCCGCACGCCCGCGATGTCGTTGCCGTCTTTATCCGTCTTCGGCACGAAGCTGGGATAAACCGGACCGTTCACCGACATGATCGGCACCGCTGCGTCCGTCAGAAGCGGCATGAGCGGCGGGGTGATCACGGGCGGAAAGATGGTCGGGATGCCGAAGGTGGCCGGGTTACTGGCGTCGTAAAAGCCCGGCCCAAAGTCAAACCGGTAGCGACTGGTCTTCAGACCTGTGTAAGTTACTTTGCCGCTCGGGGCTAGCCCGCCGGTATCTGGGATAGTGATCGGGAAACCAGTGTTTGCCGGCAGCACCAAGGTCCCGTCGTCGAGCCGGGGCACCCTGCTTGCAGGGGGCGGTGTGCCGTCGTCGGCCCATGCATCCAACGCGAGAAACAGCGCGCGCTGCACCGGGGACGAACTCAACGGATTCCCGAACTGCTGGCAATTCCCTCTGCTCGTGGCGTTGCCGGTCCCATGTTGCATGCTGGACATAAAATAATTGCGGGTGAACGCCGAATCAGGAAGGTCGGCGCTGCCGTCCGGCTGGGTGTGCAGTAGCGAAGCCGTTTTGACCCAGTACTCGTTGGCCGAATAGATCTCCACTCCGAACGCGCACGTGTTGGTCAGCTGACATGCGTCATATCGGCTAGCGGTAATGCCCGTGAACGGATCGGTCGTCCTCACATTGGCGAATGGAAAGAGATTTTCGCCAAATAGGTGGTCCTGGCGGTTGCGCTCGGTGCGGCCGGACTGCGAGAACCGGAAGTTCATGCCGATGCCGCTGCCCGCACTGATCCACTGCATGTGGCCGTCGAACACCTTTCTGCCGACTTTGCCGCGATCGTCTTCGTTGAAGCCGAGAGTTCGGAAGTCGTTGAACATACGTCCAGGTTGCGAAGAGATTTCGGTATAGATCCGGGTGATGTAGTTGGACAGCGGGTTCGCCGTACCGTTGTCATCCTGCGCCTCGTAGCGCAACCAGGAAACCCAGTCGCGAACGGCCGCAAAGCCAAGACCGGCCACGGTCGGATCCTTGGCCGTGTACGAGAACTCATAGATGTCGTTGGCGACGAAGTTCGCGGGCGTGCCCGTGGACGAAAGCAGGCGGATTGCTGTCCCGGTCGCGTCAGTATATTCCCAACCCGAAGCCGGAATGAGTTGCGGCACGTCGTCAAGATGAACGCGATGGGTTAGCTTTGCTGTGGTTTTGTCCGCCGCGTTGGCGGCCGGATAACTTAACTCGAATGAGTTCGCCGAGGTCACAATGTATTCGTATGCCGGCCCCGTGATCGTTGAGCCGTCTGCATTTTTGGCGATCGGCAACGCAACGGCCTGGGTCGGGGTAGTGCCCAAGTCGGCAAGGGGCACCAATGGTTCCCACCCACTCCAGACTAGCGTATAACCCCGTGGCATCAGAAACGAGTTTGCCAAGACTGTCTGGTCGACGATAGAAGCGGGGTCGCTCGCACCACCGGGACCGGTGGTAATTCGGCCCAAGGCGGCCCACGTCTTATTGCCCCGGTTGGGCGGCTCATACATCATCTTGCCGTAGCCGTTGAGTTTACGATCGACCTGGTTCAAATTGACCGGCTTGAGAATATAGAAGTTTAATAAGTACGCGACTTTTCCGCTGGGAGTCTTGCCTGGCTCTCCGGGAGCGGGTTGCGGCTCGGCAAGCCCGATATCGACGATGATCGAGTTCCTGTGATCGGCGGGATCGACCTCGGCGTAGGCTACGCCGGTAATTTTCTCGTACTGTCCGACGCCCGGCCACGAGTAGCCGCCAAACGCGATCGTGGGGGCACTCATCTGAACGCTAATGACGCGCGCATCGGAAAGCACCGGAAGCAGCAGCAGCGCGAGGAACACCCAGAGAATCGTGGTTCGTTTCATAAGCTCAACTGTGCAAATCATCTTTTTATCCCTCCGGTTAAAAGATTTCCTTTTAGACGTCTGAAGGAGACGATGATTGGTTGAAGGCGTTACCGAAAGCCCCGAGTGGAAATCTCACCGCCCATAAAGTACGAGAGCCTCTTGTGGGACACATGATACGGGAACATGTTTCAGTTCTCCTTTTTCCACTCAGGGCCTGGCCTGTGGACTCAACGAGTCATGATCGTTCGGGCTGGTAGTTAATGGTTGGTCATACTGCCGTTCAAATTTTCTTGTCAAGCGAAATCGTCCGCGCAAGCGGCGCAATGCCCAGCCGTGGTGGTGGCAACCGGTGCCTGGACCGGCGGCAACCGGACGCCGGCCAATTCGCTGCCGTCTTCGTCCACTTTCGACACAAAGATCGGATAAGCGGGGCGTCCCGCGACTGAGGGCGGGTAATTCGACAGAATGCCGTCCTCGAACATCGGCCCGAAGTCGAGAAAGTATCGCATCATCATCACAGCAAGCCGGACGTCCACTGATCCATCGGCTTGCCCTGGCCTGAGTCGAATGTAAATGGAACGTCGGGATTTCGGTTACAAGAGGATGCCTCGCTGATTCCCGCCCATCAATGAAAACTGGCTCAGCGCTTTCGCGCCGAGCCAGGTATACAGCGAACCGTCTAAGAGACGGATGTGCGCCGGGCGGGACCGCGCAGCTAAGGCCACACCTTTAAACTGGCTCTTCGACCGCGGTCGAAGAGCCAGCATCGTTGTGACAGCCGGTAAATCGGATACGCAGATTTCACATTGCGCTTGCCCGGCTTGCTATCTGCCTGACGATTTATTTACTGTCCATCGAGTTCTCGAAAACGTCCTTGTGAAGCGCTTTGGCCTCTTCCGTCTCCATGAAAGCGTTTGTAAAGCGGAGGACCTGAAAACCGTTGCCATCACCGACGATCCAAAGCTGCAACTCACGCCCGTGCGTCCCGTCGGCAGGAACCTTTTGAAAGTGCGTCAAACCAGCTTGCTTTTCGACGGTTCGATCGACACCCGGCGACCAGCTACCCGATCCGGGAAGGAAAGCCGTCCGCGGAGCCGGCCCCTTCCAGTACGCGATCTCTGCAGGGTGGTAGGGATCGCGAATATCGAAAACTCGGGTGCCTACACCTCTCGATCCGCAAGCGGCCATCGTCGGATTCTCCGGGCGGTCCACATTGCATCTTTCAATGGAATAGTCGAGGATACCGCCGCCGACTTCTGGAGGCTCATTGAGCATAGCCTCGCAATTGCGGCGGTCGTGCACTTCGTCCATGAGCTCGGAGATTATTTTAGGGTTCGTCTCGTCGCTGATGTCGACGATATGCACATAACCGTACGCCCCGACTCCCCGGGCACATGCCGCCGCTAGACCACCAGCACCCCCCTGGGGCCCGGACTCGGACGTGGTGAGGATGTGCGGGCGCCCGTTGTAGGATACGAGGAGCGGCTGCTCCCCTCCCCCTGCCCCCCCTGGTCACCCCAGCCGATCTTGCTGACAATCCGGATCTGCGGATTGGGGCGACGGAACTGAATGTCGCTCACGTCCAGGATCACCAGCAACTCCGGACCGAACGAAGAACTGTTCGCCGCCGCGCCGAAGCTCCCGGGTTGTACTACGTATAACCGCGTCCCGTCCTTGTTGGTGGTCAGGTCGTGGGGCCTGCCATCGCCGTTGAACTGCCAGGTGAGGAGCACCTTCGGATCGGACGGATCGGCGACGTCAATGACCGGCATCGTGCCGCCGACGCCTCGAAAGTTCTGGCCGATGTAGTACGTCATGCCGTCCTCGGCCCAGCCACCCATGTGACCCAGGCTCCCGGGCACGGTGATGCTGGACTTCAGGATCGGGTGAGCGCAGTTGGACAGGTCATAAACGGCGAAATTCGGCCCGTTGTTTTCGGCGACCCCGAGGAGCTTGCGCGCCTGGTTCACCTTCAGGTTCTCGTGCGGGTTGAGCGCCGCGGGAGTGTCATCCAGGTACGCGGTCGGCCGCGGATGCGCGGGGTCCGAGACATCGATCACTACGACGCCCGGGTGCTGCTGCAGAGGGTCATTTTCCGTTCCCATGTAGGCGCAGTGATCAAGGTACGCCGGTCCGTCCTGCGAAAAGGCTCCCTCTCCTCGGAACTGGCCAACGAGCTCCAGGTTGCAGTTGTAGCCGCCCTCCGAGTCGCCGCTCAGGCGTTCCCACGCCGTGGTCTGACCTTGCAATCCGCTTTCGGTCCAATCGAAAGGACCGCAATTGGCTTTGGGTGCCGGTCCCGTCCATGGGATTTGGGTTGCACTGGCCGCCAGCGCGCTGCCGCTGAATGCGAGAATCGCCAAAGTGACCACGGATAATGCTGCACGCAGTACGCGCCTTTTCGTAATGCATAGATGTTGCTTCATTTTATTTACTCCTTTCACCCAAGTTTTTGATACGACATAACTCTCTGTACCTTTGCTTTAACGTGATACTAAAGCCTAGCGGTCTAGAAGGACCAAATGGCTCGTTTGTTTTGCTCTGACCTTTATAAGTTCCTCCCGGGCACGTGACTGTTTCGGCCTGCTCCTACTCCCTCTCCTACGGTCTCCCGTAAGCACCATTTTCCGGCTGTCTGGTTGAGCCGGCTGCCGAGTCAGATGGTCTCGTCAACGTGCTCTGGTAAGAGCTGGTATATGAAAACCAAGGATGCGGCCAATAGTTTTTTCGAATGGCGGCATAAGCATTACTTATGCCATCTTGGAGTTGGGCAAATAATAAGATCCGGGAGTCAGCGCCGGGCTCGCGTGCAGTCACTTACTTGATCTCGAATACGCTCAGGGGAACCGGTCGTTGATCCACTTCGAAGCGTAATCGAAGAAGTTCCTCGTGACGTTTGAATATCAATGCGAGAGCTTGTGCAGAGGACCATAAATCCTCTTCTCGCCGTGGAAGAATGTTGCGAAGATAACAACCGGGTAACAACCCGCTGTCTTTCCTTGGAAATCCGCGAACTGAAAATTTCGGGGAAGCGCTTCTCGTGAGGGCAAGTTTACGATTGAGGCGAAAAACTACTTGAAATTTTTTCCGGCGATGCGACGATAGTTGTACGAGCATGATTTTCGTTGCCTCACGGCGAGGTTTGGGTTAGATAGGTACTTGTATCGACGTCGGATCTCTTATGCCTAGGGAGTAAACCGATGACACTACATCAGCTGCGGATTTTTGAATGTGTTGTAAGGCATCTGAACATTACGAAGGCTTCCGAAGCGCTTCATATTAGCCAACCCGCGGTGTCGCAACAGCTAAAGCTTATGGAGGAAGAATTCGGTACGAAGTTTTTTATCAGGCTTAATCAAGGCGTGGAGTTGACTTCCGAGGGAGAAGAGTTTATCAGCGCGATCCGACCTCTATTGGCGGAGGCCGAACATCTCGAGAATAAATATAAGGGTAAAACTAAGACGGACGACGCAGCGCCGCTCATAGTCGGCGGCAGTCACAATGTGTCGGCCAACGTTCTTCCAAAATTACTCATGGCGTTTAAGACGCGTCAGCCTTCCGCTCAGGTTATTTTGGAGACCAATGAGAGTCCGGTTATCGAAAAGCGTCTGGTCGCCTCTGAAGTGGAAATAGCCCTCATTACGAATCCTTCTTACCGCGCCGAACTTGTTTATGAACCTTATGGCGAGATGGAGTTGGTTGCGTTTTGCCTTCCCTCAAGTCCACTTGCGAGAAAGAAGTTGAGCTTAAAGGAACTGGGTGAGTGTCCCCTGGTGTTGAGACGTGGCGGTAGGCTGGAAAAGGTACTGATGAACCTGGGATATAAGATGAATATCGCCTTGCGTTGCGACGTGTCCGGAGCGGTAAGGGCGGCAGTCCGACTGGGTATGGGAGTGGGAATCTTATATCGCAACGCTGTCGCCAGCCGGGTAGCAAGGGGCAATTTGAGGCTGATCAACGTTCCGGAACTGAAGCAACTGGGGATCAAGTCTTTTATTACGTACGATAGGCGCAAACCTCTCGGCACTATGGCGCAAGAATTCCTTCAAATTCTCCGCGACCAAAAAAATCCTCCAATGGCCGCTAACGATAGGGGAGTTCACATTGGAAACGCGCGGAGGCTGGCGCTGCACTAAAATTTGACAAAAATCTCTTTTGCTTCGTCGCCCGGTCAACTGCTTTGATTGTGGTGATACGGTCGCTGAATTCCTTCAGCGTTCCCAATGAGCTCGAACCGACGTCGATCAGGATGGAGAACAGCGAGAAGCCAAGTTTCTCCTTTTGATCGCGAAACTGCTCGGCCCATTCCGGGCTGACCTGGCATTCGCCGTCGGTGATGAAAACGATATCGCCTTTTTTGAACCGTGATTGTTGGAGGCACTCCAACGCAGCGTCCAAGGGCTTCTGAAAATCCGTGCCGCCGCCGGGAAAGTATTCCGCCAGATCCATCACGTTCTTGGCTTTGATCTCATAGTGTTCGCGAGGATTGAGATCGAGAATTTGCAGCGGGGTTTGTTCCGAGGAAAAGCAGATGGAGCGAAAAAGCCTCCGCTGGCGACGGGCGATTTCCAAAAGGGTCAGGGTCACGGCCTTCGACCAGATCTCTTTGTCCCCGGCCATCGAGGAGCTGCCGTCCAAGCATACGATCATCGGGCCTTTGCCTTTTTCCTCAACGCCGCGGAGAGAGTATTGCAGCAACTCTTGATCCAAAAATCGGCGGTGAAAATCTTTGCGCAGGATGGGGTGGTGCAAAGCAATCATCTCATGGGGCAGCAATCGTTGCAGTGAGTCACCGCGCTCCACCTCCAAGACTTCCTCGCTGGACCGCTCGAAGACCTTCTTCCTGAGCGCCATGGCATGGAACTTCATCCGACCGACCATGCGAGCGAGCTTCTTGAGCTTCTCGTTACCCGCGAGGCGCTTGCCGAGTTCGAGCTTTTGCCCGGGAGGGGAACGTTGGCCGGTGCCCAGCGTTGATCCCCACGCCTCCGCTTCCTCCGTCGCTTCCTCCAATTGTTGCGCGATCTTGATAGCTTCAGCTTGCAAACGGTTGGTCGTCTGCGCTTCGCTTTGTTTTAAGTCTTCCTTCAGTTGATCGGTCTTGTGACGCAGCAGCGCTTCGGCGCCCTGAACTTCTCCACCCAGCCGTTCTTTGGCTTTCTCTAGGGCTTTCTTTCCTTCTTCCGATAAATTGTCATCGGGTATCGTATCGGCGTTTTCATATTCTTCCAATTTTTCGCTCACGATCTCTTCTTGCTTTTGAAGGTCCCAAAGATCCCGCATATCGCGTCGCGTGAGCAGTTTTTCGGTTTTTATGAGCGCAAGAAGCCGCTCCCCGAGAAGGAGCGTAGACAGGCCGGCCCGCGCCTCATTGAGGAGAGTTTGCTCGCGCAGGAACTCGTATTGATTCCCTTGCCGGATCCCGTTGAGAAACTTCTCGTTCAGGAGCGCGCTGGCGACAACCGCGGAAGCCTTGTGAAAGATGACATTGTACTTGAACAAAAGACAAAAGATGTCTTGGAGCAGGGAGCCAAAATGCGGCAAGAAGGTACTGCCGGCCTCTTCAAGCTCTCGAAGCGAAGGAGACTCCGACCGAAGATATCCATAGACGCGGCGGTCGTAGGCGTCGTTTTCGATCCAGTAGCTGTTTTCAGGGAGCGGTTGGAAAACTCGTTTGGCGGGAGATTTCTTCCGGTGTTTCGGCGGCATCAGAACTGCTCCAACATCTCTTTCTGAATCTGCTCGATCTCGTTGCGAACGGAACCGACACGATCCAAAGGACGACCAAGCCGTTTAGCTTTGTCGATGACCTGGTCGACCTTGGCGAGGATGTTGCGCAGCTTGGTATGAAATTCCACCAACGCTCGAGCCCGTTCGTCGCTGGTCTCCCAAGTGCGGGAGGCGGAATCACGAAGCTCTCTGGACTCGTAAAGGAGCTCCGTGATCTCCTCTTCGTAGCCGAGCAGGAGCTCGCGAATAGTATTCCGGACTTGCTCGTGCTCTCCCGGATCGCGCCACAGAACGTGTTCGAGGAAGAAAAGATCCCTTTCGAGCACTTCCTGTTGCCCTTCCAGGAAGGCGCGGGCCTGAAGTAAGGAAAGTGACTGCCGGTAGCGGCGGTCTGACGCCTGGATGCTTTTTTTATTCAGCTCACGCCGAATATCGGCCATACTGCGATATACGTGAGACGGTATGGCGATCCCCCGAACCTGCTCCTGCAACTCTTTCAGCTCGATCAAAGTGAGCGATGTTCGTGTCGGCTGCGCCTGCGATTCGAGCATTCTCAAAAAGCGGAAATCTTCAGCGATATAATTAACTACGAACCGGACAAGAAAGCGGTCATACAGAGCGGTCAGCTCTTCTTCTTCGGGTAGCTCATTGCTGGCGCCGAACAAGGTCAGCAACGGAACCGGGACAATCTCCTTGCCGTTATGGAACAGTCTCTCGTTAATCAGAGTGAGAATAGCATTTAAAATAGACGAGTTAGATTTAAAAATCTCATCTAAAAAAGCAATATGAGCTTGGGGCAGTTTGTGATCCGTCACCCGGCGATAGTCGTCCTGCTCCAAGGCTTTGAGGCTGACGGCGCCAAAGATTTCTTCCGGAGTCGTGAAGCGGGTAAGGAGCCACTGAAAGTAGTTTGCGCCATTAATGCGCCGGCACATCTCGTCGGCCAGCATCGACTTGGCGGTGCCGGGCGGCCCGACGATGAGCACGTGATGAGATGACAGCAGCGCGGCTAGAGCGCCGTCGATCAAATCGGCTCGTTCGAGAAACGTTTGCCGTAACTCTTCCCGAATCTTCTTGAGTTTTTCTTGCGGCGTCATCCATAGTTAAGGTACCAAATGGTGTTCTTTTAAACAAACATGGACAAAGATCTGGCTTTTAGATATTTAGGGACAGATCAAAGCACCGAGGTGTTTTCCATTATGAAGATTACAAGAGTTCTCGCTCTCAGTTGCCTGATCGGGGTCGTCCCCCTCCCTAACTTTCTGTTTGGTCAGGACAGTAAGCTCGTGGATGCCGCGAAAAAGGAAGGTGGGAAGGTAGTAATCTACGGTTCCATCGAAAATGACACCATGGACCTGCTCGCCGCCGCCTTGAAAAAGAAAACAGGACTGGAGGTAGACTATTGGCGGGATGCAGCGAACAAAGTTATAGATAGGGTCGCCAGCGA
The DNA here is from genome assembly GCA_963737905.1 of uncultured delta proteobacterium. Taxonomy (GTDB): domain Bacteria; phylum Desulfobacterota; class Binatia; order UBA9968; family UBA9968; genus DAIRFP01. The sequence goes on along the minus strand of CAVTUQ010000014.1, from coordinate 57,751 downwards.
GTCCCGCGCCGGAAGACCACTCTTTGATGTCGTGCTGACGACCAAATCCACAATGCAACTGATCCAGAAAGACGGATTTTTGGCCAAGTATGACTCACCTTCAGCGCGCGCCTTTCCTAAAGAGTTTATTGATCCTAACCTTGGACCGACCTACCGCAACACCATTATCGGCATTGTTTATAATACCGGAATCATTAAACCCCCCGATGCGCCAAAGTCGCTAGAGGATCTCGTCAGGCCGCAATACAAAGGCAAAGTAGTCGTACCCGATGCCAGCCAGCACACGACAACGGCTCAGTGGATGGCCAGCCTCCACAAAGTGATGGGCGGCAAGGAAAGGGCGGACAAGTTTATTCGAGAATTGGCTGCAACGAGGCCATTGTTAGTGTCCTCTTTGACCCCGGCAGGGGAGCGCATTACGACCGGAGAGACTCCGATCGGGATCGCTTTTTTAAAAAACGTGGTCTTTTACGGTAAAAAAGGCGTGCCTTTGGATTACGTTAGACTCGGCAAGTTCATGGGAGATGGTCAGTCTATCTCGCTTGGCGCCAAGGCGCCTCACCCGAATTCCGGTAAGGCCTTTATCGACTTTTTCCTTGGCGAAGAGGGATTGCGTTTGATGGCTGGAATTGGCGAGTTTGTCACGCGCAAAGGAATCTATCCGCCGCTGCCGGATGCGGATAAAATTGAAATGGTAGAGATGGACGAATTGGATCAAAAAGGATTCGCAGAGAAGATGGCCGAATACGGCAAGATCTTTTTGAAGTGACAGATCGTTTGCTGTTCGCGAACGCAGCGGAGTTGCAGTAATAGCTCGGAGCTTACTTTTGATTAAAAGGATTCCCTTCGACCAGGCTCTGGGTGAACCAAGAACTGGTCAAATAATAGAAGTATGTCGCGATGTCGCGGTTCCGTTCGTGGTGAGTTCAGTCGAACCATGAACGAAGTTTTCACAGAGTCTACCGCTCGGAGTGACACTTCAAGCGACCTGTCATCCCGATCTTGACCAAAACTCAGTTACCACTGGAAGTGTCAATGCTTGATCAGGAGTGGGACGTCATTCTCATCGGCGCTGGGCAGAATAACTTTGCTCTCGGCACGTATTTGGGAATGGCCGGTCTCAGGACCGTGATCTGCGAAAGCCGGCTGGAGAACGGCGGCCGGCTTGCCAGTGAAGAGATCACAATGCCGGGGTATTGGCACAATACCCTCGCTTATTTTCAAGACAATCGAGGAATCTCGCCTGTATGGAAAGAACTCAAGTGGGATACCGCGCACCACGCAGAGTTCGTCTCCCCGCCAGTGGTGAGCTCATTGCTGCTAGCGGACGGGCGATCGTTGTCCCAGCATCAATCGCTTGCGGAAACAGTCAGTTCCGTAGCGAAATTCTCGCCCAACGACGCGGTGACGTGGTCGCAGACCCACGACAAGTACCACCTCCTCATCCGTGACTTTCTAATTCCCTGCTACTATCAAACGCCCCAATTGAATGACGGGAGAAATCAAAAGCTAACGTCCTATCCCGCCGGCAAAGACTTCCACCGCCTGTGGCAGATGACGCCCAGGGAAGTCGTTGATGAGCTGTTCGAAAATGATGTTGTCAAGACTCTGGTGCTTTCACAGATGGCGATCCCCCGGGGCGTGGCAGTGGATTACGAAGGCGGCGGCATCGAAGTTTTGAAGATGATTGCCGGCGATGAAAAGCCGGAGCTGGCTCGCGGCGGCGCTCACTCCATCGCCCAGGTGCTCCAGCGCGCCTACGTTCATAACGGCGGTCAAATTCGCGCTGTCCACCATGTTGAGAAGATTCTGGTCGAGAAGGGGAGAGCCGCCGGCGTGCGGTTGCGCGACGGGCGTCAGTGGAAGGCTAACCTCGCCGTTGTCTCCAACGTCGATCCTTATTGTACGTTTATCGACATGGTTGGCGAGGAGAATCTACCGAGGACATTTTCCGAAAAAATAAGGGCGATTGAAGTGGACGAATTTTCTTATTTTCAGGCCCATCTGGCGCTTAAGGTGCCCGTGCGTTACGCCTTGTTTGAAGCAGAGGATGCGGCGGTTGGGCAAGCCATGAGCGTTAACATGGGGCCCGAGAAACCTGCCGATCTGGATGCGATGTGGCAAGAAATTCGTGAGGGTGAGTTTCCGGAGCACGTTTCTCTCCATACCATTTGCCCGACGGCGTTCGATCCGTTGCAGGCGCCGAAGCCGAAACATACGGCGTCGCTCTTCATGCCGGTCCCTTTTCAACTCAAGGGTAAAGAGCCCGAAGACTGGGTGAAGCTCAAAAATGATTTTATGGAGTCGGTTCTTGGGATTTGGCGCCGCTACGCCACCAATCTCACGGATGAGAACATCGAGATGAAAGTCGCGATGGATCCATTCTACATTTCCGGCCGCTGGCCTCATATGCGACGAGGTTCGGTTTGGGTGGCGCGCAAGATTGCTAAACAGATGGGAGCCAACCGGCCGATAGAGGAGCTCTCAGGCTATCGCACGCCTATTGAAGGGCTCTATCAGGTTGGGGTCGCCACGCACCCTGCGAACGCCGTGATTGCAGGATCCGGTCGTAATTGCTGGCAGGTGATGAAAGAAGATTTGAAGCTGTAGAGGAAGGGCCGGAAAACCTTGAACATTGAACCTTGAACCTGGAACAGTAAAGTATCGAGAGTTCAAGGTTCCGGGTTCAAAGTTCAAAGTGTTGAAATCATGCCTAAGATTTTTGAATACGACGGCGTCGTAATTGGCGCAGGGCACAACGGGATGATCTGCGCCGGCTATCTGGCCAAGTGCGGCCAGAAAGTCATGGTCGTCGAGAAAAATATGGAAGTGGGCGGGGGATTGGACTCACACGAGGATCGCAACTATCCCGGTTTCTGGCACAATATTCATTCCGTCTTTCATCGCGGCTTGATGATGCTGCCATGGTTCAAGGATCTGGAGCTCGAGAAGTTTGGCATTCACTACTACAAGCCAGATCCGGGAGTTGTGCATCATTTCATCGACAAGACCTATTTGGGGTGGTTCGCTGACGTCCAACGAACGGCGGCGAGCATCGAGGGTTTCTCGAAAAAAGACGCGGGAACTTTTCTTGATATCTGGACGCGCTGGCAACCGGTGGTTAAAAATATTGTTTTCCCAGAAACCTATGCGGTGCCGGTTCCCATTGAAGAAAAACGGCCGTTGCTCGAAAAACTACCGGAGGGACGCGAATACCTGAAATACTTTGAGACGACCCCGGAGGAATTCGTCCTTCAACACTTCGAACATCCACGGGTGCAGGCCTTCATCGGTTTTCTCGGCGTCATGCGGGGGTACGAGCTTGACGCGCCCAATACCGGCTACCTGATTCCGGCGATGATCGCCTGGGGCGTCAACCCGCAGCTGTGCCGTGGCACCTCTCATGCGCTTGGCGACAACCTGGCACACATGATGTCGCACAATCACGTCGATTATATTGAAGCAAACGGCGTCGAGCGGATTCTGGTCCAAAAGGGGCGGGCGGCGGCGGTGGTTTTGGAAGACGGCACCATCATCAAGGCGAACAAATTTATTGCTTCTAACGTCAACCCGGTGGAAACGTTCATCAAGCTAGTGGGACGCGAGAATCTAGAGCCGAATTTTGCCAATATGGCAGAGCACTTTCGATTCTCAAAGACGACGCCGATCTTTGCGACCAATTTGGCTTTGAATGAGAGGCCGAGGTACATCACCGAGGAAAAGCATCCGGAGGTCGCCGGCTCATTCATGCACATTGTCGGTCTGGAGGACTATCACGATCTGCAGAATCTATTCGAAGACTGCCGGACCGGCCAGCTCCCGCGCAAACCTTTCATGAACGGTGCGACCCCTTCTTTTCATGATCCCACCCAGGCGCCTCCAGGCAAAGCCACCGCGTTCATGTGGCAGCTGGCGACTTATAATCTTTGGGGCAATCCGCTTAACTGGGACAAGGTTCGCAGTGAATGGTTTCAGAAACAGTTGGCGGTATGGCAGCGCTTTGCGCCGAACCTCGACGAGCATAATATTCTGTCCACGGATTCCACCACGCCATTGGATATCGAGCGGCATGATCGCAATATGTACTGCGGCGATTGGATGGTGGGGGAGTACGCGGGCGATCAGGCGCTGGAGAACCGGCCATTCCCGGGCTGGGGTGGATATCGGACGCCCATCGATGGTCTTTACCTATGCGGCTCGTCTTGTCATCCGGGCGGTAACATCACCGGCGCGCCGGGTTACAATGCGGCGCGCGTCATCGCCGAGTCGCTTGGGATCCAGCCGTGGTGGAAGCCGCTGGACTTCAGGACCCACCTGGAACAGCTGAAATGAAAAATCGGAGTATTGGAATAATGGAGTGGTGGAGTGATGGGTCCAAACCCCAGTACTCCAGTACTCCATCACTCCAGCAGCCCGAGGGGCTCCTATGAGGTTGGGTGGCAAGGTCGCCATTGTCACGGGCGGTGCGCGGCACATCGGCGCCGCTTATTGTCGCCGGCTCGCCGCGGAGGGCGCGGCCGTCGTCATCGCCGACATTCTCGACGGCGAAAACGTCGTCAAGGAGATTACCGCTGCGGGCGGTAAGGCCATAGCCTTGAAGGTAGATGTCTCTCAGGAAGAGGATACGGCGCGAATGGCGACAGAAGCGGTACGGGCCTTCGGCCGCATCGATATCCTCGTCAACAACGCGGCGATTTTCCTCACCATCCAACGCCATCCATTTTATGAAATATCCGCCGAGGAGTGGGACCGAGTCTCGGCGGTCAATATCAAAGGCCCGTTCTTGTGCGCCAAGGCGGTCTTTCCCCAGATGAAGCAGCAGCGAAGCGGGAAGATCATCAACATATCATCATCCACCGTCTTTGCTGGTACGCCATTGTTTTTGCATTACGTGGCATCGAAAGCCGCGCTTGGTCGGGATGACAAGATCTCTGGCGCGCGAAGTGGGTGAGTTCGGTATCTGTGTGAATGCCATCGCGCCGGGTTTGGTTCAACACGAGGGCCATGAACGCGCCGAAAGAGTTTACCGAGTTCCAGCTCAAGGCACGCTCCATCAAGAGACTCCAAACCCCGGAAGATTTGCTCGGCGTTCTCGTCTATCTCGCCTCGTCGGACAGCGACTTTGTCACGGGCCAAACTTTCTTGGTCGATGGCGGTAACGTTTTTTATTGAATTACTGTCGGTGTACTGGCCGGTAAGGCGACTTGCAGTTTGGGAGCCACGTATACGGAGCGATTCTTGTTTGAAGCTGAAGGTGATAAACTTCTCGGCGCCGGGTCTGTCGTGGCGTTTTAAGCGCGGCATAGTAGACCGTCGAATAGATCGCGACAAACTCTCATTCAGCGTTTGGTTCCAACAAACATCGGAACTATGACCACGGAACGCAAGAATCGGTATGTCGGCACGCTGTCCTGAGCCAGATCTTTTTCAGGATGCAGGATGACGGGGCGACCCCGCCATCGAGTTTGGTGTTACCAAGGAACGCTTCAGGCAAGCTAAGTTGAGGCTTATATGGCATACCACGCGTTTGTAGTGATGCCGTACGGCACCAAAGAACAGATCGATTTCAACCGGGTTTACAGTGATCTGATCAAGCCGGCGCTTGAAGGCGCCGGCTTTGAAGTTTTCCGTGCAGACGAGGAAATGCGTGCGGGAGACATTCGCACGGACATGTTCCAGGAGCTGCTGCTTGCCGATCTGGTCGTCGCCGATCTTTCCATCGACAACCCAAATGTCTGGTACGAGCTCGGTGTGCGCCATGCTCTCCGGGCGCGCGGCGTCATCGGCATCAGGTGCCGGCGCGATTACATGCCATTCGATCTCTATACCGACCGGTCGCTGCGATACTCGATAAAGGAAAATCCTTCGGCGGCCGCTATCCCTGATCCCGAGCGGTTGGAGGATGACAAGAAGGCGCTCGCCGCATTTGCCACGGAGACGATGGATTCCTGGTACGAAAGGAAGATCAGTCCGGTCTATCATCTGTTGCCCTCCCTCAAAGAGCCGCATTTCATGCAGTTGCAAGTGGAAGGGGCGAAGCAGTTCTGGTTATGGGCCCTGCGGATCGAAATTGCGAAAAAAGGAAATCGTCCTGGTGATATTCTGGTACTTGCGGAAGAAGCCCCGAATATTGGTCTTCGCGTTGAGGCCTATCGAAGCGCGGGTAATGCCCTGCGCTCTCTGGGACAATTTGCTCTGGCACTCGGTCAATATGAGAAAGCGTTGATGCTTTCTCCGAATGATCACGAAAGTCGCCGTCAAAAGGGACTTTTGTTGGGCCGGATGAAGAAGAGCGATGCGGCGAGGAAATGGCTCCAAGATTTGGCAAAGGACATTCCTGACGATTCGGAAAGCTGGGCGCTTTTAGGTCGGGTGGAGAAGGACAGTTGGATGGGTGGTTGGCGTGCGGAAGGAAAGACGGTGGAGCAAATGCGGCAAGATGCGGCAGCTGATGATGCTTTGCTGCAAGAGGTAATTGAAGTTTATACCACAGGATTTCGTAAAAATCCCTCGCACTACTACTCAGGCATCAACGCGGTGGCGCTGATGCATCTGCGGGCTCACCTAACGGGCAGCGAAGAACAGCTAGGATTGCGGAAGGAAATGGAGGGCGGAGTTCGCTGGGCGGTTCGGGGAGCGTTAGAGCGGGACTCCAAGGACTATTGGGCGCGCGCTACACTAGCAGAGTTGGAAGGCTTGTCCAGTCAGAAGCAAGTGGTTGAAGCGGCTTTGAAGAGCGCCGTCGCTGTCGCCGATGGGGATTGGTTCAAGCTGAATTCGTCTCGTGAGCAGCTTCTCTTATACAAAGACCTTGGTTTTCGGCCCGCGGAAGTCCAGAGTTGTCTGGAAATTGTCGACCGGGCTTTGGCGCGAGTGACACGTCCCGAATCGCGATGGACGCCCCGGCAGGTTTTTCTTTTCAGCGGGCATATGATCGACGCACGGGACCGCAAAGAGCCGCGATTCCCTGCCGACAAGGAACCGATTGCAGCAAAAGCGATCGCGGATAAATTAGACGCGTTGAAAGCCGGGCCGGAGGATTTGGGGCTTTGCGGCGGTGCCTGCGGCGGCGATTTGCTTTTTGCCGAGGCTTGCCTTGCGCGCGGGTTAAAGCTGGAGTTGCGCATTCCTTTTGACGAGCCGACTTTTATTCAAAAATCTGTGGCCTTTGCTCCAGGTAATTGGACGGATCGCTTTTATCAGGTGAAGGACAACCCTAACACCAAGCTGTTTGTGATGCCTGATGAATTCGGCCCAACTCCCAAAGGAGCCAATGCATACGACCGGGATAATCTGTGGCAACTGTATACGGCACTCTCCTGGGGACCCGATAAAGTTCGCTTTGTTTGCTTGTGGAACCGCAAAGGCGGGGATGGGCCTGGAGGCACGGAGCACATGTATGAGACCGTGCAAAAATACTCCGGTCGAGTATACATCCTCGACACCAATCTTCTTTGGTAAAGGAGAGCATGGTTATGAGCCTGGCGGAGAAGATACAAGCCGGAGGTCAGAAGAAAATTCTGGCGCTGGACGGTGGCGGTATCCGTGGAATGTTGACCGTCGAGATATTGGCGAGGATTGAGGAACTGTTGCGGCCGAAATCGGGCCAGGGAAAAGAATTTGTTCTGGCCGACTATTTCGACTTTTTCGCCGGCACTAGCACAGGAGCGATCATCGCCGCCTGTCTTTCCTGGGGCATGACGGTAGATCGGATTCGTAATTTCTACCTGCAAAACGGCACGGAGATGTTTGACAAAGCGTCTCTACTCGATCGGTACTATCGGCACAAGTTTCAAAGTGAAAAGTTATCGGCCCGGCTACAGGCTGAGTTTGGCGCGGAAACAACTCTGGGAAGCGACAAGCTGAAAGCCCTTCTTATGATGGTATTACGCAATGCATCCACGGATTCTCCCTGGCCGGTGTCGAACAACCCAGGCGCGAAATACAATGATTGTAGCCGGGCGGATTGCAATCTGAATCTTCCCCTTTGGCAGTTAGTTCGCGCCAGCACGGCGGCGCCCACTTATTTTCCGCCGGAAATGGTGAAAGTCGGCGAGAAAGAATTTATTTTTGTTGACGGCGGGATAACCATGTACAATAACCCCTCCTTCCAGGCGTTCCTCATGGCTACGGTGGAGCCCTACAATCTCAACTGGCTCGCCGGCGAGGACAAAATGCTGGTGGTTTCCGTCGGAACAGGGACGAGCCCGTACGCCAACGCGGATCTTCAACCCAACGAAATGAACGTCCTGTACAACGCGACCTCGATTCCGTCTGCCTTAATGTTTGCGGCGCTGAACGAACAGGATTTTCTATGCCGAGTCTTTGGTAATTGTTTGGCGGGTGATCTTTTGGACAGAGAAGTGGGTGACATGATCGGAAAACGGGGACCCGTTAGGCACAAGTTTTTCACTTATGTGCGTTACAACGGCGAGCTGACCCGCGGTGGGTTGGACGAGCTGGGTCTGGACGACGTGGAGCCCACGAACGTGCAACAACTCGATTCCGTGGCGTTTGTGGGGGAGTTGCAAAGAGTGGGGAAGAGGGTGGCGGAACGCAAAGTAAAGGCCGAGCACTTTGCGGGCTTTTGAACGAGCGCAGGCGATATCACTGTGGACCAAGAAATCATCGCGCGACTTCTACGGCGCATCCAAGACGCGGGGCTCGACGCCATTGTTGCCGTATCGCCGGAGAATGTGACGTATGTATCGGGCTTTGTCGTACCGTCACAATCTTTGATGCGCTGGCGCCATGCCCTCTGTATCATGACGGCAGATGGGCGAATCTCCATGGTCGCCATCGATATGGAGGCCAACACGGTCAAAGCCCACGCCGGGATAGACGATCTGCGCGTCTATCGGGAGTTCACGGATGATCCGATGGACAAACTCGCCGAAGCGTTGAAAGATCTCAAGCTTGACCGGGCGAAGGTCGGCATCGAGATGGAATTTCTTCCTGCCAAAGATTTCGCGGCATTGGAAAAGAATCTTCCGGCTGTTACGTGGTTCGGCGGCCGATGCGATTTTTAACAAGGCGCGGCAGGTCAAAACCGTCAACGAGCTGGCGCTGCTTCGTTCGTTGAGCAAGCTCACCGACAAGGCCATCGGCGATACGTTGAGCCAGGCAAGAGCGGGAATAAGCGAAATGGATCTCGCCGGCTTGCTGCTCAGTTCGCTTTTCGCCGGAGGAGCGGAAAATTACAAGCTCATGATCATCGCATCGGGCGAGCGCAGCCAATTTCCCAACGTCGGGCCGACCGATCGGAAACTGAAGGCGGGCGATCTGATCCGCATGGAGATCTTCGGCCAAAAAAGCGGTTATCTGGCCGGCGTTTGCCGCACCGCCGTGGTCGGCCAGCCGACCGCCGAGCAGGAGAAGATTTGGGCGAATTTGATCGCTTGCAAATATCTCGTGATGGACATGATCAAGCCGGGCGCTCGTTGCAAAGAGATTTACCAGACGTTTCTGAAAAAGTTCAGCGAGCTGGGGCTAGAGCCCATCAGTTTTGTTGCCCATGGCATCGGCTTGCATCTTCACGAAGAGCCGTACATGGGTCGTTATGGCGATGAGATCGTCGAAGCCGGGATGGTAGGGGCGTTTGAACCGCTGGTTTATATCCCTGGTAGATTCGGAATGCAGAACAAAGACATGTTTTGCGTTACCGAGACAGGATGCGAACTGCTCTCTGACCACACGCCTACCGACACATTGTTGAGAGTCGGCTAAGCACGCAAGAGGGAGAAGAGAATCTTTAACGCAAAGAACGCAAAGTTCGCAGAAAAAAGATGAAGATCACTAGAATCGAAACCATACCGATTCGTCTCCCGACCCGCCGGGTGCATCAGTGGGCAAGCCTGACAACCTCCATTGGCGTTTACGTGATTATCAAGTTGCACACGGACGACGGATTGGTGGGTCTTGGTGAAGCTCCGGTTTTGAAAGACTGGGGAGGGGATCACGGGAAGTATTTCGGTGAAACGCCGCAGACCACGGCGCACATCATCAATGATATTCTTGCGCCGGCATTGAAAGATCAAGACCCGCGGCGCTTTGAAACCATACACGCCTCTATGGACAAGAGCGTCAAAGGCTATCCCTATGCCAAGGCTGCCATCGATATGGCGCTTTATGACGTCGCCGGCAAAGCGATGCAAGTGCCCGCCTATCAATTTTTGGGCGGCTGTTTTCGAGACCGCATTAGCATTGCTCACAGCCTGGGCTTGATGGAGATCGAAAAAGCCGTTGAAGAGGCGCTGCAAGCAAAGTCCGAAGGAGTCAAGACGATCAAACTCAAAGGCGGCGTTGATCCACGGCGGGACGTGGAACTGGTCCGGCGCATGCGCGAGGCGCTAGGTTCCGAAACCAAGATCTGCATGGATGCCAATCAGGGATATCCAACGCCAAAAGTAGCGGTCCAGGTGACCAAAGCGATGGCAGAGTACGACCTGCTCTATATGGAACAGCCGGTGGAGGGCATCGATCAGATGGCGGAGGTTGCAAGACGGGTCGATACGCCGATCATGGCTGACGAAAGCGCCTGGACACCACAAGACGTGATGGAGATTGCGCACAAGAAAGCCGCGGATATGATCTCTATCTACACCACCAAACCCGGCGGAATTTTTAAAGCCAAAAAAGTCGCCGCGGTTGCCGAGGCGGCGGGGCTCAAGTGCAATGTCAATGGCTCCGTCGAAACCGGCGTCGGCAACGCGGCGAACATTCACCTTGCGGCGTCAACGGCAGTGGTGACTTTCGGTTGTGTCGTCCCGGTTTCCACGCCGAAGGGCACCGGCACGAAAGGGATCGCGGGGATTTACTACCAAGACGATATCATCAAAGAAGCATTCGGATATAACGATGGCGACATTCTAGTTTCTAGGAAGCCCGGCCTCGGAATTGAATTGGATGAAGATAAGCTGAAACAATATCGCCTCGACTCGTAACTTTCCATTTCTTATGTCTATCAGAAAGATCGCAGTCGTCGGAGATTGCACCGCGGAGGCGCGGAGGACGCGGAGTAAAGAGTTCTCAATTGAAAAAGTTCTCCGATCTCTGCGAACTCTGTGCCTCTGCGGTGAGTGCTTCTTCACGGAAAACCTGGAATAACCTCATGTCGATAAAAAAGTTCGCAGTTCTCGGTGCCGGCAATGGGGGTTGCGCGGTCGCGGCCGATCTCACCCTTCGCGGTTTTGAAATCCGGCTTTTTTCCCGCTCGGAGAGCACGTTGAATCCGATTGCCGAGCGCGGTGGGATCGAGCTCGTGGAAGACGGCGTAGAGAACTTTGCGGCGCCGTTCTTGGTCAGCCCGCATTTACCGCCGGTGGTGAACGGCGCCGACCTCATTATCATCGCTGCTCCGGCTGTTGCCCATGAATATCTGGCGAAGAACCTGGCACAGCTCTCTTACCGACGGTCAGCGAATTCTGTTCAACCCAGGACATACCGGCGGGTCCCTTCATTTCGCGAAGATCCTCCGCAGTGCTTGGGTGTGCCAAGGCGAAAATTCAAATTATGTGAGACCGTTACCCTGACCTATATTTGCCGCATGCCTCGATCAGCACGGGTCGAAATTTATCGCCGCACGACCCACTTCGCTGCGCGGCCTTTCCGGGTAAAGACACCTCGGCGGAATCTGGTGCGGGAGATTCAAGGAAATTTATCCAAATGTGATCCCCGCCGCGAACGTCATTGAAACGGGATTCGCCAATATCAATGCGATCATGCATCCGGCCGGGATGCTCGGTAACGCGGGATGGATTGAGAAAGAGCGGCGGCGACTTCTATTACTATCGGGAGGGGATTACCCGGGCAATCGCGGCGTGGATTGAGGAAGTCGACAAAGAACGTCTGGAGATCGTCAAGCAGTCTTGGGTCTGAAGCCTCTCCGGTTTCGTCGATATCTTTTATCAAGCCGGGCTCACTTCGGAGGAGGCAAGCGAGCAAGCGGATCGATTTACCGCGCCATCAATGATAGCGAGCCTAACCGAACGATCAAGTCGCCCAAGACGCTAGATCATCGCTACATCAAGGAAGACGTGGGCTATGGCCTCGTGCCCATGGCGGAGATCGGTAGATTACTCGGCATAAACACGCCGGTAATCGACGCGCTGATCACTCTTGCCTCGGTGGTGAGCCGGACGGATTACCGGAAAGAGGGACTTACCGTGGAAAAGATGGGACTGGCAGGGGTTCGTCCCGAGAACATGCGGAAGATATTACACGAGGGATTCTAGGTAGGAGGTGTTATGCGTGTCGGGCTCTGCTTTGATGGATTCTATCCGATCCAGGAGATGATCGAGCTGGCGCAGCTGGCCGATGAGAGCGGCATGGAATCGATCTGGATGTCGGATCATCTTTGCTTTCGAGACTCGCTCACAACTTCCATGGCGCTGCTCGCATCGACCAGGAGAATCAAAGTCGCTCCGGCGCCGATGAGCCCATACTCGCGTCATCCGATTATTTCTGCGATGTCCCTTGCGACCATGGAAGAGTTCGCGCCGGGCCGGGTCATCGCCAGCCCGGGCACCGGTAACGCGGCGGCGTTGAAGGAAGCGGGCATAGAGTCGCCACGACCACTGAAAACGATGCGCGAGTATGTCGAGATTTTGCGGCAGTTTCTGAGCGGCGAGAGACTGTTAATTTCCAGGGCGAAATGTTTCGGGTGAACGGCGCGAAGATGGGCTTTGTACCGTCAAGCCCATCAAAATGTACGTGACGGCGGTGCGGTCGAGAATGTTCCAGCTTGGTGGCGAGATCGGCGACGGCGTGCTACTATCAGCGGGCTGCGCGCCGGGCTATATCGCGCAATGTGTTACAGAGATCAAAAAGGGCGCAGAGAAGGTGGGGAAGTCTTTAGCGGATCGGGACGTGGCGGGTTTCGTTACGACCTCGGTTTCCGGAAATCCATAGGAAGCCCTCGAAGCCAACAAAATGTTTCTCGCATACATCTTTCGCAATACGCATCATGCCGAAAATATTCGCTTGGGAAGGGGTAAAGTAGACCAGGAGGCGCTCGCCGCGGCCGTGGCAAAGCGCGATTGGGACGCTGCCAAGAAATTCATCAGTGATGATGTCGTCCATGCCCACTCCGTAGCCGGAACGACCGCGCGAATGCCGCAAGCCAACTGGAATCCTTTATCAAGGGTGGGCTCAACCTGCCGATTCTGCTTCCTATGGGTACTCAAGAGGCGAGGAAAAAAGTGATCCGGATGGTCAAAGAATTGAGCGCCTGATTAGCCAGCGATGATTGGCGGTTTGTTTTTAGTCAACCGGTAGAACAAAAGGACAAGGAGGTAAATCTATGGTTGGGAGTGCAGCTCGTGTGCCCCAAATATCCGTGCTGGCCCTGTGGGCGACTGTAGCGTTCGTCGCCACGGCGTCGGTTGCTTGGGCTCAGGCGACGAATCTTGGATGCGGCCAAAAAGGAAGGCAAAGTCGTTATCTACGGCACGATCGTGCCGCAGGTGATGACGCTGATTGAAAAAGGATTCGAAGGAAAATACGGGCTCAAAATCGAATATTGGCGCGCGGACGCGACGAAGGTCATTGACCGGGTGCTCACGGAGTGGCGTGCCGGCAAGCCTGGCTTTGATCTTGTTATCGGCGCCCGCGGGGCTCTGTTATTGGGGAAGGAGGAAAACATCTATGCGAAATTTGTTCCTACGAACACCGCCAATTTTCCGGCAAAATTCAAAGACGCGGATGGCAAGCTTACCGCCTGGCGCGTGACGCCGGTGGGCGTCTTGTATAACACTGAGTTAGTCAAGGCGGCCGATGTGCCAAAAAGTCTCGACGATCTACTCGACGCAAAATGGCAAGGGAAGATCAGCATGCCCGATCCTTCGCGCCACGCCAGTACGGCGCAGTATCTCTGGAATCAGAACCAAGTGAAAGGAGAAAAATGGTTGGAATTCGTCAGAGGACTGGCCAAGCAAAAGCCTTTGTTGCTGGAGTCTTACTCCACCGTTCCGAGCGCCATTGTCCGCGGCGAGAGCCTGGTGGGAATCACCTACGTTCAATATGCCGGGCAAACGAAAGGCCCCATTGATTTTGCCCCTGTCGACAAGATCTTTGCCGATCCGAGCGACGCAGCCTTGAGCGCGAAGGCAGCGAATCCGAACGCGGCCAAAGTTTTCATCGAATACCTCTGTTCGTCGGAAGGGCAGAAGAAAGTCGCCGAGACTGGAGAGTTTGTGCTCCATCCGGGGATTTACCCATCGCTCAAAGGCGCCGATAAAGTGATGGCGAATATGGTCTTTATGGACAATCCGAGCCGCGAACAGCTGGCCAAGCTGCAGAGCGAGTTTCGGCAGATCTTTCTCCCTAAATGAAGGAGCTGGCGGCGTGACCCTTGCTTGACTTCATGCAGCCCCGTCGATAAGTGTTATCGTGCTTTAAACTCGTAAGGAGGGTTATCGTGAATCGAGCCATCAATCGTTGGATACTTATTCTAGGCGGGTTTGCTATCGCCGGTTCGGTAATGACCGGACAAGTATTTGCTCAGACCGTTAACGTGGAGGCGGCGAAACAGGAAGGCAAAGTTGTCGTGTATGGAGCCCAGGTGCCTCAGGCTATGAAACCGCTCCATGCGGCATTTGAAAAAAAATATGGCATTACGGTCGAATATTGGCGAGGTTCGTCGACGCAGGTTTCGGAACGCGCGCTGACCGAATGGCGGGCTGGTAAACCGGGCTTTGATGTGGTCGAAGGCAATCGCGGTGTTCAGCTGATCATGAGGGACGAGGGACTTTTCCAGAAATTTATTCCGCCGTCATCGGAAAAATTTCCGGCCCAGTTTAAGGAAAAAGACGGCATGATCACCCCCTGGCGGGTCCTGCCCATTAGCATTCTTTACAACACGGATATGGTGAAGTCAGGTGATCTCCCGAAAACGTTCGACGATCTTTTGAGCCCCAAATGGACTGGGAAGATAACTATGCCCGATCCCACCCGCCATACGACCACCGCTCAGTTTCTATGGAATCTGAGCAAGTTCAAAGGCGACAAATGGCTGGACTTCGTCAGAGCATTGGCCAAACAAAGACCTCTCCTGGTTGAATCCTTGGCTCCCGTCACGACCACGATTATCAAGGGCGAAGCGCCGGTCGGCATTACCTACATCAAGTACATCAAACAGTACAAAGGCCCTGTCGACTATGTCGCTATGGACAAGTATCTGACCGATCCGAACTACATGAGTCTCGGTACCAAGGCGTCTCACCCGAACGCGGCGAAGCTCTATCTTGATTACATATGCTCGCCGGACGGTCAAAAACTGGTCGCCGAGGAAGGGGAGTTCGTGATGTATCCGGGAATTTTCCCCCCGATCAGGGACGCGGAAAAAGTGGCGCCGCGGATGGTTTTCATGGACAATCCGTCTGAGGAAGAGTTCAAAAAGCTGATGACGGTCACGTTCCGAGAGATTTTCTTTGCCAAATAATTTTCGGGTTCGCTGGTATAGTTTGAGCTATTTAAAGAGGGCCGGCCGACAAGTGGCCGACCCTCTTTGTTTTTGATGAAGAGAAGGCGGAAGAAACCATGAACGGCACCGCGGTCTTAACCCATGTTTTTGAACGGCCGCTACGAGCCTTTCGTCAGGACCCCCAGCTCTGGGTGATTACGGTGGTCGGCGTCGTGATCGCTTATCTCAGCCTGTCGCCGACCATCATGCTCTTCTACGGTAGTTTTCTCAGCAAGCCCCTCGGCGTGCCCGGCGGTTTCACGTTGGCTCACTACATCAGCGCTTACACCGACCCGCTGACTTATCAGTTGCTGTTCAACTCGTTTGTTTTCGCCGCCGGTGCGTCCATTCTCGCGACCTTTCTGGCGGCCACGTTGGCCTGGATTACCATACGCACGAATGCGCCGTTTAGAAAATTTTTCGAGATCATCGCCATCGTTCCCAACATCTTTCCTCCGGTGATGTTGGCAGTCGCCTGGACGGTGCTGCTCAGCCCGCGCACCGGCTTGATCAACCGCTTGCTGATGAATGCTTTCGGTCTAGCAACGGCGCCGTTAAACGTCTACTCGCTGGGCGGGATGATCTTCGTCGAAGCTTTGATCACGACACCGTTAGCTTTTCTGATCGTATCGGCATCGCTGTATTCGATGGACCCGGCGTTGGAAGAGTCGGCCCGGGTGGCCGGTTCGAGCAATTTCCAAGTGGCGTGGCGGATTACCTTTCCGATTGTTCGGCCTGCGCTACTGGCTTCGGCGATGCTCAACTTCGTTCGTGCCATCGAAAGTTTTGAAACTCCGGCAATCATCGCTCTACCGGCGCGGATCGAAGTGTTTACTACTAAAATCTATAGGGAAGCCATCGGCGCCTTCCCGCCTAACCAAAATTTGGCCGCCACCTATGGGGTTTCCCTGTTGTTGGTCACCATGATCTTCGTCTACTTTTACCGCCGGCTGACTTTCAGGAGCGAACGTTACGTTACAGTCACCGGCCGAGGCTACCGCCCTAACATCATCGATCTGGGCCAATGGCGCTATGCCACATCCGCCATCGCTGGTTTGATCTTGCTCCTGATCGTCGTTCTGCCGTTTATGGTTTTGATCTATGTCTCGTTTATCACTTATGTTCATGTCCCAAGCGCCAAGACGTGGGAATTGCTGACCCTGGATCATTACCGCTCGAACCTCACGGATAGCCGCACGTTCCGCGCTCTGCAGAACAGCTTAATCCTTGCGGTGGGAGGCGCGACCCTCTGCATGTTGATCGCCTCGGTGACCGCCTGGGTCACGACCAAGACCAAGACTGCGGGCAGGGGAGTGATCGAAGCATTGACTTTTATCCCCTGGGCCTTTCCCGGCACTGCCCTCGCCATCGGTCTCTTGTGGACCTATGTCTATATGCCGCTGCCGATCTACGGGACTTTGTGGATTCTGCTGATCGCCTACATCACCCGGTTTCTACCCTATGGCCTGCGCGCGATGACGAGCACCATAGTGCAGATCCATAACGATTTGCCCGAGGCTTCCGTGGTTTGCGGCGCTGGCTTTGCGGCTACTTTTCGCCGCGTGCTGCTTCCGTTGCTACGTCCCGGGTTTATTGCCGGCTGGATTATCCTGGCAACGATTTATCTGCGCGAGTTCAGCACTTCGATCTTTCTCTATTCTCCCGGGTCCGAGCCGCTGGGCCCCTTGCTCTATCACTTCTATGTCGATGGCAACCTCGGGCCCATGTGCTCCCTGGCGTTGATTGTGAGCGCAGTGTGTATCACTTTGATTCTGTTCGCTCGCAGAATCGGCAAAGTAGGCAACCAGTTCGAGGGACACTGATCTAGATTATTCGTGCTCCAAGGAAAAACTGCTTTTGAGTTCAAGGTTCAAAGTTCAATGTTCAAAGTCCGAAACGAATTGAAACGTTGAACCTGGAACATTGAACCTTGAACATCGTTTTTGAGTTACGAAGATGGAAGCGGAGAGCGCAAAAAAAATCATCGACAAGAATCTCGACTACGGAGAGGTCAAGCGGCTCATCGTCAGGCTAGTCCAATATGCAAGTCCGCAGACGGAGTTGCTGGAAGCCGAACCACAAGTACTTGGCTTGATCCGTGACGTGATCAAACCCGAGCTCGAGCAGTCCGGACTCCATCCGTCTATTGATGACAAAGGCAATCTAATCCTTCGTCTCAATAGTCGAGGGCGCGGTGATCGGCTCATGCTTGTGGGCTACGCGATGAATGCGGCGCCAAGCACGATGCGGAATCCCTACTCCGGCGAGATTGTTGACGGTTCACCCTACAAACTGGAGGGCGAGTGTGTCTGGGGCCGCGGCGCCTGCGAGCAAAAGGGCAGCTTGGCCGCGATGATGGCGGCTATGCGATTCATCGGGGCCCATAAGGTCGAACTACCGGCTGATCTTTACTTTGTTGTCAGCACTGCGGGTGAGACCGGGCGGCACGATTCGCTGGCCTATGTACTCGATCACGGCAAGGTAGAAGCCGATTGGTGCGTCATTGACGGTCCACCGGAAATCCAGCTGGGCAACAAAGGACGTATCGACGTGCTGGTGATCGTGCGCGGCAAGCAAGCGCACAGCAGCCGGCCGTGGGAAGGAGTCAATGCCATTGAGGGCGCGATGAAAGTCCTCGAAAGATTGAAACCCTTGATGCCCTACCCGGAGGAAAAAACCCATCCTGAGCTTGGTAAAGTTAGTTTGACATCCAATGCTATCGAAAGCTTTCCCAAGGCCACACACACGATCCAGAGCGAATGCCGAATCACGTTTGATCGCCGGCTTCTCCCGGGAGACGATCCGAAAAAAGCGATCCAGCAGATCCGCGATACCATCGGAAAAATAGAGCCGTTCGAAATTGAGATTCAGCCGAGGGATTTCATGTATCCCAGTGAAGTCAGTAAGAACGCGGAAGTCGTGCAAGCCCTAGAGCACGGCATTCGCACGGTGCTCGGTCGGCAACCCGCGTATAGCTTCTCCACCGCGGCTAACGATACCGGCCTTTTCAACTTTCGCGGGATTCAAGCGATCAACTACGGTTCGCGGGATATTCGCTTCCAGCACACCGATCACGATCTGGTTTCCGTGAACCAGGTCTTCGACGCCGCGAAGGTTTTTACCTTTCTCGCGCTCCATCGTTAAGAAGGCTTCCACGGTTCGCCTATGGCCACGGCTCACGCTCCGCACGGCATTACCTTTGAAGCCCATCGCCCCGTGGTCATGGGTCGCAACGGAATGGTCTGTGCGGGCCATCCCCTGGCTTCCCAGGCGGGCATCACCATGCTGCAAAAAGGTGGCAATGCCGTCGATGCCGCCATCGCCACGGCCGCCGCCCTCAACGTCGTCGAACCTTTAATGTCGGGTATCGGGGGCGACGGCTACTTGATGATCTATTGGAAAAACGACGATCGTTTGAGTGTAGTCAGCGCCACGGGAGCCGCCCCCGCCGCAGCTACCCGCGAGCGTTTTTTGCACGCGGGAATACCGATGAAGGGTATTTTATCGGTCTCCGTGCCGGGATTGGTGGACGGTTGGCTTTCCGCCCACAAGAAATTTGGCAGTCTCTCGATTGCCGAGGTTCTTGCCCCGGCCATGGATCTTGCGGCCAACGGCTTTCCGACCAGCCATGTATTGGCCCGAGCGATTGCAGCGGATCCGCTCATCTGTGAGTTTCCGACATCGCAAGCGGTCTTTAGCCGTGACGGGCGGCCGCTGCAGCCCGGGGAAATTCTCTACCAGAGAGACCTCAGCCGAACTTTTCAGGCAATAGTCGATGGCGGCGCTGACGCTTTTTATCGTGGAGAAATCGCCCATGCTTTGGTGAGTTTCAGCGAAGCACAGGGCGGTTTGTTGTCGGAAGCCGATCTTACCCAATGTCGGAGCCGCTGGGACGAGCCCATTTGCACGAGCTATCGCGGCTATACCATCTATGAAGCGCCACCCAATTCGAGCGGTCACGTGCTGCTGCAGGAACTGAATTTGGTCGAGCATTTCGATTTAAAATCTCTTGGCTGTAATACCGCTGAGAGCATCCACGGGATGGTTGAAGCTAAGAAGCTAGCCTTCATGGATCGCGAAGCTTTTCTCGCCGATCCCGACTTCGTAGACGTTCCCACGGAGGGATTGATTTCCAAGGAGTATGCCAAGGAGCGAGTAAAACTCATTCATCCCGACCGCGCGGCAACAAGCGTGCAACCGGGCGATCCGTGGCAACATCAGAAGGATCGCAGAAAAGGTTCTACGCCTAGCACGTTCTCGACTGCAGAGCGAAACCAAAGGGGATACAACTTGTTTCGCAGTCGTCGATCGGTGGGGCAATGCGGTGTGCCAATTACAAAGCCTGCAAAGCCCGTTCGGATCGAGTCTCATCGCGGGCGATACCGGTATTCTGCTGAATAACCGGATGACCTACTGGCATCTGGACGCGGACCACCCCGACTGTCTGCAACCCGGAAAGCGGGTGCGCCATACCATGAACCCGGTCATGGTGTTCAGGCAAGAAAACGGAAAGCGGCGTTTGACCCTGGTTTGCGGCACGCCCGGAGCGGATACCCAGGTGCAGACCAACCTGCAGGTCATCACCCACGTGTTGGACTTTGGCATGACGGTGGCGGAAGCCGTCGAGGCTTCGCGCTGGCGTCATACGCAAAATCCCACCGAGTCTACCGTACCTCATACTTGCCAGGACGAATTAATCCTTGAAGGCCGCTTTTCCGAAAACACTCGGGACGGCTTGGCGCGTCGCGGCCATGCGCTCAATATCATCGGCGATTGGGAAGCGACGGGCAGTGAGATGATGATCCAGATTGATCCTGAAAGCGGCGCGCTTTTCGGTGCCGCGGATCCGCGGCGTGACGGCTACGCTATCGGTTGGTGATGTCGTTTTGCTCCTTCGCTGCATTAGACGATGAACACTCGTGGATTGTTTATCGGCGCGGTTCAGATCCGTTAAGTCGCCGACAAAGTCACGTAGGAACAGATGGTTAACTGGAACATCTCATCGATTACACGAAACATAGATTAGCCCCATGGGTGAGCTTGTGATCAAATGCGCTGGTGCCGGATGAGCTGCTGCGAAGGGTGGCTGCATAAGTAGAAGGGCCAAAAGTTCTCAACCAATTGATGAGAGGGCTTTGAGGATCCAGAGGCATCAGAAAATCGAGGATGTGCGACCCGATTGGGTAACGCACGCCCTTAGCCTGTAGGGTTTCGTTGGTGATGTTCATTCCTGGGGAACCCAAGACTGCATCATACCACTGCCGGACCGCCGTGAGCTCTCCCACCGCAACTGTCATGGTTCCGATGCCGGTTGCGCCGTTCTTGTGATCGAACGTCTGTGGAATTCTCTCTTCTCTCGGCGTTACGTCCTGAATCAGAAACGGCGCGACTCCGCGATGACTTCCCTGAGCCAAGGATAGGAGCCATTTGAGCTCGTAGCCATCCGGACGGGTCCTTGACCATGGAACAGGATCGTTGATTGCGACGCCGGCAGCGCGAAGCTTCAGCGTATCGCCTCGGAGATCGTTCGTTTGCATGCAGAAATCGACCAAGCGTTCGCCCTTTTGTAGGGGGTCCCACCAGCGGTGGTCGATGGCCTCGCGGTAGAAGGCGATGATTTCGATGTAAGAGCCGTCGGCTAGAGAGATAAGGACATTGTGGCTCCCCACCGGATGCTTGCCACCGGGAACGACGGTGAAGCCGAGCTGCTCATAATCTTTGGCTGCCTGCTCCAGATCATTGACGACGATAACGATGTGATCGATCCCTTGAAGCATAAGACCTTAACAATCCGATTTATCTGAAAGCCGGGGCGACTTCCTCAAGAAAACGTTTCAGCTGCCCGGTCTGATCCCAGGAGGTCATGCGTAGGGTGATGTGCTCGATGCCCGCAGCAAAATAGGCCTTCAGTTCCTCGATGCACTGTTTTGGGCTTCCCGCGGTAGTGAAACCCTCGACGAACTTCATGCTGAAATTGGAGGTGTAGTATTTATCGAGGAATGCCTTGCTCTCGTCCAGAGCCGCTTTACGGTCTGCGTTGATGGTGATGTTGTGGTACAGGGCGCTGCCGATCTTCGACGGGTCGCGGCCTTCTTCTTTGGCCATTGCGAGAATGCGTGTCCACTGAGACTTGAACTCCGCCGGGGTAACCTTGTTGGTCATCCAGCCGTCGGCAAAGCGCGCGACCCGGCGCAGCCCGCGTTCGACGGCGGGACTGGGAGCGCTGGCGCCGTCCTTCCACGTCAGTCCCGTTGGATTGCTGGCGATCCAGATGGGCATGGGATTTTGGACGGGACGGGGTTGAATCGTGACGCCATCGAATTCATAAAAACGGCCTTTATGCGATGCTTTTTCTTCGTGGAAGAGCTTGCGGAGGATGGTGATTCCTTCTTCGAGCCGGGCGACCCGCTCGGTGTCCTTGATGCCCATGACCTTGTGCTCGAGCGCTTGAGCGGGACTCTGCTCGTTGGGCCCGCCCAAACAGACCGCAAGCCACGCGCGACCGCCGGAGATGACGTCCAAGCTCGCCCACTGCTGGGCCAATAAGGCCGGGTGCCGATGTGGGAAGGTGGCCATGCAGCCGACGGCGAGGCGGACCTTCTTGGTTACGACCGCAAGCGCCGATAAAAGCGCGATGGATTCCAGTCGTGGCTTTGCAAGCAAACTATCGCCGACCCAAACCGCATCGAACGCGCCCGAGTCTTCACCGCGCTTGGCCATATCGAAAAGCTCAGGAACCGTCACAGCCCCGATGATCACGCCGCGATTAGCGAGTGTCAGTCCGAATGTTCCCATGATCGAGTCACTCCCTCGGCGTTTCTATAGCACACGCGTCGCGTGATGCGAAACTGCGAAGGAAGGATGTAATGGTGACATTGGACTGATCTGTCATCCTGAACAAAGTGAAGGATCTCCCGCAAAATGATTCGCGCTGCTTTGATTGACACCTATTTTCATCCATGGTTGGTTTATGCCTTCTATTTCGAGAGGAGGAAAGAATGGCTGCTAATTTTAGAAGCTATCTCGACGCGCTAAAAAAAAACGACGAGCTCACCGTTATTTCCAAGGCCACGGATCTGCGCGATGTCGCCGCGCTGGTACCGCAGTCGGATAAAGCGTTGCTGTTTACCAACGTGCGCGGCTACTCCATGCCGGTGGCGTCGGGTTTGCTCCAATCGCGTAGTCGCCTCGCTTTGGGAATGGATGCACCGTACGAAAAGATCGAGGCGAAGTTACGCACTGCGATGGATCATCCGGTAAAGCCCAAGCGGATTACAAAAGCACCTGTGAAAGAGGTGATTCTCACCAAGAACAAAGTCGATCTCTACGAGCTGCCGGTTCCGATATTTTCCGTGATGGACGGCGGGCCGATGATTACGGCGGGAGTCGTAATCGCAGAAGATCCGGAGTTCGGCATGAACGCCGGTATGTACCGATTGATGCTTAAGGAAAGAAATATTACGGGCATTGATATCGTTACGCCCAACAACCTGCGAAGGTTTGCCGAGCGGGCCTTGCAGCGCAAAAAGCCGCTGCCGATTTCCATCTCCATCGGCACTCATCCCTACGAGTTGGTCGTCTCGACATTTAAAGCGAACCTGGGAGTGAATGAGCTGACGTTCGCCGGCGGTATGCGTGGCCAACCGCTTGGCTTGGCCGACGGCGAAACGATTCCCATTCCCTGTATCGCTGACGCCGAAATCGTTCTGGAAGGGGAGATTCTACCCGAAGGTTGGGTGCATCCCGAAGGACCGTTCTGCGAGTTCAATCGCCTGATGGGCGGGATCCACATGAATCCCCACGTGCGGATCAAAGCGATCATGCATCGCAAAGATCCCATCTACTATGCGCTCCATATGCCCTGGGAAAATATCTGGATGAGCGCGCCGATCTACGAAGCGGCGGCGTGGCGTGTTTTGCACGAGGCCGGCGTCCAGGCGACGGCGATCAATGTCACCCCGGGCGGCTGCTGCCACTGGCATATCGTCGCGTCGATCAAGAAACAACCCGGCGACGGCAAGAATGCGATCATGGCGCTGCTTTCGATTGCCGACATCAAACATGTGACGATCGTCGATGATGATATCGACATCTTCGATCCGACGGACGTCGAATGGGCCGTGGCCACGCGGGTGCAGGCGGATCGCGACGTGCTGATTGTTTCCAATGCTCGGGCTAAACCGTTAGATCCTTCGCTGTCGCCACCCACCACCGGTAAAATCCCGACCACGGCGAAGATGGGCATCGACGCGACTATCCCGGAAAACGTGTCACGCAATCGCTACAACCGGATCGTTTATTTTAATCAGGGTAAGGTTGAGCTGAAAAACCATCTCGGCGATGGTGACCAGGCGCTGAAAACAGCCAATCATGGGAAGCCAGATCAAACAGTCGATGTTATGGCTGAAAAGATCCTCGCTGCACTCGCAAAGTCGCACTTGTTCTTCCCGGATCTTCTAGCGTTCTTTCCGAAATCCGGCTATCGCACAATCGCGACGGCGGTTGGAAAGCTGCATCAGGAGGGGAAGATTAATCAAGATGGGGAAGGGAAGTATCAGGTGAAGGAATAGTTCAACCGATCGGGACCGTCTTTTTATTGACAGTACAGACAAGATGAGATTATTAATTGATTGCTGCTTTGTCCCTCATCGTGATCTCCGTTCAGGGGAGAGAATTCTATGGCTGAGTCAGAACCTCCGAGAAAGAAGCGGGAAAACAAAGTCACTAAATAATCCCGAGCCAACAAAGAAGCCCGAGCCGCCATTCCCCCCTTTGGGTCGCGCGACAGTTGCTCCTGCCCTGCAGGATCCGAAGCGCCGCGCGGAATGGGATCTGCCAACAAGCGAGTTCGAGCCGGGACCTTATATGGTGGAGCTTAACCTCCTCTACAAAGGAGGTGTAGAAGTAGCGGCCAAGAAGTTTGAAGACTTTTATAAAAAGAAGATTGGAACGGCTGCTAAAGAGCGTCCGCCGGTTCGTATCACACAAACCTATTATCGCTGCAAGCTGTGTGTTCAGGAGTGGCGCGAACTCGTCAAGGCCGATGAAGAACAGGCGAAGGAACTCCGCGACCGCCTGATCTACCGCATCTGGCCCGATTTCCCTTTGTCACCACTTATTGACCGGTCCGTCGGAACCATCAAAGGGGATGCGGCAGTTCGGTCTTATGAGGCCACTGGCGATGGCATTGTGTGGGCGGTGATCGATTCCGGCATTGCCGCCAGGCATATTCATTTTGGAAACCCCGCGGAACCGAAGAAGCATCTTCTCTTTCACCCTGACGTGGCTGAACTGCACCGAGACTTCACAGGCGATAAGCCTAGCGAACCCGCGCCAATCAAGAGCGCTCTCACCGACGGTTACGGCCACGGTACGCACGTTGCCGGCATCATAGCCGGTGGTTTGTCGAAGGGTTTGAAAGATAAAGCTTTTCGCGTGTACGAGAACGTGTATGTATCGGATCCGACCAGCGAGAACAAAGAACACAAGATTCAGCGGCGCACGGTCACGAATCCAGAGAAGCTTCAAGGTGTGGCGCCGCGGTGTAAGTTAGTCAGTTTGAAAGTCCTCGATGACGGCGGAGAGGGACGTACCAGCAACATCATGCGAGCGTTAGAGTATATACGTAGAGATCTCAACGCCGACCCGAAGCTCTTACGGGTGCATGGAGTCAACCTCAGTCTTGGCTATGAGTTCGATGCCGAAATGTTCGCTTGCGGGCAAAGTCCTTTGTGCGTCGAGGTGGATCGCCTTGTTAAAAGCGGAGTGATTGTGGTCGTGGCTGCCGGGAATACCGGTTATGGTCGACTCAATAGCCAACAGCGGCAGACCAAGGTCGGCCTGGCCAATACTATCAATGATCCCGGCAATTCTTCACTGGCCATTACTGTCGGTGCGACCCATCGGGATTCTCCACACCTCTACGGTGTCTCGTATTTTTCCTCCAAGGGACCCACAGGGGATGGCAGACTGAAACCAGACCTCGTTGCTCCAGGGGAGCGCATCACTTCGTGCGCGGCAGGGAAGAAGCTTGTCAGTCACGGAGGCGAAATAGAAGACGGAGTCGCTGCTTATATAGACGATTCCGGCACGAGCATGGCGGCTCCTCACGTGTCGGGAGCCATCGCGGCATTTCTGTCAATCCGCCGGGAATTTATCCAGCGGCCGGAGGAAGTAAAACGAATCTTTCTCGAAAGCGCTACCCCGCTTGGGCGTGAGCGCTACTTTGAAGGACATGGTCTGGTGGATCTGATGCGCGCTATACAGTCGGTCTAACGCGCCCATGACTGTTCAACCTGAGTGTCATGGGAAGGAGGAACTATGGCAGAACAATTAGCTGGGTTTTCTTTTTGGGAGTTACGGTTTACCGAAGAGGGTTCCCCAGAGGATAAGGCGGCAATCGGAAAGTCCCTTACCGAAATAGAAGCCGCGAAACCGGATGATTTGTTTATCTTCTCACATGGCTGGAACAACGATGCCAAGACGGCGAGAACCTTATATCAGGGCTTCTTTGGCGAGATGCGAAAGTTGATCGACAATCCGGCATTCACCAAGCGACGTTCGGCGAAGATCGTCGGGGCAGGTGTCATCTGGCCATCGATTCTATGGCCCGACGAAGCCTCAACTGGCGGTGCGGCGGGCCTTGGCGCTGGGGGAATGTCTGGCGATCTCGCGAAGGAGCTCAAAAAGGTCTTCCGCACCCCGGCACAGCAGAAAATTCTTGCAGAGCTGCTGAGCCTTCTCGCTCAGAGGAAACCCAACGAGCAATCTCTGAAGGATTTCAAGAGTAAACTTAGCCGGTTGGTTGGCGGTTCATCGGCGGGTACGTCTTCTTCGGATAACCTCGAAAAACGGGGCTTGGAAGCGGAGGATGGGAAATGGCGTGAGATCTTCGAAGCGCTTGCGGATCAAGAAGCCGCCGAAGGTTCGTCCGGCGGCGCGGCCGGATTGGGCGACGTTTTCGGCCGTTTATGGGACGGAGCCAAGGGTGCTTTGCGCTTGGCGACGTATTGGCAAATGAAGGACCGTGCCGGTGTCGTGGGCAAGGTCGGCCTTGGGCCTTTGATTAACCAGTTGCATGAGAAGATACCGGGATTGCGGATTCATCTGCTCGGTCACTCCTTTGGGGCGCGACTCGTGTCCTATGCCTTGGCCGGGTTGCCCCGCCCAGCCGGCGGCGATAAGTCACCAGTCAAGTCGCTCTTTTTACTGCAGGGCGCATTCTCGCATTTCACTTTCGCGGATAAGCTACCTTTCGACACCACGAGAAAAGGAGACCTCGCGGGGATGGCAGTGGGAGTAGATGGACCCTTGCTAACAACGCATTCGCTCAAGGATCTCGCGGTTGGATCTTCCTACCCGCTCGCATCGATTGTTGCTCGACAAGACGCTGCGAAAGAAGAAGACATCACATTTCGCTGGGGAGCTATGGGACATGATGGCGCTCAGGCAGTGAATGCAAAGTCAACGTCTCTGGGGAGGCCCGGAACTGCGTACGCTTTTGAGGCAGGGAAATGGCTGAATCTGGACGGGAACCAGGTGATAGTAAAAGGTGACCCTCCCTCAGGCGCGCACAGTGATATTATTCATCCACATACAGCCTGGGCTGCGCTCGCTGCGGCGGGTATTGTATAAGAAGAGCTTCAAAGACGAGCATCAGGTGAAAGGCGAGACGGGTCCTTGTGCTCCGCCGAAAAGCCGCGACAGAGTGTCGATCAAGGGGATGAGCTTGGAGGAGCGAAGGCACAGGGACGAACAGGTTCAATGGGCTTGCCCGGTCTGCAGAACGACGCGCTGCGGTGGTTGAACGAGGGTCACTTTTTACTTTTCAATGCTCCGTAAGCGGTGTTGATTTCCTTCATTTTGATGTCGGCCATTTCGCGGAATTCGGGTGCCAGATGTGCGACTTTGTCGGGATGATACAGGCTCGCCATCTTCCTGTAGGCAATTCTGATTTCTTCTTTTGAAGTGGTTGCGGTAATTCCCAGGATTTCATATGGCGATTTTGAACTTTCTTGCCGGGGAGGTGTGCGGAAGCTGTTTCTCTTGCGTTCCGACCTGTCTGACGTCCGCCCGGTTCCGGTAGACTCATCGGATCTAGGCGGTGACTCCTGGCGGTGAGTTGTCATCAAACTGTCCGCAATCAGCCGCAGCATGTCGATATCGCCGGCGAAAGTAAATATCTGATCGATACTGGCTTCCTTTCCGATGCGCATGCCATCAGAATAGAACGTAATAGTTGCAACGGCGCCGAGATCTATTGAGGTCGAATGGGAATCGCCATTAAACAGAAAACGCCGGTTGGTAAAATACAGAGTCCCCGCCCCCCGCAGCTGCAGGTTCTGACTGTTGAGGCTGTGGGTGTTCACTATGCCCGAACGGAACCGGATACCGGGCGTGCCATAGGATGTGGAGAAGCCGCTATAGCCGAACCCTACTGCCACTCTCCGAGGCTCGTAGTGGAGAGCCTCGACATCAGCAGAGCACCGCTCGTTGGCTTCTAAAGGCACCGCGACGGTCAAGACCGGCAGGTCGCCTTGCGCAATCCGCCACAAGCGTCGGGCGCGGTCCAGAATCGACTGGAGCTTCTCGTCGTATCGTATATTCAATTTTAGTGCTTTTGCCACCTCTGCCAATTCTTTTTCTTCATCCGGTGTGAGTATATCGTCGGCCAGGACCTCGCTCATGACCTGATTGTAAATCGGCACGGCGTACTTTTTGTACATCTCGGCGGCGGCCGAATCCGGGATTCGCAGTTTGGTGCATAAATCGGTAAGGGTTTCGTTTTCGTCATCGGTTAGCTGGCGGTCTTTTAAGGCTTGGCGAACCGCTTTCTCATAAAGAGGATAGACAATTTCAGTATGGATCTGGGTGATTTCGTCGGGTCCGAGCTTGAAGAGTGCCGCGAGGTGACGCAATTGCTCGACCTCATCATCTGAAATGGATAAATCGTTGATGAAATACTCTAATACGTGTGTATAAATGCTTAACAGCCTTGGCTTTGCTTCTTCTTCGGTTATCCCATAGCGGTCCAAGCAAGCGGTTACCGCCTCTTCGGATATATGAGGAATAGGAAGGGTAGCGACTACATTGTGAATCTCCAAAAATGCATTTTCTTTCGGCCGGTGGCCCAGTAAGCTTGCGACAAAACCCACAGGCTTTAGATCAATCACTTCTAGTCCGTTCATTTCGTTGTTCTCCCTTCCCCCAAAAGCGCTGACTCAAGTCGAAAAATTAGGCTCCCGTTTGTCGCGATAAGCGGCCATGGCTTCCTGATGGTCAGGTGAAGCCAGAGCGATTCGTTGGCGACGGAGATATTCGTCAAAAAATTGGCCATGCGGCATATCGAAGGACATGTTCAGTAACATTTTGGCCTGTCGCGTACCCTCCGAGCAGACCCGTGAATACTTCTCGACCAGTATATTTACCTCATCATCAAACGTATCGCCCTTTACGACGTGATCTGTCAGACCTATTTCATAGGCGCGACGCCCAGAGATATTTTCACCGGAGAGCGTCATCCACTTCGCCCGGCCGAGTCCGATATAGCGAGGGAGTCGCAATGTGCCCAGTCCGGGAACGATGCCCTCCTTGATGGCCGGAAGCCCAAGCTGGCAGTCCTCCGTCGCGATGCGGATGTCACAGGCCAGGGCCAACTGCAGTCCCCCGCCCAGAGCATAGCCGTGCATGGCGCAGACGAGAACCTTCTCGGACTGTTCAAGGATTCTGAGCGCCCTGTCCCAACTCTCGTAATAGTGGTGCGGGGTCTCTCCTGCCGCGAGTTGCTTCAAGTCGATGCCCGTGCAGAACGCGCGGCCTGAGCCTTTGATCAGCACGAGCCGGACATCCGGTTCATCACGGATCATCTCGGCGGCCCGGTTCAGGTCGAGCGCGCCCTGGTAATTCATGGCATTGAGCAGCTGCGGACGGTTTAAGGTTAAATAGCCGATTCTGTCTTTTTTGTCGAAAAACATTGTCTCGAATTTCATGGCTAACCTCATTCTTTCTCATGGACGATTTATGCGGGGGCCGGATGCGCCCTTGTCACCAGGTTATCACAATCCTTTCGGCAAAATAGCAGAGGCCTAGCGAATTGAAGTCAACCTTTTGCTTGGCATTGAGCCGGATACAATGAGGAAGTCTCGCCTAAACGAGCCCGTAACTCTCTGCTTAGCCCTCTCGTCGTGCGGCATACATGACAAGCGATGACACTATGAGCAATGGAAAAAAGGCGATGGTTGTGTAGACTGCGATGCGGAATGCAAAGACATGCAATGCTGGAAGCCCTTTGAAATACCCTGCTGTGTGGACTGCAGGGGGGACAGCAATGACCAACGCGATTGCGGCAATGGCGACTAGCAATAGGTAACGCCAACGGTCGCCTGCACTGGAGGGATCGGTAACCGAACCGCGATGGAGACGCAGCCACGAACAATAGGCTGCGATTAGAATTGCGGCGCCTATTACGGTACTCAGTTGCTGAAGAAGAACAAACCAGGGAAATTCAACGGCGCCTGCTCGAAATGCTGACTCCCGGAGGAGCGGCAGTTGCTTGACCACCCAAGTGCCACTATGGGTGAAGGAGTCCCAAACGATGTGGGTCCACGCACCGAGCAGCACTGAGATCCCAGCCGTGATCAGAGTGCGCGGACGCAAGCAAAGCGGAGTCGCGGCAAATGTGGCCAGAGCCTCTCGGTGGGGCTGTGGAAGCACGAAACAAAGCGGCTTGCGCAACAATCGGAATAATCCCCAGAGCGCTAACCCTATGGGAAGGCAGACCAAGAAACTCCCGGAAAAGCTGTGGGCCAAACGCGCCAGTTTCGAGTAAAAGAGGTAATAGCCCAGATCAGGAATCATGCTCCCAATCACCAGCGCGGAAAAGTCTAGCGGCACCGGACAGAGCCGCCGGAGCGGTAGCACCGCAGCGGGATGCGAAAACGTCCAGGGCATTATGCTTCGACGATATCTGGCTTCGTGCCCTGTAGAATTGCGACCACCTCGTCACGTTCAGCCTGAGGAAGTTGAAAAGCCTGCAGAGTGGCAGTGAGGTGCCCTAAAAATACCGACCAATCGTCTTCGCTGATCTTCATCCCCCTGTGGGAGCTCTTCATATCTCGTTGACTCCTTTGGTTCAGATTTCAGGCTCAGGCCGGCGACTCCCGATGGCGAGCCAAACGCATCTCGAGATGACGCTTTACGTCGGGCCACTCGCTAGCGACAATGCTATATATCACCGTATCGCGGACGCTCCCATCCTGGCGCGCTCGATGATGGCGGATCACCCCGTCCTTCTTGGCACCCAGGGCTTCGATGGCCCGCTGCGAGGCGAAGTTGAAGTGGTCCGTCCGCAGGCCGACCACCTTGCACCCGAGCCCATCGAACGCGTGTCCTAACAACAAAAGTTTGCAGCCAGTGTTGACGTGGCTCCGTTGCCAGCGCTTTGCGTACCACGTGTAGCCGATTTCGACCCGATCTATTTCTTTTACGATATCGTGGTAGCGCGTGCTCCCAATAATGGCACCACTCGTGAGGTCTCGCACGGTCCACGGCAGCGTGTGACCTTCCTGCTGCCCTGCAAGAGCCTGGGAAATGTACAACTGCATCTGCTCCGGTTCGGGTACGGAGGTGAACCAGAGTTCCCAGAGTCTTCCGTCGCAGGCGGCGGCGACCAAACCATCGTGATGCTCGTGCGCCAGAGGCTCCAGCCGAACGCCATGGCCCTCAAGTGTGACTGGATGGAGTTTGATCATGATTAATTAAGCCACAGCTATGTCTATGGTCGCTCCCGCCGCGATATTCGATCGAAAGCGCACCATCGTCGATCGGGTAACCACGGGTAATTCTAAATGTTTCTTTGGCGCTTAACAATAAAACTACTTCGGTCGATGGATCCTGAAGAGTCCCGCGAGCGTTGGCAAATGCCCGATGGGATAGTAATAACAATATTACAGAGGAGGCATCGATGTTTCATACGGATCTTACGCCCTTTGGCGTTGATATGGAGCGAATGGCAAGCCAGCGGTTGACGCGCTTGCAGCAGGCCATGAAACAACAGAATTTGGGCGCGCTGATGCTCACGGATCATCAGAACATTCGTTATGCGACCAATTCGGTCTTTATGCTGGGTCTTCGTGCGACGGCGATTCAGCGCTTTGTCCTGGTGCCCGCAAGCGGTGCTCCGTTAATTTGTCAGAGAGAAACGGCGAGAAAGCGGGGGGAGTCACCACGCTTCGGAGCTTATATGTTCGCTATGCGCCCGCCGGTGGCAACAAAAGATTTCGTTGCGCAAGCGGTGGCTGGTTTGCAGGAGCTGGGAGTGGCTTCAGAGCGAGTGGGCGTGGATCATCTCAATTTGGAAGCAGCCGAGGGATTAAAAGATGCTGGCATCCATCTGGTCGACGGTTGGCGCGTATTGAACCAGGCTCGGGCGGTGAAGACCGTTGACGAGCTGCAACTGATCCGCTGGACCACGCGTGCCAAAGAGCGTGGCTACGACCTCGTGCGGCAATCGCTCCATGACTCCAACGTGCCTGAAGATCGACTAAGCAGAATTATGTTGGACTATTTGCTGGACCAGGGATTCGAGGCCGGCAGCGAGTTCATTTCCATCTACGATTCCTCTCGAGAAGGGCGTCCTCATAACGAACCCATGGGTGCGGACCTCGTCGTGGTTGAAGGCGATCTGGTCATCTGCGATGCCACCGTAGCGGGTCCGGGCGGTTACTACAGTGATTTTGCCCGCACCTTCAGCCGCGGCGATCCGACGCAGGCGAGCCGCGCCCGCTACCGGGAAGCTTACGAAAGCTTGCAAGCGGCGTTGCCTTTAATCAAACCGGGGCCAAGCACGGAATTTTTTGCTCGCTTCGGCAAGCACAGTTCATCCCGGCTTCCCGGACTCGACGGATTTCATGGCGTCGGATTATGCATCTATGAAGCGCCCTGGTTGCGCGGCGGTGATCCTGAAGAATATGGAGTGACACTGGAAGAAAACATGATCATCGCCCTCGAGATCAATCACAACCCGGTTAAACTCGAGCATCTCTTGCGAGTGACCGAAAGCGGCGTTGAAATCCTGTCGAACTATCCGATGGACCCTGAACTTGTGCCGGCATGATGAGCGCAACGTATTACAGATTGGACTCCTCCTAACCCCAATCTTTATCGCTCTTGACAGTGCTGCGATTGCCTGCGTATTAATGCTCTACCATGCGAGTTCGTGATGGGGTTCTAGGTCACGTTGTTCTCAACGTGGCAAACTTAAAGAAATCGGAGAACTTCTATCACTCGATCGTGGGTATGAAGGTCTCCGCCCGCAATCGGCGCACGAAGATGACATTTATGAGCTTCGGGCGAGAGCACCATGACGTTGCTTTGATGGAGCTCCCTAGAGGCGCCAAGCACGTGGGTGGGAAGGGGATACCCAAACTGCACCACTTCTGCATTTATGTCGGAACGAACAAGGAGGTCGACGATCTTTATCCGGTACTCAAGCGTCGAAAAATTCCCATCGTGAGCGGACCGGAGATTTTGGAAGTTGCCGGCAACCGATCGATCAGCTTTCTCGACCCGGACGGCAATCGAGTCGAGATTGCTTGCAATGCCAATAAGTTTAAATTTGACGCGCGCACAAGATAACGCTCGATAATAACGGAGGGACGGTTGAAAAAGCTTATTTGGGTCTTGGTTCTGGCGGCACTGAGCCTATCCCGTACTGCGCCGGCGGCGGATAAAGTGAACATCTCTCACAGCGCCGTAAGCGGGTCTCAGGCAATCCTATTTGTCACACGGGACGCCGGCTTCTTCAAGAAGTACGATCTTGAGCCGCAGATCCTCTTTGTCTCCGGAGCGCCGCCGAACATCGCCGCCTTGGTGTCAGGAGAGATCGATTTTACGATCTTTGCCGGACCTGCAGCCATCGCTTCCAATCTCGAAGGGGCCGATACCATCGTGTTGATGACTTATATCAACACGATGGAGCACACTTTCATCACCCGCCCTAACGTGCGCAAACCGGCTGATTTGAAAGGGAAGAAGTTTGGCGTTGCCCGGCCCGGAGCGACGGACGATTACGGCGCCCGCGTCGCATTCAAGAAGTGGGGTCTCGAACCGGATAAAGATATCACCTGGCTTTCGGTCGGAACCCAGCCGTCGCGGTTTGCCGCCGTCCAATCGGGTCTGGTGGACGGAACCTTGCTTCAACCGCCTTTCACAGTCAGAGCACGGCAAGAGGGATTGTTCGAGCTGGGTTCTCTTGGAGATCTAGGGCTGGATTACCTTGGGACCTCGTTAGCGACCACCAAACAAACAATTCAGAGAAAAGAAAATCTGGTGCGCCGATTTTCTAAAGCTTTGGTTGAAGGCATTCACTTCTACAAGACGCAAAAGGAAGCGAGCCTGCAATCCATCGCAAAGTTCACGAAATTAAAAGACCGCAGTGCGTTGGAAGAGGCCTATAACACCTACGCGATCAAATACATGGCGCGGGTACCTTATCCGACAGTCAAGGGCGTCGAAACCATCCTCGAAGACTTGGCGAAAACCAACCCCAAGGCGAAAGGGGTTGATCCGCGGCGATTTATCGAGCCACGTTTTCTTAAGGAGCTCGAGGATAGCGGTTTTGTAGCAGAGCTTTATAAGAAATAATTTAATTCTTGACTCGAGGTGATGCATGTCCGCTGGTGCTGTTTTGCAGGGAAAGACTTTATCGACAAAGGAATTCTCTAAGGTTCTAAATAGCGAAGTGAAAACGGCCATGCTCGCTAAAACGAAGATGTAGTGTTGGGGGTCTCCGAAACCCAGTACTCCAGTATTCCATCACTCCAACGAGGAATTGCATGGATCTTCTATCAACTTTTCATCTCAAACGCTGGGTTGAAGCGAACAAAGATTATTTCAATCCGCCGTTCAGAACCAATCGGCTGCTCGTTCATCACAAAGATTTCCTTGTGATGATATTGCGCGGGCCCAATACGCGGCTCGATTTCCACATCGAGCCGGGGGACGAGTTCTTTTACCAGGTTGAAGGGGATATGGAGCTGCACCTCAAACCGGAAGGGGAGCGGCGGCAGGTAGTCGAGATCAAGGAAGGGGAGATCTTCGTGTGTCCGGGTGGGCTGGCTCATTCGCCGCGGCGGTTTGAGAATACCTGGGGTCTGGTCATCGAACGCAAACGACTACCCGGGGAAAAAGAAGAGTTCGCCTGGTTCTGCGAAAAGTGCGATGAGCTAGTGCTATCGCGAGTTATGGACCCGGATCATATCCCCGCCCAGGTTTCCCAGGTCTATCAGGAATTCAACGACAACGAGAAACTGCGCACTTGCCGCGCCTGCGGCTACGTCTTTCCCGAGACGCCGATGGCCGAACGGCTGGGATTCCTGGAAACGAAGAAATAAAGCCGCATTTTTCTCCGCGGCCGCTACGCTCACAGGACTTTGTTTGCGGCTGTTTGCTCAGTCTCGAAGAGTGAATAGCCTTGTATCTCCAATAGGTTAGCCCTATCAACAATCTGTTGACAAACAGCCGCAAACACTAATACTAGTTTCTGTTTGGGCCTTGTTTAGTTCAGAACGATGCTGTTCGAATCATTGTTCTGTGCGAAACTTCATGTTTGCCAGACTGTTTTGGACGGAACGGAAGCCAAACATTCTGTGTTTTTTGGAAAACAAGTGTAAAACACGCGGGTGCGAAAGGAACTTGATGGAGGCAGTCACGTGAAGAAGGAGCTGATGGAGAAACTGCTGGATGTATCGAGGCAAGCTGCCCGTGAAGTCGAATCGGCGGTCTGCGGCTGTCAAAGACCCCCATTTGCGCGGCGTTATTGCCGGCGTGATCATGCAACGGATCTTGGACGAAGTGGACACCAATGAAAAGGTCGATTCAGGACGGTATCTGCCGCATATTCCGCTTTTCGGGAGACCCGGTCAGGAAAAGCGGCACTCAGACGCGCATTCTGGATTTGCGCTCCGATAACTTTTTTCGAGAACCGCGCCGCCTGGAGGAAGTCTTGGAAGAGCTTCGGATCAGAGGATATCACCATAACAAATCGGATGTCGCGGATGAGTTTGCTTCGATTAGCGCGAAAAAAGTTGCTCCGGCGTATCGCTCTTGGCGAGGGAAGACAAAGGATGTATTTGTACGTGAGCCCCTAACGACCGGCGAATATCACGTAATCCCTCAAGTTTGGTTGCGCCTACTTCTGATACAGCTTCGAAACGAATCCGCTCTTTTCAATCTCGCGCAAAAAACTCCCGTCGATGAATTGTTCCGGCTTGGCGTTCTTGGCGCGGGGATCGCGCTCGGCCATCCAGGTCAGCTGCGTTTGAATGGCGGAAGCCGAAGGATACGGAATCGGCTGATAAATCTCATAATAGATCCGGTAGACCTCCTCCAGTGTTTCCCGATCGTCGATTCGCAGATATTTGGTCAACGCTCGAATGCTCGCTTCGCGATCCTGTTTGTACAGGTGAATCCCCTCAATGAGCGAGCGTAAATATCTTGTCGCAACATCAGGTCGGGATTTGACAAAAGACCGAGTCGTTATGACTTCGAGTTGCGGAAAATCGATCTGGTACTGCGTGGGGTCCACCAAGATTGTAAATCCTGCCTTCTTGGCGACTAGAAAGAATTCCGGCGTTAGGATCGTTGAATCGACTGTTCTCTTACTCAATGCCGCCAGACGAGTACTGGTTCCGCCAATTTGGAGAAGGGTAATATCTTTGTCCGGGATCAAGCCAAATCGCTGCAGAATCAATCTCGATCCCAAATCCGCTATGCTGCCGAAACGAGAGATGGCATGTCTCTTCCCCTTCAACTGCTCCAACGTTTTGATCTCCTTTTGGGCAAGCAGGCCGTAGGGAAGGCGACTCTCGATGCTGGCGATGGAAATGAGATCCGCACCGGCCAGAGCGCTGCTCACGGCCACCGTCCCGCCCCCCATGGCGATTTGTGTTTCGCCGGCAACGAGCGCCTGGATGGTTGTGGTGCCGCTCTCGATTAAGACAACGTCGACATCGAGCCCGTGCTTTTCGAAGATTTTTGCGTCTTTGGCTAGCCAATAAGCCGCCATATTCGCCGTCAGTGCGCTGTACGAGGTTTTGACCTTTGTCAGTTGCGCGAAGGCGAAGTCAAAAGTGCAAGGAAAAAGTAACGTTAAGACTAAGAATGCTCGAGCTATCGATTTGGTCATGCAAGCCTCCAGTTAGAATTCCCGCGAAGGCGGGAAGGGAATCCAGTCCTTTCCGGTTTTGCCGCCGATTCGCCTGGATACCCGCTTTCGCGGATATGACGCGTTCTCTGAGACCAGACCCGGCGCAAGTGGACCTGTAGCATCGTGTTACAGTTGCTAAGCGAGCAAGAACTCGGTCAGCACGCGATTGAATTCCTCGGTCTCTTCAATCTGCGGCTCGTGGGACGAATTCTTAAATCGGTAAACTCTGGAGCCGGGGACGATCTTTTGAAATTCCGCGTCCCAGTCTTTCTGGTTGAGCGGGTCATGTTCGCACGACATGATGAGGAGCGGGATGCGCAAGTGGGAGAGCTTTTTGACGAATGCGTCGGTGGTCGATCGCGTCTGATGCACCGGGCTTCTAAGCCGCGTGGCGGATAACGCTTCCCATGCGCCAGGGATGATCGAGCTATCATAGCGCTCCCGGATATTTTCCTCCGCCTGCCACTTGGAATCGTGGTAAAGCAGGGCCACGATTTTCTTCATATTCTCAAGAGATGGAACATAATTATCGAGATCAGCTTGAGAGTTGGTCTTGAAAACGCTTGCATTGCCGCAAATCGTGACCATTCTCTGAATTTGAAGGGGGAGCGGTTCCATGACCGCCGCGCGAAGAATAGTGCCGCCTCCGGCTGAGCTGCCGACAAAAAACGCCTGGCGAATCCCCAGCAGATCAAACAGTCGCCTTAAATGGTTGATTCGATAACCCGCTGGATCGGAGAAATTGTAAATTTTGTCCGTCCCGCCCCAACCCAACATGTCCGGCGCGATAACGTGAAATCGTTCCGCTAGGGCGCCGATGTTGTACTTCCAGGTGATTTCTGCGGACGCGCCATACTCGCCGCCATGAAGCAAGATTAGTTCGGGACCTTGGCCGGCTTCGAGGAAATGAGTTTTGATGTCGCCAACGAATAAGGTTCGGTGATGGTAAGCCATCATAAGAATGACGTTCAACGTTTAAAGTTCAAGGTTCAACGTCCTGGACGCAGCGAAGGCTCTAGCTACGCGAAGCGTACACTTTGAACATTGAACTTGAATTGAACTCCTTCGTTACAAGAAAGCGACCCCGCCGTCGACAGCAACCGTTTGGCCGGTCATGAAATCGCTCAACGGCGAAGAGAGGAAAAGCACGGTTCCGACCAGGTCCTTTGGTAGTTGCACTCGCTTCAATGCCCGGTCGCCAACTCTTGCCGAGCGCATTTTGATGATATCCTCGCTGGGGTTGTCTTCCGACAGGGTAGAGCCCGGGGCGATGGCGTTGACATTGATGTTATCGTCGCCGACCTCACGGGCGAGACAGCGAGTAAAACCAATCACGCCGGCTTTAGAAGTGACGTAATGAATACGGCCGGCACTGCCATTCAAGGCGGTGCCGGAGGAGATGTTGACGATCTTACCCGACCTCTGTTTGCGCATAGCCGGCAACACGGCGCGGCAGCAAAAAAATAAGCCTTTTAAATTGACCGCCATCATGCGGTCCCACTCCGCGGGGTCGATGGTATCGATCCCTCCACGGTTCATGGGAATGGTGGCAAAGATCGCCGCGTTATTAACCAGAATGTCGATGCGGCCAAATTGCTCCAGGATGGTCTGCACCATCATTTGAGCCGACACCTCATTGGCTACATCGACTTTTACCGATAGCGACTTGGCATCCGTCTGCGTATTGACTTCCTTTGCCACTTTCACCGCCGCCGGCTCGTCGATGTCAGCGACGACCACTCTCGCACCGGCACCCCCGAAACCTAAAGAATATGCCCGCCCGATCCCATGTCCCCCGCCTGTTACGATGGCCACTTTGTCTTTGAGTCCTTCGATCATCGAGTTCTCCTAGTCGATTCAATTTGCCGTCAAAATAACTCCTAACTTTGAGAAGTGTCAAGTTTAGCGATGGGAATGATGGCAGAACCGTTTTGACGCTGCTATTATGACACGATTCGAAAGCAAGAAATTGTTTCATGCACAATTCAACTTTAAAGAACAAACGAACTCAGTGCCGTCTGTGTCTACTGTTTCTCGTCGCTTTGGGGATGGTTTTGCCGGTGAGTTTTGTGGCGGCCCAAAGTGATCCAAGCGAAAAATTGCCGATGTTTGGCCAGCCTGGAATCACTCGGCCGGAGACTCTGAAGAAGAGCGACGAGGATTTCATTCGAGATGCGACTTTTAGGTTCGGCAACCGTCAGGCTGCGAGCCGCGCCTTGGCGGAGCAGGGGTGGGCGAGCGTCAGGAAGGGCATGTTGGACGTTGCTATACGGCGATTCAACGAATCGTGGCTGCTTAACCCGAAAAACTATCAAGCCTTCTGGGGATTCGGAGCGGTGCTGAGCGAGCAGGGAAAATTGGCCGAAGCTATTGAGCAGCTTGAAAC
The DNA here is from genome assembly GCA_963737905.1 of uncultured delta proteobacterium. Classification (GTDB taxonomy): domain Bacteria; phylum Desulfobacterota; class Binatia; order UBA9968; family UBA9968; genus DAIRFP01. Next base: position 18,700 of record CAVTUQ010000014.1, on the reverse strand, counting down.
GGCAAGAGAGCTCATCGACGATCCAAAACAAAGAGTGGCTCTGCTGTCGGATCTGGGCGCGGTGCATTCAGCCTATGGGGCGCGTTTGCCGGCAGATAAACAGCTCGACCGTGCGCAGCATTTCGTCACCGCGAACAACCGCTTTACAGAGAGTTTGGAGATAGACCCGAATTACGCCCGCAGTTGGCGCGAATGGGCCTTTTCGCTATACGAGCAGGAAAGATATTCTGAGGCATGGGTCAAGGCCAAGCGAGCCATGGAGCTCGAACAGCGAACCTTTCCCGCCCGGTTTTCTTGATGCGCTGCGCAAGAAAGTGCCTGAGGCAAAGTGAGAACGCGAACCCCCTTTTTATGTAGTTGAAATTCAGTCCAACCGGCCGCGGATCAGATCTGACATGTCCCGCTACGCCATTATGCATGCCATTGAACGGCTGGATCCCGAGCCGGATCATCAGCGTATTATCTTTCTCTCCACCTGCTACGATTTTCCCTTCGATACGACGCGCGCATTGGAATTCGCCCTGTTTCGCACCTTTTGTGTCCCTACCATATCGGCCTTGCTTGACCGGACGGGGGAGTTTTCGAAGCGTTCCCAGAAGCGTTATGACGACACGGATATAATCGTCAGCGAGTTGTTGGAATGGGGCTACGACAGCGAGCGCGGCAAACGGGCGCTCCGGCGCCTGAACCAATTGCATGGCCGCTTCACGATCGCCAATGAAGATTTCCTGTACGTGTTGTCCACATTTATCTTTGAGCCGATCCGTTGGAATGAACGCTTCGGTTGGCGTTCGCTCTGCGAGCAGGAGCGGTTGGGTTACTGTTACTTTTGGCGCGAAGTCGGCCGGAGGATGAACATCCGTGATATTCCCGAGGACTATGCTGTTTTCGAACGCTTTAATAGAGACTACGAGAGACAACACTATCGTTTCACCGAAGCCAATCGGCGAGTCGGTGCGGCAACCCGTGAATTGTTTGCTAGTTGGTTTCCGCGCTTTCTGGCGCCCGTGGTGCGGTCGGCAATTTATGCCTTGCTTGACGACCGGCTCATTGAGGCTTTTGGCTTTCCGCAGCCGTCGCGGTTTATGCGTTGGCTTGTGCCCGGCGCTTTACGTCTGCGTGCAGCGTGCACGCGTTTTCTGCCTCCAGTTAAGGAACCGCGGCTCCGCACCAAGATGGGGCATCCCACCTATCCTGACGGGTACGTGATCGAACGGTTGGGGCCGCCGGGAACAAACCCCTCGATCCCTCACGTGAGCAGGAAGGGGTGAGGCGTAAGGAGTTAAGGGTACCATTGTGTTACAGGAGACAATTTTTTCGAAGCCCTTGTCGGCCATTACATTGCAACGGTGCAGTTTTCACATCATCTTCTTTTCCGTTGCGGTTCTTGGCTGGTCTTTCGAGAGCTTTGCGCAGAACCAATCGGAGCGTCAAAAGCTTTTGACGGTGTGGGCGGGGATGTTGCCGATCATATTGTCCGCGCCCCACGGCGGCCGTCAGTCGATCCCAGGGGTGCCAGTTCGACGTGGATTTGGAGTGATTCAATTTGCAACCGGACGGGATAACAACACAGATGAGTTGGCGGAGACAATTGCCGTCCGGCTGGAGAAGAGGTTCAACGCAAAACCGTTTTTGATTGTCGCCCGTTTCGAACGGAAGTACCTGGATGCTAACCGACCCGCCGAGATTGCTTATGAGTCAGAGGAGGCAAAAAGCTATTACGATGGCTACCACAACGCGTTGCGGGAGGCGCATGACCGGGTGAGCACAGAGTGGGGGTATGGTTTGCTGCTTGATATCCACGGCCAGGGAACCCAAGCCGACGCAATCTACCGGGGAACCGGTAATGGCAAGACTATCGCATCACTGACTCGACGCTTCGGTATGGCAGCGATTACAGGGCCGAAAAGTATCTTCAGCCAATTGGAACGGATGGGATACCAGGCTTTGCCCTCGACAAAGGAACCCCACAACGAACAGCGATATGTGGGTGGCTATATCGTTCAAACCTATGGCAGCCGTCGGGGGAGCGGAATTGACGCGATCCAGTTGGAAATCGGAACAAAGCTCCGAGCCCGAGCAATTCTGGAGCGAACGGCCACCGATTTGGCCGAGGCCATCTCGGTGTTTGCTCAAGAGTATCTGCCAATCATGAAATCTTCGGCGCCGGGCGAGACAGCAAATCAGCCATGAGATCCGCGCTGCATCGCATTGAGCTAATCTTTGGGGTTGCATCACTCTTTTAAACTTTTACAATGAGGTTCTATGTCAGATTCGGTGAAGAAACCTGAGTTCGATTCCGCGAAAGCCGATGCGTTTTCGGGTCGTTTATTGCGCGTGCTCAACGACGGCGCTCTTTGCCTAATGGTTTCTATCGGTCACCGCGTAGGGTTATTCGATGCGATGCGGGAATTGCCGCCCGGTACGTCCGATGAAATCGCGCGCCGCGCAGGGCTCAACGAGCGTTACGTGCGCGAGTGGCTCGGGGCGATGGTCACCGGCCGTGTAGTCGACGTCGACCCCGATACGAAACGCTATCTCCTCCCTCCCGAGCATGCGGCGTTTCTCACGCGTGCGGCAGGAGCGGATAATATCGGCGTCTTCACGCAGTATATTAGCCTGCTCGGCAGCGTTGAAGACGAAATCGTCGAATGCTTCAAGAAGGGCGGTGGAGTACCGTACTCAAAGTTCCCGCGCTTTCACGCTGTGATGGCGGAAGACAGCGGCCAATCGGTCCTGTCATCGTTGGAGACACACATCGTGCCGCTTGTGCCGGGTTTGGCTGATCGGCTGGTGGCGGGCATGCAGATGCTGGACGTCGGTTGTGGTCGCGGCCGTATCATGAACCGGCTCGCCGAGCTTTACCCGAAGAGCCGTTTCACTGGAATCGATCTTTCAGGCGAGGCGACCCTGACCGCGTGGGAAGAAGCGGCCGAGAAGAAATTGCGTAACGTCGAGTTCATTGTCTCAGATCTGAGCGACTTCCACGAAAAGGCCGAGCTGGAAGCGTTCGATTTGGTCACGACCTTCGACGCCATTCATGATCAGGCCAAACCCCTGAATGTTCTAAAAGGTATCCATCGAACCCTGAGAAGTGGCGGTGTCTACCTCATGCAAGACATCAAGGGTTCGAGCGAGCATCATAAGAACATCGATCATCCGCTGGGCACGGCGCTTTATACCGTTTCCTGCATGCACTGCATGACCGTATCGCTAGCGCAGGGCGGCGAAGGGTTGGGCGCGATGTGGGGCGAGGAGAAAACACGCGAATATCTTGCTCGCGCAGGTTTCCGTTCCATCGAGAAACACGAGCTATCTCACGACATTCAGAACAATTGGTACATCGTCAGGAAGTAAAGAGCTGCTTGAGCCAGCCCAGACCTCGTAGCATCTGTCATTCCCGAATGCTTCTATCGCTCGATTGCCCTCGGGACGGTGAGGTTCTCGAACCGTCGGGAAATCCGGGCGAGACCGGAACTGCCCCTGATTAGAACATTCTGAGGTGATCGCTCTGGCGCTCAGTCCGCACAAATAAATGCTTTCTTATACCCGTGAGTTTCCTGCGAGCGATACATTCCAAAAATCAAAAATCCAAATGGCTTCACGCGTCTAAAACTTGTCCTCCGTCGATCACGAGGGCGTGGCCGGTGACGAAGGAAGCTTCGTCCGAAACTAGAAATAGGACGCCGTAGGCGATTTCTTCGGGAGCGCCCATACGCAGCAGGGCTTTGTTGCTGCTCGCCATCCTCGCGCGCTGTTCTTCGGTTGTGTTTTCATCGATGGTCCGGCGCGGGGGAAAGCCGCGGAAGCGGGGTGTTTCAATCGCGCCGGGGCAAACGCAGTTGACTCGGATACCGTGGGGGCCGTAGTCCAGCGCCATCTCGCGGGTTAGATTGACGATGGCGGCCTTGGTCGCGCAGTAACCGGGATATTCAGCGGACGCCAAAAGCCCGAAAGTCGATGCGGTAGTGACAATATTACCACTGCCTTTCTTGATAAAATGCGGCAATACGGCACGGGCGCCGCGAAACATCGCGTTCAGGTTGACATTGAGCACGAAGTTCCATTCTTCATCTGTGTGCTCGTGGAGTTTCTTTCGGATCCCGGCGCCGGCATTGTTGTAAAGGATGTCCACGCCTCCGAACTTTTCTAAGGCCGTGGCAACCATCCGGTCGCAATCTTCCTGCTTCGTTACGTCGATCTTGGCAAAGACCGCTTGTCCGCCATCCTGTTCGATGAGTTTGTCGATTCGCGGCTCGATGGTCTCCTGAATATCGCAGCAAACCACTTTCGCTCCCTCGCGCGCAAAGAGGCGCGCCGTGGCGCGGCCGATGCCGCTGTTTGCCCCCGTGACAATCGCCACTTTGCCCTCGAGTCTGCCGAGGCCTTTCTTTAGTCTCGGATGTTCATCGGCCATTGCTAGGTTCCTCCTCGTAGATTAACGGTTCAAAGGTTCAAAAGTTCAAGGTTCAAAAGTAGGGGAGGGGACATTGAACCTTTGAACCTTGAACTTTGAACAACTATTTTTTGTATAGCTGCTTGATGAAGCCGGAGCTATCCAGCTCGCGGATCAAGCTCGGATCGACAAACGCTTTGGGGTCTGCAGTTGCGGCCTTCGGATTCGTGCGCGCCATATAATCGAGCATCGTCTTGACGCCATCCGGAGTGGGATAGGGGACTTCCGGAAAAACGTTGGAATAATCTCTGTAGGCTCTCTCTAATCCTACGGGATCGGTAACGCCCAAATTTTTCTTGAACAGACTGATGGCATATTCCTTCTCGGTTTTGATGACATGTATCGCTTCGACCATGGCGCGAGCGAGTTTCAGCATCAGTGGCCGCTTTGCTTTAACGATGCTCTCGCGGGAGAGAATGCCATTCCACCAAAAGGGAATTTTCAGATCGCTGATATTATAAAGATTACGCAAACCGAGTTTTTCCGCCTGCGTCACGAAAGGTTCCGGTATAATCGTGAATTGAGTTATTCCCTTCGATAGTGCCGCGAATCGCTCTGCGGTGCCGCCCGTGGGAATGATCTTCACATCCTTATCAGGCACAATTCCCAATTTCGTTAGCGCTAGTCGTAGTCCCAAGTCAGAGGTAGTTCCCAAGCGGTTAACACCGCCCGTTTTGCCCTTAAGTTGCTCTACGGACGTAAGGGTGGACACGGAAACGATGTGGTCGACAAATGTCGGAACCACACCGACAATCATCACTGTGTCCGCGCCTGCTAGGCGTGAACTTGTGAGTGTCGTCACCGAGATGCTAGAGGCATCGATTTCACCTGCGAGGAGCGCTTGAAGGACCGTCGGACTGTTGCCGATGGCAATAATTTCGGGCTCGACGCCCATTTTCTGTAGGAGTTTTCTGTCTTCGATCACCCATATCGGACTGTTGGTTGGGCTAAAACCGGCCCACGCCAGCCGCAATTTTTCTTGTGCGACCCCTTGAGAGTTAGAAAAAAGAACAACCAGACAAGCAACGCCGATCACCAATTTCTGTAGCATATCGGACCCTCCTACTTGATTAGACGCGGAAACTATCATTTCACTGTTTCTAAGGTCAAGCGGGGCTCATGCCCGGCCGTGACGAATATCCTACCAAAGTATTATGTAGCCTATGTTTAAACGGTATCGTGTCCTATTTCAAAGTAAAGCATCAGAAATCCTCGAAAAAGCTCTTTCAAAGGGACTAAGTGCTGAAGACTCGAAAGTGGATTCTTGCCCTTTGTACGTTGACTCGATAATTCTTTTGATATAGTAGAGGCACGTCGCAAGTGGGGAGGCACGTATGGCCAAAAAGGGAATACTCATTACCGGCGGCACGGGCTTGGTGGGCGCCTATGCGACCGGGATGTTACTCGAGCGCGGCGAACGGCCAGTCATCTTCGATGTAGCGCTCAACGAGCGGCTGCTGAACGCTGTGGGTGTGGATACCAGCAAGGTCACGATGATTCGTGGAGATATGATGGATCTCCCGGCTCTTATTTCCGCTATTCGGGACAATGATTGCGATCGCATCATCCACCTGGCGGCGTTTCTGGGTGAGGAGGTTCAGCGTAGGCCCTACAGCGGTGTTCGGCTGAATTTCATGGGCATCGGTGAATGTTTTTGAGGCGGCGCGCTTGGAAGAGGTGACGCGGGTGGTCTTTCCCAGCTCCGGCACGGTTTACCTGGGCTCCATCGGAGAGGGGCTCAAGCAGATCGACGAGAGCATTCCAATGAATCCACCCTCCGTTTACGCGGCCACCAAAGCCAGCTGTGAATTCATGGGACGAGCCTACGCTAAACGTTATGGGTTTGAGTTTATCTGCCTGCGCTATGTCGGCGGGCTTTACGGGCCATCGCCGACGGCTCTCAAAGCGACGCGGGAAATCGCCATCCAAGAGATGATTCGAGCGGCTTTGAGAGGAGAGTCAGCAAAGATTGACTGGCCCTACGGGCCCACCGAAGTGCTCTACGGCAGAGATGCCGCCAAAGGGACGGTCTTGGCGGTCTTGAAGGACAAATTCAAAGATCAACTCTTCCACATCGGAAACGGGCAGCTCGTGGGTGGCGAAGAGATCCTTGGCGCGATTAAAAAGCATTTTCCGGGATCTCGGATCGAGCTTGTGAAACGCGGTAACCCGATGCCCTATCCGGAGAGTCGCCTAGCCAGCGATTTTTCCCGGTCTAAAGAGCAATTGGGCTATGAGCCTGATTACCCGATCGACAAGGCCGTAGTTGACTACGCGGCGACCCTTAAGAGACTGGAGAACCTATAAGCGCATTTCAGCCCACTGAGACTGAAGTAAGAGGAGAAAAGAATGCAAGTGAAGCGGATGCTGGTCTTATTAGCAATGATAGTTTTCGTTGATTTTTCGCCGCCCGGGTTTACCGTCCAGGCCGCGGAGTCCGCAAAGCCGGGCTTCGATGAGAAAGCGGTCGCCGACTTCTACCGCGGCAAGACGCTCCGGATCATAGTCGGTTTTTCCGCAGGCGGTGGCTATGACCAGTATTCGAGATTGATAGCGCGCCATCTATCCAAATATATTCCCGGCAATCCCGCTATCATTGTTGACAACATGGCGGGCGCCGGCAGTATCATCGCCGCGAACCATACCTTCAATGCCGCGCCAAAAGACGGTACCGTCGTCGGAAACATCTCAGGCCCAATCATTTTGGAACAACTTTTTGCCAATCCTGCGGTGCAATACGATATGGCCAAGTTTCGCTATCTCGCGGTGCCCGTGAGCGAATCCTATGTAATGGTCGTTACCAGGAAACCCGGCGTCGCAAAATTCGATGAGCTGATCGGACCGAAGGCGAAGCAGGTGGTTTTCGGCGGCATTCCCGGCTCCACCGTCGAACATGCGCGCGGTGCTGGCGCGGGATATTCTTGGGGCCAATATCAAGCTCGTTTTGGGTTATAAGGGGACGGCGGACGTGCGAATGGCCATCGAAGGCGGGGAGGTCGAAGGGTTTTTCAACTCTTGGACTTCGTTGAAAATCACCTCCTTCGATAAGATCAAGAACGGCGAATGGCTCCTGTTGGCGCAATTGGCAGAAAAACCGATCAAGGACTTGATTATTCCCAATGTCCCCACTATTCCGATGATCACTAAAACCAGCGAACAGAATCTCTTGCTTAAATATGGCACGAGTACGCCAAATGAATTCGGGAAAGTATATGTTCTACCCCCGGGCGCACCCGCGGACCGGGCGGCGGCATTGGAGAATGCCTTTGCGAAAGTGTTTGCCGACAAGGAACTGTTGGTTGATGCTGAAAAAGGCAAGCTGGAGATCGATCCGATGATCGGTGAGGAAATTCATAAGCTCGTGGTCGAGTTTTTGGGGATGAGCCCGGAATTGAGAGGAAAACTGCAGACTGCGCTCAAGGGTGGAAAGAAATAACCGTTAGAAAAAATAGAGTGCCTATAAAACAATTAAGGAGGACAAGATGATATCGATATCAGGTAAGGCGAGAAGATTGAGCTTACTTGTTTTGATCCTAAGCGTCATAATTCCAGCTTTGGCGGCAGCGCAAAACGAGAGTCTCGATGATCTTCACAAGAAGGCTTTGAAAGAGGGAGGCACGCTCAATTTTTACGGAACTTTGGCGCAAATCAACGCGGCCAAGATCTTACCTGTTTTCGAAAAGCGCTTCCCGGAATCAAAGTCAATCACGTAGACGCGACGGCGGATAAGCTCGCGGTGCGCGCCATTACCGAAGCCCGGGGCGGCAAGGTGTTCGCCGATGTTTTTCAAATGTCCCTGGAAAATATTTTGCAGCTTCATGAACAAAAGCTGACTCTCGATCAAGTTCCGCCGGAAGCCGCCGCCTATCCGGCTAATTTAAAGAGCTCTTATTGGCTGGCGGGTGATCTAATTATTATCACAGCAGCGTGGAATACAAATTTAGTCAAAAAAGGCGATGAACCCAAGCAATTTGACGATTTGGCCGACCCCAAATGGAAAGGCAAATTGATCGGAGAACCCCGGGACGTCGAGCTGCTGATCGGGCTGGCACGGCACAAATTCAATAGCGACGAAAAAGCGATCAGTCTGATCAAGAAGATCGCGGCGAATAACGTTGAGTTTCACAAAGGTCACTCGGATCTCGCCGAGCTTCTGGTGGCGGGACAGGCAGCCGCTTGTATCACCTGCTACGCGCATCATTACCCGCCGCGCATAAAAAAGGGCGCACCCGTGGGGTATATGCTGACCGAAGGGATTGCGACGATTAACGCGACCGCGCTCGCAAAGGGGGCCCCGCATCCGAATACGGCGTGGCTTTTTGCCCGCTGGTCGGCGAGCGAGGAGGGGCAGAAGGTCTACGCGGAGGGTGGCCGGAACCCGACTCATCCCAAGGTCGACCCTGTGGAAAAAATCCGTCCCGCGAAGGTCTACCCCATTGGTACGGAGGAGATCAAGGATTGGAAAAAATATGAAAAGGTCTGGAAGGAAGTTTTTCAACTAAGATGATCTGGTTTGACCACGGGGATTCACCGCGCGCAACGGCTGTTGGGGCGCGGACCTGTGATTCGCGGTAAACTACTGAGGGAGGTTTAAGGCAATGAGATTCAAGCAATTTCAGTATTTTCTTTTTAGTGGTGTATTGGTATTGTCGGCGTTTTTAGCACCAGTTTCGGGGCGTTCTGAGACCATCGACGATGTTTATAAGAAAGCTGTCAAGGAAGGTGGGACGCTCAATTTTTACGGAACTTTGGCGCAAATCAACGCCGCCAAAATTATTCCCGTGTTCGAGAAACGTTTTCCCGGTATAAAAATAAATCACGTAGACGCGACGGCGGACAAGCTCGCGGTGCGCGCCATTACGGAAGCCCGGGGCGGCAAGGTGTTCGCCGATGTTTTTCAAATATCCCTGGAAAATATTTTGCAGCTTCATGAACAAAAGCTGACTCTCGATCAAGTTCCGCCGGAAGCAGCCGCCTATCCGGCTAACTTGAAAGGCTCTTATTGGCTGGCCAGCTCTATGACTATTATGACAGGGGCATGGAACACAAACTTGGTGAAAAAGAGCGATGACCCCACCCAATTTGACGATTTTGCCGACCCCAAATGGAAAGGCAAATTGATCGGAGAGCCCCGGGACGTCGAGTTGCTGATCGGGCTGGCGCGGCACAAGTTCAATAACGACGAAAAAGCGATCAGTCTGATTAAGAAGATCGCGGCGAATAACGTTGAGTTTCACAAAGGTCATTCCGATCTCGCGGAGCTGCTGGTGGCGGGGCAGGCCGCAGCCTGTATCACATGCTATTCGCATCATTACCCGTCGCGCATAAAAAAGGGCGCACCCGTGGGGTATATGCTGACCGAAGGGATTGCGACGATTAACGCGACCGCGCTCGCAAAGGGGGCCCCGCATCCGAATACGGCGTGGCTTTTCGCGCTTTGGGCGGCAAGCGAGGAGGGGCAGAAGGTCTACGCGGAGGGTGGCCGGAACCCGGCCCATCCCAAGGTCGAACCTACGGACAAAATCCGGCCCGCGAAAATCTACCCCATCGGCACGGAGGAGATCAAGGATTGGAAAAAATATGAAAAGGTCTGGAAGGAAGTTTTCAACCTGCGCTAGACCTGATGAAGACCGCATCGCTTCTTGATTCGTGTGTCTGAGTTGATATCAACTCTGCGGGCGCTCAAAGGCCGTGCCATGCCGGATTGACAATGCGAGGCAAAATTCACCACGACGACTCGGATTAGGATGGAGATTTTCCACTGCGCTGAATTTACGCGCAGACGACAGGAGTAACCTATGTCGACGGTTGCCGTTCCCAGAAGCGCTCGACTAAGTTTTCCACAATTGCGTGACCCCGCGCTTTTAGTGCCTTTGGTAGGAGCCGGGGTCCTTGTCTATCTGACGATTCTCCCGCTACTGATGCTGGTCGTCGGGAGCTTTCAGGCAGAGGTCGCGCCCCGCGAGTTTGTTAGCACCCTCAAGAATTATCAAACGGCCTATGCCAGCCAGTACACTTACTCTACTTTCATGAACTCCCTCATATTCGCATCTGGATCGGCGGCTCTAGGATTTTTCTTCGGAGCGGTTCTCGCCTGGCTCACAGAGCGGACCAATACGCCGCTTCGGAAGATCTTTGTTCCTATCGCGGTGGTTCCGTTGATCCTGCCGGGTGTCTTGGAAGCCATTGCGTGGATTTTCCTATTGAGCCCCAAATTCGGCTACCTTAACGTTTGGCTGATGAGCTTATTCGGTTTAAAATCGCCGCCATTTAACGTCTTCTCTCTCCCCGGGATGATCTGGGTGCATTCCGTGGGTCAGGTGCCATTGGCTTTTCTCATGATGGTGGCGGCGTTCAAGTCGATGGACCCGTCGCTGGAAGAGTCGGCCATGATGTCGGGGGGCAATACCTGGCAGACATTGCGGCGTGTAACCTTGCGCCTGCTCATGCCTACATGCGGTTCGGTATTACTGATTCTGTTCGTGCGGACTCTCGAATCCTTTGAAACTCCCGCTCTAATAGGTATACCGGCGCGCATCTACGTTTACACGAGTGAAATTTATACTGCGTTTAACGACTACCCGCCGGATTACGGGCGCGGAGCAGCGCTCTCCATCGGATTGCTCCTGTTGAGCGCCGTGGGCGTATGGCTGTACACGCGGTCGACGCGGGAAAGCAAAAAGTTTCAAACGGTGACTGGCAAGGCCTTCAGACCTCGGCAATTTGACCTCGGCCCCTGGCGCTGGGTCGGATTCGGTTTTTTATCGCTCTATTTTGTCTTCGTCGTTCTTCTTCCTTTTCTCGTTCTGCTCTGGGCGTCTTTCTTGCCTTTCTTTGCCGCGCCTAGCTGGGATGCGTTGCAAAAGCTGAGTTTGGACAACTATCGCTACCTACATGGATTTCGGCCATTTTGGGATGCCATGCAGAACAGCATTATTCTGGCGCTTTTGAGCGCAACAGCTGCGATGCTGCTTACGTCAATCGTCTCCTGGATTGTTTACAAAAGCCGCCTGCCAGGAGCCTGGATTCTCGACTTCCTCGCGTTCGTGCCGATTACTGTGCCGGGCATCGTGCTCGGTATGGCTCTGATTCTGTTCTATGTCGCTTTCCCGATTCCCATATACGGGACTATCTGGGTGCTACTGATCGCCTATGTTACCCGCTATATTCCGTATGGCATGCGGTCGGCGTCGGGGTCGATTATGCAGATCCACAGTGAACTGGAGGAGGCTGCGGCGACCTCGGGCGCGTCATGGTGGGAAACGTTCAGGCGCGTGACCTTACCGCTGCTGCGTCCCGGATTTGCCGCTGGTTGGATTTATATATGCATTGTGTCATTCCGTGAGTTTTCAACCTCTGTTCTTCTAGCCACGGGTGAGAGTCGCGTCCTTTCGATATTGTTGTTTAACATGTTTGAGCAGGGTCAAGTGACGGTGGTTGCCGCCATAGGGATCCTGATGATTCTGACACTCTTAACTATAGTGGCTGTTTTCTACAAAATATCGGGTCGTGTGGGTCTGCAGAGTTAGGATCAAGCCGGGATTAGGATAGACCGTGATTGAAGTCAAAGGCCTGGTAAAAACCTTTACAGACGGCAAGCGGCACGCTGGTTCATGCCGTCAACGAAGTGTCCTTTACGGTGGAGGAAGGACGGTTCTACACGTTACTGGGTCCATCGGGGTGCGGTAAGACTACTACGCTGCGTTGTATCGCGGGACTGGAAAGACCCGATACGGGAGAGATTAACGTTTCCGAAACGGCGGTTTTCTCATCAGCTCGCGGCACGTTTGTGCCCCCGTACCGAAGGTCCATCGGCATGGTCTTTCAGAGTTACGCGATTTGGCCTCACTTGACGGTGCTCGAGAATGTGGCCTTTCCTCTGCGGGTTGGAAAAGACTGCGTTTCAGCGACGACGATATTCGCAAGAAAGTTCCGCAGCGCACTCGAACAAGTGGAGCTGAATGGATATGAAGAGCGCATGGCAACCCAGCTTTCCGGCGGACAACAACAGCGGCTCGCCCTGGCGCGGGCACTGGTGCGCGAGCCTAAGGTGCTTTTGCTGGACGAGCCATTGAGCAATCTCGACGCCAAGCTGCGCGAGCGTATGCGCGTAGAGTTGCGCGAACTTCAGCGGCGGTTGCGCATCACGACTCTATACGTCACCCACGACCAGATTGAAGCGTTGTCGATGTCCAATGTCATTGCCGTCATGAGCTCCGGAGTCATCGTTCAGGAAGGCGGGCCCAGAGACATTTACTTGCAGCCGAAGAGCAAATTTGTTGCGAATTTTATCGGTTCAACCAACCAATTAAACGGCCAGGTGAGCAAGGCCGGCGCCGATGGAACGGGTACGGTCCGCACTGACGCGGGGGAAATTTCTTGCGGATTGCTCGCCGGATTGGGCCAGGGAGCCAATGTCGTCGTAGTCGTGCGTCCCGAAAGCGTCGTCCTACATCAGAAAAGGCCAGCTTACACTGAAAACATTCTTGAAGGTAAGGTCGGCGCGGCCATGTTTCTGGGTGAATATGTGGACTGCACGCTGGAAATCGGCAAGAACGTAATGCAGACGCACCAACACTATACACTGCAGGTCCGCCGTGGCGATCAGGTCTGGGTGGAGTTGCCGGCGGGCGAGTGCATGGCCTTGCCGGCCGAAGCATAGCGCCCACGCAAAGAGAGCTAACCGGCATCTTCGCCTCAGCGTTAACGTAAACTCGTTGATTCGCTCGTTCGGTTGATTCATTTATTCCGATAGAGTTTAATCGGTTCTCAAGGGTTCTCAAGAGCGTCGTTCAAATGAGGCGCTGGGTCATTGCAATCGGGAGGCTCGATGATGACAGTAAAGTTACCGGTTACGACAACGTTGGTTTTTTTATGCAGCTGGTTTTGGATTCAACCTCCTCATTCCGTTGCGCAAGAGCGAATCAAGATTGCCTATAGCTCAGCCGACGCTTCCAATACCGTTTGGTTCACGGCGTTGGATGCAGGGTTGTACCGGAAGCACGGCTTGGACGTCGAACTCATCTTCATCCAAAGCTCGACCATGAGCGTCTCCACTTTGGTCTCGGGCGATGTTCAAATAGCGAATGTTTCCGGAGGCGCGGTGGCGAGCGCTGCTGTGGGCGGTGCCAGTCTGGTCATGACGGCTTGCTACATCAATACGTTGCCGTACGAATTGATCGTTCAGGAGTCGGTTAAATCGGTGGAAGACTTAAGAGGCAAAAGCGTCGGCATCAGCCGGGTGGGCAGCGCCTCGGACGTCGCGGCGCGCGTGCTGATCAAAGGACTAGGTTTGGAGCCGGTAAGGGACGTGCCAATAATTCAGGTGGGCGGCCCCACGGAGCGAGCGGCGGCGTTTCGAACCGGAAGGATTGTCGGATTCCCATCGCCGCCGGGGACCATTCACTTGGCCAAGGGCATGCCGCACCGCATCCTGATCAGCACGGCGGATTTTCAAAAGCGCTTCGATTTTCCCTACATTTGTTCGACGACCACTAAAGCATTCTTGGCCTCGAATCGAGAAACGGTGAAACGATTGACGATGGCACTGATCGAGGCAACCCATTTTCTCAAGACCCGCAAGGAGGAAACCAAGAAGTACATAGCGAAGTATACCCGTCAGAATGATCCCCAGTACCTGGAGGCTTCCTACACGGCGAACGTGAAATTACACGACCGGGTGCCGCTGGTAACCCGCGAGGGTACCGAGGCACAAATCAAAGAAGCGCTGAGCCGCAAACCGGGAGCCACGCTTCGGGTCGATGAAATAGTGGACGACAGCATCGTGCGCGAGCTGGAAAAGAGCGGGTTCATCGACAAAGTCTACAGGTGAGCAGGGAGCAAAGAGCATGGAGCAGAGAGCGGGTAGGGGCGACCGGCTGGTCGCCCTCTTCAAACGCGGGTTACGCGAACAATGATCGTTGCCGTTGTTCTTGCAGCCGGCGAATCGAGCCGGATGGGACGGCCGAAAGCGCTGTTGCCGATCGACGGAGTTCGCTTTATCGAGCGTATCGTCACGGCTTTGAAATCGAGCGGGGTGGCGAAGATCGTCGTGGTTTTGGGCCACAACGCGGAGGATATGCGGCGAAAGATCGACGATCTGCCGGTGACGATTATCATCAACCCGGAGTACAAGAAAGGACAACTCTCCTCGCTACAAACCGCGATACACTACTTGGAGACCTCACCCATAGGCGCGGGTGTCGATGGAATACTGGTTCATCTGGTGGACCATCCGTATGTTAATCCGCAATTGGTTAAATTGATGATCGACCGATTTGAAGAATCGAGCAAACTCATCGTCGTCCCGCGATTTCGTGGGCGCCGCGGCCATCCGGTATTGTTTTCGAACACGATTATTTCCTGAACTACGATCGGCCCCCATGGAGCAAGGTGCCAAAACAGTCGTGCACGCTCACCAAGCCCAAACTTTGGAGATCGAAACGGAAAATGAAGGAGTCACCATCGATATTGACACTCCTGAGGAATACCGCAAACACGTTCAAGGAGAGTAAATGTCCAAACTGAGACTGACGCTTGCCTGCGGCGACTACGATTTTCTTCGACCGTTGATCACCGGTGATATCCAACCGCAGGGCGTTGAGCTCAACGTTTTAACGATGCCCTCTCCGGAGCGGCATGGACGGATGCTCCGCCATGAAGAATTCGATGTCTGTGAGCTGTCTTTGGTCGGCTATCTGGTCGCCCGTGATCAGGGCTGCAACTATAACGCTATCCCGGTGTTTCCCCATCGGAGGTTTCGCCACTCCTATATGGTCAAGAGAAACGGTTGCGGTATCGAAAAGCCAGCCGATCTTAATGGAAAGAGGATAGCTTTGGATACGTTGCAAAATTCAGCGGGGCTGTGGATGCGCGGCATACTACAAGACCATTACGGTGTCGACCTGAAAAGCATCGAATGGTGGTGCCAAGAAGAGGAAGACGTGCCGTTCGAGCCGGCCGGGTGGATGAGGGTCCATCGTGTGCCGGACGGCAAAAATGTCGATCAGATGCTGCTCGATGGCGAGCTGGAGGCGGCGCTTTATCCCGAAGTATTGCCATCCGTCAGGAAAGGTTCTGCGAAAGTGGCTTTGCTGTTTCCCGACCCGAAAGCCGCCGAGATCGACTACTACAAGAAAAGCGGAATTTTCCCGATCATGCACACGGTCGTGATCAAGAATCAGATCCTCGACAGCGATCCTTGGGCGGCCGTCAGTTTGGTCCAGGCCTTTCAGCGAGCCAAGGAAGTTTGTTACGAGCGCATGAGAGACCCGCGCAGTTTCGCCCTGGTCTGGGTTCAAGATCTAATGCGTGAGCAACGGGAGATTTTCGGTGACGATCCGTGGCCCTACAATCTGGACGACAACCGCAAAGCTCTGGAAGCGGCGGTGCGCTACGAGCACGAACAGGGGATGATCAAGAAAAAGCTTGAGATAGAAGAGCTGTTCTTCCCTGCGAGCTTGCAGCGAATCCAGCATTATGTTTAGCGGCTAGCCGCTTGGTTCCAATCGTTCGAAACGTTCAAGCCGTCTGAGGCGGGAAAGTGAATTCCTCCGCGATTGCGCTTTCGACTCCGTAGCGCACCAGCTCGTTTACAGCGAACTTTGACTCGTCTTGTTCGATGTCGGCGAAGCGCGCCTTGGTCGCCGGATGCTTGGGCACGAAGAGCTGGCAGCAGTCTTGATCCGGAATCGAGGAGATATCGAAGGTTCCAATCCGGCGCGCTTGATCGATGATTTCCTGCTTGTCCATGCCGACGAGGGGCCGCAAAATCGGCAGCCGTGTCGCCTGTTGAATTACCGCCATGTTGTCCAGGGTTTGTGAGGCGACCTGGCCGAGGCTTTCGCCCGTAACGAGCGCCTTGGCTTTTTCCTTGCGCGCGATGGCTTCGGCGATGCGCAACATCATGCGCCGGTACAGCACGACGCGAAGCGGTCGCGCCACCGCGGCGACGATCTGGCGCTGGATCTCGCCAAACGGAACCAGGTAAAGGCGAGATTGAAATTGATGGCGGGTGAGTAGCGTTACGAGCTCCCGCACTTTGTCCTGCGAAGTTTTGTCCTGATAGGGGGCGCTATGAAAGTGCACGAAGATCAATCGGCAACCGCGCTGCATCATGCGATAAGAGGCGACGGGTGAGTCAAATCCGCCGGAGATCAGTGATGCCACCCGTCCGCTGCCACCTACAGGAAGACCGCCCGCGCCGGGAATCTTGTTGAAACCGAAAAATGCTTCTTTGGGAAGGATCTCGACGAAGACTGTAAACTCAGGATTCGTCAGATCCACGCGGGCGCCCGACTGTTCTTTGACGGCCGCGCCAAGTTGGCGGTTGATTTCCGGTGAATGGATGGGAAAGGTCTTATCGCCGCGTTGAGTGTCGATACGAAAAGAAGCGAATTGTGCGCCGTTCAGTCCTGCCAGAATGGCGCTGCGCAGTTCGTTCATGTCACGTTCAGTACGCTGCACCAGGGAAAAGTTAGCGACACCAAATACCGTACCGATGCGTTGGATGGCGACATCGGAGTCGACTGGGTTCTTAAATGTCAGCAACAACCGAGCGGGCAGACTGCGAATTTCCTTAGCGCCCAGGTCCTTGACCGAGGCGAGGATGTTGCGCTTGAGTAATTCGGTGAAGTAGGGGCGGTTGCCCTTCTTGAGCGCGATCTCGTGGTAGCGGATCAAGACCGAATCCATCATTGACAAATAACAAAATCTCCCGGCTTTTGCATGCAGGCGGCCCTGTGGTAGTATCGCCTCACAGCGGATGAACAGGAGTCAGAAATGAGCAACTTCAAAAAGCTTTCAGACGCCATGAAGTTTTCAGACGAGAAGATGAAAAAGAACGGGGTCTTTGAGACCGATAGATTTTTCTGCGACACCTACTGCTTCGAACCCGGCCAGGAACAGAGCCCGCACACCCACGGCGGGCAGGACAAGGTTTATTACGTGATCGAAGGCAAGGGCGTGTTTATGGTGGGTGATGAGGAGCGGGAGCTGGGTCCCGGGGAGATCGTGCTCGCGCCCGCCGGGCAGAATCACGGGGTCGCGAATCGTAGCCAGCAGAAACTGGTGACTCTCGTATTCGTGACGCCCAAGCCGCACCATTAATACCATGACTCCTGAAGAAAAAGACGTTGCCCAGGCGAACGAAAGCTTCTACCGCGCCTTTGAAAGTCTCAACATCAAGCAGATGGAATTGGTGTGGGCCAACGACTCCGAGATCCAGTGCGGCCATCCCGGTTGGCGCATCTTGCGCGGCTGGAAGCCGGTGATCGAGAGCTGGCGGCAAATTTTCGAGAACACGCCCCAGATTCAATTCATGCTGACCGATTTGAGCGTCGAAGTGCACGGCGAGCTTGCTTGGGTTACGCTCTACGAAAACCTCAACAGTTCGCTTGAAGGGCAGAACGTTGCCGCAACGATTTTGACGACGAATATTTTTCGCAAGGGCGCCGACGGCTGGCGCATGATCCACCATCACGGCTCGTCTGTGGCGCAACCGCCGCCACAAAAAGAGACACCGACCGTGCACTGATTTTCACCTTTATTTGTTCGAGCCCATGAAAAGCCTCGAAGGCAAAGTCGCGCTTGTCACCGGCGCGGGCAGGGGCATCGGCAGCGCGGTCGCGCTTTTGCTCGGGCGTTCGGGTTGCCGCATAGTTTTGACGGCCCGCACAACCGCCCAGCTCGAAAAGGTCCAAGAGGAAATCCAACAAAGCGGTGGAATTGCCGCTATCGTATCGGCGGATCTCACTCGCGATGAAGATATAGAAAGGCTCGCCGCAGAAGGCCAGCGAGCCTACGGTTCCGTCGATATCCTGATCAATAACGCGGGTTGGGGCAAACGCGCGCCGGTGGTACGGACGAAAGTAGAGGATCTGGATCAGACGCTTCGGGTCAATCTGCGCGCGCCGATACTGCTCGCGAAGTATCTTGTACCGGCCATGATCAAAAAAGCCGACGGCGCGGTGATCAATATCGCCTCGGTCTCAGGCAAGACCGGCGAGGCGAATGGCGCCGCTTATTCAGCTTCGAAGTTCGGTCTCATCGGGTTCACGCAGTCACTTTACGAAGAAGTTAGGGAGCATAACATCAAAGTGGCCGTGATCCTGCCGGGTTTCGTCGACACGCCTATGATTCCGCCTGTCAAGCATTTAGATCGCTTCAAGATGATACGGCCGGAGGACATCGCCGACGCGGTGATGTTCGTTCTCAAATCGTCGCCGACTTGCTGCCCGGTGGAAA
>CAVTUQ010000013.1:0-117348 GCA_963737905.1 uncultured delta proteobacterium | reverse complement strand
TCGATCGACCAGAAGAAGACCCGCTCGGCGCGATACTGGGCGGGTTCGGTACCGACAAAGATACGGACCGGCGGTTTTGGACTCGGGGGGACACCCTTCCGTACGCCTAGCACAACACACTCAGGCTGTGCACGTGTGCCCGGTGGAGGGACGTTGCCCACAAGCGGGAGAAGGCGTGCCAGTCTACGATGTCTGTCTAGCAAGGCCATAGTGTGTACGGTCGCGGTCAGACAAGAGCCGCTTCAGGCGATGCTGGCTGGCGCGCTGGCGGACGGCTGACGAAATTTTATAACGGTAAAAAAATACGACGCGCCCAACGGCCACGCATAGGCAACCAGCATCCAGAAGAGGACCGATTTGTTGCCCAGGAAGGTTGCCAGAAAGATATAAAACGTACGAATGTCGCCTTTCGTAAACGGCTGAATTCTCCGAAACACAGCGAACCAACGGGTCTCCGCCTGCGTTTTTAAAAAGTCGACGCCCATAGTTTGGACGCTCACGTATCCGGCTCGCCGCAAAAAGCGATTGTGATAAACGACGGCAGTGCTATACCACGCGGCCGTTGCCACCGCGACGACAAGATACCCCAGATCGCGATGCGATTCGCGATAACACGCGATGGTCAAAAATACAAACGGAAGCGCAAAGCGGAGGTCGTCAATGAGCATATCGAACCGTGCTCCGGCTTCCGATTCATAATTGCGGATGCGTGCGACCTCACCATCACACCGGTCTAACACCCCGGCAGAAAACTGCCACACAACGGCAAACACCAACATTGCCCAGTACTGCGGTATGAGCAGAAAAGCAGAGGAGACGAGGAATAAGCTGAGTTCCAGGATGCTAATGGCGTTTGGGCTGAAGCCAAAACGCACAAACAAGAACGTCAAGGGTTTGGAGAGGTGGGAGTTGACCAGTTTGGAAAATTCCCCACTAATTTCTTTGAAGGCAATACGCCAAAAAAATTCAGTCCGATCCTCTTGCGATTCTCTTCCAGTAACCGGCAGCCACCAAGCATTTTCGACGAACCCCAGCCTGAGGAGTTGCTGCTTGTGCCAGTGGTGGATCAGATCAGCAACATTGCTGCATGAAAGGCGTTGCAAATGAACGCGATGACAAACAACCACATCGGTACTGAAGATGCCATTGGAGAGGGTGGGAGAGACTTCTACCGGATGAGTAGGTCCGACATCGAAGGTGTTGCTCTGGAAAACGCTGTTATCGAGCGCAATCTTGGTAAAGGACTCCGGGTGGGCAAATATCACTTTGAATTTGTCCGGGAATGCACTCTCGAAAGCGACCTTCCCTCCATTCAACCATACATGTTTATAGACAACGAGCACCGGCTTTGGTGATGCGGCAAATTGGGCCATCTGCGCAAAAAATGTAGGATGGACAACTTTATTGGTTTCGAACAGCAAAAAAGACGTATCCCACTGTTCGACGATACGGGACACGACCTCAGAAAGTGTCTCACCGGTACGGATCGGACAAATATCATAATCCAGCGCAAGGCGGGTTCGTGCCTTCCCGATTAGCGCAGCAATCTTTTCACGGTCTCCCTCATGACAAATTATCCATACGGACCGTATCCCTGCCTTCGACAGAGCAACCAGAGCGCGGGTCAACAGGGGTTCCCCGCCGTACACAGCATCATACGTTGCCTTGGTAGGGGCCGTATTCGCGGTCAAAAGAACGGCCCTTGTGATACCTGCCACTCCCATCTTAGAAACGCTCATGTCACACTACTTCTTTCTCTTGAGATGCCAGCTTGATAAGATTGCGACTGCAAGGGGTTCCCTTTGGGAGGATCTTGAACATTAAGTTCCATCATCCTCCGCAAGGTAAAGCCCAGGAAATGGAGAAAAAAGACTATGGCAACACACAACACGATAGCATCAAAAGAGAAAATACTCACCCTCCCCATATGAATCATCGGATTACTGGCGAAATAGAATATGGCATTCAGGCCGATGACGAACACGCGAACTTCTGTGGGGCCGATTTTGCCGTAAGAAATTTTGTACACTCCGGATACGGCGGTGTCTATATACGTTAAAATCCCAAGGTGCAAATAACCGACGAGCGCTAGCAGCGCGAAATTGAAGTGGACAAACGGAGACACTCCTAGGCCGAGGAGGACGATGGTTTGCGTCGTGATATCGACAGTATGATCGACAAAATAGCCGTACTTGAATCGTTCGATTCCGCGGTATCGTGCCAAAGAGCCATCGAGACTATCGCCGAACCAGTTGATCACAAGGCCAAGATCCACGATCCATAAAAAATTTTTATTCACGTTGCACAACCAGTACGCAATCGCCATGACCACCCCGCCAATCAAGCCAATCACAGTGAGTATGTCGGGAGTCATCCAGGCAGGCATGTGTTTGCATAGCCATTGCAGCGCCGGTCGTTCCAGCGGTGCTAAAAAAGTATCGTTGACACGTACGTCAGCTGTCTTGGAAGCATCCATCTGCGTTCTCTTTTATTCACAAATTGAGTAACTCGTTGAGCCTCTTTTTTCTTACAACGGCAGTCCGCTACTCATCTGAATGCCTTTTCATAAATACGGTAGCGTTTGTACGGGACGCCTCCGACCATCGTGAGCATATTCCGCATCGGCATGTTATCTTCCAGAATCCAGGACAGCTCAACTTCCTGAACTCCGCGCCTGATTCCATAGCCGCGCACGGCATCGATAAGGAGGAAAGCCAGCGCGGCTCCAAGCGGGCTTCGTTGAAAACGTTTGCGCACTCCCATCAGCACAACGCGAGCCGTTTTCGGAGATTTCACTTTCAGCCGCCACAAGAGCTTGAGCCAGCCAAATGGAAGCAAACGTCCCTGAAGGTCTCGTATCACTTCATTTAAGTTCGGCAAGGCTACGATCATCGCGGCCGGCACCCCGTCCACCTCCGCAATTTGCACGGCATCGTCATCAACTAGCAGTCGCAAATTGTAGCCTAGATGCCGAACCTCGTCCTTGCTGAATGGAATGAATCCCCAGTTCGTGGACCAGGCATCCTCGAAAATGTCCTTGATAATTTCGAGGTCCTCATTCAACTGTGATTTGCGCAGCGGCCTGACCCGCGCATGGCCAGCGGCTTTGTTCAAAACGGCCTTCATGAACTCGGGGGGAGTGAAATGGGTGGAGAGACGATAGGCCAACAAGTCCTTTACGCCCTGGTATCCCTCGGCTGTTAGCCGAGCGGCATAGTACGGGCGGGAGTGGCCCATCATAATCATTGGGGGCGTGTCGTAACCGTCCACAAGAAGCCCGCACTCCTGGTTGATGGAAAAGTTGAACGGCCCGCGGATCCGCAACATGCCCTGGTCACGCAGCCAGACTTCAGCCGTACTCAACAGTCCGTGAAACGTCCCCGCCTCATTCTCGGCCTCGAGGAAGCCGAAAAATCCGGTGGCATCCCGATACCGCTCTTCGTGTAATTCATCAATCTGGGCGCTGATCCGACCGACTGGCCTGGTCCCGCGATAGGCAAGCCAAAAACAGCAGCGCGCGTGCGCGAAGTATGGGTTGCGGGGAGAAAACTGCTCGCGTCGCTCTAGCAACAAATGCGGGACCCATGTTGGGTCGTCGGCATAGACCGACCAAGGCACGCGAATGAACCGGCGCAGGTCCCGCGAGTCACTTACCGGGACGATTCTTACGGATTCGGCAGTGGTACGCACGGCAGGAGCTTACTCGGGGAAACCGAAGCCGGGAAGCGCTGAGACGCAACCGGGATTACAACCCACAGCTCCTGCCGATGAGCGAAATTACAACCTCCACATCCTCTAAATTTTTCCCTTGTAACATCGTCTTCATCTTCATTCAACCCGGATTCCGCAGTTAACGTTATGATCTACGCTGAGCGGGGCGTGAGCCTGGAGCAGCGAACGCACAGAACCGTAGTGTTTCAAAGTCATTTTTGTTACCCGTCACTCCGTTCGCAACGGTTGAGGACCCCGCTCACTGCACCGCTGCTCGCAACTTGGCTCAGAGGCACAGGCCTATTGCGTCGCTGCGGAAGGCTTGCGCCTTGCTCTTTGCTTCACCTTCAACTGCGGAATCCGAGTTCAAGTAAACCTGGTAAACGATAGACCCAAGTAAGGCCCCAATTTTGGGCGGCGCTGGAAATATTGAGACAGACGCATCCCAATTCCATTCGGTGGTCATAAAAGATTTGCGTCAGATATCCTCGCGCTCACCAGGCACACAATGTCTCGCCCCATCGATAATTCGATCCATTTGTTTAGAAATCACGCGTCGTGCCGTTGACGAACAATCGTCAAATGTGTCAAAAGTGTCGAAAGGCTCACAGATAGTCCGGCTGGGATGAAGGACCGTTTTTCCTCCAAGAAATTTCTCGATTGGTTACTGTACCGCGCAGCGGAATATTCGCTGAGGGCAATTATCTTCCTCGTTCCGAGAATTCCTCACCGCCTGCTCGTTCTCATGACCTCGGCGACCGTCCATCTGACTTTCGCTATTTTATGGCCATACCGAAAACTGATGGAAAAGAATGTCTCCATGGCTTTGAGCGACCAATTCTTATCGGTGGAGAAGAGAAAGACTGTGGCTCGTTTGGCCTGGAGGAATTTTGTCCAGGGACTTTATGAGACTGCCTCCACGCTTTATACCTCCAGGGACGCAATATGTGCCAGCGTTGCTGTTGAGGGCGAGGAGTATTTGCAGCGGGCTTTGGAAAAGGGCAAGGGGGTGATTGCGCTCGGCGCTCATTTAGGAAATTTTACTATGATTGCTCCCCGTCTTGCCGCGGCGGGACACCCCTTCAGCATTGTAGTCAAGCACCCGCCAGACCAAAGATTGGCCCGTTTACTGGACAGCTACAGAGCGAAGGCTGGAGTTAAAACGATATCGGCTAAGCCGCGCAGGCAGGCGGCTCGACAAATCCTTGGCGCATTAAGGCGGAACGAAGCGGTTGTTGTCCTCCCGGATGTGTTTAAATCCGGGAAGGTAAACACAGAGTTTTTGGGTTCCGCTGTCTATGTTCGCCGTGGTCCTGTGACCCTGGCTTTACGCGCCGGCGCGGCAGTTGTTCCTATGTGTGTCACGCGGGACGCTGAGGATCGTCTGACCCTTCGTGTCAGCCCTGAAATCGATCTCGTCAGAACAGGAGACCTGCAGGAGGACGTTGCTACAAATCTGGCCCTGTTTACTCGTCGTTTGGAAGACATGGTGCGGCGCTATCCCGATCAGTGGTGCCGGCTTTCACCGCAAGGAACCGGCGCGCAAGATGTCCGCCCGATTTTCCCTGATTTTGTGCAGCCGGGACTCAAGCTAAAAGAGGTTAAAGAACGCCGATCATGAAGCGTTCCGTTTACCTGCCTGAAGATCCTCGATAAAATACGCTACTTTTTAACCTTTTCTATAGCGTTCTCGGCTGTGCTTGACGGGCTCGGCGCACCGGCGCTATATCTCCGCTTAGAAAAAAGGGGTATAAAATTCCTATTCCTATGGATTCCTTCACTATCAACGGGCAGTCTGAGCAGGTTCACACCCAACGCCGTAAAGATATCATTAAACATTATCCCGAGGTGAAGGTATTGTTTGGCCCCTATCCTCTGTCAGCCCTCCTCATTGTCGGGCTGGTCGCTCTGCAATGGACAGTGGCCTGGCTGCTTTGCGATCAGCCGTGGTACGTGATTTTGCCTGTGGCTTATCTTGCTGGCGCGGTTCTCAATCATGGGTTGTATGTGTTAATGCATGAGGCAACGCACAACTTAATTTTCGCAATACCAGTGTTAAACAAGCTTGCCGGCCTCAGTTGTGATTTTGCCTTAATTGTCCCCAGCGCTATGAGTTTCAGAAAGTATCATCTTTTGCATCACCAACACCTAAATAAAATAACGATGGATCCGGACGTGGTGAGCCAATTTGAAGGCCGGCTGATTGGTCATGGTCCTCTGCGGAAGTCGCTGTGGCTCGCTTTGTTGTCTGTTTCGCAGGCCTTGCGGCCACTAAAGGTTCCGGGCCAATCGTTTGTCGACCCGTGGGCGGTTACCAATATCGCCTTGCAGTTAGGGGTGAGTTACTGGCTCTGGTTGTATGTAGGGTGGGGTGGACTGATGTATTTGCTCCTCTCGACATTCTTTGCTTTGGGGTTGCATCCGTTAGGCGGCCGCTGGATTCAAGAGCACTATGATGTTATGGGCAAACAGCAAGAGACCTATTCGTATTATGGCCCGCTCAATTGGGTGATGTTCAATATGGGATTTCATAATGAGCATCATGACTTTCCCATGGTCGCGTGGAGCAGACTGCCGCAGCTTTACCGCATGGCTCCTGAATTTTACCGGACCTTATTTGCCTACCAGTCCTATACGCGACTCGTGCTCAAATTTATCTTTGACAAAGAAATCAGCGCATTTAGTCGTTGGGTTCGCTATGATTCACGGCAACCAGAGATACCGGCGAGCTAAAAGGGGAAAAGTACAGCGTGTGGGCTGAAACACGAGGTGCCCAGTAGATATTCTGTCATCCAATCCAGGACAGGGAAGACCGCGAATTTTTTCTTTAGGACCGGGTTCATTTTAATAGCGCGAAGGGCGGGAATAGTGTTGAAACGGGCAGAGTTATGAAGATCGGGAGTTCTTTTCCGAAAATGTCTAGATCGGAGCGCTATCATCCGAGATTTCAATGTAGACGCTGCCGAAAATAATCTTACCTTTGAGCATGACCGGCAGGCGACGCTCATCGGCGGATATCCAAACCGCCGCTTCATTCAATCTTGTTGCGTATCCCTCTTGCAGAACATCCTCAATCCTCGGAACGAACTTAAACGCTTCGATATTGCCGGACTTGAGTCGGATAGTTTCCTTACATTCCACTTGTAAATCCAACAGATAGCGGTACTTTCCGCCGAAGATATGAAAATAAAGATGGTCGCCCACTTTGAAGTCTAGGCTTCTGGCAAGGTAAACGGCCGTGATCACGTCGAGCGTATTGTTCGGTTCATCGAACTGATAGCGTTTAACCTTCTCTCGCTCATCTCGATGCACCGACCATGTTTTCGTCGTCCGGTCAAAACTCGCGACGGTATCAATGACTTTGCGATTTTCTCTTTGGCTGAACGTGAAATGCGTCGGCGTAAGGCCATTTGCATTTATTTTTGATGTGATCTTGTCCCGCATTTTCCAGATGAAGTCCAAGAGCTTTGATGAACTCGCTTCGACGCGAACGTTGTAAAATTTTTGGCCATCGACCCATTCCGACGTTGTATGAACCGTGGCGGTTGCCACGGAGAACAGCCCATTCCAACTGGCGTGATAAACCAATCTCTCGCCCCCGTCAAAAGGATAATGCTTGGGTTGATAAACCGGAACTACGTTTGAAGCTTTGCTTGACGGTTGATCCGCCTCGGAATTCGCGCTGAGTAAAGATAATATCACCAGTCCCGTGATTGTTAACAATCGCGCTCTCATACCAACCTTTCGATTAGACGATTCAAACTTATAGAAATTACTGATAGGAATTTGCTTTTGAAGGTCCGTCACCGAGAATTTAAAAATTCCGCCGACGATCGCCCGCCAACCCGACCTTAAGAGCCGAAACGCGCCGCCGCAAAGAGCGAACCAACCTCACAGCTGCATTTTTGGGCAGGCGTATCCGACATGGGGTCTTATGTCAACTTCGGCACCGAACTGCGGACAAGGCTGGACATCGGCCCCTCCATTGGGGTAACAGCGTGGTCGCCTGGTCTCACAAGGTAGCCTGATCGTCGGCTGTAGCAAGATGTATATTCCACGTTAGCTTGCCACAGGCGCCCGGCATGCCTCGTGTGAATGGGTTAGCGCGCTTCGGAGCGACGGGCGACGTCGACCCGGGTGCGGGGACCCCTTGCTCCGTCCGCCGGAATCCGAGATGATGCGAGGCATGCTTGACGTGGCGTCGGTGACGAGCACTGTATGTGACCTCTTCGGGATTCCCAGACCGGCCGATTGCGTCGCGCCCCCATTCAGCGAGGTCGCTGCGTTCGCGGCGCGTCGAACCGTGACGAAGGCACTCGTGTTCGCAGCCGACGCGATCGGTGCGCACCTGGTCCGCTCAAACGCTAAGGCCTTTGAGCCGGTCGCGCGCCACGCACCAACATCGGTTGAAGCATGCGCCGTGATGCCCTCGGTCACACCCGTCTGCTTCGCATCGATGTTCACGGGCGCCCCTCCGGACACCCATGGCATCCGCAAATCCGAAAGGCCGACGCTGACCTGCGACACCCTCTTCGACGCGCTCTCGCGGGCCGGCCGCCGTGTCGCAATCGTGGCCGTGGAGAACTCCTCAATCGATCTGATCTTCCGGAATCGGAGGATTGACTACTTCACCGAGACCTACGACGAGGAGGTTGTTGAGCGGACGCTCAATCTCGTCGCAGCGGACCAGCATGACTTCATTCTGGCGTACCAGCAGGAGTACGATGACAAGATGCACGCCACGGTACCACGGAGTCCAGAGGCTCTGCGCGCGATGGCCAACCACGTACGCAACTTCGATCGCGTTGCTCGCGCGGCGCGCGACCGGTGGGCAACCACGTCATATGCGATTGCATTCGTGTCAGATCACGGCACGCACATTGATCCATCGACGGGGCGTGGGACGCACGGCAGCAACATGGCGGACGACCTCGAGGTACGTCTCTTCTGGGGCGTTCACTTCCCGGTCTGACGCTCGTAGAATAATCTCCCGGTTTAGCGCCTTTAATGCGCTGGCGAGCGACGCTCCGTCGCGTTGCAAATCGTTGAACGGGAAGGAAAATGCGGAAAGTAGGAGGCTCAATCGAATCCAACGTACCAACATCGTGGTGCTACGGGTTACCACGTGGCAGCCAGTTGGCACTCGCCACCACGATTCGGCTTCGGATCCGGAATCGATCTCGCCACAGTTGGCGGGCGGTTTCATCCAAAATATAAAATGCTAGCGTTGTTTTTGATTGTTTCTGCTGCCTGAATTTTGCATGAGAAGCTGCGGAACGCGCTTTGCGTCTTGGATGTTGACTTTGAGATCTAAACTGAGTATTACCGGATCGAAGAAGCGGTGGATCAAATCAGCCAGGAACGCTTCCGACTGGTTTTTATATTCGCTTTTCCCACTGACTTTATCTCCAAAAGTATGAGTCCAATGAATCGGAAGATGCGACAGTTTGAGATTTGCATTTTCACTTTTATGTTGTCTCTTGCCTCTCTGACACGCGCTCAAGCAGGCGCGCCGCTGGATCTCGTGCGCACGACTGTCGATAGAGCGATTCAAATTCTGAAAGACCCCAAACTAAGTTCCCCGGATAAAAAGAAGGAACGAGTGGATCGCTTGACAGAGGCGCTCGATGCAATTTTTGATTACGAGGAGATGGCCAAGCGAGCGCTTGGTTACCATTGGCGGCAAAGGACCCCGGCAGAGCAGGAGGAGTTCGTCAAACTGTTCCGAGAATTCTTGCAAAGAGTCTACTCGGACAAGATCGGTCTCTATGGCGGCGAACAAGTGCGCTTTGGCCGCGAGGTCGTGGATAACGAATTTGCGCAGGTTGAATCAACGATCATTCAGCCCAAGGGTGAGGAGATCGCCGTGGTTTACAAGTTGCGGCAAGTGAATGGTCAATGGAAAGTCTACGATGCCATCGTGGAGAACATCAGTATCGTCAACAATTACCGGTCGCAGTTCGATCGAGTGATCTCCAGCTCCTCTTACGAAGCGCTGGTAAAACGGTTGCGGGGAAAAGCTGCGTAGCGCATGGTAGGCTTATTTCGCTTTGCCGGTAATAATGGGCGCGATTTCTTTACCTCTTTTGCAACCCCTTTACCAGCCAACATCCTGGCGCTCTGCGGGCGCAATCGCGTACTCTCATTGGGTCAGTGGGAAATCGCCGATGACTAGAAGAATTTGGAAAAAAGACAATCTCATCTACCGTTGGATCCTTGTTGTTTCTCACGCATCGCGTCATAAACTTTTTCCGCCGAAAGCGGCAGACTCGTCAGGCGCACGCCGGTGGCATTGAAGACCGCGTTGCCGATGGCCGGCGGGATCGGCGTGATCGCATGCTCCGCGGCCGGCTTGGCGTTGAAGGGGCCGTCCCTGGGTCGCGCCGCTGACCAGTGTGGTCTTGTGCGCCGGTAAATCGCGCATTGTAGGGATCTTGTAATCGCCCAGGCTGAGCGTGGTTACGCGACCGTCTTCGACGAGCATCTCTTCGCAAACGGCCATGCCCAAACCCTGCAGCATGCCGCCTTCGATTTGGCCCTGATGGGTCAACGAATTGATCACGACCGAGACATCATGGAAGGTGGTCAGCCGCCTGACTTGAACTTGACCGCTCTCCTTGTCGACCTCCACGTCGGCGATCACGGATTGAAAGATATGCTCGCGCGGCCGGATCCGTCCATCGTAATAAGCAAAGCCACGCCCGGGGTCTCCTGGGGGCGAGGGAGGCGAATTGCTTCAAGTCCAGGCTCTTTTTCCCGTCCCGCAGCCACACTCGCCCATCGCGCCAGTCGATTCCAGCCGGGTCCGCTTGCCAATGAATGCCGCGCGCGCTTTCATCGATTCGATCAGCGCGTGGGTGGCGCGTGACGCCGCCTGGCCGGTGACATGGGTCGCGCCCTGTCCTTTGATGCCGTCATGAAACGGCGCATGATTCGTGTCTGGCACTTCGACAGTGATACGCTCGGGCTTGATGCCGAGGATCTCGGCGACGACTTGCTTTTGCATTACGTGTACGCCGGCTCCCTGGTCGATAATCCCGACGACCAGGCGCACGTTATTGGTGCTGATTCTCGCGCTTACGGTAATGACATTTTCGGTGCAGATGTTGAAGAGCAGCTTTCTCCAACTGGGCGCCGATTTGGAAGAGGCCGGCAGAGTCAACGGCGGCTCGTTGGGTTACACCATGAGACATATTCTGGTGCCGTTGATGCTGCCAACCATGGCGGCTGTCGCAGTTATGGTATTCGGGGCGGTGAGCCGACAGGTGGGCAGCATTGTGTTACTCACAACCAGCGACACTGAACCGCTTTCCATTATGCAACTTGGATACCTTATGGCGGAGGATTATTCCGCCGCGTCGGTAGTGGGAAGCATTCTGGTCGGGGTCGCTGTTATCCTCGCTCTTGTGGTGCGAAAATCGGGATACCAATTCGGCATTCATCAGGGCTAATCAAGTTACGGCAGAGAAAAGCAATTGTTTTGGTTCACGAAAGGAGTTGGAAAATGGCATCGAAAGAACTAGAAACCTTCGCGCAATACGAACGGTACTACGACGCTGGGGGCATTCGTACTCGCTGCTTCGAAAAAGGCGAAGGCAAACCGGTAATCTTACTACATGGTGGTGGCGGCCACGCCGAGACCTGGGTAAGAAACCTTATCCCGCTGTCGGCAAAGTTTCGCGTGCTCGCCATCGACTATCTTGGGCATGGATACACGGACAAACCGAAGATCGACTACAATCTTGATGCTTTCTCAAAACATTTACTGGATTTCATGGATGCGGCGCAGATCAAGAAAGCGCACCTGGTCGGAGAATCCCAGGGAGGGCAAATTAGCGTTTTGACCGCCTATGAACATCCCGGGCGTGTCGACAAGCTAGGTCTGATCGTCGGCGGCATTCCGTCCAGCGAGCA
Organism: uncultured delta proteobacterium; assembly: GCA_963737905.1. Lineage (GTDB taxonomy): Bacteria > Desulfobacterota > Binatia > UBA9968 > UBA9968 > DAIRFP01. Next base: position 105,723 of record CAVTUQ010000013.1, on the reverse strand, counting down.
TGGTTACGTATCCGGTCAAAGCCGACTTCAAGAATTGACCCGCGACGCGACCGGGACACCGACGAAGGAGACCATCCGCAAGCGCATGGAATGGCTATTTCACGATCCCAAAATTTTGCCGGATGAGTTGGTCGACATCCGGCTGAAAATCTACAGTGATCCAGCGATGCAATACGTTTTACACACTCGGGATCGCAGCGTTTATAACCTCATCGAAAAGATTCCCAAACTCCAGGCGCCGATCCTTTTTTTCTGGACCACCCATAATCCCACTTGTCCTTGGCCGGTGGCCGATAAAGTGCATCAGAGCGTGCCCGGTTCAAGATTCGTCCTTGTCGACAAGTCGGGGCATTGGCCGCAATTTGAACGCGCCGAAGAGTTCAATCGAACCTTGCTTGAATTTCTCGACGATAGTCAGGACGAGGTCCTCATCGATACTTATAGAAGACGTTATTGGTGAGACGCTGGGTAACCGACCTAGTGTCCCAACAGTTGAAGCCGAACTCAAATCCCCCTTTCGTCCGCCTTTTTCAAAGGGGAAATTTTCTCCGTGGGATCTCTAACCCCTCTTTGGAAAAGCAGCGAAGTCGAAGGGAGGGGAAGGGGAGATTTTCGGGCGGGATGAACGGGGGAATTACGTAGCGGCGAGGAAATCCATCATCAGCTTGGCAACTAGTTGCGGCTGATCGTTCTGCACTTGGTGGCCGGCATTGGAAACATAGTGAAACTTGATGTTGGGCAACATTGTTTCCAACTGTTTGCCGAGCGCCACCGGGGCGAAGCCGTCATCCTCGCCCCAAACGCAAATGGCCGGAATAGTAAGCTTGGGCAGGGTGTGACGCATGTCGAACTTTAGGCGCAGATTAGGATCCTTGGTCAGTCTTTGCTGGCCCTCCTGAAAAATCTTTCTGGCCGCTTCCGCGCCGGGACGGTTGGCGCAGTCGTTGCGCAGCTTAACCAAGTCATCGGTGATTAGGTTTTTGTTCCAAACGATGGTTTTCAAGAACGCGCGCATGGACTCTTCGCTGCCGTTATAAGCACGGATCGCTTTCATGCCCTCGGTTACGGGGCTTTCCAGTCCCATCGCTGCGGAGATGGTATTGCTCGCTACCAGCACGAGCTTGTCGACCCGATCGGGATACTGCAGCGCGTACTTCGCCGCAACCCAGGCGCCTTGAGAGTTTCCCCCCACCACAGCTTTGTGTATACAGAGCACATCCATAAAGGCTTCGAGCTGATCGACGCGGCTTTGCACTCCTTCGCTGGCCGGATAATAGGGGTCCGTTTCGCCGAAGCCGCCGACACTGTCGAGAGCGTAGACCTGAAACTTTGTTGCCAGAGCCGGCATCAACTGCGCAAAGCCAGCTTCGCCGGAAGAGCCCGGCCCGCCACCGTCGCACAACACGAGCGCAGGCCCGTTGTCACCGCACTCGGTATAATGGGTGCGAAATCGCCTAGTCATCACGTCGCGAGAACGAAAATCCGGCATGGTTAATTTTCCTCCTTAAGTTTGTTCCCTGGTGTGTTGGTGGAGATAGAATTCCTGCCGACGTGCCTTAAGCTGTCGGAGGTTGCTTTTGCTTTTCCGCCAGCATCATCGCCACCTCTGTGATCATGTCCTCTTGTCCGCCGACGACTTTGCGCTTGCCGAGTTCGACGAGAATATCGCGGGCATCGACGCCGAACTGCTCCGCGGCTTTGTCGGCGTGGAGCAAAAAACTCGAGTAGACTCCGGCGTAGCCCATGGTCAGACTGACTTTGCCTATTCTTACAGGTTTCGGCATGATTGGGCGGACGATGTTCTCGGCGACATCCATGATTTTCCACAGGTTGATTCCGGTTTCGTAGCCCATTTTGTCCAGCACCGCCGCCAGCACTTCGGTCGGCGTGTTGCCCGAGCCGGCGCCGAGGCCGCAAGTGCAGGCATCAATCCAACGTGCGCCTTCTTCGATCGCTGCGACGCTGTTGGCAACCGCAAGAGAGAGATTATTATGACCGTGAAAGCCGACGCCAATCTGCAACGCCGCGCGCAGCGCCGCCACCCGTTGCTTCACCGTGTCGGGCATTAGCGCGCCCGCAGAGTCGGTGACCAAAACGACGTCGGCGCCGTAGCTTTCCATGAGCTTTCCCTGTTCGGCGATCTTCTCGGGCGATCCCATGTGCGACAGCATAAGCATGCCGATCACTTCCATGCCCAGTTTTTTTGCTACGTCGATGTGTTGCTCAGCGATGTCCGCCTCGGTGACGTGAGTGGCGATTTGCGCTACTTTCGCGCCGTAATCCGCGGCCATCTTGAGATCGTCTTTGGTGCCGATCCCCGGCAGGAGTAGCACCGCGAGCTTGCCTTTCTTGATAACCTCTGAGGCCGCTTGCAGCAGTTCCATCTCGGATTGCTTCGAGAAGCCATAGGTGATCGTCGATCCGCCCAAGCCGTCGCCGTGGGAAACTTCGATCATCTCGACGCCGGCGTCATCCAAAGCGCGCGCCACGCTGCTGACCTGTGCCGCGGTGTACTGGTGACTTAACGCATGACTGCCATCTCTCAGCGAACTGTCCAAAATATGGACGAAGGTTTTGTCGCTCACTGTATCGCCTCCGGTGGTTACCTTGTCCAGGTGCCGGCTTGGAAGTGCCGGCCAATTTCCTCGCCGACCTTTACCGCGGCTGAAGTCATGATATCAAGATTCCCCGCATACTTTGGCAGAAAATCTCCCGCGCCTTCGACTTCGACGAAGAGAGTTACTTTCTTCTTGCGCTCGCCGTTCGACAGATCCTGGATCAGCGGTTTGGCGCGCAGGCGATAGCCGGGCACATACTGCTGGATGCGCTCCACCATCGATTCGATGGAGCGAAGAATCTTTGCCTCATCGGCCTCTGCCAGGACGCCGTGCACCGTGTTGCGCATCAGGATCGGCGGCTCGGCTGGATTGAGAACGATGATCGCCTTGCCGCGCGCAGCGTGGCCGATCTTTTCCAATCCTCGAGCGGTAGTGTCCGTGAACTCGTCGATATTTTGTCTGGTGCCCGGACCGGCGCTTTTGCTCGCGATGGTGGCGACGATCTCGGCGTACTCCACCGGCGCGACCTCATCGAGGGCGCTTACCAGCGGCACGGTCGCCTGGCCGCCGCAACTCACGAGGTTGACGTTGCTCGCGCCGACATGCTCATCGAGATTGACTAGCGGGATGACGTATGGCCCGACGGCGGCAGGGGTCAAGTCTATGGCGATTTTCTTTGCGTTGCGCAACAGCGGGGCGTGTTTTTTGTGCGCGCTTGCCGTGGTGGCATCGAACACGATTTCAAAAGTTTCTTTTTGTTTGAGTAAACCGTCGATACCTTCGGTCGTCGTTGCCAGGCCCTCTTGACGCGCCCGCGCCAGGCCTTCCGAGTCAGGAACGATGCCGGCCATGAGCACGGGACGGAGGAGACTGCTGCGCTTGAGCTTGTACATGAGATCCGTGCCGATATTGCCGGACCCCAGAATAGCTACCGCTGTTTTCTCCATGCTTCTCCTCGCTCTGACATCAGCTTATCGTCGGCTGCGCCCGAAAACGTTTTCCGGGTTTTCGCTTAACTTTAGAGCATCCATAAAAGTTATGTTATTGTGTCCGTGGCACTTAGCGGCCACTCTGCCACGGCCATGCCCATGAGACCACGGTAGAGCGGCTCGTACGCGAGCACCCGGGCAGGCACTGCGCCGACGACGCCGGCCAAAATAATCCAGCTCCTGAGTTCGATTTCGCCGTGTTCCAAAAGCTCCGCCGATGAAAGCTCGGCGAGCTTACTTGCCTGTCCATCTGCGCCGGTGTAGATCGCAAACTGGGGAACATTCTGGGACGTGAAGTTTTCGTTTTGGTCGTCGATCCATTGGAGAACTTTACGGTCAAAGTCTTCGCTTATGCAGCCGTAACCGAACGGCCCGCGATAGTAACGCCACGGATAACCCGCGGTAAAGTGAGACAGCCCACCGGATGCATAAATGGCAATGCGCTTGTCAGCGAGGTGGTGACGGATAATATCTCCAAGCATCTGGCCGAAGGCATAACAACGGGCCGGCGCCGGACCGGGCGGGTGGATTGCGTTCACATAATCGGCACGATCGGCACGTCAGCATTGGGCAGTAGTATGCGCATCAGCGGTTCAACGTGGGCGTGAGAGATCAAACGCTTGTCCGGGAAATTCTCCGCGAACGACAGGTCGAAACTACCTTCCACCGCGCTATTGAGAATGACACGTGCGGACTCAGCATCGCAGCGGTAGGTCTTTTCTTCTTTGAAGAGCCGGTCGAAAAAAACAGCTTCTACGCCGGTGTAGATCGCAAACTGGGGAACATTCTGGGACGTGAAGTTTTCGTTTTGGTCGTCGCCGATCACGATCAATGCGTCGGGCTTCGATTCCTCGATGATTCGCTTGAGCTCGAACAACCCGTTGCGCACATGAGCGTAGCGCGTCTGGACGTCTTCCGCGCTTTCTGTGCTCATTCGCGGATGGGGCGGCTGCACCGCGATGTGTTGCCGCTGCGCATAGACGTTGCGATTTCGCTCCCGCAACTCGTCCCACTTTTCCAGTGGCGTGACCGCGAAAGCATGGGAAGAAGCTATGGCGGCAACTAAAGATCCCACAGAGTCGACTCCTATTCTACCAGGTTCTGAAAATTGTATTTGCCCAAGGCCTTTTATAACCGCTGTTTGCAGCGCGATGTTCCTCTTCTGTTGACCTGCAGCTGCGCTCGAGCCCACGGTGAGCACGCGCGAAAAGATCGACGAGCATGGAGTCATATTTATGAAACCACGCATGTTCTGAATCCTTCATTCGCATCGTCGATCCTGAGCGCTACGAAGGATCTGAGCCTTTTTCAGCAGCTCTAATTCCTAGACAAATCTAACAGATACGGATCCTAAACCCGCGAAAGATGCTTGCAGCAAATCGCCAGGGCTTACGTCTGTTGCCGCACACAGAGCTCCCGGCATGACAATTTCTCCCGCGCCGAGACTCACGCCGAACTGCCCCACCGCATTGGCTAGCCATGCAACCGCAACCGCGGGATGACCCAACACGGCGCCCCCAGCGCCGGTCTGAACGATGTCGCCGTTTTTTTCCAGCACCATGCCAACGAGCTTGAGATCAAACTCATCAACGCGCTTCGGCGAGTTGCCGAGCACTACACGCGCAGAAGACGCATTATCGGCGATGGTGTCGCAGAGCTTGATTTTCCAACCTTCGATTCGGCTGTCGATGATCTCCAATGCGGGCACGACAAACCGGGTCGCGGCCAGAACCGCCATGGGAGTAACTCCTGGTCCCTTCAGCTCGCGATCGAGAATGAAGGCGATCTCCGGTTCGATCTTAGGTTGAATCAACTCGCCGAGCGGGAAAACCGCGGCGTCCTGCAGCACCATGTTATCAAGGATGTGACCGTAGTCCGGCTGATCGACGTTGAGCATTTTCTGCATCGCCTTGCTGGTCAGGCCGATTTTTTTCCCCACCACCTTTGCGCCATCAGCTTTTTTCATTTCGATCAGCGCGAGTTGAATCCGGTATGACTCTTCGGGAACGATCTGCGGATATTTCTCCGTAAAGGGACGGAGCACGCTCTTGTCTTTTTCAGCCCTGTAAAGCTCTTTGGCGTCCTTGAGAATTTGCTCCTGACTTAGTCCTTCCACGTTCGGCTCTCCAATCTCATTGCGCTTTGACTTTAACGGTTTTTTCGTAGCCCAACTGTTCGGAGATCTCTTCTGCCACTGCCATCACCAGCCGTCCGACAGGCGGAATTTTTCTTCTCAGCTAAGCGAGCCGAAGGAGCGGCGGCACTGATGGCTCCCACCATGGCACCGGTGTGATCTCTGATAGGGGCGCCGACGCAGGTCTCAGCGCCGATTTCACTGACGCTCAATTCTTGATGATCAAATCCGAAACAGTCCAAAATCTGCGCGGCCCGGTCGATCACTTGAATCCGGTACCGCTCAGCCGGAGCATTGGAGGTGCGTTGAAGCGCTACGCTTTCGCCCACCGTGATGGGCCTTGTTACTTGTCTCATATACTAAGACGGCATCTCGAAATACTACTTGAACCCTATTGATCATGTCAATCAGTTGTTAGCGACAGGCAGATAGCCCACTAATGTCTGGAACAACGGTCAGTTCCAGCCCAGTCAGGTTGTTGGGTTCGACGGTATAATCCTCGCATCCGATGGTAGTGTCGGGAGAGCTGAAGTTATTGTTTTTCGTGATCAGTAGCTTACCGAAAACGGAATAGCGATCGTATGGCTCAACCGCATTTAAGGCAATCGGAAGGAGAGGGTGAATATCGGTTCTTTACACTGTTGCACTGCCTCCACCAAAAAATCGGATGCATTTACCTAGCCAATCGTCGAGATCTCCGTCACTGCAGGCGCAATTATACTCCTGTGCATGCTAAACAAGCTGGAGGCTAGCTAGATCTAGCCGTTGGTGTCGGCGGGTGCGCTCGCAAAACTGCTGATCGAGCCCCAAGCAAAAGCACGCCAACAGCACCTGATCCACCGAGTGGCAGCGCCGCGCGTAGCTCTCCAAGAGCTTAGTGGGAAACTTTCCTTTGCGACTGCGCGGTACTAAAAGCTCGATATCTCCCATCTCGGTCAATAGATGCCGTACGTAGTGACCGTCTCTGTAGTGTGGCGATCCGCCGCATGTTCATAGCGAGCCACTCCTAGATACTCCGCCATCTCTTCTTCCAACCGCTTCTCCAAAAGTTCCTTAAGAGTTCGGCGGGTCATCGGCTTAAAGTCTCCCTCCCATTCAAACCCATTGATCTCGCGTATCGCACGCGATACGTTGGCTACGGTTGCTTCATCGAGCAGCATGGGGGTGCCCTCCTGACGAGCCTATGGAAGTAAATCAAATATATCCTCGTTTAACCTGCCGCTGAGCCGACGGCGCGATTCGGTGATAGATGATTCTATTTTTTGTTAGCGGCTCAGCGGTATAGCGTTAGACAGCCGAAGTCAGGAGGACGCCGATGGTGGATCCGATCAAACGCAAAGTACTGAAAACAGGGGGGCCGCCGCAACGGTGATGGCCGCAGCGCGGCGAGTGTTTGGAGCAAACTGAACAAGGAGAAGCTGCCATGGCGTTCTACGAAAAAGGCCCCGTTCGCATCCAATACGAGGAGGCCGGCTCCGGCTTCCCGTTGTTGCTTATCCCCGGCGGGGGATTGAACTCGACGATCTCCGGCTTGAAACGCGGCAGACCTTTTAATTCAATCGAGGAGTTCAAGGGAGAATATCACTGCATCTTCTCGGACCTGCGCAACGCCAATGGCGGGGAGTCTTCCGGCCCGCTCGAGATCGATCGGCCGTGGGATGCCTATAGCGATGATCAAATCGGTCTGATGGATCATTTGGGGATCGACAAGTTCGTGGTGATGGGCTTCTGCATTGGGGGTCCTTTGGTTTGGAACCTTCTGAAGCGGGCACCCGACCGTATCGTTGCTGCCGTGCTGGCGCAGCCCAGTGGATTCCGGCCGGAGATGCCCAACCTCTCCTACGACCACAACATGAAGGACTGGGGCCCCGAGCTGGTCAAGCGCCGGCCCGACATCACGATGGAGATGGTCGACAAATTTCTCACCAAGATGTACCGCGCCAACCCAGACTTCGTCTGGGCAGTGACACGCGATTTCGTGCGCGATTGCCGGACGCCCGTACTGATCCTGCCGGATGATATCCCGCCGCATCCGTACGCTGTCGCCATGGAGTCGGCGATGCTCGCGCCGAAGGCAGAAGTGAGCATGTTCCCCTGGAAGGAGCCGAAGGAACGGGTTCCCCTGGCGGTGCGCCAGGTACGTTCCTTCCTCCGGGCGCACCGGCTCGCTCCTGTTTAGACGGCGGTGCCGACAGCAAGCGGGAAGTCGGTCAAAGCAGATAGAATTGCCCGGGAGGAAAATTGCCAATGTCGAGAGTTGTGTTGGCGGCTTGTGCCGTATTGCTGTTGCTGGCGGAGGCGCGCGCTCAATCGGACTGGAAGAAGGAATGGGAAAAAACCATCGAAGCGGCGAAGAAGGAAGGCCAGGTGAACGTCTACATCGGCGGCTGGGAAGCCGTCATCGAATCGGGCGCGTTTCAAAAAGCCTATCCCGAAATCAAGGTGACGTGGGTCGGCGGCCGCGCCGGCGAGATCGCCAAGCGTATTCTCGCCGAGCGCCGCGCAGGAAAGTTCCTCGCCGATGTGAGCAGCGAAGGCATCGGCTCGAACTACCGGGTGCTGCACTTGGCCAAGAGCTTCGATCCGATCAAACCCGCGCTCTTGCTGCCGGAGGTGACGGATGAATCGCTCTGGTATCAGGGCAAGCACCGCTACGTCGACCCCGAAGGGCAGTTCGTCTTCCGTTACGTCGGCACGCAGCAGCAAGGAAACATCGCTTACAACACCAAGCTCGTCAACCCGAAGGAGATTTCTTCGGTCTGGGACCTCGTCGACGCCAGGTGGAAAGGCAAAATCATCGCGCGCGACGTGCGCGTCCCCGGGCCGGGGAGCGCTCCGATGCGTTTTTTCTACCTCCACCCGGCGATCGGCCCGACTTTCATCAAGAAGCTGTTCGGTGAGATGGACGTGACGCTCTTCCGCGATTTCCGCCAGAGTATCGACTGGCTCGCGAGCGGCAAAGCGAGCCTGTGCTTTTTCTGCTCGGACACCGACAAGGCGAAACTCCAGGGACTGCCGGTAGACGAGTTCGTGAATTTCAAGGAAGGCGCGCCGCTCGTCACGCAATACGGCACGCTCGCGCTCTTGAACCGCGCGCCCCATGCGAATGCGGCGAAGGTTTTCATCAACTGGTTTCTCTCGCGCGACGGCCAGATCGCGCTGCAAAAATCTATAGCCAGGAGCGGCGCCGAGACGGCCGATTCACTGCGCATCGATATTCCGAAAGACGACGTAAAGCCGGAGAACCGCCGCGCCGCGGGAGTCAGCTATCTCGACATCGACAGCCGGGTCGAATGGACGGAGATGAAGCCGGTGCTGGCAATTTTCGAAGAGGCGCTCGCGAATGCGGAAAAACAAAAAAAGTAATTGAACCTATGATTGAATCTTGAATTCCACGTGCTCTGGCAGTTTCAAGAACGACATGGTCATGCCCCGGCGGCTTTGGATAGATCAGCTCGTCCGCGAGCTTCTGCGCCATGGCGGTCATGAGATCCGGCGTTGCGACTGAACGGCAAAGTCAATTACGCCGCCGAAATCGATCTAGAAAAACGCAATACGAATGCCTGACACCGATGCCTGATTAGGTGGCTGCTGCCATGGAGACAGGACGGATCGTCGGACCGAGACCGGATGCGTCAGTTCTCATTCTTGCCGGGGTCCTCGGATCGGGCCGGCTTCCTCGACCGCGTGGACGCGCGCGGCGCGGCCTTCTTCGTGGCCGCCTTTCGCGGGACACGCGCTGCCACGGGCGCGGCGGCCGCGACGCGGGTGCGCGGACGTCTCGGCTTGGCGCGACCGAGGAGCTCGGCCGTCGTGTCGGTCGGCATGGGCTCGACATTGAACCGATCTTCCTCGACCTGCTCTTCCAGGTCGAATCGGTCCACGGCATCGAGGGGTTGCGTATCCAGGAGCTCGGCTTCCACCATTTCTTGGGACGGGGCGATCGCGGGCGACGGGATGGTCTGCTGCAACGCGGGCCCCTTGAACACGCGCAGGCCTCCTCGACGATCCCGCTCGAGTCGCATGAGGCCCTCGCGCTGACATGCTCGCAGCAGATCGATCAGCCCCATGAAACCGTATCGGCGCTCGTCGAAGCCGCCCTCGGCGGCCCGTAAGAGCTGCTTGACGTTGCGCAGGTACATCGGCCACCGTGCCGCCGTGGCAGTGGTCAGGATCTGGCGCACCAGGCGGACCCCGTCGGCCTGATCACCCGCCGGCACGACTGGTGCCTCGATCGGGGCGGGCCGGGACGCCTGCACGGCCTCGGCCATCACCACCCGCGGCTCGGTTTCGGCCTCGGGCGGAGCCGCGCGAACCGCGACGGCGACGGGCCGGCTCGCGGCGACGGCAGCAGCGGTCGAAGACTCGCTCTCGTCGAACTTCTCGTTCAGCTCGACCATGACGCTTCGACCTGTGTGCTTGAGCTGGGCGAGACCCGATTGCGCGAGCTTCTCGACGAAATCGAGGAACGACGACGCACCATAGGTCCGCTCGGAGAAGGTCGAGTCGAGCTGGAGCAGCGTGCTCTTGAGCAGGCCGGTCTGCGGCGAGACTTCCCGGTCGGACAGGATCTTCAGCGCGCGCCGCACGATGGGGAACGCCTGCGCGATGGGCGCGGAGGTGGCGGGCGCCAACGGGCGGCCGCCCTTGGCGACCGAGCGGCGGCCACCCGTCAGGTTCTCGTAGGCGATGAACTCGTGGCAGTTGCGCTGGAGGATGATGCTCGTGAACGCCCGGCCACCAACGACGAACACCTTCTTGTCGTATTGCTTGAGCTTCTCGACCAGCGAGAGGAAGTCGCTGTCGCCGCCGACGATCACGTACGCGTTGATGTGCGGGTGCGTGAAGGCCATTTCGAGGGCATCGAGCGCCAGGTTGATGTCGGCGCCGTTCTTGTCGCCGCCGGGCGTCAAGTTGCGCTGCACCAGGCGGATGGCGTGCTGGGTGAGGTGGCGGCTGTACTCGCCCGCGCGCGTCCAGTCGGCGTAGGCGATCTTGGTGACCACCTCGCCGCGCTCCTTCAAGGCGTCGAGGATGGCCCCGACGTCGAAATTCTCACCGAGCGTCGATTTGACGCCAATCTCGATGTTGTCGAAGTCGATGAACACGGCGATGTTGAGACGGTCCTGATGAGGCAAATGAACTTCCTTTCGAGCTTCTACTCTATGCCGAGAGCGGTGCGGGCGTTTTGGGAGGGGGGGAACCACACGGGTGAACTGGCCCCGCTGCATGATCTCACGGCCCTTTCCGCCCCGGCCGGTCACCTCGTACTATGTATAGGAACTTTAAACCACGTTTTTTCTGACCAGACATATATCGCTTGACCAGCGAGCGTGTCAATTGTCGGAGACTTAACTGAAATTTGCGGTTTTGCTTCGGGCGGCTCGGGCGGAGAGCGGTCGGGAGGCGCGCGAAAACTCCTTTATCCAGCTGCTCGTTCGAACTCAGAGCGAGCAGCGCCGTCGGCTTGCGTTGGCAGGGGGGTTTCGGCTGCTCAGATCGTTTGGAATAGATCGACTCACGCGCCGGCGCACGCGGCGGGGTGCGGGTCGATAGGCCCAGATGGCTGAGGATCTTGACGATCACCGGCGAATCTTCGATGGCGGCCCTTCGACGAGGCTCAGGACAGGCGATGATCTTCAAAGCGCCGCCGCAGTTCGGGCAGTGTTCGATGTTGAAGACCCGTTTGAGCAGTCGGGCCCAGCTCATGCGCGGTGTTTCCCCTTGGGCACAGGCGTGATCGCTCGGGGGCTCGGTGGCACGCTCTGCCGGAGCGGGAACGATTTTATTGCGCAACTTCGCGTTGGGTGCTAGCACGCCATGGGTAAACCTTTTTGCCGATCAATCAATTGAAGCAAAGGAACTGATGGCGTTTCTGAATGATATATCGGTGACGTTAAGCGGCAAAAATATTGCGACTATAATGGAGGCCGGTCAGCTATGGTACCGATGCACGATGAAGGTTGATGAGCATGATGATGATGAGATCGCCCAGCGATTTAAAACGTTAAGTGAAGCATGGCTCAATAGACGATGATGGAGACAACCTAGGGATTGTTCAGAACTTGATCGATTTGAGATCCTCTAATAACGCTTTTGTGTCATCCGTAGCGTTGAGATTGAAGGCATGAAAGTCTTTTTTCCACGCATGGGTGAACTCGTTTAAGAGTGCCTTAGTATCTTTGATAAGGTCCCGAAGTTCATCTGGCGTCACGCTGGCTCGCTTGAAGATTTCGTCATATGTGCGTTTCACAGTTTTGTGGGCGAATGCGTTGTTTCGTAGAATGCTAACTTTTTTCCAAAGTGGTTGTGCTTCTTCATACTTCTTTTGAAGCTTAGCTACTACATGCTCAGGCAAGATCTTTTCTGTCTGAACGTGTTTCAGCAGAGCCGGAATATTGTAAGTGTCCGGACGTGTCTCATAGACCCGATATAGAGCGACGAGCATCGCTACGAAGTGAGCGTGTATAGAATTGGTAAAAAAGAGCGGATACCTGTTCATTGTTCGGAGGTATTCTTTTCGGGTATCGGGGTTCGTGTAAACCCGCCAAATATCATAGTTCAAACCTGCGCCAATCATAGTCAGGCGGAGTTCTTCTACGTAGTTACTAATGTCCATGTTTCAGAAATCGGGTGACAGAGGTTGCCTCTAATTTTACCTCTCATAAGCGACCCAGAGAGTATTTTTGTGTCAATGGTAATTCGGGCCGCTCTCACCCGGAGTTTGGGAACTTCTTACAAAGGGACTGCCGTATGGCTTCTGAGAGTGTTCTTGCGCCCACGAGAGAACTTCGGGTTGATTGAGCATATTCAATGTTCCCTTCGCGTTGAACTTTTCAATGTGGAATACTGTGTGACGATACTTTTCGAGAATGTTTAAGTTAGGGCTACTTAAAAGTTTGTCCACGTCTGGATCGGTAAACTTCCACTCGGTCCAGTTTTCCACAACGGCATACAAGCAGCAAGATAAAAATCGAGTAGATCTCTAGAACGGGTAAGAGTGTTGCTTTGGACTTGCTCGACGGCTGAAATCATCGAGGCTGGATCTAAAGTTTGCCCACTCGATTTCAGGGCTGACATTTCTTTCTGGAAACTTTCGTGCGCAGCGTCCGAACGCAACAGACCCAAAGAGAGGGAATACACTTTTCTCAAGTCAGCTTTGGCTTTCGCTGCTTCCAACTCTCTTTTACGGTCGCAGACCAAAACACATTCCTTTGAAGTGAAAATATTGAAAGGATTGTACGCTCGAAAAAATTGAACGCAAGATGGATAGGAATTTTAAACCACCTTTTTCTATGACCGGAGCCATATCGCAGGACCGGGAGAGTTGTCAATTCCTTTTCTGCTTGATGAAAAACCCACTGTTGTGCCGGGCGGCTCGGCGGAGAGCGGTCGGGAGGCGCGCGAAAGGTTCCTTTATGGCAGCCGCTCGCTCGAACTCAGAGCGAGCGGCGCCGTCGGCTTGCGTTGGCAAGCGGTTTTCGGCTCCTCAGATCGTCTGGAATAGATCGACTCGACGCGCCGGGCACGCGGCGGGGCGCGGATGGCAGGCCCAGCTGGCTGAGGATCTTGACGATCACCGGCGGATCTTCGATGGCGGCTCTTCGACGCAGTGCTCGAAGGACAGGCGATGATCTTCAAGGCGCCGCCGCAGTTGGGGCAGTCGGAATTGTGTATTGAACGCCCCCTCGAGATAGCGGTTGTGTAAAGCGCGCGATACGCCGTTGAATCCGTGCTGGTTGTTTCTACCATACAAGTATGGCATTATCATCTGTATGAAAAAGACCCTGCACATCGATGAAAAGCTTCTTAGCGAGGCGAAGCTCGCGTCTGGCGCAGGGACAGACACGGACACGGTCCGCCTCGGCCTCGAGGCTCTGGTCCGTCATGCTGCGTATGAGCGCCTACGTGCCCTGAGGGGCTCGGAGCCGAAGGCCAAGGACATTCCGAGACGCCGTGAATCCGCCGCCCGCAAGCGCCGCGCTGCCTGATGGTGCTTGTCGACACGTCGGTGTGGATTCGCTTCCTCAGGGGTCGTGAACCCTACGCCACCGAACTCGATTCTCTGCTGGAGAGGGACGAAGTAGCTGGCCACGAACTCGTTTTTGGTGAACTACTTATCGGTGACAAAGGCGGTCGTAGAAAGCTGCTCGATGCTTACGAGCAGATGCACCAGGCAACCCCGGTTCCGCATGGAGATGTCGTCGCCTTCGTACGGGAGCGCCGTCTGCATGGTCAAGGGGCCGGATGGATTGATGTCCACTTGCTGGCCTCGGCTATCGTCGGTCGATACCGGCTCTGGACCGCGGATCCTCGACTTGCCGCGCTCGCCGAGAAGTTCGACCTCTCGTACACGCCTCACGGCAACCCACTAAGCCGCCGAACACCATCGCTCAGTGTTCACATCAGGTAGGGCGAAAAAGGCACACGCATTTGCTCGAGTTGAAGATGTAGCACTCTGCCCAAGCCAGGATTTCGGCCTTGCGGTCATCCATGGCACCAGCCAAGCAAATCCAATTTAAGAACTCGTGTTGACCGGCGTCTCGGATCAACTCTGCGTCCAACCCCCGCCACTTCCGGTGCTCACCGCTTTTCAGTTCTGCAAATCGCTGGCGGTCTGTTTCTACGTCTGGCCATAAATAATAGTTCTTCGTTGTGAGCGACGCATGTGACCAGCTGGACGAGCCGATAACAACCGCGCGCCAGGGACTTTGTTTGATAATTTCCGTGACGGCCTTACCAAGATCATAGCAACGCCAGGGTGGTGGCGAGGGAGGTGGCGGCACAGAAACGTTTTCTAAACGCCGACCCATCAACTTCGTGACTGGATACTGATCATTGGGGACACGCAGATCGCGTCCATAACAATTTACAGTCAGCGGAATAATTGGGTAGTCAAAGCCTCTCTTCTCCAGGTCCAAGTACTGAATCGTTGTCGTGAAGGCATGCCCGTATTTCTCTTGATTGCGCAGACGCCAGCAGCAAGCCACGTCGAATCCCTTTGTCACCAACCCATGGACCAAATAATTACCGATCTGCTTACTTCCCTTGATGCTCGCACTCTCGTCTTTATAGTCAGGCGAATCTTTCATTGGAATGTTATCGATAGCAAAGACAGCGAAGGGTGGAATACAGTCTTCTTTGAAAACCTCATACTGGTCGTCACCAAAAATGAGAACAAAATCTGGCTTGAATTCATCGATGCACTCACGGGCCTTTCGATAGGCCGGCTGTAGTATGCGTTGGTACTCCGCAGCGAAAGCTAACCCTTCATCGCCGTCCCACTCCTCCTGCATCTTTCTCGGCCAATTCTTTGGATCCTTCATATGAACCGGGGTAAGTTCGCTTTGCAAATTGCGGCGCAAGTAAATATCCGTTAGACGCGTCAGCGGCCCCGTAATTCCCGGCCCGTGACTACAACCAATACCAAGAATCTCTCCCATAACATCCCCCGGTTCGAACTGAACGATGAACCAAAATCTGATAACTGAAATGCGCTCTCCTACTTGAACCCTTGAACATTGAACCTGGAACGGCGGTTTCGTTCCGAAACCCTTCTAGGGCTCTCCGAAGCATCTCGTCGCGTTGTCCCAGAGCATTTTTCGCATGACGTCATCGCCCAGAGATTTCCACGCCAGTACCTTGTCGGTGGACTCGGGAAAGCGGGATTCAGCGTGGGGGTAATCGGACGAATACATTAGCAAGCCGTCGCCGAGAAAGTCGGTGACCATTTTGGCCATCTTCTCCCCTTCATGGATCACCAGGCTGGCGAAAAAGCGCCCGCTGGTCATGTACTCGCTAGGTTTGTGAGCCAGATTCTGCGGCAGTGCGTAAGAGATGTAGTCGCTTTGATCGTCCATACGCGCTCCCCAAAACGGCAGCCAGCCAAAGCCGGACTCGAGGATGCAGTAGCGAATATTCGGGTATCGATCCATGATACCGGCGCCGAAGAATGCTGTCATGGCTCTCATCGCACCCCACGGGTGCGAGGCAGTCCGGCCAATGAACGGGTTGTCCCAGAGGTCGCGGTGGCCAGGATAACCTTGGGTAAAACTGTGATGCGCGACACAGAGTCCTGCTTCGTTCGCCGCGGCCCAGATCGGCTCCAGATCGGGGTGATCGATGGGAACTCCTTCATCCAAGTGAGGATAGATCCCGGCGGCCCATGGCGCGCTCGCCCATGTTTTGATTTCTTCCACTGATACGTCAATCGCTTTATTGCTCACCACGATGAGAGATTTGAGCCGATGTGGATACTTACTGCAAAAGTCGTTCGTAAAGCGGTGATTCGCGCGAATAAATCCAATCTCAATCTCAACGTCGTCCGAAGCCGGAGGCGTTCCAGGAAGCATGAGCTGAACATCTACTCCTTCTTCATCCATATCTCGAATGCGCGCTTCGACATTGTCATCGGAGCCGCCCGGTGTCGGAAAGCGGCTACCCATAAATTTCGGGTGAGGCCGCTCAACCTGTTCCCTCGGACCCGCTTCGCCTAAAATCCGCAGTTTCTCACGCCAGCCGGATCTTTTCGTAAACTGATAGCGGTGACGATATGGCGGTTCCAAAGTCTCGCCGGCCCAGCCTACACGAAACGGAACTTTACAGTTCTCCCACTCTGGCAGCCGCTTGCGCATATTGGCATCGAAATAGGGCTCCAGGGTTTCCGCATTTGGACTGAGGTGCGTATCCGAATCAAAAATCTTAAAACGTTGGCGCATGTGTGCTTCCTCCTTGCGAGCAAAGCAGCGACTTTTACGCTATCCATAACACAACCATCGGCCTCGTGAACAACGGATGTTTAGCGCTAGAATTGGCAAAGAAACAGATAAAACCGGATACGATTTTCATTCCGGATGCCTGCGCTCGCCGCGCAGAATATCCCCGTGGGCGAGAGTGGCTCCACGAAGTGAAACTCGATGGCTAGCGTTTTTCGCCGGCAGAGATAAAGATGCCGTCACGATTCAGCGGTTAAGCGACAAAATTCAGCGCATCGTGGCGCCAATACAACAAAGCGGGGAACAAGCCGGGAGGCGTAGTATTGCGTTCAGAGTTGCTTCAGGTTGCTATTTAGGCCAAGCGTCTTGATTTGAAGCCACCAGGGGAGACGGACGAAAGCCTGGCAAGAAGTACCGAAAAAGATCTCTTTGAATTCACAGAAGGCTTCGCTTACGAACCTGAGCTAAAAAGTTCTGTGGGAATCCCTGTGGTGTCGGAGGTCTTTTTGAAAGACTCCTTTGCTTGGTCCTTCTCGGAAGCAAATCCAAGGGATCTGTAGGTCTTTTGGCGTTTCGCGTACATCTTTCTCAGAATTGGCACTTGTGTGTCCACATAGTCGTAGACTCTCACGCTACTCTTGCCCTCGTGGCTTCTCAAAACTCGGCCCACATATTGAACAAGCTTCCCTTTGAAAGACAGAGGGAAGGCGAGAAAGAGCGTGTCCACTTGGGACAGTCAAAGCCTTCGCCCAAGTACTGGCCGGTTGCTATGGCGAGGAGTTCGCTGTCAGAAGGCATTTCCTGAATCGACCCTAAAATGGCAGAGCGTGTTTTCTTGCCCAGGCTTCCGGTCAGAACCAACGGAGTCTTGCCGCGCTGCCGCAATCCGTCTGCAAGGAGCTCACAGTGTTCTTTCCAGTGGCTCAGGATCAAACAGCGCCTTCCCTCAGTGAGCGCCTGGCGGACATCCTCCCGAATCAACTCATTCCGTGCGTCGTCCTTGACCAGGCTGCGAAAAATCTCTTGTATCGGAGGGTCGCCATCATTCGAATAGGTAAACGAAGTTTCGCGAACGAAAAGTGTTCGGGAGAAACTGTTCTCGATGGGCTCCATTGTGTGGCGAATTGATCCGCACTGCAAGGTAATAATCTCCTGCAGGCCGTCACGACGGTAAGGTGTTGCCGTGAGACCCAAGATGTACCGGACAGGCGCTTTCTTGACGCAAGCTTCAAACGTGAAAGCAGGTAAATGGTGACATTCATCTACCACGATAAATCCGTATTTGGAGAAAAAGGTTTCCAGGTCATCAAAGCGTTTGAGACTCTGCATCATGCCCAAATCGATGACACCTGTTTGCCGGTTTCTTCCGCCTCCCACTTGGCCGACAATGCGGGAAGGAAAGACTCAAAAGTTCCCCGATCTGGAGTACGCCATTGATCCAGGATGGGTTTTCGATGCGCCAGAATTAGTGTAGGCACGTTTCTCTCTGCAACCGCATAGCAGCCCATGACGGTCTTGCCCGCTCCGGGTGGCGCGACCAGGACTCCCATGTCATACGGCTAAGAATGGCCTCCATGGCCTTCCTTTGTGAGGGCATCAGTGAGCCTAGAAACTTTAAGGCTAACTTCTTCAGGTGCCAGCCGCTGGTCGATACAGAGAAACCTTACTGCCCGCTCTCTTTACGATTTCCTTTATCTGTTCCAGCCGTACCTCTTGGCAGATGGATATGGCTAACGTCCTCTTCGTAACACTTAATGAATCGTGGAATTCGCCACGTGGATAGACGCAGTTTCTCGCGTTCATAGAACTGCGGATTGTGGAGCAACGCGAGTTGCTTAATTTGAGCGAGCAGCCATGGCGGAATCCCAGATTTTTCTATGCTCAATGTGGACCCAAGAGCTGCAGCGGATCTGCTTGGGGGCTGGGTATCTTTCGCGTATGGCCGGGGATACGCTTCCCAGTTTACCCGGTCCAACTGACACTGGCGGGACTCTTTTAAGCAGCGCTTCTACCTGGGAGGGTCCAAGCCGCTTGATCTGACTTAAGAAGGCCCACTGGTCCGGCCAGGGACGGAGTTCAGGCCCACCAGGATTTAAGAACTCTGTATTTCCCAAAGCACGAGATTTCTTCTGCAATGGCAAGGCGATGAGATTACCAAACCCCGCTCGTGGCAAAAAATCTTGGCTGGGAAAAAAACGGTCGTAGCTGGCGAGATCCATCTCCGCGCGAAGCACCATGGTTTCCTTAAGAAGGCGTATCCCGAGCTGCCTGGCTGAGGTGGCAGGCACAGGCACGGAAAAAAAGATCCAAACGTGACCGCCATTTCCGGACCGCGATCGTTCCAGATAGGCTGGCACTCCGTACTCTTTGCAGATATTCAGAAAGGCCAAAGCATCAAGTGTCCAACCTTCCTTGTCGAAATCACAAGCTAAGAACCAGCAGGTATCATCTTTAAGCAACGGATAAACACCGATGATTTTCTCTCCACGTCAGATGGCTAAGAATAACTTCATCCGTCAAAGGAAGATATTTCTTTGGCTTTCCTTTCCTTGAACTCCATGGATCCTCGCAAGCTGGCGAGTATCCCTTCTTTCCAGTTCGTTCATTAAACCAGAATACTGCATAGTTATCCTCTCTGCCCCTGAAGAGCGCCCGAAACAACTTTATCTTTTCTTGAGCCGAAACATTGGAATCGATTCGGCGAGTTCCTGCAAAAGTCGAGAGCCCGTGTTCCTCCGTAGCTCCTGGCTTCCTGAGTTTCTCTCAACTCTAGCGTCGGGCGCTGAGAGAAGCTTAGCCGCTGATTGATTGTAATCCGCCCTTCGCTTCAGAGACTTCTATTCCTAGCTTTTTTCTAAGCTGGCTATTCTCCTGACGCAGTCTCTCTATCTCTTCGATAGCTTTCTCTAACTCGCGCATCATCTTTTTTTCCGGCAAGTCCATTCCACGACAGCCACGCGAAGGCGATCCGCAGGTTTGCTTAGAGAGCGACATTGATCCTATTGCGCTGTAAGCCTTGACGCAACATGCCTAAACCCCCCTTACCCCACTCGAAGCGGGATCAAGGAAACTATTAGTGATAGAAGTTGCTGCGGCCAAGATTAAGGGTGGGAGCGCCAGCGGTGAGTGTGCTCCCCCGTCGTTCCGCTGGACTGGATGCAGAAGCCGCCTCATACGAGCCCCGTTGGTTTTGTTAGCAGGTTGTTTAGCGGACGAGTCTGTTGTCGGTGACGCAGAGAAGCTTCCAGGCGTTTTTCACTCGTCAACCAACTTAATGGCTTTGTCGAGGATACGGTCGGACAGATATATGCCGGACCGCCGCAGGTTTTCAAGCACAGGTCGGGCTTGAGGAATCACACCTCTTTTCTTTGCAGTCAAGATGAGACCGAGTGTCCCTCGAACAGGAATTCCAAGCGTCGCGCCACATCGGCGAGCAGCGAGATCGTCTACGATGACCACTGTTCCCGCATTAGCGTATCCCCACGCTAGAACCGATGCCTCACCCTCACC
Source organism: uncultured delta proteobacterium (assembly GCA_963737905.1). GTDB lineage: Bacteria > Desulfobacterota > Binatia > UBA9968 > UBA9968 > DAIRFP01. The sequence goes on along the minus strand of CAVTUQ010000013.1, from coordinate 85,817 downwards.
GAGATCCCATGCCCGTATGATGTCCGGGATCTGGGGCGCTTGGATAACTTTGAGCCACGCGGTCTTTTCAAGTGCCTGAGCAGCAGGATCGTCACTCCCTCTCCGTCGAATCTCTTCCGCAACGGTTTCGGGAACAACGATCTCGTTCGCTTCCAATCTGAGCAGATTAAGCAGGCTGGCTCGGGATAAAAAGATCAGAGGAGAGGCGTTCACAGCGGGCCGCTCAGCCACGCTCAAGCTCCCGTTTCAAATCGTCGAAGTCCACGACAAAGGCGTTCGCCCCCTCACGGGCCAACGCAGCGAGAAAGTCAGTCCGGTCCATACCTGCGATACGGGCAGCCCTTTCCTGGGAGACCTCTCCTCGCTCGTACCAGTGGATAGCGGCCGCGAGTCGTAGATCGCGCGCAAACTCCTCCGGCGAGCGCCGCAAGGCTGAAAAGACCTCTTCGGGTAACTCTAATGTCACTCTCGGCATGCTGGCCTCCTGTCGAGGAGTAGCGTTCTTTCATTCTTAAGTGTTTCGCCGAAAAAAAAATTATTTTAGCACCTTGGAACTCATCTTACGACTGGTAGTCAGCGCATAGATTGAAGTGCTGACTTCCCCGGCAATTCCGATTCGGCGCTGCCGCTCTAGTCTTTAACTGAGAATTCTGGTCCCGCGGAGATGCTACGCTTTAGACTTAATAAAAGCGATCCCGGCGAGGAAGCCAGTCTAGCACTTAGTCTTTCTTGCCTCGTTTGGAGCGAGCCAAAATTCTTTGGCAAACTCCAACCTAGAGGATAGTCCTTTGATCGTCCGACGCTGGACGAAGACTTTTCTAGTGAAGAGAAGAGTGGTCTCGCCACTGGACGAAAATCTTTAGTAAAATAAATGGTTTAGGATAACTGGAGGCGGGGGGAATCGAACCCCCGTCCGAAGGTCTTCCGCCAAATATGACTACATGCTTAGCCGATGCTTTGATCTCGCTCCTTGAGCCCCCAGCGGCAAGGTCTCTCGGAGCCAGCCGGTTTGGATTTCAGCCTCATCCCCTCCGGCAGAGGAATCAGCCAATCCCACTAAATGACGTCTTATCCAACCCCGTGGGAGAAAGCCGGTAAGACGCTAACTGCGATTAGGCAGCTAGGGCGTATTCAAAATTATCTGCGTTTAAATTGCAGATCTGTTTGTTTAACGGGATAACAGAACCCCGGCATGCCACTTTGACTTCCCACCCCCGTCGAAACCACATCGCCCCCGTAAAAGCAGTTTAGCGTTTTGGACCTCGAGTTGCTAGTCGGCCCTCCCGATGCTGGCGAGCAGGCTTTCAACCTGATAGAAAAAATCCTATGCGCATCCCGACGGCCACGTACCGGCTTCAGTTCAACCGCGCTTTCAGGTTCCCCGATGCCACGGCCATCGTGCCCTACCTCCATGATCTTGGGAGTCAGCGACTGCTATGCGTCGCCCTTGCTCAAGACGCCAGCCAATAGCGATAGCGGCTATGACGTCTGCGATCACAGCCAGTTGAACCCTGTGCTCGGCAGTGAGGAAGACTTCGAGGCCTTCACCTCAACCTTAAGCAAGCACGGCCTGGGGCTTATTCTCGACATAGTGCCCAATCACATGGTCATCGGCCAAACCTGCAATGCCTGGTGGATGGATGTGCTCGAGAACGGCCCCAGCTCGAGTTACGCGTCCTATTTCGACATCGACTGGCACCCGGTGAATCCGCAGCTGGAGAACAAGGTATTGCTCCCTATCCTGGAGGACCAATACGGCAACGTGTTGGAAGATGGCAAACTAAGGCTTGCTTACGAGGACGGAGCCTTTTTCATCTACTATTACGACACTAAGCTCCCGTTGGCGCCCGGCAGCTATAGCAGCATCCTTGAATATCGGCTCGACCGCTTGGCGGAAACCCTGGGAAAGGACAATGAGTCGCTGCAGGAGCTCCAGAGCATCCTGACTGCCATAAGCTACCTTCCGGAGCGCACCGAGTCGGACCCGGAAAAGCGCGAAGAACGTAACCGGGAAAAAGAGGTTATCAAACGGCGCATCGCCTCGCTCGTCCAAGCCAGCCCTTTAGTGAGAAGCGCCATTGACACCACCCTGCGGGAGTTCAATGGCACGGCGGGCGAGCCCCAGAGCTTTGATCGGTTGGATAGACTAATCGAAGCGCAGCCCTATCGGCTGGCTTTCTGGCGGGTCGCCGGTGAGGAGATCAACTACCGGCGGTTTTTCGACATCAATGAACTGGCGGCGATCCGCATGGAGTTGCCCGAGGTTTTCCAAGCGACGCACCAGCTCATCTTGCGGCTTCTTCGGGAGGGAAAAGCCACCGGCCTGCGTGTGGATCACCCGGATGGTTTGTGGGACCCGGCGGCCTATTTCCAACAGCTCCAGCAAAGCTATGGCTCTGAGCGGCCCCAGGCGCTTCATGATGCCACTCTGAATCCAGACCACGTACAGGCACCTCCGTGGCCGTTATATGTGGTAGCCGAGAAGATTCTTTCAAAAGGAGAATCCTTGCCAGAAGACTGGGCAGTTTATGGCACCACCGGCTATGACTTCTTGAATAACGTCAACGGCATCTTCGCCGAGCCTGCCAACTGCGATATCGTTGACAAAATCTATAGAGAGTTCATCGGAAGAAAAATCGATTTTGGAAATCTGATCAACTCGACAAAAAAAATGATCATGTTGATTTCTCTGGCCAGCGAGATCAACTCCCTGAGCCATCAACTCGATCGCATCTCCGAGAGGAACCGTCACTATCGAGACTTCACTCTCAATAGCCTCACGTTTGCTATTCGCGAGGTCATCGCCTGTCTTTCCGTTTATCGGACTTACAATAATGCGACCACGGCCACGGTGTTAGAAAGAGACCAGAAATATATCGAGGCCGCTGTGGAAGAGGCCAAGAGGCGGAACCCTCGGACGGCACGGGCGCTCTTCGACTTTCATTCAGGACACGCTGCTGCTTAGAAACCTGCGACATTTCCGCGCCGAGGACCGGCCGCAGGTGATCGACTTTGTATTAGAGCTTCAACAACTTACGGGACCGGTGATGGCCAAGGCTGTGGAGGACACGGCATTCTACGCATTTAATCGCTTGACCTCGTTGAACGAAGTGGGGGGTGATCCCGAGCAGTTCGGGCTGTCGGTGGAAGCGTTTCATCGCGAGAACGCCAACCGCCAACGGCATTGGCCGCACTCGATGCTCACGACCTCCACCCACGATACCAAGCGCAGCGAAGACGTGCGGGCACGTATTAACGTGCTGTCTGAGATCCCTGCGGAATGGGGCGCAGCCCTGGAACGTTGGAGCAGGCTCAACGCCGACAAAAAATCTCAAGTAGGTGCCGACCTTGCACCCGACAATAACGATGAATACCTGTTTTATCAGACCCTGGTAGGTGCATGGCCGGCTGCATCGTATGGCCCCGAGGAGTTTGCCGATTTTCGCGAGCGCATGGGCGCGTATATGCAGAAAGCCATCAAGGAAGCCAAAGTCCACACCAGCTGGGTCAACCCGAACGAGGCCTACGATCGCGCGGTGAGCAAGTTCGTCAAGGAAGTCCTGGTTGCCGACCCGGAGAATAGCTTTATGAGCGACTTCATGTCCTTTCATCGAAGGGTCGCTTACCCGGGCATGTTGAACTCTCTCTCGCAAACGCTTCTAAAGATCGCTTCGCCTGGGGTCCCGGATTTCTACCAAGGGACAGAATTCTGGGATTTTAGCCTGGTGGATCCCGACAACCGCCGGCCAGTGGATTTCGACAAACGGATAAAGCTCCTCGAAGAGCTAAAGCAGCGAGAGAAAGAAGACCGTGCTTCGCTTATTCAAGATCTGCTTACGCGTTGGGTGGACGGCAGGATCAAGCTCTACGTGACTTACAAGGGTTTGAGTTTTCGCCGCTCCCAAAGGCCGCTGTTTGAAGAAGGAAGTTATCTCCCGATCGATACTTCTGACGGTGCCAGAGATCATATCTGTGCCTTTGCGCGGCAGAGGGGCGAGATCGGGGCTTTGGTGGCGGTGCCCCGGCTGATCACGCCAATCCTCAAACCAGAACGCCCACCCTTAGGGGAAGAAACGTGGGGTTTCAGTGCCCTTGTGCTGCCCGAGGGCGTTCCCGAATGTTGGCTGAATATCTTTACGGGCGAAGAGCTAAGCGTCATTCTTTCGGAAGGAAGAAACCTCTTACCTCTCGCAAAGGTTTTTCAGAGTTTCCCGCTGGCCTTGCTCACGCCTTCGACCCGCCGCCCTTCATGAAAAAGATGCGCGCGCTGGGGATCGATTTTCAAGGTTAACCGATCGCCGCGCTTGATTGGGTGCTGCGCAGGCAAACGCGCAACCAGCTCCAGATCCCCACAAGATAGATGAACGAAGCAGTCCGAACCCAAGTCTTCGACAAACTCGGCGCTGCCGGAAATCCACTGATCCGTTGCGCTAGAGAGATGGAAATCTTCCGGGCGGATACCGAGGGTGACCCGTGCGCCGCTATAAGCGGAGCGATTATTCAAACGCATGTTCGACAAATCGAGGCTAATTTTTCCTATTTTCAGGGACGTGCCACTTTCGTCCAGCTGGCCCTCGAACAGATTCATTTGCGGATGGCCAACGAAAGCGGCAACAAAGGGGTTGCTCGGCCGGTGATAGATATCGGCGGGAGTGCCGATTTGCTGGAGCGCGCCGCGATGAAGAACGACGATCTTTTCGCCCAGGGTCAGGGCTTCGGCCTGGTCATGAGTGACATAAAGCATCGTGGCGCCCAAACGCTCGTGCAGCTTGGCCAGCTCGACGCGCATATTGGCTCTTAACGTGGCATCGAGATTGGAGAGCGGCTCGTCGAAAAGAAAAAGCTGCGGGCGCCGCACAATCGCCCGTCCGAGCGCTACTCGTTGCCTTTGGCCGCCGCTCAGTTGTTGAGGCTTGTGTTGCAGTTGCTCCTGGATCTCCAGGAGCCTGGCCACTTCGCTGACCCGCGCCTGAATTTCATTTTTCGCCATCCCGTGCAGGCGAAGAGAAAATCCAAGGTTTTCGGCTACCGTCATGTGAGGATAGAGGGCATAGTTTTGAAATACGAAAGCCACATTGCGGTCGCGTGGCGGCTGGGAGTCGACGCGTTGGCTCCCGATATCGATGCCGCCACTGGAGGCGCTTTCCAATCCGGCGACAATGCGCAGGAGGGTCGTCTTGCCGCATCCGGAAGGTCCGAGCAGAACACAAAACTCACCGTCGGCGACTTGAAAAGAAATCTCATTCAAGATCTGCCTATCGCCGAAGGTTTTGGAAAGTGTGTTGATGGTTAGAGAAGCAATGGTTTCCTCCAGTATCCTCGCGCCAAGTCAAGACTCAGCCTTTTACCGCTCCCGCCGATAGGCCCTGGACGATGCGTCGTTGAAAAAGGAGGGTCAAAGCGACCAGCGGCAGGGTCGCAATCGTGGACGCCGCCGCAATCTCGCCCCAGGGCATGGTGTATTCACCGGGGAAAAGCGCGATCCCCACTGGAAGCGTTTGCCGCGCCGGGTATGTCAGAATGATCAGAGCGAAAAAAAACTCGTTCCAGGCATGGATGAAGATAAGAATCGCCGCGGTGAAAAGGCCCGGTGCGGCGAGAGGCAACACCACGAGGCGAAGGGCTTGCCAGCGCGTGCAGCCATCGATCAGCGCCGCTTCTTCGATATCGTACGGTAGTTGCTGGAAAAACGTTGTCAGGATCCAGACGGCGAAGGGCAGGGAGAGCGATATATAAGCGGCAACGATGCCGTGATAACTGTTGAGCCAGCCGAGCCAGCTCAGAAGCCGCCACACCGGACCGGCGATGGCGATCTGCGGAAACATCGAAAGCGCCAGGAGCAACATCAAATAGAAGCGCCCCCAGGGTACCTTGAAACGGGCCAGCGCAAAAGCCGCCAATGCCGCGATCACAACGCTGATCAATGTCGTCGCCGACGCGACGATGGCGCTGTTGGCGATGTAGTGGAGCAACCCGTATTGGTCGATGGCCGAGCGGTAGTTGTCCCAGTGAAAACTTTTCGGGAGGATGACCGGCGGTATGGCGCTGATCTCAGTGGCGTTTTTCACAGACGTTAAAACAAACCACAAAAACGGCACCAGGCTCAACGCGGCGATGGCGACGACGCAGCCGGCCAAAGCGATCTTTCTCATATCCGGCCTTCCTTGCCGAGCAAGCGAGTCCCAAGCAAACGAATGTAAAGAATCGACAATACCAGGGAAAGTAAGAACACCACGACCGCGATGGCCGAGCCGTAGCCGAGCATCCCTTCGGCGAAACTCTTTTTGTAGCCGTAAAATTGCAAGACATTGGTTGTGTCCGCCGGGCCTCCCTGGGTCATGACGAAGACCAGATCAAAAACCTTGAGAGCGTCGATGGTGCGAAACAGCAGCGCCAAGAGTAAAGCGGGCTTGACCAGCGGCAGGGTAATATGGCGAAACTTTTGCCAGGCGGTGGCACCGTCGATGCTGGCCGCTTCGTAAAGCTCCCGCGGAATCACCTGCAGCCCGGCCAAAATAATCAACGCGGCAAAGGAACTGGTCTTCCAAATGTCTGCCACCATGATCGACATCAATGCTAGACCCGGTTCCGCCAGCGGCGCCCAGTACCGATGGGTGGCGTCGCCGAACAGAAGGTAATTGAAAAGCCCGTAGCGGTCGTTGAAGATGAAGCGCCACATCTGGGAGGAGACCACCGTCGGGACGGCCCAGGGCACGAGGACGATGGCGCGGAGCCAGCCCCGGCCGCGAAAAGATTCGTTTAGGACCAGGGCCATCGCGAGGCCGAACAGCACTTCGATGGGAGTCGTGACGGCGACAAAAATCATCGATGTGGCGAGCGAGCCGAGCGCCACCGGATCGGTGGCGAGATCGCGGTAGTTTTCCCAGCCGACGAACTTTTGCCCAAGCCAGGGCAAGGTCAAAATCATCCGGTAGAGACTCAGGTGAAAGGAATCCAGAATCGGATAGAGAGAGAAGAGACCGACAAAGACAAAACTCGGCAACAGAAAGCGCCAGACCGGGTCTTGAGACTTTATCACGGCTGCCTCCGCCCGCGCAGCAAGTCCAAGACGCGATCCATGTCGCGCGACGCCGAACGGGCGAGCCGGTCGATGTCCGAGTCGGCGATGGCGATGGCCGAGCTGAAATAGCGCTGCATGATGTTTGAAAGCGGCAGGTACACCGGCGTCCGCGGCCGGGGAGCGGCCAGAACGAACGTCTCATACTGCGACTCGAACTGAGGGTTTTTCTTTAGAATTTCCGGATCCCGGTACAGCGCTTTGCGTGCCGGTCCCCGTCCCGTGTAGAGCGCAATGCGCTTCTGTATCTCGCTACTGGTCATGTACTCGACAAATTGCCAAGCTAATTGGGGATTGCGTGAGAAGCGGCTGATGCCGAGTTGCCATCCGCCCAAGGCGGCGACGCTCTTTTGGCCCGGGAAAGCCGGCAACGGCAGGAGGCCGACTTTTCCGGTAACTTTTGAGCGCTGCGGATCGTTGGCTAATTCCCACGCGTAGGGCCAATTGCGATGGAAGATCGCCTTTCCCTGGGTGAACAGCGCCAGCGATTCGGGTTCTTGATAGGCGAGCACGCCGCGATGTGAGATAGCGCCGATAATCTGGTCGCGCACGAAGCGCACCGCCTCTTTTGCCCTGGCATCGTTGAGCGTGCTTTGGAGCGTCTGTTCGTTCCACAAGGTGGCGCCGTTGCTCATGATAAATTCCATCATGTTGCACACCAGTCCTTCGTATTGCTTGAACTGCGCCGAGTAACCGGTCAAGTAGGGATCGCGCTCCCGAGCCAGAACCAGCCTGGCTTGGCGGACCAGCTCGGGCCAAGTGCGGGGTGGCCGTAAGTCGTATTTTTCAAGGAGATCTTTGCGGTAATAGAGCATGCCGGCGTCGACAAACACCGGCACCCCGTATATCCGCCCATCGTAGCTGTCGGCCTGGATCGGGGCTTCTAAAAATAATTTTCGCTCCGCGGCCGGGAAAAATGCATCCAGCGGCAGCGCCCAGCCCGCGGCCGCAAATTCGGCAGGCCAGATGACGTCCATAAAAAACACGTCCATTTGCGTGTCGCGGTTCCGCAGCTTCTGGGTGACGAGGTCGTGAAATTCGGTTGACGAATGCGGGCCGACTTCGCGAACGACTTTGAGGCCGGGATGGCTCGCTTCGAAATCGGCGATGGCTTGGTCCCACACCCAAGCCGTGCTCGGCTGCCAGGTGACAAAGCGGAGTTCGGCCGGCGCCGCGGGCTGGGTTGCGAGCCACAATAAGACCAAAACCGCGAATACTATTTTCATCGGCAAAGCGCTCCTAGCCTAGGCCTATTCGCTGGCAAACAGCAATCAAGGGACGAACTCTCCGGATCGAAGGCAATATAGCCTATGCTCATCAGAGTTCCATCCGTTCAAATAGTTCAAATCGTTACAAACGTTTTGAACAGCTTGAACGTTTTGCCCAAACTCAACGGAGGCTTATCCCCTATATCGACACTGTGTCGCGGTTTTTCCTCGGACCATGCCGGGCTAGGGCGCGGCTTCGTCCAAGATCCTGTCGATGATTTCTTTCCAGCCCTGAGGCCCCACCCCTTCGGTGCGTTCGATATTGGGCAGGCGTTCCAGGACGGTCGGGTCCCAGCCTCCGTCGGGGTTTTTGACTAAGAGGGGCCGCTCCACTGCGGACAACATGGGCCAATCGTTGGCTGAATTCCCCAGACCGACCGCAACGGTGGTGCCATATTGGCGGCGGTGATGATGAAGCAGTTTAACCACCGCATCGCGCTTGCTATGGCTGCCAGTCAGGTGGTAGAAGCGGTCGCCGCGCGTGACGGTCAGTCCTCGCGCTCGCAGGACGGCTGACAATTTCTCAACGTCACCGGACTGCACCAGAAACGGTTCGTCGTATTGGCGCTTCGCGGCGCGAAAGGCTTCGTCCGGCCGAAGTCCTGTGAGGGCAGCAATCTCGTCGACATTCATCTGACCGAAAGACCGCAACCTAACCCGGCACTCGGCCGCCGCAGCCCCCAGCGCGACGCGTAAACGCAGGACGTCGGTGCCCAATTCGAGCACTTCGAAAGTCCCCGCGGTTTTGAGGTCGCTCACCCAGGTTTTCAAATAATCGCGCGGGAAATAGATCGCACCGCCGCTTTCGCATATGAACGGATCTTTGAGCCCGAGCTCGCGCCAGAGCGGCAGCATTTCGGCGCTTGTCTTGGTCGAGCACAAGACAATTGGAATCCGGCCAGCCTGAAGCCGGCGCAGGGCCGGTAAACTGAGCTCATAGCTGTAGGTCCTTTGGTCGAGCAGGGTACCGTCAAGATCGGTGATGACGATGAGCTGGCTGGTTTTCAATCGGCAGTGCATTTCCCACCGCGGCGTGCGGCTTGTTGGGCTCGATACTCTGGGATGGTCATCATCGGCGGACGCTCCCGATCCTGGATCGGCTTGAGCTCCAGTGCGTAGCTTTTTTGTTGGGGCTTGATGAGCTTCATCGAACGATTGACTTCGTCCATGATTTGAATCCGGTTTTTTTCCTGCAGCCGCTGCATCACCACCTGGAGAATGGCGAAGGCCATTTGACTGAGGGATGCGAGCGATTGATTGCGATGAATGCGTTCTTCGAGATCCACCTGCGCAATCGCGCTCAGGCCGATTTCGTTGAACAGATCGATGAGCAACCCCGTCTCCACGCCATAACCGGTAAAAAAAGGTACGCGCTCCAGCGCGGTTCGCCGGCCGGCGTATTCGCCGGCCAGCGGTTGAATCATGCCCGACAGCTCCGGATAGAAAAGATTGAACAGTGGCCGGATCGTCAACTCGGTCACCCGGCCACCGCCTTCGGAGACCAGCTCTCCCTCCATCTTGATTGGACGGCGATAGAAACCTTTGACGTACTGAATCTCCGGCTCGCGCAACAATGGACCCAACAGGCCGTAGACGAATCCAGGATAGAAATTATGGATGTCGGTGTCGACCCAGGCGATGATATCGCCCTTGAGGACGAAAAGACTTTTCCACAAGGCCTCGCCTTTGCCGCGAAACCCGCCGTGTTCGGGTAGGATGTCCTGGTGCACGTAGATCGGAATGCCGATATCCTCCGCGATTTTGACCGTGTCGTCCGTCGAGCCTGAATCGATCAGCACGATTTCATCCAGCAGCGGGATTTCGTCGAAGAGTTTGTGCTTGATAGTTTGGATAATTTTGCCGACGGTTTCCGCTTCGTTGAGGGCGGGGAGACCGAGGCTGATAGTGAGATTTTGTTTTTGCTTTAACTCGACGAGCTTTGCCAGATCTTCGAATTCCTGACGGTGAAACGTATTCTCGGCAAACCACTGGTCGACCCGCTCGGACAATGCCTTCGGTTGAACCCATCGGAGGTTTTGGCCCCAGGCCGCGAACGGCTCCGGCGTCTTAACGACCAGCAGCGGCTTGTCGGTGGAGCGGGCGATTTGTTCGACGACCGGACCGAGAACAAACGAGTGCGGTTCTGCCCCTGCGCCCGCGCCGATGATTACGAGATCATGTCTTTGCGCTTCCTGCAGTATGACTTCATGCGGAGGGCCCTGCACCGTCACGAGCCGTCTCACTCTCGGTTGAAAGCGCAATCTGCGGATAAAGCTCCCGTAAAGCTCTTCGCCAAGTTCGGGCGACACAAAACGTTGCTCAGAATGCAGCACCGTGATTTCACCGGAAAAGGAAAACGCGAGTTGATCCGCGATCTGCAGAGCAAATTCCGCGTAGGGGCCGCCGCGCACCGCCAGGAGAATTTTTTTGCACTTTGAAAGGCCGCCCACTCGGGCGACCAGCAAGTTGCATGGAGGGGTCTCAATGAGGCGGTCGATGGTGCGACCGAACAGAACCGCTTCGGAGCTCGCGCTGCCTTTCCACGGTAACAGCAGCAAGTCGGCACTTTCCAGAGCGGCGGTTTCAATGAGGCCTTCGGAAAGGCGATGGGAAACCCGCACTAAGGTCTTGAGCTCGAACCGCGGGTCCGGGAGTATCGCGTGGACTTCATCCAGGGCTGCCCGCGAGTCGACGGCTGCTCCGGCGCCTTCGCTCAGAGAACTCTCTTCGGGCACGCGAACGACTTTCAGGGCAACGAGTTTCCCCTTCGGATGCAAGAGCCGTGCTGCCAACTCCAAGTGGTCGCCGGCCTCCGAAGGGTGGACGAGCGGAAGAAGAATTTTCGAGCATTGCATGAAAGAGAGCGCTCCGGATCAGTTTTACCGATATCAACCGCCGAAAAGCTTTTGCAAGAGTCCTTGGCTTTAGGTCTCGCCCTCGCCGGCCTCCCAGCGTTTCAGCAGGTAGGGTTTCTCTTGCTCAAAAACCTCCGCCAGCCGTTCGACGACCTGCTCGGACTCCGCCGTGGTCATGTCTGCGGTCTCATTGATAAACGACGCGACGCGCGCCTCGTAGAGCGGGCTCGTGAGATCGACCAGCTTGGCGCGGTCCTTGGACCAGTGATGAAAGGTAGCAGCAATTTCGTAAAGAATGTGCGCCCAAGAGACAGCGTCGAGGACAAAGTTCCTTCGCTCGGAAGCCACCAGCTTTTGCACCGTGGCATAACAGGACGGGCTAAGCAGATCCTTCCACAGAGCGCCGAAGTGCTGGAAGGCCAGCTTGAAGTTCTGGATCAACAACTCCTGATCGACCTTGATCGCTTCAGGCTCGGGAAATTCCGTCGAACCGAAGGTCTCGATGGATTCGCTGCCATGAACTTGCTTCCACACGTGAGCCTGCTGTTCCATGAGGGTCAAAAGCGTCCAGACCACCTGACGGAACATTGGACCCAGAGCCACGCCGGGATCTTTCGGGTCATGAACCTTCACGCCAAGATTGGCTTGGCACACCCGGCAGCCGCTGGCGATGGCTTGCGTCGTCATCCAGATATCGATGCCAAAGCGGGCGACATCCGTCATCCAAACGTTATGGGTGAGATACGCCCGAATGGTGTCTATCGAAAGCCCAAAGTCACCGCCGATCGGCTGGCGTATTCGCTTGCCGTAGAGTGAGCGGGTTAGGTTGTAAGCGACATTATTCGTAATCGTGCCGTCCCATTTGTAGCGCGAATAGATGGGAGCGACGTAGTCATAATCCTTCTCCAACACCGGTTGCAAGAGGTAGCCTATCCAGTCGGGTGTAATGCTCCTCAGATCCGCGTCCACCACCGCGCAGGCTTTTACGTTGAGTTTGTCCGCGGCTTCGAAAATAGCACGCAGCGCAGTGCCCTTACCGGCGATGCCGCGATAAATGAAGACCACTTTTTCTTGCCATGGCATGATCTCTTCTACCCGGACAATTTCCCGGGTGTCGTCCGTAGAACCTCCGTCGGAAATCAAAATCACCGAGCGTGCGGACTTGTAATGCTTGGCCAACCCACGGCTGACTTGTTTAAGCACGTTGACGATCGTAGATTCGTTGTTGTAACAGGGAATGCCAATGACGATTTCCGCCGATTCAATCTGCTCGATGCGTTTCGCCAGGTAGGGCCGAAACGCAGTATCGTAGTCTACCATGGTCCTATTATATCCTCGGCATTATTGTTTTTTAGTTCTACCGCCGGAGAGATTTTCCGACATTAATATAGACTGACCGTGAACCTTCACGGATATTTAAGGCCCTTCGAATTGATAATCGCTTTCCGTTTGCATCCAGTGTCAACCAGATGCTTGCGAAAATCAACCCCGATTTCAGTGGGCTTTATGACGAGATTCAGGATCGTTAGGGGTCACCGCCGGGGCTGGTATCTAAGCCCGGCTGCGTGCCAAGCGCCTGAAAGCTTCCACGCTCGTAGTCTCGCTTGCTACAATGAGCAGTTGATCTCCCCCTGCAAGGCGGGTGGCACCCCGGGGGAGTTGCACGTGCTGATCACGGATAATCGCGACGGCCAGCAAATCAGGAAATTGCTCGAAGATGTCCGCGATCACACGGTCCGCTAATTGCGAATGCTCCCCAACGTTCACTGTCAACAACCTCCCTTGACCCCCGTGGATAGGTATAGGCGTGCCATGACGGAGGAGCGAAGCGAGATGCGGGAAAGTGACGTTGCGAAGGTCGACCAGGGGACCTCGCTCGAGGACCGCGAAAGCCGCTCGAAGCATGCTCTCATGATGGGTCGGTGAATCCGATCTTAGCTCGACTTGCGCTTCATAGAGACGCGGGTATCGGAAACGCGCGGAGACCGTCCGCTCGACAACAAAAGCAATGATCGTGGCGAGCATGGAGGGAACGATGAGACCGTAGCCGCCGGTCATCTCCGCCACCATGACCAGCGTGGCGATGGGCACTCGCGCGGTGCCCGCAAATACGGCGGCCATGCCCACTACGGCGAAAGCAGCGGTGTTGAGGGCCATCTCGGGGAAGAATTGATCCGTGGCATACGCGACCCAAGCGCCCAGCATTCCGCCTATGTAAACATTGGGTCCAAAAACACCACCTGAACCGCCGGACGAGATCGTTAAGGACATTGCCAGGATTTTGACGAGAGCCAGAAGGATCAGAGACCAGCCGACGTAATTCCCGGTCATCGCTTTTTGAATCCAACCGTATCCAGTGGATATCGCTTCGGGAACCACGAGAGCCAACAACCCCAGCAAAAGGCCGCCGATGGCGGGCTTTACATGGTTGGGAACTCTGAGGGATCGAAATAGATCGCGAATCCCGTAGAAGATCGGCGGTTCGATGGCACCGATGACTCCAGCTAGGATCCCAAGCGCGGCGTAGCCCACTAGCTCTATGGGCCGGGTAAAGTGGACCGTTTCGGGGAAAAGAAAGATCGGCGACCAACCGACGAACAAACCGTTTACCGCGTATGCTACGACCGACGCGATGACCGTATAAATCAGCGCTTCGGTTTCAAAGGCCATGCCTGAATAGAGAATCTCAACGGCAAAGATCGCCATTCCAAGCGGCGATCTGAAAATGGCGGCTAGCCCCGCAGCCATGCCTGCAAGGACCAAAATCCGTCTCTCTTCGTCTGGCAGCCCTAAGAAATCTGCCAGAATGGAACCAACGCCGACGCTGATTTGCGCCGTCGGCCCCTCGCGTCCGGCTGCGCCGCCGGAGCCAATAGTAATCGCGGAAGCAATAGCCTTTATCAGGGGCACAATCGGTCTGATTTTACCGCCCTTGAAGTGAAAGGCTTCCACGGCAGCGTCGGTGCCGTGACCTTCCGCCTCGGGAGCAAAGGTATAAACCAAGACTCCAGAAATTAACCCGCCCAAAGTGGTTGCTACGGGAATCAGCCAAAGGCCCCATGGACCAATAATAGGCTCCGGATTCAAAGTTCCCGGCTCGGGTGGTTGGTAGCCCGCAATACCCACCAAAAGTAAGCGTGTCGCAATGTTAAGGAGCCCAACAAATAACTGTGCTCCTAATCCGCCTGCGACTCCGACCAGAACCGAGTAAAAAAGAAGGCGATATTCCTTCCACGCGAAGCGACTTTCGATTGCCTCGCGGACCATTGGTGAGTGAGAGTTGCCGTCTTCCATCAAAAGGATTTTGAGTATTGTCGCGGGAAAACGGCTCAGTGACAAGCGGTCATTTATTCAGCTGCCCCCACTTGGGGCCGCCATTTATCAAACCGGTGTTCGATCCTATCAAGGATATCGGTGAGAATAATTCCAGCGATGGCAAAAATCAAAACGCCGACGAAAACTTTGTCCGTCTGGAAAGTTGCGCCCGCCACGGTGATCATGAAACCGATTCCCGCCGTGGCCGCATACAGTTCCCCGACCAGAACGCCGACAAGTGCCCGCCCTACAGCGATTCTCAAGCCGGTTAAAACGAAGGGAAGAGTGGAAGGGAAAACGACGCTCTTAAACACTTGCCATTCCGAGGCGCCGAAACTCCTCGCAGCATTGATGAGACTCAGTGGCGTGGTTTTCACTCCGTCCCGTGCATTAATCAACATCGGGAAAACCGCGCCGAGAAAAATGATGCCGACCTTGGAAAGAATGCCGATTCCCAACCAAATGATAACCAGTGGCAAAAGGGCCACCCGGGGCGTCGCATTCATGGCGTTAACGAAGGGATCAAAGAGGTAGCTCGCTCTCTTATACCAGCCCGTGATAATGCCGAACGGAATGGCGAATATGACCGCGAGCACGTATCCCCAGAAAAACTCGATGCTGCTGATTTTGAGATCATGATAGATCTCTCCCGAAGAGAACATGGTAACCGCCGCCTTGAAGATCAACGATGGGGCGCTCATGAACATAGGATTGATTCGCAAAACGGGGATCGGATTGTAAACGCTCAGGGCGCCACCCATAAACTCCCATACGAGCAAAAATATGATGACCGCACTGGTTCCTAGGATTTTGCTCTCTTGGTTGAGGTAGAACTTATAGAGCTTCGATGCTTCGGCAACGCTAACATCCAAGAGCACTTCTTCCGCGGCTATTTTTTCATTCGCCATAGTTGATTCCTCCGAACGTCGCTTTTTGAAATTACATTGTGGAAACCTTTATGACTAAGTCGAAATGCTTCTTTAGTTCTTGTGTCGTCATGACCTTTGCGTTGGGAACGAAACTCGCGAGAGCTTCCTTGGGAATCGCCCCTTCGTCAGTATCCCCACCGTCGGACACGATGATCATCTCCATCGAGCGATTGATGTCTCTCAAATTGAATACGGTTTCCGCGAGGTCCATTTCCTCCCCGGTTGAGACTAAGATCGCGGCATCGAACGTTTCTCGGTGGGCGTGAGACACGGCTGTTTTCCCGCTCGGAAGTTTCGTTACCCTCGACCCCGTATCAAGGAGTAGCTCCATCAGCGCGTGGGGGATTTCCGAGCCTACGAGCATGATTTTCTCTATCCTCATTGAAGACCGCTCACCCCGAGATGCCAACGGAGCAAGATGCTGTGCTGCCAAGTCTTTAACTAACGAGTCAGAACCCGATCTGTTGACGTCACAGCGAAAGATGTATCACGCCACGGTGTTAGGGCTGCTGTTGATTTCCAGTCCAACCCCCTACCAACTTAGAGCAACCAAGATGCCAAGTCGGTCTTATTGCCGCCAATCCGGCAAGTTATGATATGAAAGCGAGGGTGGGGTACTGCGTGCAAGGTTTCCTGCGTGCAAATTTTGCACACATTTAAGGAAATTTCGTGAGTCGTGTGCAAATAACTTACACGAGGAGCGGCGGGCAGCGAGTTTTTTGAGCGAGATCAAATATTTCTTATCCTTCTATAACAAGCCGTGTCTTTTAAGCTTGTCGTAAAGAGCCCGGCGGCTAATGCCGAGGATAGAGGCGGCTCTCTTTTTGTTCCCTGCAGTAGAGGCGAGTGTCATCGCGATAAATTCCCGTTCCGCAGCTTCAAGGCTCATTCCTACATGGATCGGAAAGCTTGCCAGGAGAGACTCCCTATCGGACTTCCCGGCGGTTCTAATTCTCGCCGGGAGAAGATCGGTTGTTAGTTCTTCACCTTTCGCAATAAGGACGGCTCGCTGGATCACGTTCTTGAGCTCCCGCACGTTACCCGGCCAGGAATAACTCTCAAGGCATCGGAGCGTCTCGTTGGAGACGGTCCGTAGGGGTTTATTATAGACCCCGCCAAACTGAGCTAAGAAATAATGGGTGAGAACGGTAAGCCCGCCGGGTCTTTCCCTCAATGGAGGTAGATTAATGCGGAAGACGTCGAATCTATAGTAGAGATCTTCACGAAATTTATTCTTCTTGATCGCCGCCTCTAGGTCCTCGTTAGTCGCAGCGATGACCCGCACGTCGGCTCGAATGTTTTTCTCGCCACCCACACGACGAAACATTTTTGTCTCCAATACGCGAAGCAGGGAGATCTGACATTTATCATCCATCGTGCTGATCTCATCCAGGAAAATCGTGCCGCCGTTGGCTTGTTCGAAACTGCCCTTACGCATACCGATGGCACCGGTGTATGCGCCTTTTTCATGGCCGAACAGTTCAGTCGCTATCAGCTCGGCAGCCATCGCTCCTGTGTTTACCGCGATAAATGGTTTGTCTTTTCTTCTACTTCGATTGTGGATTGCACCGGCGACGAGATCTTTTCCGGTTCCGGTCTCACCGGTGATCAAGACCGGGATGTCAGCTGAGGCGCTTTCGATGATGCGTTGGAATACTTCCAGCATCGGCAGGCTGACTCCAAGCATCCCCTCGAATTGGTTTGGCAGGTAGGGTTGAGGAGAAAAGACGTCGTTCCTTGCGGCCGAAGACGGTTTTACCATGATGCCCTTGTTTACAAACGAGGATCTAGGAATACCAATAACAAGCTAAATTGTCCAATTACAATTCTTTTTAAATAATCCGCCTTATGAGTTTGACCGCTTAACTCGTCACTATTTTCGTTCTGCTAACAAACTTTACATACTTTACATCAAAGTTCGTCGACCTCTTTAGAGTGTGCAAATCCCGCACAGTTGAACCTCTTCGGCGCTCGCTCTTTTCTTTCCCAAATTCATAAGCGTCTGTCTCTACGAAATAATTTGGTTTTGGCCTCGCTATTGCCCTTCGCTAGAACGCATGACGAAAGAGATCATTAGATTTAATTGGAACGGACCATCCCTGCTTCCATACGAGCCGGATATTCTCGCTTCCCAGCAGTATTTGAAAAACTACCGGCGGGCTAGGCCGGGGGAGCCGGAAAAGGCGCTCATGTTCGCTGTCCTGGCGCAAGCTGTGGAGACCTATCAAAAATTCGCATTCTCCGAATCACCGCGAGGGCAAGCGCTTTTTCGTGAGGTGAAAGCATGGTTCTGGCGTGAGGAAGCCGATGGTATCTTCTCGTTTCGGAGTATTTGTGATGTCTCCGGTCTCAATCCGGGATTTTTGCGGCGTGGGTTAATGCAATGGACGGCAAATCGCCTGCGTGGCACAACCTCGCGCAGGCGAATTCAATTCCGATCGGTAAGAGGTCGAACTCGCAAGCCGACGTCCTGCGGCAATTCGAATCATGTCGAAAAAATGGGTTGATGCAAATCCCAGTCGAGGACTCCTCGAAAACAGAACTTCATTCGAAAGCATTCGCTCTTAGCCCATCTCCCAGCGAGAAAATCTCTGCGCTAGGGATGATTAGGATGATACTGATCAACGATATGACCAACCCCACCGCGGCCATCCGGCCGTAAGAAGCCATCCACACTCATCAAAATCAGAACAACGAACAGCAGGAGAAATTTTAGTTGCGTTATCATTGTTCGATGACCTCCCTTCTCGATTCGTACACTTCGCAAAATGTCCAGTTTTATACACGGCAACAAGCATGCCATGGCGACTTGCGTAATTCCCCGACATTGTTAGCGGCGTGCAAGAACCATGTGTCCAGATGGCTGCAGAATAGACACATGTGTGACGTTTTTGTGGCTCGCGATTAATTTAAAACAAGAGCCCATGGGATTTTTCGAGGCATGCTATTTGCGATTAGAAAAGTTGGACAAAACATCTGATTAGCCCTCGGAACATGCACATGACTTGCGCATCTAAAAATAACGTCCAGCGAAACCATTGCACGAAGATGAGAAAAAGCGACGCTGGAAATTTTAGTCCAAGGAGGTGACAGGGTTGAGACGGCTTTTGTGGGCGAATCTCGTGCTGGGCATTTGGCTCATGCTATCGCCTTTTGTTTTGCGAATTTTGTATAGGGGAGTTTTTAAAACAACCTGGGAGGATTTCATCCTAGGGTTTGTCATAGCGCTCATTTCATTCGGGCGTCTTTTTTCTCACACCAGCGAGGAGATTTTAGTTACGGATTGGATCGTCACGGTCGCGGCCATCCTCACGTTCATCAATCCGCTCTTATACAACTATTACGGCATCAGATTGGCGACGATGAATAACTTGGTGATCGGTGGAGTGGTTTGTCTCTTTGCGATCTATGTGGACTGGAAAGATTCGCACCGGTTGAGCTAGAAGTACCTCGCCAACGAGCGTTCCCCTTCGCTTATGACTGGATCGCTCGATGGAAAACAGTGGTGAGGCCAAAGATAGTCCCAGATAAGTAACGACAGGAGGTGACCCATGTACGAGACGGGCTTATACGCGGCGAAACATTTCAACCTGAGCGGGCTCCACGGCATCTCTGACCGCACGCTAGAGATGCACTTCAAGCTTTATGAAGGATACGTCAAAGAAACCAATCATTTGATGGATAAACTGTCACACTACTCGAAGAACGGAAGTATCGAGCCATCTGACATGGAAATTTATTCGGAGCTGACCCGGCGGTTAGGGTTTGAATACAACGGGATGCTTTTGCACGAATATTATTTCGGGAACCTGAAAAGAGCCGGCGACGGAGACCCGCGACAAAGTTCACGCTTTTATCAGACGGCTGGTGAAAACTTTGGTCGCTATGAAAATTGGAAAAGAGACTTCGTGAACAAGGGCAACATGCGCGGCGTGGGTTGGGTGATTTGCTACCAAGACCCATCCCGCGGCCGTCTGACGAATCACTGGATCTCGCTGCACGAAATCGGCAACATCGCTGGATTTCGGCCGGTACTGGTGATGGACGTCTGGGAACATGCGTTTCTGCTCGACTACAAACCCAGCGAGCGCGCTAAGTATGTCGATGCCTTCTTCGCCAACATCGACTGGGACACGGTCCACGACCGCTTAGGGAGTAACATGGCCGAACAGTACACGTTCTGACACTGAACGCGACTTTGGGTTTGAAAGATGTCTTCTGTATGACTGAACTCAAGAGGATTATTGTAGGCCATGACCTGAGAGCTGGTGGAGAAACAGCGCTAAGATCGGCAACGGTGCTTGCTAAAAGATGTGGCGCCGCCCTTCGCCTGGTGCATGTCATAGAACCGCAACATACCTATCAAAGAATCTCTCATCCTCTTACTTCTCCATATAGTTTAGAAGAGATCGCCCAGAAGAGCGGCGCAAAACTTCAGGCGTTGGCGGCGAGCCCAGAACTTGCCCATCTTGAGGTGGAGTACGAGGCGCGAACCGGCAAACCATTCGTTGAGTTGATCATCGCGCGTCGCGCGTGGCAGGCCGATCTGATCGTGGTTGGCGGTGCCTCCCAACCGGAGGCGCACTTTCTCGGCAGTACCAGCGAGCGAGTCGTGCGTAAGGCCATGGTGCCCGTAATGGTGGCGAAGAAGGCTCTCAGTGAGGGAGCTAAAACATTTTTAGTCCCGACGGATTTCTCGGATTGCGCTAAGAAAGCGGCCCTGGAAGCCCTCATCTTGGCAGAGAGCTTTCATGGCCGCATCATTTTCTTGCATGTCGTGGATTTGTATCCCTTGTATGCCGTCGCGTATGCGGACGACTTCGGTGTGTCCGTTCCGCTTCCACCGCCTCCGCCAGAGGTCATGGAGAGCGAGTGGCAGTCTTTTCTTGCCGGGTTGCCGCTGAAGAAAGCCGACTGGGAAAAATACATTGAAGAGGGTGAGGCAGCCACAACTATTTTGCAAAAGGCGGAGAAAAAACAAGCCGATCTAATCGTAATGGGAACGCACGGCAGAACCGGCTTAGAGTATATGCTCCTGGGGAGCGTGGCCGAAAAGGTCGTCCGGAAAGCGCGCTGTCCTGCCCTGACCATCAGGCCGGAGGCATTTCAATTTGAAATGCCGTGATCCGAGGCGCCTTTGTGTCGTGGCTTCATGAGCTGCGGAGATCGAAAGAGTTTTATCCATCAGAAATTGCAGGGACTGTTGCGTGGAACGGATGAGGCACAAGGCATTATCAGCCAAAAACGGAGGCCGAGGATGAAATTGAATGTAAAAGCTTTCGCACTCACATGCGCATTGATCTGGGGCATCGGTCTTTTTGTTCTTACCTGGTGGGTTATGGCTTTTGAAGGAAGCACCGGCTACGTTCCCTTTATCGGCCATCTTTACCGCGGCTACAGCATCAGTCCCGCGGGCAGTGTGATCGGCCTGATTTGGGGGTTTGTCGATGCGCTGATCGGCGGTGCGATATTCGCGTGGCTTTATAATTTACTTTGCGGTCGTTAGCTTTATAGTCTTGCGTTGTCGTTCAATCGAGTTGTAGCCTGGAATGATCACCAACCTAGTTCTTTCCGGGCCTGCTTAAGGTAACTCAAGTCGACGTACTTCTCCGGACTGGGAACGGGACCTTTCAAATCAGCCTGCTCCGCGTAGATCTCAATCACGGTCTTTAGCCCATCTAGATCAATGCTCAGGTCCGGCTCCCAAGCTCGTTGCGCAAGATAATAATCGAGTCCCTGCTCCGCGAGCTTCGGCTTCATGTCAAGTTCTTTGGCTAAAAATTCCGCTCCCGCCTTTCGATTGTCCTCAAGCCATTTGCGCGCCTGCAGCACCGCTTTCAAAAAACGGACGACTTCCTCGCGATGCGCCGCCGCCCATTCGCGTCGAACCGAAAAACTTGAGAGTAGATAATTGGGAAAGATATCCGTGACCTTGCCGATCAAATTGAAGCCCATTTCCTGAGCGCGAAAACTGATCGGAACGGCGAGAATAGCTGCAGCAACATTTCCCGTGCTGAGAGCAGTGAAAGCCGGACCGCTTCCTCCGACGTTTACAAGCTTGTAGTCCCTTGGATATTCTAGGCCCTGGGTTTTCAGCACCCGTCTAAGCAGAAAGGCGGTTCCGGAAGTCAGGGTCGATGAGCCAATGGTCGCGCCGCGCAAATCCTCATACGTCTTGTATCCCTTGCCCCCCATGATCATGTGCGTGGTTTTGCTTCCGCCGGCGATCATCGCGATGTCCATTCCCTTCTCCACCAGCCCAATAGGCCCGTCGTTGGCTGAGAGCGCGACATAGATGGAATCGGAAATTAGCGCTTGCATCGTTGGCGCCGTTCCACGGATCGCAGTCACTTCGGAGTCGAGACCTTCCCGTTTGAGAAACCCCATTCCCGAGGCCGCCCAGAGGGGAGCAAAGCCAAGGACCTTGGACGAAGCCGCCACAGGAAACTTGATTTCTTCTTGCGCTGCAGCAAGCGCGGGTAGAATCAAAATTAGACCGATAACCTGCAAGAGTCTTTTGAGATCCATCATTGACCTCCTTGATATGCGATACAAAGATTCGCCCGCTTATTTCGCGGCCTCTCCGTCGCCAAATGTTTTCCATACCCGTTATGTTGCCGAGCCGATCTCGCCGACCCTGGCGAGCGCGACTCTCACGCTGCCTACTACAATGAGCGCAAAAAGAATCAAGATGACTCCGAGGGCGGATACTTGCGGGATCCAACCGTTGCTCCAGAATTGCCAGACCACCGTCGATATCACAACACTATTCCTGGTATAAAGGGTCAGCGCCATGGTGACTTCTCTATAAGACAGCATGCCGATCCAAACCCAACTGTTGAGCACTCCCGCGGCGATCAAAGGCAAGACGATCTTCCAAACCACACGTGGTGTAGAGGCTCCCGCGACTTTCCCCGCTTCTTCCAACTCTCGATGGACTTGGATCATCACACTATTAGTCGTCCTGGTACCGTAAGCGATCCAGTTGATGACATGGGCCACCATGATGATAAGAACAGTCCCGTATATAGGAAAATAGTCTCTATAGGCCAAACCGAGATAAGCCAACCCCACGGCCAACAAGATGCTTGGAATCGCGTGAGGTAAAAACGCTACCGTATCCAAAATCCCGCGAAAGCGTACTTGGGTTCGAACCACGGCCCACGAAACGAGAACGCTGAGAAACATAGCGATCGTGGGCACCCCGATCATGAGGATAAAAGTGTTGATAAAGGGCTGAGCACCCGCGTAGTCGGGAATCGTCACATAGTTCTTAAGCGTCATCGATTTCAAAGCGGCTGCAGAAGGAAGTTGAAGGTACGGCATAAATGATGTCCAGAGCAGAACCAGAAACGGAACAAAAACCTCGATCGAGAGGTAAAGCAGGACAAAAGATACGGCCACCCACTTCCATCGGCGCAAGGCGATCTCGCGGGGACGGTAACCCCGCCCTGTTATTACAGTGAATTTCTTTCCTTGTTTAACCAGGCGCACGTAGAAATAGGCAAGAGCCAAACCCGCTACGAGCATGATGCCGCCGTAGGCCCCCGCTATGCCATATTCGGGCAGTCCCGTCGGTGGAGAGGTTGCCGTATAGATGAGCGCGCTCAAAACCAGGATTCTCGCAGGGAGTCCGATGATGGCGGGGACTTCGAATACGGCAATCCCAGTCATGAAAAGATAAACCATAACCGCGGCAATGGCCGGCAAAGTAAGTGGGACATTGATTCTTAGGAATGTCGTGAGTTTACTGACGCCCGAGGTATAGGCTGCCTCCTCTAGCGAAGGATCCATCGCGCGATACGCAGCAGAGAGCATGAAAAACGCGCCCGGGACGAAGGAGACTCCCTGGATAAAAGCCATTCCGGTAATGGTGTAGAGGTTCAAGGGCGGCCCGTCCAAACTGAAAATCTTTACGAGCCATTGATTCAGCAAGCCGATGCGGGGACTTAATAGAAGAATCCAGGCGATTGTGCGTAGGAAAACCGGAATGAGGATTCCCACGGTGAGCAGCACATAAAAGGTCTTTTTAAAGGGGATATCCGTGCGCATGAGAAGCCAGGACAGCGGGATGGCGAAAAGCAGCGCCACTGCAACAGAACCCAGCGCGAAAAGCATCGTATTGCCCAGGACTTCATAAGTGCTCACATCCGCATAGACGTCGACGAAGTTTTGCAAGGTGAGTGGCCCCCCCTCACCGGGAAAGCCCGTCCGAAGGCTCATGAGCACGACCATCAAAAGGGGCACGCCCACGATCAAGATAAGGAGTGCGAGCAAACCTGCAGTGAAAAAAGAAACGCCGTACTGTCCTAGTTCGAACGGCTTGGAGAATCTGGAGAAAACATCGAGCCGCATCGCCCGCGCGGGAGCGGTTTTCATCTTAATTCCTTCATAGTTTGCTTACTGCCAATCCTATGTGCAATCCGAGAAAATGATCATAGTCCTCGAACATTTTACCCGCATCATTCGCGAGACTAGAGTCAGCGATAAACTACTTTTCGCTTACCTGTTAAAGCCGAGCATTTTGCCGTACTGTCGCGCCAGTTTATCC
Organism: uncultured delta proteobacterium; assembly: GCA_963737905.1. GTDB lineage: Bacteria > Desulfobacterota > Binatia > UBA9968 > UBA9968 > DAIRFP01. Next base: position 61,821 of record CAVTUQ010000013.1, on the reverse strand, counting down.
ACGGTCTTGGCTTGATTCTGGTTCATGAAGAGTGCTTGTTTGCCCTTTAGAAATTTATAAGCGGTCGTGCCGGGAACGAATGCCGAGGTCTGGCCGTTATACTTTTCCCAAATATCTTGCGCTTCGTCCGAAGTGAGAAAAATCGAGAAGAGATGGCCGGTGCTCGGATGTGTAGCTCCCTTAATGACGCCTGATTGATAGGCGGGCGAAATCACCGGTTGGATTGCATCAGCAAATACCACGGGAGCGCCGGTCTTTTTCGCTTCGTTAATATTGCTGTCGGTAAGCGTTACCGCAATGGATATCTCACCCAAAAGCAGGCGGTTGTATAATTCTGCCAGCCTTCCCAGAACAGGTTCTTGACTCGCTATGTCGTTTACGAACTTTGCGGTTTTTTCTTCGCCCCAGGCTCCCACCGCCAGGCGGGCAAAGTGATGGGTTGCGGTGGATACTCCGAGCTTGCCGCCTTTCCACTTGGGGTCAAGCAGGTCCTCCCACTTCGTCGGAACATCTTTGGCGGGCATTGTTTTCTTGTTGTACGCCGGGAGAACGATCTGGTTGGCGAAGGTAATTGACCCGCTGTCATAATGAATGACCTGGGGATCAACCCCCGCGCTTTTGTAATCGTAGGGTTCGACGAGTTTTCTCAGCCAAAGCGTCGCATAGTGGGCATCCGTTACGATCATCGTGTCCCACTCGGGAGCCACTCCGGTGGCGGCCATTCCTACAAGTTTTCCCACGTCGCGCGTCATGTTCAATGAGGGGTGAAGTGTCAACTTCGTGTTGAGGCCGTACTTTTTATTGAAGGCCGCCGCCAGCGTGTCGGCGCCTTGAGGCGTGAGGGTCGACGGGCCATAGAGCTCTAAGGCCCCCTCTTTTTTGGCACCGGCTACCAAATCCTCCAAAGAATTGGCTTGCACGAAGCCGCTGAAGCCAAGGACCATCAGAACCGTCAGTAACCCGATATTTATCTCTTTAATTTGTCGCATCTGATACCTCTCCTATTCTCCTGCCAAGGGTTGAACTCCGTGCCATCCTGCCTAGGTTTAGTTGTTCGTTCGTGATTTGACTTACTTTTCCAACAGCGTTTTCATTTTTGCCACGATATCGGGAGGCTGACTGACCACTTCCTTAGCCAATTTCTCCAGCTCGTCGCTGGAACTGGGGTCGATCTCCAGGCGTTTCTTTTTTGCGTCGGCCAAAGCCGCTTCGTCGCTCAAGGTTTTTTGGAACGCTTCACGAATAATTTTCACGCGGTCCGCCGGCGTACTGGGAGGCAGCACGTAGGGCCGGCCGAAGTCACCCGCCGCCAGGACGAGGGTTGTCAGGTTTCTACCCGCCGGCGGGGCCTTGTATTGATCCATGAGCTCGTAGATGGTCGGAACTTCTTTGAGTCTCTGATCCCGCTTGCGGCCGCTTTGCATGAGCACCCGCACAAAGTTGTTTTTGCGCCACGTAATAAAGGGCTCACGGGCGAAAAAAGCCGTGATGGTGAACGCTCGACACACCAGCTCGCCCCTTTCAACCGCCAGGTCGATATCCTGTCCGGACTGGTAACCGAGGACGACGTCGAACTTCGTTTCAATCACTTCATCCAGCAGCTTCGGTACATAATAGGCGGTCGAGCTGGTCCCGGTCGCGCCGCATTTTGGCGGAGTCGAAGTCTTGACGACGTCGGCGATCGACTTGTACGGCGTATCCGCACGCATGTACAGGAGGTGATTAGAGGTGACTGGGCTGCCGATCCAGGCGAATTTGCTCCAGTCGAACTTGACTTCTTGCCGGCCAATGATTTGATCGAAATAAAGGGCGGGAAAGATCGCGCCGATCGTTAGCCCGTCGGGATTGGCGACGTTATAGACGTAGTTGGCGGCGATCATAGAACCTGCGCCTGCCATGTTTTGCACGATGATGTTAGGGTTTCCCGGGATATATTTGGGCATGAACTGCGCGAACATACGGGCGTAGAGATCGTAAACATCGCCAGCTTTGGTCCCTGCGACGATGGTAATCGTTTTGCCTTGATAATAGGGTGTTTGAGCATACAGCCGGGCTGCTCCGGGAATCGAGTAGAAGATAAGCGCAGCTAGGATCAGTGCAAGTTTATTCACGGTGAAACCTCCAATCGAAATTCAGAATTGTGTAGAACCTTTCCGTCGATGTTTCCAGGCGCGGCGTTATTTCGCTGCCAGGACATTTTTGACTCGTTTTACTACGGCCGGTGGCATACTCATCATCTTGTTGGCGAGCTTCTCCAGGTCTTCTCCGCTCACCGCTTCGACTTCCATTTTGCCTTTCTTGGCTTCGTCTAAAAGGGCCGGGTCCTTCATGGCTTTCGAATGGGCGTCGCGCAATATCTTGATAAGATCAGCAGGGGTCCCGGGAGGAGTGACCAATGGGCGGCCGAAGTCGCCGCCGCGCAAGATCACGTCCGCGACCTGTCGGCTTTCTTCTGGGGTGTTCTCCTTGTCGAATATCTCATAGAGGGTCGGCGTATCCGCAATGCGCGGATCGCGTTTGACGCCGCCGAATACCAAGACGTTGACGAAGTTTCTCTTGGCCCAAGAAATGAAGGGCTCGCGGCCGAAGTAAGGCGCGGAGGTCATGCCGCGGCACTGCACTTCGCCCTTTTCCACCGCCAGATCGATTTCACTACCACCGGGATAGCCCATGACCGTGTTGATTTTCAGATCGAGGGTGTCTTCCAGCAAACGCGCCAGGATAAAGTCCGTTCCCGAAGTGCCGGTGGAGCCGCATTTGGGAGGCGTGCTGGCCTTGCGGATGTCCTCGATACTCTTGTACGGCGCATCAGAGCGCATGTAGAGAAGCACGTCGCTTTTTTCCGGGGAGCCGATCCAGCCAAACTTGCGAATGTCATATTTGGCCTCGTTGCGTCCCACCATTTGATCGAGATACAGACCATAGGAAAGCGAGGCCACGCTCAGGCCGTCGGGTTGGGCCACGTTAAAGGTGTAATTCGCGGCGATGAGGCCGCCGGCACCCGGCATATTCTGCACAATCATCTCCGGTTTGCCGGGAATGTACTTTGGCATGAAGCGCGCCAGCAATCGGGCCCAACGGTCATAGAAACCGCCGGACGTGAAACCGACGACGATCCTGATCGACTTGTCCTGATAGTACTCCGCCGCCTTAACGTTCGCGCTAGGTGCAAGAACTAGAGCCATAAATAGAAAGACAAAAACGTTGCTAATTTTCCGCATGTCGTCCTCCGATCTGCATTAAACCGTTAGCTGAAAAACACGCTGCGCACGGCGGGAATATCGATGTGGACCCATTCGAAGAGGCTTCCGGTGGGAAAGGGGAGTTGCAGCGCGTAGTCGAAGACACCGAAAAAGAACAGCCAGCAAACCGCCGTCAAGACCAGCGATATCGGCCATTTCTCCCCGGCCCCGAATTTCAAATAAAGAAAAGTCGCTACCGCAGAGGCCGGGACAAATCCAAATATCCAGATGGCCACGAAAAAGCCCACAATCCAGCAGCCGATGGCCAGGGTCCGATGGCGCTCGACTATGGGGTCGACCTCGGGTTCACTCCACAAAGCCGCTCCCTCCGCTTTAACTTTGCGAGTCGATTGCAGGCTATCCTTCATGAACACATAGATCGCCAGCACCAGACAGGGTAGCCCGATGGTCCAGGGAAACAGCGCGGCGCGCGGTTCCCAGGAACCGAATCCCCACTTCGCCTCGTAAACGACGTAAGCCATGACTAGCAAGATCAAAAGGGCGAACAGAGATTGGCCGATGCGGGTCGCAATCGGCAGGCGCTCGATCCTGACCGGGGCCGGTTTCTGAGCCATCTCGGATGGATCGCGTTTTTGGCGTCGACGCTTGAACCAGGCCTGCAAATAAGGAAAAGCCGTGCCGGCAACGATGATGAAAGCAATGACTAAAACGCCGGGGTGCCAGAGCCAGCTGTAGCCATAGATGCGGCTGGCAATAAACAGGTTGTTCTCCGCGATCCCCCCCAGGACCAAGCCGAGCAGTAAGGGCGGGCGCTGCCAGTCAAACTTCACCATGAGCCAGCCGATGGCGCCGAAGATCACGATCAACAGCATGTCGCCAAAACTATTCTTGGTGGCAAACCCACCAAGATAAACCAGAAACAAAAGAAACGGGATCAGGTAGGTCCCTTTGATAAAGGTGATCTTGGCCATCTGGTTAAGGAAGAGAAAACAGATCGCTACGGTCAGGATGTTGGTGATCACGATGATCCAGACAAAGGAGAAGGTAAGGGTTAAATACTTGGCCGGATTCAACAGATCGGGCCCGGGCACGATCCCTTGGATGATAAAAGCGCCGAGAAGAATCGCCATGGAGACGCTGCCCGGGACGCCGAAGGCAAGCGTGGGAATGAGCGAGCCGCCTTCTTTGGAGTTATTCGCCGCGCCGGGGCCGAGCACCCCTTCCACCGCTCCCTTGCCGAAGCGCTCTTTGTCGGGGGAGCTCTGCACGGCATGGGCGTAGGCGAGCCACTGGGCCGGGCCGCCGCCCATCCCGGGAATGAGTCCAATATAGGCGCCGATGCCGCTGCAGCGAAGCACGAGCTTCCAGTGTCTAAAAGTGTCTTTGACCCCTTCCATCACTCCGCCGAGCTTGGTCGGGGTGCCCTCGCGGGCGATGCTGCTTCCCTGAACCGCAAGATCGATAATCTCGGGAATGGCAAAAAGCCCGATGGTGACGCTGATCAGGGAAATGCCGTCCCACAGAAAAAGCGCATTGTCTTCACCTAAAAAGCCTTCCAGGGTGAAACGCGGCACGCTCTCAATGGGGTCAAGCCCCACCATCGCCAGCACCAGCCCCAGCCCACCGGCCACGAGACCCTTGGGAACGTTGGCTCCGCTGAGCGAGGCGACAAAGGTGACCCCGAGCACCGCCAGCATGAAAAACTCCGCCGAACCGATGGATAGAACCAGGGGGCTAACGATGGGAATCGCCAGCGCCAGCATGAAAGCGCCAAAAACCGCCCCGACAAGGGAGCTCATTAACGCCGCCCCCAGAGCGCGCCCGGCTTCGCCGTTCTTGGCCATCGGATGGCCATCGACAATCGTTGCGGCGCAGATCCCTTCCCCAGGTACTCCAAAAAGAACCGAAGTCACATCGCCGGTGGTGGCAGTGACGGCATTGGAGCCCAACAGAAAGGCGAACGCTGTGGTGGGATCCATGTTGTAGATAAACGGCAGCATCAGGGCCAGGGTCGTCGCACCGCCAAGACCGGGGAGGATACCGACGACGAAGCCGATCCCCATGCCGATCATCATGTAGAGAAAGGTTTCGGTGCCGTGCGGCGTGAAATAGGGCAAGACATTGATGAGCCCGTGATTGAATGCTTGCAGATATTCCAGCATGGATATCTCCTAGGAGGTTTTCGGTTTCTTCACCAAAAATTCAAGCCGCTTCTTGACTTCGGGGGAAATTGAATAAATTTGTTTGACGTACTGATCCGCTTGTTCCCCGGAAATATAGTCGACTGGAAGCTTCGATTTATTGGCATCGGCGATATAGTCTTTGTCTTCGATCGTCGCCTTGAAGGCTTTGCGCAGGATGCTGAGCGCCTCGGGCGGCGAGCCCGGAGGAAGCGAGAAAGGGCGAGCAAATTCGTTAGCTGAGTTCCACGTGTTAAACGCGTTAAGATTGTCCTTATCTTTAATCACTTCATTAAACTGGGCGATGTTTTTAACCTCGGGGTCCTCCCACTTACCATTGATGATGAAGGGGACCAGCTGGTCGCCGCCCTTGGCATCGAGCATTGACCGAGCCGTGGACCTCATGGAATCCCACGTCCAGCAAGCACCATCCACCTCATGGGAGCGCATCGCGAGACGAATTTTTGAAGTACCCGTATAGCCCCGGATGATTTCAAATTTGGCGCCGGCCCAGTGGTTTAACATTTCTGGCAGTTGCGTCGTGTTGCCGGCCCTGGTGGCGCCCATGCGTAAGGGTTTATTCGACTTGACGATTTCAGCGAAGGTCTTGGGACCGGCGAAACCCATGATAGCGCAGGCGACGGAATCCTTGCTGGGCGAACCGATCCAGCCGAATTTTCGGCCGTCCATGCGCAGGCTTGGATCTCCCATCATCTGGTTGAAGATGTTTTGTGAATTCCAAATACCTACGTTCAAACCATCCTTTTCAGCCTTGTTGTACATGTAGTTGGTGGCGATCGCGCTCCCGGCACCGTCCATGTTTTCCACCGTGATCGAAGGATTCCCCGGAATATACCTGCCGATATATCGGCCGACCGTGCGAGCGTAGGCGTCATAACCGCCACCAGCGGCGAAGCCGACGATGAAGCGAATGTTTTTTCCCTGGTAGAAATCCGCGGCTAAAGCCGGACTCAAAAGCGCCGAAAAGAAGACGAACACAAAGGAGACAGCACTATTAAGCAAAAGGATTTTTCTCATAACTCCTCCTTGAACGCTTTCTCTTCAGACTCGTGGCGGTATCTGCTGAAATCCGAGCGCTGAAACTACGGCTAGTTCGTTGTCTTCCGAATTAGAAACTGAAGTCCCGCTTTTGCCTTCGGCGAAATATTGAGAATCTCTTTCACGAGACCGTTGATCTCGTCGGAGCCAACGTAAACGAGTTCGAGTTTGGTCTTTTTAGCTTCGTCAAGAAATTCGGGGTCTTCGAAAGTCGCCTTGAACGCCTTACGCAAAATTTCCACGCGATCTTTGGGAACTCCCGGAGGCATCACCCACGGACGCTGGAACTCATATTGATTGACCCAGGTGTTGTAAAGCTTCACGCCATCATCACCAGCCTTTGCTTTAATGTAGTCGCGTATGATGGGTACGTTGGCAAGCTCCGGATCCTCCCACTTCCGGTGAACAAGGATCGGTATGAGTTTCTGGTCTCCAGTCGCATCCAACATGGCGCGGGCAGTAACGCGCGCCGACTCCCAGCCCCAGCAGCCGCCTTCGATTTCCTTCGATCGCATAGCGACCGTGATTAGCGATGTGCCCTTATAGCCATTGATCACGTTAAACTTCGTGCCCACGGTCTGATTCAAGATCATCGGCAAATCGTTATATGTAGAACCCGCCCTGGTGGATCCCATCTTTAACGCCTTCCCGGACTTGACAACTTCGTCCATGGTCTTGAGGCCGGTAAAGCCCATGATGCTGCAGCTCGGTGAGCCTTTGACGGGCGCGCCGATCCAGTTGAGCTTTTTGCCGTCCAATCTGACGGCCTTATCGCCAAGCGCTTGATAAAGAATATACGCGCTGTTCCATACCCCGATAAAGGTGCCGTCGCGGTCGGCTTTATTGTAAGTATAGTTAGCCGCGATCAGGCTTCCCGCGCCCTCCATGTTATCGACAACGAAACTCGGGTTGCCCGGGATATGTTTCCCCATATGGCGGGCAACAGCTCTCGCGTACGTGTCGTAGCCTCCGCCCGGGGCCAAGCCCACGGTGACCCGAATCGTCTTGTCTTTGTAAAAGTCTTCGGCAGTCACGTTTGACATGTTACCTGTCGCAATAAACGCCGCAGTCGTGACGGCCAGTAGTCCAAGTCTTTTCATCATCTAATCCTCCTTGCGCGCGATGTTTTAGATCGAATCAGTTACTTTTCTTCTGGTTGATTTCACCAAAGCTTAGATTTTGCTTCACTTTCTTCGACATTGAATATATCTGCTTTACATATCCGTCGACCTCTTCCCCTGATACGGGATCAATATAGAGCTTAGACTTGTTTGCTTCGGTTAATAATTCCGGATCTCTCAAAGTTGCGGCGAAGGCTTTGCGCAAGGTCTCAAGCCGCTCCGGGGGCGTTCCCGGCGGTACTGAAAAAGGCCGCTGGAACTCATAAGAGGCCGCCCAAGTTGTAAACGTCGCCAGATTGTCTTCGCCCTTTATGACCTCGGTAAACAGCGGCAGACCCTTAACTTCGGGATCTTCAAACTTCTTATTATAGGTAATGAAGGGAATCAGTTTGTCATTACCCTTCGCGTCGAGCATGGCTCGATTCGAAACCCGCATCGATTCCCACCCCAAGCACGCCCCTTCGACTTCCTGCTTCTGCATCGCCAGACGGATGGGGGAGGTGCCCCGATAGCCCGTTATCACTTCAAATTTTGTTCCCGCCACGTTGTTTAAAATGGTCGGCACATCGTCATATGAGGTCCCCGCTCGCACACCGCCCATTCTGATCGGACGCTTGGAATGGAGCACGTCATCCCAAGTTTTGAACCCGGTGAAACCCATGATTGCGCAGGTCGGGTCCCCCGTGCTCGGCGCGCCGATCCAGCCGAATTTTCGGCCGTCAAATCTGGGGCCTCTATCGCCAAGGCTTGACGTATAATCTGTCCGCTGATCCAAACGCCGATGGACAGACCATCTGGCTCAGCTTTGTTATAACGTAATTGCAGCGATCAGTGACCCTGCTCCGTCCATGTTATCCACGACCATCGATGGGTTTCCCGGAATATGTTTGCCAAGATGGCGCGCGATTGTCCGAGTATAGTATCGTAACCTCCTCCGGCGGGAGCGCCGACGATAAATCGGATGGTTTTGCCCTGGTAAAAGTCCTCGGCTGTGGCCATCGTAGGGGAGAGACTAAGTAGCAGTCCCGCGCCGATAATCACTGCGGCAAGGGTGATTTGTCTTTTCATGGCATCCTCCTTTGTTTTTGTTAGAGGTTAGTAATCGAAGTGATCCCCCGTCAGCGTATTTCGTGAGGTTCCGTTGATCTCCTGAGAGTCTTTAAAACTTGCTCAGCTTGGCTCCGCCATACAGTTTTTCTAGGAAGCCGCTCTTCTTTAAATTATCGACGAAGCGAAGATCGACGAAATCCGCCGCCTTTACTTTTGCGGCCTTTGGATCCCAGTTGGCTTGGACTGCCAGAGTATCGTCCAGACCTTCCAACGTAGGATAGGTGTCTTCCACTAAGAGATCTTTGTAGGCTACCCAAGAACCCTCAAGAACATCGGGTTTCTGCCCGCGGGTATACTTCGACATGATTTTGATGGATTCCTCTTTGTTGTTCTTAAAGAAATGCACGGCCTCGGCCACCGCCTTGACCATGCTTTCCACCGTTTGCGGACGCGCTCGGGTGATCGCTTTCGTGGTTACCGTGCAGGTAAATTGAAACGGGATTTTCAATTTGGCCATGTCGATGATGACCTTCAACCCCGCCTTCTCTCCTTGAATTTTTCCCGAATCGGTCACCATCGTAAAATCCACCTGTCCATTGATGCACGGCCGCGACGCGGGCCGCCGCGCCCCCGACCATGACAGCTTTGATGTCCGTGTAATCGATGCCAAATTTCCGCAGCGCAAGACGCAGCGCAAAATCGGCCGACGTCCCGGGAATATGCGTAGCGGCGGAGCGGCCTTTGAGGTCCTCCGGTGATTTAATGCTCGACTTGCCGATAATGTAGTACGGAAGGGTATTGACGAGACTGTCGACGATCATAACGTCGCCGCCGGCCATAGCGCCATTCATCGCTGAGGTGCCCACTGCGCCCGCAAAATCAATATCGCCGGCGATCATGCTTTGGATTCCTCGCGTGCTGCCGTTGATGAAGATCAGTTCGGTGTCCAGGCCGTACTTCTTGAAGATCCCCGCTTCTTTGGCGATCCAGTAGGGAGCCGAGGACCCCGGAGAGTCGGAGATGTAGGCGAAACGAACTTGGTCCGCCGCGTGAGAATTCACTGGAAAAGCGAACAGGGAAAGCAGTAAAACCAGTCCGATGCATGTTTTATTCATAAAGTCTCCCGTTATTGTTGCCGGCCGAGCCGGTGGATTCTAAACTCCATTTCTTTTTCCGATGCGTTACTTGCTCGCCTTGGCCGGTGCCAGAACCATGAGTTTTTTCTTAACTGCCGGCGTAATCGTTAAAATTTCCTCTACAGATCGCTCGATATCCTCGCCGGTCACTTTATCGATGACCATCTTGCTCTTTTTTGCTTCCGCCAAAAATTCCGGGTCCGCGACGATTTCTTGCAATCCTTTGCGCAAGACCTGCAATCTATCTTTTGGGGTTTTCGGTGGAACCATCAGGGGCCGCTGAAAATCATATTGGTTGGCCCAGGCCTTGAAGGCCTTCACATTTTCTTCACCCTTAATCACTTTCGTGTATTGGGGCAGATCCTTAACCTCAGGATCTTCTACGTGGCCGTGAATTACGAAAGGAATTAATTTGTCATCACCCTTGGCGTCCAGCATGGCGCGCGCGGTGACGCGCATGGATTCCCAGCCGGAGCAAAGCGCGTTGATCTCGCGGCGCTGTAGAGCAACACGTATCGGACCGGTGCCTTTGTATCCGGAGATGACCTGAAGATGGGTTCCCATCAGCGCATCCATGAGCTTTGGCAAATCATCCGAGGAAGCGCCGGCTCGGGTTCCGCCGAACTTAAGCTGATCTCCCGATTTGATGACATCGTCGAGGGTTTTGAGCCCGGTAAATCCCATCACCATGCATGTCGGCCATCCCTTGCCGGGGGACCCGACCCAGCCGAACTTCCGGGCGTCGAACCGGATCCCTTTTGCCCCCAACGCTTGCTGGGTCACCATGCCGCTATTGAAATCGCCCACCGTGAGCCCATCGGGCTCGGCTTTGTTGAACATGTAATTCGCCGCTAAAAGGCTCCCCGCACCCTCCATGTTGTCAACAACGGCAGAAGGATTTCCGGGAATGTGTTTGCCGATGTGGCGAGCGATGGCGCGGGTATAGGTATCGTAGCCGCCGCCGGGCGCGTAGCCGACGATGAAACGGATGGTCTTGCCCTTGTAAAAGTCTTCCGCGGAGGCATCGGGCAGAGCAAGAGAAAAAGCAAATGCTCCCGATGCCGACTAGGGTCAGGCAGCTTTTTTCATCATAGAACCTCCGTTGATGTTGTCCGCTTCATCTTTCGCACTGTCTTCTTTCTTTCCGGTCAGAACTATCCGACAAAAATTTGAAGTCCGTCATGTTCTTTTGAACGGTCGTCCGCAACCCAAAGTCTTCGGTGAAGTGGTTCGACCGCTGAGCGCAAGCGCACGCGCTTCGCTAGCGCAACTGGGGCAAACTTTAAGGTCGATAACGTCGCTGCGGACTCTAAATTCCGCGTTCTTTCCGTCCGTGTAAAAGCAACGTTCGCATTTCATCGTATTCCTCCGATCTCTCGCGTCCGTAGCGCTTGGATCGATTGTCAATGAAAACAGGTGGCTGACTGGCAAACAGCTTTTGCGATCGAAGTCATATAAACAGCCTCTGTTTATTTTTCCTCCCACTTGTCTTTTGTCCTTAGCGAATGCCGAGGATTTCTTGATAGAGCTTTATCGTCTCATTGAAGTTTTTATAATCTTCGGGATGCTCGACAATCCGTTTGTAACCTCTGAAGAGCCGAGGCGGGTCGGGTTCTATGTCCTCCCTGGAAGGGATGCGCCTAAAACCGACGAGCATCTCCTGACCCTCTTTAGACAGGAGGAAATCTATGAAGAGCTTCCCCGCGTTCGGATGGGGCGCGTTGGCTGCAAGCATCATCGGGTTGACCTGAACCGGCACAGGTTCAAGAGGGACCCAATCCATCGGATGGCCTACAGATGTTTCTCTTTGTATCGTCGGTGCGTAAGCAATGATTAAAGGATATTCTCCCGCCATTGCGAGTTGCACCCGGTTTGTGTTCCCTCTCATGACGACGGGTTCCTGGTCGCGAGCTTCTTTAAACTAGGTCAACCGCCTGTTCTTTACCCCATGCCGCGCTCGTTCCCCTCCAGCAGACCATAAGCTGAGTCCTCGATGGAGATCTTTCTCCCTTTCCACTTGAGGTCGAGGCTCTTCGTAAGTTTTGGGAACATCGCTCTTTTTTCACTAGATTGGTGTTGTAGCCGAGCACATAGGGGTTCACATAATAAGCTGTCCAATAGCCCTCGTCGTCGACCAGATCCGCGCTAATGAATTTATTTTCAGGTGACCGATAGGACGTGATCAGTTTAGAATCCATTAACGTCAGAACTGAATCTCCTCGTGTCGATACGACATCCCAGGCATAGAGGCCACCGCGAGCCTCATTCAGAATTCTATTCAACACCTCGTCGCCGCCGCCGCGAAACAGCTCCGGCTTAATGAAGGGATATTTCTGTTGGAATTTATCGACGACCTTTTTACTCTGGGACAAGCTCATGGTGGTGTAAAAGGACACGTTGCCTTCGCTTTTTGCCGCTTCGATGATTTCGTCATTGTCTCTTGCTTGCGCGAGAGAGACAGCGCACCAGGAAAATAGAAAAGCGCTCGCCAGGGACAGTAGCAACAGTTTACGTGTTTGGTTCATGATCTCCTCCTGCGCCACCAAACCGTAGCGGTCGCCTGGCGGGCCGCCCAGCCGGTGACGATCTGTTTATTAGTTCCGGCTCATTTGGTTGCCCTTATACAGCTTGTCGATGAAACCGGATTTTTTTAGCTGATCGACAAATCGTAAATCGACAAAATCTTCCGCATTGGCGCGCGCCGCTTTAGGATCCCAGGAGGCCTGAATTTCCAGCGTGTTCTTGAGCCCTTCTAGGGCCGGATAGGTATCTGCGACAAAGAGATCCTTGTATGCGTCGTAGGAACCTTCTAAAACGTTGAGGCTCTGGCCGCGGGAATACTTTTGCATAATCTTGATGGTTTCCGGCTTGTGGGTCTTATAGTAGTGAATCGCCTCGGCCATCGCTTCAGCCATTTGCTGAACCGCTTTGGGATTTTCGCGGATCAGTTGTCTGGTCGCTACCGTGCAAGTGAACTGAAAGGGTATGTTGAGTTTGGCCATGTCTAAGATCATTTTGAGTCCGGCCTTTTCCCCTTTGATCTTTCCGGGCTCGGTGACCACGGCGAAATCTAATTGCCCGGTCGTCACCGCCGCTATTCGCGCAGGCATACCTCCCACCATGACCGCCTTGATACTCTGGTAGGGAATCCCAAATCTTTTCAAAGCCAGACGCAACGCAAAATCCGCTGAGGTTCCAGGGATGTGAGTCGCGGCCGATCTCCCCTTTAGATCTTCGGGTGACTTGATCTGGGGGTTACCGACCAAATAGTAAGGGAGGGTGTTGACCAGTCCATCGATAATGGCGATGTCCCCGCCAGCCATTGCGCCGTTCATGGCGGAAGTTCCGACAGCTCCGGCAAACTGCAGGTCGCCGCCAATCAGGCTTTGAACGCTCCGGGTACTTCCATTGATAAAGAGCATCTCCACGTCAAGTCCATGCTTTTTAAACAGCCCGGCGTCTTTGGCTACCCAGTAGGCCGCTGAAGAAGCGGGGGAGTCGGAGACGTAAGCCAGTTTCACCGTGTCTGCGGCCTCGCCGTCAACGGCGAAGCTGAAAATTCCGCTGAACAGAAATAGCGCCATCCACACTGCGAATTTTTTCATGGTTCCTCCTGTCTGGATTAAATTGAGTAAAGCCTCTTTTACTTCATTTGCCCGAGATCGAACCTTTAGTCATTTTTGTCTTGCCTCGTTACTTTTAGATTAGCGGTCGCTCTAACGAGCCGGCTTCCCTTTTCCATGCGGGCGCTGCCAAATAACGATCGAGCTCCCTGACTGTCAGAACGGTCGTTTCCGGCAGAGCCTGAACGATGGCAGCCGTTTGCGCAGCTTTTTCTTCAGCATTGTCCAAATTGGCAATGATGATGATTTCAACCGCGGGATTGACGTCCCTCAAATTCAACACCGTCTCCGCTAAATCCATCTCCTTACCTGTGGAAATGAGCACAGCGGCATTGAGTAGCTCGTGCTTCGCGCGTTCTATGGCCGCGGCTCCTTCACCCACTTTGGTCACCCAATAACCGGCATGAAGAAGGTGTTGCTCCACGCGGTTGCAGTCCGGCGAACAAACCAACAAGATTTTCTTTGGTTCCGGGTTTTGTGCACGCATAGTTCCGTGCCCCTCCTGCTATGACTCCCGCGTGTTTCATCCGCTACTCAGACCCGGCGATACCAGACGATCCCAGCGCCGGTCCTTACCCGAATGGTTTGAAGCTGGTTTCGTTCCAATGGTGTTTAAAGGCTTGCGAGCACGACCTCTCTCCATATGTAGTTGAAATTTTTTCCGCGGTGACGTGTTTCGCTGTCGATTTGCTGTCCATTGCATTAACCCGCGTCTCAAAAATCCCGGATCGAGGCCGAATACCTCGCAAATGCTCGGAAACGAGAAAAGAGAATCGGGCTCTTCGCCCCAAAACCAGGCTTCCACTTCACGAAAAAGCGCTTGTGCGCGGAACGAGTCGGATAGCGCGAATCTTTGATAAGTATCTACGGCTTCCGCGAGGACAGCGAGCATGAGCGCCTTTTCGGGTTCCGCGGGGCTAGTGCGCCGGTAATTCTTGAGGTACTGTTGCGGAGCGAGAATATCCGGCTCGAATGAGAACGACGACGCTCTGTTGAAAGTAAGCTTGTTGATCTGTTTCGCCATGTCCTGTGACACAGGGCAATAGCGAGGCCAAAGTTAAATTGTTTTGTAAAAACGGAGAGCTATGTTCTTGTAGGCGGTAAGCTCGCCGCTCGTAACTCACATTATTCTGTAGTTGTGCAGCATCGGATGCAGAATTCGCGGCGTCCCTTACTCTTGTGTGAAGAATGTAGGCAGCGAAGATAAGGTCGTAATAAATTTGTGTTTGAAGTTAAGGCCCGGACGTGATGATCAATCGAATCGGGTGTGCATTTTGTTCACATCAAAGTCAAAGCAGACCGTATCTTTTTAACTTGTTGTATAATGCGCGTCGGCTAATACCGAGTGTCGAAGCAGCTTTCATCTTGTTGCCGCTTACTGACGCGAGGGTCATTTTTATGAATTCCTTTTCGATCTCTGCGAGCGGCATTCCTACTTGAATCGGGGTCTGGCTTGAAGCCTCCGCCGTACTCGAGGCGTCAGCCTCTCGAATCCGCGGTGGAAGCAGATCGGGAGTTAGCTCGGCGCTTTTTGCCAACAACACGGCGCGCTGAATCACATTCTTCAGCTCGCGAACGTTGCCAGGCCAGGGATAACGCCTCAGCAAACGATAAGTATGAGGCGATACAACGCGGACGTCCTTCTTATAAAGGTCATCGAAGCGGGAGACAAAATGATCCGTTAACAACGAAACACCCCCACGCCGGTCCCGCAGCGGCGGAATGTGAATGCGAAAGACATCGAGGCGATAATAGAGATCCTCACGAAAACGCTGTTCTTTTACCGATTGCTCGACATCTTGGTTTGTTGCCGCCAGCACCCGCACATTGACCTTTATATCTCTCTCGCCCCGCACTCGACGAATGGTGTGCGCTTCCAAAACTCGCAGCAGGCTGACCTGGGTTTTCTCATCCATCGTCGTGATCTCATCAAGGAAAATCGTTCCACCTTGAGCCTGCTCAAAGAAACCGGCGCGCGCCTCGGTGGCTCCGGTGAAGGCTCCCTTCTCATGGCCGAACAGCTCACTGGCGACGAGCTCTGAGGCAATGGCTCCCATATTGACCGCTAGAAAGGGCGAGTTTTTTCGTTTGCTTCTCTTGTGAATAGCGGCAGCCACGAGATCCTTCCCGGTGCCGGTCTCACCCGTGATCAAAACGGGAATATCTTCGGCAGCCGCTTCGGTGACCTGTTGAAGCACGGATCGCATCGCAAGACTGACGGCCAGAATCCCATCGAACTCGATCGGTATTTCAATTTCCGTACCCGGCGAGAACCTCTGATGCGGTGGTATCTTGGGCCCAAGGGATATTTCGATGGCGGCGACTAGTTCGCCCTCGGTAAACGGCTGACGAACCCATTCACACCCCATATTTGCACGCGAGGTGAAGTCCGGTTCGTCTTGATCGGAAACGACCACCAGTTTGGTCGTTGGGTATTCCCGGGAAAGCTTCTGAAAACGTTCGGCAAATTTGGCATTCGCCGTTGGACTCCTTAATTCCCAAATAATGATCTCGAAAGGCTCGAGGGCGATGCGTTCGCGAGCGGTTGTGAAAGTCGGAGCAGACTCAACCACCAGTCGAGCGCCAAAGCGACTCTCGACCATTCTCCGGATCTCTCCGCGCTTTTCTATGACGAGGATTTGGGTCATCTTGTCTGGCCCCCCGGCGCGTCGAATCTCGCAGGCGGAACTTAGTACGAGTCTCGGCGCCTCTGCAAGAGCCTTGCTGCCGCCGTTTCTTTTGCGCCAGCATACATACACAAGCTGCACTTCACCGCACTCTAGGGCGATACGGGTGGGACCCGTAGGGCGAGACCGGGGTCATCAACAGCCGAGGATGTAGGGTCGGGCCCCGAATAGGCGCTTTCAGATCTTCTGACTATGCATCTGTGGCTTTTGGATTAAACACGATATACTGGAAATTCAGCGTGCAGATATATCAAGATTCCTGTCGGTTTAGTTGCCGACGCACTATTACCGAGAAGAAAAACTCGCAGCTCATCGGCAAATTTTACATGCTACAGGATTTCGAATCTCTTCAGTTTGTTATACAGCGCACGGCGGCTGATGCCCAAAATCGAGGCGGCTTTCATCTTGTTTCCGTTGATATGGGCAAGGGTCATCTTAAGATATTCTTTTTCCACCTCCCCAAGGCTCATTCCTAGACGAATAGGGGATTGCTTGGTGGACTTTGTGGCCCCACAGTCATCAACATCCTTTAGACGTTGCGGAAGAAGGTCGGGTGTAAGCTCGGTGCCTTTCGCTAACAAAACCGCGCGCTGAATGACGTTCTTTAATTCTCTTACGTTGCCGGGCCAAGGATAGCGTCGCATCAATCGGTAGGTCTCGCGGGAAACTAACCGGATATTTCTCTTATACGATTCCGCAAAGCGGGCCACGAAATGATCCGTGAGTAACGAGATAGCGCCCTGACGTTCGCGTAGCGGTGGCAGGTGGATGCGAAAGACGTCGAGGCGATAATAGAGGTCCTCTCGAAAGCGCCCGGCCTCGACTGCTTGCTCGATGTTTTCATTCGTCGCGGCAATGACCCGTACATCAACGTGTAAGTCCTTTTCTCCACCCACGCGGCGCACGGTTTTGGTTTCCAAAACCCGCAGCAGGCTAACTTGGGTTTTCTCATCAATAGTCGTGATCTCATCGAGCAAGATCGTTCCACCTTGCGCCTGTTCAAACAATCCCGGGCGTGATTCGGAGGCGCCTGTATAGGCGCCTCTCTCGTGGCCAAACAGCTCACTGGCGATAAGCTCAGACGCAATCGCACCCATGTTGACGGGCACGTAAGGAAAGTGCTTCCGCCTGCTTCTTTTGTGGATCGCGGCGGCCACCAGATCCTTGCCCGTACCCGTTTCTCCGCTGATCAAGAGAGGAATATCTTCGGCGGCGGCTTTCATGATGTGCTGAAGCACCGGTCGCATGGTAAGCGTAATGGCCAATATGCCTTCAAACTTTGTCGAGACGGGCGATTCCATGTTCGCGGATCGACTTCCATCGGCTATACAGTTGCGGTGAAGCGCCGCTTCGACAAGCGCCAAAAATTCCGTCTCATCTACCGGTTGCTGGAGCCATTCGCATGGAAGACTGCACACACTAACGGTCTTGGGCTCCGTGATATCAGAAAGGATGATCATTCTGGTATCAAGATGGCACTTGAGAAATTTCTTTAGGGTCTGAACAGGATTAACACACTCGGACGGGCTGGAGACTGTGTCCCAGACGACTAGCTGGAATGGATTTCGTTGGTGGGTGTCTAAGCCTGCTTTTACGGTAGTCGTGGATTCGATGGATAGACGACCGTCAAATCGGCTTTCAATTAATGTCCGCGCCGCATCGCTCGTTTCGATAACAAGGACTCTGGGCATAAGCAAAATCCCAAGAACCACGCGATTCAGGTCTCTGTTGCTGCCAGCTGCCGCAATGCCAAGTCGATGTTTTAGTTAACTCCTATAGTTGTCCTTGACCCTGACGCCGCGACCGCCTCCATGGCTATTTCTCACCGAGCAAGGTTGGAACGATCTGGTCCAAGACAACTCCGACTATCTCCGTATAGCTTTCGCGAGCTTTGGATGATCCCAACGTATTATAAAGAGGAAATTCAAAGTGGAGACTTTTTTGCGCTAAACCCAAGATACCTTGAGCTTTGGCGGCCCAGGCACCAATTTCGATATTGTCGACGGGTTCGATCATCAGATCTACGGATGTTACTCCCGGCGCAAGCTTGAGGAGCCGATCCCGGGCTTCGCGATAGATCTTTTTGATGAACTGGGCTTCTTCCCTGGAAATTCCCATGGTTGCGACTTCAATGTTGTTTTGCCGACCGTTCTGGTGGATGTCGACGTATAAGTTTAGGCTGCCACGTGAAGCTTCCAAGACACTTTGTTTGAAGGCGTGATAGACTTCTTGCGCCCGCTGGGAACGGATTTCGATATTATCCGAGGGATAGAGCCGCTCAGTGGGGCGATTGACGTTGATACGCCATCCTGCGCACTCGGTGGGAGTAAACCCGAGCGCGATAACAGCTGCGAGGCCCGTTCGATAGCTCACCTGGTTCACCAGTTCGGCCGTGTGCTCGTCAAAAGTCCCATGCGGCGCGGCGATGACAACGCCATTTTGGTGCTTCCTGGACGGGATGGATTCAATTCTGCCGTAATCCATCAGCTTGACGCCGATATCACGTTGGGAAGCATCGTCTTCGAGGAGCGTGAGAATTTCGGCGATCCAAGCCGAAAGGATTTTCACATAAGAAGATTCGGCCGCCGCTGCGGACAAGCTTTCAGGAAGGCGAAGATTGAGCCCCCGCTCCGCAAACATAAGCACGCCGTGATGTTTCACTCCCGAAACACGCCAAGAGATTTTCTCCAACGGTTCCACGGCGATGGCGATTTTTGGTATCGAACTGCCGGACAATGCCTCATCTCTGATGCGAGTAAAAGACTCCTTTAAGATTGCGAGTTGCTCAAACGTGAAGCCACTGGTGGCGACCTCGATTCGATCCACGGCGTCTGCCTGCGCAGCGGAACGCACTCCGATATATAATTTGACATTGCCGTCGGCGGTTTGTCGAAGTAGAGTTTTGAACTCTCGGTAGATACTTCCTCGGTCGAGAGGATCGTTAGACACCAGCGCAGACACGCGCACCAGCGGCTGCGTAACCGCCAGTCGCTTTGACGCGAATCCGGAAGCGATGAGAAAACCGGCGCCGGTTCGTTTGCTGATCAATCTTGCGTATTCTGCCGAGCCGGGTTCGGTAACTCCGCGGGCCGCTCCGACGATGACACCTTTCATGCGATTGTCGGGAGCCCGAAACTCGAAGTAACCCAGGTTCCCAATTTGCTGCTCTTGGGGCGGCTGTTGGAGGCTACAGCCGCCCCAAATTAAAGGGCAAAGGAGGCCCAGGAGCAGCCCTGTGTAAATGAGTTGAGGCCGGCTCATTTTACCAAGCTGGATGCCGACAGTTGCAAACCAGGTTCGTCGCTGGAAAGTCTTCTCCATATATACGACTTTAGACCTAACTCTAGTGGGTCTTTTACTTTTAAGTGCGACTCTAGTCAAGACTAAAGGTGTATGCTATGCAAAATTAATTAGTTCCGGGGGGAGTCGAGACGAGCTTGATCCGCCGCTTTCGCTGAATACTCGACAATACTTTTCCCCAAGCCGACGGCTTCAAACCCTCCTTGACAACGGTTTGAGGGATCGGCTACTGCTAAATGAAGACAATTTATTTGTACAACGCAAAGTAATTAAGATAGTAAGGCGTGAGAATTTTTGATTACGTCATTATGGTGACGCCGAGAATCGGGGAGGTAAGTTAATGAAACCGCAGGAATGGCGGCAAAGATTGGGAGATTGCGTAAGGGACCTGTTTCTATCGCCGGAAATGCAACATTTCTACTCGATTGAAAT
Source organism: uncultured delta proteobacterium (assembly GCA_963737905.1). Lineage (GTDB taxonomy): Bacteria > Desulfobacterota > Binatia > UBA9968 > UBA9968 > DAIRFP01. Next base: position 42,030 of record CAVTUQ010000013.1, on the reverse strand, counting down.
GACCACGGAGCGGGCGCGGATTTATCTGTTGCAGTTGGGCATTTACGTGCGTCAAAGGAGAAATTTTTGGCCGCAGGTGGCGGCGAATTGTCCCGAGTTCGACGTCAAACAACGCATCATGGAACATGAGCACGAAGAGTTGGTCGAAGATGAGCACTCCAAGGCCGGCCATCTGGATCTTATTTTTCGCCAGGGGAAGGAGCTGGGGCTGAGCGTAGATGAGGTTCTGAACGCCGAGCCGCTGCCGACCACCAAGGCGGCGATCTACGGTTGGTTCTGGATCGCGCGCAATCGGCCGTGGCAGGAGGCGATCGCCGCTTCGACCATTGCGGAATGGACCAACGACGACCGGCTATTGGGCGACCTTGGCGGCGGCAATTGCACCCGGCTTTACAAAATCTGGAGCCGGGATCTTAACTTTCGTGACGAACAGATGCCGAATTTTACGGCGCATAGCAAGGCCGATGTGAAACATTCGGACATGTTTATTGACGTGCTCGAGAGATATGTCGCTCCCGGTAGAGAACAAGACGTTCTCGATACCGCCAAGGAGTCGATGGATCTCCATCGCGCCTATTTTGGCGGGATGGCTCATGCGATGTCAAAAGCAGTCTAGCGCAAAGAAGGGGTGAGCCGATGAAGCTTACGGAGCTCGACAGCGAATTGGAGAAGAATCAGCTCTCTGGGTTCTGGAAGACGCGTGTTCCGTCGCATTCGTCGGAGGCGCCGTATCTCTGGAAGTGGGAGCCGCTGCTTGACGGCTTGTTGAAGGCAAGCGAGACGATCGGTATCGAACAGGCGGAACGACGCGCCATCCGCCTCGTGAGTCCGCACCTTCCGCTCAAGTCGACTTCTCATACCCTTCAATTCACCTTTTCTATCGTGAATCCCGGCGAGGTGGCGCGGGCGCACCGTCATAACATGGCGGCGATCCGCTTCGTCGTGCAGGGGAAAGGGGCGTACACGGCTGTCGACGGCGAAAAGTTTCCGATGGAAGAAGGCGACCTAATCCTCACGCCCAATTGGACTTGGCATGATCACCACAACGAATCCGAAGACCCGATTATCTGGTTAGATGGGCTGGATGGACCACTGATCCAGTCCTTGAACGTTTTGTTCTTCGAGGATTACGAAAAGGATGAACAGCCGATCACCCGACAAACCGGTGAATCGCTCAGCCGTCTGGGCTTTGCACGGACGCCGAAGCAGAATGAAATCTACCGGCGCGGCGTTCCCTTTCGTTACGCTTGGAAGAACACCTACAAGGCGCTCAAGACGATGGGCGACAGCGACCGTGATCCTTACGAAGGTACGCTGCTGCGCTACGTCAATCCGGTCACGGCTGGATTCACGTACCCGACGATGTCGTGCGAGGTTCAGCTCTTCAAAGCCAGCGAGAAAACCAAGGCGCATCGCCATACCAGCACGGCCCTCTACCACGTTTTCAAAGGACGAGGTCGAACTGCGGTAGGAGAAGGCCACCTCGAATGGAAGAAGGGAGATTCTTTCGTCGTACCCCTTTGGCAATGGCATTCTCATGAGAATCTTGCCGACGACGAGGCAATTCTCTTTTCCATCAATGATAGACCTGTGATGGAAGGGCTCCAGCTATATCGGGAAGAGGTTGAAAACTAAAATCTTGCGCTGACTGTACCAGATTGAGGGAGGTTCTGTATGGCAAAGCCAGAAATGAAAACCCGCGAAGCCGCAAATGCTTGTGACCTTCGCGATTGGCTCGACGGCGTGCAAGCGCTGGGACAATTGGAACACATCTCTGGTGCTCATTGGGACTTGGAGATCGGGGCGTTGACGGAAATCATACTGGAGCGGCTGCCGTCTCCGCCGGCAGTCATGTTCGAGGCGGTTCCCGGATATGCCGCCGATCGCCGCGTTCTCGCCAACATGCTCGAGACCCTGGAACGCACAGCCCTGACCTTGAACCTGCCGACCGATCTGAAGACGATTCCTCTGATCGATGCTTTGCGGGCGAAGTTGCGGGCGCTTCAACCGATCAAACCGAACATTGTTTCCACCGGTCCTGTAATGGAGAATATCGAGCGGGGCGATCAGATTGATCTCCTCAAGTTTCCGGTCCCGCGTTGGCATGAGGGCGACGGCGGCCGCTACCTGGGAACCGCCCATCTCGTGATCACACGCGATCCCGAGACCGGCGTGGAAAACGTTGGTTGCTACCGCGTGATGCTCCAGGAGAAGGACAAAGTGGGTCTTTATATCTCTCCCGGCAAGCACGGCAAAATTCATTATGAGAAAGCGATGCGAGCGGGAAAGCCCTTCCCGGTGGCAATGGTGTTCGGCCAGCATCCGCTGCTGTTCATCGCAGCGTCGCAGGCCGTTCCCTTTGGGGTTAACGAATACGACTGGACCGGGGGACTCCTGGGCCAGCCCATAGAAGTAATGGAGGGACCCTTAACCGGGCTCCGATTTCCAGCCACAGCTGAAATCGCTATCGAGGGAGAAATCATTCCTGGGGAATCGTTACCCGAAGGTCCGTTTGGCGAATGGCCTGGCTATTATGCCAGCGCTCAGCGCGCCGAGCCGTTTGTGCGAGTGAAGGCGCTGTATTATCGAAATGATCCTATTATTTGCGGCGCCGCACCCTTCAAGCCAACGATTCACGGAATGTATCGGTCCTGTTTACGCGCGGCCACCGTTTGGAACGGAATGGAGCAAGCCGGCGTTCCAGACATCCGAGGCGTGTATCTTCCACCGCCTGCGCAACGATTCATGATCGTTGTGGCGATCAAACAGCGGTACCCGGGCCATGCCAAACAGGCTGCGCTAGTCGCTTGCCAGTGTCATGCGGGGGCTTACCTGGGCCGGTATGTGGTAGTCGTAGACGAGGACATCGACATCACTGATCTAAATGAGGTTGTCTGGGCGATAGCCACTAGGTCTGATCCCGCCACCTCAGTTGATATCCTGCGCCGTACCTGGAGCGGCCCCCTCGATCCCATCATTCCTCCCGGCCAGAAGGGCCATAACTCACGAATGATCATCGAGGCAACTCGGCCCTACGAATGGCGTGATCGATTTCCCGCTGTCAGCCAGATAAGCAACGATACGCGAAAGCACTTTTCTGCGAAGTGGGAGAAGCAACTGGCCGCCGTGCAAGCGCGCCACACCCGACCGCATATAACGAAGGGCTAAGGGACCAGTATAATAAACGTCTGTTTGACAGGGTCATCGTTGTCCCTTCAAACCCAGTTCGTGAATCAAAGTGCACCCATCAACATAACTCCGCGCCTTGCGCCCGCTCGCTCCAACGCTCTGTTCTCAGTTTACAATACGCCATAGTCTGAGCTGGTAAAACGACGACTGGCCGAAAACCGTAATGATTGGCCAATTTTGTCCATGTCAGGCGGTTCGCTGCGCTTTATCGTGCTTACCTAGAGTTCTCTACCCGCCATGGAATTCTTTGGAAATATGGTGTCTTAGGTATTATGGGAACGCCTTTGGGCTAATTGGCACGGGTTGTGCTGATCTTAGGTGTTGATAGGAAAATAAGCAGTACTTGAAGTGTTGGAAGGAGAACAAAACGGATGGAAGAGATAATGACCCCGTCCGAGGTGGCTGCCCTGCTCAAGATCCATCTTAAGACCGTCTACAAGCTGGCTGAGCGGGGAGTGATTCCAGGCAATCGGATTGGCCGGAGTTGGAGATTCAGCAGGAACGATGTGTTGGAGCTAGTGTCCAGCAAGTCGATGAGTTTGTCGGATAACGGCGATAGTGACTCGAAAGCAAGTGCTATGGCCAGCAAGTAAGCTGCATCCATATCATTCCTCGGAGCCGTACATTGATGCTGTCACTGTACGGCTTGCTTCTTATTAGCAGCAGAAGGTGCCTGGCCCCCAGGCCGTCGATTGGTTTAATGCTATTTCCTCATCAATCGTCTAGCCATAGATGCACTAGCGCGGCCACCGGTTTTGGGAAGGACTTGATGAAAGAGCAGCAGGCCTGCGAAAGGCTGATGCGGTCGGTGGGTGGTATGCAGGCGCAAATCGAAGGAGGTGTCCGTCCAGCCGTGGAGCCGTTCGCTCAGGCAGAAGTAGAACGGCTACGAAGTCTGTCGGAGCAACAAAAGTCGATTCTGCGGGATTGCTTGGCGCACATTGACCAGAGCATCCTGAATTGCCGAGCCAAGGTGGATGAGTATCGGCAAACACGCTCTGATCTTGCTGCGCTCAACGAGCGGCTCGCCAATCTTGGAGCCGAACCGATGACAATTCCAGATCATTTCCCGACGGAGAATCTCGGAGATCTGATGTTGGCACGCCTCCAAGGATTGCGCGCCAAAGATAAGATCTGACTATTGGGCAAGATCTTCCACTAACTCAACAGTAAGACCCCGGCACCTAACTCACCAGAACTGCCGCCGCGTAAGCCGAGCCGTTCCTGTTTCGAGCATCTTTTCGCTCCTTTGAGTTCACGCGCCTCAGTCATAAGCGCAACCCGGTCGCCATTTCCGCCGCCCCCGTCCGCAAAGCCAGCGAAGCAGTCCAGTAAAATCCGAAATCGCCTTTACATCGTGGAAAAAAAACGATTAAGAAGTTGGTAAGGGGATGTGATCGGATAAGGTAACGATAAAGAGGATTGGTTCATGCAGCCGTCGAACATTCGCAAAGTCGGGGTAATCGGGATTGGGCTAATGGGCAGAGGTATTGCCCAGGTGGCTGCGACTCGGGGCTTTGACGTGGTCGTCGTGGATCTGACTGCGGAGATTTTGGAGAAAGGCATGAGGCACATTCGACAGAGCCTGGAGCGCCTTGTCCGGAGCGATGAGAAATCCCAGGGTAAGACTGGCATGCCGGTCGCCGAGAGGGAAAGGACTCTTTCGCAATTGCGCGGGTCAACCGATCGCCGAGAGCTTCTACAATGCGACATCGTGATCGAGGCCATCGTGGAAAACGAGAGTGCCAAAATTGAAACGATCCGATCGCTTGCAAACTTGGGTTTCGACAACACTTTGGTCTCCAATACCTCGTCCATTTCTATTACCCGCCTTGCCAGCGCTTATGAGCATCCGGACTGTTTCATGGGGATGCACTTCATGAATCCTGTGCCGCTTCAGCCAGGCTGCGAACTGATTCGGGGATTGCAGACCTCCAACCAGACCTGGGGCAGGGTTACTGCTTTCTGTCATGAATTAGGCAAAGAACCGATCGCTTCGGAGGACAAAGCCGGGTTTGGCATCAATCGGATGTTTGTTCCCTTTTTGATGGAGGCGGTTAAAGTCGTGGAAGAAGGGATCATGAGTTGCGAAGACGCGGACAAGACGACTCTGTGTCTGGGTCACAAAATGGGACCCATAACGACTCTCGATTTTGTCGGATTGGACACCACACTCGCCATTGCCGAGGTTTTGCGGAAGGAACTTGGAGCAAGTTATCAAGCTCCAGACCTGTTACGGAAGCTAGTGGCGGCGGGATTCTACGGCATAAAGAACGGCAAGGGATTTTATCTCTGGGATCAAGGGAAAAAAGCTGGGGTCAATCCGGCGGTCGCACGCTATCGGCGAAGAGCGCTGTAAGCCTCCAAAGCCCTTCGTCACTTGCCTTCAATCAGCATCAAGTCCGGATCTTCCAAGCGTTGGATCACGACGTTAAGAAAACGGGCGGCTTCGACGCCATCGATGACGCGATGATCGAAGGCGAGGGAGAGTGGCATGATTTTGCGGATGGCTACCTGGCCGCTTTTAACAACCGGGCGATCCTGGATTCTGCCGATGCCGAGAATGGCGACTTCGGGATAATTAATGATCGGCGTTCCATAGGTCGCGCCGATAACGCCATAATTAGTAATGGTAAAAGTGCTTCCTCTGAGATCGGCGAGGTCGAGCTTGCGGCTTCGAGCCTTTTCCGCCAGCGCGCTGATCTCTTTGGCCAGCTCGAGAATATTTTTCTGGTCGGCCTGTTTGATGGAAAATACTATGAGACCATCGGTGGTATCGACCGCGATGCCGATATTGTAGTATTTTTTCAATAGGATCTGCCCGGTTTCGTCATCCAACGTGGCATTGAGGTAGGGATGCGCTTTCAGGGCTGAGAGGGTGGCCTTGATGATAAAAGGCAGGTAGGTTAGCTTGATCCCTTTTTCGGCGGCACCTTTTTTCTCCTTCGATCGTACGGTTTCCAGATCGGATATATCCGCGTCTTCCCAAATCGTAACATCAGGGACGCGCTGCCGTGCCTCTTGCATCCGTTTCGCTATCGTTCGGCGCAGTCCGCGTATGGGAATCTTTTCGACGGGACCATAGGTATCAGCATCGGTTGCATCCTCGAGCGGCTTCTCCCCGATCGTCTGTTCGACGTCGTCTCTGGTGATCTTTCCTTCTGGACCGGTGCCGCGAATTTTGCCCAAATCGACATTTAGTTTCTTAGCCAGCGCCCGAACGGCCGGAGTGGCTTTCACTGGTTCCGGTAGCTCGACGACCTCTTCGTCGCTCAGCGAGCCGACGACGGTACCGGTATCTTTCTTCGACGGGAGGGGAGTAGGGCTCTCGCTGTCACTTTCGATGCTGACCAAAAGGTCGCCCACTTTGACGATCTCGCCTTCGCGCCGGTGTAGGGTCGACACTTTACCCGAGTGCGGCGAGGGCAGAGTGACGATCGCCTTGTCCGTCTCGATTTCCACCAGGTCTTGATCTTCTTTAACCGGCGCGCCTTCGGTGATCAGCCACTTGACGATCTCCGCTTCACTGATGCCTTCACCAACGTCGGGCAGGTGAAATTCCTTGATCATACGCTTCTTGCTAATGGGGAATCTATGCGTTCATCACTCGATCGATGGCCCGAACAACTCTTTGGGCATCGGGAAGAAAATGCTGCTCCAATCTTGGCAGCGGCATGACCGTATCAAATCCGGTGACTCTTTCTACCGGGGCCTCCAGATACAGCAAGGCTTTCTCGTTGATGCGGGCGATGATCTCCGCCGCCACACCGCAGCTTCGCGGTGCTTCGTGGACGATGACCGCTCTGTTGGTTTTCTTTATCGATTCGACAATGCTCTGGGTATCGAGAGGAGAGAGTGTGCGCAGATCAAGCACCTCAGAGCTGATTCCCCGGTCGGCCATCAGCTTGGCCCCCTGAAGCGCCACGTGGAGCATCGCGCCCCAGGCGATCAATGTGACGTGGTTGCCTTCCGTAACGACCCGAGCTTGCTCCAGTGGAATTAGATACTCCTCGTCCGGGACCTCTTCTCGGATGGCGCGATAAATTCTCTTGGGCTCCATGAAGATAACCGGATCCGGATCACGAATCGCTGAAAGCAACAGTCCCTTTGCTTCATAGGGCGTCGACGGAACCACAACCTTGAGTCCCGGGGTATGAACGAAATAAGCCTCATTGCTTTCCGAGTGATGTTCCGGGGCGTGGATCCCTCCGCCGTACGGGATGCGAACCACCAGCGGGCATTCACGCCGTCCGCGCGATCGCGTTCTGATGCGGGCGGCATGACCGATCAGTTGCTCCATGGCGCCATAAACAAACCCTTCAAATTGAATCTCGGCAACCGGCCTCAAGCCGTAGACCGCTAGCCCGATGGCGGAACCGATGATGGCGGATTCTGAAAGGGGCGTGTCGACTACGCGGTTCTCCCCGAACAATTCAAGCAAGCCCTCGGTCACCCTGAAGACTCCGCCGTTTTTCCCCACATCCTCCCCCAAGACCAGCAGCCTGGAGTCTCTTGCCATTTCCTGCTTGAGCGCCAGGTTGATCGCCTCAACCACAGTTAACTTGGCCATGTTTTTTTCCTGAGCGGGGTTGGTTACTTGCCGCGCCCGTTGCCGCTAAGAAAACCTTCCATCTGTTCGTTTAGCTCTCGGGTCATTTCTCGGTACGTGTAGCGAAAGATATCTTGCGGCTGGGGCGGCGCTGTCGCCTCCAGCTCTTTCACCGCCGCTTCAACTTGTTCGCGTGCCTGGGCCGCGGTTTTGAGGCCGTAGGATTCATCCCAAAGCTCTTTCGAGACCATATATTGTTTCAGCCGGTCGATTGGGTTTTTCTTTTTCCACTGTTCGACCTCTTCCTTGCTGCGGTAGCGGGATGCGTCGTCGGCGGTCGTATGGTCGCCAAGCCGGTAGGTCACAGCCTCGATTAACGTTGGCCCGCTTCCCGCACGGGCACGCTTCAGCGCCTCGTCGGTTGCTTTGTACACGGCAAAGGGGTCGTTGCCGTCCACTTGAATCCCGGGAAAACCATAGGCGATTGCTTTTTGCGCAATCGTTGCCGCAGCCGTCTGGCGCTTTAAGGGGACAGAAATTGCCCAGTGATTATTTTGACAGAGAAAGACCACGGGCAAACAAAAGACCCCGGCAAAATTCAGCCCCTCGTGAAAATCTCCTTTCGAAGTCGCCCCATCTCCCAGGTACACGAGGACGGCGATCTTATCGCCTTTCAGTTTGGCGCCCCAGGCGGCCCCTACTCCAATGGGAATTTGCGTTGACACTGGAATCGTGATCGGGAAATCGTTTTGTCCCTCCAAGGTGATATTCCCCCGTTCATCCCCGGACCAATATTGGAGGATCGTTTTAATCGACAAACCCCTGACGATAGACGCCCCAGGTTCGCGAAAGGAAGGAAACATCCAATCGGTTGGCTCGAGGGCCAGCGCACTGGCGACCTGAGCCGCTTCCTGGCCGAGAATCGAGGCGTAGGTTCCCAGTCGTCCTCCCCGCTGCAATTTAAAAGCCTTCTCATCAAGGGTGCGGGCAAGGATCATGCTTTCATAAAGCCTGCGGATTTGCTGGTCGGAAAGCGCGGGCCTTAAAGCCTCGTCACAATTTCCCTGCCCGTCCAAGATCTGAAGTCGTTCAATCTCAAAGCTCTTGATCGTTGTCCTGGGCAAGGTGGACTCCTTGACTTGTTTTAGAACTGTTCGATTGCCAACGCATGTGATTACAACAATAGTCTAGCACCCAAGTGAAATATTGTTAACATGAAATGTTATCAACATTTCCCCAGATTGTTTATTCTGGTAGAATTCGAACAGCGAGTGGCTCCAACCATCCGATCCGGGAGGAGTACCACGGTGGCGGCAAGACACGACCCAAAAAGCCCAATCGCTTCTTTGGACAGGGAAGCAGGCCCGGCCCGGCTTTTCCCCGTCAACGATCGCCCGCGGCGATTCGACGCTCCCATCGTCCCGAATATTTTTGTCCCTGCAACCCCGGATAGCGCTAACTTACGAAAGCGGGCTATCGGCTCGCCTTCTCGCAGCGGGCTTCTTGTCGCACGCGCCGTGACGGCGATTGTCTCAAGAAAACAGCGTCATTTTCTCGGACGTAGGTCGTCAAGAGCGCTTTAAAGGAGGATTCCATGAGACAGGCCGTGATTGTCGGCGCGGCGCGCACACCCATCGGAAGCTTTCAAGGAAAACTGAGTAGCTTCACCGCGACGCAATTGGGCAGTATGGTAATCCGCGAGGTCTTGGGCAGGGTGCATTTAAGAGCCGACCAGGTTGACGAAGTCCTCATGGGCAATGTTTTATCCGCAGGGCTGGGACAAGCGCCGGCGCGCCAGGCGGCCCTCGGAGCCGGGCTCGCTCACGAAGTCGCCTGCACCACAATTAACAAGGTTTGCGGCTCCGGGTTAAAGGCGGTGATGTTGGCAGCGCAGGCGATTATGGTAGGTGATGTGGAAACCGTCGTAGCAGGGGGTATGGAGAGCATGAGTAACGCCCCCTATCTCTTGATGAAGGCCCGCACGGGTTACCGAATGGGACCGGGAGAACTCGTGGATAGTATGATTCATGACGGGCTGTGGGATGTTTATAATCAGTTTCACATGGGAGCGGCAGCAGAAATTTGCGCCCGCTTCTTGAAGATCAGCAGGGAAGAGCAGGATGAATTCGCGGCTACGAGTTACCAGCGGGCGCTTAAAGCGGAGGAACGCGGGCAGTTCAAGCGTGAAATGGTTCCAGTAAGTCTGCCCCACTCTTCGTCGGAAGCGTTGGTCGCGACAGAGGATCAAGAGCCAACCCGCGTCAAATTCGAAAGTCTCCCGAACTTAAAACCCGCCTTCGAGAAAAACGGCAGTATCACGGTGGGAAATGCTTCCTCGATCAGCGACGGCGCCGCCGCCGTGGTCGTGATGTCCGAGGAGAAAGCCGGCATCTTGGGGGTCAAGCCAAGGGCCCGAATCATCGGTTACACCACAAGCGGCACGGACCCCGCATGGTTTACCACTGCGCCGGTACGAGCGATATCGTCTTTGCTCCAAAGGACGGATCGCAGCGTCGCGGAGGTCGACCTCTTCGAAATTAACGAAGCCTTCGCGGTTTGTTCGATCGCGGTCAACCGGGAACTGCAATTGGACCCAAATCGGGTCAATGTCCGGGGCGGGGCGGTCGCTCTGGGGCATCCCATCGGTGCTAGCGGCGCGCGCATTCTTACGACTTTGCTTCATAGCCTGGAGGACTTGAACCTACGGCGCGGTGTTGCAAGCTTGTGTATTGGCGGAGGGGAAGCCGTAGCGTTGATGGTGGAAAGGATTTAGCAGGAAGGAGTCATGGGCTAGGAGATGAGAGGCACACAACATTGCATTTTGACTGCTGAATTTTAGAGCGTCATCGAAAATGGATTTCGAACTCACGGAAGAACAACTGCTGGTCCAAGAGACGACGCGGGCCTTCGCCGAAAAGGAAATCAAACCGGTCGCCTCGCGAATGGACCACGACAGTGTCTATCCAACTGAACTGATTCGACAGCTAGGCCAGATGGGACTGATGGGGGTATTCATACCCCAACAGTTCGGCGGCGCGGGCATGGACCTCATCTCTTATGTCATAGCGCTGGAGGAGATTTCCAAAGTTTGGGCATCGTTGGGAACGATCATGAGTGTAAACAACTCCCTGGTCTGCGCTTCGATTCTGCGTTTCGGCACCGACATGCAGAAGAAAAAATACCTTGCTCCGTTGGCCCGAGGGGAGTGGCAAGGTTGTTACGCCTTGACCGAACCGGGTGCCGGTTCTGACGCGGGCTCGATTCAATCCCGAGCCAAACGGGTGGGCAGTGATTACGTCCTGAGCGGCAACAAAGCCTTTACGACCAATGGGAACCACGCCGATGTTGCACTGGTTTACGCGTTGACTGATCCGGCGAAAGGCAAGCATGGGATTTCGGCATTTCTGGTTGACACAAACACACCTGGTTTTGTTGTCGGCAAATTGGAAGACAAGCTGGGGCTCCGTTCGTCGGATACCGTAGCTCTGGCCTTCGATGATTGTCACATCCCCGAGGCAAACCGCTTGGGCGAAGACGGGCAAGGGTTCAAGGTTGCGCTGGCGACCCTGGACGGCGGCCGGATCGGCATCGCGGCGCAGGCGGTTGGCATCGCCCAGGGGTGTCTTGACGAATCCTTGGCTCATGCGGCAGAGCGTCGCCAGTTTGGTCAGCCGCTCGCCCGCTTTCAGGCAATCCAATGGATGCTCGCGGACATGGCGACGGAGATTGACGCCGCCCGAATGTTGACTTACCGCGCAGCGTGGCTGAGGCAACAGGAGAAAAAAGTGACCCGCGAAGCGGCCATAGCCAAACTGTTTGCTTCGGAGGCATGTAACCGCATTGCTTATAAAGCGGTGCAAATCTTCGGTGGCTACGGTTTCACTAAAGATGTTGTGGTGGAACGCTTCTTCCGTGACGCCCGCGTCACCACGCTTTACGAGGGAACATCCGAGATTCAGCGCTTGATTATTGCGCGCCAGCTGATTCAGGAAGGAGAGCCTTCCGATGAATCTTAGGAAGAAAACTTTTAGAAACCTCTCGGGCATCGAGATCCAGGAACTCTACAAGCCCGATGATATCCGCGATCTCGACGATGGGCGCGATCTGGGAGTTCCCGGACAGTTTCCGTTCACGCGCGGGGTTTACCCGTCGATGTACCGCGGCAGGCTTTGGACCATGCGCCAGTTCGCCGGCTTTGCTACAGCGGAGGAAACCAATCGAAGATATCGCTACCTTCTCGCCCAGGGTAATACCGGCTTATCGGTAGCCTTCGATATGCCCACTTTAATGGGTTACGACTCTGATCATCCGCGATCGAAGGGGGAGGTTGGAAGGTGCGGTGTCGCGATTGACTCTGCCGCTGACATGGAAACGCTCTTTCGACATATCCCGTTAGACCAGGTGAGCGTATCGATGACCATTAACGGGCCTGCCGTTGTTCTGTTCGCCATGTACCTGGTCGTTGCTGAGCGCCAGGGGATAAATTTCAAGAGGCTTAGCGGGACGCTGCAAAACGATATCTTGAAAGAATATATCGCGCAGAAGGAATGGATCTGTCCACCCGGCCCTTCGCTCAAGATCATCAACGACATCGTGCGCTTCTGTGTCGAATCGGTACCCCGGTATCATCCCATCAGCATCAGCGGCTACCACATCCGGGAGGCAGGTTCGAGCGCGGTCCAGGAGCTGGCCTTCACGCTTTACGATGGATTGACCTACGTCAAGTCGGCCATCGAGTCGGGTCTGAGCGTAGACGATTTTGCGCCCCGCTTGTCCTTTTTCTTCAACGCCCACAATGACTTCTTTGAAGAGATTGCCAAATATCGCGCCGCCCGCCGGCTGTGGGCTCGGGAGATGCAAAAAAGATTTGCTCCGAAAGATGCCGCTTCTCTGGCGCTGCGCTTCCATACCCAAACGGCGGGCTGTACGCTGACGGCGGTGCAACCCTACAATAATGTGGTTCGTATTACGCTCCAGGCGCTCGCGGCCGTCCTCGGCGGGACCCAGTCGCTGCATACCAATTCGCTCGATGAAACCCTCGCGTTGCCGACGGAGGAGGCGGTGAAGATCGCGCTGCGTACGCAGCAAATCATCGCCCATGAATCGGGTGTGGCGGACACGATCGATCCTCTGGGAGGGTCGTTTTATCTCGAGTGGCTGACGAGCCGGCTGGAAACGGAGGCGATGAACTATTTCAAAAAGCTCGACGACATGGGTGGGATGGTGCGGGCCATTGAGCTGGGCTTTCCGCAACAGGAGATTCATCGCGCCGCGCTGGCTTATCAAAAGGAAGTTGACTCGGGGGAGCAAATCATCGTCGGGATCAATGCCTTCACCGAACCAGAGACAGCACCGATCAAGACTCTTAGAATAAAAGACGCGGTCGAACGGCGCCAACTCCGCCAGTTGCGCGAGCGAAAAAAACGACGCGGCGCTCGGCGTGTTAGCTCCGCCTTGCATCGCTTAAAACGGATAGCCGCGGAAAACGGTGATCTCCTGCTGCCTATTCTCGATGCGGTAAGGGCGGAGGCAAGCGTGGGAGAAATCTGTGAAATGCTCAAAAACGTTTACGGCGAGTATCGGGAAACCGGCACGATCTAGGAAGAATAGATAGACTGGTGGAGTGATGGGCCCTGATCGGATGACGCAGGGTCGTACACCGTCACTCCAATATTCTAGAGAATCCAGGGATGGCCGTTACGGGAAATCATCGGCTGCGCGTGCTCATCGCCAAGGTGGGACTGGACGGGCACGATCGCGGCGTCAAAATCGTGGCGCGCGCTCTCCGTGATGCCGGCGTGGAGGTGATCTATCTCGGCATTCACAACACCCCTGAAGAGATCGTTAGTGCCACCGTGCAGGAAGATGTAGACGCCATTGGTCTCTCGATTCACTCCGCGGCGCATCTCACGCTTTTCAAGCAGGTCATGAAGCTCCTCAAGAGAAACAAAGCGACCGATGTGGTCGTCTTCGGCGGTGGTATTGTCCCGGCCGGCGACGTCGCCAGTCTCAGAAAGCTGGGGGTTAAGAAAATTTTCGCTCCGGGCGCCTCTATGGACGAAATCATCCAGTTCGTGAAAACGATTCCTAGGCGAGGCTAGGCCTCCGTTGAGTTGGTTCAAAACGTTCAAGCTGTTCAAACAGTTCAAAACGTTTGGAACGATTTGAACTATTTGAACGGATGGAACTCTGATCCGGAGGGTTCCTTCCTTGATCGTGAATTATCCAGGCTAAGAGGACGCCGCCTGGGCGCGGGAGAGGCGGGCAAGTTCGATGAACTTCGAGTTGAGCGAAGAACAAAAAGCGCTGCAGCAAACGGTGCGGGAATTTGCTCGGCGCGAGATCGCCGTCGGGGCGGCCGAACGTGATGAGTCGAGACAGTTTCCCACCGAGCTGATTCCAAAGATGGCGGAGCTTGGGCTATTTGGCATCATGGTTTCGGAAGATTACGGCGGAGCCGGCCTCGATGCGCTGAGTCTCGCCATTATTATCGAAGAAATCTCTGCGGTGGATGCAGCGGTCGCTTTGCTCGTGGCCTCGCATAATTCTCTCTGCGTCGGCCATATCGCCGCTTGCGGAAATGAAGCGCAAAAACAGAAATTCTTGCCGCCGCTGGCGCGTGGCGAAAAGCTCGGCGCGTGGGCGCTTACCGAGCCCGAGGCGGGATCGGGAGCCCAGTGGCTCAAAAGCCGGGCTACTCTCAACGGTGATCGGTGGGTCGTTAACGGGGAGAAGATCTTCATTACTCAGGGATCGACGGCAGGGACTTACGTAGTCATGGCAGCGACGGAACCCTCCCGAGGTCGAGAAGGAATCTCGGCGTTCATCGTCGAGCGCGAGCGGAATGGCCTGGAAGTCGGGCGGATAGAAAACAAGCTGGGCGTCCGGGCTTCGGATACCGCCCAATTGCGCTTGGAAAATCTCCAGCTGCCGAAGGAAAATCTGCTGGGTGAGCTAAACCGGGGTTATGATCATACTCTGAAAATCCTCGACGGCGGCCGGATCGGGATCGGCGCACTGGCTGTCGGAATCGCCCGGGCCGCAATGGAACAGTCGCTTGGCTATGCCAAACAGCGGCGTCAGTTTGGCAAAGCGATCGCCGAGTTCGAGGCGATCCAATGGAAACTTGCGGATATGGCCACCGACGTCGATGCCGCAAGACTCCTGGTCTATCGAGCCGCGGAGCTCAAGCAAGGGGGTCTACCGTTTAAGCGGCTTGCTTCAGAGGCCAAACTTTTTGCTTCGGAAATCGCGAACAAGGCGGCGAACCAAGCCATTCAGATTCATGGCGGTGCCGGCTATATGAAAGGCTGTCCAGTGGAACGTTATTTTCGTGACGCCAAACTTTGTGAAATTGGCGAGGGCACGTCGGAGATTCAAAGGATGATTATTGCGAAGGAACTGCTGCAGCAAGTCGATGTCAAAGCCGCGACGTAAACCGACCAAGTCTCGCCAGCCCGCAGTCACCGCACTCGCCGCGGCGGTTTTGAAGGGAGACCCACGTGCCGGCGGGCGGGCGCTCAGTCTTATCGAAAGCGGGAACCCGTTGGCCAAAGAAGTAATGAAACAGCTCTATTCCCGGACGGGTCGTGCGCACATTGTCGGGATCACCGGCGCTGCTGGATCAGGAAAGAGCACGTTGATCGGGTGCCTGACGGCTGAACTGCGTCGCCGGAAAAAGGAAGTAGGCGTTCTCACCGTGGACCCCAGTAGCCCCTTTTCGGGAGGCGCGCTGTTAGGCGATCGGATCCGAATGCGGGATCATTTCTTAGATCGAGGGGTTTTTATTCGGAGCTTGGCGACAAGGGGGGGGCAAGGTGGTCTTTCGAGTTGCATTGATGAGGCGGTCCAACTGCTCGATGCGATGGGTAAAGATTGCGTTCTGATTGAGACGATCGGCATCGGTCAGGACCAAGTCGAGGTTTCCCGCATCGCTCATACGGTCGTGGTGATCATTACGCCCGAGAGTGGCGATGAGGTTCAGGCGATGAAGGCCGGTATCTTTGAAATCGCTGATTTGCTGGTCGTTAATAAGGCTGATTTATCCGGGGCTGACGCGCTATTTTTGCAACTGAGAGATCTGCCGGATGATGTCGGTGTGCCGATATTAAAAGTCTCCGCAATCCATAACGAAGGAATCGCAGCGCTCATCGATGGAATCGAAGCGCACCGGGCGGAGCTCATGGCAAGCGGCAATCATAAACAGAAAATATTGGAAGTCTCGCGGAGCCAACTGGAAGGGTTGGTCCTGGATGCCCTCATGGCTCAAATGAAAAACAGGATCGAGAAGCCCGAGCTTGAACACTGGGCGCGGCAGATTGCCGAAAGACATTCAGACCCCTACACCGCTGCGGAAAAAATCCTCGAAAAAATGGGTTTCTAAGACCCGGTGACCCTGCGACGAAAAATCTATCGCGAACTTATCCCAATCGCGCACCGAAGTCGGCAACAAAGGATCGCTCGCGAGGGTCTCAGTGCTTGACGATGCGAAAGCCTTCGATATCGAGAATCGAGCCGACACGTTTGCTTTTAGGTTTGACGACTATCTCCACTTGGCTCCCGATCTTTATCTCGATCGGGTCGTCCACACCCAGGAGGCGGTGGAGAAAAACCGTCGTGGCTCCTTCCAGTTGCACCAGCGCCAATACGACTGGCTTCAGCAAGCGCGCGCGATCGCGGTCGACGAAACATAACGTGTAGCTCACCAGCCGCCCGGCGCGCGGAACTTCTACCTGCTCGCTCAATTGGCTAAAACAACGTTCGCAGAATGAGCGCGCGGGAAAGTAGACTTGATCGCATTGAGGACAGCGGGTGCCGATCAATTTGCCCCGCTGCTTCAGCGCGGTTAAAAAAATCTGCCCGCCTCGGCCCGCCGTGTAATTCGACCGAAGAGGAATTTTGCCGCGCCAAACAGAGGTTTCTGATTTTCCCGTTAACTTCGTCATGGCCGTTTTCCGGATCTCTTGATCGGCTCCCAGTGTGCGATGTCAGTGACGCTGCCGGTGCGCTCGGCCCTGGACTTCCAGACCGCGCGCACAGCCATACCGACGTAAACTTTTTCCGGCGCAACTTTCTTGACGATATGCAGGATTCCCATGCCGTCGGAAGCGCCGTCGACCGCAATGACCGCGGGGATGTCCGGCTGTTTGAGCCGCGTGACGTTCCAACTGACATAACAAAGCGAGAAGGTGAGGATCTTACCGGTGTTTTTGACGTAAACCCATTCGTCGGTGGGACGAAAGCAGCGCTCGCAGAACATTCGCGGCGGGATCATGACACGCTCGCAGCTACGGCAGCGACGGGCGATGAGGTGTCCTTCCTTAAAAGCAGCCAGGTAGCGCGCGCTGGCTTCGCCCGTGTCCCAGGCATAGTGAAGTTGAGGCGCATAATCCACGGTGAAGAACTTTCCCCGCTTCATGTCTTTCACATCGAGCGGCGTTCCCGGAACTGTCGCGGGCTCTGTTTTCATGCCGGCTCCTTTGTTCCCATGACAACGACGGTGCCCACTTGCATAAGATCGCCCCACGCCTGCGCGACACCACGCTCGGGTTTGCCCGGCACTTGTCGCGCGCCGGCTTCGCCCCGGAGCTGCCAAAATAACTCGCAAATCTTCATCATCCCGGCCGCCGCGATCGGATTGCCGACGCCGAGCAATCCGCCGGAGGGCGTGACCGGCAAATTGCCGTCGCGGTTAAATACCCCGTCGGCCAAGAGCTGCGGCGCTTGCCCCTTCGGCGCGAGCTGCAATCCTTCGAGATGATGGAGCTCCTTGTAGGCGAACGGGTCATAGGGCTCGGCGATATGAATTTCTTTGCGCGGCTCGTTGATCCCCGCCATTCGGTAGGCCATCCAAGCCGCCTTCTCCACGTAGTCAGGATAGGCGAGCTCACGGTTGGTCCAATAAGCGGTATCCAAACACCAACCGACTCCCTGAACCCACACCGGATTGTTCGTGATCGGACGTGCCCTATCTTCCGCAGCCAAGACGATGGCGGCCGCGCCGTCACTTGTCGGGCTGACCATAAGACGGTGCACGGGCCAGGCCATCACCTCCGATGCCAGCACATCCTGTACCGAAAGCTCGGCGCCGAGCTGCGCGGCGGGATGATTCAAAGCGTTGCGCTTGTTCTTGACGGACACGCGTGCGATTGCTTCGAGAGGAATGCCGTAGGTCTCCATGTACCGGGTTTGCTCAAGGGCAAAAATCCACAGCAAGTTCGGTCCCAACGGCTGCTCGGTGATGGGATCGAAGATGGTTATAAAAGCTGCTTGCGGATGGGGGTTGCAGCTTGACATTTTTTCTTCGCAGACCACGAGCGCGGTGTCGAAGAGGCCTGAGGCGATATGAAACCAGGCTTGAGCCACCGCATAGACACCAGTGCCGCCGCCCACATAGCAGCGCAGGAACGGTTTTTTCCACCCACCCGAGCCGTCCGACAAATATTCTCCCTTCATATGAACGCCGTCGAAGGCATCGGGAGCGCTGCCTGACACGACGCTGTCGATCTGGTCGAGTTTCATCTCAGCCGAGTCCAAAGCGGCTTTCGCGGCAAGCCACGCGAGCTCCTTGGGAGTCTCCAGGGCCCGGCGCATAAACTTTGTCATTCCCGCGCCGACGACGGCAACTTTTCGTAAAGCCATGGTTTCACTCCGAACCCAGGATGATCACCGCGCCACTTGTAGTCGGTATGCCGCGCCAAGACTGTGCCAGCCCAATCCTTGCCTTTGATAGCTGGCGTGGTCCTGCTTGCTGGCGCAGCTGGAGAACGATTTCGGCGATGCGGTAGAGTCCGCTGGCTTCCAACAGATCGCCCATGCCCAAATTGCCTCCGGAAACGTTAACCGGCATCTTGCCATCTAGCCTGGTCTCTCCCGATTCGAGCGCTTTCCCAGCTTCCTTGGGTTCATCGTAGAGTCCCAGAGCAATCAAATGTTGCATTTCCTTGTAAGCGTAGGTGTCGTCGACCTCAAACATGTCGATCTCTTTCGCATTCGAGATGCCAGCCTGCCGCAAGGCCATATCAGCGGCGATGCGGGCGTATTCCGCCTTGCCCCAGTCGCGCGACTCAAGAGTTGGGCTGTCATTGGCAAAGCCCGCACCCAGGACCCAGACGGGCTTTGAACGAGCTCTGCTGGCCCTCGACTCGCTTGCTAACACTACAACCACGCAGCCGTCGGCGGTTTTGGCCATCTCTGCTTCGCGCAGTGGATAGGCGAAATAAGGCGACGATTCTACATAAGTCGAATTCAGCTCTAGGGGATAGGCGGCAACAGGATTGCGCAGCGCATTACGACGATTTTTGGCTACCACCTGTGCACACTGTGCCGGGCTGATGCCGGTTTGGTGCAAAAAGAGGTTCATTTCGAGGCCGGCGAGGGCGTGGGGATTGAAACCCAGCGGCCGGTTGTAGATTGGGTCTAATGCATAGTCGAGGACCCAATCGGGCGTTAAGATATTGGAAGCCTTGCTGTGCGCTTCGACGGCAACCAGTTCGGCGATGCCGGCGCGGATTTGCATCAGCGCGTCGGCAATGCCATAGAGCCCGTCTTGGGTGAGGGTGTGCATCGGCTTTTGCACGGCGCCGAGTTGATCGGGAGTGTACTCGTCGAAAATCGAAATGCCCTCATTGAGATCCTCAGCGCATGTGACAAACGACTCGATCTCGTTGAAACTAACCCCGGCATCGAGATAAGCCTTTTGGGCCGCTTCAAAAGAAAGTTCTTTAAATGATCGCTGCGGCGTTGTTGGTTGGATCGAGGTAAATCCGATTCCGATGATGGCGACACGATCCGACATGATGAATGCCTTCGGTCACTCTAAAGGAAAAGCTCGACGCCTTATCCATGAAGAGCGCCGATCTTCTTATCTATGGGTTAAAACATTTTTCATCCATTGTCTACGCCGGATGAGCTGTTCGACTGCACGGCAACCGTGGCTGGTAAGATCAGGAAGCTTACCTTGAAATCAAGGCCACTACGGTGAGCGGTAGGGGGGACGCAGTTCATGCGGAGAATCATGACCGAACGGCGCGGCGAAAAATTCATCCCCGATATCTACATTGCCGGTATCGCCACCCTGACGATGCTAAATCAGGCGAGATCCTCCGCTGCAGCTTGCCAAAGACAGGCTTTCAGAAAACGGAAGATGACAATATTGACAATATTGGCAACGCGGGTGTAGGTGAAATCTAGCTTGAAGAGAGTTTCGAGTTTTGAGGTTTGTTGTTAATCGGGAACTCGAGACCTTGGGAGCAGAAACGAAACGGCTCGCGATTAGGAGGAAACCATGGCAAAGGCGGAATCTTCCGACCTTCAACAACGATTGGAAACTCTTGACGCCAAGGTTAAAGGCGCATCACTAAGAGGCGCTTGGCAAAAGGAAGCGAAGGAAAAAAAGCAAGAAGTTCGGCCATGGGTGTGGCGTTGGGATGATCTTCTGCCGAGTTTACTCGAAGCCGGTGAGATTGTTCCCATCGATGATTTCATGCGGATGCGGACCGTCCGTCTGGTCAATCCATCCCAGCCCGTTGCGGTAGGGACGGCGAAAACTTTCGGAGTCACGATCCAACACCTCAATCCGGGAGAGATCACGGAATCCCACCGCCACACTTCCGCTTCACTTTATTTCGTGATCCAGGGCAAGGGCACCTTCACGACGGCGGAAGGCGAGCAGCAATTCATGGATCCGGGCGATCTCTTGATCCAGCCGAGCTGGACATGGCACGGCACCCAGAATACCGGGACAGAGCCTGCTTTATGGTTGACGTCAATGGATACCCCGCTTAATGAATTCGTTGAGGCGTACTTTCGCGAGAAGTATCCCGAGGGAACCGTGCAGCCTTTCACAAAACCGGACGGCTATTACATGACACGGATGGGTTCTCTTCGGTCTACCGTTGCTTTGGAAGGCACCGGTCCATTTCCGGTTAAGTACCGCTGGCGAGAGACTGTCGCCACGCTTGAAGCTCTTGCCGAGGCGGGGCAGGCAGATCCTTACGATGGCGTGATGCTAGATTATACCAATCCATTGACCGGCGGACCGACGACCGAGACTCTCGGTTGCCGCATTCAGATGCTCCGTCCCGGCGAAGAGACCGAGAGCCATCGCCATACCAGCAACACCATTTATCATGTTGTGCGCGGTTCGGGTGTCGTCGGGATCGGAAAGAACAAGGGAGGCGAAGAGAACTTTGGGTGGGGCGAGCGGGATTGCTTTATCATTCCATCCTGGCAATGGCACCGCTTCAGCAACCGATCGTCGGCGGAGCCCGCCATTTTGTTCTCCGTGAGCGATCGTCCATTGCTCCAGGCCATACGGCTTTACCGCGAACAGAAGTAGCCAATGAGAGTTCAAGGTTCAAAGTGGAATCGGGACAATACCTTGAACCTGGAACGTTGAACTGTTGAACGTGTTGAGCGAACGAGGGGGAGGAACTGTCATGCCGCGGCACTACAAGTGCATTTCCGCTGATTCCCACCTGGACATCCGGCCAGAACGTTGGACGCCTCGTGTGCCCCAGCGCTGGCGCGATCGCGCACCCCGCACGGTGATTCTTGCCAACGGCAACGAGGCCATCATCGTGGAAAACCGTCCGCCCCGAAGCCCCGGGGCCACGACCATCACCGGCATCCCCTACGAGCAACACGGACTGCAAAAATATTGGTTCGAGGGGCCGGGCACGGGCGGCCCGGAGCAACGCCTCTGGGAACAAGACCAGGACGGAGTGGACGCCGAAGTCATGTTTACGCACGGTTCGTATCCGGTGTACTGGCATGGTATTTCCGACGATGAAGCCTACCGGGCGATGATCCGCGCCTACAACGAATGGCTCGCCGAAGAATATTGCGCCTACAATCCGGTTCGCCTCCTTGCCATGGGAATCATTCCGGATACCGGAGTGGACGATGCCATCGCTGAGATGGAATACTGCCTCAAGATCGGGCTCAAAGGAGTCAACCTGCACCGGTTTCCGAGCGGGAAATCTTACGTTACCTCGGAAGATGACAAGTTTTGGGAAGCCGCTTTGGCGATGAACGTGCCGGTCTGCTCGCATACCTTTGGCGGAACGACACGTATGGGCACTAAGGGACCCATTTTCCAGTATCCCCATATGCCGAGAGAGAAGGCCGATCGAGACCCGCTGTCGTTGATGTTCCGATTCGCCGGGGAGCAACCCTTCGCTCCCTTGCAAATGGCGATGGCGGGAGTTTTCGATCGCTTCCCCGACCTCAAAATTTACTGGGCCGAGAGCCAGGCGGGTTGGCTGCCCTACAGCTTCGACCAGATCGATGACAACCATGAGCGCAATCGTTACTGGGGCGAGCGCGACTTCGGCTTCAAAGCTCCCGCGAAGCGCCCGAGCGAGTATCTTAAAGAGAACTGCCTGTGGGGTTTCATGCGTGACCCGTGGGGAGTGAAATGCCGGCGTGAGATCGGCGTGGACATCTTGCTGTGGGGCAGCGATTTTGCTCATGCCACCGGTGATTGGCCGAATTCACAGAAGGTCATCAACGAGACGTTTGTCAAGGTGACAGAGGAGGAAGGCTACGCCATGGTGGCCGGCAATGCGATTCGATTTTTCCAGCTCGACGCTGCTGCCGATCTTGACGCTCATGGCCGCGCAACTCAGGCGCAAGCCGTCGGACAGTAACCGGATGGCCGCCAGTCTCGGGTCTCTGGTTTCGGGTTAACTTCAGACGACCGGCTAGAAACCGACAAACGTAACTCGAGGAGTTAGTCGAATGAGAGAAAAAAAATTGGTCAATGGAAGCGTCCTTTGGTTCTTGTTAGCGACCTTAAGTGCTTCTTCCGCCGCGGAAGCGCCGGCACCGCGAACATTGAAAGAGCTGATCGCTAAGGCCAAAGAATCGAATCACACGGTCACGGTAGCTTTGGAAGGGACAGACGCGGAGATTGTAAGGGCGAAGGAAGCAACTTTTCAGAAAAAATTCGGCTTCCCAGTGAAAATAGAATCGCAACCGGGGCATCACCGTGACATGCCACTCAAAGTAGTCGAATCGGCCAAAAGTGGCCGTGCAGTTATCGATATGTGGAATGGCGGAACTCCTCTGATTCTCGGCATGTTCCGAGCGGGAAATACGCGCCGGCCGCCGTGGGAGGCGATCTACGAGGGTTGGCCTTTGGCGCGCAAGCTGCGGGCGGGAGTTCCCAATATCGGAGGCGGTCCCGACGGTAGCGTGCTGAGCGATCACTGCATGAATATGGGGACGACCAGTTGGTCGCTTGTGTACAATACGCGGAAGGTGAAGCCCGGTGAAGTGAAGGGCCTCAAGTTAGAAGACTTGACGACCGACAAATGGCGCAACCGAGTTGTTTGGGACGCGCAAGCGCTTGGCTTGTACACCTTGCCGTTCGCGCCCGGCTGGGACGTGGAACGGATGCGCATCTTGTCCCACAACCTTGGCGCCAACGGGGCCAAGCTAGTTGCCGGCGGAAGTTTCAATGTGCTCCAAGCGCTGGTCCAAGGCGAAGGCGATATCGGGCTTGCGGCGATGAACTGGGTGGCGCAACAGAAAACCTTGGGAGCTCCGGTCGAGATCGGCTTCGCAGAGTTTATCATGGGAAATGTGACCGTCGCTTGCCTCACCAAGCCCAGCGTCAATGATCCGAACATGGCGGCGTTATTTTGGGCATGGGATATCTTTGACGGCACTTATCTTGAAGCCAAAATGACTGGAGGAGCGGTGCTCCGTCTTTACGAAGAAGAGGAAAAGTATCTCCCGCTAACCAAATTGGTCCGCCAGCAGGGTATCACCTCGCCGGATCAGGTGGTCGGTCCCAAGACTGAAGAAGACGCTGAGAAGTCTGGCGAGTACCGCAAGATCGCGATCGAGGCCCTGAAGGCCGGCGTAGCCAGCAAGAAAAAATTATCTCGATAACGGTCGCGTATTATTTTCGGCGGAGGAGTGATGGAGTCCAGGCAGGGAGTTTTCATAACCCACGCCGTCCGACACCGCCTCCCACTATCTCCATTTCGATGGTTCGAGTTCCGGCTCGGCGGTTCTGTCTTGGTGCTCGTCGTGCTCGCTGTCCTGGTCGTTGTTCCCTTGATCTTTATGGTTCTTGCCAGCGTTCGACCGGCCGGTGTCCTGCCGCTGGCCCCCGGGGCGTACACGATTGCGCCTTATGTTCACGCCTTCGGTGGCGCCGACTGGTTGCCCATCATTCGCAACACACTCACTTACGCCGGGCTGGGCGTTCTCTTTGCTCTGCCCATTGCCTTCGCGTTCGCTTTTCTCACGGAGCGAACGGATATGCCGCTGCGCAACGCGATGTACGTGCTCATGTTCATTCCGATGAGCACGCCGGTCTTTGCCACGGCTCTTGGCTGGGTCCTTCTCCTCGGGCCGCGCGGGGGCACTCTGAACGTCTATTTGCGTTCGTTCACGGGAAGCGATGCGGCGGAGGGGCCGTTTAACATCTATAGCCTTGAGGGTCTCATTTTCGTCCACGTTCTGGGAATGGTGCCGACCATGTGGCTATTTCTCACCGCGGTGCTCCGGCGGATGGACCCGATTCTGGAGGAGGCGGCCGCCGTTGCCGGCGCGGGCCGCTGGCGAGTGTTGAAGACCGTTACAGCGCCGCTGATGCGTCCGGGGGTGGCGGCGGTGGCCATCTATTTTTTTCTTACCGGGCTCGAGGCGTTGGAATTGCCGCTAGCCTTGGGTCCGACGGCCGGGATCGACGTGTTGTCGACAAAGATTTTCTTCAGCCTCGTGCCGACCTCCGACATGGGAGTAAATTACGGGATCCCAGCGGCCTTCGGCATGCTTGGATTAGTGATGGGAATCGCTGGCACATGGCTTTATCATCATCTCGTGCGTCAAGCGTCGGACTATGCCGTGGTTACTGGCAAGGGTTATCGTCCCAAAGTGATCGAACTTGGCTTTTGGAGATATATCGCCCTCAGCGCCATTTGCCTTTTTATCCTGGTGAAAGTCGTTTTGCCGTTCGCGGTTTTGCTGTATGCGAGTTTCCTTCGATTCTACGTCCCGCCGGTGCGAGAGTCCTTTGCCGATATGAACTGGACCTCGCTCAACTACCAGCGACTGTTCGACTACCGTTTCTTCGGTAGCTACCTCTTGAATACTCTCATCGTGGCGGTGGGAGCGGCGACGCTGACGATGATGTTGGTAAGTTTCATCGGCTGGCTGGTGGCGCGAAATCCTTCGCCGCTCAGTAAAATGATCAACTTCGTTGCCTTCATGCCGCTCGCGATCCCCGGGATCATATCGTCGTTGGCGCTCTTTCTCATGTTCGTCGGCACACCGATCCATGGCACACTGATACTCTTGATGCTCGCTTTCATTGCTCGCTACCTGGCCTTTGGCACCCGCTTGATGCACTCAGCGATTCTGCAAATTCACAAAGAGCTGGAGGAAGTATCGCATACCAGCGGGGCTAGCAACTTTCAGACGTTTTGCCGGATTACGCTGCGCTTGCTGGCTCCGGCGTTCTTGAACGGCTGGCTCTGGGTGCTGGTCCATGCCGCGAAGGATTTTTCTGTGGCACTGCTATTGGCTTCTGCTGGTAGTGTCGTGGTGGCCAATATTATCTATGAGGCGTTCGTTGGCGGCCGCTTCAATAGTTCCGCGGCGATGTTGGTCGTCCTCATCACCTTCAATTTGATTTTCGTGATCGCCGGTCGAAAATGGATAGGCAAAACACTGGGCCAATAGCGCAAGCGCGATATGGACTGCCTGGACTCTTCGAACAGTCCACTTCACAGTGTAAATCGTTTACACGTCAAGATGTTTAATCATTCAAGTTGTGCGACAAATTAGGCCGCGTTATCCTCGTTCCTCCCTATCCAATCCTGTCATCTGCAGGATCGGTCGATCGGTCAAAGAGAAAAGGATGGCAGGTTCAGTTGCGGACCGATTGCGATGCTTGTGCCAGCGCCATGAAGGGAGGCTGAAACTGTCGTGTTCGTCCCACACCAGCTCAATCGATTTGTCTTGATCGAGCACAGTCGCTCCGTGTCCCTGGACCGTGTGATACAGAGTTGTTCCCGTGTGGCGATGAAAACGGGTTTCTTGTCCCGGCAGGAGCATCTGCAAGTGGCAGGTCATGGTCAAAAACGTGGGACCGCCGTTGATCGGGTTCTTGTATTCCAAGAGAACGCCGTCGTAGGGATCGTGTATTCCTTGTTCAGTGAGTTCTTGCAACGCTTCGAGGGTCTCTCCCCACTTATAATGGTAGGGAACTCCAGCCGATTCGGATTGGACTGCCGGCTGGCGCACCGGACCATATAGGCGTCGTGAAGCTCCGTCTTTTTTCGTCAGCGGCTGGTTTATTCCTTCCGACCATTCTTCCCGAAACGAACCATTTAAGAAATTGACCAAGCCGCTATCAAGGGCGTCGATCCAAATGATCGGCTCGTTTGAATGATTGACATGGTCGTGCCATGCCCAGTTCGGCTGGATCAGCAGATCTCCCGGATTCATGATCATGGGCTCGCCGTTGGAGGTCGTGTAGGCTCCTCCTCCTTTGATGACGAAGCGCAACGCCGTGTTGGTGTGGCGATGGGGGGGCGCTGCTTCACCGGGGAGCACGATCTGAAATCCCATGCTAATCGTCCGGCTGCCCGTTTGCAGACCCACGTTGCGCCGGAATGCGTCGGCGCCTATTCGCACGACGTCCGCCGTTTCCATGAGCGCGGGATAAATATCCACCCAGCGCCAGAGCTTTGGTTCCATGCGGTCGGCATCGTGTCGGAGTTGCCAATATCCGCGCATGTCCAAATTGCTGAGCTTGCCATTCAATGCATCGAGTCGGTCGCGGTGATCGATCGCTGGTTTGCTCATACTTGTGCTCCTTTTGTCGAATCATGACAGACTGTTGAAAAAGGCCCACCTGCTTCGTTGCGCTCAATCGCCTCGCTCCAACGTATCACCAAATACGCCTCCGCTCGTCGACTCTTCGCGCGCCTCGCATCTGGACCTTTTTGAACAGCCTGGAATCAGGGTTTTTCAACAGCGTGATAAATATCCACCAAATCCAAACTTTAAAGGCGATGGGTGAGTTTATTATCTTCGTCCACGGCAGCGCAAGCGGATTCACACGGGAACGCTCCGGTTTTGCAACGACCGCGCAATGATCTTTTCGTAGCGATTGACACCGAGTGGCAGCCGGAATAAAGACAAGAGAATCCGTAATCTGCGCGCGCAATTCAGATCAGCAGCGCTTGGGCAGTGGAGGATTGCGTCATTGGCCCGAACGTATCAGTTTTTTTCCGCCGATAGCCATTTTGAGTCAGCTCCGGATAGGTGGGTTCATCGTGTTCCGAAGCAATACCGAGATCGCGCTCCGCGCCGTCTGAAATTGCCCAATGGCAAGGATATCATCGTTGAAGAGGCGTGCGGCATTACTTTTAGAGGAACCAACCAGTTCGCCGGCAAGTCTGTGGAAGAGTTCAGCCCGGTCGAGCTCGATTTTGACAACGCTATCGGCGCGGGTTCGCCCGAGCAGAGGCTAAAAGAACAGGACGCAGACGGCATCGACGCGGAGCTGATATTTGCTACGGAAGCCCGTAATACCGCGATCAAAGACAAAAGCACCTTTCTAGGGATTCTACGCGGCTTTAATGATTACTTTATCGAGGAGTACTGCAGGGTTGCTCCGGACCGGCTCGTGGGAGTTGCCGTGCTTCCCAATATCGGCGTCGAAGAAGACATCGCGGAAATGAAACGCTGCAAGGAAAAAGGGTTCAAGGCGGTTCGCCTTCATACGTTCCCGAGCGGTAAAGACTATCCGACCCCTGAAGACGATAAGTTTTGGGCGGCGGCGATCGATCTCGATATGCCGCTCACGATTCACACGTCATTCCCGAAGCAGTACCGCGGGCGAGATGTTTTTCTAATGAAGTATCCGCAGGAGCCGGAAGGAGAGGAAAGGCCCATGGATTTCGTCGAGCGCGTCGCGCGCCACGGCATCCATCACTGCGGAGCGATTGAAGCGGTGCAACTGATCTTGAGCGGTGTCTTTGACAGATTCCTGAAGCTGCAAATCTATTGGGCCGAGAACAACATCGGTTGGATCCCTTACTTTTACCAGCAGATGGATCAGGCGTATAAAGTCAGCTGCTCGTGGGCGGAGCGGCTGTTGGGACTCAAACGGCTGTCGCATCTTCCAAGCGAGTATTTGAAGGAGCACGCGCATTGGGGTTTTTTCGACGACCCCATCGGAGTCCAGCTGCGCCACTATGTAGGCGTGGACAGAATCATGTGGTCGACGGACTTCCCCCACATCGTCACTCGCTGGCCTAATTCTCTACAGGTCATGGAGGAGCAGATGGCCGGGGTGCCCCAGGACGAGAAACGCCGGATGTTGGCTGGCAATGCCGTCAAGTTTTTTCACCTCGACGGTCAACACTATTTATAAGTATAAACGATTGAACCGAAAGAAGGAGGGCCTATGGTAACCGCAAAAGATGTGCAAGGAGTGATGGCGATGATGCCGTCGTTTTCGACTAAGGATGCAGGTGATCTGACTTCGAAGAACACGGTCGATGTCGACAATCTTAAGGCCGGCGTGGACCGGATGATCAACGATGGGATCGATGTGATCACCACCACCGGAAGTTTTGGCGAGTGCTACAACCTCGATTGGGACGAATACAAGACTTTGGCTGTGGCCGCCGTCGACGCGGTAAAGAAGCGCGTGCCTCTCTTCATTGGCGCAACCAGCCCGAATGCGCGGGAAGTCGTCGAGCGGCTGAAGTTCGTGCAGGACATCGGCGGCGATGGAACGTTGCTCGGTGTGCCCTATTATGATGCGCAGTCGCCCGAGTACATGGCCGACTTTTACACTCAGATCGCCGAGATGTTTCCCAAGCTGGGCTTTCTTATCTATCACAATCCGGTCAACCACAAGGTGAGAATTCCGGCGTCCGTATTTCCCACACTGGTCAAATGTCCAAACATCATTGGCATGAAGGACAGCCATCGCGACACGAGGGAATTTGTCCGCTTAATGGACATCATTCGCGGCAAAATCAGCGTCATGACAAACCAAGCGCAAATGTTTCCATACTACCGGATGGGCGCGGCCGGCTGCTGGTCCATCGACGCCTGGATGGGACCATGGCCTGTGCTCCATCTACGAAATCTAGTCAGAGCGGGCAAAGATCAAGAAGCGCTGCAAGTGATCAGTGAAATCATGGCCGTGGCGGGAGGCGAGCGGCCTGGGGGCAACGAAGGGGCTACAGCGAAGCTGCCCATCGAATTCGCCGGATACGTTAACCCGGGGCCGGCGCGCACGCCGATCATGAACTTTTCCGCCACCACCATCGAACGGGCGAAGAAAAAAGCCGAAGGCTGGAACGCACTCTGCGCGAAGTATCGGCCGCTGGTTGAGGGGGAGCGGAATAAAGTTAGGGCGGCGTCGTAGTTTCCGACAAGCTTGTATTGAGTTTCGCGTCTCGGGTTTCGGGTTTAACTCGAAACGCAAAACTCGGAACTCGAAATCATAAAGCACTGGAGAAATTCATGAGTCCAGTTCCACTTATCCCCAAACAAGCGGCGATTGCCGTGGCCGATATGGTCGACAATTGCGCCAAGGTCAAGCCGGGCATGAACGTGGTGATCGTTGCCGCCAATGATGGTCTCCACGGCGGCGTTAACATCGTTGACCAGGAAACCGTGGCGTGGCTGCATGCGGCCGTCGTCCAGCGGGGCGCGGACGCTACCGTGATTTGGTGCGACATTCCTTCGCGGCCCGCGATTATCTGGGGCGAAGGCGCGGACCCAAGCAAAGCCTGGCGCGTGCCCCCCGTCGTCGCCAACGCCATGCGCGCCGCTGACGTAGTGATCAGCAACGCGGTCGATCTGACTTACGAAGAAGAATTGCGCGAAATTCCCGATATACTTGAAGAGCGAAAAATTCCCTATGCTCGCAACATGGCGACGACGGCGTCTTTGCTTTCGAGTAATTGGGGACTAACGCCGTACGAGCTTGTTTCTGAGATTCGCATTCAAGCCAATGCGCTCGCCAAGCCCGGCGCCAAGTGGGTGATGACCCATCCGAACGGTTCACATATCGAGGGCTATGTGGTGAAGCCTGAGGAGGTGGAAGACTACGCCCATTATCGCGACATCGGCGTTTATTGCCCGTTTCCTGAAGGAGTGTGGTCTTCGATCCGCGCGCGGGATGCCGAAGGCGTCGGCATCATCAATGAGATCGGTGTGATTTGGGCGCGGCACATTGGTGTTCCGTGTCCGTTTAAGCAACCGCTCCGGGTTTACATCGAAAGGGGCTACATTAAGAAGTTCGAAGGTGGCGAGGAAGCCGAAACGCTGACTCGGTTCTACAAGTTCATTTCAAAGTACCTTGGCGAAGCGGCTTATGAGGTCCGCGGCTTTCACGGCGGAGTGCATCCTTCCGCCATGTTAGAACCGCACCAGTGTCCGAACGCTCCCTATCGTCATTTCATCGAGCATCACCACTGGAGCAGTTTTCATTTTCATATGGGCAACAGCCGGCGGGCGAAAAATTTTCCCTACTTGATGCATATTTCGGCCGAAATGCGCGGCGGCGAACTAAAGATCGGCGACAATTACGTTTACAAGGATGGACGCATTACCACAGCGGACCATCCGAAGGTGAAGGCGATCGCTGAAAAATACAAAAATCGTCCCGGCCTTGAGCCTGAGCGTTGGTTGCAGACACCTCGGTAGTGTCTCTCGGCAGTTTCGAGTTCCGAGTCTCGGGTTTCGAGTTTATGCGCGGAGAACTGCAAAGAGTCAGAAGATGAATGGAGTCCTTGGTCTTTCCTTAGGATTGTTTTTGTGGCTAGCCTTGCCCTCCGGTCTAATGGCGCAAGCGCCGCCAACCAATGTCATTCTCGGCCATAGCGGCGGCGCCGGCTCGCTGAACATTCTGCGCCGCATAATGGAGCGCGACAAGATTTGGGAGAAGTACGGTCTTAACGTCAAGAGCGTCTATTTCAACAGCGGCACTGTTTTGATCCAGGCCATGGCCGGCGGTAATATCGTCGGCTCGGAGTCTGAAGTGCCTGGCATGGTCAATCTTGCAGTCGCCGGGGTCGCCGATTTGAAGATCGTCACTGTCACCATCAACCGTATCGAACACGTATTCGTCGTGCGCAAAAATATCGCTAAGCCGGAAGATCTCAGGGGCAAACGGTTGGCCGTCAGCCGGATCGGATCGGCGTCCGATACGATCACGCGAATGGTTTTGCGCTCATGGAGGATTGACCCCGACAAGGAAACGATTCTAATACAATCGGGCAACACGCCGACCCGCATGACAGCGCTGGCGGCCGGTCATGTCGACGGCGCGCTGGTCAGCCCCGAGAGTGTCCACAAAATGATCGCTTCGGGCTGCTGTCGCATTCTGGCGGATCTCGCCGACTTGCCGATGGATTATGCCCGCTACGGCTATGCGTTCCCGGTATCCTACATCAAGACCCAGCGCGAGACTTTGCGCCGTTTGCTCATGGCTTATCTCGAAGGCATCTATGTCTTCAGAACCCGGCCGAAGGCAGTTTACTCGGCTCTCGACGAGGAAGATATCAAGGATCCGGTCGTGCAAAAGGACGTTTACGAGCGCGCGCTCAAGAGCGTGCGCGAATTTCCCGTGCCGGAACCGAACGGCATTCAGAGCGTGCTTGATTCCCTGCCCCATCCCAACGCGCGCAACGTGAAACCGGCGAGCGTCATGGACACGACCGTTCTCGAGGAAATAAAAAAGTCAGGCTTTATCGACAAGCTTTACGGTCGGGCAGGCTAATTCGACTACACCGGGTTGTTCAAAAGCTTCCTAGTGGGAGTTGGGTGTCCCGTTATCCCAACGCTACTGGAAATCGGCCGCGTGCGCTCATATTCCCTCCCTGACTACTGACCATTTTTAGACTCCGTGGATTTTTACCTGTCCAATTTAGCACGTTTTTGTGTGGTCAGGGCCGTTCAGTGAAATCCGCTTGAATGACAGACTTTTCGACCAACTCGGGAAGTTTCATGCGTCGAAACAAGGGGAACCGGAGCAGCTCCATAATGTGATATCTCCCGTCGCTATGGATGACTTCACTGAACATCCAGAGTGACCATTTTAGCTTGTGGAGACTTTGCCGGAATGCTTCTTTGCCAGGCTGAATTCCGAGGCCGAGATATAGGTAGCCTATGCGGTGTATTTTCTTCGCCTGCTGCGCCTCGGCTCTCACTCCAACAGCAAGCAATATCACTGCAAGCACGATGGATGGCACCGAAGCCTTCTTCATTGCGCACCTCGTTTGGAGCGTTACGTATCACGCGGATAGAGATAAAGGAAAGTGTGATTTACACGGCGGAAGGCGACAGGTATTCGTCGAGTGGGAAGGCCAGGATCAGCCTGAGATTGAATTGAACGGCGCCTCAATCGAATGTGAGGCGCAAATATAGACGCCGAACCCTCAGATACCGAATTTGATCAGGTTCAGAAACCTGCGCTAAAGCCGCAAGTTAAAAAGCCCAGTACCTAACGTGTACCTATGACTTGCGGTTGCTCTCTGGCACGGCCTCTCCCCCAAGGGAACGCCGCGCGGATCAGGAGAACGATGAATGGTAGAGAGTTTTCAGGAAACACCTTCTCCAACATCGCCAAGTGGGAGGATGAAAGGCCCTTGGTTTAGGCCGACGGAAGGCGGTGATCGCCGGCGAGAAACGCGGCAAGGTTGTCTCGCGCGCCGATCGCTGCGCCCAGCCCGGCCCCCCGGCATTTAAATTTCGTGATTTCGCGCCCCTCAGCTTTCCCAGGAGCCCACAAGCAAAAATTTTTGAAATTTAATTTTTTCCAATGTGAGCGAGAACCGCCAGCTTCAGCGTTCCCCCAACGTCGGAGATGTCGCGCGGTGGGGCTCCTTCTTTCACCGCTTTCATAAACTCCGTTAACACATCCCCACCAGAATCCAGCCCGCAAAGAGACTAGAGCAAAATAGATGAGTGATAACCTTGTGCACACCTCCTGTAGACGGCGGGCACACTGCCTATCGTTAGCTGAAAAGTTGACCACGTTCTTGTCGTAAACAATCTCTGTTGATTCGCAGACTTGCACTAAATTAGCCTGACTCGGTGATATGGCATTAGAATTGCCCATCAATGGAATTATCAAAGTAAAGTAAAGGAAGGTGATATGCAGAACTGCCCAGTGTTTGTTGAAGGCAAAGAGTGTGGTCTCCCGCTGACCCAGGTCGACTTCGAAGCCAAAAAAATAGCGAGATACCGACTAGTCGTTTATGAATGCGGTCTGCGTCATCGCTCTTATTTTCTGCAGGAACCATCGAGAGAGTCTTGCGAAGCGATAGAAAAACGATGAACTCATCGGACTAAAACTCAAGCCTTGCGCAGTCGTCAAGCCCGGTGATATGCCGTCACCAATGATCCGCCAAGAGTTAGAACAAAAAATGGATGAGTTAGCGCGGAATTTGCCGACACCCACGACCCGAAAATCCCTGAAGAGATTTACAGACTAGCCCCGCCAACTTAAAGAATTCGATCACTGATTTGAAACTAGGCTTGGTTCTCGCTCGTTCTTTCACCACCTCTTTACAGACTAACCCACGACAGGAAAAATTATCGAACGCTTTTACGACTTAGCGTGAGCTGATCGCTTCTTTTGTTGCTTGTTCTTTGGCATCGTTTTGGCCAGAAACTGATAGATTCTTTGCAGCAATTCGACCTTCGTTTTTGCATTCTTTTCTTTGCCGTGCTCGATGACGTCCTCAAGTTGAATCCAGAGGAACTCAATGTCGAATTTATCACGTCGTTCGTAAATCGTGGTCTTACCCATGCGCCGATGCTCCCAGGCCATGTTGATGGCGGATTTCATACTGTCGGCTAGGACGATGAACTTCGACGGCCGGTCGTCGTTATGGCTGCGAAAGCTGACAATGTATGTTTTGGCCACAGCGAGCGGAAAATTCACATCGGGGAATTAGGGCAACCAGCGGATTTACTGGTGGGTTAACGCTTAGGCTTGGATGACGGGTGACACTAGATGACGCAGATTTTAGAAAGTCCCCTATGAAGATGGTTTATGGGAAGTTATCAAAAACAGCGTCACTATCTGTCACCTGTCACCCGCTTCGTACCTACGGGATTTCTTTGTATAAATGGGATGGTCAGTAACCAAAGCGAATTGGTAGCGTAGCCATAAGTATAAAAAGAGCGAGCAAAGGAAGAGTAACTCAGTGAAGTGTACGACCAGGTTTCCGGCGACTCTCATCTATCGCGCGGATTGTTTCTTCCAACCGACGAAAACTCTCTTCGTCGCCGGAACCTATGATCTCCTGAAGAATCTGGGTTAGCTCCTTGAGCAGTTCCATCGACTTCCGGCGCAGTATTGGCTTGTTCTCAGTCGTCACCATCTCACCCTCTAGGCTAATGCCAGAGAGCAAAACGCACACCACGACGCAAAGCTAAACAATCTAGGGTGCTAGCAGCATACCTCCCTGACAACTTGGCAGTCCGTTGAGCCAAATTGTCAAACGGTAAGGAGCTGATTCAATTCGATGCCCTTTGTCACGCCATATTTTGGGCGAGCTACGAAACTTCGACAGGGCAACTGTTATCGTGGAAGCTCTCAGTTCTCTGCGAAAGCGTCCTGGCAAGAGGGTTGCTCGATGAAACAGTCTCTCAATGACGCAAAAAATACTTATAGTGGAGGACAACTCCGACTTATCGCAGCTTCTGGCTTTTTACCTGACTAATGCTGGGTATGAAATCTCACGGGCTAAAAATTTAACGCAGGGAATAAGTAAGGCTTTAGCCGAGCGTCCGGATCTCATCATAACGGATCTATACCTTCCAGATATGACCGCGGTGGAAGCGACTGTAGTGCTCAAACAAGATCCCGCTACGTCCGGCATTCCCATTGTAGTACTTACCGCCATGACAATTGGAGAATGGCAAACTAAAGCGCTTAAAGCGGGTGTAGCGAAATATTTAATTAAGCCCATCTCTCGCAGCGAATTGACAGAGGCAGTACGTACACTCCTTCAACCAGCTTCCACTTTAACGGAGAGCTGAGCTTGTCCTCTCGTTAACTAACCAAGAACGCCTTAACAACGTAAGGGTAGCTAGTAGTCCCCATACCTACCACACGACCTGCCGAGGGTCTTTGTCATTTCTCAGCCCGACAAACTTGGTTGTCAAACTTACTACGTAAAGATAACCGCTAAGCGGGAGATTTTACTTTCCGGGATGAAGTGATATTCGAGGATGTTTCATCGCAACTATATGTCAGGATGGTCCATCCCAGCAAGAAAACACCAAGATAGCAGCTTTTCTGCTGGCTGGCATTTCTTGTGCTTTTACGTCTCCATATGCGGAACACAGCCAAGAAAATATTGATAGCTGACAACGAGAAGTGTTCTGATGAATGAGTTTTTGTTGGTTGCTGTAATAATGATCTATTGGATCCTCTTCATGGGCGCCTCGTGAGGAATCGACTACTCTCCAGCCGTATAACGACCGAATTAACCGGGCCCGCGCGAGCAGCATCCAAGTTTATGGCAAAGAGCAATCATGAAAAGAGAGCTATCGCGGGCTCCGGTTGAATGAGTTGTTAAGCCGCTAACCGAACTGTCCGAACATCGGCCACGGCTTTAAGTTTTTGGCCCAATATTGCCCGGTCCAGTCTCTTCGTTTTGTGACACTGCCGGATCCGAGTTTGGACTGGTGGCGATCCAACCCATGAAGATTTGATACCCAAGCGCCAACAACGTCGCGCCGACAAACATTCCTAAAATTCCGCCGCTCGCCATACCGCCCAATGCGCCGAGCAGGATCACCGGCATGGGCGCGTCGACGCCGCGACCCAGCATCAGCGGTTTCAAGACGTTGTCAGCCATGCCGGTCAACAGCAGGATGATGGTATGTGTGATCGCCGCCGCGGTGCCGTAATCACCACTCGACCAGATGTAAATGATGACTGGAACCGTGACGATTAGGGCTGGCACTTGGGCAATACCCAATACGAGCGCGATGGCCGACAACACGCCCGCCGCCGGTACGCCGGCGAGCAGCAGCGCCAACCCGATGAGGATTGCCTGAATGAAGGCGACGCCGATGACGCCTAGCGCGACGGCGCGGATGGTTGCCGTCGAGAGTTTGGCGAGGGCCTCGCCTCTCGCGGCGCCAGCGACACGAACGAAAATCGCCCGGCTGCCGCGCGCGCCTGATTCACCGTATGCCATAAGGATGCTGGCGACGAGGAATGAGACCAGAAACAGCAACAGGCCGCTGCCAATGCTTGCGACCATAGCAACTGCTTTCTGGGCCAATTCGCCGATCTTCGGTTGCATGCTCCGCACGAATCCGGGCAGGTCGGTATGAGCTTTCGACCAGACATCGTGGATCTGCTTGCCAACCAGCGGCCATTTCTCAACGCCCTCTCGCGGGGCGGGTATTGCCAGCGTGTTTTGTTGCACAGCGTCGATAAAATGACGGACGGAGTCGGCAAACGAATTCATCAGCAACGCCATCGGAGTGATGATCAACAAAAGACCGAAGATCACCAGAATAGTCGAGGCGAGCCATTGCTTCCCGCCAACCTTGTGGGCGAGCCATTGGTGCAACGGATACAACGTGACCGCCAAGATGATTGACCAGACCATCAGCGTCAGAAATGGCGAAAAGACTTGGTAGCACAGCACCGCCAGCACGCCAATCAAACTGGCGCGAATCAACACATCCAGCAGAGAGGACGACGCTCGCTGTTCCAATTCGGAATCTACCTGTGGAAGGGGATTCATTGGTTTTATCCTCTTGCGAGGTTGAATCGGCCGCCCTCAGTGTACTACGTAAGAATGGCGAGTAAACAGTCGTATGAGTCATCGCCACCTGTTTTGCCTCAGGCGGCCTCAACGTTTGAGTTCAGTGGCAGCCGAAGGCGGTCCTTAACACATCGAAATGTGCAATTATTCCCCACTGTGGTACTGCGCGCCCCTAACGTATAGCGTCTACTGCCGAATGTCTGGCCGTGTATCACGTTTTCTCTTTTTCGATCCCACAACAAACGAGACCGCTCGAAATATCACCCGGTTGCCAAGATCTTGTCAAGGATATTAGATCCGGTAAACGCTGCCATTTTGGCGGTGTATCCAGTTATTGGCCCGCAGTGTATCTAAGGCAAACTGACGATGCACATCGCAGGATTGAATTGAACGCTTCATTTCGATTAGGCTTGAATTAATTTTCCAAAAAGGAAACGCTGTGAAAAACTGGATTACCGGTGCTTTCACAACAAGTTTCGCAAATTTTTGGGACACAATTAGGAGAGGTGGTGCGCCCGCCGAGAATCGAACTCGGACCTAGGGTTCCGGAGACCCTCGTGATATCCTTTTCACTACGGGCGCAGGGATTGTTTTTCTATCACTGGCCTAGAGCCCAGTCAACGAACCCGCGGCTGTCGCTACCGAAACCATCTCATTGTGAATAGCGCCGTTGGAGGCGAGAGTCTCCTCACCCCAGATAGAAAACTTTTTCCCGGACAGCTCGCTTAACCTGCCGCCGGCTTCTTCCACGATGAGGGCGCCAGCCGCAGTATCCCACGGGCGAAGCTTTAGTTCCCAGAAGCCATCGATTCGACCACAGGCCACATAGCAGAGATCCAGAGCTGCGGAGCCGTTGCGCCGAATGCCTTGAGAGCGGGTCATGAACGCCTTGAAAAAGCTCAGATAGAAGTCCGCTTTTTCACGCTGATCATAAGGGAAGCCGGTGGCGAGAAGCGCCTTGTCCAACTCCTTAACAGCAGAAGTTCGTATAGAATTTCCGTTCAGAGTAGCCCCTTCACCTTTGACTGCTCTGAAACACTCGCCTCGCAAGGGGTCGTAAACCAAACCTAGAATGACTTCACCGTCGCATTCCAGGGCAATGGAAACAGAGAACTGCGGGTAACTATGAGCAAAGTTCGTTGTTCCATCCAGTGGATCGATGATCCAGCGGTGACGGCCCTCGGTGCCAACCCAATTGGTTTCTTCCTCGGCCAGAATGGAATGGTTTGGAAAATGGTTCCGTAACAATTCGACAATCAGTTGCTCAGATTGTCGATCCACCGAAGTGACCAGGTCGATGGCGCCCTTGTAATCGATACTTTTCGGTTTTTGCCAATGCTCGCGAATCAAAGTGCCGGCGGCCGTGGCCGCCTCCCATGCGACCGACATAAAATTCTGAATCGCAGATGTCATTGAAGGCGTCCTTCGCAATTGAGAAAAAGCTATGTTACCTAATGGCGCGTGAAGATTCGAGCACCGGCGAAAATCAATCTATGGCTACGCGTGGTGGGCAAGCGGGCGGATGGATACCACCTGCTCGACACCCTTTTGCTTCCGATATCGCTTTACGATGAGATCATTATTGAAAAAGGGAGAAAAAGCGGAAATCAGAACGCACTAAGGGATCGCTTAAGGGTGAGTTCTGATAATCCGTCGGTTCCTCAGGGCAGAAAGAATCTGGCCTACAAAGCCGCTTCACTGCTATTGAACGAGAAGGGTATCGATGAGTCTGTAGAGATTCGTATTCGCAAACGAATTCCGGTTGGGGCCGGGTTGGGCGGTGGCAGCACGGATGCGGCAGCGACACTTGTCGGTCTGAATCGACTCTTTCGCCTCGGGTACACGTTGAAGCGGCTGGAAAAAATATCATCCGCTCTAGGTGCGGATGTGCCATTCTTTATCAGGGGCATCCCTGCCCGTGCACGTGGAATCGGCGAACGTTTGACCCCCCTGCGAGAAGTGCCACGACTTTGGCTGGTCATTCTCTACCCAGGCTTCCCGGTTTCAACCAGGTGGGTATATAGGAAGCTCTCCCCTAAGTTGACAAAAGCTATTGTAAATACTAGCATTAATTTGTCTCTGGGGTGTTCTGCAAACCTCAGAAAACTACTCGTCAGCGATCTCGAAACGGTTACCATGGGGCGGTATCCTCGCATCGGAGTACTCAAGGAAGAGTTAGCTCGCCAGGGCGCCATTGGAACTCTTATGTCGGGAAGTGGCTCTTCGGTGTTTGGTGTTTTTCAATCAAAGCGAAGCGCGGAGCGAGCGTTTCGGCGGTTGCGGAAAGCGAGGGAGGTCCAGGCTTTTTTAGTGCGTGTTTTAAATTAGGCAAATAGCAAAAGCCCGTTAAATCAACAGCCAGCTATGCAACTGGCTTGGTCAAGAGGAGGTCCCTATGCAGGTTACCGAGGTTAGGGTCTTTCCTGTGGATGAAGAGAAACTCAGGGCTTACGTAACAATCACGCTGGATCACTGCTTTGTGATCCGGGACCTCAAGATCATACGCGGCACTACGGGGTATTTCGTATCGATGCCCAGCAAGAAACGCAAAGACGGGACCTACAAAGATATCGCTCATCCGATCAATAACGAAACTCGAAGGATGATCGAGGAGAAAATAATCGCGGAATACCAGAAAGTTGTTGCCGAAGGGGGGAGCCAAAGGGCTCTTGGAAGTGGATGAGCAGCCACCAATCCAAAGCGGTTGAACTGCTCTTGTAGGAGTTCGGGGTGGGCGGTCGCCAAGTGGTAAGGCCCCGGACTTTGGATCCGGTATCGAAGGTTCGAATCCTTCCCGCCCAGCCAGTTTATTAGCTACAAGCCAGTAAGAAAGTAGAATCAACTCGGGTTTCAAGTGGCGCCGTTCGTAGCCGAACGGCGCCACTCATTTTGGTAGACGCGCCCTAGTGATTGATCGCAGGACGGGCTAAAACACAGGTTGCGAAAACCGTGACGAAAGAATAGTTTCGAGCCCATGAGCCAGCATGCTGTCGAACTAAAGATCTTTGCCGGGAATTCCAATCCTCCTCTGGCTGAGGAGATCAGCCAGTACCTCAAGGTGCCGTTGGGAAAAGCGGTCGTGGAGACTTTCAGTGACGGTGAGAGTAAGGTCGAGATCAAGGAAAATGTGCGCGGAGCAGATGTATTTGTTTTGCAATCCACGTCGGCTCCGGGGAACAACAACTTGATGGAACTTTTGCTCATGTTGGACGCGTTCAAACGGGCGTCGGCAAAACGGATAACCGCGGTCATCCCTTACTATGGGTATGCGCGTCAGGACCGCAAGGTTGTGCCGCGCGTCCCGATCAGCGCAAAACTGGTTGCCGACTTGATTACGACCGCAGGAGCTTCTCGAATGCTGACCCTCGATCTCCATTCGGGACAAATTCAGGGATTTTTTGATATCCCCGTTGATAACCTCTATGCGACGCCGGTCTTGCTGCAACACTTGAAGAAACAACTGAATCATAATGAAGTCACGATCGTTTCGCCGGATGCCGGCGGAGTCGAGCGGGCACGAGCGATTGCGACGCGGTTGGATGCCTCGTTGGCGATCATTGATAAACGGCGAGTCGGCCCCAATGTCGTGGCGGAAATGAACATTATCGGTGAAGTTAAGGATCAGATCGCGGTCCTCCTCGATGACATGATCGATACCGCCGGCACCCTCACGTTGGCTGCCGATGCGCTGAAGCGGGAGGGCGCTAGGAGGATTCTCGGTTGTTGTACGCACCCCGTGCTGTCCGGGCCCGCGATCCAGCGAATCGAAGAATCGCCACTGGAGGAGTTGATTGTTACCAACACCGTCCCTTTGGCGGCTGACGCGCAACGATGCCACAAGATCAAAGTTTTGTCTGTGGCTCATCTTATCGGCGAGGCGATTCGACGGACGCACGACGAAGAATCCATTAGCTCTCTTTTCGTGTAGAGGGTTCCGAGTAACGAACCATAGGAGGTAAGTTCTTTTGGAAACGTTAGAAATTCAAGTCGAGCCGCGGGAAGTCGGCAGCAAACGCCAGGCTCGCCGGTTGCGCCGTGACGGAAAGATCCCCGGTGTTCTATATGGCCCAAAACTCCGCCGGTTCCTTTGGAGCTTAACAAAAAAGAATTTTCGAGCCGTGTGGCGGGAATCGAAGGGTCGCATTTGGTCCGGTTGAAGTCCGCATCTACGGCATTGGCGGCCAAAGTCGCTTTGGCTAAGGAGATGCAATATCATCCGATTACCAGGTTATCCACACGGATCTTTACGAAGTCGACCTTACGGCGAGATCCAGGTGGGTGTGCCTCTTCACTTTGTGGGCAAAGCGGTGGGCGTTGTCCGCGGCGGCATACTGCAGACCATCGTGCGCGAAATCGAGGTCGAATGTTTACCCATGGACATACCTGAGTTTTTCAATGTCGAAGTCAGTGCCCTCGATATCGGGGATGCTGTTCACGTCGAGGATTTGCAGATGACTGAGGGTGTAGCCGCATCTATGAAACGAATTTTGCCTTAGTGACGGTCGTGCCGCCGTCGGTCGAAGAGGCTCCGACTCCGGCCGCGGCCCCGGTTGAAGGCGCTGTCGTTGCGCCAGCGGCAGAAGAAGAGCAAAAGGAAGGTGGCGAGGAGTCCTGAGGCACACCTGCTTTGTCAGGGTCTTCAGGAATCGATTGGTGAAACTCGTCGTGGGTCTCGGGAATCCCGGCAGGAAGTACGAGGGTACGCGGCATAATTTAGGGTCTTCATCATCGAGCGGATGGCGCGGCGGAACGGGTTACGGTTAAAAAAAGGCTCTGCGATGCCATGGTCGGGGAGTGGTCGAACGAGGGAGAAAAGGTTCTCCTGGTCAAGCCCCAGACCTACATGAACCGTAGCGGAGACTCGGTCAAGG
Organism: uncultured delta proteobacterium; assembly: GCA_963737905.1. Classification (GTDB taxonomy): domain Bacteria; phylum Desulfobacterota; class Binatia; order UBA9968; family UBA9968; genus DAIRFP01. The sequence goes on along the minus strand of CAVTUQ010000013.1, from coordinate 628 downwards.
CTCTCCTCGACCCTTTTCGATCGGCACCTGAAGATTTGACGGTGATCCATGATGATCTGGATTTGGTGTTTGGGCGCATACGGATTCGGCCCACGGGAGGGGCAGGCGGCCATCGCGGCGTCCTTTCAATCATAGAAAACCTAGGGGGAGCCCGGTTTACAGAGTCCGCGTCGGAATCGGGCGGCCTCCGGAGGGTGTAGACGCCGGTTGATTTCGTGTTGGAATCTTTTACCGCGCGAGGAGGTCGACCAACTCGACGAGGTTGTTTCGCGCGCCTCTGAGGCGGTGATATCTTTGCTGCGGGAGGGTGGACAACGGGCGATGGAGCAGTTTAACCGGGCGCCCTAGGTTTATTGTAAACGCTGTGGCGCTATGATTAGGATACAGAAAAAAAATCTATCGTGGAGGGTATAAGAACTGTGGCACTTTATGAAACTCTTTTTGTGGTTCATCCCGAAAAGGGAACCGGATGAAAGAATTTATTGAGCGGTTCAAGAAAGTCGTCGAAGGCCAGGAAGGCGCTGTGTCTCACGTCGATGAGTGGGGCCTGCGTGATCTCGCTTACCGTATTGAAAAGCAGGGAAAGGGATTTTACACGCTCTTTCGGTACAACTCCTCGGCGCGAGCC
>CAVTUQ010000012.1:0-204302 GCA_963737905.1 uncultured delta proteobacterium | reverse complement strand
CAAATCATCTCCCGCATCAGCATGTAGCCAAACTACCCGTACAGCTACGGCGCGTGATCCGGTCGCCGAAACTCTTACGTAGAATTCTTCTGACTACAACCAATTCATCGACGCGAACGACGAAATGATTCAATGATTGCGCTACCGTCATAAGCCATTCACCTTCCATCTTTTTACTTCGGCTCCTGCTACAAGTGCGCTGTTTGGCTGTCAATCGCTAGCCGCAAAATAGCGATTGGTCGCCTCGCTCTTTCTCAGGGGACTCACCGTGCCGTCTTAGCTGGTGTGCTCGGTAGGATTGACCAGTTTTTTCCTTTCTTGTGCATAAACGGATTGAGTTTGCTCGCTTGGAAAATTTCTGCGTTTGACATTTCTCTTTTCGACATTATCTCGTCGCCGACAATGACGAACTGTCACTCCAAAATTGACGATGACGGTTATCACCTGGTGTCGATCAAAAGCAAGAGATGGATGTGAAGAAACAAAGAGACGCAGTGGTTGTGTGACAAGCAGCGCAATTCGATGACACTTTGCCGAAATGTTTTCGCCAGACGGGTGGAATGTATCTTGCTCCAAAGACAGCGAACGAGAAATGTCAGGAGGTTTCTATGAGGAACCGGCACGTATTTCTCTTGCTTTTCCTATTTTGCACTCTCCCTTTTAATGACTCCCATTACCCTTAACTTTTCAGCTCAACCGCCTGATCCTCAGACCGGCCCGCATATCAACGATGAGCTTATCGTTAAATTCCGCGGTGGACGCGATGAATATAGGAAGTTAATGACTCATTACGGGGTAGGAGCCAAGCGAGCCAAGGTGTTTCGGAATTAGCAGGCCTTGAGCTTGTCAAACTGCCTCGAGGCCTCTCGGTCAAAGAGGCGATTGATTTTTATCAGCGTTCTCCCGACGTCCTCTATGCCGAACCGAACTACATCGTGAGAACCACGAATACACCAAACGATACTCGTTTCAGTGAGCAATGGGCGCTACAAAACGTTGGCCAGTCGGGTGGTACTCCCGAGGCTGATATAGATGCATCGGCGGCTTGGATATCACAACCGGGAGCTCCGATGTTATCGTCGCCGTGATTGACTCGGGGATTGATTATAATCACCTAGACCTGGCTGCCAACATGTTCCGTAACACGGCTGACTGTAACAATAATGGAATCGACGATGATGGCAACGGTTTTGTCGATGACTGTTTCGGCATCGACACGGCGAACAACGACTCGGATCCTCTGGACGATAACAATCACGGAACCCATGTTGCCGGATCATTGGGGGCAGTGGGAAACAACAGCGCCGGTGTGGCAGGCATAAACTGGAACATCAAAATCATGGCTTGCAAGTTTGTCAATGCCAGCGGATCTGGAACCATCGCCGATGCCATCGACTGTCTTGATTACGTCAAGACGATGAAAGACCGTGGGCTAAACATCATTGCCACCAGCAACAGTTGGGGCGGCGGAGGTTTTTCGCAGGCTTTGTTGGAGGCCATTGAACCCACCGTCAACGGGGAATGCTCTTCATTACGGCAGCGGGAAACGGCAATATTTTCGGGGTTGGCCAAAACAACGATACCACCCCGTTCTATCCTTGTAATTATTATCTTCCCAACGTTATCTGTGTCGGCTCTACAACACGGACCGACGTCGCTCGACGTTTTCCAACTTCGGAAGGCGAACCGTGCACGTTAGCGCCCCTGGCAGCGAGATCTTAAGTACAATTCGCGGAAATTCATATGCGTCCCTAAGTGGTACTTCGATGGCCACCCCGCACGTCACTGGCGTAGCAGCGCTGTTACAGGCCCATGATCCGAGCTTGGACTGGAGAAGCATCAAAAATCTTATTCTCGCAGGCGGGGACACGTTACGTCATTAACCAACACGATCACGCAAAAGCGTCTCAATGCTTTCAGTGCGTTAACTTGCACTAATTCTAACGTGGTTTCCCGGCTGAGACCCATAGGCGACTCTATCAGCGGCTCAGTCGGTGCGCCGATCGATCTTTCGGTTCTGAATATCAACTGTGCAAACCCTAACGGCAATGTCGACGTCTCAGTCAATCCTGGCGGAGAGATCGTTACGCTTGTAGACGATGGTCTTGGATCGGATCAAGCCGCAGGGGACGGAATCTATTCAGGTGAATGGACTCCTCTAGCAACGGGAGTTTACACACTCACGTTTCCCGGCGGTGACCTGTTGACAGTAAATGTTGCCGCACCTCTGATCAGCGTTAGTCCCAGTTCGATCAATTTTGGCGGCATCAACGTCGGAGGTACGACGGATCGAAGCTTTACAGTGAAAAATGTCGGAGGTGGCGTGCTCACTGGAGATGCTACGACTACTATGCCTTTTACGATCATATCTGGCGGTTCTTATAGTTTGATGCCGGCCAGAGTCAGACACTGACGATACGGTTTAGCCCCACGTCTGCACAAACGTTCTTAGGGAATGTGAATCTTACAGGCGGTGGAGATGCATCGCTAGCCGTTAGCGGCGCCGGTGTCATCCCGCCGAATCTCGCCTTGAGCTTCAATGGCAAGTTGAGGGATCGAGTTGGAAGAGGAGACAGATTGCTCAGCGCAGATGGCTCAGCCGATGCGACCTTTACGGTGAATCTCCTGGCCGGAAGTGGCAATCGGACAGTTACCAAACTTGAGCTACGACGCAGCGACAACGGCGGGATCTGGAACACGACGGTAGACAACTTTTGGGTGTTGGGGGCTGCGGCTTTTTTGGATGGGGCTTTGTACAACAACACTGCCAATGCCGGCGTGAGCTTTGCGGTATCTGAGGGCAGCAGTTTTAGTCTCTTTGCCTCGGACGGCACGGGCAGTACTTACTTCCCTCCAGGCTCTACGTTTAATCTGACAGCGACTTTTGCTGATGGCAGCACCGCTACCGCCAGCACGACGGTTGCGGGTGGCCAATCTACGATCGCTTTTGGGAACGCGCTGCTGAGGAGAGACAACAGAAGAATTCGATGAAACCGATCTTGTGCACCTAGGATCGCAAATTCTTGCTGCGGCAAGAATAACTCGCATTCGTTATTCCTCGCGCAAGAGGAATTGGGGCTCACATCTAGCCTTTGCGTATAATAAGCCGCTAGACAGCCGCAACAAGAAGCCTTCGAACGTTGTTCACCCGTAGAGCCGCTTGATATAACCGCTGTCGTCGATCTCCCGCAGGTAGTGAAGGTCCCAGAGCGCTAGCGGATTGAAGTTCTTGATCTCTGGATCTCGCTTGAGCGCCAGGGCGAAAACATTCTGGATCGCATCCAGCGTCGGATTGGGCTTAGCTTCGAGCGAAGCCGCTTGGGTATTGTAAAAACAGTCCCACTCTTCGTCATTCTGCATCTTGAGCAGGTCCGTGCAGTGCTTCTTGATGATGGCCAGCGTGTCGGCTTTCTTGGTCTTGAAAAAGTGGGTCGCATCGATCAACGCCCTGATCAAAGACCGCGTTTCGTCTTCGTGATTCTGCACGTAGGTCGTCGTTGTCGTCAGGGTCACGCCTTCGATCATCGCCATGGTCGGCAACTCCATGATGCGCGCGCCGATCTTCCGTGCCCGCAACTGATCCACGGCGCGGATAAACGTCGCGTTGAGTTTCGATGGCAAGCTGAGGGACCCGGTTGGCCGGAGTGACAAGTTGCTTAGTCCAGAGGGATCGTTAGCTCCTACCTTTACAATGAGCATCTTGCCTGGAAGTGGGAAGACCAAGCTTGAACTTCGACCCAGTGACAACGGTGGGATCTGGAACACGACGGTTGACAACTTTTGGGTGTTAGGGGCTGCGGCTTCTTTGAATGCGGCTCTGTATAACAATAGTGCCAATGCCGGCGTGAACTTTGCAGTCTCTGAGGGCGGGAGTTTTAATCTGGTTGCCTCGGACGGGACGGGCAGCACTTACTTCCCTCCAGGCTTTCACGGAGGAAGATCCCCACGACCATTTCCCAGATCAAAGTCCACAATAGGAGCCAGCGCCGGATTAGCGTCTCTGAAGGAATGTCGTTTCCAGAAGGCATTCCATTCATGTTGGTTGCGAATAACTACCGCAAAGGCTCACGGACTCCACTGCGAAACCTTTCACGACGGTAGCGATGGACAGTCGAGTCTCTACTTTTCTGATCTTCTATTGGTCCATGGGTCGCCGGGGCAACGTAAGTAATGCGTTGCTTAGGCATAGGTATCTCCTTTCTCAAGCAGAGTTATGGGCGCAATTGGCAAGGAAGGAAGGATCGGCCAAAGAGAACCGCCGGCAGGTCACGGAAAGCATGATCCCGCACCCATGTACGATACATCCGGTTCTTTGGCGAGCCGGATCTTCTCTTCCAACGGCGACCCTCGTCGAACAAAGAGCCCGCTCAAGGGATCCTCATATACTCGGGTCCATCCTGGCTTGAGCTGCATCAGATTGAAAACTGGGAATTTTTTGCTGACGAACGCGAGATCAGTCCCATGTTTTTCCAAGATCCCATCCCAATTGCCCACGCCATTCGTGAAACGGAGATTTTCCGCATAGGACCGCTCCGAGTAGACTGTTTCGCGGCGGCCGTCGATGGAGACCTTAATCCGCGGGCCTAGATGCCAAAGCACATATTCCCCCCAATCAAAATGAACCACAATGTTTCCGGCAGCGTTACTTTGTTTCAACAGTGCAACCGCCTTGACGGGGAACTCGTCTGCTGGCCATCGATGCGAATGCATTGGAAATTTGGCAGGGATGCCGTGATTAGCGACTAACGCTATGATAAAAGAAGCCGCAGTAAACCAGACGCTTTGCGACGCATGATTTCCATAGTACACTCAGAACCGGCGATGTTCGGTCCCACACATCTGCGACATGCTGAGCTATCAGAACAGCGCAAGTTAACCCAAACAAGCGGCATATGTCTGCTGGCGATCAAAGGAAGAAGCGCCGTGCACGCGAAGAGCGTGATCAAAACGGGGCTGCGTTCTTTGCGGCTAAACATTAGGCCCGTTAATGCGAGAGCCAGAAAAAGAACATAGACAAAGCCTTCGACGCTCATTAAGGCGATAGGTTGCCACTCCCCTATTTCAGGTCTTGGGACCGTAGCCGTGCGTGAAAGAAAAAAAAGTAGCTGAATCCCGTAAGGGTTGAAAAAGATTGCCGCAATGGTGATGACGCCGACAAAAATGATCGACCGATTAGATTGAGCATAGATAGCTGCAAAACTTCTCTGACGAAACGCGGCTGATGATAAACTCAGCACTAGCCACAAGAGGAACAGACCCACGCTAGCTAACACTCCCCCATGAAGGTTTACTGCAACGGCTAACAAAGGTGGCCCGAACCAGAGCCATCGACGCTCCCCTCGGTCGGCTCTTTCTACGATAATCAAAACGAGCAAAAAGACTAAAAATGTGAAGACCTGCGGCCGAACAGGCGCCAGATAAGGAATCAGACTCAATGTAAAAACTACAGCGAGGAATGCCGCCCGCAGAGCAACTGAAACTTGTTGTCTTAAATGGCAGTAGATGATTCCCACGATGAGAAGTGAAAGACAACTCTTGAAAACAATGAGACCCGTAGAACCGGCCCCGGCAAAGACAGCGTAGAATATCGCCTCAGAAAGCCATTCATGATTGATCCATAACTGATCGCCGGTTAGGTATGAATAAATGTCTTGACGAACAATTCTCCCTGTCCGCCAAAGATCCTCGCCAAATCTAATATGACCCCAGAGATCCGGGTCGGCGGATGTCCGAGAAAAGACATAGAATAACGCGCTGCCAAGGAAGCTCAAGATACTGATGTCCCGCCAATTTCGAGTTGACTGTTTCATCCCTTCGTCTTTCCGAGCCGCATTCCCTGGGCGTGATCCATTTCGGTTGACCCGCTTTGAAGACAACACATGGAGAAAACCTGACGATCGAATTGGATCAAATCTTTACTTTCGGCATTAGGACCTTTCCGAACAGAAAATCTCGGGATGGAGCTTTTATGTCTAGACTTCCTCTAATTAGCCAGACACGCGGCTCCTTTGGGTAGAGGAGTCTTCTAGATCCAGTCAACGAGAAGGATTGTGATTTGTGCGGGTTCTGCGATCGCATGCCACGGAAAGAGGCTCAAGTATACAGCCTCCTTTCCGCAGCCGCCATAAAAAGATTACTTACTGGACAATGGATGCATTGGACGGTCGCCGCCCATGCCTCGACTTGGCATTCGCGGGAGTGATTTCACCTTCGTTGTAAAATTAAGCTCTAGTCGTGTTCATGCGTACAGCCGGTTGATATACCCGCTGTCGTCGATCTCCCGCAGATAGTGAAGGTCCCAGAGCGCTAGCGGATTGAAGCTCTTGATCTCAGGATCTCGCTTGAGCGCCAGGGCGAAAACATTCTGGATCGCATCCAGCGTCGGATAGGGCTTAGCTTCGAGCGAAGCCGCTTGGGTATTGTAAAAACAGTCCCACTCTTCGTCATTCTGCATCTTGAGCAGGTCCGTGCAGTGCTTCTTGATGATGGCCAGCGTGTCGGCTTTCTTGGTCTTGAAAAAGTGGGTCGCATCGATCAACGCCCTGATCAAAGACCGCGCTTCGTCTTCGTGATTCTGCACGTAGGTCGTCGTTGTCGTCAGGGTCACGCCTTCGATCATCGCCATGGTCGGCAACTCCATGATGCGCGCGCCGATCTTCCGTGCCCGCAACTGATCCACGGCCCGGATAAACGTCGCCTCATATTTGCCGTCCATGACCTCCTTCGCGCGTTCCACACCCCTCTTAGCGCCAGTCACAAGCTCGACATCCCGCCCTTCTTCCAAACCATGTTGTCGCAAATAGAGCCACACATTCAGCCCCGTGTGGCCGTCGTAATCGTCCATCGCGACGCGCTTGCCTTTGAGATCTTGGAGGCTATTGATGCCGTTTCCCATGACGAGATAGTTTTCGCGCCATGCGTTGTTGCTCTGAGCGATATGAACGTAGGGATCGCCGTTCAGCGCCTTTCGGGCATAGAGGTTATGATGATTCCCCGAAACGATATCGAGCTCACCGGATTTCAGCCCCTCGGCGGCGCGCTTGCGCTGGCCTTCCAGAGAACCAAAGTCCATCTCCAAACCGTGCTTCTCGAGAAAGCCGCCCTCCTCCATTACCTTCCAGAGAGGAACGTGACTCGGCGCACGATAATAGATTCGGATTTTTTTCTTGACTGCCATAGTCGCCTGCCTTTCTTGACCGATCAGTTCAAAACGTTCCAGCCGTTCAAATCGTTCAAGCCGTATAAGACCCAACACGACACCTAAACCGAGATCGCACGTCACCAGATTTTTTCCAGCGGTTCAACGAACCGAATTGTAACGATTTGAACGTCTTGAACATCTTGAACAATTTGAACCGCGCGCCTAGCGCGCTTTCAAGTAGCTTCCAGACTTTTTCTCGTGACTCGTGCCTGCCGGTGACGATCCACTGCCAAGCCGTATCGTCGAAATATTTTACTCCTGCCTTGGGAAGGTTTCCTGGATTAAGGTAACTTTCGTTAATGTCCGTGCGCAAGGTCGCCGAGCCGTAGCCACGCGCGTAGATCTCCAGTCCCTCCTTGGACAGAATCCAGTTGGCGAAAACCTGGGCGGCCTTGGGGTGCGGCGCTCTATTCGCCAATGACAATAGCCACGGGGAACCATTGATGGTTCCCGGCACGCCGGACAGCTCGAAGATTTCAAGAATTTTGAACCCATCTTTTACCAACGGGCGCACATCATCTTCCCGGCAGTTGAGACAAATGGGTTGGGTGCCTCGGGCCAACCAATCCGACATCTGACGGCGCTCTCGCGTGGGAGTCGGCTTCTGGTCGATATAGAGGCCCTTTACAAACTCTTCGCCGAGCTGAGTATAAAAACGCGCTGCCATGTTCGCCCCGGCCCCGGTGGTGGTGGGATCTTCTGTTGAGATTTTGCCTCTCCACTTGGGATTGAGAAGATCCTTATAAGATCGCATCTCTTCCGGCTTTACGTGATCCGTATTGATGAAAAGCAACGTGGCGACGCTGCTAAAAGGGCGAACCACGAATCTCTCTTCCGGGTCCAAAAACCACACTTTCCCTGTTTTCCACTTCGCGCCATCAACGACTTCTGGCGCGACGAGTAGCGGCTTCAAAGGATCGATCATCTTGTTGCCATACAGGTCGATGGCCGTCGTATCGGGCCCGGATAGGAACACATCGACGCTGAAGATCCCCGCCGATCGCTCCGTCTCGACCCGTGAAGCGATCTGGCTGGATCGGCCGGCAATGAATTCAACGGCTATCCCCGTGCGCGCCGTGAATTTAGGAATGATCTCGTTGCGCATCACCGGGTCCGGCGATCCAGCGACGACGACCTTGCCCTCCTTCTTCGAGGCTTCGAGAATCTCTTGCCATTCTTTGTCACCGGCCTTAGTTTGCGCCGATGCCGAGCCGTTCAACCCAAGAGCCAATAGAATGAGCCATCCTAAACACCGGCCTTTTGCCATGAGGACTCCTAATCGATTCTAACGCCGATCCTGAAAGCCGCAATCCGAATCTTCTCCCAACCAGCATCATCAAGCCGACGATCATGGTAATCAGTAATCCCAAAGCCGCGCCTCTCTCCAGTTCGCCGGTGAAGCTGTATTCCAACAAAAGAATGGAAAGCGGCCTGGACTGGTGACTGTAAAGTAACACAGGCGTACTGATGCTGGTCAAGGCGCTGCCGAAATTCATAAGACCCACGGCAGCGGCGATGGGGGCCAACAACGGCAACAGGATGCGGCGGTAAGTCTGCGCCCACGAAGCTCCGCTCACCCGGGCCGCCTCTTCCAAGTCAGGGCCGAGCTGCAGCAGACCGGCTTTGAACGCCTGGCTCGTAACCGGGCTGTCTGCGAGTATGAGCGCCAATGCGATGCCCCATACCGTGCCGTACAATAGGGAGCGCAACGGCGTCGAGAGGAAAAGCCACAGGACACCCAGGCTCAACAGAATCCCCGGCAAAACGTGCGGAATCCAGCAAAGACTTTCTAAAACCGGCCCAGTGATTGTCCGCCGTGAAACCATCAGATAGGCCAGCAAAGAATAGAGCAAAATGCCTCCCGCAGCAGTGACGCTTGCGATGATCAAGCTGTTTTTGAGCGACTCTAGGAAGATCGGGTCGGCAAAAAGGTTTTGCCAATGCGTGAGGGTGAAGGGTGAGCTGATGTTGAAAAATCCATACCGCCGCATGAACGAGCCGATCACTAAAAAGAGCAGCGGCAGGATCATCATGACCGAGATGTAAAACAGGCAGCCCGCCAGAGCGACGTATCGCCATTTTCCGAGCTTCACCCGTATGGTTGAATAGCCTTGGCCGGTCACAACCGTGAACTTGCGTTCGCCGCTAAGATATTTCCAATAGCAAAACAACAAGACTGCCAGAATCACCAGGAACATCGACCCCAATGCCGTTGCCTCACCATAGGCTCTGGGTTCCCGCTGTAGGTAATCGTAGATTCGAGTCGAGTAAACATAGATCTTGGCGGGCGTGCCCAGAAGCAGCTCGGTGTTGAAAGACTGTAGCCCGCGAATAAAACTGAGAACCGAAACCGCCAGAATCATCGGCGAGAGCACCGGCAACGTAATGCGCCAGAGCATCGTCGCTGCGTTCGCGCCGGACACACGAGCCGCTTCTTCCAACGAGGCTCCAAGCCGTCGAAAGATCGGCACGAGCAGCATCACCTTGAACCATATCCCGCCCGTCGACGTGTGCACCCAGACGATGCCCCAGAAGCTGTACGGATTGAAGAGCGGGCCTTCTACAAACGGAAGACCCTTTGCCAACGTGTTTAGAAATCCGAAATTGGGATCCAACAAAAGAATCCAGGCCAGCGTCAAGGGAAAATCGGGAATGAAATAAGCGATCCAGCAAAAAGATTCCAGGGTGCTGCCGCAAGGCATATCCGTGCGCGCGATGAGCCACGCGAAGAGAACGGAAAAAAGCATCGCCGGAATCAATCGAACTATCGAAAGTGAGAAACTCATCCACAGTGCGCTCAAAGTTCCGCGGTCGGAGAAAGCTCGAACCCAGTTGTCGAAGCCATAGAAGGCCTCTTTGCCCGGCGGCGCGAGGTTGAAGCTCCCGATCAAGAGAAAAAACAGCGGCAACCCCATCGTGACCGCCAGGAAAACGAGCATGGAGAACTCGGCAACTCGGATGGTTCGAAAACGGATTCCGATGTGCGCGACCGAAACTGCGGCTGGCGCCTTCATCTAGCTTTCACATCCGGCGTAGAGTAAGGTGATCGGGATCAAAACGGAGGCGAACTTCCGTGCCCACGAGATAGCGTTGCTTCTTGTTCGCGGGCAGAACAAAAGTACTTCCGGCGGTCTGAACATGATATTCGAAATGATCTCCGAGGTAATCAGCTTGGCGGATTTTCGCGGCAAGCTGATTGCTTTCAAGTTCGCCGCCAGGAAGAATTTCGATATCTTCCGGGCGCGTGAGGACGCACACCTGCTCGCCGTCGTTAAATAAATTTCCCCGATCATTGCCGAGCATGAATCGACCTCCGTTGCTGGCAAGATCGACTCGGCAGCGGCTGCCATTTTTGGCAATTCTTCCCTCCAAGCTCACGGTCCGTCCGAGAAACTCCGCAACGAACGCGGTGGCAGGCGCTTCATAAACTTCCGCAGGAGAACCCACCTGTTCAAAACGGCCGCGATTCGCCACCGCGATGCGGTCGGACAACGTCATCGCTTCAGCCTGATCGTGGGTAACATAAAGAATCGTCAGCTTGAGTTTTCTCTGCAGCGCACGAATCTCCAGTCTCATTTGCTCCCGCAGTTTGGCATCGAGATTGGAAAGCGGCTCATCGAGCAGCAACAACGCCGGCGCATAAACAAGAGCGCGAGCCAGCGCGACACGTTGCTGCTGGCCGCCGGAGAGTTGAGTCGCTCCACGCTCTGCCAGCCCTGAAGTCCCACACTCTCCAGCACCTGGTGCACGCGCTGCCGCACCGTGTCATAAGATTCTCGCCGCACGCGCAACGGAAAAGCAACGTTTTCAAAGACCGTGAGATGGGGCCAAATGGCGTAGGACTGAAAAACCATCCCGAGCTCTCGTTTGTCCGGCGCAACAAAAATACCGCGGCGGGGCACCGCCACGGCAATGCCATTGACGAGAATCTCGCCATCATCGGGATCCTCTAAACCGGCGACGAGCCTGAGTGTCGTTGTCTTGCCGCAGCCCGAAGGGCCAAGCAAGGTGAAGATTTCACCCGGTTGAATCGAGAAGCTGACCTGATCGACGGCGGCGACAGTCCCGAATCGCTTCACGACCCCGCGGAATTCTAGAACGGCCTGAGCCATGGCTGAGTCGATCTGAAATGAATATGCTATTCGCCCAGCAACTTGCAGTAGTAGCGCCAGTTGGAAACACTGTGGGGAGAGGACTTTTGACGCCCCGTTGAGCCCAACATGACACCGATATCCTCCTGGGAAATCGGTTCAGGTTTACCCAGGAGCGACGCCCGGTAGTTGACTTCCGCCAACTCGTTGAGCTTGATCGCCGTGAGCGTCGCCTCTTCGATGCCCGAACCCGCCGTCGTGATGCCGTGACCACGCATCAGGCAAGCGGGTTTCTCCCCCATGGCGCCGGCGAACTCCTCGCCGAGCGTTTCATTGGAAACGGTAATGCTGCGAGGATAGGTGGCCAATCCTTCCATCAATAAACGGAGACTACTCGGGTCGTAGGCGCCGAAAAGCGGCAACAAAGGTTTGTTGCAAATCGTGAACAGCACGACAGTCAGCGGATGCACGTGAACCACGCACTGGACATCGGGACGCGCGCGATAGAGCCAGGTGTGGATAAACACCTCTTGGGGAGTCTCGAGCCCATCGGCGCCTTCTATTTTCGTCCCCGCCATATCGACCGTAATGATATCTTCAGCCGTGACGAAGCGGAGTCCCGACTCTTCCGGACCACGGGCCTTGATAAGAACTCTGTCCGTGCCCTCGACCCGCGCACTTACGTGGCCACTGGGCTCCTTGGTCAAATTGAGCTTGCCGAGGATCCGGCAGGATTGGGCGACCAGCTCACGCAAAGGGGATAAATCGCTCATAAAATTCTTCACCTCTTTCTTGCTTAAGGAAACGGGATCGTTTCAGAACATAACAAAAGCGAGAGGATCATATTCTCGCCCAAGTTCTAAGGCAAACGAAGAGTTTGGTTTTCGAGGGACGCCTCTCCGCGCCACGGAGACGCGGAGAGGCAGGTGTTTGGATTACTCGTTTACGGCACGCGGGGCACGGGACCCGGATACTTGAGCGATGGATTCCATGAGGTGGGTATCGACCATAACATTTTGACCGGGATCCCTGATCACTCCCATAGGGTCGAGTCCTTCCTGGACCCGCTTCATCTCACGCATCATGACTTCTCGCAACATGATGACGCCACGATCCGATGAGGTCAAACGTTCACGGGTGCGATCGGCGATGGGCCCTTGAGTTTCCCACGCCATGTGGTCCTGGGCCTGAACCGCATCCATGCGGAATTTCGTATAGGGGTGAAGCGCATCCGGCGGGTCCTTGTATGGCTTGATATATTCCACGGGCGGCTCGTCATTCTCCACGACTGAACCATCTTCATTTGGGAAAAATCGCACAAAGTAAATCTTTGTGTGGGTATCATCCATCGGCACGCGGATTTGTCCCACGTTTCCCTGGCGTAAAATGTTAGGGAAAATGACCGGGTGCTCGTCTATCATTCCGTTTTTGTAGATTCGTCGCTTCATGAGGCCATAGGGGACCTCGTAAAACTCAAATTTCTCAACGTCGTCGGTGAGCCCTCGAGTGGTGTTTTGAATCGCACGCCCGCGGCCCGCGGTCTCCTGGTGGAGGATCTGCAGATGCGCGGGATCCATCGAATTTTCCATCGCCTGGAACCAATTGCAGTCGAGCTGAGGCTGAATAAAGATTTTTCGATGTCCATCCTTTCTAAACCACACGTCGAAATTCGGTATGAGCGGCAGCGGCTCCGGGCCCAGATAGGCCCAGTAAAGGCCGACTAGTTTTTGCACGGGATAAGACCGCTGTCTTACGGTCAAATGAAATTTGCTGCCGCACGGTTCGGCCGGCGTCTCTAAACAATTCCCTTTCGTGTCGTACAACCAACCATGATAAGGGCAAGCGATCCCCCGTTCCTCGACGCGACCATAGGAAAGGGACGCGCCGCGGTGCGAGCAGCGATCTTCGAGCAAACCGACGTGGCCCTTTTTATCGCGAAACAGGACCAGTGTTTCGCCGAGGATCCTGACGAGCTGCGTGGGAGCCTCCTCCGTGAGCTCGCCGGCAACTCCCACCGGATACCAATAACGCCGCAACAGCTCACCCGCCGCTGTTCCCGGTCCCACGCGCGTTAGTCTCTCGTTCTCTTCTCTTGTCAGCATAACCTCATCCTCCGTAGTTGATGTGCTCGATGCCGAAAACCAACTATGCGATAAGCATTAGATACAAATCGTACCCAAAAAGCGTGTGACCAATGCAAGAACTTGGGCAATAAAAGTGCCGCAAAATCAATAAGTTATGTAAGGTATGAAATATTTAGATATGAACCTTTTACGATTAAGGCAACGGCCGAAGCAAGCTCCGAAACCAAAACTTTTAGAGGATTGTGGAAAACGCGGGCGAAAGGCGGGTCGAGAAAAGAATAGATGCGCTCATGTTAGGGCATTGCTGCTTGACTTAGGATGCTATAGCGGTTCCGGTGTCGTTCCAACCTAGCGGCCGATAAAGCCCGATGCGCTCGTTAATGACATTGAGTTCGATAATTTGATTTTTCTCCGGATCTCGGATCATGCCGATAGGATCGAAGCCTTTTTTAACGTTTTCGATCTGCTCTTTGAGAATCTTCCTGAACAAAATGATGCCTTCGTCACCAGCGCCAAGTCGCTCTTGCGTGCGGTCAGTGACGGCGCCTTGTGTTTCCCATGCCATCGAGTCCTGCGCGGAAACCATGCGCATGTCGTACTCCCGCGGTCCTTTTTTTAGTTGGCTGTAACGAAACGGTGCTGGAATCTCCGCGGGGGATTTTTCCACATCCGACGGCACAAAATTCACGCGGAACACCTGCGTATGAGTGTCGTCGACAGGAACACGAATCTGTAAATTATGACGGTGCCCTTTGCCATCCTCATACGGCGCTACATGGCGCAATGTGGTAGGGAACAGCAGCGGATGCTCATCCAGCTGGGGAGCTTCTCCCGTCGTAACCGGCAAGCTGGTTCGTCGTTTTTTGATGCCAAACTCAAAAGGAATAAATTCATGTTTTTCGCCATACTTCTTCACCCGGCGCGCGAGGTGGGCGGTATCACCATGCAGCCAAAACAAATGCGCCGGGTCCACGGAATTTTCCATCGGCTGCAGCCAGTTACAATCGATGATCGATTCCTTGACGATCCAGCGTTTCCCGTTTTCCCAAATGAGCACATCCCATCGTGGCAACAAAGGTTTAGGCTCAGGACCGAGGTAGGCGAAAATCAATCCGCCGAGCGCCTCCACCGGATATGCGACATGCTTGATCCGGTCTTTGAACGTGCTGCCTGCCGGCTCCGCGGGCTGCTCCAGGCATTTGCCCGTGCCGTCAAATTTCCAGCCATGATACGGGCAACGAATTCCCTCGTCATCGACTCTCCCGTATGCCAAAGAAGCCAACCGATGCGGGCAATGCTCGCCGACCAACCCGTACTTTCCCTGCTTGTCGCGGTAAACCACCAGCTCTTCGCCCAGAATCTTCACTGGCCTGATAGGCGTCTGTTCAGTAAGTTCACCGGCGGCGGCAACCGGGTGCCAATAGCGCCGTAACAGCTCCCCGCAGGGGGTACCGCGTCCTACGCGGGTTAAGAGTTCGTTCTCCTCGCGAGTCAGCATGTCATATCCACTTCGTCTGCGGTTGCTCAAAATATCTCAGAGGTAAGTCGCGCATACTTCGCATATAGCTGATAGCTTATGGCATATAGTTGGGACATACGAACCATACGCTATAAGCCATAGCCATAAACCACTGCAGCGAGGCGATCGAGCGCAACAAAGCATACCACAGTCGACCTATTTCGCCTTGTTTTTATCCAACATCTGCTCGTAGCCGAGCTTTTCGAGGACCTCGAGAACGGACATTCCCTGTCGTATCCCCTCCGCCATTCTGGCTTCCGTCGCCGCTACCGCTTCCGCTTCTCGAACAACTTCTTCCTCCCTGGACCGAGGAATGATCACCACGCCGCTGCCATCCGCGATCACGAGGTCACCCGGATGCACTTGAACTCCGGCAAACTCGATCTCCTGACTATAGGATTCTTGCATGATTCTGCCGCGCGCTGTCATCGGCACCGCGCCGCGCGCGTATACTGGAAATTCCAGGTCGCGGCTCTCGTCGATATCCCGGCACGCGCCGTCTATGACGACTCCGCTAATTCCCTTGGCTTTCGCAGCAAGCGCCAGAAGCCCGCCCCAGCAAGAAGTATCCGGCCGTCCGCCGTTATCGATCACGATCACGTCCCCCGGCTTAGCCGCGTCGATCGGCAAAGTCCCGAGGTGGTGCTTCGGTTTCTCCAGGCCCACCGGCTTGATCTTCATGGTCACTGCTCGCCCAACAATCTTCGGGCAAGACCACATGGGCCGAACACCATAGGTCGCCCCCACCAGTCCCAACCGGTCCATACCGTCCGACACGGCGCACGTGTCGAGCTTCAATAAACGTTCAACGATGGGCTCTCTTATCATTAGAATTACTTTTTGAGGTACTCGATATTTCCAACTCGAAACCCGAAACCAGAAACCCGAAACCTATTATGACCAATGCGCGAATCCCATCCCGCAACCCGTCGCCGCCGGCGACCGATATGTCGTCACGTATTCCAAATATTTCATTTCCCGGTCTTCCATCGCCCCCGCCAACGCCACCCAGTTGAGAATTTCCGAAGTTCCACCCTCCAGCCTTTCGCGCGGCAGTCGAAATAAAACTTCCGGCTTCTTATTCTTGAGTCCGTCGATCGTCATCTGATCGATCTCCTCGTCGATAACAACATGGCTCAAGCCCCCAGAAGCCATCAGCGCAACGCGCTTGTCGGTTTGCCAAGATTCTATAGCCCGGCGCACCGCTTGGCCAAAGGCGTAGCACCGCTTCGGCGTCGGTTGATTCGGCGGATAGTAAGTATTCACCATCATCGGCACTATGGGAATCTTGCTGCCGGGTACGAGACGCCGGTAAAGAAAACTAAACGCATGTCCCACGCCGATTTCCTTGCGTAAACGATTGCACCGGGCAATGTCGAACTCTTCGTCGTTCAGCGCGCGAATTAAATGGTTGGCCAGATCGTCTTCGTTCGCATATTCATCGGCGGTCTCAGCCCAGCCATTGCGCTCGGCGTCTTTCCAACCCGCAGGCCGCACACCAGAATCCCGCACGACCGGGATGGACTTGCCATGGTATATCGCGAAGGTCGGCATGTTATCGTCGCCGAATTGCTCATGTTGATCATCGCCGAAGATGACCACCACGTCGGCATTGGCTTTGCGCAGCGCATCACCCAAATGGCTAACCGCCTTTAAGCACGCTTCATCGCGCTGGCGAAACTTTTCTTCGCCAAGCTCGGATTGAATGCCCGGCTTGGCCCGTTTTAACAGGCCCGGATAGTCGAGCCGCGGGTCCGTTTCGTCTTTTTTAAGCAAATAAGCCCAATCCTTCGCTCGGATGCTCAACTGCGGGCTATGCGATGTGCCGATACCGATTACGATTTGTGCCATGACTTGTTCACTCCTCCACAGGCTTCCCCACCGGGCGGGAAGTCAAAGTACCAACAAAAAAGGTCTACAAGCAAAGCTCACTCTCTGTCAAGCAAGTCATGGTTTCGATGGCTTGACGCCAGGACTTCTATTGTCATCGTGCACCTGCAATAGCGTTTTGCTAAGATCTGAACAAGAACGTTTTAGCCCTGTATCTGAATTGAATTCTCCGACGACTCGATCCTACGAAATTTGCCCGTAGCGTTTATCGATGCAAGCTTGTGACTATTGTCGAACCAACACCGCTCTCCATTTTGCTTCGCTTTCATGACCACGGGCACGATCACGGGTCACGCTCGCGATACCGATTATTTTTTCGGCAACAAGATTTCTCTAAGCTTCGCCACAACCTCGGGCTTAAGATCATACAGCTGCCCCAACTTTTTTGCTATCGTCGGTCCGTCGATGACTTCGATATCCAACTTCGATTTCTTGGCTTCCGCCAGCAACTCCGGGTCTTTTAGCGTCTCGACAAACGCTTTCTGCAAAAGCTCGAGCCGATCTTTAGGCAGCCCCGGCGGAACCGTATAGGGAAACTGCGCGCCGTGGGCGCTATCCGCTACTGTGACAAGCTGGCGCGCGAGATCGGTCTTGGCATAATTGATCGCCAGCGGCACATCCTTGTACTTTGAATAGGGCTCGAGCGAGGCCTGAAGAACCGCGCGGATTTTTCCGCTTTCATAAGCACTCCGCCAGACGGTTTCCACCGTTTGCCAGGAGCCGCAATAGCCGTCGACTTCTCCCGATTCAACCGCCAAGCGCGCGTCGGACCCGCCTTTGTAGCCGTCAAGGACTTCCAGCGGCAAGTTGAGCGCCGCCTTGAGCAGCTTCGGAATATCCGACGTGCTGGTGCCGGGCCCGATGGCCGAGATCTTCATCGGCCGTTTGGCAGTTATCCAGTCGCTCATGTTCGCGACGCCGCTTTTTTCATTGAACGTGCAGACGGTATCATAAGGACTCGGAACGCCGAGATAACCGAACCTGCGCCCGTCGAATTTTGTCGCATCATTGCCCATGACATTCTGCAATACCAGCGGCGCCGCCCATGCGCCGATGGTGACACCGTCCGGCGCGGCGCGGTTATAGATATGATTCGCGGCGATGATCCCGCCGGCGCCGGTCATGTTTTCAACAACGGTGGTTGGATTTCCCGGAACATGCTTGGAGAAATGGCGCGCGATCACCCGGGTGTAAAGATCAAATGAACCTCCGGCAGAGTAACCGACGATGAAACGAACAGTCTTGTCTTTGTAGAAATCTTGCGCGTTCGCGGGTGTCCGGTTGCCGGTAATCCAAACCGCAGCGACAACCACCGCCAATGTTCCTAAAACCTCTCGCATCTCGACCTCCCCAACTCAATTTAGCCCCGGCCGATAAACGGCATGGGTTTCCCTTCCGTCCGCTCCAGATATCTCACGAATGTGTACTTGTTCTCCGCGAGGTCTGTGTTCGGACGGGGAATTTCCCGGTGCATGAGACTCTCTTCAACTTTGCAAACAAACAACGCTAATTCGCTTTGCTCCAGCGCGCCTAATCCTTTTCCTTTGAATCCTTCGATATCCCGAATCGTGTGCGCATTCTTGATCCCCGCTCCACGCGCCATCGCTTCCAGATCGGTGTTTCCAGATGTCGCCGTAGGATAACTGATCCGGCTACCGCTATAAACGCCGTTATCGAATACATAAATAATCAGATTTTTCGGCCGCAGGTTACCCAATGTCGCGAGATTGAAGAGAGAGAGCAGCACGCTCCCGTCCGAGTCGAGGACGATCACTTTGCGATGCGGTAATGCCAGAGCTAAACCCATCCCGACGCCGACTGCGCAGCCCATCATTCCGACCAGCAGATTTCCCTCGTGCTTCGATAGATGTGACCACTCGATGCGCTGGCCGCTCTGTGAAGTCACGACCAGCTGATCGTTCATTTTGCCGGCGAGCAGTTCGAGACATTGGTGACGAATCATATGGAAAACTCCCCGGCAAATAACAATGCAAAAGGACCGCGTAATGCGTTGGCGGCGCGAACCGCGTCTTTGATCTTGGCCTCCAGCTTATCACCGTCTTCGAGAACCATGTATTCGATTCCCAAGCCCTGAAGCACTGGCATCGTGTGGCTACCGATCGTGGCGTAGAGAAAACTGTTGCGCTGATCGGGAACGCCACCCAGATAGCCTACGACGAGGAGGATGGGCACCCCGAGTTGTTTGCCCACCGTGAGCAGGCTGTAACTCGATACAAAGATGCCGGTATTTTCCATGTAGACGGCCGCCTGCTTCCCGCCGAGGGTCGCGCCAGCAGCGATCGTCACCGCTTCCTGTTCGCTGGCGGCGGCGATCAGTTCGATCTCCGGATCCTGTTGGATCAACGGTACGATTTGGCTGAGCCGGGTCTCGGGTAAGTAGGTGACAAAATTAATTGCCGCGTCTTTGAGACCTTGCACCAAGCGCTTTGCGAGTTCGTCGTTCATCGAATGTATCGTTAATTATCAGTAGGCTTGTGATCCGAGAAGTCTCCGCGGTCACTGTCCCAGAATCCCCGCTTCCCTGAGTTCGCGTTCTAACTTCGCCACTTCATCTTTGGGCATTTGTTCCGTCTCCCATTTTGGAAAACGTTTCACCGCAAAGCCGCGCATCCGAAACACTTCTTGCAGGGGAACGCGTCCATATTTACGCAATCGCGCCTGCCACCAGCCGGACGGCAGTATCGACTCTTTTCTGCGCTTCCACCGCACGCGCGTAGTCCTTGCCATCGAGAGCATCGAATAACTCCACGCAGAGTTCCGGGACAAAGCTGGTCGGCGGATTGATCATCCCTGCCAGGCCGAAAGGCACCAGGCCGAACAAATCCGCGTTGCCGGTGAAAACGGAAACGTCCGGCAATAGTCTCACATACTCGAGTAATGCTCCCTGGCCATAAGCGACTTTGATCCCTTTGAGGGCAGGCACCTGTTCCTTCATGCGCAAGGCCAATCCGGGAGGTATCGAAATACCCGAGTACTTAGGATTCTCGTAAATATAGATCGGCAACGGCACCGCTTTAGCGACCGCTTTGTAGTGGGCGATGATCTCGTATTCCGTATGATCCGAGTAGTAGTAAGGCGGCACAATAGCGACGGCGTCGGCCTTGTGCGCCGCCGCATGTTCCGCCAGCTCCACTGTGCTTCCGGCGTCCGCCGTTCCGATATGGATCACCACGGGCACACGCGCTTTCGCCTGGTCAAGGGTGATCTCGGCAGCCTGCTTGCGTTCTTCTATCGTCATCGCCGGCCCTTGGCCCGTCGAGCCGAGAACGAAAAGCCCCTGAACGCCTGCGCCGATATGAAAGTCCACGAGCTGGCGCATGAGTTGTTCGTCAACCCGTACTTTCTCATCGAACGGCGTGATGATCGGCAACAATACTCCTCGAATCATGTTTTCTCCTATTCAGTAGCTTCTGCTAGCCATTCACCGCCGTGTTCCCGGTCCCACACGGGGAATATCGGCGAGATTACTTCTTGCGTTTGTACAACAAGTGAAATCCTATGGGAGCAGGTCGCATGGAAAGGCGCTCTTCTATCGATTATTACTAGTCTGAAACCAAGTCAATCACGGTGGCCATGTCGTTGCCCGCCCTGGAACCCTCTTGATCTCCTGGCCCAAACCTGGCTTGCATTCCTGCTGCCATCATAGTCCACGCGCCGCGCACGTTGAACGTTGAACTTTGAACATTGAACTCTAGTCCCTCCCCACTTGATCCGGAGGGCTCGCCCCCTGTTCGTCGCTTCACGTAAATAATCCCGGCAAGGACTACTTGATCTGCTTGGAGCGGGTATACGGCCCGGTGTCGAAGACGCCATCCGGCGGATCCTTCGTAGCCCCGCCTACCGTTTTAACGATATCGTACATCCGTTTCAGCGAGGCGATGTCCTGCGGCTCGAAGCTCGCGATGTAGGCGCCGTCCCATTGATCGGCATAAGCGCGTGCATCGGTGGCATTCATGTTCGCCGCCTTCTGAAGTATTTCTGCAACGTTCGGCTTGTTCTTCGAACCATACTGGAGACCCTTTTGCGTGGCGGCGATAAATTTAGCGACTGCATCCTGGTTTTTAAGAAGATAATCGCTATATACGATGGTAACCGCGAGAATCGGCGGTGCGTTGCCCTTGGTCAGCTTTTTCCACTCTTCCACGATACTCCCAAGCCGCCTGAGTTTGGCATCCCCCATTTGAGCGATGGTCACTGAGCGGAGCACGCCGGCATCGATTTCTTTCTGGGTCAAGAACTGCGCTAGCTGCGCTTCGTTGCCTGGCGCAATGCTGTATTCACTGGGCTTGATACCGAAATTGTGATCTAGAATTGCGGTGGCAATGGCGTGGGTGGCGCTTCCAGCGGGCGACATGCCGATTTTCTTGCCTTTGAGATCGGTTATGGCTTTGATCGGCGAACCCTCGGGAACAACGACTTGAGCCTCAGCGATCTGGGTCGCGAGCACGATCTTGACCGGGACGCCGTCGGCGGCGATGCCGATGGAATTGGTAGAGGGCGCAGCAAAGGCGACGTCGATCGCGTTAGAGACGATCGCGCGGGTTGGTCCGTTCACCTCGGCAAACTTCACCCATTCGACGTTGAGGCCTTCTTTTTCGGCGAATTTCATTTGCTCCATGACGGCGCCGAATCCCAGGCTGAAGCCGCTGGTCCAATAGCCAACCTTCATCTTTTGCGCAAATAGCGGGCCGGGCAACGATAACACCACCGCTAAAGCAGATATCCCAATGATTAATTTTCTTGTTTTCATCTCTACCCTCCCTTGAATTAGATAAGTGCCCGCAGTCTCTGAATATAGCTCGTAACTTCGGGCTGTGTGGCATCGCGGGGACGCTCAAGCGCAATCTCAACAACTTCGCGGATCGTCCCCGGCCGCGGCGACATGACCGCGACTTGATCGGCCAGCAGCACGGCTTCCGCCACATCATGGGTTACAAACACAACGGTCATGCGTTTTAACTCGTGGATGCGTAGCAGCTCGGAATGCATGAGTGTCCGTGTTTGCGCGTCGAGTCTCGAGAAAGGTTCATCCATCAGGAGAATGCGCGGCTCCGTTATGAGGCTCCGCGCCAGCGCTACACGGCTTCTCATGCCGCCGGATAGCTGATAGGGGAACGCCTCTTCGAATCCACCCAAGTCGACGAGCTCCAGCGTTTCACCCGCGCGCCGAACCCGCTCCACCTTCGAAAGTGAGCCTGCCTCCAGGGCAAATTCGACATTGCCAATCGCCGTGCGCCACGGCAACAGACGGTCATCCTGGAACATGTAGCCGATAGCACACCAGTCGTTGAACTGGTCGCTAGAAGCGCCGCAGAGACAGACCTTTCCGCGGTCGGGCTTGACGATGCCTGAGATGATATTGAGCAAAGTGCTCTTGCCGGAGCCGGAGGCACCGAGCAATCCCACGATCGCGTGCTCGGCAACCGTGAGATTGATATCCTTGAGTACCTCGAGCGGCTCCCCTGAGTTCGCGAAGCTTTTGTCGATGCCGTCAACCCGGATCGCAAAAGAGCCGCGCTCCACGTCGGTATGAGCTTCCTGAGTTAGGCCGTCCACGGCAGGAGTATCCCCTTACTGTCGGCTGGCCTATGGCCTATGGCTTGTAGCATGTGGTTCCTGGGTTCCCCCTATATGCCATAAGCGGTCTGCCGTACGCGATTTCGGCCAGATCTTTTTGAGCAGCCTGTTAGATATCATCCACGACTCCGGAGGTCTCATTCCGCTGCCGCATCCTTCTTCCAGCGAAACAGATGGTTTTCCAGAGGCTTCAGGATTCCCATTTCAATCGTGGCCATCATGATGACCAAGGTCAAGGTCCAGGCAAACACCTGATCGGTTCTGATCAAGTCCGCCGCCTGGCGCAAACGATAGCCGACGCCACTCGAAGAGCCGATCGTTTCGGCGACAAGCGAAACTCGCCAGCCGAAGCCGAATGCGAGACGGGCGCCGGAGAAAAAATGCGGAAGTATCGTCGGCAGGTAGATTTTGGTCATGATCTTCCAATCCGGCATGCGCAAGACGCGGGCAAGCTCGATGAAATCGGCATTCACCGTGCGCGTACCCTGCCAAACGTTGGTAACAATCAAAGGCATCGCGGTCATGAACACGACAAAAATCGTCGTGGCGTTGGAAATGCCGAACCAGATAATGGCGAAAATTGCCCAGATTGCAGAGGAGACTGTGTTCAGTACCGGAATCACGGGCTCGAAGAAATCGCCAACGCGCTTGTTCGCTCCAAGCACTATGCCGAAGGGGAGTCCCACCAACGTCGCAAACGCAAAACCGACGGTCACACGCCAGAACGTGATGCCGAGATTGCTCCACAGATCGCCATTGCGGGCAATGAGTTGCAGTGCTTCCCACACACGCGCCGGTCCGGGTAGGATGTAATGGGGCACCGACAGCGATAATAGCCACCAGATACCACCGACCACCGCCACCAGTACAATGCGCTGGGTAAGCAGGTCGAGCCGAAGCTTGCGCGAAACGGGCCTTACCAACCCTCTCTCTTCAATCAGCTCGGCCATCTAGTTATCACTGAAGTTGAAATGCAGTGTGTAGCCGCAGCAGAACAATTTTCGCAGACAACCTACGACCTCTCTCGTGTGGGTCTATATCCTATCGCAAATGAACGCTAGATACGCTCCAGGAAACCAGCAGAGGCAAAGCCGTCGATGTGGCCATCGCCCTCCGCATCCACGCGAGCCCATCCGTCGCTGATCGACGCCACGAAAACCATCTGCCCAGGGCGCAATCCGCCGATTATGTCGAATTGGGTGCCAGGGCCTTCGCGCAGTCGTAATCCGCTACGCGCGACTACCCTGTACCGCTGGCCAATGGTAGCAACGGGGCCGGGCGGCGTAGTGTCGTCAACGAGTGTGAATGCGCCAAAATCGGGGCGATCTGGGTTGGGATCATTGAAATCAACGCCGAGTCCACAGAGTGTCGCAGCCGGGGCGCGTTGAGCCAGGTGAAATTCACCCGCGCTCAATGCCTCTCGGGTACCCCGAAAACCACGCGACATCGCCAACCAAGTGAAATCAATTAACCCCTTTCCAGTAAGGGCGGTGCAGACCAATCCCGACCCGTAGGCTCCGATACGGTATTCAGGGTTTCCCCCGCTTTCTTCGGAGAATGCTTGCTTTACGCCTTCAAAGTAGGGCGCGACATTGTTCTCGACTTCGTCGTTGCTCGCGTCGAAATCTACAGAGAAATAGATTCCCGAGCGATCTGGTTGGCCAATATTGTCCTGGGCATAGCGATAAGCTCGACGCCCGGCGGCAACCCCTTTCAATTTGGTAAAGTCGGTTAGCTGATTCTGTCTTTGTTGGAATACCGCGGCGATCTGCATCCCATGCCCTGCCAGCGCTTGAGCTTCGGCAAGCTCCATGCGCTTTTCGGGCAATATCCCTGAATTGCTGAAGTTGTAATAGCGGATCACCGTTCGCACACCTTGTGATAACAGGCAGGATATTCTGGATTCCGTATTGAACGGGGTGTCAATAATGCTCATCTTTCAATATCTCCTTAGGCATGATTCGCAGTGTGAACCATGGAACGGGGACGTGAAGATGGATTTATTTGGTGGTCGCAGTAGGACTCGAACTACGACCTCTCGCATGTGAGTCTACAACCTATCGCTAAGTTTAGACAAGCCTTCCTAGAAAATCCTAAGCAAACGATAAGCAGTGCAGTTGAGTCCTTGCCGAGTTTTGCAACGTTTCGCCAGCTTCACACGGACAAAAGACGGCACAGTAGAAAATTCTCAAACGCCTGCCCGGAGCGGATTTTGAGATCGCGAGGGCTTCCAAGACGGTCATGGTCCCTGGAGATAGCACTAAATACTGTCTTAAGTGTAGGCAACCTCCAACGTTCGTGTCTGCTACGACAAACGTTTTGGGATGCCACCCAGGCTTCATGTGACCACCAAAAAAAATTCTCTAACGGCTCATTCTCGACTGTAACTTGGTCACCTCTTAAAGCCGTTGCATCCGCACAACCGAGAATCTGGACTATGAATTGCTTCTATCATCGGCTCGACCGCAACAATAGGTCTTCGAAGTCACCGCAGCGAGAAAGGAAACATGCGTTCTAATCGTAACCGTTGCTATACCATCTTCCTCTGCTCACTGATTCTCAGACTCTTAAGCGGGCATCATGAGACCCGTGCCGACTCACTGAGTAACGACACGCCGCAGCGGGTCAAATCAGCAAGAGCGCCGGCCCTTTCAAACGAGGCGTCAAGGTCCGACCACACGCATGGTGATTTCCTCGGAGCGTTTAGTGTATTGGATTATGGCGCGGCGGGCGATGGTGTGGCCGACGACACGGCTGAAATACAGGCGGCGATTGACGCCGTTGAGGCAGCCGGTGGTGGTGTAGTGTATTTTCCTCGGGGCACATATCGAATCACAGCTGGCCTAGTTGTCGATCAGCAAAAGGTATCGCTAAGAGGCGCGGGCATAGGCGTAACGATTCTCAAGGGCAGCGGGGCGATATCGCCGTTTAACGCCATCACGTTCCAGGGTGCCGGCTTAGGCCCCGCGCTTGGGGCGCTGACTAGGAATTTTACCAGGGGCAGTAAGGTTGCGGGGCTGACAAGCGTGTCGGGTCTTGCGGTCGGCGAACTTCTCTACCTTGACGCAACGGTTACGGTCCCCCCAGGCCAAAGCGCCACCAACGCCCTAATTGCCGAAGTAACGCGCATTGCATCCCTAAACGTGACGCTTGAGGTACCAGCACCGATTACAATCAACACGAACGATACGCATAACATCAACGAATGGACGCCGCTCTATGCGCCGGGCTTAGCGGACTTGACAATCGACATGGGGACCGCCACCGGGGCTGTGCGCCGGGGAGTTGTGATTAACGATGTGCGCAATGGGCGATTCGAGCACTTAGAGATTCTGAACTGTCCTGAATCGGGCCTCCGGTCATTCAGGGGATATCAGAATCACTACGAGGACATCAAGCTAAGGAAGTGCGGAAGTGCCAACGAATCGGATTTTCATATAGCCTTTGAAACACATTCCCATTTCGAGGGAATCCAGTCGATCAACGCCACCGGGTTTGGCCCGCAATGGATAGCGTGCAGCTATTCGAGCGGGGATCGCATAGTCAGCACGGGGGCCAATGGCCGCGGGATCAAGTTTCACGGCCTTCTTGAGTCCAACTTTGAAAACCTAGTCGGCCTTAACTCCGCTTCAACTGGAATTGCCATCACACTTAGGACTCAACATAACGACTTTACAAACCTCGTTGCCATGCAAAACACCGCTGGCTCGGGTAACGACAACGGCTTGTGGTTTAGCGGGCAGTCCAACATTGGGAATCATTTCTTCGGGGTTGAGCTCACCACGAATCGGAACTTCGATATTCAAACCAACTCAACCGACACGGATAATGTTATCGAGGGGGTTCACTTCGATGCGTTTAGTAAGATTTCCAACGCCGGCGGGCCTACCAACATAATCATCGGCAGCCCTGCAGGGTCAGGCTTCTACGGCTTTGTGACACAAGATGATGAGAAACGTGATGAGCATAACACTGGCTCTCAGTAAGGAGGCCAGCAGCATTACAAGCGGCGTTTTTGTTGTCACCACTACTTCAGTCCATGCCCTAAAAATCTACGTTTTGATTGTCTGACCGGCCAATAGCTTCTTCCATCCGCTTCAGGCCTGAGCGCGGTTCCTTATGCGTCAATCTCTTACAAGGTATCAGTAGTTTTAGTACGGCCCCGAAATTTCTATAACAACAGAGTGGTTGATTTTTATGGTGGTCGCAGTAGGACTCGAACCTACGACCTCTCGCATGTGAGGCGAGCGCTCTAACCAGCTGAGCTATGCGACCATAGAGTGAAATCAATAGCTTAG
The DNA here is from genome assembly GCA_963737905.1 of uncultured delta proteobacterium. GTDB lineage: Bacteria > Desulfobacterota > Binatia > UBA9968 > UBA9968 > DAIRFP01. The sequence continues at coordinate 177,621 of CAVTUQ010000012.1, read as the reverse complement.
AATCCGCACCCAAGTCAACGGCAGTGTCTTTGTGCATGTACTGTGCACGTTATTTTCTTTCGCTGCTGTTCACATATTTCCTTTTGTCCTAATGGCCGGATCCGCACGATGGACGCAAATCCAACGGTAACGGAGGGCGTGCTTGTTGATCTGTCTCTGTGAGGTACTCGATCGTTAATCTCGTTGTGGAGTGCCCTGACGGAAAGCGGAAGACCAAGGCGCCTGTGCAGGCGATAAATAGACGGTGCCTGAAATGTGGGTACCGACTTGCGTGGGTGTTGGTTCGGCACAGAACGTTGGTAACGTAAGTGCACGGTGTTTCAACGCTCGTTAAACCGCCTAAGCATTTCCGCAGTGAGTGAATCAAATTTCATACATTAGAAGTATCCATAATGAGACGCTCCCTTGCTTCGCCTTCCGCCAGACTGCGATTTCATAGGCTTATTTTTGTGGCATATCCATTGCGACATACATAAAGGGCATGAAAAAGAAATTTTTGTGGGTAATCGCGCTTCATCTTCTCGCCATAGGCACCTTCGCTGAGGCCCAACAGGCGAAGAAAGTTCATCGGATAGGGTATCTAACGTCCAACACTTCTTCGGCAGAACTGCCTCGGTTTGACGCATTCCGGCAAGGGCTACGCGATCTCGGCCATGTTGAGGGGCAGAACATTGCCATTGAGTACCGACATGCGGAAGGGAAGTTCGATCGGCTCCCTAGCTTCGCGGCCGAGCTGGTCGATCTCAAGGTTGAGGTCCTTGTCGGGGTCACGACGAATGCTGTTCAAGCTGCCAAGGCCGCGACAAGGACGATCCCCATTATTTTTATTGGCGTGTCTGACCCTGTGGCGGCTGAGCTGGTTAACAGCCTGGCACGTCCCGGGGGAAACCTCACGGGGTTCACCAACATTGCGCCGGTGTTGTCTGGCAAACGACTCGAATTGCTCAAGGAAACTATTCCAAAACTCTCCCGTGTTGCGGTGCTGTGGGATCCACAGTCTCCAGGCTCCGTACCACAATGGAAAGAAACCGAACTCGTGGCGACAGAACTAGGTTTGCAACTCTATTCTATGAAGGCGAGCAGCGTCGGCGAATACGAGGGCGCTTTCAAAGAGGCAGTTAAAGCGCGCAGTGGCGCTCTCGCTGTGACGCTAAACCCGGTGTCCAATTCTAATCAAAAACCGATCGCGGACCTCGCGATAAAAAATCGGCTGCCGGCGATGTGCGCTCGGGGAGATTATGTGGACAACGGTTGCCTGATGTCCTACGGACCCAGTTACGTTGCCGAAGGGCGAGACGCTGCTCGATATGTCGACAAGATCTTGAAGGGCACCAAACCAGCCGACCTTCCCGTGGAGCAGCCGATGAAGTTCGAGCTGGTGATCAACTTGAACACCGCGAAGCAAATCGGTCTGACAATTCCACCGTCCGTGCTTTACCGGGCGGATAAGTTGATTAAGTAAGACGCTGAACGCATCACTGACGCCGCTCCTTGTGAAACCAAAGGACGTCAATTCCCTCCTTTCGGCCAAGGTTCGCTTTGTCGAGCCGATGTATGCGCTAGCGGTTCAGAAAACTCCCCCAAGACAGGTAGTGACGCTGCTTTTGATAACTTTCTATAAATCATCTTCATAAGGGGACTTTCTAAAATCCGCGTGACCTAGTGTCGCCGTCACCTGGGCTAATTCGCCCGTTGTTATCTCTTACCCATAGAGCTGAGGCATCGCGGCGCTCGCCGTCTTGAGACTTTTCACCGAGCCTCCGCCAATCTGCGCACTTCTGAGCATTATTTGGAGCGGCCTCGCACTTGCTCTTCTCCATCTCCACTGAGAGGAACAACCTAGTGAAGATAATCGAGAAGGAAGGGGGAAGAACCTATGACTAAGAAACTATGCAATTACTGCGCTTGGATTCTACATGGCCTAGCTCTCACCGGATTCAATATGCAGAGTGAAGGAGAGAGAGATAGGTGCGAACGGTGCGGGGCAAAAGAAAATTTGGCGTTAGTCAAAGTGATGGAACAAACTTTTAATAGAGGATCCCAAGAAACCACTTTTTAACTCAGGACAGATAGTCGCGATACCGTGAGAAATTTTCCACCGGGTGAAAGCTGTGACGTTCGCGTTGGAATCAACATGCAGATCTGGGACAAGTGGGGCAAGACACACCTTTCGGAAAGTAATCGTAAGCGTTTGGGGGTATGCGCTGGTCGCCCTACAGGGACAAAAAGCCATACCGGGTGACCTGGGATCAAATCACCAAATACGCTGAGAGATGGTAGAGATATCGGTCAAATTGAAAATTAGGCGCAATTGGCCAGACTTCTCCTTCAATCAAAGTTTGGGTACCCGAATCAGCAGATCCGCCAGTCGGTATCCCGCAGGAATCATCCTTCGGTCAGCAATCCGGCTCGAGCCGACAACGTGGTCACCGCTGACTTGATCTTCATTCCTTCTGGATCTTCTCAAGCTCGCGGGCTAATCGGTAAAGCTCTGGTACGATTTCTTTGTCGTGTGTCTCGACATACTTGCGGGCTAACTCGTCCAGTCGTCTGTGTATCTCTTCGCGGGTCATGGTCACTGTCACTTGGATTGCGCAAGGGGCCAGGGGTTCTAGTTTAATAATTCGTTTTTTAGCTTCTGTAGCTCCCACACCAATTCGTAAAGCTCTTCTACGATTTTCCTGTCGTCGCGGGTTTCTATATATTTGCGGCCGAGTCCGTCACATTTGCGGCTGAGTTCATCTAGCCGTTCTTCCATCTCTTGGCGGGTCATAATCATCTACAAATAAGTCCCTTAACCCGTGTTTGTCTTGACATTGGGCGACATTCGGTTGACACCTCAAACGGCGTCCTGCTGCCACCTATGTGCACAAAATCTTAAAGGGCACCAAGCCCGCCGACATTCCCGTCGAGCAGCCCACCAAGTTCGAGCTGATGATCAATCTAAAGACCGCCAAAGTCTTGGCCTGACGATTCCCCGATGGTGATGATGCGGGCGAATCGAGTAATCAAATGAGGAAGCAGAATGGCAGAATCAGATAAAAGACCTGTCACGTTGGAAGAACTTCTTGTCTCTAGCTTCTTCGCGCAGACCGACGCACTGGCGACGCTCCTGATTTAGAACCGGCTGATTATCCGAGAAGAGTTTATGCAGAGGATTTCGGAGGAACGGGCAACGTATCAGCGAATCATGCAGTGAGCTAAATAGTCTTCGAACGTTCCTCACTCTGTATTGAGAGTCTTAGTGCTATGGGACTTGAAACAGACGCGCAGCACACGCCACTATATCCGATAATGCGCGCCTACGTTGAGAACTACGACCGCGTAATATCTGAGAAGTTGATGGCTTGGCGCATGTTTCCGGCAAAGTGGCATCTCGACGTTACTGACTTATATGGTAAGCGAATCATCTGTAGCGGTGTCATGTATGAAGGCAGTCCGGAAGGAGTTTTCTAAAACAGATTCACCGAGCCCTGGGTCGCTGACGAGTTTGGCCTTGCGTTAGTTCCCCTTCACTACTTTGTATGCGGCATCGATATTGGAAGGTATTCTATCCTTACTGGCCCAACCGTCATATTCAGGCATGCGAAGCTCCTTTTTTATCTCGTCGAGCGACTTGCCTTCGCGCGCCATCTTGCCGACACGTTCCACCAGCAGAGCGTAATACCGCTCAGAATCCTCGAATATCTTGACCGTGCCGGGCGTTCCATGTCCGGGAATGACGAACTCCGGATTGAGACCCTTCATCATTTTCATCGCCGCCAAAATATCCGGGATGGTAACGAAGGGGCGAAGAATGTTGTACTGATTGACGACGGCGGCAGATGCCGAGAAGAGCACCCGTTCTTTAGGTAGCCAGACAGCCGTATCCGCCTCGCTATGCACGCCTTTTAAGTACATCAGCTCGAAAGTTCTTTCCCCCACGTTGAGTGTCATCTTTTGACGATATTCGATTTGCGGCGGGACGAATCGATAACCTTCAAGCGCAGCTCGCATCTCCGGCGAGACGGTCATCATTTTTTTGATGCGCTCCGGGTTCTCACGTTCGCGACCTTTCATAGACTCGGTGGCGCCTTCGTGAGCGATTATGGTGGCGGGAGGTGAAAAGACAAAATGACCTGTCGTGTGATCAGGATGGGGTTCGGTGTCGATCAAAAAACGCACCGGCAATGGCGTGAGTTTTTTCACGGCAGCCAAGATCGCCCGTGAATCGGTAGGATTATGCCCGCTATCGATGAGCACGACACCGTCCTGAGTCAGGATAATGCCACAATTGGAATTGAACTCTTTACCCACATAGACGTAGATACCTTCTTTGATTTGTTTGATCTGCGGGCCGAGATCCTGAGCCGAGAGTACCCGGACAAATAGCAAGGAAAGCGCGAACGCAAGAAACGGCATCAGCTTTGTTTTCATGCTTCCTCCTTGTGACAACGAATCGCCGCGAGCGTACTAAGAAAGCGTTCTCAGTGTCAACTTTATTCGGTATGTTCCCGCGGCTTTCGGTAAAGGCGCTGGAACAGGCCTTCGCTTTCCAGCTGCTCAACGATACTACTATCCACGAGATCTTCCGCCTTCTTGTTCCTAAGTCCAGGTTTCCCTGCGAACTCTTCGATTCCCAACGCGACGTTCTCTGCTTTGGGAAACGGACGCTGCGGGATCGCTCCTTCCACGTAAGTCCGGTACATGAAATCCAGCAATGCCGGGTCTTTGACGTTCAGGTAGCGCCCATAGATTTGGTCGGCCCACGAACGATCATCCCGTGCCAGCGCGATCGCTTCGCAAAGCGATTTAACAAATTCCTTTACGGCAAAGCGAGCGTTGACAAGCAGTGCGCGTGAAACGGCGAAATCCACGCCCGCGCCGATAAAGAGCTTCAAGCTTTCATTGTCGGCGAGAACACGGACTTTGCCGATCTCACCTCTTCTCTCTAAATTGAAGAGGTTGTCTTCATTACTGGTCGTAGCGTCGATCTCACCTTTCAAGAGGGCGTTTAAACGCTGAATGCTCCGGCTCCCAAACGGTACCAGATTGACATCTCGGTCAGGATTCAATCCGAGCCTTTGCAACGCCTGGCGGGTGATCCGGTCCTGGCTGCTGTTGGGCTCGCCGGTACCGACTTTTTTTCCTTTCAGCTCTTGCGGGTGACGAATATCCGGTCGAGCCACAAGCTTGAGAACGCTGTAGCCCGTGTTGGCGATAAAGACGAGGTCAAATCCGTCACCAATGCCGGACACCAGCCAGTTCGCCGTCGCGGCGTAAATCTGGCCCTCGCGTTTTTCGATGGACGCAACCAGTGCTTCACTGGAGTTGAGCTCTTTGATCGTAACTCTGAGCCCATTTTTCTCGAACAACCCGGCCTCTTGCGCAAGCCAGAGTGGCAGTTTTGCAGGGCGAGCGGGATAGGAGACAACGGTCAGGGTTTGAACTTCAGCAGCCTGTGCCAGTCCCGGGATCATCCAGAGAAACAAGGAGACTATCAAAAAATATTTGAGAGAACCTATCCGAGGATCGTCACCCTCGAAAGTATTTATCGGTGGTCCGGTCAGAGTTTCGCCTGGATTCCCGATAAAAGCATTTGGGAATGACGGCCTCTTAGAAATCTGGATGTTCATTTCCGCGTACCCAAATGCGGGAAATCGACCCCTATTGTCCCGGCCGATCTTCTATCGGGCGTGGGATCGGATTTTTGTAGTCCGGATGATACGAGATGTCCATGGCCGTTCCTTCGATAAACACCTTCTCGACGTTTTGCGTGTCCGAAATATTTTGGCGCGGATCCCCGCGGACGATCACCAGATCCGCGATCTTGCCTTTTTCGACGCTGCCGATAGTCCTTGTCTTTTCCCCACGCCTGCGCGACGTTGAGGCTGGCAGTTTGGATGGCCTGTAGCGGCGTTAGGCCCGCTTCGACGAGCATTTCCAGCTCGGCATGGACGGCATAGCCGGGCACAACGTGGTTGGGATCGGAGCCAGAGTGAATTTTACCTCCCGCCGCAGCGAACCGGCGCACGAAATCCTGCAGCATCTTGTAACCGGATATAACCGCGTTGCGCTTCTCGGGCGCCATCTTCTCGTACTTCGCAAAGAAGCTTTCCGTGTCTTTGAGAATGTAGGCCGGCAAATATTTCAGTTGCGGGTTTCTCAGCAATGCCAGCTCGCGCTGCTTCATATCGGCGGCATGGCTCGATAGCGGTCGGAACCACGTAGCCCAGGTGGGACTCCAATGAACGTTTTTTTCCACCATAACTTTGATGATCTTGTCGAACATCGCTGGCTCCATCTGCGCGTGCACGTCCGCCGTATCGACTTTGCCGAGCATACGCCCGATGTCGAGATCGTGTTTCTTCTTTGGATCTTGGATCGACGTGTAGACCACCGACCACGAATGCTCGACCGACTGATAGCCGTTCGCCGCCGCGGTAAAAATATCCAGCGAGTGACCGAACACTGGCCGCCCGAGCTTGTGCGCTTCGTCCACCGCGGCTTTGGCAACCTGCGGCTTGAGGCGTTCGAACAATTTGATGCCGTCCACACCCTTTTCGACCAGTCCTCGCACAGCCTTTCGTGCTTCTTCTTCGCTGTCGACGATAATACTTGTGCGCTGGCGCCTGAGTGTGCCGGTACCCTCCGGCGGCGGTCCATCGATGATATTGGCGGAAGCCCACACCCGCGGACCGCGGATGCTGCCGTTACGCACGCCTTCCCGCTGCGCGATGATCCAGTCAACGGGATTGTTGGAAATATTCGGGCAGGTGACAACCCCATAGGCGAGGTATACTTCTCCCATCCAGTCGCGGTAATGGCAGTGGCCATCGATCAACCCCGGCAAGATGGTCTTGCCCTTGGCATCGATCATTTCGGCGCCCTGCGGTATCGTGACCTCGCCGCGCTTGCCGACTTCTCGAATACGCCCGTCTTGAAAGACAATCACCGCATCTTCAACCGCAGGACGGCCGGTCCCGTCTATCAGGATGCCGCCCTGTAGGACGATCGGCCGGGTTTGTGTCCATCCGGGCGAAGAAGCAACGAGAAACATTGCGATAGCCAAAGCGGCCCGGATGGGAGCTGTACGAATTTCATACGACCTCTTGCCTATGATTTCTGCCGCTGTTTGATCCGCTGATTCAGCGACTGTAAAACACCCGCATCAACGGCCGCAATCACATCCACCGCCGCGTCCAGCTCTTCTTCCGTCATCCCCGCTTTCCTTGCGTCCGCAAGGCGCCGTTCGACTCATGGATCGCAGAGTCGCATCATCGCCACTGTCAAGCCGATGAGCATCTTTTCGCGGTTTGTTAGACATTCGACAGCGTGGGCGTCACGGTAGAATTGACGAAAATCAGCTCGCTTCAAAATACATCACTCCTTTCGGATTCGACCCGTCCCTAGGTCTGGAAATGGTTATTTCGGGCCTTCTGTGAAGAAGGATTCACCACAGAGGCACCGAGTTCGCAGAGATAGAGAATTTTTTTCATCAAGCACTTTTTACTCAGCGTCCTCCGCGCCTCCGCGGTGCAATCTCCAAATTCTGCTTCACAGGAAAGCCTGAAGACCTACAAACCCGAAACCTGAAACCCGACACCCGAAACCACGAATCTAATCCGGCTTCACCCCGCAGATCAGGGCATAAGAAAAGCTGCCTTTGACGTGCACATGGTCGCCGTGCCGGTGCCACGTGAAGTAATTCTTCTTCAACCGAGCCGCCAGTTCTGGTGCCTCGGTTTCCAACTCCTCAGCGGCCTCCAGCCAGTGCTGGCCGGTGGGAATACCGTCCATGCCTTCCTGATTGAACGAATAAGACAGAACGTTGGTCCGCGGGATGCGATATCCCGCCTTGGTCAGCAAACGTTGAATAGTGCTCGCGGTGTGAAAACGGAAATCGTCGCCATGCGTGCGCCGGAACACCTTATTGATCTTCGCCTCAAGCGCAATGTCTACGGAGTCCTTGGCATCCTCGACCACAGGATCGAGAACGACGAATCGACCGCCATTTTTCAACACGCGAAGCACTTCCTTCACCACCCGTTCGGAATTACGAAAGTGATGCAGGCTAAAAGACACAAAGGCGCGATCGAAAGTGTTAGACTTAAAAGGCAGCGCATCCGCCTCTCCAGCGCTCTGACAATACGCAGGAATCGGATCTGCGTGTTGGTGTCCGACGTCGAGCATGGCAAGCGCCTGATCAACACCGATGACCCTGCCGCCCTTGAGGCGCTTCGCCACCGGCCGAGCTACTCGACCGGTGCCCGTTGCCACGTCGAGAATCTGTTCATTTCCTTGCAAAACGAGCATTTCAGCCAGTTTCTCGGCGAGATCGCTGCGGATCCCCGAGATTCGACGATCGAACTCTGCCGCGTGTTGCGGATCATGGAAACGAGTTTTGTGCCCATGGCCATGCCCGAGGTCATGAGCGTGTTCGTGATCGTGCGCGTGCTCATGATCGTGTCCATGTTCGTGATCGTCGGCCGTGCTCCGTGATCATGAGCATGCCCGTGGCTGTGTTCATGATCATGCCCATCGTCGTGATCGCCCTCTTTGTGATCATGCTTATGGTCGTGTTTATGTTCTTCGCTCATGGCTTTATTATCCCTTCAATCAACAATTCAATTTCTTATCGCTAATCCAAGTTCTAGATGGCGCAGCAAAGGCTCCACATTCCAGCGAGTCTATAATCGTCTACCTCACCAAGTTATCCCATAAGGCCAGTTTCCTTCAAGATTAATCCATCATCAGTTTTCTTGGAGAGCCATGGCGTATCTACACACTGGGACGCGGACGCGAGACAGCGGTGAGAACTGAAAAATTCGTTGGCGGAATTCAGCGAAAGGAGAATCAATTCAATTGGAGGATTAACGTGTGAGTTCTGTACGCATCTGTTTGTCGGAATCGAGTCACCTGTGGACAAGGCCTCATTTGCGCAGTGCATTTTTGTAGATCCTGCCATCCTTCATAATCACCGGAAAGTTCTTGTTAGGGTCTTCGATGAGCTTGATATTTTCTAATGGATTGCCATCGACTAGCAGCAAATCAGCGAGCGCGCCCTCTTCCACGACGCCAAGCTTGCCGGGATAGGGATTGATGAACCCGGAGAGGGCCATCAACTCGCCATTGTCTGCGGTGGCCATCTTGAGCGCTTCGGCAGGCGTGTACCAGCGGACCAGCTTGGCGAGCTGCGCTCCCTGCCGGCTGGCAACCCTTGCATCGAACAGAGCGTCGGTTCCGAAAGCCGTCTTGACCTTGTACTTCTTCGCTAACTTGTAGGCGTTGTCCGTTCCGGCGAACACCTCCAGTGCCTTCTTCTGGGACACCGGGTTCACTAGCGGAGAGGCGTCTTCATCATCCAGAAAAGGCTGCAAGCTCCACCAGATGCCTTTATCCGCCAGCAACTTGGCGGTGGGCTCGTCGATTAACTGACCGTGTTCGATGCACTTGACGCCGGCGGCAACAGCTTGCCGGATCGCACGCGGCGTATACGCGTGGACGGTCACATAGGTACCCCAATTTTCGGCTGCCTCAACCGCGGCACGAATCTCCGCTTCGGTGTACTGGGTCGATTCGATCGGATTGTAGGGGGAGGCAACGCCGCCGCCGGCCATTAGCTTGATCTGACTCGCGCCCCCTCTCAACTGCTCCCTCGCTCGCAGCCGGACCTCGTCGGGGCTGTCGGCAATGGCTGCGACGCCCTCGACCTCGGAGTGGCTTAGCGGACCGCCAAGCGTCCGCGGAACCTCGAAGGAGAACCGAAAGTCTCCGTGTCCCGAGGTTTGCGAGATGAAAGCGCCCGAGGGATAGATGCGCGGACCGATCATGACGCCTTCGTCAATGGCGCGCTTGAGCCCGAACACCGGACCACCCAGGTCGCGCACGGTTGTGAAACCCCTCATCAGCGTCGCCTCAGCCTGTCGCGCGGCCAAGTGATGAAGGTAGGAGGGGTCAGCGGTCATGAGGAGCGGCTGAGGTGTCGCCGCCATGAACGCATGCCAATGCGCGTCAATGAGGCCTGGCATCAGCACGCGCCCGTTTGCCGCGATGACGCGGACATTAGCATTCGTGTCGACGGTGATCGGGTTCACAGATATGCGCTCAATGGTGTTGCCTCTAACCAGGACATTGGAGGGAGCCGAGAGCGCCGCCCTCTTACCGTCGAAGATGCGGACGTCCTGAAAGAGGGTGACCGCGCCGCCCGTAGAAGTAGTGGAAGGTGCCGCACTCAGCGCTTCTTGCGCCTGGCTCGCTTGGCAAAGCCCGACTAGAAGTGCCGCCAATACCAACGATCGATATAGCCCGTATTTCAACTTCCGGACCATCGTCAGGCCGAATGATGCGAAGACTGGGCAAATTGCCCCTACCGCTGCCACCGGCTCCATTTCCGCCCGGCTATTTTTTGAGTTCATTGTGTATGCCTCGCGTGTCGCCGATCAATTTTCGAAACGAGTCATGCCGAAGGAAACTCACCCGCCGCGGAGCATCCCATTGCCCCCCAAGAATCCGCTTGAGACCCAGGCGCTAACCGGTTCGCGAAACCGGGGCAACTACATCGATCGGATGTCGAAGGTCCCTTACCTTCCCGGCTTCCACCCCGCGGAATCTAGCTCGGCATTGATCTTGCGCGCCAAGGAATAGTTATTAAAAATCTTCTCCGCGGACGGCGACTCCTTGGGCGCCAGGACTTTGAGCGCTTGGTCGAGGTATTTTTTCTGCATGTCTGCGTTCACGCTGCCGTCCGTGGTCATGATTGTGCGCACCTGATCGTAGTATTGCCCGGCGAGATCTTCTTTGATTTTCATGGTGCGGAGTAAAATCGGAATCGTGCCCGCTTTGTTTTCTCGGGCATAGCGCAACCCTTTCAATGTCGCCCGAACAAATTTCTCGGCCAAGACAGGATCAGATTGCAAGAGTCTTTCATGCGCAAGAATGCTCCCCTGCAGCTCGACAAAATCTTCCTTTAGGAAGGAGACCAGCTCACGAAAGCCCGCATCTTTCACCATAAAGTTAAAAGGCGGGCTAATCATTCCCGCATCTACGGTTCCGGTGCGTAGCGCTGTGGCGACAGTTGATGGCAAGCCCAGGGCCAGGATGACGGCATCACGGCCTCCTTCGATACCATTTCTCTTGAGCGTCTCGCGCAGGAGATTATCCGGGCCACTGCCAAGACCCGTCACACCAATCCTTTTTCCCTTGAGCGTCTTGATATCCTGAATCTCCGGCTTGGCGTAGATCCAAAACATCGGGCGATAAAAACTGCTGAAGGCGAAACGAAGGGGCACACCGCCGAGAATTGCGGTCAGCCCAGCGCCGCTCATGGAAGCAAAATCCACATTCCCACCAATCAATGCCGATATGCCCAGCGTGTCCCTCATCACGACCAGGTCCACATCCAAACCCTCGTCCCGGTAATAAGCTTTCTCTTTGGCAGCCGTGAAGGCAATCACGACCATGCTGAGGGTCGGCACCGCTATGCGGACGGTTCTCGCTTCCGCGCCGGCAAAAAGGCCAACGATGGATAGAAGACAGGCAAAGATTTTCAGTCCCGATTTTTGTCGCACAAACTTCTCCCGATAGGCACCGTTAAGCCACGGTATAGGGAACTTCAAGGCCGCGCTCCTTATTCCAGTCAGTCGCGACAAGGGAGCGACCCGTTATTCCGCTTGACTCATCCGAAGCCAGATAAACGGCGCAAGGCCGGACGATTTCCGGGCTAAGCATTTTCATACCGCGATTGCCGGGAATGTTTCTTATCGCCTCCGTGGCGACGATCCCTCCGGGATCGAGACAATTCACTTTGATGTTGTGGGCGGCATTCTCCAGCGCCAGCACCTGCGTCAATCCCTCGACGCCGAACTTGGCCGCAGAGTAAGGACCTCTGAGAAGTTTCCCCTTTTTTCCCTGGGGCGAAGAAATATTGATGATCGACCCGCCTCTCTGGGGCCGCATGATTTTGAGAGCTTCCCGACTGCACAAGAACGTTCCGGTAAGATTGGTATCGAGAATCTTGAGCCATATTTCCAACGGCGTCTCAGCAAGCTCGAGATTAACCGGTCCGCCGCGCGGCCAGGCGAAGCCGGCGTTGTTTACCAAAATATCCAGGCGCTTGAATTTCTTCAGCGTCCGGCTCAAAAGATCATTAACATCCCGTTCCGAAGTCACATCCGCTTCGAGAGCCAGGACTTCATTGGGCGACAATCCCAGTCTCGCAGCGGCTGCGTCCACATCCGATTGCAAGAGATCGCAGATCGCGACCTTCGCTCCTTCTTGCGCAAATGCCTGTATCATCTCCCACCCCAGGCCTCTTGCCGACCCCGTGACCAGAGCGACCTTGTCGTAAAGTTTCATTGGATGTTATATATAGCAACCGCATCTATAGTTCCCCGACCGGACCAAATGCAAACTCAGACAAGAGGTTCTGTTGTGATGGCGGACAAGCCGTTGATTTGCCGACTCATCTTCGCGATAAAATGAGTGACGGGCTCTTTTAAAAGAACGCGGGAGAAAATTCTGTGACACCGGCCAAACGTAAGAGTAACGGTAGCCGTAAAAAACTTCGCTACGAAGATCTCGTCTCCACCCGGCCTGGGACTCTTGCCGGGAGGTTCATGCGCAGGTTTTGGCATCCCATATATCACGCCGAAGAGCTCCGTCCCGGCGAGGCCAAACCTATCGAGATCATGAGCGAACGATTTACGCTGTATCGTGGCGAGAGCGGAACACCCCATGTCGTCGGCTTTCGCTGCCCGCATCGCGGCACGCAGCTTTCCGCCGGCTGGGTCGAAGGCGACTGCATCCGCTGCGTCTATCACGGTTGGCTATTTGACGGCTCGGGTCAATGCACAGAGCAACCGGCGGAGGAGAAATCTTTCGCAAGTAAGGTTCGCATAAGGAACTGTCCGACTCGGGAGTATCTTGGCTTAATCTTCACTTACTTTGGGGAGGGTCACGCGCCCGCCTTTCCGCGCTATACGCATATGGAGGAGGAAGGGGTATTCGAAGTTCTGTCAACCGAAGTGTGGCCCTGCAATTTTTTTCAGCGTATCGACAATAACGGCGACACGTATCACGTGCCCTTCGTGCACCGCGACGCCTATTCGGCTTCCGCCGCCAACAACCGCAGCGGTCTGCCTGAGATTTCCAAGGAAGAAAGCCCATGGGGTACGACGTCCTACGCCAGCTTTAGCGCCGGCTGGAGGAACGTCTTTCAATTTTTCATGCCCAACACCTACGCCTTTCGAAATCCATCCCCCGAACCGGAGTGTCCATGGGAAGACCGTATGCAATGGGATGTTCCCCTCGACGATGAGCACTCCTTAGAGTTTCGTCTGCGCCGACTACCTTTGACCGGCCAAGCGGCGGAAACATACCGAGCCCGCCATGCCGCTTCGATTGCAGAGCCAAAAATTTCCGTCGCGCAAATGGGCGAGGCAGTGCTCTCGGGTAAGTTACGTTTTCAGGACCTGGATAGCTTCTTCAAGGACAAGATCTCCCTGGTGCATTCGCAGGACTATGTGGCGCAAGTTGGGCAGGGTGCAGTAGCAGATCGCGCGCAGGAACATCTTGGCCGCTCCGACATCGGCATTATTCTTTTCCGCAAGATCTGGGAAAGGGAGCTGCGTGCTCTGGCCGAGGGACGGCCCCTCAAAAAATGGGTCTTGCCTCAAGACGCCGATATAATGTTCCAGCAGGAGCCTGAAAAGGGCACGAAGAGTGCTTAGATACCCGCTATTATTTTCCTTAGCTCACTGCTTCGCCATCCGTTCCATCGTGTCCCATTGCTCGTCGCTAACCTTCATAATTGAAAGACGCGATAATCGGACCAGATCAAAATTTGCTAGTTTTTTGTTGGCTTTCACTTCCGCCAGGGTCACCGGCCTAGGCAACGACTTCACTGCTTCGATGTCGACGACCAACATCCGCGGATTTTTCTGGCTCGGGTCCGGATAGGCACCACCCAAAGCGCGCGCAATCCCCACTGCCGCCTTTTCATCGCCGGTATGATAGATGAGAATCTCATCGCCCTTCTTGATGTCTTTGAGATTCTTTAGGGCGAGATTATTTTTCACTCCATCCCACATCGTCTTCTTGTCTTTTTGTAGTTGTTGAAACGAATAAACGGACGGCTCCGTCTTGAATAACCAGCGATTGGCCATGGCGATCGTCCTCCCATAGTCGACTTATAAAACAGCACCGACTCGCAATACAAACCCTTGACGACAGACCGGGTCTGCTATATCCAGGCGGTTAATATGCATACCAGTATTTGTCGAATCGGGACCTTTGCTGTTGCTATTTGCCTTGCATTGAACGTAGCGACGAAGACTTCGGCGGCCGATCGTTTGCGCATTTCCTACTCCGCGGTGAATGCAACCCAGGCGTTTCTTTGGGTAGCGCAGGAGAAGGGATTCTTTGCCAAACACGGACTGGAAGGCGAGCTGCTTTATATCAACAGTGGCTCCATGAACATTGCCGCGCTGGTCGGCGGCAGCGTTCAGGTGGCCGGCGGCGGTCCGGTTTCGATCGAGGCTCGGCTTAGGGGCGTCAAACTCTTGATCCTCGGAAATCCCCTGCCCTGGTTAGCCTCGAACCTCATTACAAACCCCGATATAAAAAGCATCCCGGAGCTCGCTGGAAAATTCGCTGGCATCTCGCGCTTCGGCTCGTCCACCGACCAAGGCTTTCGCTATCTGTTTCGGAAGAACGGCTTGAATGTCGACAAAGACTTGAAGATGCTGCAGATGGGCGGCGATTCGAGCCGCGTCGCGGCGCTCAAGGCCGGCACAATTCAATATACATTTCTCGGCGCCGCGGCTACCGATCAGGCCCGCGCTTTGGGATTTCGCGTAATGGCCACTGCGCAGCAGATGGGAATTCCTTTCCCTTGGACCTCGGTGGTTGTCGATGAGGGTTGGCTCGCCAGCCATCGGGATGTCGCTACCCGCTATCTCAAATGCGCGATTGAATCGATTGTCTACATGAAGCGCAACCGCACCGACGCCGAGCGCATCATTAGCAAGTACATGAAAATCACCGACCCAAAGCTCGCCGCCACCGAATTCGACTTCGTCTCGTCCCTCATACCCGACTATCCCGCGCCTACTCTCGACGGCATTCGGCTGATTTTGGAAAACTTCGGCAAGGAGTATCCCGACGCTCCGCGCCGCGACCCGAAGGAGTTTGTCGACGGTTCGATCATTGAACGGCTGAAACAGGAACGGTTTGCGGAAGGGCTAAAGCAATGAACGACAGGAAACTTGCTAAGGCAAATGAACGGACGCTCAGAGGAGGGCGAATGATACGTTTTGCTCGTGCCCACTTCCTAGGGTTTGCGCTGCTCCTGCTGTTAACCTCGGCCTCCCGAACTCAAGCGCAACAAAATCCCAAGCTCACGCCGGTCAACTACGGCAATATCGTTCTCACCGCTTCGACCTGGCCATTTCTGATCGCCGAGCAGGAAGGGCTGTTTCAAAAAGAGGGCATCGATTTCAAAAGGGTGATCGGTGGTAATACGACCGCCACCACGCAGGCCCTCGTTGCCGGTTCCACGGAATTTGCGCAGATGAATTTAGTCAACGTGCTCGCGGCAAACTCCGCAGGCGCTGACCTCATCGTCGTTGGCGGAGACTCCACGGTGCCCATCTACACTCTCATCGTCCATCCGTCGATTAAGAGCTACGCCGACTTGAAGGGGAAGCGTCTGGCCGTAACGGGTCCGACGGACCCCTTGAATTACATCCTCGCGCGCATGCTGGCTGCCAACGGGCTCACGCCCAATGATTATGAGATGATCGGTCTTGGCGGCGCGCCGCAACGCCTGGCGGCGGTGCAAAAGGAGGGCGTCGCAGGCGCACTGATCAATCAGCCCTCGGATTTCATTGCCCTTGCGTCGGGCTTCGGCTCTCTCGGACTCTCGACCGATTACGTGGATAACTTTCAGTATACGATCACCGGCGTTCGCCGCGACTGGGCGAAGAAAAATCACGCCTTAGTGGTCCGGTTCCTGCGCGCCTACGTGAGAGCCTGCGAGTTCTTCTATGAACCGAAAAACAAAGAAGCAGCAGTTCGCGCGCTGGCGGAACGTACCAAGGCGGACAAAGAAGAAGCGGAAAAAACCTACGCCCTTTACATGAAAACCCAAAAAACCATACCGCGGGATGGCGGTGTGGACATGCAGGGGGCGCGCAGAGTGGCAGAGAATTGGAAGGAATTTGGCCTGCAGAAAATGCCTCCACCGATAGACAGCATGATCGACCTCAGTTACTTGGCTGAGGCAAGAAAATAAGGGTAGATTCACTCATGGCCAACAAAGCGGCGGACCTCGTTTTTAGAAATGGCTTGATTGTCACGCCCGGCGGCACGATCGAAGGCGGCGTCGCGATCCTCGACGGTAAGATCGCGGCTGTCGGAAGCGACGGCTTTTTACCCGCCGCGGATCGCCAGATCGACCTCGCCGGCAAATATCTCCTTCCTGGCGCAATCGACCCCGAATGCCACCTAGGGAGCCATCGCCCGCTGGCCGATGATTTCCAAACCGAGACCAGAGCGGCGGCGGCCACGGGAGTGACGACCTGGGGCATGCAGCTCGTGAGTCTCGCGATTACGGGCGGGGCAGACAAGGTCAAAGGCCCGGCGGATATTCCGTCGTTCACCAAATCCATGCCGCTATACTATGAGGCGTCGCGCAGCGCGGCGATCGATTTTTTCCTGACGCCCATCCTCGGCACCGACGAGCATGTCGGAGAGATCCCGTACTTGGCGAGAGAGCATGGAATCACGTCTTTCAAATTGCATTTGCAGATGCAGGGACCCTGGAAATCTTCGTGGCCCGCCTACGCCTTTGACGACGGCAGCATTTACGCCACTTTCGAATCCGTAGCCAAGCTAGGTACACCGGCGATTGCTCTGCTCCACTGCGAGAACTGGGAGATTGCCCGCGTCCTGCAGCAACGTCTGGTGGATGCGGGCCGTACCGACATGGGCGCGTGGGATGATCGCTCGCCGGCATTCACCGAAGCCGGACACGCCAGGACCTATCTCTACTATGCCCGAGTTGCAGGTTGTCCGATTTACATCGTCCATGTGACGACCAAGGAAACTATCGCGGAAATTGAAAAGGCCAAGGCTGAAGGTTTGACGGTGTACAGCGAAATCGGCACGCACTACCTCGTGCTGCACAAAGACGCCTGGAAAATCAACGTGCCGCTGCGCGATCGCTCGACGCATCAGACGCTTTGGCAAGCGCTTGCTTCCGGCGCCATCGACTGCATCGGCAGCGACCATGTCGCCCACACCAGAACCCGTGAGTCGATGGAGACCGGGAATGTCTGGACGACAATCAGCGGCTTTCCTTCCCGCGTCGAGGGAATGCTGCCGATGATGTTGAGCGAGGGAGTGAACAAGGGACGAATATCCATCGAACGGTTGGCGGAGGTCGCGAGCGAAAATCCCGCGCGGATTTTCGGTCTCTATCCAAAAAAGGGAGCGATCGTCCCGGGAGCCGACGCAGATTTGATCGTCGTCGATTTGAAACGGCGGGCCAAGATCACGAAAGATCTTCTCCACACCGTAACACCCTGGTCGGTATATGAAGGTTGGGAAGTAACCGGTTGGCCGGTCATGACCCTGGTTCGGGGCCATATCGTCATGGAATGGCCAGAGGGCGAACCCCGGGCCAAAGTTACCGATGCTTCGGTCGGCCAATACCTAAGACGACAAATTTACGCGTAGCGCCTCAGATTGCGGTTTCACCTGACGGAAGTGGCGTGGCATCATCCTGCATCTACAGAAAGCACAAACCAGATTCAGGGCTTCCACCCCAAAATTGAAGCATGTGGGCTAAGGTGATAAGGGATTGGAATGTCTTCTTTCACCGATTTCTGCACTGACTACTTTAAAAAATATTTTGAGCTTCATCCCAGCGAGGCTATCTACTATGGCATCGAAGGCTACGATCACCTGCTCAATGACTACTCCGAGGAGATCTATCGAGCCGAAAAAATCTTCGTAGAAGAGTCGTTAAAAACGCTCCAGCAAATTCGCGTCAGAGAGCTCGACAGAGATCAGGTCATCGATTACGCCCTGCTCGAGGGTCGTCTAACCATTCAACGCTATGAACACACAAAAGAAGATTACCGCCTGAAGTGGCCCGACACTTATCTGCCAGTGGACGCAATCTATATTCTCACGGTGCGCTCAACCAACGATCTGGCTGGAAATCTATTGAACCGGCTGAACCGGACGCCCGCTGTGATCCAGCAAGGCATCGCTAATCTCAGCCGCCCCGATGCTAATCCACCACGCCTTTGGACAGAGATGGCCATCGAGAGCGCCAAGGGCGGGGTGAGCTTTCTCGATAGCCTGCCGGACCATCCGAAAGTTCAAAGTGGAGTTAGGGACACCGTAGCGCTTCGCTCGGCGGTGGATACTGCAAAACACGCCATTAATCGCTACGCGAACTTTCTCGAGCACGAGCTTTTGCCGCGGAGCCAAGGCGTCTATGCGGTCGGCGAGGAACATTACAATCTCCTGCTAAAGAAAAAACATTTTCTGAATCATGATGCGCAGAGCCTCCTGGCTCTGGGTGAAGAGCTTTTTGCCAAGACGAAGCGAGAACTCACAGCTCTCGCGGATGAACTGGCGCCCGGGAAGAACATCGAAGAGGTCGCCCGTAAGATCCAGGACAACCATCCGCCCATCGATCAAATCCTTTCCGCCTACCAGAAAGCGATGGAATCCGCGCGCGAGTTTGTCAGAGAAAAGGATCTGGTCTCTTTTCCGCCGAAAGAAGAGCTGCACGTCGTCCACACACCGGAGTTTCGCCGCCATGAGATTCCCTTCGCCGCTTATTTATCGCCCTCGCCGAAAGATCCCGATCAGGTCGGCTACTACTATGTTACACCGGTAACGGATGATGATTTGCTCAGGGAGCACAACTGGGTAGGGTTGGAGAATACTTCGGTCCACGAAAGCTATCCCGGCCATCACCTGCAGTTTTCGGTTGCCAACTCGATCGCCGCAGCCTCCACCTTGCCGCGGCTGATGAACGAGTCCTCTGTGTTCTACGAAGGCTGGGCACTCTATTGTGAGCAGCTTATGCAGGAGCAAGGTTTTCTAAAAACCAAGGAGCACCGGTTTGTCATGCTCAAAGATCGGCTTTGGCGCGCGCTGCGCATCATCATCGACGTCAAAACACAGACCGGCCGGATGACCTATGACGAGGCCGCGGAGTTGATGGTCCGAGAACTCCATTTCCCGCGCGCTCAAGCCTGCGCAGATTTGAACTGGTACAGCCAATCGCCCTCCGGGCCGATGGGCTATGCCCTGGGTTGGTCGATCATCAATCGGTTGCGGGACCGGGAGCAGATCCGCCTCGAATCGCGCTTCAATCTCCG
The DNA here is from genome assembly GCA_963737905.1 of uncultured delta proteobacterium. GTDB lineage: Bacteria > Desulfobacterota > Binatia > UBA9968 > UBA9968 > DAIRFP01. The sequence goes on along the minus strand of CAVTUQ010000012.1, from coordinate 158,239 downwards.
TGAGTTTCACGACAAGTTGCTAAGCGCCGGCAGTATTTCGCTACCGCTGGTAGAAAAGAGACACTTTACTGGATGAACGACTTGAACGCTTTGAACGGCTTAAACGGTTTGAACGCGGGCGGAATATAGCAATGGTTCAAACCGTTCAAAAAGTTCAAGACGTTCAAAATGTTATGAAACAGAAAGAGAAACCGCCCCGCCCGCTCCTGGGCGCCCATATGTCCATCGCGGGAGGCGTCGATAAATCCCTGCTCCTGGGTAAGACTGTAGATTGCGACGCGATTCAGATCTTCACGAAGTCGTCGCGCCAATGGGCGGCCAAGCCTTGCACAAAGGAAGAAATCGAGCTGTTTGATTTGAATCGGAAAGCCACCGGAATCACCACCGTGATTGCCCATGATTCCTATCTGCTCAATTTGGGTTCGCCCGATGGTTCTTTGCGAAAGCGTTCGGTAGCCGCCTTCATCGACGAGTTGGAACGGTGCGAAATCCTGGGCGTGTCGAATTTGATCGCTCATCCTGGCTCCCACGTGGGCGCCGGCGAAGACGAAGGTATAAAGACCATTGCTCATTCACTGGACGAGGTCCACAAGGCCTGCCCCGGCTATAATGTGAAGGTCACACTCGAGATCACGGCCGGCCAGGGCTCCAATCTCGGCTACCGCTTCGAACAGATCGCTAGAATGTTTGACGCAACCAAAGAAAGCGATCGGCTCAGAGTCTGCTTCGACACCGAGCATGCCTTCGCCGCAGGGTATGACATTCGGACAAAGGAAGGTTACGAGCGAACGTTCACGGATTTCGATGAAGAGATCGGCATTGACCGCCTAGCGGCTTTTCATTTGAATGACTCAAAGAAGGAATTTAATTCTCGCGTAGACCGTCATGAGCACATCGGGAAAGGCCACATCGGTGTCGAAGCCTTCCGTCTACTGCTTAACGACCAGCGCTTTTGGGGATTACCCATGTGCTTGGAGACGCCGAAGGGCCCGGACCTGAAAGAAGATAAAGAAAACTTAACGCTGCTGAGGAGCCTGATTCAGGACTAGAGAAACAGTGAGCCAAGGGGAGGGGCTTCACGCTTCCAACAACAGCCGCTGGCCATGATCAAACGTCATACGCACGTGGTCTACAACGCCACGACCCAACAGGTATTCTTCCCCTATTAGTGTAATGCGGGCGGGAATGCTTATGCTCAATCCGGAGATCAGGATATCACCGCGGTATTCCTGCGCCTGCACGACCGACCCATCTCCAAGCTCCCAGGGCGCAAAGAATTGTGGCGGACCAAGAAGCGATGTTTGTGTATTGGGAATAATCAGATAACCGTCAAAGCCTGTATCGACATAGGCGAGAACGGTTGAAGAACGAAAAGCGCCGACGGCAAACTCGACCTCGACATACGGATATGCGGGCGTCACAACCGTCGTTGACTGCGCCATTTCCCCACTCCCCTACTGCCAACCTTTAACAACACGAAATTACCGGGGCCAAATTGCTTAAGCGCTCGGTCCACGACTTTGACATCGTCCTTGTCAACAATAACTTTTCCGTCCGGGCGAACGGCAGCAAAGGCTCCTCTGTGTTTAGACTCCAGGCCTTTTACGAAGCGATCATATAATTCTTCATGGCTAGGCATATTCATAAACAGACTTTTCGCCCTCTCGTCAGCAGCAAAAGCATACCAGAAGCAGCTTTCCATCACCACATCGGCATCGGGATGCGCCTCGAAACAGCGCATGGTCCGGCGGAAGATCGGGAATCCTAATACTGCTCAGAAGCCTCCCCAACTTGGCATACATTGCCATCGCTTTGCGAGATAATTGCGTTTCTGGATTTCAGCATACTTGTCTTGGTAACCCGGCGTCTATGAAGCCGTTGACTTTTGACATAGGCGTCCACGTCTTTGTAACCAGAACACAAAAAGTCCCAAAACTTTATTCCTCGATAACGACATGTCTCACACACGCTGAGCAGAACAAGATAATCTTGGATGCCACGTTCCGTGCTACTACCTCCAAACACGCGTCGGAGCGTCGCGAAGGCTTTAATGGCATGCTCCGCCGCGTTGTTGTTCCATGGGACATCATCGTATTCCAAGAAAGTAAAAAGTTTCTGTCTATTTTTCTCAAATCGTTTTTTATAGCCGACGCCCACTTCCGTCTCAAAATTGGTCCTTGTCAGCCAACGGTAAAACCTGCCCACTGACCGTTTGTGTTTTTTCATGAAACGACACTTGAGTCCATATCGATCCACGGTTTCAACGATCGGTTTAACCAAAGACGCAAAACCGTTGACTACCGACTTAAGTTCTTCATTGAATGGTTCACGCAAGAGATCATCGTTTAAATCCCGCAGCAAGTGAATGAGGCATTTTTGCTGTGGACATTCGAAAGAGTCGTAAAGACTGTAAAAGTCAGAAACCAAGATACCCTTGAATTTATTCAGGATATCTTGAACCTTTGCGCCCTCGCGGCTCTCTGAAACAAAGTAAGCTACATCTTCGTGATTCGCTAAGACCCAGACATAAGCACTTCGACCATTGAGACTAACCTTCGTTTCATCAACATGGGCCAAGGGACTCTTGACTATATTTTGCAATATTTTGTTGTAAGTTACTTTATAAAAGGCGGCGGCAGTCTTTTTAAACCTCCCGGCAGATTCCCCTGATAGGTCCAAACCAAAGAACTGATTTATTAACTTTTTTGCGGCTCTTTGTGAAATTTGCAGGTCAACCGTGAGAAAAACTAAGTATCGTATCAAACCATCTCCGTATTTGCTTCGCGTCCAAGGTTTCCTTGGAGGCATAAAAGTTTTCCTGCATTGCCAGCATTTGTGCCGATCAAATTGATAATTTACGACCCAACGCTTTACGCCGGCTGGAGAAAACTTGAGATCATAGACCGTCTTATTTCTCGGTCCCCACTTATAAATCTCTCGCGACTTACAGTAGGGACAAGCAATAGTTCGTCGATGAGCGATTGCCTTATTTGCCCGGTATTTTATCCGTCTACTAGAGGTGTGCATACGAATCCGCTTGCGTAAGCGTCGCGACCGAAAAACGATTCGCTCGCGCTGATAGTCCCAGTAAGAGGCGCGATTGATGTATTCAAAGTCTGGTATCGCACAATTCAGCTGTCCAAACTTGAACGGTCCCCATCCCCTCAATTTATTGGTATCGACAAATTTAGAATCGTCATTCGGTCCCGCGGTTGATAATTGACCACACATTTTAGAGACGCAGTCCGCAACCAAATGGAGAGCTTCGCAATCGCTGATGTTATAACTCAGGAGGGCTTCCTTGACGCTCAGCTCTCTTGAGGCTTCCCAGTAATGACGGGCGAGCAATGCTTCATAGCCGCTTCCAATTTCATCCGGCCATCTGTGTCCCAGGTAGCGAGCAATATCTTTTAGGCTATTCGAAGACGTCGGAAAATAGATTCGGCTGTAGATTACCGACAAAAGGTTAACCGTCTGCTGGACCAAACTTTCAACATATTCCGATTGTTCCTTTGACTTACAATAACGCTTGGTCATGGCTATCAGAAACTCCTTTTCGAAGTTTCCGAAATGAATAATTCGGCGAAACCCACTCGCACGTAAGTTCGTGACTAGGTCGTTCCACATAGTTTCCTCGTCGCAACGGTCGCCCGCCCAAAATGAATGTTGGATTGGCTGGCCGTTGAGACGAAACCGTAGCCCGGCGAGATAATAGAATCCATAATCGGGAATGCCCTCCACGTCCAAAAAGCAGTCATCGCCTTGAATCGTAAAAGTGGGCGTTCCGGCGACATGGATTTTATTTTCTCGAATCGCCAGTGCTCTTAGGGCATAGGAGAAATTGTCTGCATTTGAACGGGGGCTTTTGCGTCGTCTCCTTGGCCTAAACGTGTAGGAAAGTTGCTGGACTGTGAAGATTCCTTTGCCTTGTAACTTTTGTCGCTCTTTAAGGCTCATTTTGGAAAGGAGGCTCAAATCGTCCGTCTCCGCAGCCTTCTCACGACACCGCGCTCGGAATTCACATTCGACGCAATGTCTGTTCAGGATCAGCGGCGGTTCCTTTGCTTGTCCAAGCAGCTCTGTCAGTCGTCGAACATGGTCCTGCACCGCTTTGAGCTGGCTATTTAGTTGAACTTTCTTTGCACGTTTACTAATCCCGTCGACCAACTTGCCCGCACGGATAGGTACTCCTGTGAAGGCTTGTAGACATAGGGCATCATAAGCCAATAGGAGCTTTTCATGTCTCTCCGCGCGTTTGTCTAATTGACATCGACAGGGAAGCAATTGACTCTTTCTGCCTGGTAAGTCTATTTTTTCAACAGCGTCAATCACCGATCTCAGCTCTTCAAATCCAATAGAGCAATTTACGTAAAGAGCAGACTCTTTCGCTGAAAGATCGTCTGCCGTAGGACTTTCTTTGATTTCGAGGCGGCTTTGTTTTCGAAGTAACTCTACTCCTTGTTGTCGTAGCCTATTTTGAATATCCGCTTTCCACCTCCTGAATTTAGTCTGCTCCGTTGGGATTGCTGAGCTCATGAGATATGCCTTTGTCGGGCAGTTCAGGTATGCAGCGAAAAGTTCTTGGGTGACAACCATTGTTCCCCCTATCGTGAGCCCGTTTTGTCAGGATCGAACGCTTTGTGGGTTCCATCTGAACGATTCGAAGAAGGAGTTCAATTCTCGCGTAGACCGTCATGAGCACATCGGGAAAGGCCACATCGGCGTCGACGCGTTCCGGTTTCTCGTGAACGACAAACGCTTCTGGGGTCTCCCCATGTGCCTCGAAACGCCTAAAGGGCCGGACCTAGCCGAGGATCGGGAAAATCTAACGTTGCTTAGAAGTCTGATCGACTAAGAGGAAAAAAACCAGTCGCCGTCACGCCGGAATCGAAATGTCAGGAAAGAAATGTTGGACGACCAAGCCGATCAGATATCCCAGGAGCGCAGCGCCCACGGCAATCGCGAAGAACTGGGCGCCGGACCGCGCCGGCGACTTCGCCGCCAAGCGGCCTTTGACGAACCCCACCCCAAAGAGGACGAAACCCGAGAGCACAATCGAAAGAATCAAAGCGGTTCGGCCTGCGACCAGCAGATAAGGCACGATCGGCACGGAAGCGCCGATCACGAACGAAGCTGCCATGACCAAAGCCCCTTGGAGAGGCCGGTTAATTTCCGCCGATCCGAGGCCGAAGACTTTTTCCTGAAAAGTCCTTAGAAATGCGTGCTGCTGGCGCAAGAGAACCTTGACGACGTTATAACTCTGCTCCCGCGCCAAACCTTCCTGATTCAAAGCCTTCAGCAATCCCTCGGCAGCCAAATAGGGTTCCCTTTCCGCCAGCACTTCGGCATCGCGCAGTTCCTTGTCGAAGATATCTTTCTCCGCGCTCGATGAAAGGTAAGATCCGGCCGCCATGGAAATCGCCCCCGAAAACATCGCCGTGAAGCCCGTGATAATGACAACTGCAGTGCTTTCGGTGGCACCCTGGACTCCGGTCAGCAGCCCCACGGTGCTCATCAAACCGTCTTGAATGCCGAAAACGAACTCGCGTATGCGAGCCCGACTTTCGATGAGGTCTTTCTTTTGCTCAATGGCCTCGAGAGACATTGTTTAAATTTGAGATGGCGGAAAGAAAATCAAACGTCGCTATCTTCTATCCGCTATCTTTCTATCTTGCCATCAGTACTTGAGCGTGAGATCGCCGGTGGCTTCGCCGGGTTTCCAGTCGGAGGGACAGAGACGCTCCGTGCGCAGCGCCTTGAGCACGCGCAGAGTTTCTTCCACGCTGCGTCCCACATTAGTGTGGCTTACGACTAAATAACTGACTTCTCCGGCAGGATTGATGATGAACGTGGCTCTCAAACAGACCCCATCTTTCTCGTCCAACACGTTGTAGGCGCGGCTGACATTTTTTTGGTCGTCGCTGAGAAGTGGGTAGTTCACGCCGCCCAATTCTTCCGCCCATTTTCGATGACTTTCCAGCGAATCAACGCTGACCCCGAGAATTTCGGCATCCTCGGCGCGAAATTCATGTGCCGCCTTGCTGAATCCAGCCACTTCAGTGGGACAGATGAATGTAAAATCAGCGGGATAGAAGAAGAGGATCAGCCATTTCCCCGGAAAAGATTGAATCGTAAAATCCGCGACCGTTCCTTGGAAAATTCCCTTCAAGGTGAAATTCGGTGCCTTATCGCCAATACGAATCATAGTCTTTTAGATTTCCCTCAACCCTAACCCCTTACGTGAAGGGTGAGGGGTGAGGGGTAACGTCTACTGATTATTATGCCAGAGAGAAAACGTTTCCTTGCTCGAAGTACCAGAAGTTGCATTGAACCAAGGCGCCTCAACCGCTCCTCCCTGCAGGACACCGAAGAAGTAGATCCGCAGCATCTGCTCCATCAGTTGGGGAAGCGCTAAGTCTCGTTTTGGCTGATACCAGGTATAGATCCAGTTCATCATGCCGAACAGAGAGAAAGTCGCCACCCGTAGATCCATGCCCTTTCCACCTTCTTGATCTTGGAGTTCCCGGATAAGATCCATGATGACTTTTACGTAGCGCCGCTTGAGGACCAAGATCTTGACCTGGAATTCGCCCGTGAGGGACTCATCCTCGTGCGCCATCACCTTCATCTCGTGCATGTTGTGGCAGAAAAAACTCAAATGGTTTTCAGCAAAAAGTCGAATGCGAGTACGGACGTCCATATCAGGCGTCGCGGCGCGCTCCCAACGCTGTAGTAGAGTAACGAAACAGCGTTCTTGAATGAGATAAAGCAGCTCTTCCTTGGTCGAAAAGTAGTAATAGAGCCCCGCCAAACTCATTTTTGTCGAGCGGGAGATGTCCCGCACCGAGGTGCGGTGAAATCCTTTTTCGGCAAAGATTTTTGCCGAAATTTTTAATATACGCTGGAGTTTTTCGTCATAACTACGGGAAGTGGGTTCGAGCCGATTGGACATGGATGAGCCTCTATATTTGCAAATCACCCGGGGGGTGTCAACTTCACGATCCTGGCCGGTTCTAAGACCAAATGTTTCATAGGCCAATGATTTTACGAGGCTTTCTCCTCGGCACGCGCACTCTCACTTACCTTGAATCCCCTGGTTCCATGGTGTATTTATAAAAGTCTGGATTGTATGGAATTTGAAAACGTCATCGTTGAAAAAGACACTTCCATTGCAGTCCTCACTCTCAACCGGCCCCAGCAACTGAATGCCCTCTCCTACGACCTAGTCAAGGACCTGTCCCTGGCGATGCAGGAGCTCGATCATGATGACGAAGTCCGAGTCATGATCGTTACCGGCGGAGAGAAAGTGTTTGCTGCCGGCGCCGACATCAAAGAAATGGCCGATCGAGGTCCCTTCGATGCAAGAATTCAAGAGCGATTGGCGTATCGGGATCGCATCAACCGCATTACTAAGCCCGTTATTGCCGCTGTGAGCGGCTTCGCTTTAGGGGGCGGCTGTGAACTCGCCATGAGTTGTGACATCATTATCGCTTCGGAGACTGCGCGCTTCGGCCAACCGGAGGTTAATCTGGGAATCATTCCGGGTAGCGGCGGAACCCAACGGCTCACCCGAACCGTGGGAAAATATCGGGCCATGGAAATGGTATTGACGGGAGAAACGATGAGCGCTGCCGATGCCGAACGCTTCGGCTTAGTGAACCGCGTTGTCCCCGTTGAGCTGCTGCTCGACGAAGCCAAGAACATCGCGAAGAAGATCGCCGCGAAGCCCGTTCTCGCCGTAAAAGCGGTCAAGGAAGCTGTACTGAAGTCTGCCAACACCGCTCTCGATGAAGGCCTCGAGTTTGAACGCAAATCGTTTTACATGTTGTTCGCCTCAGAGGATCGCAAAGAAGGGATGAAAGCCTTTCTCGAAAAGCGTAAGCCGGAGTTCAAAGGCAGGTAAGTAGTCGAGACTTCGCTGTGGCACTACGAAACCGATCCTTTACGAAAGAAAGAAGGCGGCGTCGCTACCATTACGCTCAATCGCCCGCAAGCCCTCAACGCCTTTGTTCCACAAATGAACAAGGAAGTGCTAGATGTATTGAAAGAAGGGGACCGCGATAAAGAAGTCCGTTGCTTCGTCATCACCGGCGCAGGACGGGCCTTTTGCGCCGGACAAGATCTCAAGGGCCGGACGCCGGATCAGAAAGGTTCCCTCGGCGCTTCGTTGCGCGAGAAGTACAACCCGATGATCCGGCAGATCCGGCAGATGGAAAAGATCGTCATCGCCGCCGTCAACGGCGTCGCCGCCGGCGCAGGTTGTAATTTGGCTCTGGCCTGTGATTTGCGGGTCGCTTCGGAAGAAGCGAAATTTATACAGTCCTTTGTGCGCGTCGGATTGGCGCCGGACTCGGGCGGTAGTTTTATCTTGCCGCGCCTCGTGGGCCTGAGCAAAGCCATGGAGCTGCTCCTTCTCGGCGAGACGGTAGATGCGCGCGAGGCCCAGCGTATCGGACTCGTCGCTAAGGTTTTCCCGGCAGGAGAATTTGTCAAGGCGACCAAGGAAATTGGGGCAAGAGTCGCTTGCGCGCCCCGCGGCGTAGGTCTTATCAAGCGAGCGTTGAACCACGCGATTCTACCAGGTCTTGAGGCCGACCTGGAATACGAGTCCCATTTGCAAGAGATCGCCGGAAGAAGCACTGACTATGACGAGGGAGTGCGCGCATTTTTGGAGAAACGCGCGCCGATATTCACGGGGAAATAGACTCGACGAGCATGAGCGATAAACTTGAAAAAATCGGCGTCCTGGGAGCCGGCACCATGGGCGCGGGCATCGCCCAGGTGGCCGCGCAAGCGGGCTTTGAAACTTTACTCTATGATATCTCTCAAGAATTTATCGACAAAGGCTTAGAACGTATTCGTAGTTTCCTTCAGGGAAGCCGCGAGCGAGGGAAAATCGCGGCGGATCAGGAAAAACAAATTCTTGACCGGCTTCACGGCACAACCAAACTCGAAAACTTCGAAGGAAGCAGTCTAGTCATCGAGGCGGTCCCCGAAAAATTAGAGCTCAAGCGTGATGTTTTCAAGCAACTGGACGGAATATGCGGCCGGGAGACCTTGCTGGCCACGAACACGTCTTCTTTTTCCGTTACGGCCATCGCGGCGAACACTCAAAATCCGGAAAGAGTTCTAGGTCTGCACTTCTTCAATCCTCCGCCGCTGATGGCATTGGTGGAGGTCGTTCAGGGCGACCGCACAGCCTCAGAAGCGATCGACAAGGCAGCTGACCTAATCCGCCAGATGGGCAAAACCCCAGCCCGCGCCAAAGACACTCCAGGTTTTATCGTTAACCGCGTTGCCCGTCCCTTCTATAACGAGGCGCTGCGGATATTGGGTGACGGGGATGCCACGGTTGAAACCATTGATCGCATCATGAGACTGGCGGGTAATTTCCGCATGGGTCCTTTTGAGTTGATGGATTTGATCGGGCACGACGTCAACTTTGCGGCGACGGAGTCGCTCTACCGATCTTTTTTTGAAGATCCGAGGTTTCGCCCAAGCCCCATTCAGTACAAAATGGTCATGGGTGGAAATCTCGGAAGGAAAACGGGTCGGGGTTTTTACGTCTATGACAAAAAATAGTCTCGCCATTATCGGCGAAAGCCGTTTGTGTCAAGAGCTGCTCGAACTCAGTCGCGGAGCGGGGCAGGACGCGGTCCTGCTTTCGGATCTGGCTGAGCTTACTCCGACGACACCCGTGGTCATTGAGACAAGTTCGAGTCCTATTGAGAAGAAAAAATCGATTCTTCAACGGCTCGATTTGGCGATGCCTGCCCCGGCCGTGATCATCACTTCTTGCCTTGGTTTTGCAACTACCCTGATGGCTTCGTGGACGACGAAACCTGAACGCATCGTGGGTTTTGCGACTTTCTCCCCGTTCAAGGACCGAAAAGTCATTGAGTTGGCGGCGGGCATGCGAACCGCGGAGAGCGCGATTCAAAGCGCCGAGCGAATCTTCAAATCCATCGGCAAGGAGACCGTTCGTGTCAAAGATACACCGGGGTTGACTTTCCCGCGCATTCTAAGTTTGATCATCAATGAAGCGGCGAGGAGTCTAGAAGAAGGAGTCGCCACCGCGGAGGAGATCGACGTCGCTATGCGGCTCGGTGTGAATTATCCCAACGGTCCACTTCGCTGGGCGGATCAGATAGGTTTGGATGAAGTCCTGGCGGTCCTCGAAGGTCTGCAGCGTGAAACGGGAGAAGATCGTTACCGGCCGGCGCCCCTGCTGAAGAAATTGGTCATCGCGGGATTTCTCGGCGAGACTCGCGGCAAAGGTTTTTATTCCTATAACGAAGGTCAGGTGAAGCCATGAAAGAAGCCGTCATCGTTGAAGCCGTGCGCACGCCCATGGGCCGCCACGGTGGAATTTTGAAAGACGTTCGAACCGACGACCTGGGCGCCTATATCATCGCTAAATTGATCGACAAGACCGGAATCAACAAAGATGAAATCGAAGACGTCTACTTCGGCTGTACAAACCAAGCGGGCGAGGATTCCCGCAACGTCGCGCGCAACGCGTCGCTTCTCGCAGGGCTGCCCTATACGATCCCAGGCGCCACCGTAAATCGTTTGTGCGGGTCCGGATTGGAGGCGATCAATCAGGCTGGACGAGCCATCCAAACCGACCACGGCGACCTTTTTGTCGCCGGCGGTGTCGAGAGCATGACCCGCGGACCCTGGGTGATGGCCAAGCCGTCGAACGCCTTCCAGCGTGGCGACGTAACGTTGTACGACAGCTCGCTGGGTTGGCGCTTTCCCAACCGCCGTATGGCAGAACTCTACTCCCTGATCAATAACGGCGAGACCGCAGAGAACGTCGCAGAAAAATATCAGATCGACCGGCGAGAACAGGATGAGTTCGCCTTGGGAAGTCACCTAAAAGCCCTCAAGGCCCACGAAGAAGGGCGCCTCAAGGATGAGCTGGTTCCCTTCGAAATGGCCCAAAGAAAGGGCTCGCCCCTGGTCTACGGCAAAGACGAAGGACCCAGGGCCGACACATCTTTGGAAAAGCTCGCAGCGCTGCAACCCGCTTTCAAAAAAGGGGGGACGGTCACGGCTGGAAACTCCTCTCCTCTTTCCGATGGCGCGGCGGCCCTTTTGCTGACCACGCCGCAAAAGGCCGAGCAACTCAAACTGAGGCCCGTGGTTCGAATCGTGGCATCGGCTGCCGCCGGGGTTCATCCAAATTACATGGGTATTGGACCGATTCCCGCCACGCAGAAAGCGCTGAAAAGAGCCGGTTTGACCATGGAACAGATCGATCTGGTCGAATTGAACGAGGCTTTTGCTTCCCAGGTGATTGCTTGCACGCGGGAGCTTGGGATCGATCCTAAGAAATTGAACGTTAACGGCGGGGCGATTGCTCTCGGCCATCCCCTCGGCTGCAGCGGCGCAAGGATCATGACAACACTCATTCACGAAATGAAAAAGCGCGGCAGCCGTTATGGCCTCGCGACCATGTGCATCGGCGTGGGGCAAGGCATCGCCACCGTTGTCGAAAGCATCCATTAAGCAACAATTTCCGAAGCAAAGACCACCGGGTCCCCGTGTTCCGCTGTTCTGAGAATCAGGGATATGAGCAACCCTGATCGATGCTGTTGATCCCACTTCACCGTCGAAATACTTCTTCAATCGGGTAGTTCCGAAAAACAGGATGTCGGGCTCGCACGAACCAGCCACATGAGAAAATCGCACAAATTTCTGTTGTTTTTTCTGATTGCGTCTGGAGTGGCGATAGTTGCTTTCATTAAGACCTTCAACACACTGGCGGCCAAGAACCGTGAACAGGTGCATCAAGAACTGCAGAGATTTCTAGGCAAGGACGCCACCTTCGATCGCCTCGAGGCCAGCTTGTGGGGTGGGCTCGGCTTCTCTGCAAAGGAATTTCGCATTGCTGACGATCCTCGTTTTGCCGCGACTCCAGTCGTCCGGGCACAAGAATTAAGGCTGGGGGTGAGCTTTCTGCCGCTATTGGTCGGCAAAATTGTCATCAACTCATTGACCTTCCAAGCGCCAGAATTCCAAATCATCACGGACGAGCGAGGTCTGTTGAACCTGGCCGAGTTGGCAGGCCAAAAGAAGGAAACCAGAGCCTTGCCCAGATCACAAACGCCTTCAGCGGAAAGAAAGCTAGTAACAGTATATTTTTTAGTGGCGAAAATAAATGTAAAGAACGGTCGGGTTGATTTCATCGACCGCTCGGTCAAGGAGCCCGCGGAGATTCGCGTCAAAAACGTAGAGATGGAAATCAAAGGACTCAATCCTTCACAAAGGACCAGCATTAAATTCGCTGCGGCGGTGACCGAGGGGCTAGGTCACGATGTCAGGATCGATGGAGAGTTGGGCCCGCTTCGGCAACCCCATGACTGGTCGCAGCAACCCGTGGAGCTTGAAATGCGCTTCGACTCCCTGTCCGCTATGCTGCTCGCCCGCGCCTTACCTTTTCTTAGAGACAGAATTCCCCGCGAGTTGGAGGTAACCGGTCCTCTGTCGCTCCAGGCAAGACTTGGAGGCACTTTCAGCCACCCTCGAATCACAGACGTTGCCCTGAAGATCCCTTTGTTCGGCTCTTCAAACTACAACGCCATTTTGGAAGGTTCCATGGAAGTTCCGGAAGGCCATCCCTGGGCAGAAGCGCAACTCAAAGGAAGGCTGACCTTGAGCTCGATCAATCTGATGCAACTTCGTAACTTACCCTTTCTCACACAAATTTTGCCCGTTGCCCTAGCGACAGAAGGTTCCGTGAATGCCTATAGCCAGTTCGAAGGAACCTGGGGTAACTTGCGCGCGGGCGTTTTGATCAAGGGGGAGAAGAGCGAATTTCGCTATCGGGATTGGCTCCGCAAGCCTCCGGGTAGTCCGGCTGAACTCAGAGCTCAGATCTCGCGGCAAAAAAATGGACTCGTTCTTCACGACTCCGAGTTAAGTCTTGGCGATTCCAAAATGACACTTTCAGGCGTTGTCGAAGAGGGACCGGAACCTCGCCTGCAACTTAGGCTGCGCAGTGATTCAAGCGATTTGCCAACGTGGTGGCGGCTGGTTTCTCCGCTGACGTTTCAAGATGTGGGTGGAACCATTCATTGGGACATTGTATTGCGAAAGAACTTTGCGTCGCCGGAAGACTGGAATGTTCATGGGAAACTGCGTCTTGCCGACGCCGAGTTCAGGCAAAAGGAAACCGGAAGAAAGATCGACCGTCTGAAAGCAGATATTTCGTTTTTAGGAAAAGAAGCTCTCCTGGAAAATGGTTCTTTTCGTATGGGTTCATCCCTTATTACGGTCGTGGCCAAAATCAAAGACATAAACCAACCAAGCGCACGTTACCAATTACGATCGCCGGAAATCAATCTGGTGGATCTGCCCACCTTTTCTGCTAGCAAACCCAACCGGATCAGGAACGTGACCGCGATCGGTGAAATTCAATGGCAGGACGACGCCCCTTCGCTCAAGGGAACCCTTGCCTCTTCCGAAGGGAGTCTGGAAGATATTCCTTACCGGGAACTGCATGGAGATGTAACGTGGTCGCCCAAGGCTATGAGTTTCAAAAATCTCTCGTTCCAGGCTTTCGACGGGGTGGTTCGCTCCGACGGATATTGGCCCGCTGCCACCGAGCCGCCACAACGCTTCATGTTTAAGCCTCGAATTGAATCGATCGATGTGGGATCCGTTCTAAAACAAAAATTTCCCCAGCTAAAAAATCGACTCGAAGGACAACTGAACTTTCGCGCTGAGTTCGACGCCGTAACGCGAAACGGGGCGCCGGTCACGGAAACCCTTCAAGGATCGGGCGAGAGCGTCATTCATGACGGCACAATTAAAGATTTCAATTTGATTGCGAAGATTATCCCCGGAGGAGGCGGCGACTCCCCGTCCAAGGGGCCATCGCGCCTCCCGCCCAGCCTCGCGGCCTTAGTGGATCGCGGGTATACGCCCTTTGACACCCTCAAGGCCAACTTCAAGGTTGAGGGAGAACGGATTCGCACCGATGATCTGTTACTCGTGACTCCCGACTACACGATCACCGGAGCAGGCTGGATCGGGTTTGACAGGACGACGCAATGGAATGGGCTGCTGGTTTTTTCGCCCCGCATCACGCAAGAACTCCAGCGCGAGTATAAATTGTTCCGCTATCTGCTCGATCGCCGCGGAAGACTGTCCATCTCTTTCCGCGCAGACGGCAAATTCCCCAATGTCCAGGTGAGACCGGAAAACCGTGCAGTGGCCCAAGTGTTGCGCCGGAGTTTTCCGCAAAAGGCCGGCGAACCTCCCGAGTCCGGTGGCAAGGGCATCGACAAGAACGAAAGAAAAAATTGGCTTCCGGAGTCGCTCGAACAATTGCTCAAGCAATGATTCTTGTGTTGCTATGGAATTACGAGAAATCTATCTCGAAACGTTTCCTGAACACATCGCCTATGTGAAGTTTATTTTCGAGTCCTACGAAGAAGTGGGAATTATCCGAACGGTCGACCGCAAGAAAGCAATCATCGTGCTTCTGGCCATGGGTGATTTTTTAGACACGGCACGGAGCATTCTGGACTCGATCCGCCGCGACGTGCCGATCGTGGAAATCCCACGCCCGGAGAACGTGGGCGATGACTGGCTCATGACAGAGCTGTCGGCGGAGTCTTCGTAGCTCCAGTGACCCCGTGCTTACCCACCGGCAGCAAGCCAGTAGCTTTTTGGCGCTTTCATGACGGTTAACTCTCCACCCACGGCTTTGGCTCCAGAACGGACGCAGAAGAGAATTCTGGAGCTCTTCGCCAAAAGACCGAAAACCCGGTTGACGCCCGTCGAAATACAGAAGCGCGGGGGATTTGGGCGCGCCGAACTTCAGCAGATTGTCGACGCCTTGAGGGAACTCGCACGCGAAGGCCGAATCGTTCGCTTGAAGAAAAATCACTACGCGCTGCCGGACGCACAGAACCTGGTCATTGGACGAGTCCACGCCCACCCGGACGGCTTCGGTTTTCTCATTCCCGACGATAAGAGTGTGGAGGATCTTTACCTCAATCGCCGCGAAATGCGCCGTGTGATGCACGGAGACCGGGTCATGGTACGCGCCGATCGAAAGAAACAGGGCGGCGTAGAAGCTCACGTCGTGCAAATTCTCGAGCACGCGCAGAAACGGCTCATCGGCACCTACGATGAATTTGATGGCAGGGGCTATCTGATTCCGATGGATCCGCGAATCGCCACCGCCATTCCGCTGCGCCAAACCAAGGCTAAGCCGGAAAAGGGAAAAGTCGTCGCTGCGGAAATTTCCCGCTACGGGACGGCCATGTCGGGACCCGAGGGAGAACTCGTGCAGGTGATGGGGAATCCCGATGATCCGGAGGTTCAGGCTCAATCGATCGTCTTCCGATACGGTCTCGCGACGAGCTTTCCTGAACCGGTCCGCCGGCAAATTGCGAGCGCCTCGTTCTCCATTAGCCCTGGCGAGATTGCCGCGCGAACCGATCTCAGAAATTTACCGATCGTCACCATTGACGGCGAGCTAGCTAGGGACTTTGACGACGCCGTTTGCGTGCGAAAAACAAACGGCCGCTACGAGCTTTTCGTCTGTATCGCCGACGTTGCCTTCTACGTTCGACCGGGAACCGCCATCGATCAAGAGGCCTTCAGCCGAGCTACGAGCGTCTATTTTCCGGATAGAGCCATCCCGATGCTTCCTGAGGTTCTCTCCAATGGCATCTGCAGCTTGAACCCCAATGAGGATCGGCTGACCAAGACCGTGGCCATGGAAATCAACAGCAAAGGCGAAGTCGTCCACAGCCGCTTCTTCAACTCAGTGATTCGCAGCCAGGAACGCATGACCTATACCGCCGTCAGGCGGATTTTAGTGGACAAAGACTCCGCGTGTTTAGAGCGTTATCGAAATCTTGGGGATCAGTTCAAACTGATGGAAGAGCTGGCACTGCTGATTTACGAAAATCGTAGAGCCCGAGGAAACTTGGATTTTGACCTCCCCGAGGCCGAAATCATCCTCGACATTCAAGGGATGCCCGAGAATATCGTGCGCGCCGAGCGTAACATTGCCCACCGGATCATCGAAGAATTCATGATCGCCGCCAATGAGGCCGTAGCCCGGCATCTCAAAGCGCAAGACCTTCCGTTGCTCTATCGCGTCCATGAGGGTCCGGATGCCGAGGCTCTGGAAGCCATCGCACCGTTCCTTCTCAGTCTGGGCTATCGCTTGCCTATGAAACGAGAACCCATCACGCCGCCGGAGATTCAAAGGCTTCTTGAGGCTTGCCGCGGGAAGCCTGAGGAAAAAGTGATCAATCATGTTTTGCTTCGCGCGATGAAACAGGCCCACTATCAACCGGAAAATATCGGCCACTTCGGCTTAGCTTCGATCTGTTACACGCACTTTACTTCGCCCATCCGGCGCTACCCCGATTTGATGGTGCACCGCATGCTGGATCGAGCCCTTCAGGGCGACAAGTTGAAACCCAGCGAGCGCGACGAGCTTGAGAAATATTTGCAAGAAGCCGGCAAGCACACATCCCAACGTGAAAGAAACGCCATGGACGCCGAGCGTGAAATGGTGGATCTTAAGAAAGCCCAGTTCATGATGGACAAGTTGGGCGAGGAGTTCGCTGGCGTCATTACCAGCCTGGCCAACTTCGGGTTTTTTGTGGAACTAGACGCCTATTTTGTCGAGGGACTCGTGCGCGTTTCTACACTAACGGACGACGATTATCACTACTACGAGAAGGAATACGTCATCAAAGGCAGCCGCCACGGCCGAAAATTCCGCCTCGGCGACGCCGTGCGAGTGAAAGTCGTCCGCATCAACGCTTTCCGAAGCGAGATCGACTTCGGGTTAGTTCGCTAAAGCGCCGGCTGGCTTGTTCCGCGTCCCATCGAAACAGACAACGATCCTTTTTGATAAAGCTCCTCCAGAAGTCGAAGACAATAAATCGTGAATGGCATCATCCACTCCCATTTAATCCTTCGAGTTCTGTGTCCCCGGTAACCATCCTTTCCAACTACCGGTTGCCGCCAAGGCGGCTGCGAGCAACGCGATCATTGGTCTCCAGGGTTCGGCCGCCGGGCTTCCTAGAATCGCGCCAACGAGACTATAGCCGATCAGGTACAATACCATACCCCAAACGGCTCCGATCACCGTTCTTTTCATTGCTTTGGCTCCTAGCGACAAAGAAAGAGGCGTCTGCTTTTCCAAAGTTGATCCAACAATCTTGACAAGTCAACCTTCGGCGCTATATTACGGTGACCCAGCGAAGCACCCGTTAGACTGGGCCATAAATTCTGTTTTTTTTAGTCACGCTCGGCAGATCACTGGAAATTTTGCCGCGATGCTCGGTTTTGATTACCGCGAAAGGTTGTTATGAAAAATCCCAGATTCTTGACGACTCTGTTTTTCTCTTTGTCGCTTATATTAGTTTTGCCGTTTTTTGCATCTCCAGTCAGAGCCCAAGGTGAACCCTTCTACAAGGGAAAACAGATCCGTATCATCGTGGGGCTCAGCAGCGGCGGAGGATATGACCGGGCGGCACGAATGGTGGCCAGGCATATCGCCAAATATATACCGGGGAGCCCGGACGTTGTGGTCCAGAATATGCCGGGCGCGAGCTCGGTCACGGCTGCGAACTATGTGTGGGGCGTCGCCAAGCCGGACGGGTTGACGATTCTCGCGCCGCACAACAACGTATATCTGGGCCAGCTTTCGGGACAAAAAGAAGTGCAGTTTGACCTTCCGAAATTCCAATGGATCGGTTCTCTAGAAAACGACGACATGATTCTTTTCGGGCGAGCCGATGCGTCCTTCAAATCCATGGGCGATATCGTCCGAGCGAAAGAGCCTCCCAAGTGCGGCTCCACTGGAGTCGGAAGTTCGGACTACGTCATGTCGAAGATCCTGGAAGAGACCATCGGAGCCAAGGTCACCGCCGTCACCGGCTATCCCGGCAGCAGCGAAATCGCCATCGCGCTTGAGCGAGGCGAGGTCGCATGCATGGGGCTCACGATTTCTACGTACTTTGGGCGTGAGCCGTTTTTGAGCTGGCTCAAAACCAAATTCGTCCGCTTCCTCGCGCAGAGCGGTCACAAACGACAGCCGCGGGTCGAAGAGGCACCGACGATTTATGAATTAATGGATGAATACAAAACATCCGCCACCAAGCGTCGCGTCGCCGAGGCTCTGCTCCAGGGAGGCGAATGGGCACGCCCCTACATGGTGGGTCCGGGAACGCCCGCGGACCGTGTTGCCATCCTCCGGGCCGCCTTCGACAAGGCCGTCAAGGACCCTGAACTTCTGGCTGAGGCAAAGAAGCTTCGCATGGACGTTACTCCTGTGCGGGGCGAGCAACTGCAGTCGATGGCGAAGGAAGTCATGACCCAGCCACCCGAAGTAATCGAGCAGATTAAAAAACTCTTCATTCAATAAGGATCGCAAAGCCCGCCGAAAGAGTTGAACGTGTGGCTCGGCGCGGTCCCACCCTCAAGTCTTGGTCGGGTCGAATCGCTGGGTCGCATGTGTCGCGATGAACTGTTCGAAACGGTCAAGCAATGGGCGCGGCTCTGCTTCCACAATCAGCAGCCCGCGATGTTTTGGTTTGAGGAAATCCTGCTCGACCGCGTAGTCGAGAAACTGAACGATCCGCTCATAGTAGCCGCACACATTTAACAATCCACAGGGCTTATTGTGAATCCCGAGTTGAGCCCAGCTTAAGACTTCGAAAAACTCTTCCATTGTTCCAAGACCGCCCGGCAAAGCGACAAAGCCGTCCGACAGCTCGGCCATTGTAGCTTTCCGCTCGTGCATCGACGGCACAATCTGCAACTCCGAGAGCCCCCGGTGGACGACTTCTTTCTCAACCAAAGCTTCCGGAATCACGCCGGTAACGTAACCATGATATTCCAGCACGGTATCGGCGACGACGGTCATAAGACCGACATTGCCGCCGCCGTACACCAAGCCATAACCGCGCTCGACAAGCTCGCGGCCGATTCCCCGTGCCGCATCCACATAATCGGATCGCCTGCCGGCGCGCGATCCGGTGAAGACACAGATATTTCCCCTTAAACGACTCATCCTAATACACTCCGCTATCCGCGAGCCGAGATAGCAACCGGACCGCCCCCGGCAAAGCCACAAAGGGAACCTCGATGGGAAACCGCCGCAAGCAGACTCATGAAGTGCTCGCGGAATCGCGAGATGTCTACCCCAGTCGAAAACCAGGATGTCTCGGTAATCTTTACTTCCAAAGACGTTGTAGGAAACCCTCTTTTTCCAAATCTTGGAAAAAGCGGGCGTCGATAAACTGCTCCGGACGCAGGCTCGCCACTCGGGAATCGGATTCAGCCATCTGGTCCAAGACGGTTTTCAAGGCTTCGGGTGAAGGTCGCGGAATTTGCGGGATGTTCTGCAGGATATAAAGATCATAGAGATCGTTAACGAAGGCAGTGTCGTCGTTCCTCAAATATTTTTTCAGCACCTGAACGCCGAAGGCCCGCTGCGTCTTGCCGTAGTGCACTCCTTCGACATAACCGCGGACAAATTTCCGCACCGTGTTTTCGTTGCGCTTGATGAAGGAACGCGTCGTGACAATGGAGGACGTGGGAAAATTGAGACCGACCTTGGCCAAGTTGGTCAGTTCTCTAAACCCTTCCTTGCGCGCGACAATCGTAAGCTCTGCATTGAGCACGGCAGCATCCAACGCTTTGGTTCTAAGGGCGGTCAATTGCTCGGGCATGCCTCCTATCTGGATCACGGCAAAATCGCGCTGCCGCTTGATCGGCCATTGTCGTTCAGCATAGCGCAGGCCAAAGTCGGTAGCTGAGCCGAAACGTGAAATACCGATCTTTTTCCCTTTCAGTTCCTCGACGCTGCGGATTTCAGGCCGGGCGATGACCGCGAACGTCATAACATTCATCGAACTGGCGATCATCACCAGGTCGCCGCCCGCAAGATTTGAGTTGATCACGGCGCCGCCGGTGAAAATACCGATCGGCACCTCGCCCGATTGCACCACCTGTGCGGCGCGACCGCCGCCTCCGACATAGAGAAGCTCGACGTCCAGGCCGTGTTTGCGGAAGATTCCTGCTTCATAGGGAACCCAAACCGACGCTTGCGAACCGCCGATGGCGCTATAGGTCACGCGCAGTTTTTCCAGCGGCGATTGAGCCATGGCCGTCGAACCAAGACCGAAACAAACAACGATCAAACCGGTCAGAACGCGTAGCATCATCGCTAGCACAACCTCCATCCGTTAGGTTTTGAGCGCGTCATCCTTGCCGGCCTCCATTTGTTTTAAGGCAATCATTTCCACGAGCGTTCGAAATGTTGTTTCCTCACTACACGTGATGTTGAACGCCGCATGAAATATCTTGATCAAATCCATTCCCGTTACGGGATCGGTCGTCCAATCAGCAATTTGTTTGATCGTGTGTTCGGGGCGGAGTTGTTTAATCTTCAGTCCGACGATCTCTGCCAGTCCCGCGGCTATCTTCTGCGCGAGGTCCCGTTGATGCGAGGGAAAGTCTAGCCGAATGAACGCAACAATCAAGCCCCAATCCACTGGTTTGCTGCCACGATGCCAAACGACTCGCCCTAAGGTCATCAGTAAAATGACGACGCCGGCGTACATATAAAATGGCGAAATCATTGAAACACCCGGTCTTGGGTGGAAGAGATGCGAAATTCCTTTATCGCGTTCATCTTACCCACCGCACCAGCAAGCGCGGTGGCATTGTCCACTCTAGAGTACGATTCACGCCCGCCCAACAGCGGGGTGCGGAAAAATGATTGTATTGTGATTCCCAAGTGATTAGCAAGAAAATTCAACCTGCCCTCGTCATTGTTTTTCATTCATCCAAGTCTCTATTTTTCCCATGAGAGAGAGTGTTATCCATGTCAGAATCGTACTCACCAAGGCGAGCCCCAAGCGTCCCAAACCAGCGGCAATTCCAACCGCCGCGGTCATCCATATTCCCGCCGTCGTCGTTTAGTCGTTGCCGGTGAATAGGGAATAGCCTCGGCCTCCCTACATCTCAACCACTACCCGGCCGACAACAGCTCCCGCTTTCAGCTCATCGAGAGTGCGGCTGACTTCCGACAGCGGCCGCCTCCGGATTGGGATCGGCTGGAGTTTGCCCTCGCGCGCGAGTGCAAGGACCTGCTTCAACTCATGGACACTACCGAGGTGGGAGCCCTGGATCGTGATCGCGCGTTGAATCGTCCTCACCAGCGACAGCGGAATCACACCGCCGTACAAGCCGACAAGGATCAACCGGCCGCCCTTGCGCAGAACGTCGAGAGAAAAACTGGCCGTCTCGGCGGTGCCCACCAAATCCACCGCCCCGTATAAGAGTCCGCCGGCGATCTGTCTTATTTTCTCTGCGACATCTTGATCGCGGCTATTCACAACTAAAGCAGCGCCTACCTTTTTTGCCGCATTTAGCTTGGCGTTATCGATATCCACCGCAATAATGCACTCGTGGGACAGCGCCCGCAAAATAGAGATGACGGACAGTCCGAGTCCGCCCGCGCCTGTCACGATCACCCATTCTTGCCGCGGGAGGGGATTCAACTTCGACACGGCGGAATAAGCGGCCAGCCCCGAACAAGATAGCGTCGCCGCCCAAGCCGGATCAATACCGCTACTATCGACAAGATAGCGCGGGTGAGGCACCAGGAGATGATCCGCATATCCGCCCGGACACTGAAGACCCATGCAGTGCGGCGCCATGCAGAAGTTATCCAATCCCTCGCGGCAGCGCGCGCACGCCCCGCAGCCTGTCCATGGGTAGACGAGTCGATCTGCTCCGATCGCAACATCACCGGCCTCGGGTCCCGCAGCGACAACCTTGCCGTAGGGCTCATGCCCCAAAGTTGCGGGTAAGGTCATGCCGCGCTCGCTCATGGGCAGTCGTTTGCTGCCGCCCAGGTCGAAATAGCCGTCCCGGATATGCACGTCGCTGTGGCACACGCCACAATACTTGAGTTTGAGCAGCACCTCGCTGCCCTTCGGCGCCGGTGTTTCGCGCTCAGTCTTCTCGAGCGGCTTACCCCATTCGACGACGTCGTAGCTCAGCATATGGAAACCATTCCTTGAGAACGAGTGAACAGCGCTTCCGCACCTTTGTCAGTCACGATCACGGGGCCACCCCAAGTGAATCGAATGCGCTCGTCGGTTGTCATGCTGATGGGCTTCCAAATAAACGCGTTACCTTTCTCGATACCTAAGTCGCGCAAGTGATCGCCCGGAGATTTCGCCTTCAAGAGCGGGCCGTCGTCGCCGTACCCGCTGCCACCGCCAATCACGTTCCGCTAAGGAGTAACCTCTCCAAGTGATATCTGCCGGTGCTGCCATTTCAGAATTCTCCAGTTGTCTTGACTGGATTCATTTTCCAGGTTGTAATTCCGCAGCTGCTGCCGGGCGGACCTTAAGCACGACCTCCTTGCGAATCTGCACGGTTCCCGTTTTTGCGTGGCGAGGCTTGCTGACATAACGAGCGCGGGTGCATGAGACCGCGACCAGGCCAGCGCGTCTGGCCTTGCTATGGTACGCCGCGATGGCGGCGGCACGCTTCAGTGTCGCGCGATCGGGCTCCTCTCCTGCTGGCCCTTGCAGTATCACGTGGCCGCCGGGCACACCGCGAACGTGGAACCACCAGTCGTCCGGTCGAGCCAACGTCAGGCTCAGCTCGTCGTTGTCAGCGTCAGTGCGACCGACCAAGGCTTTCCAATGCCCTGGTAGTGTATACTCGATCAGTCGCAAACGAGGGTCGCTCCGTGCGTTTGCTTTAGCCATAGGACGATAATCCAGACCTTAATACAATGCGCGCACAAATAAAAAAAGGGAAGCAAGATGCTTCCCCTTTTTTATCCTGTTTAGGAAACGCTGAGATTAGTGCACGGTTATTTCGATTTGCCGCGGCTTGGCTTCCTCGGCTTTTGGAACATGAATCTCCAAAATGCCGTCCTTATATGTGGCTTGGATGCCGTCGTGCTTTACGGTTTCCGGAAGCGAAAACGATCGCCAGAATTTTCCGTTAACCCGTTCCACGCTGCGATATTCGACGCCGTCCGCTGCCTTCTCGGATTTTCGCTCCCCGGTCAGAGTCAGTGTTCCATCTTTAACTTCCAGATGGAAATCTTCCTTCTTCATTCCCGGAAGCTCGGCCCGAATCAGATAAGCATCCTTACCTTCCAAAACGTCCACGGCTGGATACCACGTGGTAGAACGACCGAAGCTCTCCCCGAATAAGTCATTGATCCGCGCGTGCATCTTGTTTAAACTCTCAAACGGTTCCCATCTTACTACTTCCATAATCGGCCTCCTTTAGACCTTGTGTTTATTGCTAAAAAGATAAGCACGGCCTCCAAAGCTGTCAACTCTCTTGACAGATGTCCAAAGCGTGCTTAAATTTGGTTTCTTCCAAAACGCATTTAACAGCATACTTCTATCCCAACCCTTTGCAGCAAACACATCTCTTTTTCGCAGGGCGGATTCTTCGGGACACGAATGATGAGCTCATCAATCTTGCCGCCGGGCGTCGTTCACCGGCTATTCGGAAATCGGCAGGTGGGATTCGTCTATCGTGGCCCAGGAAACCCGGCTTCCCCAATTCCGATGATCCGACGGCTTACTCGCGGGATCGTCGTCCAAGGTGCCTGCGGGAACAATGACCTGTTCGCCGCTACGCGACTTGTGAGGCACGGGGCAGTTGCAACGTTTGCAGATCTGCCTCGCGAAGCTTCTCGCTTCCGGCAGATCGTAGCGCGAGATAAGCTCCTCTCCAGACACCCAGCGAAACTGATCGGGGACCACCGCGATATTTGTCGCCCGCACTCCCCCCGTGGCCTTGCGGCAACGGGAGCAATAGCAATGAACGAATCGGATAAATGGCGGCGTCACTTCATAGCGCACCGCTTTGCAAAGACAACTTCCTCGCAGCGTTTGATCGGACATGGTTTCCTCCTTTTCACCTGACGGCCACAGAATTGTTGGCGCATATGGCTGCCAGTCTTTTGTTGCCTGAAGTCTATTTGCATTTACCGATCTTGGCAAGGAAGTTCACGTCTTAAGAGGCAGGTTATACCGATGGCTTAAAGCCCATCGATGGACATTCAACATCAGCATTACCGGTTAAAGTCCCTGGCGCAACGGAACCCGAGGTCGTCGTCGCGATGACCTGGGTTTGCGTGCATACGCCGGGTCGTATTCAATCTATCGGGAGGGTCGTACCACCCTCCGCCCCGAATCACCTTCGCCGTGCCGCTCTCCGGACCCTTGGGATTTCTGACGTCGCCGCGCAGAAAGCTTTCCGCGAACCAGTCCGCCACCCACTCCGAAGCATTGCCCGCAAGATCTTGCGCGCCGTACGGGCTGCTACCGGATTCGCGCCCACCTGCCGGCGCGAGCCCTCCGTTATAAGCATTCCCCTCTGAGGACTTGCCAAAGTTCGCGCGTGTCGAGGTCGGCTCATCATCGCCCCAGGGAAACCTCCGCCCGTCCGTGCCACGCGCCGCTTTTTCCCACTCTGCGTCGGTCGGCAAGCGCTTACCTGCCCACTTGCAGTAGGCGTCGGCGTCGTACCAATCCACGCCGACCACAGGCAAATCATTGGCGCCGTCGCGGGTCGCCTCCGCCCAGCCTTCCGGGGCTCTCACGCCGCCGGTTGTCTTCAAAAACTTCGCATAGCGAGACACCGTTATCTCGTACTTGTCGATATAGAAAGCGTCCAAATAAATATCTCGAAGCGGCGACTCTTCGTCGTCTCCCATCGTGAAATTACCGGCGGGTACGACTACCGCGGGGGCGCCATCCTTGCCGATGGTTTCTGGAGACGGTTGGCGATACGCAAAATAAAAATACGCTCCCGCGCAGACGACGCCTGCGATTCCCACTCCTTTGGCGACGGTCCCCAGCATCGCGCGACGTCGCTCCAGAGCAATCCGGTGCACCGCATCGGCCACCGTGGCCACCACGTTGCCCTCAGTTTCGAGCAGGGTAACCGACTTCAGGTAGGGCGGGATGAGGTCCAACGGAGTCGGCCGAAGGACCACCGGCAAAACTCTTCCGGTGGGGTGTGCCCAAGTCTTCTGAGCGATGTCGAGTTCGGTGAGCGTGTAGCTGCCGGCATCCAAGGAGTACGGGCTTACAAGAAAGACTAGAAGCTTCGATCGCTCGATCCCGCGCCGGATCCGCGCATCGTATTCCTCCCCCGGCGGCAGATTTGTGCGGTCGAAGAATACGGTGTGCCCCTGGCCGCGCAAAGACAAGTAGATGGCTTCCGCTTGGTTGCGATCCTCGGAAGCATAGCTCAAGAACACTCTCATCACCCGGATGAAAGCACGCAGATCAAACTCTTACAATCACCAAGACCCTGAGCCAATCGAGATTTGAAAGTCGGGACGCTGAGATGGGCGGACGACAAGCATCTCTTGACATCGAATCGGCTCCTCGATAAACGTTGCCAGCCTCGGAAAATTGGGAAGTTAACGCCGTGGCAGGTAAATCCAAGGGGCCCCAGTGGAACGTATCGGCTATTATTTGTGGGAGGGAATCACATTTTTTACGATCCTATTTGTCGCGACCGGTGTGTTGGTGCTGCGGCGCAAAGCCGGCGGCAGACCGGCATTCACAGATCACGATCGAGAGTTGTTTTTCGGCTCTCCCGCAGTCGGGCTTTCTAAACCCAGATTCTACATCAACTTCAGTATCGCAGTTTTTCTCTGCTACTTCGCCGGCACTCTGGAGTATCTGATTCTTGCGCGTTTCGGCGCTAGCGTTTTGGCGACCGCAGAGCTTGTTACGTTTTTGGGTATCGTGAAGAAATCGCTGTGTTGAGGCATCGCGCCCGCCAATGATTTTTCAACGACCCATAGTAGTTAACATTGCTCCACATTGCATTCCGTCATCCGCACCTGAGTAGAGAGGTGATATTTCAGGCCGTCGATTTCGTAGTCCAGCTCGCCGTAGAACGCGATATGGCCTTTCTCCGGTGGAGTCACTTCGCCGATAACTACACCGTTCGAAAGAGTCACGGCCTGCTCTCGCCATTTAGCCGTGCGAAAATCTTGAGTTCGTGTCTCTGCCACCCAGAGCCTTGCGCCCGTGGGTTCCGGGGTCGCGTCGATCGTCAGACGGAGTTTGCCGTTTATGGTTTCATGCTTCCACGCCAGGTTCGGCATGGACCGGCCGCTTATTTGATAACGGGAGAAAGCCGCGAGACTATTGACGAGATCCGTCAACTGGTCCGGTTCAGGCTTGTCCCGCCGCTTCAAATCATGTCCGGCGTTCGGCACGTAAACTACCCACTTTTTTCCTGTGAGCTCGTTCCAATACAGATTGAGCGCGTCTGTGGCCCAGTAGAAATCGTTAGTGCCGTTAACGATCAACTTGGGCAAGGCCAGCCTTTCGCGGTACTCCCAGGGATCGACCATGCTCAAGAGGCGCTGGCCTTCGGGTGTTTCCGGTATCGGCACCAATCCACGACTGGTATAAGGCGTGAGCGGGCCACTATAGGCGCCGAAGGCTTTGAGCTGTCGCGGCATCTGCGCGCGAATATTGAGCGTATCAATGACCACCGGAGCGATGGCACGAACTCGCGGGTCGATGGCCGCGGTGAGCCAGGTCGTCCAGCCGCGCTTCGACGCCCCGGATACGATGAAGCTATTTACCGGACTGTCCCATTCTCGTTTGCCAAACGCCTGCAAAACATCCATCGCTTTGACGACACTTTTGACCATCGGCAAGAGCAGCGGCCAGTTTTCATCTTTGGTATTGAGATAACGGACAAACGTTTCGGCGATCAGATCGTCTTCACTCAGTTTACTTTCCAGCAGCGGCTGATTCGGAATGTGGTAAAGAATGGCCACCGGAGCGTTAATTTTCCGGGCCAGCTCCAAACCCAAGGAGACATAGGCCGGTCTGGCCGAACCGCCCGTGACCCATAGAAACAGGGTCGAGTTCGGCGCAACGTTTCGCGGCTGATAGACTTGCAATTGATGCTGCCAGGTATTGCCCTGCCAGGTCTGTGACACGAAATGGAGATCGTAGATCCGGTCTCCAGACTGCTCGCGCTCGATTTTTTCTTTTAGTTTCCAACCGAACTCGGCTTCGGGCTTCCGGACATACTGTTCCAGATCCGCCGGACTCGGAGTTGCAAGCAAGCTCAGCCCCAGCGCGGAAAACAGTGCAAAAACAACAATCGTTTGCTTGCGGAAGATCATCGCAACCTATCCTCTCCTCGTAAAATTTCGCCAAAGATCAAATCTGTGTCGTCCGCGCCAACGAGCAAGCGCTCGATCTCAAGACCGAGGAACGCGTTTGGAATTAGCACGTGGTCAATAGTGTAGAGTTCAGTTGGGGCTAAATTCCCGTGATTTGCATCCGCTTGTTGTTTTTCCAGTCGCCATGGGGTTTTGACTGGATTCGATCAAGCGCCGGCGTACCTTTTCTGCGTATAAACCTCGGTCTTTGTCGGAAAAGCAATCCGGCGAAACCGGGTCGAGAAAGGTCACCTTCACCGGAGAGTGCTTAAGTAATATGCTGCCGCTTCGCAATGCCTCAAAGGTTCCCTCGATCAGGACGGGCACAACTGGGGTTCGCGTCCGAATAGGCAATACGAAAAGCGTAGTCTTGAACTCGTGAATTTTTCCGTCGGGGCTCCGCGTTCCTTCGGGAAAAACGACAATTGACACCCCCCGCCTAATCAACTCCGCAGCCTGCTTGATGCTCTGCAGGCCCTTCCTTGGACTGTTCCGATCCAGCGGGATCTGTCCCGAGCTCTTGACCGTCAGACCCAGAAGAGGAATCGAAAAAAACTCTTCTTTAACAATGCTGCGAAAATTATGCGGAATGAAGGCGAACACTAGGAGAACATCAAGAAAGCTCGAATGATTAGGCATAAAGACGTAGGGTCGGCTCAGATCCAAGCGTTCCAGACCCGCAACCGTAATCTCAAGGCGCGCAAACCTGAGACTAATTCTCGCCCAATGGTTGAGATATCTCTGAGCACGATCTTCACCGTTGGAAAACAGACTGGCAAAATAACAGCCGATTCCCCACGAGACCCCAAGAAGGAGAAACAAGACAATAAGACAAAGTTGATAAGGGAAAAAAAGTAATCTCCGCAACATCCGTTCTTCCGTCGGGCACCCGGTTAGACGCCCCTAGTATTAATTCGACTCTGAGGCCTTCGCAAGAAGACCACCCTTTCGCCTCTCACCAAACGTTGCCGGCTTCGCATCAGCGCAATAACGGGTTTAGCCGCTGTCAAACGAGCAAACGAAGTCTATCTATCAGAACCGGAAGTCGGAGTGAAACAGCTCAATAAGAAATCACTGAGAAACCGGCCTGGAACATTTACCGAGGCGCGCTCAACTCATCTCAATTTAGAAGTGTTCCCGATTCCAGTACCGCTATAAGCACTAATGAAATAGTTGAAAAAGTTTCGGGCGCCTGGGCTCAGGCGTGCCAGTAATTCTCGCTGGGTAAAACACATTGGCGGCGGCGGGCAGTAGTCGCTTGTTCCACCCCAACCGTAGATAATGTCCAACGTCCGCCGCGGAACATCCGCTCGGTAAGTGCCGCGATGAATGCCCCAGGCGTGAAAAATGCATGCGTCGCCTGCTCCAAGCGCTATCGTTCTACGGTGCGGCATGTCTGAACGGTTCGGCTGAGGGCCTTTGCGAATATCCAATTCGTCGGGTAAATCCCAGCGACGCTCCGACCCCGGAACATATTCCAGTTGGGAATCCGCCACCAAGGCGACCCGAAAATGTACGCCAGTGTGCTGCTTCATGCGTTCCTGTTCGAGCGCGACCTCGGGAGCCAGAAACTGCGTGTCCCGATGCCAATCTCCATCCCATGACATACTGGCGGGATTGTAAAAATACTGCGTGTTATGAAACAGCGGCGGTCCGCCGGCCAAGTGGGTCAGGAGCGTAACGATTCTCTGATCCGCGATAAATTCGAGTAAACGTAATAGATCCGCTTCGCGTGAGTGGAAATACCTCGGTTCCGTCAAAAACGCAATGTTCGATGCATTCGCGCGATCCGGAGCTTCTGCGATCGCCTGTTGAAGAACATGATCGCAAATGCGCTTCAGGTCCGCAATTTCCCAGCGATCAAGGAACCCGGAAATGACCACCAGCCCGGAACTATTCCAGTCTCTGGTTATCTGTTCGAGATCCATGCTTGACTTCCTCGATGCGCGGGTTCGGATCTTATGGTGGGTGTCACAAGTTGGCAAGCAAAAGCTCGGTCTATAGCAAAGTTTGCCGAACTCGCGGTATGGCTGATCAATAGTCTGGTGAAAAAAACTGTAGGATGGAGCATCCAGATGCGTACCAAAAATCCTTACGACCATTAGCGCTATGGCTAGCTTTAATCGTGACGGTCGTTGGCAAAAGCACAACTTTGCCTAATGGCATCAGCATTGCACGCGCTGAAAGGGTCCAATTCAAGAAGTGTTGGGGCTTATCCTGATTCGTGGCGAATTATTTCCCCACCTGTGAATCGCCCGGCTCCAAAAGAGCTTGAAGGAAAATCGACGGCAAGGGTAGGTTCGTCCTACTGCTTCACCAAGCCTACGACTCCATCAGCCAATCCAAGGAGGGTCTAGGTACGATGTACAACAGCTATTTTGGATTTTCGGTATCACCTTTTAGCGTTACCCCCGATCCCAGTTTCTTTTACACCAACCCGGTATACGAGGAAGCCTACGCTAATCTGCGCTACGGGATCGAAGCCAAAAAGGGCTTCATACTCATCACCGGAGAGGTGGGCACAGGGAAAACCACCCTGCTACGTAAACTGATGCACAATCTGGAGGGAACGCGTAGATTCAGTCTTTATCTTTAACACCTATTTAAACTTTCCCGAATTGCTCCAAGCGATCCTTTACGATCTGGGCTTGACTCCTAAAGAACCCAATAAGGTAACGATGCTTCAGGAGCTGAACGAGTATCTGATCACGCAGCTCAAGCAGAACCGCATTGTGTCGGTGCTAGTCGACGAAGCTCAAAACCTAAGCGATGAGGCTCTCGAAGGCCTCCGACTTCTCTCCAACCTGGAGACCGATCAGGAAAAGCTAATCCAAATTGTGCTGATGGGACAACCGGAGCTTCAGACGAGACTCGATCGACCCGGTCTCCGCCAGCTCAAGCAGCGTGTGGCCCTTCAATGCCGGCTGGTTCCCCTCAAGGACGAAGAAGTGAATCCCTATATCGATTTCCGGCTTCGGGCTGCCGGGTACAAGGGCAAGGATCTGTTTCATCCCGATGCCTTCAAGCAGATCGCCTTCTATTCGAATGGGATTCCCCGGTTGATGAACATCATCTGTGATAATGCCCTGCTCTGCGCCTATGCACGGTCTCAAAAAAAAGTTTCTGCGGATATGATCAAAGAAGTGGCCCGTGACCTTAGGTTAGGATCGGAAGTGCAGGTCGCTGCGGCAGAAACCGCTCCTCCTATGCGGGTGTCTGAGACCAAACGCGAAAAACCCGTTCGGCAAGCAGCAGATGACGTTCCTCAGCACGCGAGGGGCTTAATAAGAGTTGGAATTGAGACCTGCCTGGCAATCCTCGCTTTTTTCGCCGTGGCATCCCTTATCGATCCCCAAAGCTTACTTACGGTTGCGGGGAGAAGTCTCGAAGTTGCCAAGTATAATCTCAACCAATGGGTTCTGTTTATTGCTCACCAGAAGGCCGTCCCGGAAAAAGTCAATACAGAAGTCAAGGTCGAGCAGAAGGAAGAGCGAGTCATCATTCCGCATGGGTCCAGCGTCTACAAAATTGCCGCTGATGCCTATCGAGCTAACGCGGTCCTCGGTATGGACCTCATTAAAGAGTTCAACCCTCAAATCAAGAATCTTAATTCGGTTTCCGCAGGACGCGATCTCTTGCTTCCCCGCTTGACTCCAGAGACGTTACTAAGGAAACAACCCGATGGTTCATATCGCCTTATCGTGGCATCGTTTCGTAGCCGAGCAGAAGCCGATGAATATGCTGGACGCTTAAGCAACAAGGGATATCGAGTTACGATTACACCCAAAAAGGTTTCAGACGATCTTTTGCTCCATCGGGTTGAAATCCATGGTTTGAAAAACCTCGAAGAGGCTCATCAAACTTGGTCAACCGGTCTACGGAACGAATGGCTTGCATTCGTTGGCAATTCGGACGGAGCCAGATAGTAGGAAGAAATATAACTAAATCGTCGGAGAGGCTATGAGCAGCATATATGATGCACTGAGAAAAGCAGGCAGAAGAAACGAAGCGGTAAGTCCCCTCAGTCTCTCGTGGCAGGGTGCAAGCTTCGAGTGGAAGATTATGATTTTGGTTTTTGGGCTTCTTTTTGCGCTTATCCTGAATCAGCTCGTGGGACGCGCGCTACGGAACCAAATGGATGAAAACGCAGTATTCATAGCCACCAACTTGAGTGATGCAGCCGCAAGTTACCTCGCCAGTAAAGATGTGCTGCAGTTAAAAACAACGGTCACAAAGTACGCTCGTTTGAACAGGGTTGCCTACGTTTTCATTGAAGACCGTGAGGGGAAGGTGATTGCCCATAGCTTACCAACATTCTCTCCAGACCTTCAGGAGGAGCTTACTTTCGATCAGCGCCGTCAAGCGAGTCGGCGCCAGCTGACATTGCAAGGAAAAACCGTTTACGAAACCCGCGAACCAATTCTTGACGGACAGCTCGGAACAGCGCACGTAGGGATCTGGGCAGATGCGGTTGAACGACAAATTTACCGAACCCTTTTTATGTTTGTGTGGCCTATTGCCTTGGGGCTTCTTGCAGTTGTGATCATCGTCGCTATTTTAGCGCGGCCATTGGTTCAAGCATTCCGCCAACTGATTGAACTGCGGTTAGGATCACAGGCAACCTCCACCCGATTGCCTGATGCATAGGTCGCTTGACGCGGGGGCCGTTCGACACTTCGTGGGCCCGTAGTCTATCGATTACCCATCACCGCTGGAATCCTTCAGTAGTCCTAAACCGTTCGATCAAATAGCCCTTTTGGACTGGGCATCTTAATCACCACTGCGCTAGAATTGTTCTGCCGTCGGGTTTTCCCGGCGCACAGTAATGCAAGGCGCATCTTTTCACAAACCCGTGGCATCTAACTAACCATCAAGATTTTCCCGGTAAACTTCGGTTCGAATTCCTTGGGGCGCTCCGGCGTCGATGCCGGTGAAGGTGGCGGAAGGCTTTTTCCACAGCGCTGCTCACAAACAATTGGCGCACGTACTTCCAGAACGTCTTGATAAAACGGGCCGCCAGGTTGACAATGTGATAAAATCGAAGACGAGAGAACTCCAGAGCGCTTAAATTTAGCAGCCTGCGAGAAGGTTTAAGCCCACGACCGTGACCCAGGAAGAGCAACGACTACAGGAAGATCGTCAGCGCAAGGCAAACTGGAAGCGCTGGGGGCCCTATTTATCAGACCGCCAATGGGGCACCGTGCGTGAGGACTACAGCGCCCACGGGACCGCCTGGGACTATCTACCCCATGAGCACGCCCGCAGCCGCGCGTACCGTTGGGGTGAAGACGGTATAGCGGGAATCTCCGATCGTCACCAATACATCTGCTTTGCCCTGGCTCTGTGGAACGGCGAAGATCCGATCCTCAAAGAGCGCCTCTTCGGACTCACCGGCAACCAAGGCAATCACGGCGAAGACGTCAAGGAATATTATTTCTATCTCGATTCTACGCCGACCCACTCCTACATGAAATTTCTTTACAAATATCCTCACGCCGAATTTCCCTATGAGCGACTGGTCGAGGAGAATCGAAAACGGGGTAAACGAGACCTCGAATTCGAATTGATCAACACGGGAATCTTCGACGAGAACCGCTACTTCGACGTCTTCGTCGAATATGCCAAAGGCGGCCCGGACGACATTTTGATACACATCGAAGCCATCAACCGGGGCACTGAGGCCGCCAAACTGCATTTGCTGCCCACACTCTGGCTTCGCAACACCTGGTCCTGGGGATTGGACGAGCGCAAGCCGCGACTTCGGCGCGACATATCCGCGGAGATCGCAGCGATCAAGCTCGACCACTACTACTACGGCACCCGCTGGCTTTATTGCGAGGGAAATCCGCAATTGCTGTTCACTGAAAACGAGACCAACAAGAACAGGCTTTTCAATACGGAAAATGACTCTCCCTATGTCAA
Source organism: uncultured delta proteobacterium (assembly GCA_963737905.1). Taxonomy (GTDB): domain Bacteria; phylum Desulfobacterota; class Binatia; order UBA9968; family UBA9968; genus DAIRFP01. The sequence goes on along the minus strand of CAVTUQ010000012.1, from coordinate 125,070 downwards.
AGACGGCATCAACGACTACCTCGTGCATGGGGTAAGAACAGCCGTAAACCCCGAAGCCTCAGGAACCAAGGGAGCAGCGCATTACACCAAGACCCTGGCCCCAGGAGAGTCTTTTACCGTAAGGGCGCGGCTGACCCATGTTTCACCGTCGAGCATTCAACCGCTCGACGGAGAATTCGAAAGAATCTTCAACTTACGTCGCGACGAGGCCGATGAGTTTTACCGCACGGTAATCCCCGCCGTAACGCCGGATCATAAGAATATCATGCGCCAGGCGCTCGGCGGCCTGCTCTGGAGCAAGCAATTCTATCATTATGATGTAACCCGCTGGCTCAAAGGCGATCCCGTGGGTCCGGAACCGCCGGGTGAAAGGCTCAAGGGCCGAAACCATGAATGGCGCCAGCTATACAATGCCGACGTGATTTCCATGCCGGACAAGTGGGAATATCCGTGGTATGCGGCTTGGGACCTGGCTTTTCACTGCGTCGCCCTGGCGTTAGTCGATCCGGACTTCGCCAAGGAACAGCTCGTTTTGATGACCCGCGAGTGGTACATGCATCCCAACGGCCAGCTGCCTGCCTACGAGTGGGCTTTAGGCGATGTCAATCCGCCGGTACACGCCTGGGCCACATGGCGCGTTTACAAAGTCGAAAAAAAACGCCGCGGCAAGGCCGACCGCAAATTTCTCGAACGAATTTTTCAAAAACTCTTGCTGAATTTCACCTGGTGGGTGAATCGCAAAGACACCGACGGGCGAAATGTCTTTCAGGGTGGTTTTCTCGGCCTGGACAACATCGGTGTCTTCGACCGCAGCAAGCCTATTCCGACCGGGGGCCATATCGAGCAATCCGACGCTACTAGCTGGATGGGGATGTACTGCCTCAACATGCTAGTCATCGCGCTGGAGTTAGCTCGGGAAAACCCTGCCTATGAAGACGTCGCCAGTAAATTTTTCGAGCACTTTGTTTACATCTGCGAGGCAATGAATAATCTCGGCGGCGCGGGAATCGAACTATGGAATGCCAAGGATGGTTTCTACTACGACGTCCTAAATATGCCGGACGGCCGACGTTTTCCAATGAAAGTGCGATCGATGGTGGGGCTAATACCGCTCTATGCGGTAGAAACATTGGACCCGACCATCGTCGATGACTTGCCCGGATTCAAACGGCGCCTGCAGTGGTTTATGGAGAACCGGCCTGAGCTGAGCAATTATATTGAAACTGAATCGACGGATGAGGGTCCGCGCCGCTTTTTGTCGCTGATAAACCGGCACCGTTTGAAACGTGTGCTGCATTACATGTTGGACGAAAATGAATTCTTCTCGCCCTACGGCATACGCGCGCTCTCGCGCTTTCACCACGATCACCCCTATACCCTCAAGGCCGATGGTATGGAATATCGGGTCGATTACGAGCCGGCGGAGTCGAGCACCGGCCTGTTCGGCGGCAACTCCAATTGGCGCGGGCCGATCTGGTTCCCGGTGAATTTTCTGCTCATTGAATCGCTGCAAAAGTTTCACTTCTTTCTGGGCGACCACTATAAGGTCGAATGTCCGACAGGATCCGGCCAAATGTTCAACCTCTGGGAAGTCGCAGGTGAAATTTCACAGCGACTCACGCGCATCTTTATGCGCGCCAAAGACGGGCGGAGGCCTGTCTTCGGCGGCACTCGAAAGTTTCAAACTGACCCCTATTGGCGAGACCTCATCCCGTTTTACGAGTGTTTCCACGGCGACAACGGCGCCGGCATCGGCGCAAGCCATCAGACCGGCTGGACCGCCCTGGTGGCGAAGTTGATCCAACAGTACGGGGACGGAATTACCCTGCAGCAAGCTGACGGGGTATCAGAACACCTAGCGACGAATCTATTTCCAAGCCATCACCCCCGAATTTTTTAGTCGTGATTCGACAAGGCTCACCTCGACCCTGGGCCACGTCGAACAGGCTGCGCCCAATTTCGAATCAGACCTGCAGGATTGATATAAAGGGAACTAACGGGCCATGCCCCAGGTTATTGCAACATGACTGAAAACCGCGACGGTCGCCTGCGAACTCTGCTTCCCGCTCTCTGCCTCGGACTCGCGACATTGGCCTTTATTATCGCGAAGACCGGACGTGATGCGCTCTTCTTTCAGGGCAGCGGAGGGCTGCTCCAGCTGCCGCTCATCTATATCAATATCGGCGCGGCCTCCTTGCCGCTCGCTCTGATCTTCGTCAAAGCAATGAAGAGCTGGGGCGCGCGGCCTGCTCGGGTCGGAGTCCTGCTGCTTGCCGCCGTGACCATGGCTGTCACGGCTCCCTTTTTGGAGCCTGGAGACAATGTATTACTGCTGGCCGTTTTCATCTTCATTCCAGCCATTTTCGGACTCCTGTTTGCGAGTCTGTGGCTCTTGGCCGCCGACATTTTCGAAAAAACTGAGAAACGCCAGGCCGCGCGAGCCTTTAGTAGAATCGGCGCCGGGACGCTGGCCGGCGGCATGACGGGCGGCTTGATTTCCAAGGGCCTCGCTCCCTATCTCGACCCAAAATGGTTGATCTTGTTGGGAGCGGTCGTCATCCTGGGCGTGGTCTCACTGGTCATGCACATTCACAGCCGCTTTCCCACCAACATTCTGGCCAAAAAGGATGGCGATAAAAAGGCCGGATTTTTGACCCCGCTCACCAACAGGTATTCTCTCACGCTCTTGTTCATTTCGATGACCGGGGCGCTCGCAGGTTTGTTGATAGATTTCCAGTTTTACGCAGCGGCAGCCAGCGCCAACATGGGCTCGAAGGGCAACACGAGTTTCTTCGCCAATTTCTACATCCTGCTAAATTTTATGTCCTTGCTGCTCCAACTCTTTGCAACACCGAAGATACAGGATAAGGTCGGATTACGAGGCGGTCTTATGGTGCTGCCCTTGGCCCTCATTGGCGCAGCCAGTTTCGTGACCGCTGCGGCGACCGCGCTTAGCCGCTCCGTTTTGCGCGTGACGGAAGGGGGCCTGCGCTCGTCGGTGCACCGGTCGATCTGGGAGCAGGCTTTCATCCCGCTGGACTCCACCGAACGCTCTGCCGTAAAGCTCGCCGTGGACGGCATCGGCGCGAGGATCGCAGAGATAGTAGGCGCCGTCGTTATTCTTCTTTGGCTCAAGCAAGCCGCTTCAAAAGGGGTGCTTCCCATGCCGCTCGATACCAGCTGGATGGTTTGGTTCACTCTGGCGACCGTTGCGATCTGGCTTGTCATCACCCAGAAGCTTAGAACCCAGGTCAAGAAAGTGGAAGAAGCGAAGATCGCTCAAGTCCAGGACGTCGAATGCGAGCGCTTTCCCGACCAGTGCCCGTGCACGACCGAGTTGGGTAAGGGGATCGCTTAATTCCGCTAGGTAGCCAATGGAAAAACCAGTTTACCGCCACAACCGCATCACGCGCACAACGCATTGGGTCAACGCGTTGGCGTTAATCATCCTGGTGATGAGCGGTTTTCAAATCTTCAACGCCCATCCCCATCTTTATTGGGGAAGCACTTCGGAGCCTGACCAGGCGTTTCTTTCGATTGCGGCAACAAATGAGGACGGCGAGGTTCGCGGTTTCTTCCGTATCTATGGCTGGGAATTCGACACGACGGGCGTTCTCGGAGTGCAGCACACGGAGATGGGCCCGGCCCCGCGCGCCTTTCCAAGCTGGCTGACCGTTCCGGGATACTTCTGGTTGGCGGGCGGTCGGCGATGGCATTTTTTCTTCGGCTGGCTATTTGCGCTCAACGGACTTCTCTACGTCATCTACAACATCGCCAACGGCCACATGCGGAAATTTTTACTGACACCGACAGAAGCTTCCCGCGTGCCTGCCATGGCGCTTTATTACTTTCGAATCCGCAAAGAATCGCCTCAAGAAGGCGAGTACAATCCGCTGCAAAAATTGGCGTACACGAGCGTATTCTTCGTTCTGACTCCGCTCATTATGCTCTCGGGCATGGCCATGTCACCGCAGCTGGATACCGCGTTTCACTGGCTGCCGGCGATGTTTGGCGGCCGGCAATCTGCGCGCAGCATTCACTTCATCCTGACCTTTCTTTTCGTCGGTTTTACCTTCGGTCACGTTTTCATGGTGCTGGTGACCGGCGCGCTCAACAACATGCGTTCCATGGTTACCGGCTGGTACAAGGAAAAGGGGCCGGCACGGCTTCAATCCGCCAATGAGGAAGTGATTCAAGCATCCGACACCACACCGTCATCAAAGCCATTGGCGGCGCCGAAACTTGAGACGATTTCCCCCGCAGAGGAAACGCAGCCGGCAGACGCCGGAGCTGCACCAGAGGACAATGGACTGGCCAAGTCCACGACCCAAGACGAACGCCCCGGCTTGGAAAGTTCTACGCAAAGCTCGCCTACCCAAGCTCATGAGGCAAAAAAGGATATCGAGGAGTAAGTGCTATGAGTCTATCCCGACGAAAGCTGCTTCTCGGCGCCGCTCAAGGCGCGGGCTTGTTATTGCTATCCGGCTGCGAAAAGGCATTTAACGGCCTTCAGCAAAACCAAAAATTCCTCTCAGTTCTGGAATCAGCGGAGAGCGTGAATCAACGCCTGCAACGACTACTGACCAGGAAGAATAAGCTCGTCCAAGAATTCACCGCGCGAGATATCTCGCGCTATTTTAAGCCTAACGGCAACCCGCCGCCGATTACGATGGACTATGTGGCGGATGCCAAAAACGACTGGAAGGCATGGCGGTTGGAAATCACCGGTTCTGTGACGCAACCGGCTTGGTTTTCGTTGGCCGAGCTAAGATCGATGCCTTCGCGAACCCAGATTACCCGCCACGATTGCGTCGAAGGGTGGAGCGCGATTGCGAAGTGGAAAGGAGTTCCTCTAACGGAAATCATCCAGCGCGTGCACGCCGGCCCCGGAAGCCAAATACGTCGTCTTTCACTGCATGGATACCGATGACAGCGGTGCTCACTATTACGAGAGTATCGACTTTCGAGATGCCAACCATCCTCAGACCATTCTGGCTTACGAGATGAACGATCGCGCCCTGCCCGTCGAACATGGCGCGCCGCTGCGCCTACGAATCGAGACCCAGCTCGGTTACAAACACGCCAAATACATCCGCAAGATCGAGTTCGTCGCGAGCTATGAGAACATCGCGGCGGGTAAAGGCGGCTACTGGGAAGATCAAGGTTACGCGTGGTACGCGGGCATCTGAACATATGACTGGGTCTTCGAAAGACGTTAACTCAGACAATATTAGGTCACGACGATCCGCTTAGCGAGCTTTTGCTCTTGGTTAACCATAAAATATTCTACGCTCCACGTTAGTCTATGCGCATCTGTTCTCTACTCCCCGGCGCCACCGAGATCGCCTTCGCTCTAGGCTTGGGCGATGACGTGGTGGGTGTCACTCACGAATGCGACTATCCTGCCGAGGCGAGACAAAAATCCGATCGTAGTGCACAGTTGATCGATTCGCACCGGATGACCAGCATCGAGATCGATCGATGGGTCAGTGAAAGGCTGCGGAACAACCAGGGTCTTTATACGATAGACGAGGAGCGGCTGCGCGAAGCCGCGCCGGACGTCATCTTGACCCAGGGACTGTGCGACGTTTGTGCCATTGATTACAATGAAGTCGTCGCCGCCAGCCGAAACTCTCGCTAAAAAACCGCAGATCGTGTCGCTCGCTCCTAATTGCCTGAACGACGTTTTGAGCGACGTGGCGCGCGTCGGCGAAGCCACTGGACAACGTCAAAAAGCAGAGCAGGTCATCGGTGATCTCGAACGGCGGATCTCGGCAGTACGCGAGAAAGTGGCAAAATCATCCGCTCGTCCCAGAGTCGCCTGCCTCGAATGGTTCGATCCGGTTTTCGCAGCGGGTCACTGGGTGCCGGAGATGGTTGAATTGGCGGGCGCTGAAGATGTATTAGGCCGGAGCGGTGAGCCATCCGCAAGAGTTGAATGGCAAACTGTCCTAGACTCTACGCCTAATATTATAGTTTTGATGCCGTGCGGCTTTGATGTAGCCCGAACACTCGGAGAAGCACCGGCGCTAAAACAACTCGCAGGCTGGTATGATTTGCCAGCTGTCAAAGCCGGCGACATCTACGCCGTCAATGGGCATGCTTACTTTAGCCGTCCCGGGCCACGTTTGGTCGATGGTGTTGAAATTCTCGCCCACATCATTCATCCGGAGATCTTCCCAATGCAGCTCGCGCCCGATCAAGTTCAAAAAATCGGCTAATACCCTCCATCGTGGCAACCCTCGTCGCTGCTGCAGGCTCGTCTCGTTCACACGTTAAAGATATTCTCCGCTTGGCCGTTCCGGCCATGCTCGCCCTGGCGAGCCAGCCGCTGCTGAGCATCGGCGACACGGCGATGATTGGTCGGCTGGGCGTCGAGCCGCTGGCGGCTCGCGCAGTGGGCGCCGCGATCATCGGCGGGATCTACTGGATTTTCACCTTTCTCAGCTTCGGTACCACGACACTGGTGGGTTATCACCACGGCGCACAGGATTTCCCAGCCTGTGGCGAGACCTATTTTCACGCGCTATTTCTCGCAGTGCTCGGAGGCGTCGGAGTTGCCTGCGCAGGCTTGTTCCTTGCGACCTCGCTTTACAGCCTAATGGGCGCTGGACCGAATGTGATTCACGAGGGAGTCCCCTACTTCCGCATCTATATCGCCAGCGCTCCTTTTACTTTTATATTTTTCGCTTCGGTAGGATTCTTCCGAGGCACATTGGACACAAGAACACCGATGATCATCGCCTTTCTCATTACCGGGACGCACTTGTTGCTTGACTACGGACTGATCTATGGCCATTTTGGCCTGCCGCGCATGGGTCTCAACGGGGCCGCGATCGCGGCCTGGTTCGGTCAACTTGTTGGAGCAGTGACTTGTCTGGGGATTTTCTTCTTTTCCCGTTCCACGGCGGCGTATAGGGCTGTGAAGTGGCGCATGTCGATTACCCGGATGCGGCCGTTATTTCGCATCGGCAGCGATCTCGCCATCCGCACCGGTGCGCTGCGTGGTTCTCTAGTTTTCGCGACAGCCTGCGCAGCGCGTATGGGAGCTAGTGTTTTATCAGCGCATGAGATCGCCTTTCAGCTGATGCTCCTTGGCTCGGACGTCATCGACGGTTTAGCTGTGGCCGGACAGGCACTGGTCGCAAAGTATTTAGGTGCCGCTCAAAAAGAAACCGCCTTGCGATGGGCAAGGCTCTTATTCTTTGCGGCGCGGTAGCCGGACTTATATTTGGAATCGCGTTTCTCGGAGCGCAGGACGCTATTGCCAGATTCTTCACAAACAGTACCGAAGTCAAGTTTCTGCTTGGCGCCGGCGTAATCTTGTTCGTCGCCTTATTTCAGCCTTTGAATGGGATTGTTTTTGTCCTCGACGGCCTTCTCATCGGCGCCCGCGATACCCGCTTAATCTCTGGCTTGGCAAAACAGTCGTTTGTGTAGACACCGGTTTGGGCCCCGATGGTAATCAAGTCTCCACCGCTGAAACGGGTTAAGACTACAGCTCCGCCGCCTACCCCGCCGATCTCGAACTGGCCCGAAGTCATGGCAGCAACGATGGTGCTGGAGCCTGCAACAAATACAGGAGTTATCTCAAGGCCGTATTTTTGGAAGAGCTTTGCTTCTATGGCAATCCAGAAAGGAGTAGAGGCACCCGTGAGCGGTGTGTAGGGAACCGTCATTTTGCGAGGTTCCGCGGCATTAACGGTAAACAGAGTGCCAATAGAAATGCCGTTACAAGCGATACCCGGATGAGTTTCATCTTCTTTTCCTCCAGCAACTGAAGTTTGGATAGGAATTAATACCCGCGTATCTGTTCGAGAAGGCTGTTGTCGAAGAATTGCTTCGGATCGGCATTCTTGGCCTTGGGATGATCGAGGAGTTGTAATAAATTAGCATAGCTTTTTTCGTTGACCTTGAGCGTTTCGCCGAAGTACTGCCGGTAATATTCAAACGTAGCTTGCAGCACCGCCTCATCGTCCACTCGGGTGTACTTGCGCAGCACCTTTTTGCTGATGACGGCGTTTGTCCTCGCCAATGTTAATCCCTCAGTGAAGGCGCGGAGAAAATTCAGGGCGATGTCACGGTTTCTTGGGATCCTTCAGCCACGATTCCCGAGCAGCGATCGCCGTGGTGGGAAAAGCTCCATCTTCGTTCTTGGCTAGATCGGTTAGCTGACGAAACCCTTTCTTCAGCGCTACCTCACTCGCCGGGTAACCCAGCATGGCCGCGTCCACCCTACCGCTCGAAAGTCCCGCGATGGCTTCCGGACTGCCCCCTATCTGAATGAAAACGACATCGGTTGGCTTGAGGCCGCCCAATCGCAACATGGACAATCCGGCAAAGTGAGTCGAAGTCCCGAAGCGCGTCACCGCGATGGTTTTCCCCTTGAGATCGCGAATGGATTTGATTTCCGGCTTGGCAAAACAGTCAGTCGTATAGACACCGGTTTGTGCGCCGATGGTAATCAGATCTCCACCGCCAAACCGGTTCAAAACCACAGCACCCCCACCAACCGCGCCGATGTCGAATTGTCCCGAAGTCATTGCAGGAACGATCGCACTGGAGCCTCCGGAAATGAAGAGCGGCCCTATCTCGAGACCGTATTTTTGGAAGAGTTTTTCTTCTATGGCAATCCAAAAAGGAGTTGACGCACCTGTGAGAGGCGTATAGGGAACGATCATTTTGCGTGGTTCCGCCGCATAGACTGGGGGCGCAAAAAAGATGCCGGATAACAAAGCCAACGCTAGCAATACCTTTATAATTTTCATAAATCGTTTTTGCCTTAAGGTTTATATGGGTCATCAATTCAATTTTGAAGTCAATGTTATTCCCAATATTCTTCGCGCTTCCCCTGCGTTCGTCACAACCCGTCTACCAAGTATGGTTGCGATGTCTACCGTCATTTTCACCACGTCAGAATTCTTCTTGATGATTTCATCTTTATGTGGATACAGCCAATAACAGTCTTCGATTCCTACTCTGACGATATCAACCCCGGCCATGATACCCATCGCCACCATGGGCAGCCAGTTTCGACCGCCGGGATATAAGCCAATAAGACTTTCAGGAATGTTTGCTTTCACCATGTTCATATTAGCTATGAGCTGCAAATACGACCACGGATCTTGGTTAGAAACGTGGGCATCATGCTTGCCTAATTGGATATTCATGATACGGGGCCTAACCTTGTCGACGCTCTTATCGAAAATATGCCGTTTGAAACCGAGGTGGGTGTTTGTATCGAACAGCTGATATACAGGCTTTACATCATGTGCTTCCATCCACTTGACTCCCTCTACTGCACCGCTTACGCTAAAATATGATGGCTGGCCCCTACGACGGTGGCCAACAGGAACCATCAAAGACCCCTGAACGTATTTATTGCCGTGCCCCAACTCCAATAACCTTTCCGTGCCGATGATGCAGTCCACTTCTGCGTTAAGCACCGGGTACAAGGAATCAGTGAATGTGACACAGTCCCCTACTTCAGCAAAGATACCATCCAAAACTTCTGCCAGGAGTTCATGGTTCATTTGGGCCAACCCAGTCTTAGGGTCTCGGGGATGAATGTGCGCAATCACGGCGCCCGCCTTTAGAGAGTCGACTTGCTCCTTGATCTGGTCTTTCAAAGCGATTGGAACAGCCGGGAATCGCACTTCTCCTAACTGCCATCCAGGACAGGCGCTTTCGATAATCAGCGGCTTGTCCATCGTCGGAATCTTGGGTTCTGTTTCCACCGGAAACATTTCTGTTACTACATCTTTGGTTAAAGCAAATGGAACGTACTTGGGTCGACCGACATTCGATGTTTCATTCTTCATTGCAATTTCCTCCAACGACGCTGAGTACCACTATGATGGAAACGGTAAGATAAGACCATAGCACGTCGACTGGAATCTTTTTTTATTCAACGTCGTGAATTCCGCAGTCGCCTCGTTGGTATGGCATTGGCGTGAACGTAAGAACTTCTCTGGATAAAAAACTGTTATTTCGAGTTTGGTGTGTAGCCGCTAGCCCACTATTTGTCAACTAATAACGACTTGATCTTCATGTTAAAACTTGGACGCGAAAAGAGCCGGGACCTCAAGCTATTGTTGACCCAGAGCAATTAGTGATGATAGCGTCCATCCAAAATGTACGTCGAATAGGAGAAATGTTTCATGGACAAAGTCATTATCATCACGGGCGGTGCCGGCGGGATCGGGTCGGACATCTGCCGTGGCTTGGCAACCGATGGATTAAAGGTCGTCATTGCAGATTATGCCAAAGATGCGGCGGAGAACAACTGCCGCGGAGATCCGCAATGCCAAAGGCGATGCCACAGCCATACAGGTGGACGTCGGCAGCAAGGAGAGCGTCGCCGAAATGATGAAACAGGCGCTGGCGAAATATGGCCAGGTCGATGTTCTTTTCAACGGCGCCGGAGTGATGACGCGAATTCCCGTAGTCGACATGCCCGAGGAGGAATGGGACCGGGTGCTAAGGATCAATCTAAAGGGAACTTTTCTCTGTTCGCAGGCAGCCGCCAAACATATGATCCCGAAAAAGCAGGGACGCATTCTCAGCATCGCCTCCGGCCGAGGCGTCGCGGGGCAAGCGCGCGCGTCGCATTACGCCGCGTCTAAAGCCGGCATCATCGCTTTTACTAAATCACTGGCGGTCGAGCTGGCGCCCTACGACATCACCGTCAACGCGGTCTGCCCCGGCGCCACCGATACACCGATGTCTCGAGCGGGTTCGACTCCGGAAGAATTCAAAAAGAGAGAGGAAATCCCACCGTTGTTGGACGGGTTGACGAAAAAAGAAGAGATCGTCGGCCTGACTCGTTACTTGCTCTCCGACGCGACCAAGTACGTTACCGGACAAACCTTTTTTCTACGCACGCCGAAATAGACACTGCATCGCCTGATTAATTGATTGTGCCGGTGGCGCTATTGTACGTAAAACTCGGCTGCGAGCCGTTAGGAGCAGTCGCGGTAAGGGTGAAAGAAGAAGGGGACACAACTGAGATAGCCAGCGCAACACCGTTCGTCTGCCTGAAACCGGCGGAGGAGATGCTGCCTACCGAGGCAGGGTAAATCTTGAATTCAGCAAAGTAGCTTTCCATAGCCATCGCCGCATTTTTCAAATCGCTCTTCATCTGCGTGTCAATGGCCCGGGTCCGATAAGCGATGAATTGAGGAATCGCTATCGCCGCGAGCAGACCGATGATAGCGACCACCAGAAGCAGTTCAATCAGGGTGAAACCGATATTCGTCTTGAGGACTTTGGATAACACGCTATTTTAGGTGGTGATGCTGTCAGGTATTTAGAGAAACCGATTATACCAAAGCTTTGCGGTCCATGGCCAGCTTTTTTTGGAATCCGTAAGACGCTCTAAAGTCCGGGGCGCTACAGGGTATAATCGAGGAAGGGTACGGTTTCGAATTTCCTTCCTACTTGATCTGCTCCATATAGTACCCCAGTGCCCCTCGATAGGCGCGATCGATAGCCATACAATCGCGCGCCCCTTGCAAGACCAATTCGCGGTCCTCCGGAGTCTTGACGTAGCGCTCGAACATCACGGAGATATTGTCCGAGTGCTCGGTATCGGCCACGGCGTGAACGTCCAGCGAAATCATTTTCTTGAGATTGAGGCCGAGTTCGTTCTCGAATTTCTTGCCGACTCGAAAGGACATGCCGCCGCCTCTCACGATTTGCCCGTTATTGCGCCGTTCCAGCATATGCGACGCCGTATAGGCGGTCAGCCAGTGGCTTCGGATCGCGATATGATGCCACGCATAAAAACAGGCCCGTACCATAGCCGGCAACTCCGCCTTTTCGAAATCCTCTGGTTTGAGTCCGAGCACTTCACCCTGTTTTACGGCAAGACTGTAATGATCCATGTTGGCGCGCGGGTCGTTGACCAGTTCATCGCTCTCGTGCTGCCATATCACCCGCTTCACTTCAAGCGGAGCCGCCCCCTGAACATAACCCCAGCAATCGCGCCGGTTGGCCGTATAGTAGGCGTTTTGAATCACATAAAAACGCCCTCGCTCCATAGTTAGCGGCACTGAAAAAAAATTCTTGAACTCCAGCGATTCAAACTGGTCATTCACCATCTGGTCCAAAGTCGCTGTCAGTTCACTCACGATACTCATACTCCCTCCTTATGGCGTATGGCTTATGGCGTATGGTCTTGGTTCCACTATATGCCATAAGCTATCAGCCATATGCGATTTCGGGCTCCCGCCTCGCCGGATCAAGGCAACGCCTCGAGCATGTCAGCGAGATGACCCCGATACACGCGATCGATGATCAGGCTTTCTCGAGCTCCCCTGATGATAGCATTCTGGTCGACTTCCGTCGTCGCGTACTTACGCGCGACCCGCATCAAGAGATGCGCATGTTCGACATCCATCACCATGTGCTCCGCGTTGTTGATCTGTTTCTTCATGGGTATTCCAAGTTCCCGCTCGAACTTTTCTCCGATGCGCCGCGACAGCGATCCCCCCCTGATCAACTCGGCGGAGTTGCGGATCTCCAGAATCCCCGAGGCAGCGATGGCTTCAAGCCAGGGGCGCTGCGCCAGATGCAGCCACGAATAAAAGCAAACAACGCCCCCTTCGAGCACAGGCGTATCGTCGAACGCCTCGGCGCTCAATCCAAAGACCGCGCCTTCTTTTACCGCCAAGGTAATGTGATCGTCTTTGCCTTCACTCTTCTTGCCGATCAACTCGTCCTGCTCGTGCTCCCAGATCAACCGTTTTATATCCAACGGCGCTGATCCCTGTACGTAGCCCCAACAGTCGCGACGGTTCTTCACGTAATAGGCCATCTGAATCGAATACCGTTGGGCTCGCTGGCGAGAGAAATTCGTATTCAAGAGACCCTTGAACGGCGGCGTATCAAATTGATCATTCGCCATTTGAACCAAGCTTTGCCACATTTTATCGATGCCGTTTGCAGCCGGGTTCATAGCATTCAACCGCCTTTCACCGTCCATTTCAGCCTTTATCACAAGCGACTTTTCTCTGTCTAACCATGCAACTATGTTTGCGGGCTGCTCAAAAAGATCTCAGAGCCGAGGCGCGCACGTACTTCGCATATGGCTGATAGCTTATGGCAATAGTTGGGACATGCGAACCATAAGCCATACGCCATAAGCTAACCGCTACACGCCAAAAGCCAGGCTTTTAACTACGACGGGAACGAAGCCCTCTCCGTCCACTACTTCACCGACATCGATGAAGTCCAATTCAGATAGATTGATTTCGTCAATGCAGGGAAGGCTCCATTTCGACGAAACTATGCCGCCCACGACTCGACCTACGTTTTGTTCGAACACCAACACATCCGGCCTGTCCTCTGCAAGCAGGCCCGCCAGCGCATCATCGATACCCTTGGCCAGCTCTTGCACCGCGCCATAACCGAAAAACGGAGGCGATGAAAAGGCCAAAACAAACGGCGCGCCACGCACTTCCGGGTCTCGCTCGCTTAGAGCTTTTTTGATGGCCGTTTCGGCGCGCGCAGCCACCGGAAATTCCCAATCCACGTGAACCAGAAAAACCCGCAGATTTCTGACTGGTAAATCCGCCCCTTCCGGAACATGAATCGTTTCGCCGCTCAACTGAACTGTATACTGTGAAGCGCCAATCACGGTGGCGCGAATGCCTTCGCTGGAGTCAAAGATCCGCAAGCCGCGCTTTTCGGCTTCTCTTCCAATCTCTTCGCCCAGGTAAGGGCCCAAGTCGCCAAAGGCACTCGCTTCACGGCTGTAGATGTACTCGGAGACACCGCCCGAGAACAGGATACCGTCAAGCTCAGGGAGATTGTCCAAGGGCGCGGTCACATAGAGTTCTTCCCACGGCGGCTTCCCGCCGGCGACGACATCAAATAATGCACGAGCCATCCGGGAGGCCAGACGCCGGCGCAAATCTTCTTCAAGTCTCGACCCGATGCTCAGAGCACATCCAAGGTCGGCAAGAAACCGCCGTCCGGCTTTTTCCAACCGCGTCAAGATTTCTCCTTCGTCGTATGCCAACAAACGGGCGCCGATGTTGAGCGCGCTGGTGCTTCGAATCCTGCCATCCTCGATCACGCTCAGTTTCGTCGTTCCGCCGCCCACATCGATGTTCAGAACCGTCAGACCTTCTTCGCGGCTCTTGAGAACCGCCCCGGAGCCGTGGGCCGCCATAATTGTCTCTAAGTTTGGCCCGGCAGTCGCGCAAACGAAACGGCCGGCTTCGTCGGAAAACAACTCGGCGATTTTTCTCGCATTGTCGCGCCGCGCCGCCTCCCCCGTGATGATAACCGCCCCGGTATCGATGTCCTCCCGCGTCAAGCCTGCGTCTTGGAACGTCGCATCCACGAGCTCCTTGAGCGGGCCCGCCTCGATGTTCCAATCGCCGGTAAATGGCGTGAGCAAAATCGGCGAGCGCGCAATCACCCGGCGATCCAATACCATGGGCCGCCGCTGATGCAGCGACGGATAGCCGATGAGTAGTTGAGAAAACATCAGATGCGACGTTGAGGAGCCGATATCGATGCCAACGCTGGTCAAGTGGGTGTGCGGTCCCACCGCGCCATCGTGCTCATGGCCATGATGTTCGTGGGTTGTTATCGCCATGGTTCGGCTATCTCTTACTCATAGTCCGCGGGTTCGCCTTGCTGGGTATGGATATAGCCTGTGCTTTCCATGCAGGGACGATTGGTGTGAACCAGGAAGCGCGCCGTTTCTCTTCCCGTGTTGAAGTGCTGGTGCCAGGCAAAGACCGGGATGACCAACGTATCGCCTTTCTTCCACTCATATTTCTGATCTTCAATGATGCTGTAGCCCTGGCCTGAGATTATGTAATTCGTCTCTTCGTAGATATGGCGATGGGCGCCGGACCGTTTGCCGGGCGGGATTTCAGCGAACAAAGTGCCGAGAACTTTTACATGGAAACCCAGCTTTGTATCAACGCCGTACGCCACCCGTCCCATCGGGGTAGGTTGGAATTTAAGGTCTTTAGCCTTAACCAAAACTTTTCCTGCCCGCCGCCGCTTTTCTTCCTCTTGCGCGAAGTTGAGCTGATCGAAATAAATCTCCGCCGACGTCGGCTCGCCGTTGCTGCGAGAACCCTGCGGCTTCCAGCGGCTTTGATCCAGATCGACCTTGCCGCCCGGGGGCGCTTCCGCGCCGCCGGGTATCAGGGTCTTCATCGCCTCTTCACCCTTCTGCGCGAAAACCCAATACTCCGGGTAGTTCTCCTCTTCGTAAAGCGCGATGCCCGTCGCCATGGAAAAGGGACCGGTCGTCGCCGCAAAATAAATCAAATCTTCTTGGCTCTCATTATGATGCCGGTGCCAAGCGAACACGGGCACGCAGATCAGATCCCCGGCTTCCCAGGGGTATTTGACGCCGTCGATGACGCTATAGCCGTGACCTTGATGGATATAGATCACCGCTTCCACCGTGTGGCGATGACCCAATTGCTTGCCGCTGTACTCCATCTCTTCGCCCAAGGCGCGATAGTTGATCCAAAAGCGAAATGTTCTCTGATTGAATCCAAGCCGCGGATCGACGATGTAGACGTGATAGTGGTCCTTGAGCTGCGCCGCCACATGTTCGGCGGGGATATGCACGGGAGACTTCCGGCGCCGCTCTAATTCTTCTTTGCCGAAGCGGATGTGCTCCATTCGCATCTTCAAGTGCTGCTCTTTTTCCACCATGACCATGAGATAGTTTCCTCCTCGACAGCGCTAAGACATCGTTCCGGCCCTTACAAAAGTTCCAACGTTCCATCCGTTGGAAACACCTAGGTTCCCTATATGTGATCAACGATCATCCCCGTGCGATTTCCGAGGGTCACTTCAAACTTCGTATCAGCGAGAGATCGAAGACATCCCCGACAGTCAAGGGCTTGGCGATCTCGCCCCGGCTGCTCGCGTTGTCCAGGTAACTCTTGAGCTGCTCTTCGGGCATCACCAACCCATCGACAATGACGCCATTGATATCTTCATAGGCTTCCGCGGCAACACTAGGGGTCACTTTGAAATTCTTTTCGATGTAGGCCACCACTCCTGCCTTGTCGCGACGAATGTTGGCCGCCACCTCGCGTATGGAGCGCAGAACGTTTCTTACCAACTCGGGCTGCGTCTCGATCTTTTGCTTGCTGGTCACCATCCCCATCCACGGGATCTCGATGAGTAATCTGCTACGGGCTAAAATCCTGTAACCCTTTTCCACCATGGTACCGGTGAAGGGCGGGCTGAGCACTGCCGCAGCAACGGAACCTTGCTGCAAGGCAGTTAGACTGACAGTGGTATTGCCGGTTTGAATGAAGGTCACTTTTTTTGGATCCACCCCGCTATTTTCCATCATCATGACCCCGTAACGGTGACTGTCGGATCCCAGCCTGGACACGGCAACCTGCTTTCCTTCCAAGTTTTTAATATTGGTAACCGTCGCAGGACTTACGAGCGAGAAAAGCGGCGCCTTATACAATACCGCGGTGGCCCTGAGCGGCATGCCGTTGGCGATGGCAAACACCGTCGGTCCGATCACCGGCGTAAAATCGATCTCGCCGGAAACCAACCCGACGACCTGCAGGTCGCTTCTTATCTGAATCAGCTCAGCGTTGAGCCCGTGCTTCTCGAAAATCTTTTTATCCTGCGCATAGTAAAACGGCAGGAAGACGACATTGCGCACGGAGAGACCGATACGAATCCGCTCGAGTGCCTGCGCCGGAGACCCTGAGAAAATCCCTAGCAGCAGAACCAAAACAAGCGACAGCTTCACAAAAACCATCAATTCCTCTGACTCCTGGTGCCTCACTTCCGAGTTTCCGGTTTCGTGTCTCGGGTTTCGAGTTAGAACCCGGAACTTTAAACTCGGAACTCGAAACTTTACATTGCCCGCGACGGAGAGGCTCGCTGCTCGGTCACTCTTACGTCAATAGTGCGTATTAGCTCCTTTGAGCTTCTTCCATCGCGGCCCGCAACATGACGCCATGAAGATCCACGGAAGTCATCGCGCAGTATTCAAGCCCATAAGTCGGCCGTTCGTCCGCCATTCCGCTTTCGAGCAGCCGCTGCAATGCGGTCCGGTTGAAACTCGCATGGCCCATGACTCCTTCTTCATGTTCTCCCAAATCCGCTTCGACATGGGTTGCGAAGTAAGTCGCCTTTTCCCGGTCAAAGCCATAATGGGTTGTCAGAGCTTGGTAACAAACCGCCGACCAGTAGCCGATCTGCTCTTCCGTGGTCACCGACGCGTACCACTCCGCCGCGGTCCCTTCGTAGACGATGCTGCGCATGAAATCGATCTTGGCGCGAAACTCCGAAAGCATCGGTGTTGAAAAAATCTCTTCTTCCGTCAGACCAAAGGCTTTGGCCGTTTGGAGCATGACTAGAAAATGGCCAGGAGGTTTCGGATGGATGAATTCGTCGGCGATCTTCTCTCCGATCGGCCCCATCAGATCACGATGGACCTTAAAGAAGGTTAGATTCTTGTGATAGGTGCAAGCGGTCAAGGTGTTGATCTCGATGGTATAGGCGCCCCAATTTCGAAAAAACGTTTGCAGGACTTTCAGCGGCAGCCTGCCCGCCACCAATTGTTGCATGAAGGGAGTCAGATTTACTTTTGCTTCCCAGCGATCGCGCACCTGTCGATAAAGTTCATCGACCATGGCCCTGGCCTCTTGTACCGACCTTTTCTTTCCTAACTCAATTATCAATGCCACGTTCTTTCCTCCTAGCAGGCCACTGAAAAAGACTCATATGCTTCGTTGCGCTCGACCGATTTCGCGTTAACGTAAAAAGAGTACGCCTCCGCTCATCGATCTTCGCGCGCCTTGCCTCTGAGACCTTTTTGAGCAGCCTGCAAGCGGAGATCTCATCGACCTTAGCACATTGCGGTAGGCAACCAATGCGCTACTAGATAACAACACGTCGGAAGGTCCAGTGAATCGCCTCTCACATAAGATTTTATGTGCCGCCCAGCCGTTGTTCTCGATAGCCTAAATCATGAAGGCGCTTTGCGTCTCAGGAAGCCCTTTTCAAAGGTCTTTACGATCCGCAAAATACCGCTCTTGGGAATACCGAGGTTGCGGGAGAGCTCGGAGATTCCCCAGGCGGGCTTCAACGTGGTAAAGCAGCTCAGGACATCACATGCTTTATCTAAGGAAGTGGCAATTTCCCAAGAAGGAGGCGGTCGTTGTTTCGGTTTATTGAACATAGTTCTAGAAACGGCCCATCCATATGAAGTTCCCGATGGGTTGTCAAGGTTATGGCTAAACGCGGTGCCCAAGTGTCTTAGTCTCTTCCGAAGGGGACAGCAAACCGGATGAAAGTTTGACAACCTCTGCGCGCACGAGTTATACGCAGCTCAGTTCAGCCAGAAAATCTTTGCAGATAGAATCAACTGCGAAAGACGTGCCCCGTAGCCGCAACCTATTTGAAGTTTGATAAGCGCATTTCGAGGAGAAACTCTATGAAAGCAATCATTTCATTGACTCTTGTCCTTCACGGGATCTTTTGCCTAGCCGGAGTCATCTGCGCCCAGAGCCCATTGACGGATCGGCCAAAGCTCATCGAGGACGCGAAGAAGGAAGGCAAGGTGATGGTTTACGTCTCGTCCAACGCCTCGGATGCTAAAGCATTGAAGGCCGGCTTCGAGAAAAAATATCCGTTCATCAATATGGAGTTCTTGAGCAGCGGTAAGGACGCGCTCTTGAGCAAGTATCTGCTCGAAGCCCGCACCGGCACCTATCTCGCCGATGTTTATCAATCCAGCGTTTTCCCCATCATGAACTTGCTGGAGAAAGGCCTGCTGGCCCGATATTACTCCCCGGAGCGGGAAGCTTATATCGAAGCTCTCCGAGACAAGGACGGATATTGGAACGGGATGTATCTCAATGCCCTGACCATCGCTTACAACACTCGCATGTTGAAGCCCGACGAGGTGCCGACCAGTTATCAGGACCTGCTACTTCCGAAATGGAAAGGCAAGATGGGTTTCGTGCTCAGCCACACGGAGTGGTACTTCGCGATGTTGCAGATGATGGGGGAGGAAAAGGGCCACAGGTACATGGGAGCACTGAGCAAGCAAAATATCCAAGCGCGGATCGGCTCTTCATTGATGAATCAGCTCATGCTGGCCGGTGAGTTTCCGTTGCTGGTCTCCCAGTATCCCACCGGCGTGGAGGAGTTCAAAAAAGCCGGAGCGCCCATCGACTGGGTGCCTCTCGATCCTTGGTTCGTCTATCCCATCGGTATCGCCGTCACCGCGAAGAGCTCTCACCCGGCAGCGGCGCGGCTCTATGTCGACTTCATTCTTTCTGCCGAAGGGCAAACGTTTATGAGAACCCTGAGCCGGATTCCCGCTCGGAAGGATGTCCTACCGAACCCGCCACGCCTGATGGAGGGGCGTAAGTTATTCGTCATTAAGCCGGCATCGAGCGCTGTTTACAATAAATACAACAAGGAAATGCTCGGCTATTTCCGGTAGGTCATGAAGTGCCGGTCGGTGATCCAGAAAAACCGATAGCCGTGCCGCCTCTAAGCTCCGCCTCTATTTCCTCCCTCATTGATCGCCAAACTGTCGATGCTTTTCTCGCTGTATATCTCCTTTTTGCCGTTGGACTTCCTCTTTCCCCAACGGGTCATGGTCGCAAGCCCCGTAGAAGTCGACAATATCGCCATCGTTCGGATCCTTAAGTTCCGGTCGATCTGAGGTAAGGCTATCTTCTTTAATTGCCGGAAACTTCAGATTACAAAACGTTCCAGATGAGTCGGGAACTTTCGAAATAATGCCTTCAGCCGCCCATAAAACCGAGCTGCATAGCACCCCCAAGGTCCCAGTCAAAAACAGCATTGAATAAAGCCCTTTGAGTCGAGCCATATGTTCTCCCTTCTGACGCTGATCCGTATTGTTACTGCCCTATTCATGCGTTTTTTCCCGTCGAAAATCAATTAGCGACTTCACAAGCACACGTCCCTCGAACATTACTCTGTCACCTGCTCACCCACACCAAAAATTGTAAACTCCTCCTGAATGAACGCGACAATCTCAGATTCAACAACCGTCGCTTCCCGCTGACCACTTGCTTTTTTCCGGTTCTATCAAATCACTTACCGGCCCGTGCAAGCACGTTGGATGGAATCTTAGACACTTTTTGCCATGATCCTCCCCGTGATTGACAAAAGCAGGAAGTAAGGTATCCTTACTTCACGGTATTAAGATATGCTTGCAAAAAAGACCGTCAAAAACCAAATCACGCTACCGAAAGCGATCATCGAGAAACTTCCCAGCACCGACTACTTTGAGGTCAGTCTCCAGGGTGAGGAGATCGTACTCAAACCAGTGATGATCGAAGCCAAGGGCACAAAATTGGAAAGGGTGCGGAGCAAGATGAAGGCCCTTGGGCTGACCGAAAAGGATGTCGACGCTGCTATCCGCTGGGCTAGGAATCGTTAGTGCGTGTCGTCTTGGATACCAACGTCCTGGTATCGGCTCTGCTTTTCACGGGTATCTCCTCTGAACTTGTTCCACTCTGGCAAAGATGCGCGATTACGGTCCTACTTTCTCGCGGCATCTTGGAAGAATACCTGCGTGTTCTCAGCTACCCCAAATTCCAGCTCTCGGAAACCGAGATTAAAAGTTTAACCGAAGAGGAACTTCTCCCTTATGTGGAAGTGGTTAATCCCCGGAGACGTTTGCGCGTTGTTGAGCGTGATCCCTCGGACAACAAGTTTCTTGAATGCGCCATCACAGGAAAGGCACGAGTCATCATTTCTGGTGATAAGGACCTGTTGTCTATCGGCCGCTACCGGTCGATCAACATCCAATCGCCAGCCAAGTTTCTCGCCGCGAATCCGCACCTTCGGCGATCGTAGTTGTCAAGCGACCGAGTTGGACGACACGTCAATTCCCTTCAATTCCGTCCCGACACACTTCAAATTCAAAATTCATTTAATCACCTTATCCGCCCGATACAGCTTTTCCCTTATCAGTTCGTCGGCCGCGCTTAGGCATCTTTCTTCTCTAAGAGTTTTAGGACTTCCGATTTCCGAAATCGCCACTGCCGACCAATCCTGTAAGCCGGCAACCTTCCAGAATTGGCAAGCTTATTGACGGTCTTCGGGTGCAATTTTAGCAGGTCGGCTACTTCCCGAATGGTCAGAATTTCTTCACCCATCAGGGAAAACTTTTCCATGCTATCCACTCTAATCAGTTCACGTCGACCATGTCTAAATGCGAAACCTCGCAAACCGAATCAGGCTAGGGAAGTGAGATCGAGATTAATACCCAACCCTGTTCGGCTGGGAGATATAGGAGCGTACTGCTTATTTCACCGTATGCCATGATCTGTCAAGCTGTTTCCAGGCCGGCAGAGCGTGATCCTTTGCACTGCAATACGTCAAACTTTTCGCTGCTTGCGCAAACTTTCCGATGACCCGTGGCTATCAAAACGACAGAACGAATCTAGAACCAGATTAAGTTGAGGCAAGCAAGCCCCGCCGGTTCAGAGCGTCGCCGCAGGCTTCGAGATGGGCTACCTGATCGCGCGCGGCGAAACGAAGGACCACCGTCTGCGCGCCGGCCTGAATATATTTCTCCATCCAATCGATCACTTCATCCCAGGAGCCGGTAACGCAGAGCATGGCGTTTGCCACCGCCTCGTACGATCGGTTGTAGTATTGGGCAAGAAAGGTTTGTCCTTCGACGATAGCCTCTTTTCCACCGGCAGCCAGGGTAAAGTAAATGGCGGGGTGAATCGCATTCGGAGCGCGGCCGGCATCTGCGGCGTAACCGCGGACTTTCTCCCAACACTCACGGTACACGTCCGGACTTTTGATATTGTTCAGCCAACCATCTCCCATGCGCCCCACGCGCCGCAGTCCCGGCTCGACATTGTTCGACGCGAGCCAAATCGGCACGCCTCCGGCTTGAACCGGCTTCGGCTCCAATGTCACGTGTTTGAAATTAGTAAAGGTACCGGTGTAAGAGACATCGTTCTCGCGCCAGAGCCGGCGCATTACGTGAACCAGCTCTTCGCTCATCTTCATCCGCGCCCCGGACGCGAGGCCTAAGATTTCAAACTCATGTTCCTGTGTCGGTTCCTTGGGCCGACCGTAACCCACGCCGAGATCGACCCGACCGCCGGTCATCCAATCCAAGCTGCCGAGCTGATATGCCAGCAGAATGGGATGCCTGAGGGCCGCTAGAAAAATCGCCGTACCCAGGCGCACCCGCCGTGTGCGAGCGCCCACGGCGGCCAAAGTCGTGAGCGCATCAATTCGGGGTCGAGCGGTCAGACTATCGCCCACCCAAACCGAATGGAACCCCAACACTTCGGCGCGTTCAGCCAACTGGTAGAGAACTGAGGGATCGGATCGGCCCGAGATGACGGCCTCCCGGGTGGGTAGCAGAACGCCAAACTTGACTTGCGTGTCATTCATCGTTTTCTCACTTGGCTCCATGTTTGGTTCGCTGTAATGAGTCCAGTAAGGCGTAAGGGGTGAGGAGTGAGGCGCGAACAGTCTCCTTACCCCTAACCCTTTACCCCTTACCGTTTACTTTTTCTCCTGCGCCGCGCCGCGGATCAGCCGCGCTACGTCATATTCCATGACCGTCTCGCCGCGCTGGTTCTTGACCCATTGCCGGTAGCGCACAATACCTCCACCCCGCGCCGGCACCGCTTTCGTGTCGAGAACTTCGATATCGACTTGAATTGTATCGTTGACTTTAATGGGGCCAAAAAGTTTCATACGGTCGATGCCGACGAACGCCATGCCGGTGCCGTGAATGATGCCCGTCTGCACGGTCAGTCCTTCGGCCATGCCGAACGTCAAACTGCCCGGCGCGATGCGCTCACCGAAGAGACTTTCCTTGCGTATGTATTCCATGTCTAGAAATAGCGGCTCGGTGAGGCCGACGAGAGTAACGAACTGCATGATGTCGTGCTCTGTGATCGTCCGCCGTCCGGTTTCAAACTTATCGCCGGAATGGAAGCCTTCGAACGTGATACCTTTCATATGACAGTCTTTCTTTTTAGCTCGGAGATTTCCTTATCATTCATTCCAAGCCACGATGCCAGCACTTCTTCGTTGTGCTGACCTAACAGCGGCGGCGGCAAGCGAATCGACGCCGGAGTGAGCGAGAATTTTACGGGGATTCCGGCCATGCGTACTGTGCCCGCCGTGGGATGATCCACCTCGACTAGCATTTCTCGATGCAGTACCTGTGGAGCTTTAAAGACCTGATCGACGGTTTGGACCGGCGCGCAGGGAACTTCCGCTTCGTTTAAAAGCTGCAACCATACGCCAGTGCTGCGACCCAGAAAAATTTCGCCGAGGAAACCGATTAACGAGGACCTGTTCTCCACTCTGTTTGAGTTTTTTTCGAAGCGTAAATCGTCGGCCAATTCAGCTCTCCCAATCGCTTGGCAAAAGCGCCTCCAGATGCCTTCACTGGCGACCCCGATTACCAAATAGCCATCCGCGGTCTTGAAGCTCTGATAAGGGACGATACTGGGGTGGGCATTGCCCCACCGCTGTGGGATTTTTCCCTCGAGCAGGTAGTTGCTTCCCACATTGATCAATGACGCCACCTCTGCTTCGAGCAACGACGTATCGATTTTTTGCCCGGCGCCTAATTTTTCACGAGCGAAAAGCGCGGCGGTAATCGACTTGCCCAACATCAAGCCGGCGACCAGATCCATGATCGCGACCCCAACTTTAGTGGGCTCGCCGTCGGGCTGCCCAGTGATGCTCATCAAACCGCCCCAGGCCTGAACAATCAGATCGTAACCAGGTGCATCACTCATGGGACCGTCCGCGCCGAAGCCGGAAAGGGAAGCGTAGATAAGCTTGGGATTGACTACCCGTAATTCCTTTTCGCTCAAGCCGAGGCGCTCCATTGTTCCCGGGCGAAAATTTTCGATCAGCACATCGGCGCGCTCCGCGAGCCGCCGAAGGAGCGCGACGCCTTCCTTCGATTTGAGATCGACGGTAACGCTCTTCTTGTTCCGGTTGATGCAAAGAAAGTACGCGCTCTCTCCGCCGGCAAACGGCGGACCCCAGCCGCGAGTGTCGTCCCCGACACCGGGCTGTTCGACTTTGACGACCTCGGCACCCAGGTCGCCCAAAAACATGGTGCAGTAAGGACCGGCCAAAACCCGGGTGAGGTCGAGAACTCGGATGCCATCGAGAGGGCCTGGATGATGATCACTCATGTGTTTCACATGCCGGGTTCAATTCGTTCAACCGCTTCGCTCTGTTCAGGCCGTTCAAGCTGTCAGCGAAGTGGGTTAATAAAACTCACTTAAACTCTATCTCTTTTACCTTGAGAATGTCCTGCAGCGTTTCGACTCCTAACCACAAACCAGGCATGCCGCCGGGGATGGCTGCGACCTCCACGGCCTCGAGAACTTCCCTGGGGCTCGCTCCCAAAGCCAGCGCTCTCTCGCAGTGCAGGCGCACCCCGCGCGGACGATTCAATGCGCAGGTAATACCGATCATGATCAGCTCCTTGGTCTTTCTCGGCAAGGCGCCTTCCCTGCCGAAAGTGCCGTCCACATAGAGCCCTTTGAGTTTTTCGAAATATTCCGGATCCAATTTCGCGATGATGTCGTAGGCGGTGTTTTGAGCACCGAGCGCGGTTTTCTTGAAAGCCTCTTTGGCATCCTGTTTCATATCTACCCCCTTGTTCCTTATGGTTGCAGCACTTTGTGAAAGCCTTTCACCGCAGAGGCACAGAGTTCGCAGAGATGAAAACAAAGAACTCTTTAGTCTGCGCGCTCAGCGCCTCCCCGATGAGTCCTCTGATCGATACAATTTGCGCTCTATGCGTTCTTTGCGGCTAATCTTTCCTCGTATTCTGGTTGATGACGACGTCTAAAACTGCCGGTCCGGATTGTTCGAGGGCCCGTTTCAATGCCGGCTCGATGGCCTCCGGCTGTTCTACCCGTTGACCAAAAATACCGAAGGTCTCCGCCAGCCGGGAAAAATTTATCTCAGGACCCACAAGCTCCGCACCCATCTCTGCGGCAATTCTGATGCGCTCCTCCGGCCCGCGGAATTGGTTCTTCACCGCCATGTACGCCCGGTTGTTAAAGACAATTACAAGCAGCGGGACTCGGTATTTGGCCAGCGTCCACAGTCCTTGAATACCAAACATCGCGCTGCCGTCCCCCAGGCAAGCCACCACACGCCGTTTAGGAGAAGCCAGCGCGGCGCCGATGGCTGCGCCAAGTCCCCATCCCAGGTGGCCCGCGGAGGAGTTGGAAAAATAGGATCTGGCGGAAGTGAACTGGAAATTGGCCATGAGAATGTCTTTGCTCGTGGGGCTTTCATTGACAATCAAAGCATCCTGGTCGATGAGCTTGTCCATAGTGCGCATTAATCTCGCCGCATTGATCGGCGTTGCATCCCAACCTGCTTTGACTCGACTTTCCAACTCAGCATTGATCTGAGCCTTGGCCTTCTGGAGGCATTCGATTCGTTCCGTTTTTCGGTTACCGTTGGATTGCTCGGAGAATATGGGAAAGATCTCGATGAGGGAACGTAAAGCGCTCTTGGGGTCGGCCACGACTCCCAAATCGACGGGAAACACTTTGCCGATCTCCCAGGGATCTTCCTCGATATGAACGCAAAGGGTCTCGGTCTTAATCACGGGTTCGGGAATGTAGCGGTACTCTCGGATCAACCGGCAGCCGATGGCAAAAATGAGATCCGGTTCGCCCCAGACGGGAAGGTTGAACGTCGGTTGTCGTTCCGCGATCTGAAAACTGTAAGGATGCGTCGTCGGAAAGCTCAGAAAAGAATAACGCGGTTCCATGACCACCGGTGCCGCTACCATCTCCGCTAGTTTGACAAGCTCTTCGATAGCACCCGCCTTGGCCACGCCGCTTCCGCCGACGATAAGCGGTCGCCTGGCCTGGGCAAGCAATTTGGCTGCGTCTTTCAGCGCGTCCGGATCACCCGCCATACGAGGAACGATGCGAGACCGTTCCACAGCTGGATTTTGCACGCTGATCGACTCGCCGAGAAGGTTACTGGGAAGAGAGAGATAAACCGGACCGGTCGGCGGCGTCGAAGCAACTTTGAACGCCCGATTCAATATTTCCGGAATACGGTCAGCGCGGTGGACCTCGCAGCTCCATTTCGTGAACTGCTTGGTCAGCTCGACGAGATCTTTTCCCTCGGTATGCGAATCCCGGCCGACGATCCGGGTGTCAACGTTGGTGGAGGTCAGCACGACGGGAGATCGGTCCCGGTAAGCATCGTAAAGCGCGCCCACGGAGTTGGCGGTGCCGGGAAGCGTGCTCAACTGGGCCAGACTCGGCCGTCCTGTGACTCGCGCATAACCATCGGCCATAGAGACGACGCAGGTCTCATGGAGCGCGAGAATAAAGCGAATTTTTTCCTGATCCGCGATCGTGCCAATAAATTCCTGACCGCTGGTGCCGGGTAGGCCGAAAACGTAATCGACGCCATGAGCCGCCGCCACTTCCAGATAGGCCTGTGATGCTGTGCGTGCTAGTTCCGCCATCTAAAGGATTCTCCTCTCTTGCCAACCCAACTCTCTGTCTTCTTAACCTTATCAGAAGAAAGAGACTTCTTTGAGTTGCAAGTCTGATCCTCCCGGTTCATGGCCACACCGACTTGATGAAACCGGTCTTTTCCAACTCGTCCATAAAACTTGAGTCCATGAATTCTTCCGCTTTGCGGCCTCTGGCTTTCGGATTGTTCTCGGCGAGTAGGCTCAACGCGGTTTCCACCGCTTTAGGGTTGATCTTCGGGACCTTTTTTGTATAGCGGGTGGTGAAAAGATCATAGGTCGTGTTGAGCAGCTCCCTGTCCTCGACGCCGCCGTATTTTCTCAGTGCCCTAATGCCCAACTCTCTGTCCGTTAGCAGGCGGCGAGTCCCTTCAACATAGGCCTTGAGAAATGTTAGGACCATGTCCCTGTGAGACTGGCTGTATTTGCGGCTCACCACTATTGTGGTAGAGGGAATATCCAAACCAGAGTCGGCAAAGTCCAGAATCGTCTTGATGCCCAATTTTTCGGCCTGCAAGGAATTGGGGAAAGAAATAACGCCCGCATCCACTTTCTTTTGCGCAATGGCCGTCACCATATCCGGCAATCGTCCGATCTGCAGCAGCTTCACATCTTTCTGCGGATCGAGTCCCCATTTTTTCAGTACGGGACGAAGCAGAAGATCGGTCAGTGAGCCAAAGCGCGTGACCGCTATGGTTTTTCCCTTGAGGTCTGCAGAGCCCGTAACGCCGGTGTGGGCCATGAGCTTCATGGGCTGGCTGTCATTGGAGCTAGCCACGAGAATAAGGTCCGAGCCTTCCACCGACGCCTGCAGAAAAACCAGGCCGGAAACCGACGAAAAGTCGAGCTGGCCCGCCACATGGACAGCAATCAACTGGACCCCTTGCACGTAGATCATTTCGGGCTCGAAGCCGTGCTTTTCGAAGAGATTTGCTTCCTTGGTTGCAAAGAGAGGGTAGAAGTTAGCGCTGGGTGAGGGGTAGCCGACCCGGATCGGGGTTAGACTCGCGCTTTCCGCTACTGGCGCTCGAAGAAAGAAAAACGAAACGACAACGATCAAGATAACGTTACAAATTTTCATATCTCGATCTCCAATCGTGTTACCCGATTTATCGTCTGCTCGGTTTATTGAATAAGTCGCTGCTTCCCAGTCGTCATTACCGCGAAAGCGGTACTCCTGATTTTCTCCAACTCCCCCATCAGACCTTGTCCACGACTCTCCCGCCGCAATCAAAGAGCAAACAACGCGCGCGCGTTCGCAATAAGAATTTTTTCTTTCACCGGATCTTTCAGCCCCAGCTTGTCGAAGCTTATTAACGCTTTCTCCAGATCCACATAGGGGAAATCGGTGCCGAAAAGCGCCTTGTCCTGGAGACGCCCGCCGATCGCTCTTTTAAAAAGCTCCGGCAACTGCTCCGCCAAATAGCCGGAGGTATCCACGCAGATATTCTTCTTGTGCGTGACCACGCCGATAAGCTCCTCTTGCCAGGGCCAGCCCGGGTGAGCAGCGATAATTTTCAGACGCGGAAAATCTCGTGCCAGTGTATCGAGATGAATCGGCCGCCCGCAATCCAGGCCGATTCCCTTGCCGCCATCTTGATTGGCTCCCAGAACCGTAAATCCGGTGTGAAACATGACCGGCTTCTGCCCCGCCTCCAGCGTTTCCCACAAACCATAATGCTTTCTATCGTTGGGGTAGAAATTTTGATCCGGTGGGTGGAATTTGAAGCCTTTGACTGCGGGATTTTTTAATAGCCCCTCGGCCTGTTGGATAAGTTCCGCCAAAGGCTGGGATCCCACGTTTAGCGATGCCAGGACTCCGGCAAACGCGGCCGGATACTTTGTAACCAGCTCAATGACATGCTCGTTGCTGTTTCGGTTTCCGTTCTCCACGGTGGAAGGATGCCAGCCGATAAGCAGCGCTTTGACCTGCTGCGTGACAAATAACTCGGCGAACTTTTCCTCCGTGGTGGGAACTTCGTTCAGCTCTCTCCTAAAATAAGCACACGCGTCGCAGTCCAGACCGCGCGTGCTCGGATGAACGTGGACGTCAATGGCTCGCATGAACGGTTGGCGGCTTTACCTGTGATAGCAACCAGGGATTGGGACGGTCACTCATGTAAAAGGATTGTCCTTCACCAGCCATGACGGTGAGAAGCTCGGGCGGCGTCAAAGATATCTCCGGCATCTCTTGGTTAAGCTCCGATAACTCTTTAAGTACAGCCATGGCCCCAAGGCTGTCCATTTCTTTCAACGGCGCCTGAGGAATTTTTACTCCCTCCGTAGCGATAAAGTCCACGGTAGCCGGCGATTCTCCAAGCTCGACGACTCTCGCCGCCGCCACATGGATGACGGTTTTTAGCGCACGCTTGATGCTCGTTGGGCCTATGTCACGGTTGGGGGCTTCGACTAGTCGGTAGATTTCCGGATTGGGTTTTTGATCCATGTAGAACTTGGGTTGTCCTTTGCCAAGGCGGTGAGCAGCTTCGAAGAGCGCAGAAATTCATCGCCCCTGAGCTCGAACATCACCTGCGTGACATCCTCGACAATGGAAGGCTTCCAACTGTCAAAGCTGATAAACGGGGGAAGTAGCCGCAGCTCTTTTGCCGTCTGATCGACGTCTTCGATGCGCGCTCCGCATTGAAGCAACTGAAGCGCCATGACGGCGTAGTACATGAGAATGCTGTTGGAAACGAAGCCCGATATATCTTTGGTTTCGACGGGTTCGCGTCGTAAGCCCTTGAGAAACGCAACGACGTTCTCGAAGCCCTTTGCTTCCATGTCCCCTTTCACGATCTCCACCATCTGCGTATAGAGGACCGGGTTGAAAAAGTGAGTGAGAGCGAATTTTGATCGGTCGGGAACGCCGGCTAGCAGTGTCGCGCGCGACAGGGATGACGTATTGGTCGTGAGGATGCCTGCAAACCCAGCCTGTCGTAGAGCCTGATAGACCGCCAGCTTCGTCTTTGCGCTTTCCGAAACCGCCTCCGTCACCAGATCCATTCTTGCCAGCTCTTCCAATCGAACCGCAGCGATGAGGCCGCTGCGGACGTTCTCTATTTCACTATCGGAAATCCGGTTCCTTCTCTTGAGCCGTTCGATGGTCTGCTCGCTGCGTCCAGACACAGAATCCATGGCCGCTTTCGCGGCATCGTACACGAACGTTTGGCAGCCTGCATGGCGTACAGAAAGGCAATATCGAAGCCCATGACGCCGAGTCCGACCACGCCGACTTTGCTTATTCCTTGAATCATAAAACGGGATTTAGTCGGAAGAATTCGATTGCACCGGAGATACCATAGCGACCGGGTAAACTCAATGTCATGCAAGATCGCCCAACCAGGGGGAGTTTGTGTCGTCTATGACTTAGTGAAGTCCTTTTCTAAGGTCACCCAGGTGTGGTGGGTCATATTACAAATGACCGAGTTGTGAGATGACTGCACCTGAGAACAACTCCGATGTCGTTTAAGTCAGAAACGTACCGTGTACTGATCGCCTCACCGTCCGACTTAGCAGAAGAGCGGCAAGCAGCATCGGAAACCGTCAACGACTGGAATGCCCTGCACGCGGTCGCCGAGTCGGTGGTTTTGTTGCCAGTCAAGTGGGAAACACACGCTATGCCGCAGTCGGGCGTCAGACCGCAGAGAAGCTATCAACCGCCAAATTGTCCGAGGAAGCGACATCTTGGTGGGCATGTTCTGGACCAGGGTCGGCAGCAGCACTGGGGTCGCTGAGTCCGGCACAGTAGAGGAGGTCGACCAGTTCGTAGCTGCCGGGAAACCCGTGATGCTGTATTTCTCTAGCCGCCCTATTGACCCGAACAAGATCGACCTGAGGCAGCACAGGAAGCTTAAGAGCTTCAAGGACGCCACTTATAAGAAGGCACTCACGGGCAGCTTCAGCGGAATCGATGAACTGCGGCGAACACTTGCTCCGCGATTTGATGCGCCGAGTACAGGAACTTAATGCGAGACGACCATCCAACCGAAGCGGCAAACTGGACCAAGCATTCAAGATCACCGATCTGATTCGGCTGCATCGGCGGCACAAGATCACGCCGGAGGAATACCGGAAGTACCGCGACGAGGTTTTGGGACGGAGACCGCGTTCGAGTGCCGGGGCCACAGATCCCGGTGCGGCCGGGTGAGGTCGGGCCGAACGGCTACAGAATTGGGTACACGAAGGAAGGTGACAAGGTAGAGTGGATACCCGACGAGGACCATCCCGGGAAAGAGTGGCCGATGATGCTTCGGCGCAACGACAAGGCGATCCTCGCGGCTCAAAGCGAGTTCTGGGACAAGGTGTGGTGGAACCGCCACCAAAATTGGCTCTACAGGATAAAGACCGGGGAAGAGTCCTTGACCGAGGAGCAGAAGCCCATCTTGGAAAAAGCCAAGAGAGCAGCTCGGCGTATTGAGCGGAAATACGGTAGGCGAAATCTTGGGTGGGATGACTTCGAGTGGGGCCTGCTGAACGGCAAGTTATCAGCGCTTGCTTGGGTGATGGGTGCTGAGTGGGAAGAATCGCTGGACACCTGAGATTTACGTAGTGGATCCTTAAACTGACCCACTACTGTCACCAGCAATGCGTTGAAGCAAGAGACGCTGTCTAAGGTAATCGACAATGGAGGGTACGTTCGATGAAGCTCCGTGAGACATCAACGGCCACGCTGGTTCTAGGATTTGGTTTGGGTCTTTTATTGACCGGCGTGAATCACTTTGTTGACGCCGCCGAGCCCGACAAAATCAACGTTTGCTATTCCTCCATCGCGGCGACCTCGATTACCACCTGGGTACCGAAAGAGGCCGGGATCTACAAGAAGTATGGCCTCGACGTAAACATCATCTATGTTGCGGGCGCGCAAGCGATAACGACCCTCATTTCCGGCGACACCCAAATCGTGCAAGGCTCCGGCGCCGCCGCCGCTCTCTCGCGCCTATCTGGCTCCGATTTAACCGTGATAGCTACAACGATCAACGTCATCCCCATGAGTTTGGTGACGACGTCTGATATGGCGACCGCTCAAGATTTAAAAGGTAAGACCTTTGGTGTGAGTCGCTTTGGATCGTTGACCGACTTGGGATTAAGAAGGGCCGTCAGCGAACTGGGGCTCGATCCAAACAAAGACATCAAAATGATTCAAACCGGTGGCGTACCGGAAAATCTCCTCTTCCTGCAGCAAGGGCTCATAAAAGGTGCGCTCATCTCCTCGCCGACTTTGGAGCGGGCGAAGGAGCTAGGCTATAAAGAATTCATGAATCTAGCGAATCTCAAATACCGCTATCCAGGAACTGCGCTGGTAACCACGGACGCGTTCATTCGAAACCGGCCGCAGACGCTCAATCGTTTTCTCAAGGCAACACTTGAAGGAATCAAGTACGCAAAAGCCAACCCCGACTTTACCGTTCGTGTTCTGGGGCAATATACGCGGAACACGGATACCAAGTTGCTGGCGAGCGCATTTAAGAGCTACGTGCTCGGTTACATTCGCGACGTGCCGACGGTCACGCTCCCGGAAATGGAAGCGGTCATGGAAGACATCGCGACGCGCAATCCCAAAGCCAAAGGAGTCGATGCGCGACAGTTCTACGATCCCGCGCCGCTGGAACAGCTTGCCAAAGAAGGATTTTTCAAGGAACTCTATCCGCACTAGTATTTTGCGCGTTCAAAACGTTCAAAGCGTTTAGGAGGCACCGAGCCGCGGCTAATCGTCAGGCAATCTTGATCTTGTCGAATTGTGTGATCTTGAATTTTTGCGCGGCGCCGCCGGGCAGGATCGTGAACTGATGCAAGGTGAATTCATGTTCGTAATCGCCGCGGGCGATGAGTCCGTCAACCGGAATCACGCAATCGTAGCCGAAGGGCCGCACGGCGGCGGTGGCGGTATACATAACCGCCTGGTTGCTCGAAGCGCCGCAAACGATCACCGTCTTGATGCCGCGTTTTTGTAACATCGGCTGCAGCTCGCCGCTGTAAAATTTATCGAAGGCGGGCGGAAAAATGACCGGCTCGTCGTCTCGTTGTTTGAATGCATGCGGCATTCTCGCCTCCGCCGTGCCTTTGTAACGATCCGCGGCGGTATACACGATAAACATGTTGGCTTGCCGTGCGCGGTCCAAAAACTTCGCCACGGGGTCGATTAGCTTAAAACAAGGCTCCTCCGGGTTCTCACAACGGCAATTAAGATCCAAAACCAAGAGCGCAGT
Source organism: uncultured delta proteobacterium (assembly GCA_963737905.1). Classification (GTDB taxonomy): domain Bacteria; phylum Desulfobacterota; class Binatia; order UBA9968; family UBA9968; genus DAIRFP01. Next base: position 92,337 of record CAVTUQ010000012.1, on the reverse strand, counting down.
TGTCTTTGGATCGACGGTCACCTCTTGGGGTATCGGTTTATTCGGCATATCGGTTCTCCCCTGGGATCGGAATTTTAACGCAGGATCCTCCATTCGTTCGAGATGAAAAAACAATCCAATGTCATTCCGAGCAAAGCGAGGAATCTTTCTTGGGACACGGTATCGCCGTGCGTTCCACCCTGTCAAGATGTCATTCGTCCCTTGACGACCAACCTTCAGGTAGCGTAGTTAAACTTCCTGTGACTAGCTGAAGACTGAAAGGAGCTTTTATGAAAGCCGCAGTGTTACTTGAAGCCCGCCAGCCCTTACAGATCGAAGAGCTGGAGATGCCTGATGTCGGCGACGAAGATGTCCTGATCAAAGTTGCGGCCTGCGGCGTATGTCACACCGATCTAAAAGTCGTCGAGGGAAGAAACCGCTTCATCCCGCCGACCATTCTAGGACACGAGGTCGCGGGAACCATCCAGGAAGCGGGGGCAAGATGCCAAGACTTCAAAGTGGGAGACCGGGTGATCATCGGCATGCGCTACAAGTGCGGCCGCTGCCGCTATTGCCTGACGGCGCGGGAAAATCTCTGTGAAAGGCGCCCTGTCCCGCCGGCGCTAAGAAAACCCGACGGCACCGCGGTTACCCGCTGGAATGTCGGCGGCTTTGCCGAGTATGTTTCAGTGCCGGGATATATGGCGTTTCGGATTCCAAATGGAATGCCCATGGAGGAAGCCAGCATCGTCGGCTGCCGCGTAACGACGGCCTATAACGCGGTGAAGCATCGCGCGCGGCTGGAGCCGGGAGATTCAGCCCTGGTCATCGGCTGCGGCGGTATCGGTCTTAACACGATTCAATTCCTGCGCTGCTTCGGCGCGTATCCCATCATCGCCGTGGACATCGTCGACGACAAGCTGGAAGCCGCCAAGAAATTCGGCGCCACGCATGTTATTAATGCTTCCACGGTGGATCCGGTGCAGGCAACTAGAAACCTCACCGACGGCGGGGTCGACAAGGCATTCGAAGCCATCGGCAATCCGAAAACCTCCGATCAGATCATCCAAGCCACGCGACCGGGCGGCACCGCAACGATTATCGGCGGTCTAGGCAACGGCCCTTTCACCATCAGCAGCGGCCGTTTCGTGACCAGCGAGATCACCATCACAGGCGTATCGAGCCGGCAAGCCCATGATGTCGAGGAAGTGTTCGGGATGGCGACGGCGGGCAGGATCGAACTCAAGAGCCTGATCACGAAAACGTACCGATACGATGAAATCAATGAGGCATTGGCGGATCTCGAGCATGGGAAACTCCGAATGGGGATTTCGCTATGGAACTAGCGAAGCGAAAATTGTTCAAGTCGTTCCAAGAGTTCAAGACGTTCAAACCGGTGGGGAGATCGAAAACGAGTGAGATGAACATTCAGAGACTGTTCCAATTCCTCTTTCTGTGGCTCTGCTGTCTGGTGGTTCCTGTCGGAGTATCCGCGCAGACACCGGTGCGCATCGCGTTCAATGGTTTTGGCGGTGTCGCGCCGCTCTACCTCGGTCAAGAGACTGGGATCTTCAAGAAGCAGGGATTGAATCTAGAGCTGATATTCATTCCGGGCGGGTCACTGTCATTGCAGGCCCTGATCGGGAAAAGTCTAGATCTGTTAATGACGGGTGGGCCACCGGTTGTAAACGCTTCTCTGCAAGGAGCCAAGATCAAGATCATCGCTGGCGTGACCAATCTCCTCCCCTATACGTTCGTTGTAACCTCGGGGATCCGAAGCGCCGAGCAGGTCAAAGGAAAGAAGATCGGCATCAGTCGCTTCGGCAGCAACACAGACTACGTTGTTCGACTGGCGCTAAACCAATTCGCATTGACGCCCAACGATGTGCAGATCATCCAAGTGGGTGGCTCACAAGCGCGTCTGGTGGCCCTGCAATCAGGGGCGATTCAGGCCACGGTTTTAAGCCCCGAGGAAGCCCTGGTGGCACAGAAACTGGGTTTTGGCGTGCTCCTTGATTTTATCGAAAAAGGCATCGAGTTTCCCCATGTAAACTTTGTCGCGCGAGAGGATTATTTGGAAACTCAGCCGCAAACAGTGAGAGCTTTCATGAAAGCTTACGTGGAAGCGGTTCGGTATTACAAAACTCACCGAGCGGAAGCTGTGAAGAAAATCATGGCGCTTAGCAAACTGCCGGAGCAGCAAATGGCCGAGGTCGTATATGAGGGCTCGTTGCGCGCCACGCCAGACGACGGCAAACCGACGTTGAAGGGCATGGAGGTCGTGCTCGATGCCGCAGCAAAAGAAAATCCCAAAGCCAAAAGTATGACGGTGCAACAGCTATTGGATCTGCGGTTCATTCCCTGAAACCGGTGATGCGATCAATAGAATGCGGGAAACGATGAGCGCAAGAAAGATCGTCAAAGTCTGCGTCATGGCAGTTTTTCTGATCGCTCGTTTTAGGACAATGGTGTCGGCCCAGCAAGAGCCGATCGAAGTCATCGAAGACAACAGTTTTTTGATCGAAGAAGCCTACAATCAAGAGCCCGGCGTGGTGCAGCATATATTTCAGGCGGTCTATAGCAATGACCCAAGGCAGCGCGGTTGGGCCTTTGCCTTCACTCAGGAATGGCCGATCTATGGGCAGGATCACCAATTTTCTTACACCGTGCTGTCCTATCACCTGATCAATGAAGGAGAACGCCAATACGGAATCGGCGATATCCTTCTAAATTACCGCTATCAAGCGCTCGAAGAAGGGCCCGGCAAGCCTGCGTTCGCGCCGAGATTTAGCTTGATTCTCCCGACCGGCAACCGTGATAAAGGCACCGGCAACGGTGTTGTCGGTTACCAGTGGAATCTGCCCTTTTAGCAAGAAAGTTACGTCCCGGCTCGCTTTGCACGCCAACTTCGGTGTCACTTATCTGCCCCACGTCCGGTCTCCCATGAACGACGGGCAACTTTCGCCGAAGCGATCGCTGGTCTCGCCCTGGGTCGGAGGCAGCGCCATCTATGCCCTCTTACCCCGACTCCATTTGATGTTGGAGTGGCTTGGTGTCATCCAAGACAACATCAATGGCACCGGCAGGGCGGTGCATACCTTCAATCCCCTCCTATCCCCTGGATTCCGCGCGGCGGTTGTCAACGAAAAAGATTTGCAAATCGTGGTCGGTGCCGGGGTACCCATCGGTCTTAACCGGCAGGTTAACAATCTCGCGGGGTTTTTCTATTTCTCTGTGGAGCATAAATTGTTTTGACGGATTTTCAGACTGTGCATAGGCACCGTTTAATGGAAGCATTGAACCGAGTCAGTCTCATCTTTGTTGGACTAGGTCTTTTCCTGCTCGGGACTTCCATAGGATGGGGAGCAACACGCCTGATGGGTAAGGATTGGGAAGAAGCGAAGCAACTTTATGCGGACGCGTGTGCTTCTTGCCACGGCGACGATGGCAAGGGAAAGGTCGCCGGCCTAGGCGTCGCCGCTGAGCTCCCAGACTTCACCTGGTGCGCATTCAATTCAGAAGAAAGTGACCGAGACTGGGCTCTTGTTGTTGCCGAAGGCGGACCGGCAGCGGGACGTTCTGAGCAGATGCCTTCTTTTCGTGAGGCGCTGACGGAACAACAGATCAATTTAGCACTCGCTTACGTTAGAACATTCTGCACCGAAGATTGGCCAACGGGCGATCTCAATTTTCCCAGGCCACTTGTAACCGAAAAGGCCTATCCTGAAAACGAGGTCGTCTTGAGCTGGAATTTCGGCAGAACCCCCGATAAACAGCGAAACACTCAGTTCATATGGAGCTTCGAGAAACGTATCGGATCCCGCGGTCAGATTGAGCTGAATATTCCTTTTAACGTCAGAGATCCGAAAAACGGGGCGACGGTTGGAGGCGTCGGAGACATCGAGGCTGGGGCAAAATATGTTCTCTACGACAACCCGGAAACTCTTTTTATTCTGAGCGGCGGACTTGAAGTCGGTATACCGACAGGCAGCTTCCGCCGCGAGTTAGGAGAAGGGACAACAACTCTTTCACCTTTCCTGGCAAGCGGAAAAGCGTGGGGAGAGTTTGTCAGCCAGGGAAGTTTAAAGTTCGAATATCCCTTTGTCACGCGCCGGGCGCCCAAGAGTGTATTCTATAATCTGGCGTTATCCTATCCTATTTTTGATCGAGGCAGAGGAACAGAGGCGCAAGCGCTTTTGGAATTCAACGGTAAGAGCGAGTGGGGCAATCAAAACGCGAAGCATTTTCAATTCTACCTGACACCCGCCCTTCGCAAAGGACTCACCTTGGCAGGGAACTGGGCGATTGCCCTAGGGGTGCAAGTACCGGTGTCGCGGGAGCGAGAAACCAACTATCGCGTTATGGGCTATTTGCTATACGAGCTTCCACCGTTCCGATTTGAATGATCGAGCATACGAAGTCATAATTTTCTTTAACGCAAAAGGAGGCTAATCATGAACGGTATTATCGACGCCGATACTCATATTTCGGAAGGCGAGGCGATGTGGAAGATGTTGGAGCCGGATTTTCTGCCGCGCCGGCCCATCATGCTGAAGGTTCCCAGCGATACCTGGTATGGCAACCGCGACGCTTTCTGGCTGATCGACGGTGAGATCTATCCGAAGCCTGCAGGTAAGGGGAGTTTCGCCCTGGTCACGCCCTCGGCGCAAAGCGTCCAGGCCGGCCGCCGAGATTCCACCGTCGGCACGCGGGAGATGACAGATATCAAGAACCGTCTCGCGGATATGGACAAGCTGAACACAGCCGTGCAAATCGTCTATCCGACCCTGTTCCTGGTCTACAACACCAACGATGCCGGGCTGGAGCTCGCACTCTGCCGCGCTTATAACCGATTTCTCGCCGCCGCATGGGCCGCGGCGCCGGAGCAGATCAAGTGGGTGGTGGTATTGCCGTTTCAGTCCATGAAGGACGCCATTGATGAAATCCGTTTCGCACAACAGAACGGCGCGGTGGGAGTTTTTTTTCGCGGCATCGAAGGAGAGCACACTCTGGATCATCCCTATCTGTTTCCAATCTACGAAGAAGCGCAAAAACAAAACCTATCTATCTGCGTTCACACCGGCTGCGGCGTGAAGGAGATACTCGAGATGTTCGACATCTCGCGCAATCACACCTTCGGGCATACGCGGGTGATGCCGCTGTTGGCTTTTCGCGACATCGTCGCCAATAAAATCCCTGAAAAGTTTCCCGGACTGCGCTTCGGCTTCATCGAAGCGGCGGCCGGCTGGACGCCGTTTCTGATCCATATCTTGCGCCGGCTCCTGAAAGAGAAATGGCGGTATGGCACGAGCGCTGATCTGTTCCACGAGTACCGGCTCTACATCGCTTGCGAAGCGGACGAAGACATTCCCTACATTGCCAAATACACCGGCGAGGATCATTTGCTCATCGGCTCGGACTATCCGCACAGCGATCCATCCCGAGAAGACCAGTTTGTCAATGCGATCAACGTTCGGGAGGATATTTCGCCGCAGCTGAGACAGAAACTTCTCTACGATAATCCGCGGAAGTTTTACGCGATTTAAGTTGGGGGAAGCGAAAAGGAAAAGGGCGTTCGATAAAGGTGGCGAGACAAATGAATACAGGAAAACTAGCGCTTTATTTTCTGGGGTTGCTTTTTTGTACCGGGACTTTGCCCGGCGCAGGCAATGAAGGATGGAGCGCCGACGCACCGCAGCGAGTGCGTATCGCTTACGCGAGCCGCAGCAGCTCGGCCATGCCGCTCTATATGGCGTTGCAAAAAGGTTACTTCAAAGCCGAAGGGCTGGAGGTCGAGATCATTCAGATGAATCCTCGCCTCGGGGCAACGGCGGTCGTCAACGGCGATGTCTCCTTCGCCACGCCGTTTACCAGCACGTTTCGCGGCATCCTCCAGGGCTTTCCGATGAAGCTCGTGCTTATCCATCTCAAAAAGGGCCCCTACTATGTCATGGTGCGGCCCGACATCAAAGAAGTTCAGCAATTGAAAGGGCAAGAAGCTCGGCGTGGCCACGATCAAAGGCACGGATCAGTTGGTGGCCGAGGAGATGCTGCAGGCCAAGGGTTTCAATCCAAACCAGCTTCAAGCAGTGGCCATCGGCGACGGGCCGGTCAGGATGCAGGCGTTGGTGAGCGGCGCGGTCGATGCGATTTCAGTGGCGCCGCCCCATGATTTGATGCTTCGCAAAATGGGCTATCCCGCGTTGGCCGGACCGCCGGAAGTTGGTCTCCCCTCGGCGGGCATGCTAACGTCCGACCGTTTGATCAAAGAAAATCCCCTGCTGGTTAAACGGACGCTCAAGGCTTTGCTGCGCTCGCATCATTATATTTTGGAGAATAGACAAGACACGATCCAAACCTTGATCAAATGGCTACCCCAGCCGCTCGATATCGCCGAGCATTCTTATGATGGGGAGCTCAAGACTCTCAGCCGGGACGGCATCATGACCGACCTTGAAATCGAAGCGATCATTGCGCGGGTGGGAGAGAAAAAGCGCCCGCTGGATGAAGTGCGAGATTTTTCGTTCGCCCGGCAGGCGATGAAGGAACTGCAATAGACTGGCGAGTATCGTTTCAGTTCTTGACGGTCTGATGGCAGGCTCTAAACTGTCTCAGCAGCGAGCCGCACCTACTTCCATATGGCTGATAGCTTACGGCTTAAAGTTCGACCTTTGAACCATCGCTTTGAACCATACGCCATAAGCCAAATGAAGCGAGCGATTCAGTGCAACTAAATCTTTGAGTCTTTTCACTAGCCTGGCTAATGATTTCGATTCATGTCGTACGGCTCGCCCAACTCGGAAGCGCCGACGATCTGGGCGGCGATGTCGTGCCGGCCGTGTAGCATGTGCAGATGCATGTCACGGTAAAATCGTTCCAACGGATGTTTCTGAAACAGCGATGTCGAGCCGCAAACTTCGGCAGCGACGCTCCACATCACTTTCTCCAGCATTTCCTTCGCCATCCACTTGGCTTCGTGAGCCGCGACCATGGCAGCATCAGGATCCTGTTTGAACATTCGCACCGCGCCGTAGAGAAGAAACCGCGAAGCGTCGAGCAAGCTCTTCATCTCGCCAAAGCGCAGTTGCCGATAGGGATCTTTGCTCCCGCCTCTTTCCTGCACATACCCCAGCCCCCAATCGTAGATCGCCCGCGCGGAGCCGAGATAGTTTGCGGTAAACGCAAAATTGATCTTCCCCAGCCAATTTTCGCCGAGGAATTGCCCCGGCCTCCCCAAGAGGTTTTCTTCAGGAACAAAACAGTTCTCCAGAGTGATCCATGGGCTCACACAAGCGCGCATCCCCATGGGACGCCAGACTTCGGCATCGATCTTCAAACCGGAAGTGTCTCTGTGCACCATGAACATGAGCGCCCTCGGTTGGTCTTCGAATCCCACGCTGCCGATCCAAAACCACTCGGCTAAGGTTGCATTGGTCGCATAATGCTTCATACCGTTTACCAGAAACCCGCCCTTGACCCGTGTTGCCCTGCTGGGCGGTACTCCTTGGGGTTCGGCGCCGCAACCGGGGAGCAAGGCGCCGCGCTTGACCGTGGGTTCGATCCAGCGGGCGACCTGCTCTTCGGTCCCCACCTGAGCGATCATCATCAAGGCATTGTTGTGGACCTGGAAGCAATGCGCTGTTGATGGATTACCATAGGCGAGGTGTTCGTCGAGCAGAAAAAAAGCCAGCGGGTCGTCGCCATATAAACCAAAACCGAGCCCGCCGCGTTTTTTTTCGAGATTGGCCAACAGCCATCCCTCGTGATGGAGATCCTGGATGTCTTCCGCCGGCGCCTCCGAAGCAAGATCGTACTCAGCGGCACGCGGCGCGATTCGCTCTTGCACCAACCGTTCGACCCGTTCGACCAAGATTTTCTGTTCCTTCGTTAGGCCAAAATCCAATACCTTTTGCTCCTTATTCGCCTAGCGCGGCAGAGCTGTAACCAAAACCGATTCGGAACCGGAGAATTAACCGCAAAACGCGCAAAGAACACAAAAAAAGAATTCGGAATACTTCGCGCAAAGGCGCAAAGGGCGCAAAGAAATTAAACTTCTGAACTTGGCGTTCTTGGCGTCTTGGCGCGAGCAAATCCCCGTTTTGGATTGTCACCACGGGCCACTGGAAAAATTTAGGCAAGCTGCGAAAAGCGTGAAGCACAGTAAAAAGGACCTTATGGCCGGCGCTGATTTGCGAGCAGACATCCCCATCCTTGGACCGGCGGGATAATACCGGGACGCACCAAGTCGTTCCAAACCTCCACGCTCATATTTGTAAATGCCGGCTTGCCAAATTCCTCTTCTAAAGCGGGGATGACGTGGAGAGCCATAGCCGCTCCCCCAGGCACGGCGATGGCATCCGCCTCGGGCGCCAGCCTTGCCGCTTCCCGCCCAACGTCGAGTGCGATCTTCAGCCCTTCCTCTAGGGACATGGCAAACGCGTCGGCGGCCCATTGGTTTCTTTTGGTGATTCCGACGACTCTAATTCCGCCCGCTTCCAGATAACGCGTCATCGCTTCGTTGACTGCGTCGGCCCATCTGCTGCCAATCGTCAAAGTCTTGAGCCCTAGATGGTTCATGGCGGCTATGAGAGCTTCCAGCGGCGCATCTGCCGGGACGCCGGTTTTTTCTTTCGTCTGGCGCAGCAACTCGACCACCCGCGGCCGGCCCAACACTCCTGAGATCGGCGCGCCACTGAAAATAATCATGTCCGCCTTTTGCTTGGCCAGGATCTCGACGCATTTCCAGTAGTTGCCAACCGCCTTCTCGACCCCCTCGGGAGTATAGTTCTCGAGGCCAAGCCCGGTGGATATTTCCATGACATCCAGCGGCACGAGCCGGTAGAGTTGGTAACCCGGCCCTCGCTGGAACTCTTCGTTTGCGCGGGGATGGATCACGCCGTAACGAAATCGTGGCAAGAGCTTTTCTGTAGGATCAGCCATGACACCCTCCAAATGTTCAAGAGCCAATAAATCTATGGGGGGAGAAAGGATCGGATCTCTGGTCGGGCCCTCCCAAGATCAGTTCGGCAGCCAAGGCACCGACAGCTGAGCTGGTAGTGACGCCGTGACCTCCGAGACCGGCGACCCAAAACAGACCCCTGACCTTCGGATCCCAACCAATAACGAAACGACCGTCGGCAGACAAGGTCCTAAATCCAGCCCATCTTTTGCTTATGCTTACCCGTGAAAGAGCGGGGATGTAATTTTGGATTTTTTCCGCCAAAAGCTCCTGCACCGTTTCGTCCACAGGCGGATCGCCCGGTGGCAACTCCTGTTGATCGCAGGCGCAAAGGAGTAAGCCCTCGCCTTCGGGACGGAAATAGATATCGTGGCTTACGTCCCAGACAAACGGCCAACTCGGATCAACCCAATCGAGTGGCGGCGACACAAACAGATGACGCCGGCAAGGGTGAAGCGGCAACTCGACTGCTCCGGCCATCTTCGCAACTGTATTCGCCCAGGCACCGCTTGCGTTAACCACTACGCCGGTCTTGATACTCTCGCCATTGCTGATGACTTCAAGTTCATCAACACCCATCGGGCGAATGGCCTGGACCGCGCTGCCATAGCGAACGCGTATTCCTCTGGCTGTCGCTGCTTTGAGATAGCCCGATAACAGCGCATGGATATCGATAATCCCGTCGCTAGCGCACCATGCTGCGCCGTCGAACTCCGCTTCTTTGAGAACCGGAACGTGGCTCTTCGCCTGCTCCGGAGTCCACGAAGTTACCTCAACGCCCAAGCTTAGGCCGATGCCGGTATCGTGCCTGAGCTTCTCCCAACCTTTGCCGCTTCCGAGCAGCAGGGAGCCGTTTTGCTTGAACTCGACCGGCACGGGCCAGTCCGAAGGCAGATCCCTTAAAAACGCGGCGCCGTCCCGGGTGAGCTGGGCCAGCGCCGGGTCCGGAACACATTGGCGAATCATCGCCGCATTGCGCCCGGATGAATGAAACCCCGGGACAGTCTCTTGCTCCAGGAGCAAGATGTCCGTTAGTCCTAACCGGGTCAAATGATAAGCCGTCGCGGCTCCCGCGAACCCCGCGCCGATGACAACGCAATCCGCCGAAATCATGAGCAATCTCTTCTCTACACATAGCTCATTCCCGTGGCCTGGGCCATACCCTGCCAACGGCGGCGCCGGTGCGCGTTCTCGTAAGGCTGATTTCAGGCGTCATCGGAGCCTTCTTCGGGGTTTTAATCCCAAATAAACTGCGCTATAGTCCAGACGTAATGAGAATCCATCGCTACACCCAATGGGACGGCACGCAGGAAGTGCTCTTTCCCACCACGGACGATCTCCTCAAGCATCTTTCCGACAACCTCTTGGAAGAAGAAGGGGTGCGGCGCGCGCTCCGTGATCTCATGCGCCGCGGCTTGACGTCGGAAGACGGGCTGCGTTCGGTCAAAGGGATGCGCGATTTCCTGCGCGAAGCGGAAGAGAAGCGCCGCGAGATGCTCAAAAAATATTCTCCCGATTCTTTCAAGCTGACCCCGGAAGAAGAAAAAGCCCTCAGCGACAAACTCAGCAGCCTGGCGGAAAAACTCGAGGCCTACCACGAGCAAATGCGGAATTTCATGGAACGCCTATCGGGGAAATATGCCGGGAACATGGACGAGATGCAGCGCCGGATGCAGGAGGCTTATCAGCGCTATCAAGAATTGAGAAACCGGCTGCAAAATCAGATCTCCGAGCGCAGCACCCAGCAGCGCCAAAACCTGACGGGACAGAACTATCAGAGCTTGATGGATATGCTCGATAGAATGAACCAGCTTTTACAGGACGAGAACTTTCTCAAGAACCTACCCAACATGCTGGACGCCGCCGTCGACGATCTCGACAACATGCTGGAAAACCTCGACTCCATGACCCAAGAACAACTGCAGCAATTGAGCGACATGATGAGCCAGATGCAGCAGCTGGAACAACTTCTGAATCAATACCCATTTCAGGGTTCCCAGCGCATGGGCATGGGTGAGGCGGGTCAGATCCTCGGCCAACTGCGCGGCCTGGAGCGTTTTCTCCGCTGGGGACAACGGGGCATGGGTGATCCTTCCGAGCTCGACCTCGAGGAAATTCGCCAGCTCCTTGGCGAAGAAGCCTACGAGAACTTGAAATATCTTAAAGGCGTCGAGCAGATGCTAGAAGAAGAGGGATACATCGTCCGGACCAACCACGGACTCAAGTTGACACCGAAGGGCATAAGAAAGATCGGGGACAAGGCGCTGCGCGAAATCTTTCAGATGCTAAACAAAAGCCGCTGGGGCAACCACAACACCGCCGTACGGGGCTCGCAGGGTGACCGCCTCGAAGAAACGAAAAACTATGAGTACGGCGACCCCATGAATATCAATATCAGCGAAACACTGTTGAACGCCCTTGAAAAACGCAAGAAAGGCGCTCCGCTGAAAATTGCACCGGAGGATTTTTCCGTTCACCGCGTGGAATTTTCCACCGCCAGCGAAACCGCTCTATTGATTGATGTGAGCTATTCGATGTTGATGAACGACGCGCTCCACGCCGGTAAAAAGGTCGCGCTGGCTCTGCACCGGCTCATTGAGACCAAATACCCGCAGGATACTTTGCACCTGGTCGCCTTTCGGTCCAACGCCAAGCTGATCAAGGCGGAGGACCTTCCGTCGATCGTCTCTCTCACTTACTTTATGGAGCACGGCACGGACATTAAGGAAGCCCTGCGTTTTGCGCGCCAACTGCTGGGCTCGCACAAGACTACCAACCGGCAGATCATCCTGATCACCGACGGTGAGCCCACCGCGGCGACCTTGGACCGGGGCGGGCGGCTCCACAGCGGCTGGGGTTCTGCTCTACTCCATAGCCGCATCGTTCACGAGACACTGAAGGAAGTGAAGCGCTGCACTCAGAGCGGGATCAAAATCAATACTTTTATGTTAGGCGCCGACTTTTACCGGCAGGGTTTCATTGATCAGCTTTCCCGTCTCAATACGGGGCGGGTTTTTTACACCTCGCCGGATCAGATGGGCAACTACATCATGGTGGACTATATCGCCAACAAGCGGAAACGAATCGGACGCGCCTAACCGGCCATCTCACCTCACCCCCATTTTGGATTCTTCGGCTTAGCTCAGGACAGGTTTTGGATTGCCGATTTTCGATTTTGGAACGGGATAGAGAAACGCGGAATGAAGCGTTATGATTTTCGCTCCGACAATCGAAAATCGAAAATCTAAAATTGACTCGCACTCTAACTTTTGTCGGTGATTAAGGCCAAGACGCCGGTATAGGCGAAAAGATGATTCTTTGCTCCCAGAGGTGCAAGCTCATAGCCGCCGAACGTGCCGAGCAAGGGAAAACCGCCCAGTGCCTGCTGAATGTAGGCCGTATCGATTCCGGGCATTCCATAGAGCGAGTTGCCGCGAGCACAGCAGTTAAAATAGAGACCGAAGGCGGGCTTTCTTCCCTCTAGTTTTCGAGCCTGCCGCTCGAGCATTTGATTCAGATCCTCCCGCGCTCGTTGACCGTCGCGCAAGGTAAAGATCATCGACTGTCCTTCTTTTACCTGGTCCGCAACGCCTATGATTCCCTTCGCGGGATCCAAGCCGATGATGTTGCGCACGAGATATTGTCCAGGGACGATAGTGTCTCGGTCCGGGCCGGGCGGCAGTCCGACGAAAATGAACATCAGTGCGCGCCTCAGGTCTTCTGCGAGAGGGCCTTTAAGGAGTTTAGCGAAAACTTCTAGAGCCGGGCGATCATCGATCTCGTGAATTAGATTTCTCTCGGCCTTCGTAATGACCATCGGCTCCGTGATCGGTTGGCAGCCCTGTGTGATATCGATGACCGCTTCAAAGGAACCTGAAAGTTGCAGCCCTGCGACGGAATTCGATTGACACTTTTCACCGCAAATTTGATAAGTCGCCTGCGCCACTCCATTCTCGGTGGATCCGGCGCCGACCACGGGAACAAAGCCGATCTTTTCCTCAATGCTGTGCAACAACTGATGCGGTTGGCCGTTGTAGGTGTCCGGAAACAGGGCTAACAGAGAGCGCTGATCAGCACCGACCATTTGTGCTATTTCGGCCCCGACTTCTTCATCACGCTCGCGCAACGGCTCAAATAGGAAAGGCCGACTCTGCATTTGATCCGACGCGAGCACGAGCACCGCCAGGCCGTGCTGGCCCTCGATCTCTCCGTCGCCCGTCAGGATTCCGGCGCCGCTGGAGCCCACGATCCGGTCGCTTCGAGTCACTCGGGTCAGCGTGGAAAGCAGGCTTTGGCTGTGAAGAGCATGATCCGCCGTAAAAAAAACGACCACAGCGTCAGCCCGCGAAATTCCCGCTTGGGCCATCGCTTCCATTGCGGCTTGCTCAGCCGCCCGCTCCGTCGATGGGTTAGCGGATTGCCCGGCTCCGGCACGAATCATGATGCTCGACTATAGGAGACTTACCGCGGCCGGGTCAAGCGAAACTGTTCACGCATTATTTTTTGATTGAAGAGTCGGGTAAAATCCGATAGTTGTAAGTATCATCCCACCGCGCTATCAGGAGCAAAGAAAAAATCGATGATGAAAATCGTTCAAATTCCGTTGCTTCGAGACAATTATGGCTACCTTCTCATCTGCCCAAAAACCAATACGGCGGGGATTGTCGATCCGTCTGAAGCCGAACCGGTTTTGCGGCGCGTCGAACTGGAGAAGGTGACATTAAAAGCCATTCTGAATACCCACCATCACCGTGACCATACGGGCGGGAACGAGGGGTTGCTGGCCAAGCAGAGTCTCGAGGTCTACGGTCACAAGAGCGACCAAGGAAGGATCCCGGGACTCACCCACGGCGTTGAGGAAGAGGACGAGATCACTATCGGTGAGGAGCGAGGAAGCGTCCTTTTCATTCCGGGCCACACCACGGGCCATGTCGCTTATCTTTTCGGCAATAATCTTTTCTGCGGCGACACATTGTTCACCGCGGGTTGTGGTCGCCTGTTCGAGGGCACACCGGAGCAGATGCACGGGTCCTTGAAGAAGCTCATGGGCCTGCCCGACGACACAAAAGTCTACTGCGGTCACGAATACACGGAGAGCAACCTCCGTTTCGCCATGACCCTGGAACCTAAAAATCACAAACTTGTTTCTCGGTTCGAAAGAGTCCAGGGGTTAAGAAGTCGCGGCGCCTCCACGGTTCCTTCGACGATCGAAGAGGAAAAGCAAACGAACCCGTTCCTACGCTGGGACAGCAAGGAAATCCAGGCGAGCTTGAAAGCCGGTTCGCCCGGTCTTCGACTGGATCCGATTTCAGTATTTGCAACGGTGCGGAAGCTTAAAGACGCATTCTAGCGGTGGCTTGGCACGGTTTGCCGCCCCATGCGGGCGCATGTTGAGACGTCTTTCATTCTCAGCTCCTGGTTGAGATCAAATCAACAATCCGGTGGCACCCTCCGTCTGTCTCGCGGGGAAACAAAATGAACCTTAAGGAGAGGACCTATCTCTGGTACGTCGCCCTTCTGCGCATTTACGTCGGCTACTATATGCTGCAGCAGGGTGTCAGAAAGTTTCAGCGGGATTTTCCGCACGGCGACTGGATCGGCCGACAAATCGGCGACCTCGCCACCCTCGACCTCTACCCATGGTACAAAAAGTTCCTCGTTGACTATGTGGTTCCGCATCAAGAGCTATTCGGTTACCTTGTAATGTCGGGTGAGATTCTAGCGGGGGGATGTTTGCTCCTCGGTCTCCTGACGCGCCTGAGCGCTTTCGTCGCTCTGTTCATGGTGATCAATTATTATCTTGGACCCGGCATGGCCCGGGGCGGCGCGACCCTGGCCCAACAACAAACGTTCATCGTCTCACTGATCATCTTCCTACTCTCCAACCCCGGCCGCGCGCTGGGATTGGATGGTCTTATTTTTCGCGGAGGCAAAGGTACAAGATGAAGCTTCAAGGATCAGCCACGGCTGAAGGCACGGAGCGCTATCGCAAGCGTTTCGAAGGCAAGATTTCGTCCGGACATTTTCGCCAGTCTCAAGGACTGTGGCTATCGTCCATCGGCATCGGCACTTATCTGGGTAATCACGATGTGGAGACGGACAAGCTCTACCACGACGCGATCGTCCGCGCCGTCGAATCGGGTTGCAACGTCGTCGACACCGCCATCAATTACCGTTGCCAGCGGAGCGAACGCTCCATCGGCACAGCGCTGAAAGAGCTGGTGTCTCGCGGATTCAATCGCGACGAGATCGTCGTAGCGACGAAAGGCGGCTTTATTCCGTACGAGGGTGTCCCGCCCAGCGACATGCGGAGCTATTTTGAGGCAACCTTCGTTACGCCCGGCGTCGCGCAGCTCGCTGACGTGATCGCCAGTTGTCACTGCATGACACCGAGCTATCTTTCGCACCAGCTGGATTGCAGCCTTCGCAACCTCGACTTGGAATGTGTCGACATCTACTACGTTCACAATCCCGAAACCCAACTCGGAAAGATTGCGCGCGCGGAATTCAGCGACCGATTGCTGCGGGCCTTTGAGTCGTTGGAGAACGCTGTCGCGGCGGGAAAGATCCGCCTGTACGGCGCTGCAACCTGGAACGGATACCGTAACGATCCGGCGGCAAAAGACTACCTGTCTCTAGCCGACACCGTGGAACTGGCCTCCAAGGCGGGCGGGAAAAACCACCGGTTCAAAGTCATTCAGCTGCCCCTCAACCTGGGCATGACTGAGGCGCTATCTCTCTCCAACCAGCAGCTCGAGGGGAAGCAACTCACGACGTTAGAAGCGGCGCAAGCACTCGGCATCAGCGTTATGTGCAGCGCTTCGGTGTTGCAAGGTCAGCTCACGCGTAACCTCCCGTCCATCATCAACGACACTTTTCAATCTTTAGAGACGGACGGCCAGAGAGCCTTGCAGTTCGTCCGCTCGACTCCGGGCGTTACGACGGCACTCGTAGGGATGAAACAGCTTTCGCACGTTGAAGAAAATCTCAAAACCGCCCAGGTCGCTCCCGCGCCGTGGGAACAGTACTCCAAGCTGTTCCAAAGCGAAGAGTCGAATTGAGTCGCTCAATTTCCGGTGAGCGTGTCCAAGTTGCCGAAGATTGCTTCGAGCTTCTGAAGCAAAGGCAATGGGAGAGCCGGTTTCAAAATCGACTCGACATTGGCTTTTAAATGCTCCGAATTCCCGGTGCCGGTCAAGACGACATGGACACCGCGTTCATGCCGACAGAAGCGGTAGGCCACTTCGGGGAGCGTCTTCGCGCCGCTTTCCCTCAGCAAAAAGTCGAGAGGATCCTTAGCGTTTACGGCGTCGCGAGAAATCGCTTCCTTCTGGATTAGATCGGCAACGATTGCTTTCAGCCGATCCGGTTGACTCAAGGCTCTGCGCACGGCAAACATATTCAGCACGCCCACCTGTTTTTCCCGAGTCGTTGAGAAAACGGCCCTTCGAGCCGACGGATTCAAAAGATTGAAGCCCACCATCACGACGTCCCACAAATCCTCCTTGAGGCTCTGTTGGAGCATTTGATGCGATGGGTCCTGCACAAAGCCCTCCGTCACCCCAATAAATCTGATCTTTCCCTGTTCGCGCAGGCGGCGCATCACCGGCATGAGCCGCTCCCTGGCGAAGTCATAGTCCTCGGGCTCGACGCCATGCAAATGGTAGACATCGATGTAATCCGTGCCGAGTTGTTTCAGGCTCTGCTCCAAACCCTTCCTGATCTCGTCCTCGGGACTTGGGTGATCCACGCCCGGCAGAGTCTTTTTGGTGGAAATAACCAGTCGCTCTCGCGGAATTCCGCTGATCGCTTTGCTAACAATGCCTTCGGTTCCGTAGGACTGTGCTGTGTCAATGAAGTTAATACCCAAATCGATCGCCTGTCGCACAATTCCAATAGCGCGCTCCTGTGAGTCCGCGTTGTCGCGTAGTCCAAGCCGGCTGGGGCCGCCGCAACCAAGGCCGGCCACGCTTACTTTGAGCCCGGTTGTCCCAAGGGTGGTGTATTCCATTGTGTCTTTCCTTCCAAATCGCAGCTAGCGGAGCGGTTTAAAGTTAGGGTTCCGGTCCAACGTTCCAGGTTCAAGGTTCAAAGTGAATAGAACAGCGCGACGTTTCAATCGCGTTGCACCCGAATGCCGAGTACTTCACCTGTGGCGCACACTTGCCCCGCCGCGGTCAGAGTACAGCTCACCCAGGCTTTGCGTCCCTCGATTTTTGTGATTCGTGCTCTCAGGTGTAAAGGCTCGGCGATGGGCGTCGGCTTCAGATAAGAGACATTCAAATTTCCGGTGACGTACCCAATGCGGGGCGAGCTCCCGATGGGCCGGCCTTCCGAGCGATAGGCGCGCGCGATTGCCAAATTAAGGCTATGGCAGTCGATCAATGATGCGACAATCCCGCCGTTGACGATATCTTTGCTCCCACCGCAGTGATGCGGTTGGGCCTTCCAGGTGGCGACCGCCTCGTCCCCCTCCCAAAAACTCTTGATCTGTAACCCCTTCTCGTTATCTGCGCCGCAGCCGTGACAGTGACTGACGGAGCCCTGGTCCTGAAAAGCCGGTTCCACCATATGTGCATCGCCGGAGCCGTTACTTCGGTTTGTCCAGCTTCAGCGAAGCGGAATTGATGCAGTAACGAAGATTCGTCGGCTGTGGGCCATCCTCGAAGACGTGGCCTAAATGCGCATCGCATTTACTGCACAAAACCTCGGTTCGACGCATGAAGAAGCTATTGTCTTCTTCAGCGGTGACATTTTCTTCGGAGATAGGGGCCGAGAAACTCGGCCAACCCGTTCCGGAATCAAACTTGGTATCCGAGCTAAAGAGCTCATTACCGCAGCAGCTGCAACGGTAGATGCCCTTCTCGTGGTTATTCCAATACTCCCCGCTGAACGCGGGCTCCGTGCCTTTCTTCCTGGTAACGTGGAATTGTTCGTCCGTCAGCTCTTTTTTCCACTCGGCATCGTTCTTTTTAATCTTTTCCATCATTGTCTCCTCGCTCCCTTTGGATGCTCATTCCAAGACAACTGTTCACTCAACTCTGCATGTTAATAAACTGGAGTGGAATGGGAATCTTGGCTCCGCGTAACATTTGAATCACTGCCTGCAGATCGTCAATCTTCTTTCCTGTCACCCGGACTTGATTCTCCTGGATCGCCGCTTGGACCCTCACCTTTTGGTCTTTGATCATTTTGACGATATTCCGAGCGGTGTCCGAGTCCACCCCTTCCCTGATTCCTATTTCCCGCTGGATCATGCCCTGCGACGCCATATGGCTTTCTTTGGCGTCCAGACATTTTCGGTCGACTTTCCGCCTGACTAGGTTTTCGATGAGCGTATCTTGCACCGCTCTCATTTTCATATCGTCTTCGGTGGTAACGCGAATCTTCTTTTCCTTTTTGTCGAGGGTGATCTCCGTTTTCGATTGGCGAAAATCGTAGCGTGACAGGATCGCCTTCTTGGTGATATTAACCGCGTTGTCGACCTCCTGAAAATCGATCCGGCTAACTATATCAAAGGACGCCATGACTAATTTTCCAGATATTGAAAACTAGTCCCTGGGTTTGCCTTTTATGCGCGGGCCGGCCGATTTGGCTTTCTGGTTGTTGCTACCTGCGGGCGTCCGCACGCTCAGCCCGCTCAACACGAAGTCCAGGATATCGCTCCTCGTGATAATTCCCACCAGGTCTTTATTCTTGACCACGGGCAAGGAGCCGATCCGATGGCGCCGTAAAAGACCAACGGCTTTTTTAAGCGGCGTGTCCGGACGTACGGTGAATACATCGTGACTCATCACTTCTTCGACGGTCACGGAATCGGCAAATTGGTCGATCTCTTTGCCACGGTCGATCATCATGCTCGTCGGATAGGCGTCGCGCAAATCACGGTCCGTCACTATTCCAACCAACACGTCGTTATCGAGAACCGGCAGCTGGTTGATGCGGTGTTTGGCCATGAGTTGGCGAGCGATGCTAATACTATCGAAGGTTTCAACGGCGAGAACGGTTTCGGTCATCCAATCGGCAACACGAATTTGTTTCATGGAGGGTTTTCCGGACTGCATCACATCTGCTCCACGGTATAACCTCGCGCCTTTAATAATTCAATGACGCCGTCTTTGCCAACGAGATGCGCCGCTCCCACAGCGATTAACGTACTGTCACCCTGCTCGATCATTTTCTCGATCTGAGGCAGCCAACGCCGGTTTCGATCCGCGATCATCGTCTGATGAACCGCCGGGTAGTCTCGCATGCCGCTTAGCAGCAACGCTTCCAACGAAGCGACGTCCCCCGTGGACCAGGCGCGAACAATCTGGTTCAGTCCTTTATCCAGTAGATCCATCTCTTTCAAGCTTTGGCGCAGCATCGATTCCTGGTCTCTCTCGGACAACTGATCGATGAGCCCAATTTGGAATGCGGCGGTTTCCAGTCCCACCGTTGTTTTCCCGGATTTCATGGCGCGCCCGGCCAAGTAACGATCGATCCCGTAATTGGGATCGAAACCGAGCTTTCGCAGTTGCAATGCGGTCATGGTTAACGCTACGACCCAGGGCTTCAATGGGCTCAGCGCACGGATATCGATACCCAGTTCTTGCGCCCGTTTTTCCGCGAGACCGTAAGTCTCGGGAGAAACATTCTGCTGCAATGTCCTGCCGTCCTGACTAACGCCTTTTTCGAGGGTCACGCGTTGAACCGCTCCTGCATCCTCGCTGTTGAGGTCGATCTCCAGCACGAGCTTCCGGGTACTGTCAAAAGCCTTTTCTATGGTCTTGTTCAGCGGGTAGTTCTCCTTCTTTAAAAAATGAACGGAACCCAAGATATAGATATTGCCTTTGTCGAACTGAACTCGCCACAGGAAGCTCTTGTCTTGCGCGCGAGTTACACCGGCGGCCAAAAACAATATGACCGGCAGCACTAAAGAACAAACAAGACCGATAATTCGCCTGGGTAGGGATTGGATCATAAGATTCCTTGTCATACAACGAAAGCCGATTCCGTTTAATATCAATGAAGTCAGCACAGCAGCGATACGAACCCCCGCGCCCGACTATACGCAATTTTCCCAGGGACTTGAGTTGTTCGGCGCGTGTCAAGAATCCGCACTCAGCGCAAACGCGCCGAGCCGGATCTTAAAATTTACCCTTTATTGGAGATCTTGGCTAGACCTGCGTCAGCTGGCCTAGTCCGCGTCGGATACGCGAAAAGGAGCCTGTTAGGAAATAGAAGACAACGGGGAGACACTCTATAACTTGTCTTCCTGTCGAATCGAGAATCTTGTGACTGTGCGGGTGCTACCACTCCAGCCGGATGCAGACCTCGTCGCCCCGCTCCTCGGTTGGCAAAACGGTCAAAGCCGGGCCTCCTTGGGGTAAAACACACTCGCCGGTCCGGAGATCGAAGCAATAATTGTGATTGGTGCAGCGAACCTTGCCGCCTGCAAGTGTACCGGTCTTGAGATCGGCCTCTTCGTGGGGACACTGCCTCGAGAAGGCAAAATACTTCCCCTCGACGAACGCCAGCAAAACTTGGCGCCCGCCGAGATCGACTTCCTTCATCGCACCCGCCACCAGCTCACCCACCCGAGCCACCGGAATGTAAGTCACTCCCATCGTCAAGCCGCCGCCTTATGTTCCCGATAAAGCGGACCGCGAAGCACTTGTCCTGGCAACTCGCCACTCATCCGGCTATCTTCATGTATCACTGTGCCGTTGACAATCGTGTAGTGCATGCCTTCAGAACGCTGGACCAGCCGCTGGCTTCCCGCCGGATAGTCGTTGGCCCATTCAGGTTCATGAGAATTCACGGTCTTCGGATTGAAGATCGCCAGATCGGCGGCGTAGCCCGGACGCAGCAGCCCTCGATCCTGTAACCCGAAAATCGACGCGACGTGGAAGGTAAGTTTGTGAATAGCTTGCTCCAAAGTCATCACTTGCCGCTCGCGCACCCAAAGGCCCAAGAGGATCGTGCCGTATCCGAAATCAGCGCCAAATTGGACGTGCGCGCCCGCGTCGGAAGTTCCAACGAGAACGTAGGGGCTGCGGAGAATCTCGCCCATGGCGGCGCTGTCACCGCCATTATTGGCATTCCAAAAGACCGTCCCTAGATCTTCTTCCAGCGAGAGATCCAAGAAAGCATCCAATGGATCTTGGTTGCGCATCGCCGCCAACTCAGCGATGTTTTTGCCGTTGTATTTTTGATTCTCTGGTTTCACGACCTTTTCCACACGAACAATGTCCCAGCGGCGATGGAAATTCGTCGGGCGCGGGTCCGCCAGGTCCGCCCTCAGCTTCTGCCGGGTTACGGGATCGGCGAATGCCTGCTTGCGCACTTCCACCGGGAGGAACATCAAATTCTTCCAGGTCGGGAATTCGTCGAAAACCTGGCAATTCTTGAGCTCGAAGTGCCGGACCAGCGGCACGGTATGGGATAACCCATAGGCCTGATAGCCATCGCGGAAAATCGGTTCCACGGCCGCAAGCTGCTCGCGCCAGAGATTGGGCTCGACCCAGCGATGTTGCAGGCTCTGCCAGAGAATCGGCCTCTGGGTGCGCTCCGCGAGGGTCCGGTAGAATTCAAAATGCTCGATCTTGTTGCGTCCCAGGATGGTCTCGATCACTCCGCCGTTGCGCTCCGCCAACACGTCGCAGAGGGCGAAAAGCTCTTCATCGTCGGCTAGTCGGCTGGCCACCGGCTTGCCGTCTTCGCGCATATGGCGTTCGTTGCGATTCGTGGAGATTCCCAAAGCGCCCCCTTCCATGGCTTCCAGGACGAGACCGCGCATCTGCTGGACTTCTTTTCCAGTCGCCTTACGCTCCACCGCCTCTTCACCCATCACGTTGTGGCGAACGGCGATATGGCCGACCAGCCCGCCGACGTTAATGCCGACTTTGCCCTCCAAATTATCCAGATATTCGCCATAGCTGTGCCAGCCCCATTTGACTCCCTGCTCCAGGGCGAAACGGGGGATCGCTTCGACGCGTACGAAGCTCTTGACCAGCGCGTCTTCATCGCCGTTTTTCACCGGTGCCAGAGTCAACCCGCAATTGCCCATGACGACTGTGGTTATGCCGTGCTGCGGCTCGCAAGTGCCGTACGGATCCCAAAGCATCTGGGCGTCCAAGTGGGTGTGGTGATCGATAAATCCCGGAGAGACCGCCAACCCATCAGCGTCAATAGTGCGAGCGGCCGTTCCCTTGAGTTTTCCGACTCCGGTGATCTTGCCATCCTTGACTCCCACATCGGCTATAAAGGATGGCAGCCCGGAGCCATCGACAACACGACCACGGCGCACTAACAGATCATAGTCCATTTTTGATCCTCCTCAATTTTAGGTTGTTCCGGGTTTCTGTGAAGAACTATTCACCGCAGAGGCACAGAGTTCGCAGAGATCGGAGAATTTTTTAATCACGAACTCTTTACCTCCGCGTCCTCCGCGTCCTCCGCGGTGCAATCTCCGAGTCCTGCTTCATCCGCTTGCATGGCTACCGTTTCGCGCAACATACGAAATAACCGGACATAGTGTCAACAAAGAGACCGACTGGAGCGAGCGATGACGACTTTAGCCAATTCAAAAGAGGCGGGCATAGGTCTCGATCCCAAGCCCGGCGAGCACCAATGAGAGACCTCGTATAAACGCCCTAAGCGCAGGGTTTTCCGCTTCGCGACCGATCATTTTCAGTTCCGGCTGTTCTTGGTATCCTCTAATCGAGTTCATCGAGCACTTCATCCAGATCGCGCCGATCAAGCCGATGATAAAACCCGCACCTTCGATGTCCATGGTGTTCGCTCCCGCTTTATAGAACAATCCGCAGCTTAATACATAAACGATTCAAGTTCCCAAATTTTCACTCAGCTCTTGGTGGGCAGAGGGCCAAGCTCGACCGCATGCTCCTCCCAATTCTTGCCGTCAAAGGGTATGACTGTAATTTTTCTGATTGTCGCCGGCTCCAGGCAGCGCACATTGACACTGTAACCGTCGGGATGAGATCGAGGAATATAGAAGGATTTGATCCCGCACATTTTGCAAAACAGATGCTTCGCGACGCCGGTGTTGAATGTGTAGGTTGAAAGCGACTCCGAACCCTGAACGAGAGTGAATCGCGATCTTGGCACGATCAGATGAAGAAAACCGCTCTTGGTGCAGATCGAGCAGTTGCATTCGACGGCTTCTATCTCAGCCTCGGCTTCAACCTCGAACCGGACCCGGCCGCAATGACATCCGCCGCTGTGTTTGACCAATGAACCTTTTCTTAGGTCCGCCTAGCTTAGCTAGGCCGCGGCTTCCATCTGCTTGTTATACGAACCGCTGCGGGCGGCGCTATTGCATTTCGCGCGGTGATAGAAAATTTTCTGAGCTGCCGAGACATTGGCCGGATCGCCTTTCCACGCTTTCAATGCCGGATCCTGTAAGGCACGCGCGTAGGAGAAGCTCACTTGCCACGGATGGGGTCCCATCGCGTTCATCGCATTGAGATGCTCGGTCGCGCTTTCTGCACTCTGTCCTCCCGACAGAAACGCAATCCCTGGCACCGCTGCGGGAACCGTCCGCTTCAAGCACTGGATAGTGCGGTCGGCGACTTCTTCGACTCCCGCCTGTCTGGGATTATCCTTTCCCGACACCACCATGCTGGGCTTAAGAATCATACCCTCGAGATGAATGCGCTGCTCGAAAAGTTCTGCAAACGTAACTTTTAAAGTTGCTTCGGTGACCTCTTCACAGCGTTCGATGGTGTGAGAACCATCCAGCAATACTTCGGGTTCGACGATGGGCACTATGCCGCCCTCCTGGCAAAGCGCTGCGTACCGCGCCAGAGCATGAGCATTGGCTTTGAGGCACGTATGTGTCGGAATGCCGTCGCCGATGGTGATGACCGCGCGCCATTTGGCAAACTTGGCACCCAGTTCTTTATACTCCTTAACCCGTGCCCGAAGCCCGTCGAGTCCTTCGGTAACGACTTCGCCGGGAAAGCCCGGAATGTCCACCGGCCCTTTGTCGACTTTGATACCGGGCATAATGCCTTTCCGTGAGAGAAGCTGGGGAAACGGCGTTCCGTCCAGGGCCGCGGTTCGGATGGTTTCGTCGAAAAGAATCACGCCGCTGATGGCCTCGTCGATGCCCTTTGCCGTAAAAAGCAAATCGCGGTAGGCCCGGCGATTGTGGTCGTTGGATTCGATTTTGATGCTATCGAAGCGTCTTTTGATGG
The DNA here is from genome assembly GCA_963737905.1 of uncultured delta proteobacterium. Taxonomy (GTDB): domain Bacteria; phylum Desulfobacterota; class Binatia; order UBA9968; family UBA9968; genus DAIRFP01. The sequence goes on along the minus strand of CAVTUQ010000012.1, from coordinate 68,196 downwards.
TGCCCATGCTCTCGTCGGCCGCGAGAATTCCTTTTCCCTTTGCCACCATCGACTGAGCAACGGTTTCAAGTTCTTGTTTGGACATGATTTCGATTCCTCCTTTTAAGAAGTAGGACGCCCTTATTTTTCCATTCCGAGCGACGCGTCGCAAGCGTTTCCAAGCCTTTTTGATTGTGCATCGGCGGGTAGTTTGTTATGAGAAACGATTATGGGCGGCCTGCTGCTCCATTGGTTGATAAGTACCGCCAGTCTACTGATCGTTGCCTATATCTTCCCTGGCATCGAGGTGCGTGGATTGGGTACGGCACTCATTGCGCCCATCGTCATTGGTCTGATCAACGCCACCATCGGGTTAGTACTTAAACTCATTACCTTTCCCCTGACGCTATTGACCCTGGGGCTGTTCTGGTTTGTGATCAACGCCCTCATGCTGCAGTTGGCCTCGGTTCTTGTTCCGGGCTTTTATGTTTCCGGCTTTTGGTCCGCCTTCTTTGGCGCAATCGTGCTGAGCCTTGTGAGTATGATCCTACGCTCGCTCATCGCCTAGCGGGCTCCGCAGACGCGGTTCAAGAGTTCAAGGTTCAAAGTTCAAGGCCCGAAACGAATTAAAAACGTTGAACCTGGAACATTGAACCTTGAACCCCGGCATCTAGAGCCCCGTTGCCTCGCTCCAGTAACTGGCATCGTAAAACCGCTGCGGCGGATCATAGGGCGGTTTGTAGACCCCCATTTCTTTTCTCAACTCGATCACCGTCTGCAAGGCCGCGGGATTGATGCGCGCCTTGGGGACGACTTTTCGATAAGCCTCTTCTGCCGATGCCCGATTGAGGTTTTCCTTTTCCATTATCAGTTGCAAGGTCGGCCCACGATTTTCTGCCTTCAGTAACCAATCCGTCGCCTCAACCCAGGAGCGAATGAATCTGACAGCGAGCTCGCGATGGGAAACGAGCCAGCGCCGCAGCGTCCATCCGCAGGTGAGCGGCCAGTTCGGCACATACTCCTCCGAATTGGCCAGCAGAACTCCACCGGCAGCCATGGCCTTATCGGATGCCGGTGGGGTCAACATCGCCGCGGCCACGCGCCCCTGGAGAAAAGCTTCCAGGCGTTTGGGCGAGCTGCCGATGATATCAATGTCGTATTCGGTATCGTCCATGCCGTGATTTCGCAGAATTTTTTTGCGGATAAGATCGAGATTGGAATCTCCCGGATCCCCTGCTAAAAGCTTTCCACGCAATTGCTCGATGGAGCCCACTCCAGCCTGCCCGATCAAGTAGGCGCTCAACCCCTCCTCTGCCTGCATGAACAGAAGGTAATCGACGCCGTCTGTGGTGGTACGCGCTATCATCGTATCCGCGCTGCTGAGGGTCATATCCCACCGCCCCTCGGCCATGCCGCGGTTGTGATCGGGCGCGTAAGTGGTTTGATGAAAGTTTACTTCCAGTCCTTCCTTCGCGAAAAATCCCTTCTCTTCTGCCACAAGAAGGGGTGGCCGGCGCTGATAGCCGGTTACGTTCAGCATGTCCATAAATTTTTCTCCTGCTCCGCTTCTATTACTTTTGGACCGCCTGAGCAATCCCTTGTAATCCGGAACATTTGGTCAAACCGGGAAAACTATGTAACAATCTAAAACACCGAACGAGGAAGACGGAATGAAACTGAAAAACAAAGTGGCTCTCATTACCGGAGGAGGGCGAGGCATCGGTAGAGCCGTCGCTATAGCCTACGCGCGGGAAGGGGCCAGGCTGGCGCTTTGCGCGCGAACAGCCTCTGAGATCGATCAGACCGTTCGGGAGATCCGCGGACTGGGGGCGGGATGCGAGGGATGGCCTTGCGACGTTTCTTTAGAAGAGCCGGTCAAGGAGCTGGTGTCCAGGGTCCAAAGAGCGTTTGGCCAAATCGATGTGCTGGTCAACAACGCCGGCGTCATGACCCGTCCTGTGCCGATAACCGAACTCGAGGTGAAAAAGTGGGACTACACGATGGCCGTCAACTTGCGCGGGCCTTTCTTGGTAACCCAAGCCGTGCTGCCCCAGATGATCAAGCAAAAAAGCGGCTCGATCATCAACGTCTCCTCGTCGATCGGTCGCAGCGCCTATGCCAACTTCATCGCGTACGCGACTTCCAAGTGGGGCCTGGAGGGCTTCACCCAAACACTGGCCGCTGAGGTGAGGTCCTACAACATCCGGGCCAACACGGTTGAACCCGGCTATGTCGCTACCAAACTCACCGGCTACAGCGGCAGCAAACCCGAATCGGTGACGGAGATTTTTGTCTACCTCGCTTCCGACGAGTCAAAAGGAGTCAGCGGAAAAATGCTCGGCTCGTCAAGCTAGAAGCAAGATTGATACAAACAAAGATAGCAACCGTGCCGTTGGCTTCCGGTTTCTATAGACCCAATAGCTCGTCGATTTTCTGCCGATCGAATCCAACAACCGCCTCGCCGTCGATGATAGTCACGGGCGTACTTTGGTAACCCATCGCCAGCAATTCTTTCAGTGCCGCCGGGTCGGCGCGGACATTCTTGTGAATAAAATCGATTCCCTTTTGAGAAAGAAACTCTTTCTCCTTGTCACACGGGCCTCACCCGGGCTGACTATAAACGATCACGATTTTCGCCATGCTATACTTTACCTCCGAGCTGGAATTGCGCTCCAATATTAACATGTCTCGATACAATAGCGAACTTTTCCTAGCCGTGGAAACCTCCTTCCAATATTCTAGTTCGTCTGTTAATCTAAGGTTCATCCTCGACGGCGTCCGGCCGAAGAACCATCATGCCGAACTCATTGCTTCGCGATTTCACACGCGCCCGAGCAGCTGCTAGTATACTTGCCTTTGCGGTCCTCGTTGCCTTCTCTGCTTGGACCTTTGAAATCCCTTCATTATCAAAGCCTCGTATCGACGTGCTCAGAGATCACGTACGATACCTGGCCTCGGAAGAGCTTACTGGACGCGGTGTCGATACCCCAGGCATCAGACTCGCCAGAGACTACGTCGCTCGAGAGTTCGCCAAGTATGGGCTGCGTCCCGGAGGGGACGACGGGAGCTACTTGCAAGGTTTCGATGTAGCCACCGGAGTGGCCGTGAAGCAGCCAACAATGATGGCGCTTGGAGAGGAACCGCTCTTAAGATTGAACGAAGACTGGACCCCGCTGGGTTTTTCCGGGTCGGGCAAGGTCGAAGCTGACGTTGTCTTCGCAGGCTATGGCATTACCGCCAAAGAATATGGCTACGACGACTATGCGGGAATCGATGCCAAAGGCAAGATCGTGATCCTCCTGCGCTACGAGCCACCGCCAAAGGACGAGAAAAGCCCTTTTCAAAAAGCCCCCCGCTATTCAAATCACGCTACGCTACGCGCCAAGGCGGACAATGCTCGTAACCACGGCGCCCTGGGCATGATCCTGGTAGATCTCAATCACTCTGGAGACGAACAAAAAGAGCTCCTATCGACGAGGAGCAGCCTGTGGCGAAGCGGTAATAGCCCAATCGCAGCGCAAGTAAAGCGCGCCGTCATTGAAAAATGGCTCGATGCACAGGCTGTCTCCCTCAAGCCACTGAAAGAAAAAATTGACCGGGAGGAAAGACCAGCGTCGCAATATCTGCCAGCCGCTCGCGTCAGCTTGCAAGTGAGTTTGGAGGAAATTCGGCAGCGAACCGAGAACGTCGTCGGCGTTCTGCCGGGCTCGGACCCGGCATTGAAAGACCAAAATATCGTGATCGGCGCCCACTACGATCACGTGGGACTCGGCCACTACGGCACGCGAGACTCCAGCACGGAGGGCCAGATCCACCACGGGGCGGACGACAACGCGTCGGGGACAGCGGTCTTATTGCAGTTGGCAGAGCAGCTGAGCCGCTCGCAACCTAAACCGGCAAGGACCATCGTTTTCGCTGCGTTTAGCGGCGAAGAGTTAGGACTCTACGGATCCAGACAGTACGTCAATTATCCGCCCCTATCGCTTTCGTCCACCAAGGCAATGCTTAACCTCGACATGGTCGGGCGCTTGCGTGACAACCGGTTAACGGTCTTTGGCACTCGTTCAGCGAAAGAGCTCAGCACCATTGTGCTTGAAGAAGCTCAGCGCCTCGGACTTCAGGTCATCGAGTCCGATAATATTGGGCGCAGCGATCAGATGTCTTTTTATAATAAGAAGATCCCCGCGCTCCATTTTTTTACCGGCACCCACCCCGACTATCACCGGCCCAGCGATACGTGGGAGAAATTGAATATCCAAGGGATGGCCACGGTAACCGAACTGGTTTTGGGCGTAGCTCAGAGAATAGCCAACCTCAAAGAGCCGATGAATTTCGTCAGCCTCCCGTCACGCCCCCCTGGCGACGGGAACACGGAAGGGCAAGGTTATGGCAGTTACCTGGGGAGCATTCCGGATTTCGGAGCAAACGACGACGGCGTTCGGCTGGCCGGAGTTTCCGAAGGAAGCCCCGCTGCCTTCGCCGGACTTCGGGAGGGCGACGTGATCATCAAACTGGCCGAGATGAAGATTCAAAATTTGGAGGATCTACTGGCAGCGCTACGCAGTAAAAAGCCCGGCGATTCGGTGGAGATCACCGTTCTCAGAAATAGTCAGCCGCTGACCTTGAAAGCAACCCTGCGCCCGCGGAGTTAGCCCCGCCCGCCCCCAGTTCCATATTTTTAATAATCATTTTTCCGTCCTTAATCTCCGAAATCAAAGCACCACGGCGGGGACGGCGGGCCGGATCACATCTTTGCGCCTGGACAGGATCAAGCCTCCCTTTAATGGAAAAAAAAATGAAAATTTCATAGTTCACAGTGACGTTATCCTTGTGCTAGAATGATTTCACGTTAAGGAGGATGGCTGCTGATGATCAAATTATACACCTACCCTGCTTCGAGCAATTCTCGAAAAGTGAGAGTCGTTCTTCTGGAAAAAGGTTTGGAGTTCGAGCGCGTCACAATCGACCTCTCCAAGAGAGAGCAAAAAAATCCAGAATACCTCAAGATTCATCCCTTCGGTACGGTGCCGGCCTTGGATGACGAGGGCTTTGTCGTCTACGATTCCACCATTATCAACGAATATCTCGAGGACGAATACCCTTACCCGCCCTTGATGCCTAAAGATTCAGAGGGGCGCGCGCGAGCACGCCTCATGGAAGATCTGCGGGACAGCCACTTCAACCCTGCTAGTGGACAGCTCAACCGCGAGCTTCGCAAACCCGAACCGGAAAGAGACCCGAAGGTCATAGAGCAGGCCAGGGCTAAAATTGCCGAATGCTTTGATCGCATTGAAAAGGAGCTCGAAGGCCGCGAATATTTGGCTGGCCCCTTCAGCCTTGCCGATATCGCTTTCATTCCTAATATCGATACCCTCGATCGAATACAGGTCCAGGTCGACCCGAAATATAAAAATATACACGCCTGGATTGCCCGCCTGAAAGCTCGGCCAAGCTTTGCCGCATCGGCGACTTAAGTCAGGTGGATGACAGGTAAGCTGGCGCTCGCCTGGCTGGTACATTTCTATACGGCGCTCGGTGCCGTTGTCGCATTCGTCACAATCATTTTCATTGAACAGTTCAAGTTTCAGGAAGCCTTTTGGCTCATGTCTCTGGCCGTCGTCATCGATGCCACCGACGGCACCCTCGCGCGAGCCGCGCGAGTTAAACAAATCCTTCCCTGGTTTGACGGCGACCGCCTGGAAGACATCATCGATTATGCGAACTACGTCATTGTTCCCTGCTGGTTCTTTATTCACGCCAATCTACTCCCAGCAGAAGACGCGCTATGGCTTTCAAGCCTCCCGCTGCTCGCCAGCGCCTATGGCTTCTGCCAAAAGCAAGCAAAAACAAGCGACAATTTTTTTCTCGGTTTCCCCTCTTACTGGAATATCATTGTGTTTTATTTTTATATCCTGCAATCGCCTCCTTGGATCAATGCCTTTGCAATTCTCCTTTTCTCACTCCTTGTTTTCGTTCCGATCAAATACATCTACCCCAGTCGAAGCCCTCACTTTCGCGTCTTAACGAACAGCCTGGGAAGCCTCTGGGGCTTGGCGGTACTCGGAATTATCTATCTTCTTCCTGAGCCGCCGCGCGCCCTCGTATTTGTATCTTTGGTTTTTCCGGCCTATTATACGGCGCTTTCTTTATGGCTCGCATTTCGCCGTGGCTCGTCGTAATTCTTTTTGCAGAAGGGAACCCATGAAAACACATCACCGGTTCAGACTCTTGGTTTTAACGCTCTTGATCCTGGCGCCGCTGTGGATCGATGGCTCGCCCCGGGCAGCGCAGCGAGAAGCAAATTCCACAGTAGCGCCGAAATATATTTTTCTCTTTCTCGCCGACGGCGCCGGCACCACGCACATGGAAATCACGCGTCAATACAATCGACTCCTACACAACGAAGGATTGGTCATTGTCGACAGGATCATGAAAGAAGGCACCTTAGGACTCGTGACCACTGACGCCAGCGATTCTCTTTCCACGGACTCGGCCGCAGCCGCAACCGCATTGGCGAGCGGCTGTAAGGCCAAACTGGGGGTTCTCGGTATGTGCGCGGACGGATCGGTTCCGAAAACAGCCATGGAGATCGCCAAAGAAAATGGTATGCGTGTGGGGCTCGTGACCAATGCACCCATCTATGATGCCAGTCCCGCCGCATTCGTCAGTCACGTCCCAAATCGTCGAGACTATCCGGTAATTTTGAATCGCTATTTGGAACTGGCACCTGAACTCCTTCTTGGAGGGGGCAAAGAACAGTTTCTACCCAGCAGCCAACCGGGGAGCCGCAGGAAGGACGAGATAGACCTGATCGTGGAGTTCGTGAACAAGGGCTATCTCTATGTCTCAAACAAGCAAGAGCTTGAGCGAGCGCAGCGCGGCAAAGTTTTGGGACTCTTCAGTCTCGGCGATATGAGCTTCGAGATTGACCGCAACAAGGAGTCGGAGCCATCCGTCTACGACATGACCCAGGCGGCAATTCGCCTGCTTAACAACGGCAACCCCCATGGCTTCTTTGTTTTTATCGAGAACGAGAACGTCGACACCGCCTCCCACCAAACCGACATCGCCTCAATGATTCGTGACTACCGTGAGTTCGATCGAGCGGTGGGACTCGCTTATGAGTTCTACCAGAAGCATCCGCGTGAGACCTTGATTCTCGTAACTTCGGATCATGAAACCGGCGGTCTCGGCTTCACCCTGGCCTTAAAGGATCTCAGCAGCACCAACTTGTCAAATCAGGTGGCGGCAACGGTCGATGACCTAAAGAAGCTCGATTCGATCCCTATCTCACTGAAGAAGGCTTCTGGAATTCTTGGACCGAATCCCACCAGTGAAGCCATCGACGCCCTCATGAAAGAGTATTTCAAAGGCTTTACCCTCGCGCCCGACTACAAAGAGGCGATCATCAAACGGCAACCCATCTCACGGTCCATTTTCAGTTTCAGCGACCCGACGACCAGCGCTCTGGGAATGATGATTGCCAATAATACCCAGGCCTACTGGCTGACCACGGCCCACACTAACCAACCGGTATTTGTCGCCGCCCTCGGCGCCGGAGCGGAAAAGTTCAAAGGCTATCAGGACAACGCCGACTTCGGAAAGAAACTGAGGGCTCTATTACAAAAGAAAAAATCACAATGACCGCTACCGTGCCCAGTGCTTAGCTCTCAACCAGCAACGGACACCCCTAACAACCAGCCGACCGTGTAAGTAATCCCGGAGGCCAGCAATCCGATCAGCAACATCCTGAGACCGCTCAGCAACGGACCGCGAGCGGTAAAGATCGAAAGGAGGGCTCCGATTCCAAACAGCGCAAGGCAACTGAACACGGCGCTGGCGATCCATGCCGCTTGCCCGGCAACGAACAGATAAGGGAGCACCGGGACAAGGGCACCGGCAACGAAAGCCACAAAAGAACTTGCGGACGCGCTCCATGGGGAGCCGAGTTGGGAAGGATCTAAACCCAACTCCTCGCGCGCCAGGGTATCGATGGCCGTCTTCGGGTTTTCGACGATGCGGCGAGCCAACAACGCTGCATCCTTTTCCGGTATCCCTTTGGCCTGATAAATCAACGAGAGCTCCTCTTCCTCTTCCTTGGGAGACATCTCCAGCTCCTGTTGCTCCATGGCGATCTGCTGCTCGAACAACTCCCGTTGCGCCCGCATCGAGACATACTCCCCAGCGGCCATCGAGAAGGAACCCGCAAGAAGTCCCGCCACGCCTGCGAGCAGCACATATTCAGGTTTTGCCTCCGCGCCGGCGAAGCCCATGACCAGACTGAAATTGGACACCAAACCATCGTTGATGCCGAACACGGCTGCGCGCAGGCTGCCGCCGCGCGATGTGAAGTGCCAACGTTCTGTGCCGATGATAGAGGCAGGCCCGGACGAGCCTCCCGACATGGCCCACAACGTACGGCTATGCGCCCGCTCTTCGGCGGGCAAACCCTCTGCCTCCGGCTGATGCATATAGCCAGCCTCGTCACGCGCTTCCAAACTGCTGATGATCGGAACCACCCGGTGCGTACCGAAGCTGCGGGCCAGCCATCCCAGCGCGCGCACCCGCAGGCTCGGACGGTAATTCGGCACGATGCCGCCCGCCGACTGAATCAGCCGCGCCCAGCGTTGGGCGTGGCGTTCCTCGTTTTCGGCAAGTTTTTTAAAGATCGCCGCCCGCTTTTGATCCTTCTCGGCGGAGGCCATCGAACGGTAGAGCGCAATGCCATCCATCTCCACGAGATAGTTCTGTTGATAGCGAGCAACATCCGATTGAGCGGTGTTTTGTTGAGCTTTCATTAGCAATACGGTCTAATAAGCAGCGGTAACAAAATCTGCGCTTCGTCTTCGAGCATTCTCCTTGCCACAGACATTCTCTCCAAGTCAAATCAAATTCCGGTGAACCCGTTTGCATGTGCCCGGTTATTCATTCTAACCTTGCCTTACCATGATCACCTTTGTCGATGTCGAAGAAGCGCGCGAACGCATACAAAACCGAATCTATTTCTCGCCCTTTCCCTGTTCAGAAACCATCAGCCGATTGACCGGAAATCGGGTTTTTTTTAAGCTGGAGAATCTCCAGATGACGGGTTCCTTTAAGGAACGCGGAGCGCTCAATCGGCTACTCACGTTGACACCAGACGAAGCGAAGCGTGGCGTCATCGCCGCCAGTGCCGGCAATCACGGCATGGCCTTGGCTTTCCACAGCCAGCGGCTAAATATCTCGGCCACGATTGTCATGCCGCTTCACGCTCCTCTCATCAAGGTCAGTCGTGTTCGGCATGATGGCGCCCAAACCGTGCTCCACGGCACCGACTATGACGCTGCTTTCACAGAAGCGCATCGCCTCGCCCAAGAAAAAGGACTCACCTTCATTCACGCCTTCAACGATCCCTGGGTCGTTGCGGGCCAGGGAACCATCGGGCTGGAACTCTACGAACAAAATCCAGACTTGGATGCGGTTGTGGTGCCCGTGGGCGGGGGTGGATTGATTGCGGGCATCGGTCTCGTCCTCAAAACGCTCAATCCGAAGATTCAAATCATCGGCGTTCAAGCAGAAGCCGTCCCATCCATGAAAGCGGCTTTGGAAAAAGGGCATCCAATTCGTCTTCCACCCGCGATGACTATAGCAGACGGCATCGCCGTCCGTGAAGTCGGAGAAACGCCCTTCGCATTGGCAAAAAATTACATCGACGAGATCGTCACGGTGAGCGAAGGCGAAATAGCCAACGCTGTTCTGTTGCTTTTGGAAACCGAAAAGACGGTTGCGGAGGGAGCTGCGGCCGCCTCCCTCGCAGCGGTCATTAGCAAGAAGACCGCTCTGGCCAACCGCAACGTCGGGGTCGTCATTTCCGGCGGCAACATCGATATGAATTTGATTTCTCGTATTATTGAAAAAGGCCTCATCCAAGACGGGCGACTGAGCAGACTTTCCGTTGTAATTTCCGACCGACCGGGCGCGCTTGCACGACTCACCCACCGGATCGCAGAGCTGGGTGTCAATATTCTGCAAATCGGCCAGACCCGGGGTTTCGGGGAAGTTGCGATCAACGAGACCGAAGTCGAATTAATCCTCGAAACAACCGGCCCGGATCATATAGCACGGTTACGTGAAGGGCTGCGCAAAGATGGCTTCCGGATCAATATTTAGACTTGACAGACAGCCTTAAGGATGCAAATCCTTGTCAAGAAACCGACTAGTCTTTGGCCATTAGGTTATCGACCCAATCACCCAAAGTGATGTCAAGTCACTTTCCTCAGTACCCCTTTGAGCTCTTCCCTATTCATGCACTCTCCAGGCAATACCTAATGCTCCGAGGATCGCTGCTCCGAGCATAGGAATCAGAATCTTCAGCCCGGTCTTACTACCGGCAACAACCATAGCCAGGACACCCTTGGTTAAACTGTTCACCATAGATGCCAGGACAATTGCATTGACCGCGGTCTGACTCGACAGGCTATCTTTCGCCATGCGCGACACGGATAGGGTGATCGCATCCACGTCGGCGAGGCCGGAGAGGGCCGCTAATGCGTATATTCCGGCTTCTCCCACCCAGGAAACCAGACCCTTACCCAGCAAGAGAATAAACGCCAAAAATAAGCCGAATTGGAGAGCCGGCAGAAGTTCCACGGGGTTGCGGATTGATAGTTCTGTGCTTGCCGAGTCACCATGATACTGACGCCAAAACCACACGGCACCCCCAAGCATCGTCAGCGTCATGAGACTTAAGATCGGCGCGAGGGATCCAAGAAGCTGAGGGTTTACGACAGCTACCTCGAACACGATGCGAGGAAACATCACAGCCGCGGCCAACAGCATGCCGGCACATAACAGGGGTCGGATGTTCTCTTTCTCAGCTAGCCGCGCGAAGTTCAGCGTAACCGCCGTCGAGGAAACCATGCCACCAAGCACACCCGTCAATAGAATTCCTCTCCTCGCGCCGGCAACTTTATAGCGACGTATCCTGCAAACGAGATTCCGGCGACCAAGTCGACAAACCACCAAATTTCGTAAGGGTTGACAGCGTTCCAGGGGCCGTAACCGCGATCCGGCAACCAAGGCAAGATCACGACTGAAATCAGGAGGAGCTTGAGGGCTGCAAATAGCTCGCTTTCTTCCAGCTTCTTGAGCCATCCGTGAAGAAAAGACTTTAGACTCAAAATGACCGCTGTAATTATGGCTCCGGCAGCCGCCAGGGCTTCGTGACCTTTCACGGCGTATCTTCCAGACAAAGGTCAGCAATCCCGCTTTGACTGTCTGTGTTTTCAACATCTCGATCCGCACGGACATCCAGAAAATGGGCAACGATCATCAGCAGTGTCACGGCGAGAAAAGAAAACCCGAGAAGAATAGTTCCCAGTTCTTGGCTAGAAGCGCCCACAGGCCGCCCAACAAATCGAGAAGCCCGAAGGTGCGGATCCCCGCAACTCGCTCTCCCTCGATGGCAGAGCGCTCCTGCCATCCTCGTTCCGCGCCAATCAATAAGCCGATGACAAGCGCCAACCCGAGTCGCTGAAGGAGTTCCATGCGCGCAATGTAAAGGTGATCGAGTTCCGGTTCAAGGAGATTGCACAGGTTGGGGCGGAACTCGCGGCTAATATTCGCGAGCTCCGCCTCCAAAAATCGTCCCACTCTTAGCCCAGGAAGAAGCGGAGATAGGGCACGCCGACCAGCAGCAGCACCGCCAGGTAAATCGCTCCGAAAATCAAACTAAGAGTCCAGAAATCTTTCCGGCTAATATACCGCTTCCGTAATAGATCGGGCCGGGACCGGTAGCATAGGGCGAGATGATGCCCATCAAACCGAGCGTATAGCAGAACAGCAGCGCGATCAGCTTGACCGGCATTTCCGGCACGGCAATCGCAGCCGTCAAGAGAACCGGCAGCAACGCCGTGGTGTGAGCAGTGAGGCTCGCGAACATATAGTGCACGACGAAGTAGACGACGGTGAGCGCCACGACGATCGTCATCACGGAGTAACCGCTCAGCGCGCCCGCCGCGCCGCCGGCGAACCATTTGAGAAAGCCGACCTTGTTCAGACCGTCCGCCATGGTGACCAGGGTGGCGAACCAAACGAGCACGTTCCAGGCCTGTTTATGCGCGAGCACGTCGTCCCATTCGACGATCCTTGTCATGACCATCAACGACAACACCAACAGCGCGACGGTGGTTGCGTTGATTAAGTCGCCGCCGAAGATCCAGAGGCCGAGGGCGAGCAACGCCAGCAGCGCCATCGAAATCTCTCTTACGCTGAGCCGGCCCATTTTTTTGAGTTCTTCTGCCGCCCAGATTGGCACATCGGGACTGCTCTTGAGCTCCGGCGGATAGATCTTGTAAACGATCAGCGGCAATAAGACGAACAACAGCACGCCCACCGGCATGATACCCATGAACCAGTCGGTCCAGCTAATATCGACCTTCGCTATCGTTCTGACCAGCGACAACGCCAAAAGGTTGGGGGCCAAAGCAGTCAAGAACATAGCACTGGTTAAGCACGTGGTCGCAAAGGCGGTCCACATGATGTAAGAACCGATCTTACGCGCCGTCGGTCCCGGCTCGGAGCCGTAGAGCGGCGGAATATTTTTGATCACTGGAAAAATCGTCCCGCCGCTGCGAGCCGTATTGGACGGAGTAAAGGGAGCCAGGACGAGATCCGCCAAGGCGACTGCGTAACCAAGGCCAAGAGTTTTCTTGCCCAACCTTTTCACCAGGCTCAGCGCAACGCGGCGACCTAACCCGGTCTTCTCATAGCCCAAGGCAAACATGAAAGCGACGAAGATCAACCAGACGGTGCCGTCCTGGAATCCCGAGAGCGCCCACTTGATGGCATCGGCAGGTTTGGGAACCACTAGTAGCGAAACCGTGGCAGCGGTAACACCGATCAGTCCCACTGCCGCCGCCGGAATCGGTTCAAGAATCAACGCGATGATGACCGCCACGAATAGCGCGAAGTAGTACCAGGCATTCGGTTTCAGACCTTCGGGTATCGGCAGCAGTAGCAGCACCACTCCCACCACAATCGGCACTAACGCCTTCCAGTAATTGCCCAGCGGGTGCGCTTCTTTCTTCGGTAGCGTCAGAACTCCGGCTCCGAGATGTTCCACCTTTGTTGTCATCGTCTTGCTCATAAATACCTCCCCAAGCGGTTCTGCTTTGCCTATAACGCAACCGCCGTGCCGCGGCTCGGTGTGCGGATTTCGCTGCCTTTTCTAAATCCTGGAGCGGTTTCCTTCGCACCGCTGCAAAAGCCGCCGCGAAAGTTTCCTACGTTTAAGAATGCGCTGATCGTAACAAGTGTTGTGGAAATTTCAGGTCTGCATTGCGATGAGAATTCCGAAGGGACCTGGTTGCAAATGGTAGAGGAAAGGCCTAGGAAAAATCGTGGCTTCCGTTCGTTCACGGTATCTACCGCTGCCATATCAGGACTCGCCTGACGCAGGGCGACTCATATTGCGCGATGGAACGACCGCGGCGATCCACATCGCTCATCCGTCAGACAGAAGCGCGATGACAAAATTTTTCGTCTCTCTCTCTAAAGCTCCAAGCACTATCGCTTCTTCGGGCTGGCGAGACCAAACGCTAAAATGATCGATGGCTTTTGTGATGATTCTGACCCGCACAAACGACTCAGCCTTGTGGTCACCCGCGCATCCGGAAACAGCCCTCGAATCATCGCTACGGGAAACTATGCGGCAGTGAACGAAACAACAGCCGAAATCGCCATGGCAGTCGATGACGAATTTCAAGGGAAAGGTATCGGCACACTTCTACTCGAACGATTGTCCCTTTTAGCTGCATCTAACGGACTGCGTCGTTTCTGGGCGGTCACGATGGCGGAGAACCAGCTCATGTTGGATGTGTTCCGAAACTCAGGATTTGAATGTCATAGCCACGCCGACAACAATTACGTCGAAATTGATTTTTCCGTTCTTCCGACTGAGGCCAGCGTCGCACGCGCCGAGATCCGCGATCGCATCTCAACCGTCGCCTCTCTACACCCTTTTTTTCATCCCCGGGCCGTTGCTGTCGTGGGAGCCTCGCGCAATCCCGACAGCGTCGGCAGTCGAGTCCTGCAGGCGCTGATTGCCGCTGGTTTTCGCGGTGCAATTTACCCGATCAACCCCCACGCCAGTTCAATCGCTTCGCTCACCGCGTATCGGTCGGTGGCCGTTCTCCCTGAAGCACCCGATCTTGCGGTTATTACAGTGCCACGAGACGCCGTGCTTCCGGTCATCGACGATTGCGCGACACGAGGGGTCAAAGCTGTTGTCGTCGTCACAGCAGGCTTTGCAGAGACCGGAGTTGAAGGCAGTAAACTGCAGCGCAAGCTTGTTGAGAAAGTTCGCGGCTACGGTATGCGCATCGTGGGACCGAACTGCCTAGGCCTGATCAATACTGACCCTGCTGTCAACTTGAATGCTTCTTTTTCTGCTTTTTTTCCACGTTCGGGTCGCATCGCGTTTTCATCCCAGAGCGGTGCCCTCGGGCTCGCTATTCTTTCTTTATCCGGCGAGCACGAACTGGGCGTGTCCCACTTCATCAGCGTGGGCAACAAATCAGACGTTTCGGGCAACGACTTGTTGCAGTATTGGGAAGAAGATCCGCAGACGGGTGTCATTCTCCTCTATCTCGAATCTTTTGGTAACCCGAGGCGATTTGCCCGAATCGCCAAGCGCGTCGCTCATCGTAAGCCGATCGTGGCCGTTAAAGCCGGGCGCACCGGCGCAGGGCGGCGGGCCGCCGGTTCCCATACTGCGGCGTTGGCCGCTAGCGATGTGGCTGTGGATGCGCTATTTCACCAAACCGGCGTTATTCGGGCCGAAACACTGGATGAGATGTTTGATCTTGCCACTGCACTCGACCAGCAACTTCTGCCGCGAGGGCGGCGTGTTGCGATTCTCACGAATGCGGGCGGGCTTGGCATTCTGTGCGCCGATAGCTGTGAAGCGGGTGGTCTCAGCGTGCCCGAACTCGGGGATAGAACAAAAACCGTTCTGCGCCAATTCCTGCCCGCGGCCGCGAGTGTGATGAATCCGGTAGATATGATTGCATCTGCCGGCCCGGATCACTTTCATAAAGCAATTGAGGTTCTACTCTCTTGCGATGAGATCGACGCCCTTATTGTATTGTACATCGATGTAGCTCTTACGGATCCGAAGGCGATTGTCCGAGGTATCACGACCGGAGTCGCCATGGCCCGCAAGAGAGCAAAGATGATGAAACCCGTCTACACCTGCATCATGGCATCTGCGGTGCCAACAAAACCACTGGCCATCGACGGCGAACGAATACCGAATTTCGCGTTTCCCGAAACTCCAGCACGGGTGTTGAGCAAGATGGCGACCTACGCTGAGTGGCGCAACAAATCCGAGGGCGTGATCCCCGAATTCGACGACATTCAGCCGAACTCTGCGCGTTTTCTTTGCCAGAGCGCTCTTCATCGAGGCGGAGCATGCTGGCTATCCGCTGAAGAGATTCGTACTGTTCTTGCAGCATTCGCCGTATCGTTACCTCAGACTGCTGTTTGTCGTACGGCCGATGAAGCTGCGAAAGCAGCGAAGGAGATAGGTTTCCCTGTAGCGGTAAAATTGGCTTCCAGCCGTGTCCTTCATAAAACGGAGATTGGCGGCGTTCAACTGAATCTAGAGAATGAAGCGGCGGTACGCCTGGCCTTTGCAACCATTCAAGAGCGGCTTGCAAAAGTGAAGGGCGTGGGCGTCATGGATGGTGTCTTGGTGCAACCCATGATCTCAGATGGTGTGGAGCTTATGATCGGGATTACCCAGGATCCCTCGTTCGGGCCGCTGATAGGTTTCGGGCTGGGCGGTATTCATGTAGAGATTCTGCGCGATGTATGCTTTCGCGTCACCCCTATCACGGATCAGGACGCCAAGGAAATGGTCTGCAGCATCCGCGGCTATCCTCTCTTGGAGGGGTATCGCGGTCACCCGCCTGCGGACATCGGGGCCATCGAAGAACTATTGCTCCGAATCGCTCGCCTGGTTGAAGAAGTCCCCGAAATCTCTGAGTTAGATCTTAATCCCGTATTTGCCCTGTCACCGGGACAGGGTTGTTCCGTTGTCGATGCGCGAATTCGGGTTGAGCCTTTAGAAAAACCAAAAAAATGAAACAGACCGAGGAAGCGAAAGGAGAAATCCATTCGCCTCGTTCGGCTCGGCAATGACGATTGTTTTTTCACGACTGGTACGGGACAGTCGCCATATCTGGAGTGTCCTCTCCGCCACACTCCCAAAGACCTGTTCTGAAACACTCCCGAATAGAGCGCGACGCATCATGTGAGTTAGCCTCGGCGCCAACCGGCCCAAACCGGGAATCCCGCGTCGTCGCGCAGCTTGAACACCTCATCGCCTTTTTTCACTTCCATGGCGATGATGGCCGGCTTGCCATTGAAAGTGATCTTGGAGCCTTTCACTTCAATCTTGTCTTTGGCCTCGATTTTCACGTCCTGGTTCTCCAGGTACCAGCTGGGACCGAGATGGACCGAGATAGTTTCTTTGCCGGTGTTCAAAGTCATGTAAACCCCGGCACCCATTCCCTTGTTAGGAGTGATTTGGGAAATACTGACGACTTCCCCAGTCACAGTTTCGACGGTTTTGGGATCATACATCCTGTTGTAAGGAGATCCCGGTCCCCAACCACCACTGCCGCGCCACATCATCCCTGGTCCTCTCTGGGCAAAAGAATCGGTCGTCGCAAACAACAATGCTATCGCCCCAATAGACAGCAAAACTTTCATGCCTTTCATTTCGTCTCCCCTCCTTTTTGTGGGTTTGAGCACGATCTGGTCCATAAACTCATCTATTCAGGCTTCATCTTTGAAGCCGAACCGCCGGAGCCCGGAACTTCTCCAAGAGGACAAGGAGACGTCTGTGTCTGATGGTGAAAGACTTCCGGCTCTATCTTAATGGCGCTCTTGATCGAGTTGGAAACGAAACAATTTTCTTTAGCCTTCTCCAAAATTCGTGGCATCCGGCCCAAATCACTGACAGAAGCGATCACTACTCTCGGTTTAACCACGATCTCGGTTATTTGATAATTGCTTCCCGGCACTCTCTCCAGCTTACCCTTGGCTGTCGAAGAGAAACTGAACAGGGCCACCTTGGAATTTTCCGCGATGGCAAGGAATGTAAGCATAAAGCAGGTGTTCAATGAAGCTACAAAGAGATGTTCGGGGGACCAGTTCCCTTCACGTCCCTTGAATTCTGGCGGCGCTCCGACGGTAACCGCTGGCAGGCTTGGTCCGCAGATTTGCCCCTCTTTTTCTTTCGTCCACTCGATTTCTGTTTCGTAATAGAAGACTTGTGGATCGCTCATTTTGACGATTCCTTCGGCCCGTCGTTATCTCGTGGGCCTCAACTCATCCACTCCGAAACGTTTCCAGCCATGATAACATCCAGGATCTCTTTACAATCCCGAATCGTATTGTCCACGACTGTTGAGTCGTTCGAGTGGGACACTCCCTGTTTAACCGCGCTATGCAGGGCGCGTACAACCTCCATTAGATGCTCATCGAGCTTTTCAATGTTAGGTGCTGCTTGTGGCATATAACCTCCGTGCCGGTCAGATATAGTGACGGCCTTTGAATGGATCGGGGATTTTGAGTCCCATTTTCTCGAGGATCGGGTTGACCTCTTTCATGTAATCCTCCCGAGCCTGTTCATTGGCGCGTCGTTTGAGTCCCCAGTAGCGGTAACGCTCGGCACGGCTTGAGCCGCTGCGCCCGAACATGTCGAGCGCGCGAACGTACCAATAATCGATGGCTTTCTGTACCCGCTCCTTTTGCTCGTCACCCTTCGAGAGCAATTCCATTGTCTTGTTATAACCGTACTCGATATGCCCCAGCTCCTCGGTGACGATGTCCGGGAGAATGCGCTGCAGCGGCAGATAGCTGCAATCGTAGAATTCTTCCAACTGATATCGTCCGACCCGGTCGATCAAAAAACCAAAGACGGCGTTGTCCTCCCAGGTCGTTATGAGACCGCGAAACGCGTCCACGAAACGCTTTTCGTTGGGTTGGCTCAGCACAAACGAGACGTCGATGCCGATGTCGCCGGCCACCCGCGCTACCTTGCGAAAATGGTCGATTTCTTCCGCCGCCGTCCGAGCGACGATAAGCTGATCGAGTTTTGTCGGTGCCGCCGGCAGCATTTTCTGCACGTAAAGATGCGGGCCGCCGATCTCGCAGTCCGCCTGAATGGTCAGGACGCGACCTAGAAGGTCTTTGTATTCGGGATCCATCTTATCAACATCCTTGAGCTCAATTTTGTCAGTAAACATTATCGCCTCCTCGTGCTGGCTTTAGCTTGATTCTCGAAAGACAAAGAGCAATAGAAGTGCCACCGTTCAGCTGCATGTTCCCGCCTCGACGTACTGGAGTTTTTTTGTCATCTGTCAGAGGATGCCGCGATCTCCATTCTCACGATTGGGAAGATTCGTATCAGTAGTCACGGACGATCACTTTGCTGAGATCCAACAGAATCTCGTAACAAATCGGTATAGGTAATAATGCCAATGAGTTTATCTTCATTATCAACGACCGGGAGACCACCCACGTGCCAGCGCAGCATCAGCTCAGCCGCTTCCTTGAGGGTTGTTTCCGGCTTCACCGAAATCGGATCGAAGACCGCAGCTTGCTGCACGGCGAGGGACCAGAGCTGAACCCCGGCGTCTTCCTTGCCGACGAATGCCAGAGAGGGGCGAATCAGGCGGATATCGCGGTCAGAAAGCATGCCGATCAATTTCCCATCGTTATCGACCACCGGCAGATGGCGGAAATGGCCGCGCTCCATCTTGCATACGGCATCCTTGAGAGCCTCCTCGGGTGTGACCGCGGTAGGATTTCTGGTCATCCGCTCCTTGACCTTCACCGTCTTCTTTTCCTTGCGGACCGGCACCGCGCTCGGGATCATGGGAGTATGTTTCAAATACTCCGATTCCAAGCTCTCGTACTCCACCAACTGAACTTTACCGTTGGAAAGGATGTCCTCGACCTCTCGTGGAAGCCGCCATTCCCTTTTCAATCCAGAAGGTGGACACACCCTTGTCGACTGCCTCCTGAGCCAGCTCTAGCTAAATTTATCCGCCCGCCGGGATAAACTTGCACGATATCGATCTTGCCGGGCACATCGCGCAAACGAGAGTAGCAGCGCAGCCCCAGAAAACTTTCACGGCCTGAAAAAATTGGGATGATCTCAAGGCCCAGTCCTAACAGTTTTTCCATACTGACATAGCTCTCGCTATCGGGATCACCGCTTGCGCCGATTACGGCGATGCGCCGGCAGTGTGCCAAAATCGCCTTGCGTTGATGTCGCACTAGATAGACTTTGCGGGCCATATCCCCCGCCCAGTATTTTTCTATCAGCTCTTGTCTCCGTTGGATCGGTGATATTTCGGTTCTAACTTCTGTAGACATGGATCGCTCCTCTCCGACTCACTGGCAGAATGCTTCTCTCAGAAGTTAGAGCAGCAAGAGACATACCAGTTTCACGTCACAACCTTTCCGACCATTAAAGGATGGATCTTCCCACTATTGAGGAAAATGAAATTGAAATTTTGCAATCCTGCGAAATCTTCTGGCGGAGATGTCTTAGACGTAACCTTTGTCGTCGGCCAAAGTGCGAAACCAATCCGGCATGACGTAACTGTCGGTACGATATTGCGGCCGGTAACCTTTGATATCGAGAATCGGCGTACCGTCGAAGAAGTCCAAACCCTGCACGAAAAGCCGGTTTCCTTCTCGTTTGATGAGACGCACGAGCGAAAGTCCGATGGGATTGGGCCGCGTGGGAGAATCCAAAGCGAAAACGCCAAGCAGCGGCAGCTCTTCCAATTTGAAACCTCTTCTCAAGAGCCCGCGCGGCTTTACCTGTAAAGGGCCGATCTGTTCCGGCCGGAGGCGGTCGAAGTAGACCAATACAAAGAGATGTGAATAGCCGTCAATCCCTTGAAGACCTTCCTCGAATTCAGGATAGATCTCCAGTTCTCCCTCCAGGTTCCCTTTTTCCCTGACTTCGGCGTCGCTGCCCTTCGTATGCACAAGCCCGATGGGTTTGAATTTTACGTCGTTCATTTCTCTATCTTTCGTTTAAGATCGTGGCCGTTACCGGCACCTTTGCGTCGAGACTCGACATCACACGAATTCGCCATTCAGGTAGGCACGCCCAGGCGCGGGAGTACCCAACGCATCAACACGATGTATACTGCGAAGAACGCAATGAACCACAACCAGTCGGGCATAAACATTTTTCCTCATCTCCAATCAATGATTGGTGATCCGGCCGTCCGCCATCTGATAGACCCGGTCAAAGCCTTCGATCATTCTTTCATCGTGCGTAACTCATAGATACGCTTTCAAAACATATTGCTGCAGCATCCGGTGGGTATTAAAAAACGAACCGTTCAGCGCGATGGCGTACCGCATCACATCGACGAATCCATCACGATTCTTATAAAACAGCGGCAAAATAACTTGTTCGAGTTTGTCGTAAAGCGAAGCCGCGTCCCTAGAGTGCTCCTCGACTGCAGCAGCGGCCGGTCCGTCCGTTGGCCCGATCGACCAACCTGTTACGCCTTCAACACAACCCTCGATCCACCAGCCGTCCAAGACGCTCAGACTCGGCACACCGTTCACGGCTGCTTTCATTCCACTCGTTCCGGACGCTTCGAGAGGAGGTTGTGGCGTGTTTAGCCAAATATCGACTCCTGAGGTCATCGTCTTTCCAAGCTCCATGCTGTAGTTCTGAAGATACGCAATTTTGATATCGTTCCGAAGCGACTCCTTGGCGCGAAATATTCGTTGGATCTGTTCCTTGCCCGCCGAATCTTGCGGATGCGCCTTCCCGGCATATACGACCTGCACAGGGCCGACTTTGGCTGCGATCTGTTTCAGCCGCTCGATGTCTGTGAAGAGCAGATCCGGCCTTTTGTAGGCCGCAGCGCGGCGTGCAAAGCCCAGGGTCAATAGATCGACGTCCAAGCCGGCATTGGTCTCCTGGTTAACAAATTGAACCAACTTTTTCTTTGCCTTCGCGTGCGACTGCCAAATCTCCTCTTTAGGAATACCGAATGCGTAACGAAGGCTGAAATTGTCCTTTCTCCAGCCCGGTATGTAATGATCATAAAGTTGCGAAAATGAATCTGTGGCCCATGTCTCAGCATGAACACCATTCGTGATCGCATCCACAGTGTAACCGGCAAACATGAGCCTCGATATCTCACCGTGCTTCTTAGCTACGCCGTTGACATAATGGCTGAGATTCAGAGCCAGATACGTCATATTCAACAGATCACCGCAGCAAAAGACGTCGCGCATCTCGCCAACCTCACGGCGACTGAGAACACGATTCACAAGATCCAAGGGAAACTTATCTTGACCCGCAGGCACCGGCGTATGGGTTGTAAAGACGCACTTCTTTCGCACTGCCTCTATGTCGGCCTGGACGATGGATTCCCTACCATTCTGTTGAGCCTCCTCATCCAACAACTCGATCGCAAGGAGACTGGAGTGCCCTTCGTTCATATGGAACCGCCGGATTTGGTCGTAGCCCAAGGAGCGGAGCATCTTCACCCCGCCGATACCGAGAATCATTTCTTGGCAAAGCCGGTAGTGCTGATCGCCCCCGTAAAGATAGTGGGTCAAAGTTCGGTCCCGCTCAGAATTTTCCGGCAGGTCGGTATCCAAAAAATAGACCGGCACCTTGAAATCTCCATTGCCCGACACTTCATACTTCCACGAGCGCAACTGAACGACACGCCCCTCGATGGCGACGGCGGCTCGCTGTGCCATTTCAGTTAAGAAATCTTCCACCACCCATTCAACCGGTTCTTCCGTCTGCCTGCCGTTTGAATCCAGCCGCTGGTAAAAGTAACCCTTGCGATGAAGGAGCGTCATCCCGACCATTGGCACGTTAAGATCAGCAGCAGCGCGAATGGTGTCCCCGGCGAGAATACCTAAACCGCCGCTGTAGGTGGGCATCCCGTCCTCTATTCCTATTTCCATCGAGAAATAAGCGGTGGATCTATAGTCCACCGGGCGGGGGAGCTGAGAATGAATAGTGTCTTCTGTCATCGAACAACTCCTGACACGAACGCAACGCACACTCTGTGCCACGACAGTTGAGCCAAAAGGATCTTTTTGGTACCGTAGTAATTTTGATCAAGGATAATTCCCATTCGTGAGAATATAAAGCGGTTCGAATCGCAAAGCTGCGAAGAATATGGCCAGTTTTCAAGATCACGTTATTGAGAATTTAGTCGCACTAGATCAGGGGCACATATCTTGCTGATTTAGAGAGAGGAAACCGTAAAGAACGCAAGGCCTTAGGATCGATTGCATTGAGCCGCCGTCGCCCATCAATATTTCTGTGATCTATGTGTTCTATGCGGTTAAATCTTGAAACATAGGCACCGGGGGGAGACCGATGATGGCAGACGTGTCTAACGAATTTTAACGGGATAGCAGACACGTATCCAACCGGGAGCGAGTGCTCATTATGGGCGCGGCCGGTAGGGACTTTCACACATTCAATGTCTGCTTCCGTGACAATCCCGAATACGAAGTTGTAGCGTTCATCGCAGCTCAGATCCCCGGGGACCGAAGGCCACACTGTCGGGTAGGTTACGACCTGGAAGAAATCAGCCGTCCCGATCTCAGCGACGTAATCGCCATTTTTCTTCTAACCCATGCCCAGCCCCACCAGCTTAAGTTCTAATCGTTCCCGCACGGTCGCTGCGATATTGCTCGCTGCAGCACTTGCCACCGGAAGACATGACTCATTTACTTCGCTAAGGACCGCACGTAGCTCAAAACCTGCTTTTGATCGTCCTTACTGAGCGTTTTTTGGGCCGGCATTTTTCCCGCTCCCTCGGCAATTACTTTGAGGAGCTGCTCATCAGATTTTTGGGTCGCTTCCTTGCCTGTGAGATCTAATCCCTTTTCCCCTAAGACCTTGGCCATGGCCGGATTGCCTTTGCCATCCTTGCCGTGACAGCTAACACAGGATTTTTCAAAGATGGCCTTTCCCGCGCTCGCATCCGCCGCCAAGGCTGCACCCGTCCAGGACCATGCGATCCAGAGTCCCAAAATGGCACCTGACTATTTTTCTATCCATCGTTATTTCTCCCTTCGACTTAACTTTTTTTCACTGTGGATTCTGTGACAGCTTTCCAACTATGGGGTTTATGACAACTAACACACCTCGTCAACGCTTTTTGGTCGAAATGGCGGCGATCTTCTGTAATCTGCGGGTGACACGCCAGACAATCGGAGAAAGTCAATAAGGGCCGGCTGTGGGGTTTATGGCAGTCGCACAACCGAACCGCATTGGCGCTTGAGCCGGAAATGTCTCTCCCTTTAACGACATTCCGCTGTGACAACCCAACATGTCTCGCTCTTCGGGCTTTAGGCCGTGCCGATCTTAGCCGTAAACTGATGGCAAGTTGTGCAATGGAATGCCTTCATCCCGCCGATATTGGCAGTGGCCTTGGAGTGACATGTAACACATTCTTTGGTGGTTGGTTTCACAGCATGTAAAGACGGCAAATGGCATGACAGGCATTCTAAATTAGCTCTCTTGACATGAAGCTCATGGCCGGCGGTTTTACTGATCTGCGGCCAATTCGTCTTGTCGTTCAGATGACAGTCTTCGCAAACCCTTCTGTTGAGCCTGGTATGCGGCGGAACATTTTTTGATATCTGAAATCGCCCAGCTCCAGACAATACGAACGCGATCTTGAATATTCTGTTGATGGCAAACATGACAATCGAGCTTGTTGTGAGGACCTTGCTTCCAGGTAGTCCATGCCGTGGCCATCAAATGACATGAGGCGCAAAATTGGGGATCATGCTCGACGTATTGGTAACTGCGATAGCCAGCAAAGCCGATTCCCACGACCACTAGAACAACGATCGCTAAGCGCTATGATGCGAAATCGCGCCATATGGAGGTTCTCTTCAATATGCGAAACGTTTCGACTTCAAAAACCATGCGGATTATTTTGTCGGACTCATGGTATATCCGAGGTAAGTCAACAAGACCATGTACAAGATAAGCGTGATGCCGAAAGCCGCAGGAAGGCGGCTCGGCTGCCCTGAGGCTGTACGTCGGTCGAGGAAAGGGTATGAGAATCAGCACCAAGCCGACCACACCGAATGCAAGAACACCGAGAAGCTCCCCCTCGATACCTAGAATATAACTGGGCAAGAGTTTTAGGGTTTGAAACATGGCCATGAAATACCACTCCGGCTTGATCCCGATCGGCGCGGGGTGAAATGGATCCGCTTTTTTACCTAGTTCTGCCGGGAAATAGGCGGCCAGAGCAGCAAGTACGCCGAGCGCACAAAGCCAACCGACCAGATCGCGGAGGAAAAAGTTTGGAAAGAAAGGCATCGTGCGCCTGCCCTTGCCCTCCTGTTCCTCGCCTGGCGGAGTACTCATACCATGTTTCTGCACGAGGAACAGATGCAGACCCAGCACGACCGTGACAATCGCCGGCAGCACCGCCACATGAATGCCATAAAAACGCGTCAACGTTGCTCCGGTCACATCGTCCCCACCGCGCAGCAACCGGCGAAGGAAGGATCCGATGACCGGAATGACACCGGGTATTTCAGTACCCACTCTTGTGGCAAAGAAAGAGAGTTCATTCCACGGCAAGAGATATCCGGTAAACCCGAAGGCGAGAGTTAAGCCTAGCAGTACGCCACCCGAGAGCCAGGTCAATTCGCGCGGTGCGCGATAGGCCTTGCCCAGCAGGGCACTGAAGAGATGGATGAACATGGCAAAGACCATCAGATTAGCCGACCAAGCGTGAATCGATCTGACCAGCCAGCCGAACTGTACCTCCGTCATCAGAAACTGGATGGACTCGTAGGCCTCGCCGGCACTGGGTCGATAATAGAGCAAAAGAAGGATGCCGGTGGTAACCTGAATCATAAAGAGAAACAACGTCATCCCGCCGAAATAATACCAAAACGTGTGACCGTGCACCGGCACTTCTTTCTTCTTGGCGAGATATTCGATATCCTCCAGCCCGATTCTTTCATCGAGCCAGTGCCACAATTTACCGTACTTTGGGCTTTGGTCTTCCATGCTTAGCCCCTTTTGCTCACGACGATTTGATCGCTTCTGACATTCACGGTGTACTCTTCCAATGGCTTCGGCGGCGGTCCTGCGACATTTTTACCGTTCAAATTGAAATGGCCGTTATGACAGGCGCACCATATTTCGCTGAGATCCGGCCGGTATTGAACGATACAGCCAAGATGAGTGCATGGTCGCAGAAAAAGCCTTTAACTCGCCGGCTGGTGTATCGATCAAAATCGCAGGCTGGCTGCCGAAGCGAACAATTTGCCCGCTGTTGGGTTTGATATCTTGGCGGCTTGATGGCAAGCATCACGTTGGGCGGAAGACTCTTCGGCCTTGTGGCGGAATAAGGTAACGGCTTATCGGGTAAAGAACCGAGATGGCAAACGCGCCGGCAGTGGTGCCGAGGAACCAATTGAGAAAATTCCTTCGGCTCGGATCGTGTGTGAGAAATGTTTGTTCTTTAGCCATAATTATTTTGGTTCGCGTCTACCGTAGGTGAGAACCGCTGTTTTCCTCACATTCGGTGTCATCCCGAACGGATGTGAGGGATCTAGATTTCTCCCTTCGGTCGAAATGACAACACTCGGGATGCCGCCTACGTTTTGTTTCATTCTCCTATCATTTTCTTTCCATCTGGCGTATTTTCAGGACTAGTCCAATGATCAAAGCCAGAATGATCAGAACTGAAACTGCCAATCCTTTGCGGCGAAACTGAAGCTCGTCGAGCGCCCTTACCCCCCGTGCGCGCGCTTTGTCACTGATTTCCAAACCCTGCTTAACCTCAGCATTCACGCTATCCAAATTAAAACCGTGAATCGATGCGCGGGCCTTCACAAGAGCCGTCTTGGCTCCGTTTAGCTCAAAGAGAGGTTGGCTGACTTCCATGCCGGCATTTTCCGCCTTCGCCAGGGTGGCATGCGCAGCCTCATAATCTGTCCTGAGCCTTTCGATGGATTGCCGCATAGCGACCGCTGTTTTACCACCCGTATCCTGCGGCGTATGGCAATTTCCACAGATGGCTTTATCGTCGACGCCGAGCATCGCATCACTGGTTTCGAGTATCTCATGATTACTGTGGCAGGTGGCGCACCCCGGAATTCCCATCTGAACAAAGAGCTGCCCGTGCCGACTCTTGCTAAAGAGCTCTGCGTTGACGGGGTGACACTGGCCGCAGACATTCCCGACCCATGAGATGCCGGGAGGCGCGGCGCCGTGATTACCGTGACAGTCATTGCAGGTGGGCGCCGACAGGTCTCCTTTACTCGTCATCAGCTTCCAATGAATGCTCTTTTTGTACTTCGCGAGTTGGTCAGTGGGAATCTTGTAGGGCGCCATGTATTCGGCATTGGCATGACATGACCCACAAGTATCCGCAACGCGCAGCGGATAAACCGACGATCGCGCATCGCTAGGCGGCCTTATCGAGTGAGGTATGTGACAACTAGCGCAGGTCGCAACCTTCGGGTCTTTGAGCTCTTTGAGCCGCCTGCCGTGAACCGAAGTGTAATATTCCGTAACCTGATCGACCCGAAGAGAGGGATTGTATTGTCTCATGAAGCGCGCGTCGGAGTGGCAACGGCCGCATACCTCGATGACTTGAGTTGGTGTGGGCTTACCGATGTATCCCTTCGCCCGATCCATTGCTTCCAATCCCATCTTGGTACCATCCCCACCGTGACAGGCGACACAGCCAAATCCTTTCGGCGCATGGATGTCCGCCTTGTACAATTCAACCGGCTTCGTCAAATTGTCCACGCCAAGTGCCGTATGGCAAACCGCGCAAGTTTCTCCTTGCGGTTGAGCCTGCAGAACGCCGGCTATGGCTAGAGTCAGAAAAACCAGGGCCGCAAAAACAATCACTCTGTCGACCTTCACCGTTCGCTCCGCGTTGATCGCTCAAAAAAAGCCATGAGAAGAGCTACTTCGTCAGATTTCAATTGTGGCCAAGAAAGCCTCGCTCCGCGGTTTCGACCAAGGGCCAAGCTAAGAAACTGCCCGCATCGATTGTCCTGAACCATTTTTACTGCTGGAAGGTTCTTAAAACTTAAACCCCAGAGTTACGAATCCAACGTTGGCGGTAAACGGTCCCTTGATGCGATCACCCAAAAACGCCGACCTTGCGACATTAGCATTGGGCGTGGGGACGACGTCCACATCACCCATCCATTGCTTCATGATATCGACGCCAAAATCCTGCTCGGTCGCGTGGTTATAATAATAGCCGAATCGCAGGGCTAAATTTTCCTGCAATTTGTATTCAAAGCGCGCCAGCAACTCATACCACTGATTTTTGATAATCGGATAATTACCGGCTGGGGTGGTACTTTGCTGGTCACCGCTGGCCGAAACTATACTGTGACCGTTAGAAAACGTGTACTGCAGGCGAAATCCAAAAAGATTCGGGATAATATCCACATCGCTGCCAAAGCTGATGGTGTTGGCAAAGTCCTTTCCCCGGCTGGTCCAACACTGATTTTGGTTAATGGGGACCGCAGGAAAACAATTGGTCGCGGGTGTCTGAGTGAGAGACGTCCGGTCCTGCACATCCATCTTCCAATCAGTGCGATCCCAATTGTAATCCGCAAAGACTCTGAGCCATTGGAGCGGCGTGTAAACAAAACCGACAGAGGGCGAGTAGTTATTATCGTTTTGAGCTCCCACGGTGGCATAGAGATAACGATCGGTGGTCAAGTCAAAACCCCAATGCAATTCTAAGTTATCCAGCGGCGTATACTGAGCGAAAAGACTGGTTTTGTTCCGGCGACGCGCCGCCTCGTCGTATTTTCGCGAAATATTGGCGGCATCGGCTTCCGGGAGCGCGTTATATGCAGAAATGTTGCGCCACAAATGTCTGTAAGAAGCCCTGAATAAAAGCTCGGGAATCGGCTTGATATCGAAGGTCGGTCCCACGCCATATTCGTCCGCGTTGAAGGTCTCGCGATCATGTCGATGCATTCTGTCGTAACCATAGCTCCACTTGGCCGACAGCCAACGGAAGAAATTGTAGCTCCCCTCGAAGCCGACGCTATTCTTCGCATACGAATAAAGCGGGTTTTCTAGCGCCGCCCCTGTGCGGTGCTCCGGTATCGAGAACGATATACCCTTGCGGTAAATCGACCTGGCTGCTGTGGTTGCTCAGGCCATAGTAGC
The DNA here is from genome assembly GCA_963737905.1 of uncultured delta proteobacterium. Taxonomy (GTDB): domain Bacteria; phylum Desulfobacterota; class Binatia; order UBA9968; family UBA9968; genus DAIRFP01. Next base: position 39,962 of record CAVTUQ010000012.1, on the reverse strand, counting down.
GATAAAAGGACTTCAGGGTAACGCCTTCGAAGAAGTTGTTCACCAGGGTGGCATTAACCATGAGCGGGCGAATGTCGCCAGAGAGGCTGTTTTTGGAGATCGTCGGCAAGGGTGTCAGAGCGGCGTCTCTGCAGGAGGCCGGTTTCGGGCCCGAGCCGTAGCAACTGTTAATGGTAAACGGCAGGAAGGAAGCATCCTGGAGTCTCCAACCATAAGAGGCCGTCCCCATAAAGTTGGTCTTAAGCGGAAGCGCCGCTGCCCCTGATAAGGTCACCGTGTGGGCGTGATTATTTGGATAGAGATCCATCCGACCGCGGCAGGCTCCCAGTGCCGGTGTTATAATTCAGAGGTTGCGGAGTCCTGGCATGCCGCCCCTACACCCGTTAGGTTCATCGGGTTGTCCCAGACGATGTTACTAGTGAGATTGTTGAAAATCGATCCGTTGTATTTCAAACCGACGGACCATCCGTTCGCTGCATACTCTCCGCCCAGTTCGATATTATAAGTCTGGTAATTGATCGGTTCGGCGAGTTCGGTAATATTGTACGAGCCAGGACTGCTGCCGAAGAGAGTTCCAAACGCTCGGTCTCCAACGTTATGATTTTGCCAATAACCCGCGGTAAAGTTCCATCCCGGCTGAGGCGTGTAGCGGACCTTGACCCGCGCAATGCCGTTATAGAGGCTGAGATTTATCGGTTGCGCAGTGGTGTTTAACCACTGGCATGTAGGGGAAGTGGCGCAAACAGTCGTTGCCGTGGTTGCTGTCGGCTTGGAGGAAAGAGTGAAAACTCCGTCCCTCTCGCTATAAGGGGTCCGGGCGAACTTGCCGTCGAACCAGTGCGGAATTTGATCCCACTGGAATTCCATATCCAAGAGCCCATATCTGCCGACGCGAAGCGTATAGCTCTGGTCGCTCAGTCCGGTCTTGTAGGAATCGGCATAGAGATAATAATCTTCCTTTTTTCCTCCGATCATCAGTTGCAGTTGCGGCACAATAACGCTCTCGGGAATATCCCGATATTGTTCAAACGAGGACAAGTCCCCCTTAAAACCCCGCGGCAGACCGCCGATCTCTCCGCCGCCACTAATGGTATAGTCCCCGACGTTGATCTGTCCCCACGCCGGCGAGATCAGAAACAAAAAGAGGACCAGGGTCGTACCACTAACAAAACAGATCTGGGTCTGTTTCATGTCCGGCCTCCTCATCTCTGAAAGAATTTCCCCGAAGGATGATTCGATCCATGGACTTGACTGTGACAGTTGGTACAGCTTCGGTTAAAGAAAAAGACCGAGGTCGGCGGCCGCGGCGTCACGGGGTGACGCGTTGCGTTATGGCACGAGGTGCAGAGCCTCGGGTCGGTGACTTTGAGAAGCCGGTCATTGATGGTTCCGTGAGGCTCGTGACAGTTGCTACAGTTCTCAAACGCCGGCGGATGCTCCCACAAAAACGGCCCGCGGCGCTCGGTATGGCAGGTGTAACAGTTTTCATTGACGCTGGTTTGTTTGAGCTGGGAAGGATTGGGGGTGCCATGCGGATTGTGGCAGTCGGTACAAGTTAGCTTGCCTTCGCGCAAGGGCATATGCGAGGAGCGCATGAGCTGGGCTTTTCTTTGCAGATGACATTGACCGCAAACTTCGATTTCCGCCCGCTTGTTAAAGAAAGGCGTCTTCTCACCAACCTTCGCGAGCTGATACTTGTCGGTCGTCCTCTCCATCACCTGATGGCAGGTAACGCAAGTCAGCCCGCGGCTGGCGTGGGGACCTGCCTCCCAATAGGTCTGAATGCCGCGCTGATGGCATCCAAGACAAGCGCCGTTCTGGACCTGCGGCGGACTCTCCAGAGTCTTTGCGAAAAGTTATAAGTCCACCGACGCCTTTGCCGCCACCAGCTGCGACGTGGTTACTACCCGGTCCATGGCATGACTCACAGGCCCGCTTCTCGGCCTCATTGCGCGGGTTGAACAAGAAAATTTTCCCCATCATCGTCTGGGTAAATTTTTCAAAGGCAGGCGCGTGGCAAGCTTGGCAAACTTCATTGCCGACGTAGGTTGCGGGAGCTTGCTTGGGTGGCTTCGGATTCCGCGGACCAGACGACTCGAAGGAAACCAACAACGATAAAACGCAGAACGAACACAGGGCCACACAGCGCTTCATGTTTCCTCCACGCCCTCCTGCTGTGAAACGTGCTTCTACGTGGGAGTACCGGTTTTGTTCTGGTTTATAGCACTGCGCAGTTAAGCCGTCTATGGGTCAAACGGCCCATTTTGCGTCGGCATCGTGTTTGGCTTTTCGCCACAGCTCCAAAGGACAACCGGAACTTGATCCATTAGGACATCCATTGGCGATGAGGCCGTAGATCGCCGCTTCGACGCGGTTTTTCAGCGCAAGCTTTCTAAGAACGTTTTCCAGATGGCGCTTGACGGTGGCGGGGCTGATGTATAGAGCGAGTGCTATCTCTTTATTAGTTTTGGCTGCAGAAACCAGAGCCAATACTCGCTTTTCCGCTCCGGTAAGCTTACCTGTGAGGTTTTTCAGGGCTATTACGTTATCTTCCGTTTCCATTACGCGAGCGGTAACGCATTCGCTTTGACTCTTAAGCACCTCTTCTTTTCGTCGCATCTTTGTGCGCTTTCTTGGTTCGCTGCAGTCGAACCTTGCTTTGCTATTTCTTTTTCAGATCGAAATTAACGTCGAACACCTCTCCCGCACGAACCAGTTCGACTCCCGTCTCAGTGGTCCCGAGCTCCGGATGCCAGACTTGAATGCGATACTTGCCCAGCGGCACTCCATCCAGTCGATAGTTGCCTCCTTTGTCGGCGCTGGAGAAAAAGGGATGCTCTTTCACGACGATGAAAGCCTCCATATTAGGATGGGCATTGCACAGGATTCTGGCCACTCCGGGTTTGTCAAACGTAGTGCTCCCGGTTTTTCCCGGTGGGTAAAGACCGAGATCAAAATCTTTGGCTCCGCCTTTCGAGTAGACGTTGTGCCAGGCGGTATCGTGATTTGGAAATTCAACGGTGGTACCGACCAGCACGGGCAAAACGTGAGGAATAAATTTCATTTCCCTCTGGTCTATTACCGCCTTTTTCGGTTTGGCCGCCGAGATTTGGGCTTTGGCGGTTTCTGCCGGGATACCCTCCAACGAAACCACCACATCCGACGTCGGCTTTCCCGCCACGGTAATCGTTCCTTTGATGATTCCGCTCTTTATCGCTACCTCGGCGCCCTGTACTTGGGCGGCGAGCAAGAGCGGCACAAGCGCAAATAGCCGGACGTGTCGTAGGGTCATTTTTTTACTCCTGGTTTTGGACTCAAGACAAAATCCACATTCTGAGAACCGCCGGCCTTCACCTCGACCTGTTTTTCTTCGGTGCCCAAAGTCTCGTGCCACACTTTCAACCGATAGCTCCCGGCGGGAATGTCACTGATGAGATATTCTCCATAGACATCCGTCACCGAATAGTAGGGATGATCGGTGACGACAATATAAGCGCTCATCCAGGGGTGGACTTCACAAATGATCTTGACCACACCGGGAGTAACCAACGGTTTGCGGCTGACCTTGCCTGGATAAAGCCCGACATTGAATTGCGGCTGCCCGCTGGTGAACAGAGCATGCGCCGTATGTAGGATTGGATCTGAGTTTTTGAACACCACGAACTGCCCGACACTTGAGGCCAATACGTGGGGAACGAAGCGACATCCCAAATTATCCAGCTCATGGACCGCCTCTTTTTCTACGGCCACCCCTTTCGTGATCCCTTCTAAGGTCACAACGGCATAGCGAATACCCTGTCCCGCTCCGACGATCAGAGTTTCATTGGGCACATTCCTGCAAACTTCCTTGGACTTGGTAATCTGCAAAGGCGGCAGCTTGGGAAGCTTGCCTTCAAACTTGACGGTGCCCTGAATCGTGGCGCCGTTGTTTACTGCGATCTCCTCGTAAGCCGCTGAGGCAGACGAGAACAAAACGATGAAAGAGATTCCCACACAGAGTTGATGTATTGTTTTTGTGTTCATGGCATCCTTACAAGCGAGCAATGGTTATGCCACGAAATACACCACGCTTTTTGACCCAAAGGCCGGTTTTTTTCTTATTTCTGCAAACAGACGCATGAATTTCTCGCAAGGTTAGGAATTTTAACGACCCCACCCTTTCGTGGCAGCGCGTTCTAAATAATAAGTTTGACTAGCTCTAGGCGCCGACTTGCTAACATAGGCAGACCAGTGGTTAAACGTTTGTAAATTTTAGAAACGTGTTCGCAGTTATGGAATTACTCTGGTATCCGCCCCTTTACAGTCTTAACCTGCTCTACACGTTTCGGCTCATTGCACTGACGCGTCCGTTCAATTGACTGCCAGATAATGGTGAAGCTAAAAGGGACGACCGTATCGTTTCTGATGGTCGTTTCATTTCTTCTGGCGCTTTAAAATTTCTTAGGCTCTTCGCTGAGCCCGTCGGCAATAGATAAATTAGATACGTGACACCTGATCTTGTGTGAATAGATGAGTTCAGAACCAGATCGTCTTCGGAATCTGCCTGGCCCGAATTAGATAATTAAGTGCGTGACACGTAATCCCTCTCCCATGAAAGAATAGTTTTAGTGTCTCCAATTCTATCCTTCAGTCGGATGCGACCAGGTCGAATGAGGGCGATATGGGGGAGCGGTTCGTGATAAGAACAATGTTAAAGGAGGCTTCCATTTTAAGATGAGGACACTTAACATCATAGTGTATGCTATTGCGCTGGCTCTTGCTGTAGCCGCTTATCTCAAGGGCGAACAACGCCACATATTGGGGATCACTGAAGCGAGTAAGACGCTCTTGCTTGTTCTGCCGACGCTGGTAGGTGCCTTCTTGATAGCAGGTTATGTTCGCGTCCTCATGCCTGAGGATGTGGTACGAAAGTGGCTCGGAGAAGAGTCAGGGCTCAAAGGGGTAGTAGTTGGCTATTTAGTTCTCGCTGAAAAAGTACGGTTAAAAGATTTGGATATTAGCCGTGTTTACGAGTCTCGAAAGTTGTCATCGGCATTGAGTTGGGTTTTCATCACATGTTAGGTTTGTTGCCACAGATTGAAAGCAAAGATCGCAAAGCCGGTCCATACGGCGGTAGCCGGCGAGCCCTTGGCCAGCACTCGGCCCAGAGAGAACCGGCGCTTGAGCAGACTAATGCCCGCTTCGATGCCGCAGCGAAACCGTTGCAGCTTTTTGAACCATTTGGCGTGTTGATGTCTTTTCTCAGCTCTACTCAACCGACCAATCTTCGGAATGCCAACCCTACGGACTCCCAGCCGACTAAGCTTTTTCACATTGTCGGCGCTGTAATAACCGCGGTCGGTGGCCAATTCTCGGGGCGCTTGTTTGAGAATTTTTTTGGCCTGGCGGACCAAAGAAATAAGCTTGGTCTTGTCGCTAGGATTGCCCCTCTCAATCTCGTAGTGAACGATCACTCCCGAGTCGTCCTGGAGCAACTGCAGGGTGCGACCAAACTCCACCGGCTTGTCGAGTTTGCCCTTGACGATGGCCCGGGCCTCAGGATCAAAGAACGAAACGATGCGCTCGGGGATCGTACGCTTTCCCGCCAGTTTGTCCTGGGTTTGCCCAACCAGCTTTTCGGTCAGCTCGATCGTTTCGCTAAACTTCTGCTTGAGCTGGGTTGGCGCCGTTGTCGACAGATGCTCGAAAGCTTGACGGCTCTGGGCCAGCGTGTCGGTGGCCAGTTGGGCTACTTTCTTGAGAATCTTTTTGCCTTGGGCTTTGCGCTGTTTAGGCTTGGCCTTGGAACTGGCTCCCCAGCGGGCCAAGGCTTTCTTGGTGGCTCTCACATGACTGACAATCTTCTGACCCAACGAACTCGCCGTGCGGGTAAGGGTGCGCACTGCTTGATGGAGGATGCTGATGTCGGTGGGGTAAGCGATATGGGCTTCCAGAGTCGTCGAGTCGATGCGAATCCGGCGCGGTTTGATCGCTCGGTGCTTGACCAAATGGCCGACCAACTGCTTGTTCAGATTGACAATCCGCTCCTCGCCAAATCTCTGGTTGAGCTTGATCAACGTGGTGGCGTCGGGAACCGTATCCATCAAAGACAGATGGCAGAAATAGCGCCAAGGCAATCTCTCTTTAACCTCCGTCTCCACTTCTTCGTAGCTCAGTCCCCAGCGAAACTTGAGATACATCATCCGCAGGTAAATCCCCGCTGGGGTGCCGGGCCGGCCCAGGCTATCATCGAAGAGTGCTTCGAAGGGCTTGAGCACCTCGCCCTGGCTCAGAAGCTCATCCACTTTCTTGAGCTCCTCATCCAACCGGTACAAACTGGGATCGATGAAGCCATCGCCAAAACTCATCTGCTCAGATATTGCTTTGCGCATGACTTCTTTTACATCAATCCAATATTTACACCCAACAACTTTCTGACTTTTTCAGTGAAAACTATTTAGCAGGGACTCTTACTTTTGGGGGCCCCTTCATCAGTTTTCCCATCGCAGCATCGCTTTACCAAGCGGGCGGGAGCGTTCAAACCGTCACAACATACATAACGTCATGGGCCCTTTGGGGTGGCGGGATCATCTTTTACGAGTTCTCGATTTTGGGGTTTAGACTCTTCACCATCCGAATGGTTGCTAGCATCCTTTTCCCTCTGCTGGCTGGGATTATTGCCGCCTTTTTGACGAAAATTTTCTAATCGCTACGCCTCTGTTCCATCGCTTCATAGACTCGTTTCTCGGGCCCCAAATAGATCTGCCGTGGCCGTGCTATCTTTTGCTCGGGATCGGAAAGCATCTCCTGCCACTGAGCGATCCACCCGGAGGTACGCGGGATGGCAAAAAGCACGGGAAACATCTCCACCGGAAATCCCATCGCCTCGTAGATAATGCCGGAATAAAAATCGACATTCGGGTAAAGCTTCCGCTTGATAAAATAGTCATCCTCCAGGGCAATCCTCTCAAGTTCCAGGGCAATATCAAGTAACGGATTCCTTCCCGTAACTTCAAAGACCCGGTCAGCCACCTGTTTGATGATCTTCGCCCTAGGATCATAGTTTTTATACACCCTGTGACCAAAACCCATGAGCAGCCCCTCACCGGCCTTAACTTTCTTAATGAATTCGGGAACCTTATTTTTCGAACCAATCTCCCTGAGCATTCTGAGCACCTCCTCGTTCGCCCCGCCGTGCAGAGGGCCGTAAAGAGCTGCAGCCGCTGCCGCAACCGCGGAATAGCAATCCACGTGAGAGCTCCCCACACTCCGCATGGCATTGGTACCGCAGTTCTGCTCATGGTCAGCATGGAGAATGAAAAGGACGTCCAGGGCATGCTCGAGGATCGGGTCGGGCTTATATTTCACTTCCGTCATCTTAAAGAGCATATTCAGAAAGTTCCCGGTGTAGCTCAAGTCATTGTCCGGATAGGCGTAGGGCATCCCACGGCTGTGCCGGTAAGCAAAGGCTGCCAGAGTGGGCATCTTGCCAATGAGCCGATAGGTCTGCTTCCGCTGTGATTCGGGATCAAAGATGCTCCTGGCTTCGGGATAGAAGGTTGACAGGGCAGCAACGGTGCTCACCAACATTCCCATGGGATGAGCATCGTAATGGAAGCCGTCAATGAACTTTTTGATGTTCTCATGGAGGATGGTGTGAAAAGTAATATTATGCGCCCACTGTTTCAGCGCCGCCTCGGTGGGAAGCTCCCCGTAAAGAATCAGGTAGGCAGTCTCGAGATAAGTACTCTTATCCGCCAACTCTTCGATAGGATAACCTCGATACCGCAAGATTCCTTTTTCTCCATCAACAAAGGTAATCTTACTTTGACAGGACGCCGTATTCATAAACGCCGGGTCATAACCCATCAAGCCAAAATCTTCTTCAGAGGTTTTGATCTGGCGCAGATCTGTAGACCGAATCGTCCCGTTTTGAATGGGAATCTCGTAGTTTCTGCCGGTCCGATTATCCCTTATAGTTAAAGTATCCTTACTCATGAACGACCTCCTCGGAGAAAACCCTTTTGAGGCCTGGACTAATTTAGCTGCTCAGATGTGATTCCCGGGTTTCCATGAACGGTCAACAACCAGTTCTGGATAACGGCGACGAAACGTCTCAGCAATGTGACAGTCCCAGCAAACCGGCATGTGAGTCTGTAGAACCACAGGGACTTTTTCCGCGGGGATTTCGTTCCACTCCAGGGTAACACGCTCGGGATTCATAAGTGCGGGTTTATGGTTCAGCCAATCAATCTCACCAAGCGTCTTGCCGCAAAACACGCAGGTTCTTCCGTCGTACCACTTCGTCAATATCCTCCGAACGAGGCAATCCTCAGGGGCGGACACAATCTGACCCAGGCACTGCTGCCCACAGTCTTGGCGCTCCGGCCAGCGACTGCAGTCCTTCAACCTAAGACCTCGCTCACCAATAGGAACAGTGAAGGCGGCATACTTTGCATCCACCTCAACGGCCGCAGGTTCTTTTGTCTCAGGACAAGTAACCACCCTCGTGCCGCGGAATTTCAGATATACGGTTGCGGCAGACGAAAGCAGGAGGAAAAACACGCCGAGCACAACAATTGCGGCGATCAGGTAAATTACTAGCGTCATCGATCTAACCTCCCGATTGTCATAAAGCGCAATTCTTGTGCCAGAGGATAAACAAAGTAGTGTTCTGATAGAAGCCACAGAAGAGGATGAATCCGAAACGAAAAAGAAAAACTTTCAAGAACTCTCACCTTGTTGCTTTCTCACACTGAGTAAAGGGTTCGCAATTCTGGAAAACGATGTGCATCGACGTTTCTTTTGATCGCTGGGATGACGCAGTAAACGATCGCGCAATCCGGACATGGCGTTGCCCGTATAAAAATAGAGTCCCGGCTGAAACGCGACTTTCCCTGGCTTTCCGACCCGACTCTTTGTTCGCAGGCACGCGAACAATCACATTTGTTTTTTGCATAAATAAGAACCAATCGGCGAGAACAAGTTGGTTTGTGCAAGAAAAAACTTTTAGGGAGATGGCATGGGTATTGCGGTAATATATAGCCAAAGAAGCAAAGATATTGGATTATGCGGGGGACCAGGCGATGGAGGTAATATATAAATCCCGCAACATTCACAGCGTACCTGAGTTGCACCTAGAAACGGATTCCTGGATTCCTAACGCTGATGTGGTTTGGGAGGGTCGCACCAAACGCCATCAACCGCTCACCGGCCCCATTGGCTATTTCAAGATCATCGATGAGGCCGAAATCTACGCAGTGGAAATGGCCAAGACGTGGATCGACGCGGAATCCGCTGATGATCTGACTCCCTGAGCGATCCCGTGCTGATTAGCCGGCCGCTGAGCGGCGCAACTTAAAGGAGAAAACGATGTACGCGAAAATTCTCGTTCCATTGGACGGCTCCAAGACGGCAGAAAACGTGGTGCCCTTGGCTCGTAGTTTCGCCCGCGGCCTGCAAATTCCCGTTGAGTTGCTGGGAGTGGTTGACGTAGCCGAGATGGCGCGCCATGGTCCTCCGAGTCAAGCTTCGATGATCCGCAACATAGTCGACGACGCGACCCAAAGATTTGACGATTATTTGGAACGAGTCGCGAAAAATTTTCCCGTCGGTGAAGTGCAATGCACGGTGCGGAAGGGAAATGCGGCCGAGGCAATTATCGAAGTGGCTGGGGCGGAGAAACAAACCTTGATTGCCCTGGCGACCCACGGTCGTTCCGGTCTCGACCGCTGGTTGCTCGGCAGCGTGGCGGAAAAGGTTTTGCGAGGCGCGTCCAATCCAACGCTGGTGGTGCGAGCGAAGAAGGAGAAGAACCTCGCCTGGGAAATGGCCACATTGAAGCGAGTCATCGTTCCACTCGATGGATCCGAGTTGTCGGAACGCATCTTGCCCCACGTTGAAGCGTTGGCGAAACATCTTGATTTGGAAGTGACGCTGCTGGGCGTATACGGCGGTCGATTGTCTACCGGAGCGGCCGACGGTTTTCATAGTATGGATGCATTCATCGTCAGCCTCCGTAACGAAACCGAGATATATCTCGCAGCTAAGACCGAAGAGATGAAACAGAGAGGACTCAACAAAGTCTCATTCGCAGCTAAACAAGGTCTCGAAGCAGACGAAATTATCGCAACGGCGCGAGAAACCCTCGATACGTTGATCGCTATGTGCACGCATGGCCGCACCGGCGTGCAGCGCTGGATGCTCGGTAGTGTGACCGAGACGGTCGTGCGCCATTCCGATGATCCGGTTTTGGTCGTGCGCCCGACTTGATCCATGAACGGGAAAGTGACGAAGCGGTGAGCGAGACTAACAAACAGTTGGCATCGCGGCGGGTCTCTTTGACACCCAAAACCACCAGAAGATGGGGTTTGTACCATACAAAGGCATCCCCTGATCATCCGGCAACGAGGTGGTACTGTACAGGGAACTGCAAAAAGGAGCGAGCAAGTCGCTCCAGTAGACCCTTTTGACTTTAATGGCCAACGCTCTCTGCTCCATCGCTGGGCCGAGTTTACTCAATACACGGCTGAGCGAATTGGCAGCAGCTATCCCATTTTTGCTTCCAGCTCCTCCGCGATCTTGAGGTACTTCTCGTGAACTCCTTCTCCTATCTCCTTGGCCTCATGCTCTTCGAATGATCGCAACAGCTGTTTTTGCTCGTCGAGAGAAATGATGTCATCGGCGATTCTAAAGAGGACCTCATCCTCTTTCTGGATATGCTCCTCCAGCAGTCGGAGGTATGCCTTCGCCTTATCTATAAGGATTTCCTTTGCAACTTCATTTTTCGCCTCTACGAGGGGGATCGCTGAAAGCATCGCCCTCACGTAAGTTCTTCCCTCCTCGTGCTCCATCAACATCATGCCGATGGGCCCTCCTTCTCTCGGTATTCCGTGCTCCTCCATCGAAGGAAATAGGACCTGCTCTTCCTTAAAATGGTGGCACTGGTCCGCAAACTGACTAAAGAAATCGAGCGCCTTTCTCCACATTCTATCGCGTTCTCCACGGGTTTGTCGTGAGGTTCTCTAATACGGCGAGCACACGCTCGATAACTCTGTGTTCATCGCTGAGCATCTCCGTCGCTTTCTCGAAGTGGCTGATGTGCGCAACCCGTAGGCTGCGTTCCATGCGCAGCATGAGCGCATCCTGACGTATTTGTGTCTATTATGTTTTCCATCGCTATTTCTCCTAATAATGAAAGTACCAGTAATGGCGAAGGTACTTTGAAACCTATCAACCTCCAAATGAGCAGGATGCATGCCAGGTAGCAGGTTGCTCCGCCTTTGAAGAAGCGACTGACCATTTTAATGAGCAAGGCAGGCGCTACTCTCCGCAATCGAGGGCAACTTGCTAAATAACTTCTCATAGTTGGGAATTCCTTTGGCGTACTTTTCCGAGAGTTGAGAAGATTCCAATGTGAGTGTCAATAAACAACCGAGAAAACACTGGCACTTATATTGCGCAATCCTGAATCGAAATCACGGTGGTCAATGACGACAATCGAAAATCTTATTTCCCGTTATCGTGAGACGCTAGAAAACTCTCCCCTCGATCTAGTCAAGGAGTGGAAGGAGAACCATCCAAAATCCAAGATTGTCGGTTGCTATCCGGTCTATACTCCGTTTGAACTCATCCACGCCGCCGGAATGCTGCCCGTCGGCGTCATTGGCGCCGGTAACCGCCTGGAGATCGCTCATGCTGACTCGCGGTTTCAATCTTTTGTCTGTTCTATCGTCAAAAGCACACTGGAGTTGGGTCTGACCGACAGACTTAAGTTTCTCGACGGTATCGTCTTCCACTCGATCTGTGATCCGGCCCGCAATCTCGCCAGCGTCTTCACGCGGAATTTTCCCGATCTTATGGTGGAGTACATTCACTTTCCGCAGAACATGACTTCACCCCATACCATCGATTACCTGGTCTCCGAGTACAAAAGACTTAACGCCAGCTATGAGCAACTGTCCGGAAAGAAAATCACCGACGAGGCGCTGAGACAAAGTATAGCGCTTTACAATACCCAGCGGCGGTTGCTCCGGGAACTTTACTCCATCCGTAGAGAGACACCGCAGAATTTTTCGACCGTCGAGTGTTACGTCATGACGCGCATCGGCACGTTACTACCTCCGGAGGAGCACATCGCCATCCTTGAAGAAGCTATCCCTGCTGTGCGTCAGCGCAACGAAAAGCCCAAGGACCGAATTAGAGTCGTTCTAGAAGGCTCTTTCTGTGAACAGCCACCCATCGAATTGCTCGACGGACTCGAATCCGCCGGCTGCTATATTCTAGATGACGATTTTCTTATCGGTTGGCGCTGGTTTTCTGAAGATATTTCGACTGAAGGCGATCCTATGCGTAACCTCGCCAACGCTTACCTCAATCATAGCGTTTATTCTGGAGTGAAACACGACACGCGCGAGCCTAAATCCAAACATCTGATTGACAAATTCAGGGACAACGGCGCCGACGCGGTATTGATCCTGGCAGCGAAATTCTGCGAGCCCGCGCTGTTCGACTACGCGCTCTATAAACGGGCGTTGGAGAAAGAGGGTATTCCTCACCTCTGCCTCGAATTTGAGGAAAAGATGTGGATCTTCGACAAGGCGCGCACTGAGGTCGAGACCTTCGTGGAGTCAATGCTGTTTGACTAAACACGTGAATCCAGAGTCTCGTGTCTGGTGTCCCGGGTCCCGTGTTCAAATCGAAACCCGAGACTCGAAGAGACCAAGGAGTAAAGATGGCACAGGCAACTGAAACCGTGAAGACAAGCTACCAGGGTCAGATGCATCTCCTGCAAAAAGAGATGATGGGGCGCTACTTCGAGCGGGTTACCCGGGCCGCGGAAAAGGGCGAGGGCAAAGCCGTCTACATGCTGATCAGCGGCAATCCGGTGGAGCTGATTCAGGCTTTCGATCTGATCCCGGTTTATCCGGAGATCGATGCCCTGCAACTGGCGGTTAAGAAGAGCGCCCTGCCCTTTATCCTAAAGGCCGAGGAGTTGGGCTACTCAATGGACAACTGCGCCTATGTGAAGGCCGATGTCGGCCTCTTTCTCGGCGACCGCAAAACTCCTTTCGCGACCATCCCACTGCCGTCGCTGATTCTCTGTAACTACGTCGGCTGCAACGTCTACCTCCAGTGGTTCGAGCACTTGGCCGAGTACTGCGATGGGCAACTCTACAACCTCGACATCCCTTTCTTGCGCGACCCTTCCGGACAGCCGAGCCCGGAGGACATTACTTACGTCGTGCGCCAGCTCGAAGAGGTGATCGAGATCTGCGAAAAGCTCACGGGAAAGAAACTCGACTACGCTCGGCTGAAAGAAATCGTCAGCCGCTCGAGTGAAACCGGCGAAATGTGGTCGCGCATCAAAGGGCTGACCAAGAATATTCCTTCTCCCTTTGACGCCTACTTCGACTCGGTGACCATGATGGCGCCACTCTACTGTCTCAGGGGCACGGAAGATGGAGTGAGATTCTTCGAAACCGCCCTTAAAGAGATGGAAGAAAAAGTGCGGATGGGAACGGGGCCGTTACCTGAGGAGCGCTTCCGCTTCGTTATCGAAGGACCACCGCCCTGGCCCTACCTGCGCACGTTTAGAGATCTTTTCTCCAAATGGGGCGCGGTGGCGGTGGCCTCGACTTATTCCACGGTCGGCGGTTTGTGGGAATTCGGCTTCAGGCATGATCCCAATCACCCGTTGGAATCGATCGCCCAGCATATGCTCCAATGGAACGTCACCAACCGCAACTTCCTGCAGCGCTACCAGCAGATCCGCCGCTATGTCGAAGAGTGGCATGCCGACGCTCTGGTGATTCATTCCGTTAAGAGTTGTCGACTGTTCTCTGCGGGACAGGGTGACATGCGCGAATATTTCACCAAAGAGCTGAACGTTCCCACTCTGTTGATCGAATCGGATATCGAAGATCCGAGATATTTTTCCGAAGCGCAGCTCAGAAACCGCATCGACGCATTTTTCGAATCGTTGGAACACAAAAAGATTGTTCATGCCAGAGCGAACGCGGGAGGCTCAGCATGATTTACGCCGCAGGCATAGATGTCGGCTCCACGCAGACTAAAGGGATTATCCTTAACGACAAGTTTGAGATTATTGCCAGAGCCTTGACCGATACCGGCGCTTACGTCACCCGGGCTGCGGAAAGGTGCTTCGTCGAGGCCCTGCAAAAATCTGGGCTCAAGCGAGAAAATGTCGCCTATGTAGTGGGCACCGGTTACGGCAGATACAAAGTGACCTTTGGCGACGCCCAGATCACCGAGATCAGTTGCCATGCGCGCGGCGCGAGCTACCTTTTTCCCAACACCCGCACCGTCATCGACATGGGCGGCCAGGATGCCAAGGGCATTAAAATCGGTGCAGACGGCGACGTCAAGGACTTCGTCATGAACGACAAGTGCGCAGCCGGCACAGGAAGATTCCTCGCCAGCGCCGCTGAGGCTCTTGGGATGGGCCTCGGCGATATCGGCGACATTTCGCTCAAGGCGCGAAATCCAGTGCGCCTCACCACCGTCTGCACGGTATTCGTCGAATCTGACATCATGTCTTACCTCGCCCAAGGCAAAAAGACCGAGGATATCCTCGGCGGCGTGCACAGCGCCATCGCCGCACGAACCATTTCACTGGTGCGGCGCGTCGGCATCGAGCCGGAAGTGACCTTCACGGGCGGGGTTTCACTCAACATCGGCATGATGCGCGCGTTGGAAGAAAAACTCAACATGAAGCTCAATGTCAGTCCAGATTCTCATTTCGTCGGCGCGCTAGGAGCCAGCATCTTCGCCGTAGAACGCGCAATCAAAGCAGTTTCGAGTCTCGAATCTCGAGTTTCGGGTCAAACTCGAAACCCGAAACCCGAAGCCCGAAAGCTCGAATTAGGGAGGCATCATGGATTTTGTCGCTGGCATCGATATGGGCGCTAAATCGACCAAAGCGCTGATCCTAGACGGAGAAAAACGCGTTTGTGGCAAGGGAATCGTGAAAACCCGTCCGGATTTCCATGCGGTTGCCAAAGAGGTGCTCGACTTAGCCCTTCAGCGGGCGGGGCTCAAAGAGACTGACCTGAACTACATCGCCACCACCGGCTTTGGCCGTTACAACGTTCCTTTCCGTGACGTTCAGATCACCGACATCACCTGCGTGGGGCGCGCCGCTGTATTTCTCTTCCCCAAAACCCGCTGCGTGCTCGACATCGGCGCGCAAAGCACGCGAGCGCTGCGGGTCAGCGACACCGGCAAGGTGCGCGAATTCCGCACCAACGATAAGTGCGCCGCTGGCGCCGGTGGCTTCATCGAACGAGCCTGCAAATATCTGGAGGTCAATATCGATCAGGTAGGCGATCTCTCCATTCAAGCTAATAAGCCGCAAACCATCAGCAGCGTCTGCGCGGTCTTGGCCGAATCAGAGATTATCAATCACGTCTCAAACGGCGAGACTATCGAAAACATTCTGCGCGGCGTTCACAACTCACTTGCTTCCCGAGCTTTAGCGTTGCTCAAGCGCTCCGGTATGGAAGACGAGGTCACCTTCGTGGGCGGTGTGGCGCGGCAAAAAGGGATGGTGAAGGCGCTCGAGGAGACACTCAAAAGGAAGGTCAACGTCAGCGAAGAGCCGGAATTGGTCGGTGTTTTAGGGGCGGCACTTTTGGCGCTCCGGCGCTTGGAAAAAATTCGCGACGATCGACAGAAGCCAATCATTGGAGAGGAGGCAAGAGTAGCGTGATGGAACTCCAAGGAAAAACAGCGCTGATTTCGGGGGGTGGCGGCGGCATCGGGCGCGCAGTCGCATTGGCAATGGGTCGCGCCGGGGCAAAAACGGCCGTAGCTGATATCGCAAAGACGAACGCCGAGAAAGTGAGAGATGAAGTTCAAGCTCTCGGCGTCGAGGCCGTGGCGTATCCAGTGGATTTGACCAAGAAGGCTGAGGTCGACCGCATAGTAAGCGAAGTTCTCGCTCGCTTCGGTCAGATCGACATTTTGGTGAACTGCCAGGGCTGGGACCGGTTGGAGCCCTTCGTCGAAAGCAACGAAGAGACCTGGGAAAAACTTTTGGCGATTAATTTCAAGTCCGTGCTTTACACGGCCAAAGCCGTTTTGCCCCAGATGATCTCCCATGGTGGCGGTAAGATCGTCAACATCAGCTCCGATGCGGGACGTGTCGGCTCAAGCTGGGAAGCGGTCTACGCCGGCGCCAAAGGGGCGGTGATCGCGTTTTCAAAGACCATCGCGCGCGAAGTGGCGCGCTATAAGATCAACGTCAACGTGGTCTGCCCCGGCCTGACGGAAACGCCCTTGTTGCAGGCTGTCCGAGGTCAATCCGAGCAGACGGCGAGAATCATAGATGCGGTGACCAAGGCCACGCCGTTCAGGCGCCCGGCCGAGCCCGAGGAGATTGCCGCGGCGGTGCTTTTCTTGGCATCGCCGGCGGCGGAATTTATTACCGGACAGACGCTAAGCGTCAGCGGCGGGTTAACAATGGTTTAGAAACAAAAGGCCGTGTTCGTGCTCGTGATTCGTGTCGTGTGAGAGCACGAGCCACGAGCACGCGCGGGTCGGAGGGACGAGATGGGACACGAAATTAAAGCAATCGACTTCATGTACTACGTCGCCACGCCGGAGTTTATCAACCGCTGGAACGAGGCGAAAAAAGGTGAGCTCATTTGCCGCATGGAAAAAGCTATCGGCGGCCTGCCGCAATACGACAGCATCGAGACGATGCTCGCGAAGATGGACGAGGCCGGCGTGGAAAAAGTTTTCATCACGCAGTGCAAGATGTGGTCGTATCGCAATAAATGGATGTACATGGACACGAAGCTCGAAGAGGTGGCGCAATACACAAAACGTTACCCCGACCGATTTGTCGGCCTCGCCGGTTACAACCCATTTCGCATCAAGGAGTCGCTGCAGGAAATCGACCGCGCGGTCAAAGACTATGGCTTCAAAGGTGTCTACATCCACATCTATGGCTTCGATATTCCGCTGCACGACTCGAAAATGTATCCGCTCTATGCCAAGTGCGACGAGCTTCAGATCCCCGTTTCGCTGCAAGTCGGTCACGTATTGGAAGCGATGCCGAGCGAGCATGCGCGGCCGATTTATCTCGACCGCATCGCGAGCGACTTCCCCGATCTCAAAATCATCGGCGCCCACACCGGGTGGCCTTGGGTCGAGGAGCTGATTTCGGTTTGCTACAAGTGGGATAATGTTTACTTCGGCGTCGACGCCTGGATGCCCAAATACATGAAGCCCGAGATCATCCATTACATTAATAGCCGGATGGGTCAGGACCGTTGCCTGTGGGGAACCAACGGCCTGCCGTGGAAAGAAAGTCTGGATCAGTGGGAAGAGATGAAACTCAGAGAAGAGACAAAGAAAAAACTTTTGCGCGATAACGCCGTGGCGCTATTCGGACTGAGTTAACCCAGTGAAAGGAGAAACACCATGTGCCGCTTTTTATCCCTCGATTTCAAATACTCTTTGAAATGTCCGGTCGACAAGCAAACCCACACCGTCAGACTTCAGGCCTTTCCGCAGCTGCGCGGACAGACGTTGGATGTGGTCGAGTGTGACGCGAAGCCTCACGTCGACCAGCTCACCTGCGGTAAGGTTTGTCGTGGACTGCTTGAGTCCGGCGAGTATTGGCAAACCATCTATCCGGAGTCAGCGACTTATGCCCACAGCCAATGAAAGGGTCGCAGTGAACGACCGTAATGAACTACTCCGCAGCAAGCTGCGGGGTATCAAAAAATTGAATTTATCCCAAGGTCGTCACCCCCGAACGTTTTTATCGGGGGTCCAGTCCGAACATCCCTGGATTCCCGCTAGGAGCATGCGGGAATGACGGAATTCGAGAAGGCGGAAATTTGACGCAGTAAGCTGCTGCGGGGAATTTAACCAACTTAGTTTGAACGCCACGGCAATAGGAGCGACAAAACGATGTATCAAACCCTGCAGTATCGAGAGGACGGCGCGGTCGCCACGATTCAATTGAACCGGCCGCAAAAGAAGAATTCATTCAATGCGGAGATGCGGACGGAGATGGCGACGGTGCTCCATGATCTCGCACGGAAAACCGCCGTCCGAGCCGTCCTCATCACCGGTGGAAACGAGATTTTTTGCGCTGGGGCTGATATCGGCGAGATAGAGGGCACGACTAGCGCGGAAGCCGCGTACAAACATGCTCGCGAGTTTCAGATTCTCTTCGACCAAGTGGAAGCGTTACCTCAGCCCGTGATCGCTGCGGTTTCAGGGTACGCGTTAGGTGGGGGCTGCGAACTTGCGCTGGCATGCGATTTTCGCATCGCTTCCGAAACCGCCCGCTTTGGTCTACCGGAAATCAAGATCGGCGCCTTTCCCGGCGGCGGCGGCACGCAAAGACTGTCGCGTTTGATCGGCGTCGCCAAAGCAAAAGAAATGATTCTCACCGGTGATCCAATTACAGCGCAGCAAGCCCTCGCATCCGGCTTGGTCATGATGGTAGTAGAGAAAGGGAAATTGATGGAGTCAGCACGGCAACTTGCGGAGAAGCTTGCGGCCTTGCCCCGGCTCGCGTTGCAGGCGTCGAAGATGCTGATCAACCGGAGCCAGGAAGTAGACTTGGCGACCGGGCTTGAATTCGAAGCTCGGACCTTCGGTGGGATCGCGCACACTCACGATTTGGCCGAGGGAACCAAAGCCTTTCTGGAAAAACGAAAACCAAACTTCACCGGAAATTGAGAGATGCAGGATCTTGAGGGCAAAGTCGTTTTGGTCACGGGAGGCGGCAGTGGTATCGGCCGCGCCATAGCCTTGGCATTCGCAACACAAGGAAGCTGTGTGTGCATCACTGGCAGAACCCAAGCGACACTTGACGCTGTCGCCGAAGAGATCCGCCACGCAGGAGCCGAAGCGTTTCCCCGAATTTGCGACGTTACTCAAAAAACACAAGTGGAAACGTTAAAACAGGAGATCTCAAGTCGCTTTGGGCCCGTGCAAGTCCTGGTCAATAACGCCGGCATCGCTCCGGCCGCCGGCTTCCTGGAAATGCAAGATGGTCTCTGGGAAGAGGTGATGCGCGTCAATCTGACCGGCACTTACAATTGTTGCAAGGTCTTTCTCGCCGAGATGCTGGCGTCGAACTGGGGCCGGATCATCAACATCGCTTCTACCGTCGCTAAGGTTGCCTATTCGCATATCTCCGCCTATGTCACATCCAAACACGCGATACTCGGCCTCACCCGCGCTCTAGCCGTGGAGACCGCTAAATTTGGCGTGACAGTGAACGCTGTATGTCCGGGGTACGTCGACACCGATCTTACGCGACGAAATGCGCGGCTGATGGCGCAGAAAAGAGGCAAGCCGCCGGATGACAGTTTGGAAATTCTTCGGAGCACATCACCACAAAAACGGTTGATCGAACCTGAGGAGGTGGCTCATCTGGTTCTTATGCTTGCGGCCGAATCGGCCAAAGGCATTACCGGACAAGCCATCAACGTTGACGGCGGCGCGGTCATGGTTTAGACGACAGATTAATTTCAAGGAAAGAGACGATAAAGATGAACTATTCGAGTTTTGTGTTCGAAAACAACGATGGTATCGCTACTGTCCGGTTAAACGATCCCGAAAAACTCAACGCGCTAACCTTCCAAACCTACGGCGATCTGGAAAAGATCATGGCGGAGCTAGCGGATGACACAAGCGTCAAAGTCGTCGTGTTGACCGGAACCGGAAAAGGCTTTTGTTCCGGCGGCAGCGTCAACGACATCATCGGCCCGCTGCTCAAAATGAAAGGCGACGAGCTTTACAACTTCACGCGCATGACCTGCAACGTGGTGAAGAACATGCGCAACCTAAAGAAGCCGATTATCGCCGCCGTCAATGGTATCGCTGCAGGAGCCGGTGCGATGCTGATGTTGGCCTCTGATCTCCGCATATTCTCGGACAAAGCTCGAGCGGCTTTTCTCTTCGTAAAAGTCGGTCTATCCGGCGCGGATATGGGCGCTCTTTATTTGCTACCGCGCATCGTCGGCCTAGGCAAAGCCACAGAACTGGTCTACTTCGGCGATACCATCGACGCCCAAGAGGCTTATCGGATCGGGCTAGCCAATCGCGTCGTACCCGGCGAAACGCTCATGGACGAAGCGTACAAGTGGGCCACCCGCCTGAAGGACGGCCCGTTATACGCCCTGGGGGTAACCAAAGAGCTGATCGAATACGAAGGCAACGTCGATTTGGAAGCCGCTTTGGAAATGGAAGCGATGGCTCAAGCGCGCTGCATGGAGACACCGGATTTTGTGGAAGGTTACAATGCGTTCATCGAGAAGCGACCGCTACGCTTCAATCGCGGCTGACCCAGTGCGGCAAACCGCAATCAAAAAAAGAGCTAGACGAGAAAAGCGGATTTGACCACCGAGGACACGAAGAGCACGAAGTTTATAATCAAAAATGTCCAAACCCTTCGTGGCCTTCGCGATCTTCGTGGTGAGAATGGCTTTCGTCAGGTGCTGCATTCATGACGAATAACGGTCAGAAATTTTGCGCGAGCTGGGAAAGCTTTCAACTACAGAGGTACTGGAGAAACAAATGAAAAAAGAAATTTACGTTAGAAATTTAGAGAAACGGGATCTGGCGGCGATCGTCAGCATGGAAGAGCGCCAAACGGGGGTGGCGCGACCCGATTACTGGGAGAAGAGAATCGAAATCTCCGAGGCCATACGGCCGCACTGGGCCTCTTTGGTTGCCGAGCTAGACAATCGCGTCGTTGGTTTCGTATTGGGCCGCGCCGGTGAATTTGAATTTGGTTTACCTGGTACCGTGGCATGGATTGAAATCATTGGTGTTGACCCGGCCTATCGCCGCCGCGGAATTGCTCAGGAACTCGTCCAACAATTCGCCGAGTCCGCTGAAGATCATGGAATCAAGACCATCTTCACATTGATCAATAGCAACCAGACCGAGATGCAACACTTTTTCAGCCGGCTCGGTTTTGACCATGGAAAAATGCTCCACTATCAAAAGGAACTAGCGGGATGATTGTAGGACTCTGAGTTTATGGACTGTTGGTTTGACAATGAACATCGAAACCTGCGCCGGCAAATCCGCGCTTGGGTAAAGAACAATCTCGGCCCCGGTGACTATGGGCAAGGGAACTTAGAGATTAACGCCTGTCGGCTGGCGAACCAACTCGGCCAAGACGGATTCATGGCGTACTCGGTTCCGAGTCGATTCGGCGGCGTCCGAGAGACGGTCCAGGCCCGTGACCTGTGCCTCATCCGCGAAGAGTTGGCGTGGGGTTCGGCTCTAGCGGACGTGATGTTCGGCGTTCAAGCATTGGGAAGTTATCCGATTGCGCTGGCCGGAAGCGAAGAGCAACAACGGCGTTACTTACCGCCGCTGGCAAAGGGAGAAAGGATCGCTGCTTTCGCACTGACCGAACCTAACGCAGGGTCAGACGTTTCAGCCATCAGCACACAGGCCGAAAGAGAGAGCAACGGTTATCGGCTTAACGGCGTTAAACATTTCATTTCCAACGCAGGGATTGCGCATACCTATGTGGTCTTCGCATCGACGCAACCCGAGGCTAAGGCAAAGGGTCTCAGCGCCTTCATCGTAGAATCAAACTCTGCCGGGTTCACCGTCAAAGAAAAAACTCCGTTGCTCTCGCCTCACCCCATTGGGGTCGTGGCCTTTGAGGATTGCTTTGTCCCGCAACAGCAGCTGCTCGGGGGTGAGGGCGAGGGATTGAAAATCGCCCTACGCACGCTCGACACGCTACGCTGCACGGTGGGCGCCGCTGCCGTCGGGTTCGCGCAGAGAGCCTTGGACGAAGCAGTCGGCTATAGCCGAAATCGGCGCCAGTTCGGACATGCGCTTGCGGAGTTCCAAGGGATACAGTTTGCGCTCGCCGATATGGCAACGGAACTTGAGGCTGCGCGTCTGTTAGTCTACCAAGCTGCCTCGATGAAAGACGAGAATCATCAAGAAGTTCCGCTGAAATCATCGATCGCCAAGCTCTTTGCCACGGAAGCAGCGCAGCGGATCATCGACCAGTCGTTACAAATTCACGGTGCCAACGGTGTCGTCGCTGGGAATATTCTGGAGCGTCTTTACCGTGATGTGCGGGCGCTTAGAATCTATGAAGGGACATCCGAAATCCAACGGCTCATTATCACCAAGCATCTTTTGAAGCAGGAGCAGCGTGATGGACTTTGAATTGCCCGAAGAGTTAGCCGAGGTCCAAAAGCTCGCGCGCGATTTCTCCGAGAAGGAAATCGCCCCTAGCGCGGCAAAGGACGACAAGGAACATACTTTTCGCAGGGACCTGGTGGCAAAAATGGGGTCGCTGGGATTCTTTGGCTGCCTTATCCCCGAGGAATACGGCGGGAACGGTCTTGGATTTCTAGCGCACGCGCTGATCTCGGAGGAGATCGCCCGGATTCACAGCGCCATCAGGGTTTATCTCAATATGCAGGCGGGTCCGGCCGTAACGCTCTTTGAGTTTGGCGACGAGGAGCAAAAGAAAAAATACATCCCCGGTCTCTTGAGCGGCGAATCCGTAGGTTTGTTTGCCATCACCGAGCCCGATGCCGGCTCGGACGTGGCGGCAATAAAAACCACCGCGAAGCGCGACGGCAAGGGTTACCTGCTCAATGGGACGAAGATCTGGATTACCAACGCCACAGTGGCAGACGCGGGAGTCATCTTTACTTATACCGACCGTTCGCAGAAACACCGCGGCATGTCGGCGTTTTATGTCGATTTGAAACAGCCGGGCGTCAGCCGGCGCGATCTCGACAAGATGGGCGCGCATGCCTCGCCTACCGGTGAGCTCACCTTCGAGAATTTTGAGATTCCGCAGGAAAACCTCATCGGCCAAGAAGGCGAAGGCTTCAAGATCTGTATGCGCCACTTAAACCACACGCGCCTTGGCTGCGCCGCCGGAGCCGTTGGACTCGCCAAGGCGGCCCGCGAGGCCGCGGTGAGCTACGCCAATCAGCGCGAACAGTTCGGGCAAAAGATCGGCCAATTCCAAATGAATCAAGACCTGATCGCGCAGATGGTGGTGCAGGAAGAGGCCGCGCGCCTTCTGGTCTATCGCGCCGCGTGCCTTGCCGATCGCGGACGACCCTACAATCTTGAGGTCTCCATCGCTAAATACGCCGCCGCCGAGGCTGCGGCCTTTAGTTCCGACGCCGCGCTCAAAATCCTCGGCGCTTACGGTTATTCAACTGAGTTTCCCGTGGAGCGCTATTTTCGCGATGCCAAGTCCTATCAGATCGTGGAAGGATCGGTGAACATTCAAAAGCTCATCATCGCGCAAGACGCCTTGGGCTATAGGAAGGCTAACCGGTGAGCAACCGACTTGTCACGGCGGGTTCCCATGTCTTCTTTTGATTGGAGTTCGGATTGCCAAGCAGGGAATCGCTGGTCATTGTGCTTGGTACCCTGATGATCCACGTCGCCTACTCCGCTCTTTTTTCCCAAACCACTCTGACGAATTTGTTGTTATGACCCCACTTGTAGGCGATGTTGCCGCCTCTCGCCTTTTTGATCGAACGGCCCAGTCTTTGCGCAAGCTTTTCCGTGGTCGTCTCCACCTTCCAGTTGCCCCCCGCTTCCTGCAAGCGCATGATCCTCTCGAGCGGATTTTTTTCCCGTGCGCGCTGCTCCTCGTTCCGCAGGATCCTGACGATCTCCCCCCGCTCTCCGGCTTCAACACCTAGCAGCTGCAGTTCAGCGCCTGGGAACCGGTCACGGATCTTTCTGCACGCCGCGCAGTAGATCGGATGGGTATGGACTGGATAGCTAAATCCACTAGGCGGGTTCAGTGACCAGTGACGCCGATAGTAGAAAGCTCCACAACCACTGCACTTGATGATTCCCTTGGGGGATAGTAGAGGAAGATAAGTGTCCCTCTCCAGAACTCTCTTCTTATATGCCGTATTGTATTTCTTGACGCCTGATTTCATTTCATGCCTCCTTTTTCAGCGGCCTGCTAGCCTTTGGATGTCAGTTTGTCAATCCACTCACCTAAGGGCCCCCGGGTCATTTTCCTGATGACGGCTTCAAGTTCGCCCTTATCCATCCAGATCCCGCCGCAGTTCTGGCATCGGTCCAAGGCAAATCCCTGGAAGGTATGGGGCTCTAGCAGTCCAGGACATTTGGGGCAGTGAAGTTGCGACTCCTGCTTGTCGGCCTTCTGCAATTGCGCCTTAAGTTTTTCGATCAATTCGCGGTCGTGTTCTGCAAAGTAGATATCCTCCTTGGCACGCTCGACTAGCTTCATGGTATCGCCAAATCGATCCTTGTCGTCCGCCATGGTTCACCTCCCAATAACTGAAGTCAGCACTTTCAATGCCATATGCACAACCCTCATGAATGCCTCGAAGCACTTCATAGGTTGACAGCTATCGTCCTCTGCTTTTTCGCGTTCTTGAGAAAAATTCGTCGTCTGTCTCCCACAGTTGATAAACCCACCCTAGTATAAATTAGTATCATCACGACAGTTGTAGGGCACCTGATTTGCGTGTTAATGGGTCTCAATCGGCTTGAGAATGCAAAACAGCATTGTCAACAAAGGAGAGTCTGTGAAACCGAACACGCGTGGGTTTCTGCTACTTTTCTTCTTGGCAGTCGGAACTTCGGCTGGGGCTGCGGAAACCGATTCGGGCAAACAACTTTACATGCAATACTGCAGTTCCTGCCATGGCATGGACGGTCGCGGCAACGGGCCGGTTACTCCTTACCTTAAAATCAAAGTCCCGGACCTGACTGTGCTCAAGAAAAAAAACAAGGGAGTCTATCCCATGTCCAAAGTCATGTCGGCCATCGACGGCAGCCGCGCTGTTCGCGCTCACGGCGACCGCGAAATGCCGGTTTGGGGGGAAATTTTCCGAAAGGAAGCAGATCCTGAAAAATACACCGAGCTTACGTCACTCCTTAAGATCAAACTTATCGCCGAGTATGTTGCGACATTGCAGCGATAACCTATGACCTTTCACGTCAGTTAGAGAAATGCATGCTTCATGCAACCATCAACGGCAAGAGTTACGAATTTAGAGAAACCGTCTCGATCCTAGAAGCCACGCGTTCACTTGGCATCGAAGTGCCGACGATTTGTCATGATGAACGCCTGAAGCCCGCCGGCGCTTGCCGGCTGTGCGTGGTTGAAGTCGAAGGATGGTCCCACCCGGCGATTTCCTGCCACACGCCGCTCACCGACGGCATGGTCATTCGAACCGAGACAGACGCATTACGCGCAGAGCGCAAAGGGGTTTTGTCCCTGCTCGCTCACCGTTATCCCAGGGAAGCTCTCCAACAAGCACCCAACAAAACGTTTCACGGCTATCTAAATCTTTATGGCTTATTAGACGAAGTGTCGGGGCCTACGGATTCGAGACTGATAGACGATTCCCACCCTTACATTCACGTCGACATGAACCGCTGCATCTACTGCTACCGCTGCGTGCGCATCTGCGAAGAGCTGCAGGGACAGTTTGTCTGGCAGGTTTGGAATCGCGGCGCCGAGACTCGTATTGTTCCAGACTCCGGGACCAATTTGCGTGAAAGCTCCTGTGTCAGTTGCGGCGCCTGCGTCGATACCTGTCCCACGGGCGCCCTGGAAGACAAAACCATTCTCTCACTCGGCACACCCACCGCTTGGACCAAGACAACTTGCGCCTACTGCGGCACCGGCTGCGAGATGAACGTCGGCACACGCGATGGCACCATCGTCTCGATCCGCCCGGCTCTGGAGGCTCCGGTCAGCAAGGGTCATCTTTGCGTCAAGGGACGCTATGCCTACAATTATATATCTGCAACCGACCGGATCACGGAGCCGCTGATCCGAGAGAAAGGGAGCTGGACCCAAGCTTCGTGGCAAGAAGCGATCGATTTCAGCGCCGCTGAGCTAAAGCGAATCCTCAGCCAATATGGGCCGCAGAGCGTCGGTGTTCTGGGCTCCGCCCGAGCCACGAACGAGGAAAACTATTTAGCCCAGAAATTTGCCCGCGCTGTTCTAGCGACCAACAACATTGACTGTTGCGCACGGGTTTGCCATGCGCCCACGGCCGCCGCCATGAAGATGGTGCTCGGCACCGGCGCCGCGACCAACTCCCTCGACGATATCGAACGCGCGCGAACCATCCTCCTATGCGGCACCAACACCACCGAGAACCATCCCATTGTCGGCGCCAGAATCAAAGAGCAGGTGTTGCGCGGTGCCAATCTGGTCGTGATCGATCCCAGGCGTATAGAATTGTGCCGTTACGCTCAAGTGCACCTCGCGCTGCGTCCGGGAACCAACATCGCGCTCTTGAACGCGCTGGCTCACGTCATCATCGCAGAACAACTCTGCGATCAGCGCTTCGTCCAGGAGCGGGTGGCGGAGTTCGACGAATTTCGTCAGTTCATCGCCGCATGGCCGCCGCAAAGGGCGGCAGCGATTTGTGGCGTCGAACCCGCTCTGATCCGTACTGCTGCGCGCCTTTACGCGGGCGCAAAACCGTCCATGTGCTTCCACGGTCTGGGCGTTACCGAACACACGCAGGGAACCGACGCGGTCATGACTTTGGTAAATCTCGCTCTGCTCACCGAGAATCTTGGCAAGCCTGGCAGTGGAATCAACCCGCTGCGCGGTCAGAACAATGTCCAGGGTTCCGCTCACATGGGCTGCGAGCCAGACAATCTGACGGGATACGTCCCGCTCCCTGAAAACAAGGCGTTATTCGAGAGCGTATGGCAAGCCACGGTGCCCACAGAAAAAGGTTTGAACTTGATGCAGATGATGGACGCCGCGGCCCGAGGCCGGTTCAAGGCCCTCTGGGCGATCGGCTACGATGTTCTGCTCACCAATGCCAACACCGCCAGCACCCGACGGGCACTCAGCAAAATGGAGCTCGTGATCGTCCAAGACATGTTTCTAAACGAAACGGCGCGCGACTATGCCACGGTCTTTTTGCCGGCGGCTTCCGCTTTCGAAAAGGACGGTACGTTCATGAATGGCGAGCGCCGCATCCAGCGCGTGCGCAAAGTCATTACGCCCCCCGGGAGCGCCAAATCGGACTGGGAAATCATCGGCGCCATGGCGGGCGCACTGGGGAAAGCCGATCTGTTCAACTACGAGTCTGCCGAGGGCATTTGGAACGAAGTGCGCCGGGTTTGGAAAGCGGGGAGCGGCATCAGCTATGACCGGATCGATCAAGCTGGAATCCAGTGGCCCTGTCCTTCGGATGACCACCCCGGAACACAAATCCTGCACGGCGAGAGCTTTCCCATCGGCAAGAAAGCTGCATTGCGACGGATTCCCTACCAGGCAACTTCAGAGGTCGCGACTGAAGAGTTTCCCTTTCTCCTCACCACTGGACGAACATTGTATCAGTTCAACGCGGGCACCATGACCCTGCGCACTTACAACAAAGAACTATACCCGGCGGACTTCCTGGACATGGCACCAGAGGATGCAGAACGTCTGGAGCTGCACGATGGAGAAAAAATCCGATTACGCAGCCGCTATGGCAATGCCAACCTGTCGGTACGCATTAATAGTGCCGTGAAAAAAGGCGAACTCTTCGCGACATTTCATACCGCAGAGGTCTTTTTGAACAACGTCACTAGCCCGTACCGCGATCGCTATGTGCTGGCACCAGAATATAAAGTGACGGCAGTCCGAATCGATAAAATCCCATAGATCCAATGGCAGAACTTTTCGGCTTCGATGCTTACTCACCCAAGGAAATTGCCGAGCGCGTCGAAAATATCGGCGTTACTAAAGCCCGCCTGCCGCTATTGACGGTGGCAACGCTCGGCGTCCTGGCGGGCGGCTTCATCGGCCTGGGGGCGCTCTATTTCACCCTCGTCACCAGCGACTCAAGCCTTAGTTTTGCTGTTAGCCGCTTGCTCGGCGGCCTGACTTTTTCGCTGGGGTTGATTCTCGTGGTTGTCGCCGGCGCCGAGCTCTTCACTGGCAACAACCTGTTGGTCATGGCGTGGGCAAGCCGCCGGATTACGACGAAAGAGCTGATGGCAAATTGGACCATCGTTTACCTGGCAAATCTGGCGGGCGCGCTTGGCCTGGTTTTTCTGGTCGTGCTATCGCATCACTGGCAGATGAATAGCGATGCGGTGGGAATAAACGCCGTGAAGATCGCCGTTGCTAAGGCGGCGCTTCCTTTCTGGGAGGCCTTCTTCAAAGGTATTATTTGCAACATTTTAGTCTGTTTGGCCGTGTGGCTCGCTCTCGCCGGGCGAAGTGTAACCGACAAGATCTTCGCCGTCATTTTTCCCATATCGGCGTTTGTCGCCGCCGGCTTCGAGCACAGCGTGGCCAACATGTACTTCATCCCCTTGGGGATATTGCTAAAAGATCGGGTACTCGTGAGCGGCGCCGAAAATCTTTCCTGGGTCGGACTCTGGTCCAATCTCGTGCCCGTGACCTTAGGTAACATTGTGGGAGGCAGCGTTATGGTGGCGCTGGTTTATTATTTCGTTTACCGCCGGACGGTCAAAGACTGAATCCAAAAATTCTTAACCTAAACTCCGTTCGTTCTGAGCCTCGTCGATCCACCTTGCTGCCCTCTATTCTTTCCTTTCTCACTTGTGAGGAATTCCTGAAGCTATTTCGCATTAGTGAAAATGAATTAAAGGAATCGAGCGTGAAGCCGCTGAATCTACGACGAAAAATCTTGCCTATTCCTTGGCACGAACGCTGCACCAGAAAATTATCAAAGATTGGAGGGTATGAACATGGCAATCACCGCGCCCGTTGGCAGATACAATTGGATAAGAGTCGTAGACGTTATGACCAAGGATCCATTAACCGTGACACCTGTGGAGACCATCGGCCAGGCCGATGAGCTCATGACCACGAACAAGATTCGCCAGCTTCCTGTGGTACAGGGAAAGGATCTGGTCGGCATCGTTACCGATCGGGACATCCGCTCTTTCCTGAGTGGATCGTTGCTGGAGAGTCCAGAGGACAGAGAAAAGGCGTTGAACAGCAAAATCAGCGACATTATGACTACCGAGCCCATCACCCTCTCTCCCGATGATGATCTCGAAGAGACCGTGCAACTACTGATCGAGGAAAAGATCGGTGGAATTCCCGTGGTAGCAGGGTCCGAGGGGTTGGTGGGTATCGTGACCTATGTAGATATCTTGCGCTGCTTCTTGCACCGATTGCAGGAAGAATAATCGATTTAAAAGGAGAAATGACTTATGAAGAATGATAAAAAAGGGGTGGTGCGAGAGATCATGATGGGTTCCCCGGTGACGCTTAAGCCGGACGAGACGTTGGATTTGGCCAATGATGTGATCTCCTTGGGGCGAATTCGGCATATTCCGATAGTGGAAGATGGACGGCTAGTAGGAGTGTTAAGCGAAAGAGATATGCTGGGCCCGGCGGCCACGACCATCTTCGGACTGAAGCACAAAAGCAAGTCCGCACTGCTGAAGACTTTTTTAATCAAGGACGTGATGAAAAAGAAGGTGGTCACGGTGACACCGGATACACCGATTAAAGATGCTGCCCATTTGATGAAGGAGAAAAAAATCGGTTGCGTTCCGGTGGTCAACGAGGGATCTTTGGTGGGTCTTGTCACCACCACCGACATTCTCAGATATGTTGAAAATGTCGGGTAATTCTCGCCCAGGGAACCAGGAACAGTCCGTTTTCGGAAACGGGTTTTACAACTCTTAAGATAAGGAGACAACGATGGCTGGTTTTTTGGGGAAGAAGGAAGTTTTGACCCGAGAACGGGTCAAAGAGATTCTGCGAAATAAAGAGTATTCCCATATCGAAGAGAAAGTAACACTACTGGAAGTACGCGATGATTCCTTGCTTCTCAGGATTTCTTTCTTGATCGAGCACCACACGCGCATGATCTCTATTGAAGAGAAAGATCCCATCGTCATTCCGTTCAAAGACTTTAGGGTCGAGGACTGGGGCGACGGAATCCGGAAAATTGCCGATATTCAATGAGCCGGATGGAGGGTTTTTAGGGTTTTCGGCAACTTGTAAAGACAGATCCTGTTTGCGACGTATGCTCGATCGAACGGGCAGTGATGCTATTTCAAAATGGTCTTGATGTGTTTTTCCGAGTCCCAGCCCGCCTCCCACGACATCCACGCGAGTTAGAGACGAAAATCGCACACTCCTATCGTGAGGTGGAAACAGATGCTGCATTTATCTGCCGTGCGCAATTTCAGCTCTCATCCCCGGGCGTTTAAAAGCTTCGGTTCGACCTCGCTGACCAGGATCGCTAAGCACCTCGCTTTGCTCGCCTGCTTGATGATTATCGGCGCCGCTACGGGTAGGCCGGTGCTCGGCCAGGTCGGGATTTTTATTATGGTCGTCTTGGCGGCACTGATTCACTCCGCCGGCTGTGCGGTACAGAGTCGTTTCCCAGGTCGTACTCCTCCAGCCAAGAGATTGTCGTGATCACCGAGCTTCTCGATCCCGCCAAAATCGTTTTCGGCCTCAAGGGCGACTTCGCGCAGGCTCTCGAAACGCTCAGTAAGCAATCGACCATACCCGATTTGACGTTGCAATTGCGGAACAAGACAATCCAGGGTGACGAGGAGCGTTTCAGTTACATCGGCGACGGCATCGCAATCCCTCATTTACGCGTTGACAATCTTCCGGCACCGGAACTGATCCTGGGCCTTTCCCGAGAAGGAATCACGTTCAACAACCATGTGATTAAGATCGTTCTATTCCTGGTTACGCCGGCGGAACAACCGGCTCAACATCTGCAAATCCTACAACGGGTTTGTTCACTTTTACCCGGGATCCGCAACGAACTCCTGGCCCAGCGAGACCCCGCCCGGGTGCGCAAAGTAGTGGCGGTTGCGGAGCAACAATCAGCCCTCCCGACTTACATTAATCTTACCCAGGAGCAGATCGCCTTTGAACTGCAAAGCGATCTCGCCAATGGTCTGACAAGAGAAGAGGCAACCGCGCGTCTGGTGCGGTACGGACCCAATGTGTTAAGACAAGCCTACCGGATTCCCTGGTATTTCAAACTCATCAGGAACCTCTTTAGCTTCTTTGCCGTGCTGCTCTGGATCGCAGCCTTGCTTTGCTTCATTCCGGGAGTAGATCTCCCGCAGCTCGGCTTGGCGATTCTGACGGTCGTCCTCGTCAACGGCCTTTTCGCTTTTCTCCAAGAATACAAATCCGATCGCGCTCTGGAAATGTTGCAGCAGTTGATCGCGCAGAGATGTCGGATCATTCGCGACGGCAAGCTAAGCGAAATAGAAGCCCGGGACCTCGTGCCCGGCGACGTGATTGTTCTGGAAGAAGGCGATTTCGTGCCGGCGGACGCTCGTTTGTTGGAGGCGTTCGAAGTCGAAGTGGACAACTCGTCTCTCACTGGCGAGTCCACGCCGGCACATCGCTACAAATCCGACCAACCTGTCTTGATCTCCGGTAAATTTCTATGGATCGAACTTCCCAATATTGTCTTTGCCGGGACTTCCCTGGTTAGCGGTCGCGCTCGCGCGCTGGTCTTTGGCACCGGAATGAACTCCGAGATCGGCAAAATCGCCAACCTGACCCAGCAGATTCGAATCGAAGAAAGTCCTTTGCAGAGCCAGCTGCGCACGACGGTGTATGCCATCGCGGCTCTTGCCGGTAGTTTGGGCTTGATCTTCCTGCTCTTGGGTTGGCTTGTTGCCGGACTTAGTTTTCTGGAAGCCTTCGTTTTTTGCATCGGCCTATTTGTTGCCAACGTTCCCGAAGGACTGCTGCCCACCGTTACTTTATCGCTGGCTATGGGTGTCCAGCGCATGGCGAAACGTCACGCTCTGGTGAAAAACCTGCCTGCCGTTGAAACTCTGGGCTGCACCACGGTCATCTGCTGCGACAAGACCGGTACGTTGACACAAAATTTGATGATGGTCACTGAAGTCGCCGTGGAAGGACGAGTCATCGACGTTTCAGGGGTCGGCTATCAACCGCGCGGCGATTTCACGGTCGATGGAACCGTATTGTCCCTGGAAAGCATTTCGCATTGGACCACGTTGCGCCGTCTGCTCGAATGCGCCTTCATTTGTAACAACGCGAAACTAGAAAAGAGCGGCAGCGACTACCGCGTGATCGGCGACCCCACCGAGGGAGCGCTCGTTTGCTTGGCCGAGAAGGCGGGGATACGCGGGACTCATCTCCGACTCCATCTCAATCCTTTTGAATCGATTCGCAAACGAATGAGCGTGGTCGTAAAGGTTGATCAGCACGATGAACCGATCGTGTATGTAAAAGGGGCGCCCCTCGAGACACTTGAACGATGCGATCGAATCTTGGCGGAAAACGAGGTACAGCCGCTGACCGAACAGGACCGCCACCGGATCCGGCAGGAAAACGACTCCATGGCAAGCCGGGGGCTTCGCGTCCTTGCCTTTGCCTACCGGGATGGTGAAGAGTTGCAAGGCGCGCCTTACAGTTCCGAGCAGATCGAAAACCATCTCATTTTTTTGGGCCTTGCGGCTTTGTCCGATCCGGTACGCCCGGAAGTTCCCGCCGCCATCCGCGCCTGTCACACCGCGGGCATCCGCGTGCTTATGGTCACCGGGGATTACGCTTTGACCGCCGCGAGCATCGGCGAACAGATCGGCCTGGGCCATAGCTCTCCGCTTCAAACATTTACGGGCGCTCAAGTCTCGGAAATGGACGATGACAAACTGCGAAGTATTCTCGCCCAGGGCGAGACGATCTTCGCCCGCGTCGCACCTGAGCATAAACTGCGCATTGTTTCGTCGTTGAAAGCGATGGGCGAAATCGTCGCCGTCACCGGGGACGGAGTAAATGACGCTCCCGCGCTAAAGAAGGCCGATATCGGCATTGCGATGGGGCTACGCGGCAACGATGTTGCGAAGGAAGCCGCCCACATGATTTTGACCGACGACAACTTCAGTTCCATTGTCGCCGCCATTGAAGAAGGTCGAGGCATATTCGAAAACATCAAACGTTTTGCCGCCTACGTCCTGAACAGCAACCCACAAGAAATGTACCCCTACATCTTTTGGGTCTTATTTCCGGACATACCCCTCGCCATGACGGTCATGGGCGTGCTGGCGGTCGATGTCGGAACGGATCTGATTCCGGCGATGGGCCTGGGTATCGAGCGTCCCGAAGAGGGAATTATGGAGCGGCCGCCGCGGCAGCAGAATGAAAAACTGCTCTCGCTCAATTTTATTCTTCGCTCTTACTTCGTTCACGGAAGTCTCCTGGCACTCAGTTGCTACGCTACTTACTACTACATGGGCTGGGTTCTCGGCGCATGGCGGCCAGGGTTAGGGGCTTCTTCCATGCCGCCATCTCCCGAGGGCTTCAGATTCCAGGACGCCTCACACGCTTACCTGCAGACTCTGACCGCCTATTTCTTCCCGACCGTCACCACGCAGATCGCCAATGTCCTGTGTAAGCGCTCCTGGAAAAGCTCTCTTTTCTCCCGAAACTTTTTGAACCCGCTTCACCGCCGCGAAGCCCTGGAAGCCATCGCCCGCTGGCATCCGCCGCGCTACACCCATCGCGTGCGGATTGACTATCACGTAAGAGGCGCCACCGAATTCGAGGTCGTGCGTGCCTTCTTTGCCCTTACTGGAAGTCTCCTGCTCCTCCCGTTCCGACTTATCTGGATGGCGCTGGCGCAGTTGCTCGTCCTACTCGAGCGGCCCTTCATCATGCCGTCCACTGCCTGGCTCGCAAAATTTCTGGAGCGGCATTACGTGATTTTTAATTTCATTTCGAACCCGCTCATTGATGTGGGTATCCTATTCGCACTCCTGCTCTGCTATTTATTTTTCTACACGCCGTTGTCCAGGATCTACTTCTTTGCTCCGGTGCCGTGGCATGTTTATCTCTTTGCCTTTCACGGCACTATCCTGCTGATCGCCTTCGAAGAAGTGAAAAAATACTACCGCCGAAGGGGATATACATTGGAGTTTCTGGGGTAACCCAAGCGAAATGAGTAGAAAATTACACTGAAGAGGCGCCAAGGCAGTTTTTAGGGCAAAAAGATGTGTTAACCCGTGACCGAGTCAGAGAGGTACTCTCTTACATGGAACAGAAACGTATCTCTGGCAAAAATCAAAGACGACAAGCTGATTTCAAAAATCTCCTTCTCCATCATAATCCCGGCATCAACTGGCCACGAATGATCAAGACCGGATCGCCGGAGTGGCGCACCACCGTTTCGGTAATACTACCCAACACCCAACCCTTTACGCCCGACCACCCATGTGTGCACATGGCGATCAGGTTCTCAGGGGTTTTGCGGCCCAACGAAATGATCTGATCTGCACTGTAACCTTGCTCTAGAACATAGGAAACCTTGTTAGCTCCCTGCTTCTTCAGTTCTTCAGTTTGCTTCTCGAGATAGTCGCGAGCTTCTGCTTTTATCCCCCCAAGCAATTCATCAACAATCGCAATGTGCTCACCTACGCCGCCAAAGACGCTATAGGGAACACTAAAAGCGCGGAACAAAACAATTTCCATATTCAGTTTCTTTGCGATTTCGAGAACCGCCGGCAGCACACCCTCCGCCAGCTCGGAGCCGTCCAGCGGCACCACGATGGATTTCAGGGTCGCCGCTCCTGCCGCTTTGGTCTCGGCTTTGGCTCTAACCAGAAGCAGCGGATTAGCCGAACCCCGCAAAACCTTTTCTGCCACGCTTCCCAATAACCACCGGTTAATTCCCGAACGACCATGCGTTGCCATGGCGATAAGCGTTTCTTTGTCCGCTCCTGCCTTCGCGATGATAACCTCCGCGGCTCCGCCGTTCTCGACCGCAAAGCTGACCTTAGCACCGGAAAATGTCTGAGCAACTCCCGTCAGGTATTCTCTACTGCAGCGGACGCTGTCTTCTATCAGGGTATCGAGGTACCGCCCCTTTTCTGCAGCTATATGGGAGTCGAACTGTGCCATGTCCACGACCCCCATGAGTTCTACCGGGATCTTAAGTCCGCTCGCCAGGGTGCGAACGTAGGGCAGAACCTGTTCGGCCACTGCGGATCCATCTAGCGGTACCAGAATTTTCGTATACATGTTCCGCGATTCTCCTTCGTCACCCCGTCGTCAAGCGGCACGAATGACCAAAACTGGATCGCTGGAGTGACGCACGACGGTTTCGGTTATGCTGCCCAACATCCAACGTTTCACGCCCGACCGTCCATGGGTGCACATGGCGATCAGATTGTCCTGGGACTTACGCGCCAGGGAGATGATCTCATCCGCAGCAAAGCCTTCTTGGGCGATATAGGAAAGGTTGGCGATCCCCAACTTTTTCACCGCCTCCGTCCTTTTCTCGAGATAGTCGACTGCTTCTTCTCGCATTGCCGTGAGCAATTCCTCGTAGTTGACCGCGTAGTACCCTTCGCCACTGGCGTAAGCACTGATGGGAATGTTGTAAGCCCGGAACAAGACAACCGCGAGCTTCAATGTCTTTGCCAGTTCCGCTACCGTGGGCAGCACGCTTTCCGCCAACTCGGAGCCATCCAGAGGCACCACGATGGATTTTAAAGTCGCCTCCGCTTTCGCCTCTTCCGTGGCTCTAACTAGGAGCAGGGGGTTAGTTCCACCACGCAAAACCTTTTCTGCGACACTCCCCAATAGCCAGCGGTTCATCCCCGAACGGCCATGCGTGGCCATGGTGACAAGCGCGCCTTTGTCCACCGCTGCGGTTTCGATGATTGCCTGTTCGGCCTTGCCCTTCTCCACCGTACATTTGGTATTGGCGCCTGGAAACATACCGGCAACCCTTTTGAGGT
Source organism: uncultured delta proteobacterium (assembly GCA_963737905.1). Taxonomy (GTDB): domain Bacteria; phylum Desulfobacterota; class Binatia; order UBA9968; family UBA9968; genus DAIRFP01. The sequence continues at coordinate 4,235 of CAVTUQ010000012.1, read as the reverse complement.
ATTGTTCACTGCTTCGCGCGCTATCTTCGATCATCGTATCGAGGTGGCGGGCTCTCTCGGCGGAGATATGGGCTGCCATTTCGGCAATGTCGACGACTGCGAGCAGCTCTATGGGAAGCTTCAATGCCTCCGCCAGAAAGCGAGCATAGGGGAGCACTTTTTCCGCCGTCTTCGATCCGTCCAGCGGTATGAGTATTCGGGTAAACATAAGCACCTCCAGTGGCTTTTCTGGTGATCTCCCGACACGCTTTCCTGACTTCATCGAAGGGAGGGACCAAGGATCAGTCAAGCAAGCCGCGTTATAACTACATACCTACGCTAGCGATGAATCGCTCAGTCTACTTTCACTTTCACTTCTTTGGTCTTGGCCTCCTCTGTCTTGGGTAGCCTCACCTCCAAAATGCCGTTCTTAAAGGTCGCCTTCACTTTATCCGCATGAACATCCTTCGGCAACTCCAGGGTCCTCATGAAGGAGCCATAGGAGCGCTCCGACCTGTAGTAGTTCTCCTCCTTAATCTCTTCCTCTTTTTTCTTTTCCCCCTTGATAGTAAGCGTGTGGTCGGCAAGGTTGACTTCGATCTTGTCTTTCTCAATTCCGGGGAGCTCGGCTTTGACGACAATGTCGTCTTTTTCTTCGTACAGATCCACTACTGGAGCGGTCAACTCCATCTCTTCGGTTCTGAACCACCTTTCCGGCCACCATGGCCTTCGGCCAAAAAAATCTCCCATCATCCGCTCCATGTCTCTGTCCCATCGAGACAGATCCATGAAAGGTCTCCATGGCGCCACAGCCTTTGTTTCCTTTTCTTTTGCTTTTTCTGCCATTGTTGATCCCTCCTTACTTTTGCGGTTTCGGGTCCCTCCCAGTCCTTAGTTCCGCAAGCAGTATGCCACCCGAATGCCGCGATTTTGCTTCATTCATATTCAACAAATTCGCATTCTTGAAAAAATTTCCTCCCGGAAGTCGCAAACTTGCAATCGAAACACTCCGGGATTTTGAGTGGTCATCCACCACCGTCTCTAGCAGAGGCCACTCCGAACATCCCGTGATTCCCACCCTTCGGCGCAGACTCAAGGAGGTCGGAGTACTTCTTGTGTCCTCCGCGTGAACGCCTCTTCTGAATTCTTTTGTGGGCTTCGGTTGCGCTACAGCGCTCCGGTAGCGATTAGCGTCCGCCTTACGGCTTCGACCCCCTCAGGCGGGAGCGGCGCCTGCGGCGGTAGCGGACCGCCTACGGGATATCCCTGAAGCTCGAGCCCCCCCTTGATGCACGCGGCGAGATTATATTTTGCGAACGCCTGGTTCAGGCTCCAGAGCGGTCGTTGAAGTTCCATAGCCGCCTTCCAGTCGCCTCGTCGACAAAACTCGTAGAGCTGAATGCTTTGACGCGGCGCAACGCAAGCGGGTCCGGCCATCCAGCCAACTCCGCCGATGAGCATCACGCAGGCCGGGATATGAGCCGAGGCGGAAAAGACTTTCATCCGGCCTTCCACCTGGTTGATGATTGAAAGCAGGCGTCCGGTGTTGGAAGAGGCGTCCTTAATATAGCGAATGTTCGGCACATGACTGAGTCTCTCAATCACGGAAAGATTCAAGTCCGAACGCTGAAAGGTCGGGTTGGTATATAGCACCACTGGAAGCGAAACCGCCCCGGCGATCGCTTTGAAATACTCGAAGATACCTTCATCTGAAATTGGAAAGTAAGCCTCCAGGATCGCGAGAATGCCCTGGCAGCCAAGGACCTCAAACTCCCGCGCCTGCGCGACTCCGTCGGCGATGGTCGTCGAAGCGACCCCGGCAACCACCGGCACCCGGCCACGCGCCGCTCCTAAGACGACCTCCACGATGCGCTTTCGCTGTGACCATGAAAGGTAGGCAAACTCACCCGTCGAACCCAGCGGGGTCAAGCCGTGAACGCCTGCGTTGATGAGATCGTCGCACAGTCGTGCTAATACATCCGCCTTGACCTCGCCGGTGGAATCGATGGGGGACACGAGATAGGGAAAGACGCCGTGGAAGTTTTCATCAGCCATAGATCTCTCCGTAGTGTTTAAGAATGCTTATCGATGCCAAAATGGACCGGCTCACCTCGCCAGGCCGGAGGCCTTGAGCGCCTTGTACGTCGTGTACCCTCCAGACAGGTTGTAAGACCGATACCCATGCTGCGCCAGGAAACGCGAGGCATAGTACGCCCGCTGTCCCACGGCGCAGCAGAGCCAGAGATCGCGATCCTTTGGCAGCTCGAGGTAACGGGAGCGCAGCTGCGAGAGCGGCAGGTTGATCGCGTTTGGAATGTGCCCGCCGGCAAACTCGTCGGGTTCGCGCACGTCGACCAACAACGCGCCGGCCCGGTCTAGTTCGAGCCAATCGGCCACCGGCATGTCGCCGTTGAGCACGTTCTCAGCGAGCATGCCGGCCAGATTAACCGGATCTTTTGCGGCACCGAACTGCGGCGCATAGCACAGCTCCACTTCCGCGAGATCGTGCACTGTGCCATTGAACTGAATTGCCGTCGCGATCACATCGATGCGCTTTTCCACGCCTTCGAGCCCCACCGCTTGCGCGCCGAGGATGCGGCCGTCGGGCACCCCGAAAAGGAGTTTCAGATGAATCGCTTGTGCGCCGGGGTAATAGCCGGCGTGATGCCCCGGGTGAAGGTACACTCCCTGGAAGCTCGTGACACCGACGCGCCGCAGCCCTTTCTCACTCGCACCCGTCGATGCGACGGTCAGCCCAAGCACTCCCACCACAGCGGTGGCCTGCACGCCGCGGAACTGTGTCGCACGCCCGGCGATCGACTCCGCGGCAACTCGTCCTTGACGATTTGCCGGTCCAGCCAGCGGCAGTACGGTTTCTTGACCCGTGAGCACGTCTTGCACTTCGACGACATCTCCCACCGCCCAGATGCTTGGATCGGAAGTTCGCATCTGGGCATCGACGACAATGCCGCCGCGAGGACCGATCTGCAGACCGGCGTCCTTGGCCAGCGCGGTCTCGGGCCGCACTCCGATGGCCAGTATGACGAGATCGGCGGGCAAGCGCGCGCCGCTCTCCGCGACGACGATCAAGCCGCCGCCGCCCTGCTCTTCAATGCGAGCAAGCCCGTCGCCTAAATGGAGCTGTACGCCTTTGGCGGCAAGGTGCTCCTTGAGCGGCACCGCTAACTCAGGATCCAGCGGGGGCATTACCTGAGGCAACTTCTCCAAAATCGCCACGGACAGCTCGCGATGGATCAAGTTTTCGACCATCTCCAAACCGATGAACCCGCCACCGACGACGACCGCGGTTTTGGCGCGACGATCCGCAATCCAGGAGCGGATGCGGCGTGAGTCGGGAATGCTGCGCACGGCGAAGACGCCGGGCAACTCCACCCCAGGCAGCGGCGGCCGGATCGGCGCCGCCCCAGGGGAAAGCACAAGCGCGTCGTAGTGCTCCGCGCGGCTGTTGCCGGTCCGCCCATCGCGCACCGTGATCTTGCGCGCGCTGCGGTCGACGCCGGTGACTTCGGTGTCGGTGTGCACCTCAATATTGAATCGATCGTGAAACATTTCCCGCGACGCCACCAGCAGCTTGCGCTCGTCAGATATGACGTTGCCGACGTAGTAGGGCAGCCCGCAGTTCGCGAACGAAACATACGGCCCGCGATCGAACATGATGATCTCAACGGACTCGTCAAGCCGTCTCAATCGGGCCGCGCAGGACGCGCCCCCCGCCACACCGCCGACAATGAGCACACGGCGACGCGGGCTGCGGTTCTGCAAAAAAGAGGATTGCGAGTTGGCTTGATCACTCATATCAACTCCGATCAAGAAAGTTGTAACCATCGTAGCACAGTAAAATGACATCGACAGCAAGCGGTTCGGTCGATGCGCTTTTATACGTTTAACAAACCACTTTCACCACGAAGTGATTCATGATCTTACGCTCGCCCACAAAGCATGAAAATGGAGAGCTTCGTCATGCCGGCATGGATGGCCGGCATCCAGGTGCGCAGGATGCGTCCGGAAACATCCATGTCGGCCTGGATCCCAGCACTCCATGCTGGAATGACGGAATCGAGGAGTCGTACTAAGACTGACCCAGGCCCTCCACCCCGCGTATTTTCGAAGGAGTTCTCGAAGAGCACGAAGAGAGAAGTTGGAATAGTTCCTTCCCCTCCTTGGGGAAGGACAAAGGTAGGGGTGATTGTTTGGTATCCGTTTTTTTTCTGCGCCTCTGCCGCGGTTTCACTTGT
>CAVTUQ010000011.1:0-120923 GCA_963737905.1 uncultured delta proteobacterium | reverse complement strand
AACTGCACAAAACGACATCAATCGAAAAATGGCAGAACTTGCAAATTTGTTGATAAACCAGCGGAATTCTATGGGGGAAATTTGGTGGCGGTGGACAGATTCGAACTGTCGACGCCGCGGATATGAGCCGCGTGCTCTGACCAACTGAGCTACACCGCCACGTGGCAATGTAAAGTATGACGGGCTGGAAAAAAGATCAAGCTTTGGGAATGGCGAAGTCTAATTCCATTGGTCCGCAGCCGCCATGCATTTGACGTCCTTCTGGCCGCGGCTGATTTGATACAGCACTCTCTCAACGACCTCCAAACAACTTAGCTTGTTGCCGTAAACAAGGCCGGTGTCGAGCCCGATCTTATAGGGTAGATCAAAAAGCACTGAACTCCGGGGAGTGTGTCCAAAAAGTACCGTGTAGGGAAGTCGGTGAGGATTATGGATAAACTCATCGCGGATCCAGAGAAGATCGGCTGGAGTTTGCTTTGCCAGGGGTTTGGACGGGTGAATGCCGGCATGGACACAGATGAATGGCTCCATCACGAAATACGTTCTCAAGTTTTTGAGAAAGTCGATATGGTCTGGAGAGATCTGTGAAGTTATCTCATTTAACGATGACTGTTTGGACTTCACTCCATAACTGATTAAAGTCGCGTATCCGCCATTGTATAAAAACATGTCTCCGTGCTGCCCTGGCAAACCCAGATACGCCAAAAACATGTCCTCGTGATTACCTTTTAGGCAAATGAGCTCCAGATCGTCCTGTCTCTGCAATTCCAGGATATAAGCCAGTACGCCTTTTGAGTTCGGCCCCCGGTCGACATAGTCGCCCAAGAAAACCAGCCGGTCGCCGGATTCAAGAGGAAGGCCTTCGACCAGATAGCGCAACTCGTCAAGGCATCCATGGATATCTCCAATGACGTAACAACGCATGCTCTATCCCTATGTTAAGCTGCCAAGCCGAGCCGCGCAAGCTAATGTCGTTAACAAAATCCGGCATGGAGATGAAGATCGCCAATGCCGCTGACCGCCGATTGACATGAATGAGGCTTTTTCCTAATAATAAGGTTGAGATGCCGCATCATCAAAGAATTCAGGAGGGCAACGATGCTTAAACCGGTAGGACTTATCAACGGGCACTACGAATGCCGTTCGTTGGACGAGACTCTGCCGATCTTTACCGACTTGCTCGCGCTGGAGGTTGTCGAGCGGAAAGAGAAAGAAGCGGTCGTCAAGCATCCGAACACCGAGTGGCGCTTGATTGTGCACGAAGGCGGTCCGACCGCAGCGAACAAGCCGCACACGAATCACTATGGTTTTCGGGTCGGCGCCTCTAAGGAGATCCCGAAGGCGTACGAGTACCTATCGGATCACAAGGCCCGATACAACATAAAGAGTGTGACAAAGCCGCACGAAGCGCATTTTGCCTATTCCGTTTACTTTAAGGAACCGGGCGGCAACGATCTTGAAATCGAATACTATAATCCACAGGCCGTGAAACACGGTCGAACCATCGCCGCGCCGCACTGGACGACACCCCTTACGGAGGATAAGTTTCCGGGCCGGGGATATATTCCGCAAGCGATGACCCATGGAACGCTCGATTGTGATGACAAGCCGACCAACGATCGATTCTTAGAAGAAGTACTGGGGCTCCAGATTGTCGGAGGTGGGCGGATGTCGACCTATATCAAGCATCCAAACACGCCTTGGTATATCGTCGTCCTGCCGACGACGCGCCGTGACTATTTGTCGCCGGCGAATCGTTTCACGTTGAAAGTGGCCACTCCGGAGGAAGTCGAAGACGCTCACAAAGAGTTTTCGACGAACGGCAAGCAAGTCGGGGTCAGCGAATTATGGGATCTGGAAGAGGAGAACGGGCGGGCATTCTTTATCTTCAGCGATGTTAGCAAGAACTGGTGGGAAGTGACGTCGTAAATCGGACCTTCAAAAATCAGAGGAAAGACAAAAGGCCGCTGGCACCACGCAGCGGCCTTTTGCGTTTTGAGTTCGAGCGCTGTCCGGATGGGCCTTTGCCGCGGATCTTACAGTGTGACAACACTTTCAATTTCTGAAGTGCGGTATCACCTTCGCGGCAAACGTCTCGACACTTTCGTGATAAACTTTGCGCGCCGGTGTGAGCATGAGGTGTTCGATCCCGGCGTCGCGCAGCTCTTCGATTCTCTCGATGCATTCCTCCGGTGTGCCGGCGATAGAGAAGCGGTGAACGAGATAATCGTTAACGAGATCGGGATCGACCCTGTCTTCCATCGGCCTCATAACGTCAAAGCCGGCCATGAATTTTTGTATTCCTTCCAATTGTTTCGGGGGCACGGTTTCTAGGGTAAAGCGAAAGTTATGGTGCGCCCGGTTGGCGATGCGATTGCGGACGATGCGGCGCGCTTCATGGCCGTCATCGCGGACCGAGAGCATGCCGGCGGCGATGAGAGCGACTTCACTGTCTGGACGACCTGCCTCGCCGGCGCCTTCCGAGATTCTCTGGCGCGCCCAATCAAGAACGTTGAGATCAAAGCCCGTTCCGAGTATCACGCCATCCGCTGAGCGGCCTCCGAGTCGCAGCCCTTTGGGCCCTTCGGCGGAAACATAAATCGGCACTGGACGGAGATTGAAGGCAATCCCAACTTCCCCCTTGGGGAAAGTCATAGGCTTACCCTGAACCAGATCGCGAATCATTTTGACGCCGGTCTCGAATTCATCAAGAGGCGTGGCTTTCCGTCCTTGGGAGTATACCGGGCCATCTCCCGTGCCCAATCCCAATAGGGCCCGGCCTTTAGAGATCTCGTTGAGCGAGGCCGCTGCGCCCGCGAGGACCGTAGGGTGGCGGAATACCATGTTGGTGACGGCGATCCCGAGAAGCACTCGGTTTGTCAGCATCGCGCAGGTGGCGAGGGTCTGGAATGAGTCGATGGAGCTCAAATGGCTTTCGCCTAAGAAAATGCCGTCGTAACCGAGTGCTTCTGCGCGCTGCGCGCGTGTATGTATTTCATCGATGTTCCTGACGCCACCGTGAACGCTGTGAAGGCTAAAGCGCATGCCCCGACTTTCAAAGGCAGATGGTCCCGGGATTAGGAACGGCTGAAGACAACCAAGCCGCAGCCCGTGGCCCAGGGCACGACCGGTTCGTAGGCGAGCAGTTCCGCTCTCCACTCGGGCAGCGCTCCCGCGAGAGCGATCCAGGTTCTAATTTCATGGCCCCCGGAACCGGCTTCGACATTGATCTCTTCATGAGAGTATTCCGTCAATTTCGCTCGGTCGCCCGAGATCAAGGTGTCAAGAAACTTCCTGTCGAAAGGAACGTTGATCTTTCCATGCTTGGCTTCTCCCGGCCAATGGGACAGGCCGCCCGTGGCGATGACGGCGATTCGTTTTTCGGATCCCTCCAAGTTTCTTCCGAGAAACTGTCCAAAGGAGAAGCATCGCTTGGGTGTCGGCATCGGCGCCGTGAGGGTGTTGATGATGACGGGTACCACTGGAACCGCCAGGTTGGGATTGAGGAAATGCAACGGCAACATCGTGGCATGATCGAAGTAGAGTTCGTCGGAGAACGTCGGATCAAAACCGCCGTCGAGACAAGCTTCGAGTAATTCCGCGCTCAACTGTGGATCGCCGGGGACGCGCGCCTTGGGAATTCTGAGCCACTCTTCCACTGGACCGTCATAGTGGTCGGCGCGTCCGATGCAGAAGGCCGGCATATGGTTAAGAAAAAAATTGGCCCAGTGCTCTACGGTGACCGCGACCAGGGCATCGGGCTTCGAGGCGGCGAGCATCTCGCCCAGCTTTCGATAGCTGCCAAGAAATCTGTCCGATTGGTCCTTGGGAGCGGCTTCGGTCCACGCGGTCATACCCGGAGCATGGCTCGCGGCGCAGGCAAAAACGACGGGCATGGTTTACTCCAATCCTGCCAGGCTCTTGGCGTAGTCCTCGTTGGAAACTTTGTGCAACAAGGTGAACGGTCGCAATAGCAGAGAATGAACCCCGAGAGTGTAAAGTTTTCGCACATCAACATTAAGGGCCGCACTTTTTTCCTCTTCGGTGAGCTCGTAGCCTTGAACGAACGCGGCGGGATCCTGGCGGTAGCGTTCATGTTGGGATGGGTCGCGGTTCACGTGGTAAATGAGTTTTTGCAGTTGATAAAGGCTCATATTCACTTGTCCAGTTTTTGATGCAGCCATGGAATGACCGTTTCAAAGACCAATGGGATATTTCCCATGTGGCCTCCTGGAAAGAGGCGAATCGTCTTCGGATTACCATGCTCCAGCAAGAGGTAAAAATCTTCTACCGGTACCTGTCTATCCTCTTTGCCGTTGACCAACAGTATGGGTGCACTGGGTTTATCCAACCAACCTTGAGTCAACAAAGACAGAGCGGGCATCACTTGATTCAACTCGGCCATCGTCTTCTTCCCGAACAGGTTGGCCCGCGCCTCAATGAGATCGAATAAATAAGAGTCTGCATTGCGGGAACGCTCTTGCCACTCGGGCTGGAAAAAAGAATGAATGCCGCCGCCCCAATTCACCACTGCGCGTAGACGTTTTGGTTCAACATGGGCCAGCTTGGTGGCCCAATAGCCCCCGAAGCTGGCGCCCACCACTGCGATCCGGTCAGGGTCGATCTCGGAACGCTTCAGCATAGCGTCGAGCGCGGCAACATGAACCTGATGGGCATCGGGGGATGCGAGCATGGGGCATTCACCGGTCCCGGGACTATCGAGCACCAAACAACTCCATCCTTCTTTGACGAACCGTTCCGCGAAGGTGTGGCGCTCTTCTTTCCAATTGTCGATGCCGCCCCAGTGCATGACGAGGGGCGCGGGTGTTTCCTTCGGCAAGCGGAGATGGCCGACAATCTCTTTGCCATGAAAGGGAATCGCAATGCGCACAAGTGGGATATCGAAATAGCGCGATGCCGCCAGATGCATCTCGCGGGCTTTCAAATAGGCGTGCTGTTTACCGGGAGTGCTGGGGAACGGGTGGCGGCCGATGCCATAGTAGCCGAACGACTTGAGGTAAGCTTGTTTTGCTTCATCCCGCTTGCCGCCGGCTTCTGCCCGGCGGGCCTTTTCCTCCCATCGCGCTCCCAACTCGTTCCATACCGCGGCCCAGGCCTCAGCGTCCACGCTATTTAACTTTGAAAGAGCTTCTTCGGCGTCTTGTTTGTCGGCATGATTGAACGGCGCTCGATGGCCCACTCGGCTACGAATATCGTTCTTGATTTCTTCCAGCGTTCGTGGCGTGTCCATAGCGCTTCCTGTTTTCATTCGTTACTATTGAATTTGCCATTTCTTATCAGAAGCCAGCAAAGAAAGATAGATTCCCGGCGGCGGCTATTTCTCCCTGGAAACCTGTTGTTTATACGTCTGGTCCACTCGGCTGCAAACATGGTTTTGGCCGCGAGATTCTAGAGTTTTGCTTAGGGCAATTTGCTGATTGAGTTCGTTGATTTAACCAACCGTAGAATAGAGTTTTGGGGGTTGACCTTTGGGTGTCTCCATGTCATGCCAATAAGAACGTCCTGTCTTTACAAAAAAAAATTTTTCGGTATAGGTTTTTTCAATCCTTTGCTACGGAGTAAATCATGGCATCGATCATAGACGGTAAAGCTGTCGCCAAAGAAGTGCAGAAACAAATCAAAGAAGACGTGGAGGGGCTTGAGCGACGTTGGGGGCTGGTACCCGGACTGGGTGTGGTGTTGGTTGGGGATGATCCGGGCTCTCACATTTATGTGAAGAACAAAGAAAAAGCCTGCAAAGAAGTGGGGATAAAGTCTTACGAACATTTGCTTCCCGCGACGGTATCCGAGAGGGAGTTGTTGGGGCTGGTTCACAGTCTCAATAAAGACAAAAATGTCCACGGTATCCTGGTCCAGCTTCCTTTGCCCGCTCATATTCGATCAGAGAAGATTCTCGAAGCGGTTTCTGCGCACAAAGACGTGGATGGTTTTCACCCCGTCAGTCAGGGAATGTTGCTGCTGGGCGGTGATGGCTTCAAGCCCTGCACCCCCATGGGAATCATGAAGCTTTTGGAATCAGTCAGTTGCGATCCCAAGGGAAAGAATGCCGTGGTTGTGGGTCGCAGCAATATCGTCGGCAAGCCGGTGGCGCTCATGCTGCTCGAGCGGCACGCAACGGTGACGATTTGTCATTCACGGACGGTAAGCCTGCGGGACGAGGTGGCGCGCGCCGACATTCTGGTCGTTGCCATCGGCAAGGCGGGTTTAGTGCGGGGCGACTGGGTCAAGCCCGGTGCCGTTGTGATCGATGTGGGAGTGAATCGCCTCCCGAGCGGAAAGTTGTCGGGCGATGTAGAGTTTGAAACGGCCAAGGAGCGGGCTGCATGGATTACGCCGGTTCCCGGCGGCGTCGGTCCGATGACGATCTGCATGCTTCTCTACAACACGCTAAAGGCAGCCAAGGACTCTCTCCAGCGGGAAAGGTAGAAGGACCGCTCGTCGGGATTTGAGAACAAAGTGGCGCAAGGAACAAAAAGGACTCCGCTCTACGGCGCGCATAAACGCGCGGGCGCGAAGATGGTGGAGTTTGCTGGCTGGGAGATGCCGGTTCAATATCGCGGCGTGATTGACGAACATGTGGCGGTTCGGACACGGGCAGGCCTTTTTGACGTCAGTCACATGGGCGAAATTGAAATTCGTGGTCCTGGCGCGCTGGAGTTATGTCAAAAAATATCGGCGAATGACGTCTCGCGGATCAACCTGCAACAGGCGCAGTACAATCTCCTCATGAACGAAAAGGGCGGGATCGTGGATGACGTTATTTTTTACAAGATCGAGCCCAACTATTTCTTAATCTGTGTCAATGCGTCGAACAGTGATAAGGATTTCGCGTGGATCGAGAAGCAGGCAGAAGGCAACGTGGAGTTGGAAAACGCCAGTTCTCGCTATGCTCAGCTGGCCCTCCAAGGTCCGCTGGCTGAAAAGATCTTGCAGCCATTGACCTCCCTCCGGCTGAGTGAAATGAAACCCTTCTTTTTCGCATTCGGAGATGTATCGTCGATCCGGTGCCTTGTAGCGCGTACGGGCTACACCGGGGAAGATGGCTTTGAGGTGTATTGCGGCTCCGCGGAGGCGGAGCGATTATGGAATGCGCTACTCAAGAGTGGGGAGCCGATGGAGCTTGAACCCGCGGGTCTAGGTGCCCGCGACACGCTCCGGTTGGAAAAGGCTTACCCGTTGTACGGCCACGAGTTGGACGATACGACCACGCCGCTGGAAGCCGGTTTGGAGTGGGTGACGAAGTTGGCAAAAGGGCCGTTCGTGGGGCGTGAAGTCCTGCTCAAACAGAAAGAGGAAGGAATCCGGCGTAAGCTCGTCGGCTTGGAACTCTTGGAGCCGGGGATTGCGCGCAGTGAGTATCCTCTATTTAAGAATGGGAGATCCATCGGTCGCGTAACGAGTGGCACGAAGTCTCCCACGCTCGGGAAAGCGATTGCCCTCGCCTATGTGACCATCGAAGAAGCGCTACTGGACAACACAATTGAAGTGGAAATTCGTGGGCGAAAAGCTCGCACCAAAATAGTTCCTTTGCCGTTTTACCGGCGGTAACGACGGAAGCATTGCGCAATGTTTAAGGAGGTTAGTGATGGAGTTTCCCGAAGGCCTAAAATATTCCAAAGAACATGAGTGGGTGCTGGTCGAAGGCACGACCGCCACGATCGGCATCACAGAGTTCGCCCAAGAAGAACTAGGCGATATCGTCTATGTGGAACTGCCGGAGGTAGGGGAAAAGGTTGTCAAAGATGATCCGTTCGGAGCCGTCGAGTCGGTTAAAGCGGTCTCCGACGTTTACGCACCAGTGGGTGGAACGGTTCTTGAAGTGAACGATGTGCTGCCGGACAACCCAGAAACGATTAACGACGATCCCTATGGCGATGGATGGATGATTCGCGTTGAAATGACGGATGAAGAGGACCTCAAGGATCTCATGACTGCAGAGGAATACGCGGAATACGTAGAGCAGCAAAAGGAGGAGGACGACGAGGACGAGGAGGACGAAGAAGACGAAGGGGAGGACGAGGAGGAGGAATAACTCCACGAATGCGCTACACGCCCCACACCCCTTCCGATCAGGAGCAGATGCTCCGCACAATTGGAATCGATGCCATCGAGGAGCTGTACCGTCACATCCCCGAAACGCTCCGCAATCGTGCAAAGATCGACCTTCCCGGAGGTTTAACCGAGCTGGAGGTTCGCCGCCGTCTAGCGGCGCTAGCGTCGAGGAATGCCACTGCGTTGGACTGGAGTTTTTTTCTCGGAGGGGGGATCTATCATCATTTCATACCCAGCGCTGTGGATGCCGTCATCTCCCGTTCGGAGTTTGCTACTTCTTATACGCCTTACCAGCCGGAAGTCAGCCAAGGTACTCTCCAGGCTCTGTTCGAATATCAGACTTTGATCTGTCAGCTCACCCAGATGGAAATATCCAATGCCGGAGTTTATGACGGGGCGTCCGCGGCGGCCGAAGCGGTCCTTATGTCGCGTCGTATCCAGCCCCTGAGCCGACGGCGAGTCTTGATGTCCAGAGCGCTGCATCCCCACTATCGCGCGGTTATAGCGACGTACTTGAAGAATTTAGATGACATGCAGCTAGATGAGATTCCGTTCGACGCTAGCGGGGCGACGGACGTGGCAGAACTCACGCGCAAACTTGATCATCAGTCGATGTGCGTCATCGTAGGCTATCCCAATTTCTTCGGTATCATCGAGGACCTGGCCCCGATTCAAGCCGCTTGCGCGGCGCACGACGTCCAGCTCATTACCGTAACACCGGAACCCTTGGCGTTAGGTCTCCTAAAGCCCCCCGGGGCATGGGGTGCGGATATTGCGGTGGGCGAGGGACAGAGTTTGGGCGTTCCGATGACATTGGGCGGCCCGGGCTATGGTTTCTTCGCCTCTCAGAAAAAGTTTGTGCGTAGCCTGCCGGGTCGTTTGGTAGGAGAGACCGTCGACACGGAAGGTCGGCGCGGGTTCGTGTTGACCCTGGCTACCCGTGAGCAGCATATCCGCCGGGAGAAGGCGACGTCCAATATCTGTACCAGTCAAACCTTATGTACGCTTGCCTCAACTGTCTTTATGTCCCTTTTGGGAAAGAGCGGCATGCGCCGGCTTGCAGAGGTCAATGTATCGCGCGCGCACGATGCGCGGGATCGTCTCATTAGCCGCCCGCAGATCGAAGCTTGCTTTTCCGGAGCTTTCTTCAATGAATTTGTTCTGCGCGCGAGCAACTTGGAGAGTCTTTTGCGCCGTTGCGCCGCGGAGCGAATTGTCCCCGGCGTACCCCTGGGCCAATGGTATCCGGAACTCAATGACTGCTTGCTCGTCTGTGTAACGGAAATGAATGAGAGAGAGGAGATTGAACGTCTTGTCCGAGTCATCAGTGACTAAACCGCAGACTGAAGTGGGCGTCCCGAAACTTCTTTTCGAAAGCGGGTCACCCGGGAGGAGTGGTCTTTATTGGCCCGCGGAGAGTGAAAAAGGCCAAACGCTGATTCCCGCGGCGTTCCAGCGCGAGGATCTTCCCGGCTTTCCCGAATTGGGAGAGTTGGAAGTGTTGCGCCATTTTACACGCCTCTCGCATCGAAATTTCGCCATTGAGAGCCAGTTCTATCCACTGGGGTCCTGCACCATGAAATACAATCCGAAGGTCAATGAGGTGACGGCGCGATTTACAGGGTTTGCCCAAATTCATCCGCTGGCTCCCGTCGAGATTCTTCAAGGTGCCATGGAGCTACTGTATGACCTCGAACGCATGCTTATCGAAATCAGTGGGATGGACGGCATCAGTTTGCAGCCCTCCGCGGGCGCTCAGGGCGAACTCACAGGATTGATGTTGATTCGCGCCTGTTTAACTGAGAAAGGAAATCCGCGTAAGAAAATTATCGTCCCAGACACAGCGCACGGAACCAATCCCGCCAGCTCGACTCTTTGCGGCTACGACGTTGTTCAAATTTCTTCCACGGCGCGAGGTATCATCGACGCGGCGACGGTTGCGAAAGTGATGGATGAGGAGGTCGCCGCTGTAATGATTACGAACCCCAACACCCTAGGGCTTTTCGAAGGAGATATTGAGGCCATCGCTGCGGTCGTCCATGCGAAGGGAGGATTGCTTTATCTCGACGGTGCGAACCTGAACGCGTTGATGGGTATCGCGAAACCCGGCCACATGGGGGTTGACGTTCTTCATATGAACCTTCATAAGACCTTTTCCACGCCCCACGGGGGAGGCGGTCCGGGTGCAGGGCCCGTAGCGGTCAAAGAAGGGCTATCTGAGTACTTGCCCGTGCCGCGGATTGTTAGGCAAAATCACGAGTTCAAATTGCTTGAGGATTGTCCCAAGTCGATCGGACGGGTGCGATCCTTCTTTGGTAATTTCGGTATCCTGGTCCGCGCCTACACCTACATCATTTCCCTAGGTGGGGGAGGGCTTGAGGAGTCGAGTCGGATGGCGCTTCTCAACGCGAATTATATTCGTAAGAAGTTGGAAAAGAGTTATCAGATCGCCTATGGGGAGCCGTGTATGCACGAATGCATTTTTACGGATCGGCACCAGCACAAATATGGGGTCAGCACTCTCGATATAGCCAAGCGTCTTTTGGATTACGGGTTTCATCCGCCTACGATCTACTTCCCGTTAGTTGTTTCCGGCGCGCTCATGATTGAACCCACCGAAACCGAGACTCCGGAAACGTTGGATGCGTTCGTGGAAGCGATGCTCGCCATCGCACAGGAAGCCAAAGAGAATCCCGACGTCGTCAAAACCGCGCCTCACTCGACACCGGTCAGGCGTCTCGATGAAGCCAGAGCCGCTAGAAAACCGATTTTGAGGTGGGATCCAGCTCAGGGTGGGGTCGAATAATTCGCCGATTCTTTGCTTCTAGTGCCTGACGCACTTGCCGCCCGTTTAGGGCATGACACGGTAATTCAAACGGTTGTCCAAATACTCAAAGCTTGCAACGATGTCGATTCGGTTTCTGCCAAGCCAGGGCGGTATAGGGCCAAATGGGGCGGCGGCTCTGACCGCGCGCAATGCTTCTTCATCAAGTAAGTTGGACCCTGAGGAGCGGACAATCTTTGCGTTATCGAGGTCCCCGTTACCAAGAATAGAGAATTCCAATAGAAGTCGTCCCTGGAGTCCATACCGGAGTGCAAGTTCTGGATATTGCCACACCACTTCGATCGCCCGCTTGATGCTGTTAAAATAGGTAACGTACTGAGGATCTTTCGTGTCGAGCCGGACCGCCCCCTCAGTCCCGCGGCCTCTTGCGTCGGCCGACCAACCCACCGGCGGAAGTAGTTCTTTGAGAGTCGGCAAAGGCCGCTCGGCGATGATGGCCTTGTCCGGGATCTGTTCTCGCGTAGGAGGACGAGTTTCTTCTCGTGGTTGCTCTTTTTGTGCGGGTAGTTCTTGTGGGGCGACGGTCTTTTGTTTAGGGATCGAGGTCTGCTGTCGGAGGAGCGGCGAGTTTTTTTTGGCGATCTTGGCAGGAGGTGCCTTTAATGGGCGGCGGGGGGCTTCTCTCGCAGCGGGAGCGGCGGGTTTGCTAGTACTTTCCTCCGGAGGTGGGGGAGGAAGCAGAGAAACAGAGATGGATTCTTGGGCTCTAGAGCGAACCGGAGGGTTTGCCCATAACAGCAGCAAGAGGAGATGGAGGGCGAGGGAAGCGGCAAAGAAACGTAGCAGAGGAGTACTCAGATAAGCCACAGAAGTATACTACTTCACGACCCGCACACTTGGCAAATAATGGGTTGCAAATGAAAGGCTGGGTCAATTAGATTGCTCATAAGGGGGAAGCATGTTCGGTCTGGGAATCGGTGAGTTGCTGGTCATTCTCATCATTGTCGTGGTTCTATTTAATCGCCGGTTGCCTGATCTTGGTGAAAGCTTTGGCGCTGCGATTAGAAAATTTCGCAAGGCTGTCAAAGAACCAGACGAGATCGATATCACGCCAAAAGAGAACCCTGGCAAAAACGGCTCTAAGGAATGACTTCTCTATGCGACACCTTCAGCTCCAAGGACTTCGCAGGTGAAGTGTCTTATTTCTTTCGTTGATTTCAAAAAAACGATAGTGAACGGAATCGAGTCTCCCGGGGGTATTTCGAAATTCTTCAGGGGTTTGAGACGTTGAAGATCGGAAATGTCCTGCACCGTCATCCCGCGGATGATTCTGGACGAGATGGCATTGCCAATCCAGATCACCTGGTGCTCTATTTCTTTTCCGTCTAAATTGTAGAGTTGGCCGGCAACGCGAACTTCGCGAATGACAACTGGGTTCTGGTTCTGGGCGATCCCGGTAACCACCAGGACCTCCCGGTTCCCTTGGATTGTTTGGTGACCCACGCGCAGGGATTGGAGCGCAACGCCGTTTTTAAGACGATTATTCTTGAGCACGGCCGGTCCCACCAAAGGAATCGACCTTACGATTTCCTCCGAGGCTTTGGGGTGGGCCACATGAAAGGCTGTCGCGAACGCAAACAGCATTAGAAGGAGCCCAAAGAGAGTTAGAAAAGGCACGGTGGAAGCGGGCTGGTCACGATAGGGTTCAAGGGACAGGACGTTATCTGTCGTTTCCCGGGCCGGTGGAAGCGGTTGGGACAGAGACGGTTGAGGTGAAATGCCTTCAGGTTCATCGGGCGTTGATTCAACGGTACTCATAGGCTCGCCTTGATCTCTGGCCGGAAATTCGAAGCTTTGCCTTGGCGGATTGATGAATTCTTTTTGAGTTTCTCCGTCTTGTTTTTTGGAAGCGAAAGTAAAGGTCAATTCCTGCTCTACCGGGGTTTTTGAAAAGAGCTGCTCCGGGGAGTGTGTTCTGTCGACAGCTTTTTCGGGTGTCTCCACCGACTCACGCTCGAAGGTATACTTGCAACGGGAACAACGAAACGCCGGGTTCGTATCTTTCACCAGGGCGTCGGCTACTTTGTAGGTGGTCTTGCAACTCGGGCAGCGAACAATCATAAATGAGTCCTCTGTTTGATCGAGAGGCCAGGTGCTGAAAGTGTAAGGAAATCAATCTGATTTTAAGGGAATACGCGAAAAATTCAAGTTTCTTGCACTAAATCATCTGGTTATCACCGATAAGCGCTGAATAAACTTCTGCGGGAGACGTCTAAAAAGTAGGGCTATTGTGGAGTCAAGCGACTGGGAGCTGGTCCAGAAGTGCCAGGCCGGAGAGATGGGGGCCTTCCAGGAACTTGTCTTGAGATATCACCAAAAAATTTATGTTGTGATCGTCGGTTTGCTCCGTAACCGGGAGGATGCTCTAGAGGTCGCTCAAGAAGCCTTTTTTCGAGCCTATAGAAAAATCAAGAGTTTTCAAGGCGGGTCTTCCTTCTATACTTGGCTCTACCGTATCGCCGTAAATATTGCGATTGACTCGCAGCGGCGGCAGAAAAGAAACCCGCTGGATTTTCGGGAAACCATGGATGGAATCTTGGAGGAGCAAAATGAAGTGGCTAAGGACCCATTTTCGGATGTTCACGATCGAGAACTGAGAGAAAAACTGGTTGCCGCGATAAACGATTTGACTCCAGAACACAAGGCCGTCATCATACTAAGAACTGTCGAGGGTCTTTCCTACAAAGATATCGGAGAGATTTTGGGCTGCTCTGAAGGAACCGTCATGAGCCGCCTTCATTACGCACGGAAAAAGCTTCAGGAAAAGTTAAGCGCGTTTTTATGAAAGACTGTAAGTTCACAAGAGAGTCGCTGGGGGTGTGGCTGGACGGTGAGTTAAGCGCATCCGACGCCGAAGCGGTTCGCTTGCATCTGGAAAGCTGCGGACCCTGCGACGGAGAGCGACGTGAACTGGAGAAATTACACTCCTCGCTGAAGAACCTTTGGGTGTCGAACGTGCCGCGGGTTGCTTTCGAGCCGTTCTGGGCGGGGGTCCGAGAACGAATCGCAGAAAAGCGGAGTTGGCATGAACAACTCAGGGAATGGGCCCGCTCTATATTTGCAGGGCCGGGACTCGCTTGGGCTGTCCCCGCGGTGATCGTGATTCTACTCGGTGTGCTTTCGTTGGATTCCTTTTGGAAGCTGGGGCCACAACGAAACAACTTTGCAGCCGTCGAATCTATTGACGCTCACGGACGCAGCGTTGCGTTGTTGCGCGAGGACGAAACGAAAACAACTGTCATTTGGTTGTATCAGAATCAAGAAGGTGAAAATGAGTCCTCTGAGGAGACTACTGAAACGAGCCCTTCTTTTTAGTTGGCTGATGTATCTCGCAGCGGCTTGTCCTGTAAACTCCGCGGAAAACACTTCCCAGACGGTCCGCGTCAAGATTGGGACGATCTTGGCCAGCAATCAAAGCGATGAAATCGATCCAAAGCTGAATACGGTGAAAAATCAGCTGAAGGTCATGAAATATCGCTCTTACCGACTCCTCAAAGAGGAAACTCAGAACGTTGCTTGGCAAGGGAACGCCGTATTTGATATTCCCGGCGGGCGCTCTCTCGTTGTAACGCCTCAGGAGTTTCGGAACAAACAGCTCGCCTTGAAAGTGCGTTTACAGCATGGCGATAAACCCGTCGTGGATACGACCGTACGGCTCAAAAACGGGGGAAATTTTCTGCTGGGAGGCCCTCCGCATGAAGGCGGAGTCTTGGTCTTATCTATTTCAGCGACCTCTCAATAACATTTGCCCTGATCCATTTCGGATCTAGATGGAAAATGACAGGTTACCGACCGCCATCCGGTCACGCCAACCGACCCAGAGATTTGTGCTGAGATATTTGTCACCGAAATCGGGGAATACCGTAACGAGTGTGGCTTCGCGGAGTTTGCGTGCCAGCTTCAAAGTCGCAAACATGGCTGCGCCCGATGACTGGCCAACTAAAATTCCTTCTTCCTGGCTCAAACGATAAACCATCGCATACGCGTCCTCGGTGGAAACAGAGATCTTGTCGTCCAATTCTTCTTCCTTGTAAATGCCGGGGACAATGGAACTGGCCATGTGCTTGAGCCCTTCGAGGCCATGAAGTGCATCATCGGGCTCCACTGCGATAATTCTTATGTTTGGATTCCTCTCCTTGAGATATCGGCCCGTGCCCATAAGGGTTCCGCCCGTGCCGATGCCCGCGATGAAATGGGTAATGGTTTGCTGAGTTTGCCGATAGATTTCCGGACCCGTAGTTTCATAATGGGCCTGAGGATTCATTGGATTAAAGTACTGATCCGGCTTGAAATAGCGATCGGGGCTTTCGGCGAGGATTTTTCTGCAGAGACGGATGGCGCCATCGGAGCCTTCCAACGGATCGCTATAGATGATCTTTGCGCCGTAGGCATAAATGATTTGCTTCCGTTCCCTGCTCACGTTTTCCGGAATCACCAATTCCACGGGATAGCCGAACACGCGACCGATCATGGCAAGTGCGATCCCCGTGTTTCCCGAGCTGGAATCCAAAATTGTCTTGTCCGGTCGAAGATTTCCAGTACGAATTCCCTCTTGGACCATTCTCAATGCTGCCCGGTCCTTAACTGATCCGCCCGGATTGAATCCTTCCAGTTTAGCAAAAATTCGAACCCTGGCCGGCAGCCCTTCCGCGAGGTTTCGGATTTCCAGTAAAGGAGTATCGCCGATCAGATCCAGGACGGATTCGGCTCTCTTCAGCTCTGCTGGCGGGACCGAAACCAATCGGAGATTAGGTGTGGCTCGTGCCATCGTCCGCTCTAGTGAGAATTAGCGCCCCCGGCAATGGCCGGGACAATAGAAATATTATCTCCCTCTTTCAGTCCGGTTTCCAGGTTTTGTAAAAAACGGATGTCGTCGCCGTTGAGGTAAACGTTTACGAAACGGCGGATCTTTCCGGTTTCATCGCAGATCCGTTCCTTGATGCCGGGGAAATTCTTCTCAAGATCGTCTACTAACGCCTTAATATTGGCGCCCTGCGCGCTAACCTCATCGGCGCCCTGAGTGAACTTTCTGAGCGGGGTGGGAACACGAACTTGCACTGGCATAGCATAACCTCCTTCGGATCGATAGAAGAAATAATAGCTGAAAACTTTGTAATTACGACTCTTGATACAATCCTTCGCGAAATGGGGCGGTGCGACACCGCACCCGATAAACGTATGAATTTCTAACCGCTCGCGGCTTTTGCTGTAACCGTCGGGTTGAGCTGTTGGTAAAGGTCATCGAAGTTTCGCAGGGTCGCATTGATGGTCAACGGCTTTTCGACACTGCCCGCGACCGCTTCCAGAGTCTTATACCCGTTGCCGGTGATGCTAATGACGAGGGACTCGTCCCGGGGGATTCTGCCCTTTTGGATGAGTTTCTTGGTCACAGCCACTTCGGTTCCACCCGCTGGCTCGGTAAATATTCCCTCGGTCTGGGCCAACAGTTTGATCCCTTCGAGAATTTCTTGGTCGGTGACGCTTTCGCCCCATCCGCCCGACTCCCGCAGGGCTTGAAGGACATAGTGGCCGTCTGCCGGATTTCCAATAGCGATGGAGCTCGCGATTGTGTTTGGTTTCACGGGATTGATCAAATCAGTTCCCTCTTGGAGCGCGTTGATGATCGGGGCACAGCCGGCGGCTTGAGCGGAATAAATCTTACAGCCGGTATCCTCGACCAGACCGACTTTAATCAATTCTTTGAAAGCCTTTGCAAGCTTGGGCAGGATCGTTCCCCCGGCGGATGCAACGACAATGTGTTTGGGAAGCTTCCAGCCAAGCTGTTCCGCCACCTCGAAGCCATGCGTCTTGGCGCCTTCTGAGTAATAGGGTCTCAGATTGACGTTGACAAAGGCCCAGCCGTATTTGTCGCCGATCTCACTGCAGAGCCGATTCACGTCATCGTAATTTCCTTTGATCGCGACGGTTTTGGGTCCATAAATGGCGGACCCGACGATCTTCCCCTGTTCCAGGCCCTCGGGGATAAAAACGTAGCAGTTCAACCCAGCTCTCGCGGCGTGGGCCGCGACTGCATTGGCGAGATTTCCAGTCGACGCGCAGGAGACGGTGTCGAATCCGAACTCTATGGCCTTTGATATCGCAACAGCAACAACGCGATCTTTGTATGAAAAAGTGGGGTGGTTCACTGAATCATCTTTGATGTAGAGTTCTTTGACGTCCAACGCTTCGCCGAGCCTCCGGGCGCGGACGAGAGGGGTAAAGCCCGAATAAAGACCCGCCTGCGGTTCTCCATCGATGGGCAGTAGTTCGCGATAGCGCCACAGGCTTTTGTCACGGGAGGCGATCTTTTCACGGCTGATGGACTTTTTGATGCCGTCATAATCATACACAATCTCCAGAGGACCGAAGCAGGTTTCGCACACGTGCAGCGGCTCTTTTGGATATTCCTGCCTGCATTCCTTGCATTGGAGCCCTCTAACGAAGCTCATGGTTATCCCTTCCGTTGCTTGCGTTTTAGGTGCTTGGGGAGACACTCGCCGTGCGATCCGTTCTACACCACATGCGGCACAATGAACGTCTCTGTTTACGTCTATCATATGAAATTTCATCGATTTTGCGTCGTACGTCAGCAATCGATCCGTCAGCAATCCTTCCTCAAAGCCGGCAAGATACTTAATCGCTTCGGTTGCCTGGATCGAACCCATGGTACCTGCAACGGCTCCGAGTATACCGGCTTGCTGGCAATTCAATATTTCTCCGGGAGGAGGTGGCTCTCTGAACAGACAACGATAGCAGGCGCTTTTCCGAGGCACGACGGTCATCGTTTGTCCTTGCAAACGGACGATTCCGGCGTGAGAAAAAGCAATGTCCATACTCACCGCAAGATCGTTAACCAAAAATTTGGTGGGAAAATTGTCGCTGCCGTCAACGATAAAATCATACCCCGAAAAGATAGCGGCGCCGTTGTCTTCTTCGAGCCGGACGGGATAGATGACGACTTCCACCTCTGGGTTGAGTTTGCTGATTTTATCCTTGGCCGATTCTACCTTCGGGTGGCTGAGGTCAAGCGTGGTGTGGAGGATTTGGCGTTGTAGATTCGACAATTCCACACGATCAGGATCGACCAGGCCGAGAGTCCCGACACCTGCAGCCCCTAAATAGAGGGCCGCCGGTGAGCCTAGGCCACCGGCCCCTATGATTAGAACTCGAGCTTGCCGGAGCCGTATCTGTCCCTTACCGCCGAGATCGGGGATCATGATCTGCCTGCTGTAGCGCTCGATCTGGTCTGTGGTAAGACGAGTATTCAAAGGGAACATCCGCTAAAAAAAAACCTCTTCCCAATCTAACTTAAAGATAAGAAGAGGCTTAACCTCACCTTATCTTTCCCCCCGAATTAAGGGGGCAGGAATTAGCACCGCCTTCCGTTTTCAGAAACCGGTTGCTGTGGCTTCGAAGGGCCGCTCCCTCCACCACTCTGGATAAGGTGTCCAGACACTACTTGGGGGTGACCGTACCCCAGTAGCCGCGGCGTGTCAAGGCTATGTAAAATTGACCCTAACCGGGAATTCTGTTAGACGGATAGATAAAGTGAAGGCGCGTGATATCTACTCGAGTTATTTACTCCTAGCGGGGATTGTCTGTTTAGTGCTGGGAATCGGCAACTGGGTGGTGGGTGCCGTTGAGACAACCAAATATCAGAACCTGTTACACCGAACCGAACAAACCGGCTTGGAAGAGTCCTACAGAAGCTTTCAGGAGCTCGATCATCAGAAAAACGAAGAGGTGCTCCGCCGCATCAACGAAGATAGGGAGAAGTACAACGCGGCGAGGGTGAAACTCAACTTCTTTTACGTGGTATTGACGGGCGGACGGACGTTGTTTCTTTGCGGGGTTCTGCTGATGTTATGGTCCTTGATTCGGCTTATCCGTCGCGATGCGCAGAAGAAAATGAGCACACTGAGTGGCATGCGTAGAACCGATCATCCGGGGATGTAGAGTATTATTTGGAAGGCTTCGATTTCTGGTATTTTCGGTAATCGTATCCGGTTGCCATAGCGAGGAGTATGTCCTCCATACCGCCACTCTTCTCCCGCCTAAGGACCAACAGCCTATCGTAAAACTCCTTGAAGTCTTTGTAGATCCGCTGGCTGTCATCTGTTTTTCTTAGATAGAAATCCTTAATTCGCGTGACCGTAAACCGCAAGGCGGAAAAACGTAACTCGTTGGGAAACGAATCCCATTCCGGTAGAGAGAGAGGCCGGAGACCTTCATAGCCGGAAATCAAGGCTTCGAAGCGGTCAATGCGGTAACGCTGGTCAACGAAACAAAGCGCGTTGACCGCGGTAGCGAGATCGTAAATGAGTTTCCCCCTGCATGCGGCTTCGAAGTCCACCACCCCAACCAACCGACTGCCTTTGAACTTTACATTGTCCGGGAAGAAATCTCCGTGAATAATTCCCTTGGGCAGATTGTTGTCAAGGTAATTCTCGAGGTAGGAGAATTCATCATCCAAGACCCGAACGATGTTTCTCAAGTGAGAGGGGAGTTGTCGACGCACCTCCCGGTAGATTGCCACGATTCGGCTGAATCCGAAGCGGTTATCGATCCCCTTCTTGTAGCTTCTTCCGATTAGATGCAGGTTGGCCAATGTGTGACCGAGAATACCTAGATGGTTTGCGGTGAGAGAGTCGATTGGGAGTTCCATGCCGTCCAGATAGCGACTCACTGTGAGACATTTACCCCTATACTCGATGTAGTATCTTCCCGTTTTGGTTTTCAGTGGTTGTAGACAAGGGAAACCTTGTTTCCTGAGGTGAAACAGTAGGTCTAGCTCTTGCTTTACCTCAAGTTCGCTCTTGATTTCGTCGATCTTGGCGAAAAATCGACCCCGCTTGGTTTCCAGCAGGTAGTGCGTGTTCACCGAACCATTCTTGATCCCAGAACAGGATACGAGATCACCGAGAGTGAACTCCTCCACGATCTTCGTCGCATCCTTTTTCGTGATTTCAGTGTAAATGGCCATCCGGTTGCTTTCTAGATCACCTACCGACCGACGCGGGAGAGCCCTCTTTCCGACCAAGACTATCCGATCATTCAAACGCTAACTAAGCCATTTATAATGAAAAAAGCACCCGAAGTCAATATAAAATAGTTTTCTCGACGTAAATCATGCCGCCATATGAATTTCACTATTGGATTCAGTTGGTTAGCGGTTGCTTAAAGAATAGGCAAAGATCTTTGGTCCCCCAGGAATACTGAAGATTCAATTCTGGGCGCCTCCTAGAATTAGCGCAATTGGGGACTTTGCGGGGTATTGTGGGAGCATTCCAGGGTGCAACCCCTTTCAAAGGAGGCGACGATTACCTTTCTCGCCGGACCAACCCACAGGGCGATAGTCATACGATAAGTCTCCTTGATACGAGTGACCATCGAGAGCGTTACAATGTGTAGTCCCCCAAAAAGCTCCGACCGCTGCGTTTTGCCCTCCTTGGGAGGAGAAGGGGGGGCTTGGCAGCGATAGCCACCGCAGAGATGCTGAGGCATTCGACAGAAAATTTTGTCTTGACAACGATACACAGCTTTATCTAATGTCCGTCCCTACAGAAAGGATCGTCCAGACTTGCATGGAGTTCAAAAACGCGGGTCGCGGGGGTGGGAGAGGTGCACAACTACGAGACTCAAAATTCGCATGGGAGTTGAAGCAACGTGGATCGGGAGGTTCTAAGCAATGGCAACTGGTAAAGTAAAATGGTTTAACAACTCCAAGGGATATGGTTTTATCGAGAAAGAAGGCGGCGGTGACGTTTTTGTTCACTACACGGCGATCCAAGGGGACGGATTTAAAACCCTCAACGAAGGCCAATCGGTGGAATTTGAAATCGCACAGGGAGAAAAGGGGCCGCAGGCCATCAATGTAGTCAAGCTTTAACGGCGTTGACATGTAGCAATCGTCCCTCGCGACGTTTTCATAGCCCCATTATTGTTTAGCTGAGGGGGAAGTAGTACCGTAAGCTCATGCAAGCTGCGAACTCCTCGATTGAATCAAAAACGGGCCCAGAGGCGCTCCTGGCGGATTCCGTTGTGCTGACTCGTGTGGACAAGGCGGTAGGTTGGGCGCGGAAGTATTCACTGTTTCCATACCCGTTCGCGACAGCCTGCTGCGCGATGGAGTATATGTCTCTGTCGATGTCGCCTTACGATATCGACCGTTTCGGTGCTCTGCTGCCGCGCTTCAGCCCAAGGCAGGCGGACCTATTGATGGTCATAGGCACGGTCAATCACAAACTTTCCCCGGTCCTGAAGCGTGTCTACGAGCAAATGTCCGAGCCCAAGTGGGTGATGGCATTTGGTGCCTGTGCCGCGAGCGGTGGTTTTTACGATAATTATGCGACGGTTCAGGGAATTGATCGTATCATTCCAGTCGATGTGTATGTTCCAGGATGTCCTCCACGGCCTGAAGCGGTTCTGGACGGCTTGATGGAACTTCAGGGCCGAATTGCGGGACAAGAGCAATCCTTAAAGGCGTGACTTTTACGCTGAATTTTTGCCCTTCGCGCACGGCTATGATCATCGGCGGCCGCGGGCGTCTTCAGATCCCGTTGGAACGGCAAGACACATTTTTTTTCCTCCCGTCGATGCCAATCTACAAAAGTCCCAAAAATAAATCATGAGTGACAATCAGGAAAACCCATCCCGGTCCCGCGACGAGGATTACTATCACCACGGTGTGATAGTTAAGCTTTTCCCATCAAACAATATGGGAGTCGTTCGGACCGAGAGCGGGCGAGAAGTTCGCTTCTCTTATGATTTGGTCACTCTCTCCGGTGAAGCAAAGACCCCGCTCGATCTCCGGGAGGGGGAGCGGATTGGATACGATCTGGGGTGGACCTCGGGCGGCTTACGAATTACGAAGATCAAGACCTATCCTCAATTGTCTGACTAAGTCGGTATGGTTGCGCTAAAACGGTAGCGCGGTCAGCGCCAAGATCTGTTTTCCTAGAATCTCTCCTACGAAAACGCCTAACAGCGCGATGTAAAAAAGACCCGTCGCCGCCATGGTGTGCGGGATCACCAGTGTTCGCCAGATCATCCAAGACAAGATCAACGGCGCGGCTTGGCCGGAGATGACTCGCGTGAGCAAAAGCGCGGGGTGATCCAACCACAAACGTTCTAGGCCGATCACACTACTTGATACGCCGAACCTATAAAGCGTGATCAGCGAAACGAATAGAAACATCGTTTGCACCAGCAGCGCAACGACGAAAAATTTGTATGTCCGGATAAACGGATCCAGGCTCTGACCCGTATCAATGAGGTACCAATGACCGAGTAACATCCCCACGGTTACGGTCCCGAGGAGCAGCGCGGACAAGAAAAACGTCATGGGGTAAACGAAAGTTTCGAAGGACAGGAAGGGAGCCTGGTAAAAGCCATGAGCGCTGAAAATGAGTCCGGTCAAGCCGCAGAGCAGGCAGGCGGCAAAACTCCGTGCCCTGAATTCTCGATTTTCACCCCAGAGAGAGATCATGTAGGCGGCAAAACAGATCACAAACAAGCCATGAAATAGGATCTCTGCTAGGCTAGCAAAGCTACTTTCAGCGGAGATGCTCTGCCAGTACAGACGGCTCTTTCCCCAGAACCCCAACACCGCTATGACAAACAAAACACCGGCTGTTGATTTATAGAATGCTCTTTCGAGTTCGTGAAAGGGCGTCACGGCGAGCCCGAAGAGACCCCCCAACGCGATCTGATAGAAAAACAGGAGAAAACTGCTGGAAAAACTCCGCATAGCGTTTACGATGGTTACGGCGCTGAGCCAAGCTTCTCAGCCACATGCATGCAAACTGCCCCGTTGAGAAACCTTCGAATGCGCACCCGCACGAAACCAGCTTGTTCGAGAAGCGCCGCGACTTCTTGCGGTGAATAAAAGTTTTCAACGGACTCGGCTAAATACCGGTAGGCGCCATGATCGTGAGCCAGAAGTCCACCGATCCACGGGACCAAGCGGTAAAAGTATAGCGAGTAAAAGGCTGAAAACCAGGTCTTTGATAGCGGAAACATATCCAACGACACGAATCTTCCGCCGTTTTTTAGGACTCTAAACGCCTGAGCGAACAACATGGAGAGATCTGACACATTGCGCAACACAAACGCGGTCATGACCCCATCGAATAGGCAGTCCTTGAATGGCAGAAACATTGCGTTGCCTTGAACAAAATGCGCTTTGCCGCCATGCGTAGCACCGCGTTGCTTGGAATGGGCCAGTTGAAGCATCTGCAACGAGAAATCCAGGCCGATGATTCGCCCGTTGCCTGTGATCTCCTTGACTGCGGCGAACGTAAGATCACCGGTGCCCGCACCGAGATCCAGAATGAGCGGCTCCCCGCTTTTCAGAACCTCGTTTATCGCTTTGCGTCTCCAGAGAGTGTCCAGGCGACAACTGATAACACGATTCAAGAAGTCATAGCGTCCCGCAATTCTGTCGAACATGGCCTGAACGGCGCGATCGCGTGAACTATCCAGGGATGGCATCACTGGGATCTAAAACTGTGGGGCACGCGCGAAAAAGGGTGAATAACTGCAGTGCCGTGACTTAAAAGTCTCGATCTATAATCAACTGAACAAGGGTCTTGAGCCCATTGCGATAGAGCGATGGAGGAAACTTCCTAATCGATTTGAGCGCCTCTTCCGCATAGGCACGGGATATGGATTTGGCCTGTTGGATAAAGGGCCCGGATTTGATGGCGTCAAGGGCTGCAATCACCAGTGCTTCCGTGGGTTGCGCGCTCTGAAAGGCCTCGCAAACTGCAGTCTGCTCTGCTTTGAGTCCCAAGATAATCGGCAACGAAGGATTCCCATCTCGGAGGTCCATGCCCGTGGGCTTGCCCAGAAGGTCGATATGGCCCACCACATCAAGAATGTCATCGACCATTTGAAAGGCGATTCCCATGTTGAGCCCATAGCGATGGGTTTCTTCCACCAATGCGGAATTTGCGCCAGCAAGATACGCTCCGACTTTCGCGCCCGTTTGAAATAAGGAGGCGGTCTTGCGCTTTACGATTTCGATATAGTCCTCAAGAGTAACAGTACAATTGCGATTGAAATAACCTTGAAGCGTTTCCCCTTCAGTTAACAGTGCGCAAGCATCCGCTGTCCACTCCACGACCGTCTCATCGAACTTTCCCGCGAACTCAAACGCTTTAATAAAGAGAAAATCCCCCGCCACCAAAGTGTTTTTGAGTCCAAATTTCCTATAGGCAGACTCCTTGCCGCGCCGGGTTTCCGCTCTGTCAATGATATCGTCATGGAGCAGTGTCGCGGTATGAATGAGCTCTATAGCGGTGGCGATGTCGACAATGTCCTGTGTTCTTTTGCCCCCGAAAGCGTTGAAAGCCAAGAGAGTGACCATCGGCCGAACTCTTTTCCCCCCGCCACAAATCAAGTGAGCTGCAATATCCGTGAGCGTTTGCTCGCGGGAGCGGATCGCCCGAATCAGGTTGTCCTCGACAAGTTGCAGTTCGTCAGTTACAAAACTAGAAGGGTCGTTCGATCCCTCAAGGCAAGGGATTTTGCGTCGAGTTTCAGGAGCTACGCCAACGGTAGCTTTCACGGCCTTACTTTTTGTTTCTCGAATCAGAAAAACTCCATCCGGCGGCGTAAAA
Organism: uncultured delta proteobacterium; assembly: GCA_963737905.1. Lineage (GTDB taxonomy): Bacteria > Desulfobacterota > Binatia > UBA9968 > UBA9968 > DAIRFP01. The sequence continues at coordinate 96,383 of CAVTUQ010000011.1, read as the reverse complement.
AAGATAGCACGGAAAATGGCATAGTTCTATAGTCAGGTCAAGCACATAATCGCTTAAAAGATTGCGGATCCGGATCGCCGTTCGTGAATTTGCGGGAGAGAATAGACACGGGATGGTTTGATCGTGATGAGGTTGCGAGATTCCCGCGCCCTAGCAATGCAGACCCTCTGGTTTGTCGATTGCCTGTGCTTTTTTCCTTGACAAAAATAACTGTCCCTTAATATATAAAACAATCTGATCAAAGTGGTTGTGGCCGGTTGGTGTCTATGACAGGTAGAAGGAGGGAGAGCTATGGAAGAACAAATTCATTTTTTTCTAAGGTGGATTCATTTTTTGGCGGGTATTACTTGGATCGGAATCCTGTACTATTTTAACTTAGTGCAGACGCCGTTCTTTGCTGAAACCGAGGCGGGCGTTCGAACCGGCATGATTCAAAAATTGGTTCCGCGGGCTCTTTGGTGGTTTCGTTGGGGCGCGATGTTCACTTTCCTGGCCGGAATTTTAATGTATCTGATTCGAATCCACACAATGGGAGGCGAAGCGTTTTTCCTCTCACAGTACGGCGTCGCCATCACTCTCGGCGGCCTCATGGGCACCATAATGTTCTTAAATGTATGGCTTGTGATCTGGCCAAAACAGCAGATTGTCATCGCATCGGCGAATCAAGTCGCGCAGGGAGGGCAGCCCTTACCTGCCGCCGCGGGTGCGGGGCGGCGCGCCGGGCTAGCGTCGAGGACCAATACGGTGTTCTCCATACCTATGCTCTTTTTCATGGGAGCCGCGATGCATTATCCCGGACTGGTTGGACCAGCGGCTGCCCACGGCACTTTCTGGTTGATAGCTCTCATTATCATCGCCGTGGTGGAGTATAACTCGTTGGTTGGAACCCAAGGCGCTACCAAGAAACCCTTGGACTCCGTTTCCGGTGCTCTGTGGGTGGGTTTCTTGCTGACGGGAATCTTCTTTGTGTTGGCGCTAGCTCTTTTAAGGTAGCCTGTCAACGCAAGTAGGCGACGAGATAGGGAATCTCAGTTTTAAGGAATGGAAATGTAGGCATTACCTTCGTGTTGCGTTTGGGTTGATATCCCGGGGGATATTCGGTGCGCAGAACCCGAGATTCAATCAACGCTGGGGGTGAGCCTTTAATGGCGGGGCCGATGGGGCCATCTTTTGACGGATCGTTATTATGACAGGCCACACAATTGGCAACGTAAACGGCTCTGCCTCTTTTCCAGTCCGGACTTTCACCCGACTGCTCTGATTCTTTGGAGCACGCGGTCGCTGCTATAGTCAACAGTGCGATCAGCAAGAAACTCCTCGAGGGTTTCATTGTTTTCACCGTGTCATTCTACCTAATATTGTAGGCGGCCGTTTTTCTGCCACCGAGAATCAGCTCATCCTGCTCCTTGCCCATCGATGACGACCTGTGCGCGCGCGGGCGATGAGCAAATCTCCGCATCTACAGTTCGATTAAGAAAGAATGTAGACGTTAGAGAAAACGGGGCGTGTGTGCTAAATTTTATCTGGTGCGAAAGAGGGGAGTCGAACCCCTACGGGTGTTACCCCACAGGATCCTGAATCCTGCGCGTCTACCAATTCCGCCACTTTCGCATCTGAATTAAAGCGCGTTGTCCTTCGTATCCTTATGTAACTTGGGGTCGAAAGGTTGTCAAGATAAGGTTTGAGCGAGGTTTTGCATAGCGCATGAGTAGGATCCTGGTTGTTGCACCGAGGAACATATTGCGACAGGCGATAAGCCTGGCTCTTTTCCCGGATCATGAAGTTCAATTGGCTGCGTTGCTCTCGGACAGCAACGCGTCGGTAGCGAAGGAATTCGATTTGGTTATCATTGACTCGGCGGTGTTCCGCGCGACAGGTGAGTCGAGGGGCGAGCACCTACGTAAACTGCGGGAATGGAAGGTTCCCACGGTATGGATCGACGATATCGGGGCGGGCCAAGCCGCGGGTCGCGATAAACTCGTTGTGCTCACCAGCCCGATTCAGAAGGACACCCTGCAGTCAGCTATAGCAAGGTGTCTTGACAGGTCGTCCTCAAAGGAAAATGGGACCGCGAGCATGACGGCAATGGAGCAAAGGAGCGCAAAAGAACCAAAGATCGCTGAGGCCGCTGGGCCACAAATCATTGAGTTGGTGGATGTCGTAGCTGAGCCACCGGAGCGCAGGAAAAGCAACATACAGCAGAGTAGAACGAAGTAATCCCATGCAGCAAGCGAAGATCTACGATCACAAGAGTGTCGAATCCAAATGGTATGCCCATTGGTTGAGGTCGGGCGCATTTAGGCCGGCCGAAGGAAAGGCTCCTTATTTTTCCGTGGTCATTCCGCCACCGAATGTAACCGGATCTTTGCATATGGGTCATGCGCTTAACAACACGCTCCAGGATATCCTCTGCCGCTACAAGAGAATGGATGGCTACCGGGTTCTCTGGGTTCCGGGGACGGACCATGCGGGGATCGCCACCCAGAACGTCGTGGAGCGCCGCTGGGTGGCTCAAGGGCTAACCCGAACGGAGCTGGGACGGGAGAAATTCATCGAAAGCGTCTGGGAGTGGAAAAAAGAAGCGGGGAACACGATCCTCCATCAACTCAAGGCGCTCGGCGTTTCCTGCGATTGGGAGCACGAGCGTTTTACGATGGATGAGGGACTTTCTCTTGCCGTGCGCGAAGCCTTCGTTCGCCTTTGGGAGGACGACCTACTTTACCGAGCGCAGCGGCTCATCAACTGGTGCCCACGTTGCAAGACGGCGCTAGCCGATATCGAAGTGGTTCATGAGGAATCGGAAGGTAGCCTCTGGTACATCCGTTATCCGCTGGCCGACGATCCATCTGAGGCGATTATTGTCGCGACCACGCGGCCGGAAACGATGCTCGGTGATACCGCTGTGGCAGTCCATCCGGAAGACCCGCGCTACCAACACTTCGCTGGCAGAAAGATTCGTTTGCCCATCACCGATCGTGTCGTGCCGTTGCTCTTTGATGCCTATGTTGATCGGACATTCGGAACCGGGGCGGTGAAGATTACGCCCGGGCACGACTTCAATGATTTTGAAATCGGTGACCGCTTTGGACTCGACCGAATCAGCATCTTTGACGCGGATATGGGAATCGATGGTTCCGCGTTTAGTTCCCGCGGCGAAAAGGGCGATTGGATCGACCGCTACAACTCGAAAGATCGGTTTGACGCACGGAAGCTAATCATCGCGGAGCTGAAAGACAAGGGCTTTCTCGAAAAAGTCGAACCGTACCGCCATGCCGTGGGCCGTTGTTACCGTTGCCAGACCGTGGTCGAACCTTATTTGACGCCGCAATGGTTCGTGAACATCAAACCGTTAGCGGAGCCGGCGATACAAGTGGTGAGGGTAGGCAAGATTCGAATCATCCCGGAAGGTTGGAGCCATTCCTATTTTGCGTGGATGGAAAACATCAAGGATTGGTGCATTTCGCGGCAGATTTGGTGGGGGCATCAGATACCGGCTTGGTATTGTGTCGCTTGCGATTCAAGTAACGTCATTTATGGGAACAAGGGTGAATACCTTCTTACGAAGGACGCCCGGCCCATCGTGGCTCGGGAGAAACCCAGCGGTTGTCCACGATGCGGGGGAAAAGAATTGATTCAGGATCCCGACGTTTTGGATACGTGGTTTTCCTCCGGCCTATGGCCATTTTCAACGTTGGGCTGGCCGCAGGAGACGCAGGATCTCAAAAACTTCTACCCGACATCCACTCTGGTCACGGGCTTCGATATTTTGTTTTTCTGGGTGGCGCGGATGATCATGATGGGGCTCAAGTTCAGGGATGATGTTCCGTTTCGTGACGTTTACATTCACGCCCTTGTGCGCGACGAAGAAGGGCAGAAGATGTCCAAATCCAAAGGGAACGTCATCGATCCTCTCGACGTCATGCAAGAATACGGCACCGATGCTTTCCGTTTTACCTTGACAGCCATGGCCGCCATGGGTCGCGACATCAAACTGGCCGAAGAGCGTATTGCCGGGTATCAGAATTTCGTGAACAAGCTCTGGAACGCGGCGCGGTTCGTGCTTATGAACCTATCGGATTCCGACAGCACGTCAGGTTTTGAGCCAGCGGTATCCGACGGGAACGAACTCGGTTTTGCGCAGCGGTGGATCCGTTCGCGACTCGCGTCGACCATCCATGAGGCTCGAAAAGCCGTTGAATCCTACCGGTTCAACGACTATGCCAATATTTTGTACCAGTTCACCTGGCATGAGTTCTGTGACTGGTATATTGAAATGAGCAAGCTTTCTTTGAGCGGAAAGCTCAGCGAAGATTCAGAGAAAAGCAAGCAATCGCTTCTGGAAGTTCTAAAGCAGATCTTATTGTTGCTTCATCCAATCATGCCCTTTGTGACCGAAGAGATCTGGCAGGCCTTAGCCAAAAGTCAGCGGAGTCTCATGTTGCAACCCTATCCGCAGAGTGATCCGTTATGCCTCGATGAGGAAACCGAGAAACGGATGGAATTCCTCATGGGGGTGATTCGTGGGGTTAGAAACTTGCGCACTGAAATGAATTGTCCACCAGGCAAAGAGGTTAAGGTTATCTTCTACGGCCCGGAACGAGATCTGTCGTTTCTGCGGGATCAAGAGTCCTATGTCCGGTCGCTGGCCCGAGTCGGATCCGTTACCTATCAGACTTCAGGGGAGCGGCCTAAGGGCGCTGCCACAGCGATGATCGGCGGCACGGAAATTTATCTTCCCCTTGGAGACATGATCAAGCCTGAGGAAGAGCGAGCGAGATTGGGCAGAGAGGTGCGCAAGGTCGAGGAAGAGCTTTCGCGGGTTCAAAAGAAGCTCTGCAACCCGGAGTTTCTAGCCAAAGCGAAGGACGAGGTGATTCAAAAAGAACAGGAGAAGTCGACGCAGCACAATGAAAAACTGCGTGCCCTAAACCGGAGCCTGGAATGGCTGCGGGAAATTGAGTGAGGAAGGAACGAGGTATCATGGATATCCTGGTCAGTCCCCAGATCGAAAGATTGATTCGCGACTCGTTAGATGAAGATATTGGTGCCGGCGATTTAGCGACCATGGCGACCATTTCAGCGGAATCCCAAGGCAAGGGGCTGTTCCGCGCCAAGAAAGATGGCGTTGTGGCGGGATTGGTGCTTTTGGATCGAATCTTTTACTTTATCGATCCGAAAGTGGAGGTGCGCCTTCTCGCCAAGGATGGCAGCCAAGTGAAGAACGGGAAGGTTGTAGCGGAAGCCGAAGGTCCTGTTCGCGCGCTGTTACTGGCCGAACGAACGGCTTTGAACTTCCTCCAGCGTTTATCGGGAACAGCGACACTGACACGGAAATATGTAGACGCCGTTAAAGATCTTCCGTGCAAGGTGTTGGATACCAGAAAAACGACACCGGGACTTCGGACTTTGGAAAAGTACGCCGTGCGCATGGGGGGTGGAACGAATCACCGCATCGGTCTATACGATGCCGCGCTGGTAAAGGACAATCATATCGAGGCGACAGGGTCGATTGCCGAGGCAGTCAAAGCCGTGAGGCGTCATGCTCCCTTTATGGCCAAAGTCGAAGTGGAAGCCGGAAATCTCAAGCAGGTTCAAGAAGCGATCGAAGCCGGGACGGACGTGATCATGCTCGACAACATGACGATCACGCAAATGGCGGAGGCGGTCCGATGGGTGAACAAACGCGCTTGGGTCGAGGCCTCAGGCGGCATCACATTAGAGACTATTCGCCAGGTGGCCGAGACGGGCGTCGACTTCATCTCGTCGGGTGCGCTGACCCATTCGGCGCCGGTGGTTGATTTTAATATGAAGATAACGATGAATGCGCGTTCTTGAGCCGGATAATAGGCAAAGGTCTGTGCGGATAAAGCGACCGCTCCAACTCCAGCAAGTTCGGGATGGTCTGGCGACGAAACGTCTGGGAACGAATCTCCACTATTTTTCGGAACTCGACTCCACCAATGCTTACGCCCGACGGCTTGCCGAACAGGAAGCGGACGAGGGCACGGTTATCTTTGCCGAAACCCAGACTCGCGGTCGTGGCCGTTTGGGCAGAACCTGGATATCTCCACCTTTCGTGAACCTGTACTTTTCCGTGATCCTCCGGCCGCAGCTACCTCCGGCCCGTGCCCCTCAGATCACCTTGATGGCTGCCGTAGCCCTGGCGGATACTATTGCCTCGTTTATCGGGACGTCGCCGACTATCAAATGGCCCAACGATATTTTGGCTGGAGGTAAGAAGCTAGCGGGAGTCTTGACCGAATCGTCTTGTGATTCCGAGCGGATTGAATTCGTGATTCTTGGCATCGGCGTCAACCTGAACTATCCGGTGGCATCAATGCCGGAAGTGATTCGCGAACGCGCGACTTCGATTTTGGCCCTGACCCAAAAAAACGTCAGCCGTGAGGCGTTCATGCGGAGATTGATTCAGGACCTCGACAGGTGCTATGGAGAACTCGAAGAGGTGGGCTTTAATGCCCTCGCCCTACGCTGGGAAGCCTTTTTTGCGCTGCGAGGGAAAGCGATTCGAGTCGAAATGACGGACCACATCATGGTCGGAACAGCCAAGGGGATAGATAGAGACGGAGCCCTCATTTTAGAGGACGGGCAAGGAAAACGTCATCGAATTGTCGCCGGTGACGTGGTTCCGATAGAAGATTGAATTGCAAGAGTATGCTTTTAGCGATCGATATCGGCAACACCAACATTGTTCTGGGTCTCTATCAGGGCAAAAAACTGATCACCCATTGGCGTTTGCTGACCGAGGCGGAACGAACGGCCGATGAATACGGCGTGATCATTTCGCATCTCATCTCCTCCAAGGGGTTCAGGTGCAACCAGATTCATTCTATCGTCGCCTCCTGTGTCGTCCCGCCTATGGTCAGCGTTACCCAGGAGCTGGCCACCAAGTTTTTCGAGCTCGAACCTCTCATGGTCGGTCCCGGGATCAAGACGGGGATGCCCATTTTATATGATAGTCCCAAGGACGTCGGCGCCGATCGCATTGTCAACGGCATTGCGGCCTTTGAGAAATATCGCGACGCCTGTATTGTCGTGGATTTTGGTACCGCGACGACGGTGGATTTCATATCCAAAAAGGGGGAATACATCGGCGGGGCGATCGCGCCGGGCCTGTTGATTTCTTTGGAGGCGTTATTTCAAAGAGCTTCGAAACTGCCGAGAATCGAGATTGTCAAACCTAAAGAAGTCGTGGGAAAAAATACCGTCAACTCCATCCAAGCGGGAATTTTTTTCGGCTATGTGGGTCTCGTGGACGGTCTGGTTCAGCGTATACAGAAGGAAAACGGCGTTCAGGCCAAAGTCGTCGCTACAGGAGGATTGGCGCCTCTGGTGGCGTCCGAATGTTCCAGCATCGGCGAAGTCGATGAATTCCTGACCTTGGAAGGACTACGCATCATTTATGAAAGGAATTCCTTGCAGGAAGTGAAGGCTAGGGCGCACAAATAAAAGCAGGAAGGATCCTATAGTTATGGCTACAGCGGAGCTGGAGAAACTTCGTAACGTCGGCATTCTGGGTCAAGGCGGCTCAGGAAAAACTTCGTTAGGGGAAGCCATGCTGTTTGCGGCGGGGGTGACGCAACGGTTGGGAAAGGTTCAAGAGGGCACATCGGTATTGGATCACGAGCCGGAAGAAATAAAACATTACGTGTCGATCTCCTCGGCGTTTCATACGTTGCCATGGAAGAAATATCCTTGCCAATTGATCGATACGCCGGGCTACGCCGCTTTCCTGGCGGATTCGATCAATGCCATGCGCGCTTTCGGCGGTGCCGTGTTTGTGCTTAACCCCTCCGTGGGCCTTAGGGTTGAGTCCGAACGATTGTGGGACAGGGCCAATGATAACCGGATCAGTCGGCTTTTGTTCGCAAGCAAGATGGACCATGAGCAAGACAACGTCGTCGAGCGTATCGATTCGATGTTGGAAGGTTTAGGAATCAAAGGGATTCACCTCCAAATGCCCATCGGTGTCGAGGCAAACTTCAAAGGAGTCGTGGATCTGCTCTCCATGAAAACGTGCGTCTATGAAGGAGACACTGGAAAATTTGCCGAAGGGGAAATTCCGGCCGATCTCAAAGGTACTGCGGAGGAGATGCGCCAAAAACTGATGGAAGGTGTTTCGGAAAGTGACGACGAGCTTCTGGAAAAATATCTGGAGGGTAAAGAGATATCGACGGAGGAGCTGAAAAAAGCCATTCGCGAGCAAACGCGACAGGGAAAACTCTATCCAGTTCTCTACGGCTCGGCACTCAAGCAGATCGGAATTCAGCAATTGCTCGACGCCGTCATTGACTATTTGCCGTCGCCCTTGGACGAAGACGAAGTCGAAGGCACGAACCCGATCACCGGCGAGGTGGAAAAACGGGCCCAGCAACCCACCGCTCCGTTTTCCGCCTACGTGTTCAAGACGATCATCGATCCGTTTGCGGGAAAACTCTCCGTCATGCGCGTGGTTTCCGGCAAGATCGCGTCGGATGGTGTCTGCTATGTTCCCAATAAGCAAGTCAAAGAGAAAATCGGGCACATGTTCCGTCTAGAAGGAAAGAAACAGGAGATCGTTAAGGAAGCTTCCGCCGGTGATATCGTAGCGGCCGCGAAATTGAAAGATGTTTCCACCGGCGATACGATGTGCGACGAGAAATCACCGATCCAGTATGAAGGGCCGGTGCATTTTTCGCCGGTTATTTCTTTTGCGCTCGAACCCAAAAGCAAGGCGGACGAAGAGAAAGTGCCCCAGGGGCTGCACAGAATAATGGAAGAAGACCCGACCATCGAGGTCCATCGTGATGAGCAAACGCGCGATTTTATCCTTTCGGGCATGGGACAGCAGCATGTCGAGATCATCGTCGAAAAGCTGAAGCGCAAATACAGCGCCGAAGTCGTCCTCAAGGCCCCCAAGGTTCCGTACAAAGAAACCATCCGGGCCAGTGCGAGCGCCCAGGGAAGGTTGAAAAAGCAAACCGGCGGACGGGGGCAGTACGGCGATACCTGGATCAAAATCGAACCGCTTCCCCATGGCAAGGGTTTCGAGTTTGTCGATGAGATTGTGGGTGGCGCCATTCCGAGAAACTATATCCCTGCAGTGGAGAAAGGGATCAGGGAAGCCATGACCGGAGGGGTGATCGCCGGATATCCGATGGTCGATGTGCGCGTAAGGCTCTATGACGGTTCCTATCACGACGTGGACTCGTCGGACATGGCGTTCAAAATCGCCGGGTCCCTCGGGTTTAAAAGCGCCGTTGAGAAGGCCAAGCCGGTAATTCTCGAACCGATCATGAACATGGAAATCACCGTGCCCGACGAAAGCATGGGCGACGTGATCGGTGATCTGAACAGCCGTCGCGGAAAAGTGATCGGCATGGACACGAAGGGGCACAATCAGGTTATAAAATCAAAAGTGCCCATGTCGGAAGTCTTGAAGTATGCGCCCGACCTGCGAGCTCTTACCAGCGGGCGAGGAGAATTCCAGATGGAGTTTTCTCACTACGAGGAGTTGCCGCCTCATCTGGCGGAAAAGGTGATCAAGGAGGCGAAAGCAAGACAGGCCGCAGATGGCGAACATAAGGCGTGAGAGTTGAGAGTTTCTTATGGAGCAGTCTTTCGATCAATTCAACGCGGCGTTGCTTTACTGTAACAATTGCCGCAGAGCGATGCCGGTAAGAGAACGCTTGCTTTTGGTGCTGCCGGACGGCGAGTTGTATGATTACACCTGCCAGGGTTGCAATAGCTCCGTCGGTTCTAAGACGGAACGGGCCGGGCCTAAGCAATCGTTGGCCAAGCCGAGATTTGGAGGTTGACAGAAATGGCAGTTATTGATTCCGATGCCCACGTTTTAGAAACGGAACGAACCTGGGACTACCTGTTGGAGTCGGAGCGAGAATACAGGCCCCGCATCGTGGCGACACCGGACGACCCGAGTACCGGCGGTGAGTCGTGGCTGATCGATAGTGTCTATATCGGAAAGGCGCGCAATGTCGGCCACGAGACCCCGAAAGAAGCTAGGGAAATGGACGATATCAACGCGCGCCTCAAGCACATGGACGAGCTAGACGTCGATGTGCAGGTACTCTATCCGACTATTTTTTTACGGCCGTTCACACGCCGGCCGGAGTTGGAACTGGCGGTGACCCGAAGCTACAATCGCTGGCTCGTCGATATCTGGAAGCGTGCACCGGAGCGGTTGCGCTGGGTGGCCGTATTACCGCTGCTCACGATGGACAAAGCGCTGGAGGAGGCTCGCTTCGCCAAAGAGAACGGCGCCTGCGGTATATTCATGCGCGGTCTCGAAGGGGACAAGCGCCTCAGCGACTCTCATTTTTTCCCTCTCTATGAAGAAGCGGGGCGGTTGGATTTGCCGGTCTGCGTGCACTCGGCCACGGGGAGCTTTGCCGTGCATGATTTTTTCCTGAACGAATGCGGGTTTTCCAAATTCAAACTCGCTGTGGTGGGCTCGTTCCACGCCTTGATCTTCCATGAGATCCCGGACAAATTTCCCAAGACCAAATTCGCTTTCATCGAGGTAAGCTCTCAGTGGGTGCCCTATGCGATTCATGACTTTGCCAGACGGTTCGAACGGGGCGGAAAGCACGTGGACAAGGGGAATGTGCTGCGAAAAAACCGAATCTACGTGGCGTGCCAAACCGATGACGATCTCCCTTATGTGCTGAAATATTCGGGAGAGGATCAGCTGGTCATCGGTACGGATTATGGCCACAATGATACCTCTTCCGAGATCCTGGCGCTTCGCAAACTCAAAGAAGATGGTACGGTGCCGCCTGAGATCGTCAATAAGATTCTGGATGACAATGCCAGGGCGCTGTACGGCCTTTAGTCTGTAAGCATCACCGTGCCTGTGCTTTCACGCCCTGATCCGGATCGGCTTATGGTCGTCGATTTTCAAGCCCATATTTTCCCCGAAGCCTATATTGAGGAGATGCAACGCCTCGACGGTGCGGTGGTGTTGGAAGCCCCCGATCCGCACAGCGGCATGACTTACTTTTACGACAAGAAGCTCCGCTGCCGCATCAACACGGCGACCTTCCAGGGGCAAAATATCGAGCGTAGATTGGCCCACATGGATCAGCTGGGGATTGATATTCATGTGTTGACCATTCCGGCTCCCGGCGCAGACCGTTTTGAAGGCGACGGCGCTATCAGCCTAGCCAAGATTGCCAACAATGCTGTGGCAGCCATTTGTCGGCAACACCCTAAGCGCTTTATCGGATTTTTCACTTTGCCGACCTCCTCAATTAAGAATTCACTCGATGAGCTGGAGCGAAGTATCAACGAGCTGGGACTGCGGGGCTTTGGCTCTTTCGCGAATCTCAACGGAAAACCCCTCGACCGTGAAGAGTTGTTTCCGATCTATGAACGGCTGGCACGATACAAGCTGCCCGTCTATATCCATCCCACCGCTCCGTTAGCTACCGAGGCCACAGGAATCGATATCATGCCGACCTTGATCTTCGGCTGGGCTTTTGACAGTACGGTGGCGATGACCCGCTTGGTCTATGGCCGAGTGTTGGAAAGGTTTCCGGAGATCAACTTTGTCGTGGCCGACGTGGGCGGAGTGCTGGCTTTCTTCGCGCAGCGGGCGATCAATATCTACAGCGGCCGCACTGAGGAAATCAGGCAGAGATATGGATTACAGGAAAACCCGCTTGATTCATTTAGGCGATTTTACGTCGACACTGCGGATCACCCCGCGTCGACATTAAGGTGTGTGAAAGACTTCTTTGGAGTCGACAGACTTGTACTCGGGACCAATTATCCGTACGGCCCCGAAGAAGGCTGCCTCCTGGTCAAAAACAGTCTGAAAGCTATCGAGGGACTGGAGCTAAGCAAAGATGAAAAGGGAAAAATCCTTGGCGGCAACGCCCAGAAGATTCTCGGTTTAGAGGAGGATTATGAACTTCAATAAATCGGCGCGCCCCGTCATTATGGGACGAAACGGAATGGTTTCGGCAGGTCACAGTCTCGGAGCGTTGGCCGGAGTTAAAGTCCTCCAGGAAGGTGGTAATGCGATCGATGCGGCCCTTGCGGCGGCGTTCGTGATGGCGGTGGTGAAGCCCGAAGCGTGCGGTCCTGGCGGGGATCTTTTTGCGTTGGTCTTTATGGAAAAGAACGGAAAGGTCGAGGCGATTAACGCCAGTGGCCCGGCGCCTGCCAGGGCAAGCATCGACTATTTTCGGGAACAGGGACTGAAGAGTGTTCCGACTTCGGGTCCGTTGAGCGTGGCGGTGCCCGGGGCGGTCGATGGATGGCTCGAACTTCACAGAAAATATGGCACTCAGGATCTGAGCCGGCTCACGTCTGACGCGATTACTCTCGCCCGCGGCGGGTTCCCGCTCCATCTGGAACTGGCGGAGGCGATTGAGGAGTTGAGCTCGGAGTTTCCCTGGGTTGACCGTTATTTTCGCCGACCGATCGGGGAGCCCACGCCTGGAAAACTTATCGTTCAAAAAGGGCTGGGAGACGTACTGGCAAAGATTTCACTCAATGGCCGTGATGGATTTTACAGCGGCGAGGTTGCGGAGGCTATCTGCCGAACACTGAAAGCCGAAGGCGGCGTGCTCGCGCAGGACGATTTTCAGGGCAATGTAGCGCGGTGGCTCGAACCCCTCAGTACTCCTTATAGGGATTATGTAGTCTTCGAACAGCCCCCGGTCTCTCAGGGATTCATGGTTCTCGAAATGCTGAATATCATCGAGGCGTGGCCGCTCCAGGCGGGAGGGATTCAACGCGCTGATAGCATTCACTATCAGGTGGGAGCTAAGAAGCTCGCCTTTGAAGATCGCATCCGGCACCTGGAAGACCCCGCGTTCGGCGATCCAAAAATTCCAATGCTGGTTTCGAAGGAGTATGCGGCAAAGCGACGAGAGTTCCTTACCGATGTGATTCACCGGTCCCAAACCGCTGCTACCGCGTTGGGGGGCGACACCACCTATCTCTGCGCCACAGACCGCGACGGCAACGCGATTTCGTTGATCCAAAGTGTCTTCGCGCCCTTTGGGTCTCGCGTAATCGCCGGGGAGACGGGCGTTATCATGAACAATCGGCTTTGCAGCTTCGGGCTCGATTCAAGCAAAGCGAACTCGCTAAAACCGGGCAAACGGCCCGCGCATACGCTGAATACCTATATGGTCTTCAAGGGCGGTGAGTTTTTTGCGGTGGGAGGGAGCCCTGGCGCTGACGAGCAGCCGCAAACAAATCTTCAGGTTCTCCATAATATATTGGACTTGGGAATGGATCCTCAAGCGGCAGTTGAAGATCCGCGCTGGAGCCACCAGCCGGGCACGCCGCCACGGGATCAACTTCCCGAGCACTTGCGGATGGAAGAAGGTTTTGACGCGCAAGTAATCGACCGTTTAAGCAGGCAGGGCCACAAAGTTTCCGTAGTGGATCGCTGGTCCTTCGGCAGCGCTAAGGTCATCGTCAAAGACGATAACACGGGAACGTGGATGGGAGGCGCCGATCCCCGACGAGAAGCCTATGCACTCGGATGGTAGAGTCGTGGTAACCGGGGACGCTATAGGCAACGGAAGCGGTCGTTCCTAACCTGTTCAGATGAAATTTAGTCTTTTTACAGAAATCCAGTGTCCGGCGGGTGCCTCCCCATATGTGCGATTGAATGAATTTTTGGATCAAGCGGAATTGGCGGATCGACTGGGTTTCCACGGCTTTTGGATTGCGGAGATCCACTGCCAACCAAAATTTTCGCTTCTTTCCGCCCCTTATGTAGTGCTCGGGGCTGTCGCGCAAAGGACACGGCAACTGCGACTTGGCGTCGCTGTCAATACGCTGCCGGTTCACCACCCGGTGCACCTTGCGGAACAGTCGGCGATGCTCGATCTCTTGAGCCACGGGCGGATGGATTTTGCTGCTGGCGGCGGTCATCCTCACAGTCGCGTTTATGAATGTTTTGACGTCGATCACAAGCAGACCCATGAAGTCATGGAGGAAAGTCTCACCATTATCCGCAAGGCGTGGACGGAAGAAGCTCTTACCTTTGAAGGCAAGTTTTTTCAGATTCCCCAAGTTGTCGTGAATCCCAAACCCGTGCAGCATCCTCTGCCGCCATTTTATATGGCGACGAGTTCTTTGGAGGGCGTGGAAGTCGGCGCCCGCCTTGGCGTCAATTTATTGGTTCCCATCCACACCCGAACGCCCGCGCAGGTGACGGACTTCGCCGACGTTTATTGGGCGGGATTGCAAAAGCACGGATATGATCGAAATGAAAAAGAGCTGGGCTTGTTGGTTCCAATGCATCTGGCTAAGACCACGGCCGAGGCCAAAGCGCGCGCCGAGGAGGGGATCATGAGCTACTTCAAGACGATCGCCGATATGCGTAGTGACTATATCGACTGGTTGACTCGCCGTGGCGTGGAATTGCCGGCACGCCTCGGCAGAAGCGGCGCCGGCCTGCCCGTCACCTACGAAACCGTCTGCGGCCAGCATGCCGTGGTCGGCGATTCGAGCTTCGCCTTGGAAAAATTACGTGAACTCGTGGAAAAGACGGGCGCGACGCATTTTCTCACCTGGCACAATATTGGCAGCGTGCCGCACCTTTGGGTTAAGGAATCGATGGAACAGTTCGCCCGAGAGGTGATGCCGCGATTGTAAAGCGCAGTCGTTCAAGTAACGGAGGAACGGAGATATGGAAGAACTCACCGAACAAAAATGCGAGGCCTGCCGAGTCGGAGCGCCGTCGGTGACCGCCGAAGAGATCAGAGGATTACAACCCCAGATACCGGAGTGGCAGATGATCACTGAAGACGGCATTCCCAAGTTGGATCGGCTGTTCAAATTTAAAAACTTTAAAGACGCCATCGCCTTCACCGACGCGGTCGGCGAAGAAGCCGAAAAAGAAGGTCATCATCCTCGCCTGACCACGGAGTGGGGCAAGGTCGCGGTCACCTGGTGGACCCACAAGATCCGCAACCTGCATAAAAACGATTTCATCATGGCTGCCAAGACAGACATGATTTATCGAAAGTACGCGCAGTCCTAGTTTAAACATAAGGATGGAGGGGCAGTTATGGACTCGGTTCCCCGCGGATTTGGTCAGAAGCAGGCGAAAGATCAGCTATCTTGCCAGGCGATGTATCGCCGCTTGCTTTTCCATGTTTTTGAATGTGTTGCTCGTGAAATTTGAGTTCCGCGTCGCTGACGGTTCCATCTTTACTGAAAGATTTGCCAAGGGGTGATTAAAATACGATCGCTGCTGTATTTCATTGTGTCTCCCTGAGAACCAAGGACCGCCAAGCCTCATTTATAGAGCGCATCGATATATCCCGAACGATCCAATTCTTCCAACAAAGTGACG
Source organism: uncultured delta proteobacterium (assembly GCA_963737905.1). Lineage (GTDB taxonomy): Bacteria > Desulfobacterota > Binatia > UBA9968 > UBA9968 > DAIRFP01. The sequence continues at coordinate 81,040 of CAVTUQ010000011.1, read as the reverse complement.
TCAATGAAATCTTTTGGGTTGGCAGCCCTTGCAGCGGGAATCCTTTCGCTCGCATCTTGAATAATGGTTTTAAAACCATCGATAGAAGGGTAGGGCTTGGGTTTAACGATGTCACGGAGAGTTTGGTAGGCGTCTTCCAGCCGTTTGTCGTCTTTGGTCTGGCGGTACTTGGCGAAGGCCTTTTTGGAGATATCGGGATTGGTTTTCACCAGGTGGATCGCCTCTACGTACGATCTAAGAACGCGTCTTGCGACATCGCGCTTTCTTACAAGAACGCGCTGGGTCGTCACCAAACCCGTGCCTTGGAAAGGCACCTTGAAGTCGCGCAGATTGAGCAATATCTTCGCGCCCAAGCGCAACGCCTCGAGGTGGTCCGGAGGCGAGAGAAGCGTAGCATCGATCGAACCTGCCGATAATGCGATCAGGCGTTCCGGAGTATCGCCGACCTGAAGCAAAGTGACGTCCCGCTCGCTCAAACCATAGCGCGGGAGGACGTATAGCAAGCGCAGATGCGAGGCCGATCCGAAACGAAAGACACCGATGCGTTTTCCTTTGAGTTCCTCCATGGATTTGATGTTGGGCCTGACGATCAGCCGATCCTCCAGAGTATCCTGGACACCGGCAATCATCACAGGATCGGCTCCTTGCAGCCTGGCAGAGGACATGAGCGCTCCTGTCATCTGTGCGAAGTCAACTTCCCCCGCCACCAGCGTTTCAATCGCCGCTCGCGTATAAATAATTTCTGCGCTAAGATCGTTCTTCTTAAAAAGTCCGCCTACGTCCGCTACCCATAACACCCCCTGAGTGGGTGCAATCGCCGAGAACGCCATTGTTATTTTATCCGCGCCCGCGGCAGACTTGTAGAAAACGCACAACAGGATCGTGCTGATTACCAAGATCCAGAACGTTTTATTCTCAGAAAGGAATTTGTCGCAGTCCATCACAGACGCTCCTGAAAAGGGTCTAGGCTTGGGATGATCGATCCGCTCATCGCAGCGGCTGGCCGGACACTACGAGAATTTACGTGGTCGGTCAAGCCGGAGACGTTTTGACGGAGTGGAGCCAAATCCTGTGAGCGGCGACGCGCTTGAAAGCTTTGGGCAAACCGTTGCTTGCCCAGCCACCAGAAGTTATTCAGCGGATGAAAAAATCCTGGAGAAGTCGATCTTTTGAGAGCAGACACATCTGAAAACGGTCAATTCTTTTTCGCTCATCGCTGCACCAAAATCATCTTTCGATGCGGGATTCCGGCTTCCTTAAAAACCGGACCGACGCATTGAAAGGCCATAGCCTCATAGAAACCAATCACGGGAACTTGAGCGTGGAGATAAATCTGTAGCGCGCCCTGTTTTTTCGCCATCACGATGGCTCGCTTTAAAAGCTTCGTTCCGATGCCCCTCCCGCGATAGGCTTTTAGCACCGCCATACGTCCTATCTTTGCCTTGCGGTAACGCATGACAACCCTTGCTGTCCCCACCGCTCTTTCCGCGGCGAAAGCGAGAAAATGAAGCGCGCGCTTGTCGTCGCGATCCATTTCAATCGCCTCCGGGACACCTTGCTCTCTTACAAATACGCGTGTGCGAATGCTATAAGCGTTCTCTAGCTCCTTTCTCGAAGAAACTTGCCTTACTCGTAGGGCGGGTTTCACAGCTGCGAGTTAGAAATGAAACAATCGATTGGCTGCCGGAGTTCTCGACGGAGTAAAGCTCGAAGACCTATTGTGCGACACGCAGGCAAAGAGACGAAAAAGGACGTTACACCTAATAGTACTGTGCTGCCCTTCATTGATGACGGTGATCTAGAACATGACTCTATTTGTACCGCTATGCAATAGCAAGAGGTAAAAAAGCGCAGTCACGAGCGTGAGGCGTCTGGGTAGAAGGCGTGAACAAGAGAAAACCCACCGCTATACTAATGAAGTTGACGTAAGAACAAGGTTGTTGGATAAGGAAGTTAAAAATGCACGGCAAACACAGGTTGCCGCCTCACGGGAATAGGGAGGGGTTATGTCACTAAATGAGCGAATGAGAGACTTAATGGCTGCGTTTCAGAAGACCGCTTATTTCCAGTGGATGGCGCGTCAGGGGATCCCTGTCGTGGATGGCTATGGTATTGAAGACGTGCGCGAAGTCGAGATGGATTATTGGCCACGGCTCGGAGGGAGGGCGGCCTTGATCAATCTTTACGGGATGGAGGGAGTGACGGGAATGTACGTGGCTGAAATCCCCTCCGGTGGCGCGCTGGAACCGGAAAAGCATTTTTACGAAGAGGTGATTTGCATCCTGAGCGGACAGGGAGCTACGGAAGTATGGCAGGAAGGCGGGCGCAAGCAGATGTTCGAGTGGGGGCCATGGAGCCTCTTCGCTCCGCCGCTCAATAGTTGGCATCGGCTGATCAACGGCGGTCGGCAGCCGGTTAAGTTTTTGGCTGTCACCAACGCCCCTCTAGTCATGGACGTCTTTCACAATCAGGATTTCGTTTTTGATTGTCCCTATATCTTTTCAGATCGCTACTCGGGTGCCGACGGGTTTTTCAACGTCGGACAGAAGCGCTACGAGTCGGGCATGCAGCACATCTGGGAAACAAACTTCATCATGGACATTCAGTCGGCGACTTTGGATCAGAGAGAGGTCAAAGGAGCGGGAGTCCGCATCACCCAGTTCGAGCTGGCGGGCAATGGATTGATCGGCCATCTGGCCCAATGGCCGGCGGGGCGTTATCACAAAGCTCACTACCACGGCCCGGGGGCGATTTTATTGGGATTGCAGTCGTCGGGCTATGTCCTGCTCTGGTCGAAAGAGTTGGGAATCCAGCCTTATCAAACCGGTCACGGCGAGGAAGTCGTGGAGGTGAAATGGAAGGAGGGAAGCGTCTATTGTCCGCCCGGCGGTTGGTTCCATCAGCACTTTAATACCGGGCCGCAAGGCGCGCGCCATCTGGCGATTCGTTATGGCAGCCGAATTCATCCCATCGGCTTTAAGATTGCCGACAAGCGAAGTGAAGACGGAGTCTATATTGACGTGAAGCGCGGCGGCACATTGATAGAGTACGGCGACGAGGATCCGCATATCCGGAAACACTACGAAGGTGAAATGAAGAAAACAGGAGTGCCCTGCGAGATGCCGAATCTATAATAGTTCAAGCCGTTCAAAAACGTTCAAAGGCCCGAATGTTTGATTCACGGGTCCTGCACTGCTCTCTGGTCCGACGGTTTGAAAGATTTCAACGACTGGAACAATTTGAACTCTTTTCGCGCCAGTTGAGGATCTGCGCGGCGAATTTTGCCGCCGGAAGCCTTACCCGAGTAGATTTGTCCTCCAGGTGGTTTCTCACCCTTTCCGGGAAAAAATCGGCATATCTCTTCTCCACTTTTATTCGATGCCTGCTGCGGCGAATGTTTTTTGTGCCGCAGGCCCGGTGAGGTAGCGGACAAACTCTCGCGCCGCATCCGAAAGAGATGTCGCGGTAATAGTAGCGGCATAAGTCGTGTAGTTCTGAATCTCTGGTGGTAGAGGGCCGACGAATTTGAGTCCTTTGCGTTCGCCTTCGATGATGACGGTGATCGCACCGAGGCCGATTTCGTTGCCCTTGCCTTTGCGAATGTGCTCGAGCACGGCTGCGGCGTCCGGATAACGCGTCGTCTTGGCTTTCAGTTGTTCCATGATTCCCAGGCGCTCGAATAGCCTTTCTAGATAGATCCCGGTTGACGCCTGATTGTAAACTACCGATTCGGCACTGAGGAGAGATTGTTTGAACTCATCGACGGTGGCAATCTTCGGTCGACTGGCGTCGTCGCGAACCATCACCCCCACTCCAATCCGGCCAACTGTGACCCGATCGCTTTGAGCCGCTTTGCCAGCTTTGACCCAATCGTCCAATATAGCCGGCGGCGCGATGACGACATCCGGGGTTTCAGCGATGCCGATGCGTTTAAGAATCACCGGGGCAGTGGCGAAAGTGACCTTTACGTCGCAGCCGGTGTCACGGCGGAACGCGTGAGTGACATTGACCATCCCGGGTTGAACCGCGCCCGCGCTGAGTACCGTGATTTCCGCGTTACTCATGACCAAGTACCGAACCCCAAGCGCAAAAACAGGATGCGTTTTTGAAAGTCATAAACAGAGGTCTCCGGATTGCCGGTTTATGAAGGCAAGCCATCTCATAAAGGAGAAAACTTGATTTGGCAAGCATGCCTGCATTCACGGAAGTTTATTTTATTCGGCGCGAGCTTCTCCTCTTCACTCAGGGGTGTCTTTCGACTAAAATGGAAATTGGACCACACGACCGCTCTCATTCCTCTAGCCGGTTCACACTCCGGGCTGAAAGTGGTCGAGATCAACGTTTCCTGCACGGGAGAGATATCGCATGCGCAAGTGGATTGTAATGGGCGCCGTCTTGTTTGCATTTTGTGCTGTCGTGGTTCTGGCTCTGCTGAACCTGAACTCGCTGATCAATCGAAATAAAGACTATTTTCTCGGCCAGGCAGAGCGCGCGTTGGGACGCAAGGTGTCGGTAGGCGACGTGGGAGTGACATTATGGGGTGGTGTCGGACTAACGCTCAGTAACTTTACCATGTCCGACGACCCGTCCTTCTCATCGAGTCATTTTGTTCACGCCGAAGATCTTCAGATCAACGTAAAGCTACTGCCTCTCTTGCGTAAGGATTTTCAAGTCAAGCGGTTGATCCTGCACAAACCGATTATCCAAGTCATTCGAAATAAAGAAGGCAGGTTCAACTTCTCCACCATCGGCCAGGACAATAAGGACAATAAGGAAAAACAGAAAGAGCCGGGCAAGGCCGAAAAGGAAAAAGAGCAGAAGGCCTCGCCGGCTCTATTGATCGCGATGGTCGATGTCTCCGGCGGAGAGGTACACTATCTGGATCAAAAAGCAGGGACCGATTTTCGCGCGAATCAGATCGATTTCAAAGTGAAAGATTTCGATCTGAAGCGGCCTTTCTCCGCGGAGCTGGCGGCCGCTGTGTTCTCTGAAAAGCAGAATTTCAAGCTGCAGGCTTTGATTGGACCCGTCGGCTCGCAGACCGACTTCAGTGATGTTCCTGTGGACGGCAAAGTCGATATCGAATCACTGGACTTCGGCAAGTTGCAGTCGACCTTGCCCGCCGTGAGGGCGGCGTTGCCTAAAGACATGGATCTGTCGGGAATGTTGACAGTCAAGGACCTACGGCTAAAGGGCACCATGAAGAAACTTTCCCTAAAAGGCGCTTTAGACGGGACTGGCGCAGCACTGAACGTAGGCAAGACTCTGGGCAAAGCTCGAGGAATTCCATTCGTCGTTTCTGCAGATGCCCAATACGAAAAAAACGGCCTGCTTCGCTTGGGACAAATGAAAGCGAAACTGAATACCATGGAGCTGACTGGCAATGGAGATATCAGCCTCGGAGATATTCCAGTGCTGAATCTCTCGCTCGCTTCCAACCGTTTCTCTCTGGACGGTTGGGAGAAAATAATTCCGCTTCTTGCGGACTATCAACTTTCAGGGAATTTAGAGATCCAGAAGACTAACGTCCAGGGAAAGCTAGGGAAGGGGGCGATGCCACAGATCCAGGGCACCCTGACTCTCTCCGGAGTCAGTGCCAAACCACCCCAGTTTCCAAAGCCCATCAAAGATCTAGATACCAGGATCGACTTTACCGGCCAGAAGGCTGTGCTTAAAGATACTACCCTGAGCTTGGGGAACTCGCGCATCCGCCTGGCGGCGGAGATCGATCGCTTTTCGCCTCTCACGTTTACCTATAGGCTTTCAACTCCAGAGATATGGCCGGCGGACTTTCAAGCGTCTTTACCCGAAGATCGGAAGGCGGATGTGATCAAGAACCTGAGCAGCGAGGGAACCTTGAGCGCTCAAGACGGGGCGCTTACATTTCGGGGAAAGCTCGCCTCCGCCCTGGGAACGCTCTACAAGATCAATTACAAGGACCTTGGGACGAACCTCGTCCTCGAGAAGAAAATCGCGAGCCTTCGAAATCTACGTGTCACTGCTCTCAACGGCTCGGTACAAGGCGACGGAGAGTATGCGTTTAATAATCCCACGCCGCGTTTCTCTGCCGCATCAAAAGCGCAGGGTCTCGACCTCGGTGAATTGTATCGTTCTTTGGATCCAAAGCGCAGCCGCAATATCCAGGGACGGCTCAACGCTGACATGAAGATTTCCGGGAGCGGAAAAGACTGGAATGACATCAAAGCAAGTCTGCGCGGTCAAGGCCAAGCAGAGGTATTGCAGGGGGCGCTGCTCGATTTTAACGTTGCTGATAGCGTCCTCTCCAGTATTACTGGCATCCCAGGTCTTACGTCTTTGATCAATCCGCAGGTACGAAAGAAGTATCCCGAGACCTTCGAGGCCAAGGATACGAAATTCAAAGAACTGAGGGGGCTGTTTGATCTGGCGGATGCGCGGATGAACATCAAAGATCTGCGCATAGCGGCCGCCGACTATACAGTACAGGGAAATGGTTGGGTGGATTTTGAAAAGCGGGCGGATTTCCAGGCGGCACTGGTTCTTTCCCAAAGCTTATCGGCAGACCTGGGACGCTCCGCTCGGGAAGTGACTTATATGTTCAACAATCAAAACCAGTTCGAAGTGCCTTTTGCCCTGACCGGCACCCTCCCTAATCTAAAAGCCAGACCAGACGCCAGTTACTTAGGTAAGATGGTCCAGCGCGGTTTCATGCGTAAAGGAGCCGAGGAGCTTCAACAAAGACTTCTGGGCAAGGAACGGTCCGCCCCTTCGGGGGAGACCGGGCCGCAACCACCGCTTTCGGATCAGAAGAGGGAAAAAAAGAAAAATTCCACAGAAGAACTCATCCGCAAAGGGCTAGACCAGCTGTTCAAACGTTAGTCGACCTAAAATCGACGCGACGAGGCTGACACGTTTTGGCAAGGCCCGGATGGGCTTGTCGTGCTTTTTGCTCGCGCCAACGTAATGTTTGACTTTCAAAAAGGTGCGAGACGAGGGAGATATCTACCGTCACTCCACCACAGCGCTTTGAAGCGAACCATTTAGTGTCATTTGCCGACAAGTCTGTCGTCGTTGGCAAGAGCTCGACTCCCGGCAACCCCTCAAGTTGCTATTTTGCAAAGTCTTTTTTCTTGCTTGTAACCGGCATGTCACTTGCTTCTTGTTGGCGGATGCAGATAAAAGAGGAGAATTTCATGGCCAGGACCTTATCTACTGTGGTGTTTTTCGTTTTTCTGTCGGCGTGTGCGACTGTGACCGAAGACAACGATTCTCAGGTGGCGGAAATACCGACGCTTCCAACTGCCGAAATATCACCGGCCGAATCGAGCGCGCCAGCGCCCGTAGAACCAGCGAGAAATGAACTCGCTGGCGCAGCTAAAAAAACTCTGAGCAAACAGGAAATAAAGTTGATGCAAGCACAGCTGAAAGCGGCCGGGTTCGATCCCGGACCTGTGGATGGAGCATTGGGAGCTAAAACCATCGCGGCACTGCGCCGGTTGCAATCAGGATGCACGAACTTGAAGGATCTTTTTGAAAATTCAACAGGCGAAATCTTACCGCAATCGGGGGAGATGCAAACGTCGGTGGATAAAGTTTCTAACAGAGACGAGGTCCGGCTGATCCAGGTGCGTCTGAAGGACGCCGGTTTCGATGTAGGACCCGTCGACGGGGTCATGGGTTTCAAAACGAAGGCCGCGCTACTCCGTTTTCAATCGGGATGCACGACGGTCAAGGACTTGCCGGCGACTCTGGAGAATCAAGTTCAAACGTCAGACAGAATGCCGAGTTTAGTTCCCGCATCCGAAAAGCAGATTCAGCCCGCGCCATCCAAAGCTGCTCAAACCAGAGAGGCCGGTAGGGATGATGCCGATAAACTAGACACAGCAGCAGACAACTCTCCCAGTAGAGATGAAATCCGGATTCTCCAGACGCAGCTCAGAGCGGCCGGTTTTGATCCAGGCCCTGTGGACGGAATGTTAGGGCCCAAAACCAGGTCCGCGCTGCAGCAGTCCCGTACCGTCAATGGATCGCCGACTTCTCGAAAGGTCTCGTCGAGCTTTGACTATTGATTTCCCGTACCGGGTCGGGGGACGCTGTAAAGTATCAAGCCGAACTTGTGGCGGATTTGGGTTGTGGGCTGGAATTTTAGTAGCAATCGAAGTCCGTTAACCTTTTTATTAAGCCAACGTCTAAAAGGTCAGTATATACCGGGGAAGCTGAGGGGGGCTTCTATGAAGGATATAACGACCGCACTTTTAGCCAGTCTTTTCGTTCTCATATCGTTAGTTTCGTTGATTTCGGCAGATCCTATACCGAAAGGCACAAGCTGGGCGTCTCTCAATAGCCCGGGGAACATCTCGGAGCTTGAGCTGCGCTATGCCCTACGAAGATAGGACTGTATTCGGGTTCTTAATTGCACCAAAATCGTGCTGCCTCAGCACTCAATATTTTGAATTCACACCTCCAGTCTAGTGCGTTTTAGGTTGTCTGGCCTCCCGAGCCGCGTTAGTCAGAGCCGGGACGATTTCAAACAAATCGCCAACCACGCCGATATGGGCCACCTGAAAGATCGGAGCGTTCGGGTCCTTGTTGATGGCGATGATCCGCTTCGAGTCTCTCATACCGGTTAAATGCTGAATGGCACCTGAAATGCCACAGGCAACGTAAACTTTCGGTGCTACGCTTTTCCCGGAAGCCCCCACCTGCCGCTCGCGGGGCAGCCATCCGACGTCTACTACGGGCCGGGAGCAGGCTAGAGTCGCGCCGAGAGCCTCGGCCAGTTCCGCCGTGAAGTGGATTTTTTCTTTGTCGCCGATCCCCCGACCGACGGCGACGATGATTTCCGCCTTGGTAAGATCGACATCACCCTTGGGCTCTTCGGTGATTTCTAGCACGCGGCTGCGACAGGGAATAGTATTGACGTCTATTGTTATCGATTGCACGAGAGTCTGTTTAGCCTGTGGCGTTTTTCCAGGAGCCGACCCCTTTTGCAGGGCTACCACAGCGGTAGCGTTCGCTTCCAGGGAAATCTGCGCGTGCATTGTGCCGTCAAACAATGGCCGCGTCACTTTCACTGCACCGTCACAAAGCTCTATATTCACGCAATTGGTCAGCGCGTTCATCCCAAGTTTGCTTGCGATGGCCGGAGTCAACTCCATTCCGACGAGGCTGTAGCCGATGAGCACCAAGCGGGGATCTAACTGCCGCGCGAGTTCGGCAAAGACATACGCCTGCACTTCCGCGCCGGCCAAAGTTAGTGCGGGATCGTCGACGACAAGAATTCTATCGGGTCCATGGTGCTGGAGCGCATCAACGATATTCTCCATCTGATGTCCGATGGCCGCAGCCACCAACTCACCTTTCGTTTCTGCGGCGAGCCGCTGACCGATAGCCAGCAGCTGGGACGACAGCGAATCGACTTTACCGGCCAAGTGTTCCACCAATACGAGGATATCGCGCGACATGGTTTTAGAGACTCTCCTGAATTTTATGGAGCAATGCAGCGGCGATTTCTTGTGGGCTGCCCTGCAGTAGCTCCGCCTGGTGTGTGCGTTCGGGCGGATGAACACCCACGAAGCGGTAGCCCTGTGGGGCCAGCTGATCCGTCTGCAAGCCCAGATCTGCCAATGAAAAGGATGTCACGGGCTGTTGCCGCGCGCGAATCCGGCGCGCAGGAGGAACGAAGGTAAGAGGTTGGATGCCCGTCTGTACGCATAGGAGCGCCGGCAACATCAGCTCGACTTTGGCATAGCGTCCGCTCCCCAGTTCTTTGCGCACCTTGATAGTGCTGTTCTCACCCGCTTCGACTTCCACGACAGCGTAAGCGAATGGAATCCCGAGCCGGTTTGCGGCAGCAATTCCGACTTGACCGCCCAGTGTGTCACGCGATTGCGTTCCCGTCAGCACGAGATCAAAGTCGAGCCTTCCCAGAGCCGCTGCTATGACCGTGCTCGCAACCCGCGGGTCCTGACTTTCACAGTCGACGCGGACGGCCCTATCGGCGCCCTTTGCCAGCGCATAGTACAAAATATCCAGAGCTTTTATGTTCCCCATTGAAATCGCCGTCACTTGCCCGCCGTGGGAGCGCTTGAGCGCTAGAGCTTCCTCCAGAGCGTATTCATCGCACTCATTGATGGCGAGTAGCTGGCCCTGATATTGGATCGTTTTGCCATCGGCAGCGATTTTTAAATCGGTTACCAAACCTGGCACGGCTTTGCAGCAGACGACGATATTCATGTGAAAGAATGCTCCTTAGGCAGCGTGTTCAGAAACTGCGTTCAAGTTTAGACACAGATCTTCGGGGGTGTTGGAGTATTGGAGTGCTGAAATCCCATTGTACTACTCGAGTACTCCATGGCTCATTCTTGCGAGTGGCTTGCGGCGTTGGTGCCGGCAATTTTTCCGGTCACGGCGCCGCGCAGAAGTCCCGATCCGCTGGGATAGTTGTAATAGAAGAACCCAGCCGTTAGTTCACCCGCCGCGTAAAGTCCCGGGATCGGGCGGTCCGAGCGGTTCAAAACTTGGCAATCGGTGGTTATCTTGAGGCCGCCGTAGGTAAACGTTAAGCCACACGTAGCGGCATAGGCGGTGTAAGGCGGAGTATCGAGCTTTTGCGCCCAGTTGGATTTGGGTGGGTAAATCCCTTTGGTAGCGAGGCCGTCGCGGATGAGCTCGTTGAACGGGCGGTCTTCTATGACTGCATTATTGAACTCCTCGACGGTCTTCATTAGAGCGTCGGGGTTGATCTCCAGCATCTCCGCCAACTCTTTAATGGAGTTGGCAATGACGGGAGTCGCCCCGTCGTAGAGATAACGAGTCACCGCTTCTTTTAGCTTTTCGTCAAATATTTGGTACGCGATGCCGCCGGGCTGCTTGAGAATCTCGGCGCCGGTCTTGGCATAGGTATAGGCGTGAAAGTCTTCGCCCTCGTCGATAAAGCGGCGCCCTTCGGTGTTAACCATGATGCCGAGGGGCCAGGCGTAACGGTGGGTGCGATAACGGCGGTTCGCCGGATCGAGAAATCCGCCTTCGTAGTCGCCCGCATCGGCGTCGATGGGGGTGGCGTGGCCACCACTCCAGTGGCCAAAGGGTTGCGCGCCGATATCAAGGGCCATCTGAATCCCGTCACCGGTGTTGTACTTGGTGCCACGCACCTTGGCGAGGTCCCAGCCGCTGCCGAGAAATTGAGCACGGAGCGCCGGATTGGCGGAGAAGCCGCCGCTGCCCAGAACCAATCCTTTACAGTGGATCTCGCTGAATCCTTCGGGGCTCTCTACGACCACGCCGTAAACCCGACCGCTTTCATTCGTCAGGATGCGTGCGGCCGCGGTTTCAAACCGGACCGGAATCTTCTTGCCGTCGATAATGCGATGCCACATCTCGACCAGGCCGCCACCGCCGTCTTTAGAATGGACGAAGCTACTGCCGTGATGCCAGCGAAAGCGTTCTCCTTCGGGCTTTGCCGCGCTGTAGAGAATTTCCCACTGGATACCCATTTCTTGCATCCACTTCACCGTTGGGTAGGACTCGTTGACCAGCAATTCAGCCAGCTCAGGCACGGACCGCCCCCGCGTCACGCGCATCAAGTCGGCGTAAAACTCGTCCTTGGTGTAAGGAGGAAGATCGATTTTTTCCCACTCGCTTTCGCTTACGTGGGGCAGCAACGGTTTTTCGTCTGCGACCCCGTTGTGAGTATGACGGAACTGAGCGCCGTGGCTAAACCATGTGTTGCCGCCCTTTTTTGTCTGCGGCGCTTTTTCCAAGACCAGGACTTGAGCTCCAGCATTATGCGCCGCCACGGCGGCGGCCTGAGCTGCATTGCCGAATCCGACGACGAGCACGTCGCAGTTCTCGGTTTTCATAAATCAGCCTCCAACTTTTTTCTGCTAATGTTTCCCCTTGCATATCACGAGGCATCGCCTGTGTCAGTACCGATATGAATTGAGCGGTGTCGCGCAGAGACTTGTAAGTGGAAGCAAAGCGAGGTAATTCAGGGACTCTGACAAGAGAAGGATGATTGGAATCAAAATAGCCAAGACTAACGTCGGTCTTGCAGAAGTGCCATCTGCCGCAGGCACGGAGGAGGTAAACAATGGTTAAGACCCAAGGTGTCATTCACTTCAGTCTTCCAGTGACAGATCTGGAGCGAAGCGCGAAATTCTACAGCGAGCTTCTGGGAATGAAAATCGTGCAGAAAACTCCCCGCATGGTGTTCCTCAAGTGCGGCGACGATTACTTTATCCTGGCAAAGGACACTCCGGTAAAGTACGACTCTCTGGAGCAAACCCCTGTGCATCACGCTTTCAAGGTTGCGGCGGAGGACTTTGAGCCTGCGGTGGAATTTCTCAAACAAAACGGAGTCGAAATATTCCATATGGAAGATCGCCGGGACGGTGTCTTTTGGGGCAGACAGGCATATTTTTTAGATCCGGACGGCAATAAGCTCGAGATCCATGATCCTCAGGGAATGGGTGTTTGAAAAGGGAGAGCATCGGGCCTTTTTTGATAACGTCGCGTCGGTGCTGAAATTGTCGTCCTACGGAGCTAAGAGTTCGCGCAGGTAGTTTGTTCAGGAGGTTGTCCTCATGAAGATTCGGCTTGGGAATGGGTGTTGCGCCGCCGTCATCTTTCTCACTCTCGCAGTCCTGGTTCCCGCTGCAATCGCCGCGGATAAACTGGTCGGCATTCACTCGGCTCGTACGATGTCCCAGTCGATGCCGTGGATCGCCGATGAGGTCGGGCTATTCAAGAAATATGATTTAGAATTTCAACTTGTTTTTATCTCCTCTGCCGCCATGGTGACCGCAGCCATGCTCAGCGGCGATGGAGAAGTCGCTATTACGGGCGGGGAATCGATCACACGCGCCTTCACTCAAGGAGTCACGGAATTGATATTCGTAGCCAGCGCCAAGAACACCTTGACCCACAGTATCCTGGGAAAGCCCGATATCAAAAGCCCCGAGGATCTCAAAGGCAAGAAACTGGGCTTGACTCGGCTCGGCAGCAACTCCCATTATTTTGTGATTCAGGCCTTGAGAAAATACGGCATGGGGCCCACCGATGTAAATTTCATCCAGACCGGCGGCCAGGTCGAGAATCTTGCAGCATTGCTGAGCGGCGCAGTGGATGCCGCCACGATGACCGGACCGTCCGGCGGCGCTAAGGCTACGGCTCAGGGTTTCCGTTATGTCGTGTATGGGCCCGACCTTCATATTCCTTTTGCCGCAGCGACCTTGGTGGCACGCCGCTCCTCGATCCGCACGCGCGGGCCGGTCATCGAAAGGTTTGTGCGCGTGATGGCGGAAGCGGTGAAAATCATGTTCACGGATAAGGAATTGACTTACAAGGTTCTTGGAAAACAATTGCGCATAAGCGACCGAAAGTTGCTGGACGCCGCCTACGACGAGGAAATCAAGGTCATGGAACGGAGGTTAGAATTCAAGACGGAAGCGTTTCAGGCGATCCTCGATGAAACCGCAAAGGTCGATCCCCGGGCAAAAAAGATCAGGCCGCAAGATCTTATCGACCGGCGCTACGTTGATGGAATGGAAAAAAGCGGTTTCTTTGACAAACTGTGGGCGGGAAGATGATCGAACCCTTACCCGGCCGGCTGTCTCATCTGACTCCATACTCCCGCAAGTTCACAACAACTCGATAATCGCTCCCTCATCGCCGCGCAAATCGAGTCTGTCGCGTAGCGTATCTGGATCACGATCGAGATACGTCGAAAGCAGCATGGACCCGCGGCATTGCAAGTCGGATATGCCAAAGCTTTCCGGTCTTGCTCCGAGATTGAGTACGACCAGTAGCCTTCGATCATCTGTCTTGCGAATATAAGCCATCAGATCGTCGCGCACCGGTAAAGGTGCAAACCCTCCTACCGACAAAGCGGGCTCTGCGCGACGTAGCTCGATCAAACGGCGATAAAGAGTCAGAATCGAACTCGCGCGGTCGCGCTCCAGCGCGACGTTGACCGTTTGGTAATCGTCCGCTATTGGCAGCCAGGGTCTACCGCTAGTGAAGCCTGCCTGCTCGCTGCCACTCCATTGCATGGGGGTTCTCTCGGGATCACGGCCTAACCCCAAACCCGGTACGTTCTTCTCGAACGGGTCTCGGACCTGCTCCATGGGGATAACGACATCATGCATGCCGATTTCATCGCCGCAGTACATCGTCGGTGTGCCGCGCAATGTTAGCAGCAGCATCGCAGCTACCCGTGCCTGAGCCGCCCCCGCCCGGGTGGCGATGCGGGATTTGTCGTGATTGCCGAGTACCCAGTTCGGCCAAGCATAGGAGGGCAGCAGCGCCTCGTAGCGCTCCACCGCGGCCGCAATCTCCAGCGCATTCCATGGCAGTTGAATCAATTGAAAGTTGAATGGCAGGTGGGCGCCCTTGCCGCTCGCGCCGTAGTAAGCCATCAATCGTTCCATCGGCAGATAGATTTCACCCACCAGCATGCGCTCGTTATACTCTTCCACGACGCCGCGCAATTTTGCGACGATCTCTTGCACCTCGGGAAGGTCAGCCGTGTACGTCGTCAGCAACTCGCGGTAGGGCGACATGCCCGGCCGCCAGTCGGGATTCTTCGGATTGTCGCGGAACGCGTCGTCCTTGACCATGTGATGCATGACATCGACGCGGAAGCCGTCCACGCCCCGTTCGAGCCAGAAGCGGAGCACGTTGAGCATCGCTTCCTGCACATCAAGGTTGCGCCAGTTGAGATCGGGCTGTTCTTTTAGAAAGGCGTGATAGTAATATTGCCCGGTCTTCTCGTCCCATTCCCAAGCGCCGCCGCCGAAATTTGCAAGCCAATTATTGGGCGGACCGCCGCCCGTTTTAGGATCGCGCCAAATGTACCAGTCGCGCTTAGCGCTATCGCGCGACGAGCGCGAATCGAGAAACCAGGGATGTTGATCCGAAGTATGGTTGGGAACGTAGTCGAGCAGCACTTTCAGGCCGCGTCCATGGGCGTCGGCAAGCAACATGTCGAAATCACTGAGAGAGCCAAAGATCGGATCGATATCGGTGTAGTTGCTGATATCGTAGCCGAAATCCGCCATCGGCGATGGATAGATGGGCGAGATCCAGATCGCGTCAACGCCGAGCCATTGCAAATAGGCGAGTTTGCTCCGGATGCCGGCGAGATCTCCCACGCCATCGCCGTCGCTGTCCATAAACGAGCGCGGATAGATCTGATAGATGATGCCGCGTTCCCACCATTTGAAGTTCGCCAGTCGCGAAGTCTTTCTAGTTCTGGACGAGTGATTCATCTCGCTAGTTTGCGGGTAAAATAGGGCAAACCGAACAGGGGATCAAGGCTACCTGGCCTATGCCTGGAAAGAACCTTTCAGGCATAAGCTTCAATTTCAGCGGTTGTTCGAAGCACTCGCAGGTTATTCAGACACGTCTTTGGTATGCGTTTTGCCTCCAAGTTCCTTAGTTGCGGAACCAATTCTCGAAACGGACCTGGCAATCAAAACATCGGCCGGGGCTAAACCGAGCTCGCCTGGAAAGGCGGAGAAAAGCGGCGATTTCGGAGGCGCCATGAACCTCGACGAAGGGCCCGATCCGGCTATCGATAAAGACCTGCACTTACGAGAAGACATTCGGCTTCTCGGACGTTTGCTTGGCGAAAATCTGCGCGAGCAGGAAGGAGAAGAGGCCTTCAACCTGGTCGAGCACATTCGCCAGACGGCCGTTCGCTTCCGCCGGGATGGCGATTTGCAGGCGCGCGACGAACTCGGAACGACGCTCAGGGAATTGAGTCGCGACGCAACCATGTCGGTGGTCCGGGCGTTTACCTATTTTTCCCAGCTGAGCAACATCGCCGAGGACTTGCACCACAACAGGCGCCGGCGTGCCTACGAATTGGCGGGCTCACCCCCTCAGGAAGGCAGCTTGGCGATCGCCCTTAAGCGCGCAGCGGATGCCGGAGTGGCGCCGCAAGATCTGCAGGGTTTTCTTTGCAACGCTTTGATCTCCCCGGTTCTGACCGCTCACCCCACGGAGGTGCAGCGTAAGAGTATTCTCGACTGCCTGCGGGAGATTGCCATTCTCCTCGATCGACGCGACCGATTTCGCCACACGGCGGAGGAACAGGCGCTGAACGAAGAAGGGCTCCGCCGGGGTATTCTGACTCTTTGGCAGACCCGCATTCTGAGAGAATTGAGGCTTGCCGTGAGCGATGAAATCGACAATGGCCTTTCGTATTATGGCACGACTTTTCTGGAGCAGCTGCCGAGGCTTTACGGCGCGCTCGAAGATCTTCTCGAAGTCCATTGGCCTAGCACCCGGTTTGAGGTTCCCGGCTTCCTACGGTTGGGTAGTTGGATTGGCGGCGACCGCGACGGCAATCCTTACGTGACTCACGACGTTATCCGCTATGCGCTCTACCGCCAGTCCTCAGTGGCCTTCGACTTCTATCTGACGCAAATTCGTCAGCTGCGAATGGAACTCTCGCAATCCCTCCGGCTCGTGCAGGTGACTCCGGAGCTGCAAGAGCTTGCTGCGCTTTCTTCGGACGAATCCGAGCACCGTCGCGACGAACCCTACCGTTTGGCGTTAAGCGGAATCTACAGCCGGATTGCCATGACGTCACGTGCCTTTGACCCGCTCGCGGCGGAGAGGGCGCCGCATACCAACATTCACCCCTATACCAGCCCGGAGGAGCTGGGACGAGAGCTGAAGATCATTGCCGATTCCCTTGTGGGGCACGGCTCCGGTCGCATTGCGCGCGGCCGGTCGCGCACCCTGCGACGAGCCGTTCAGGTGTTCGGGTTCCATCTGGCGCCTTTGGATCTCAGGCAAAATAGCTCGGTGCAAGAACGGGTCGTGGCCGAACTTTTTCTTGTGGGCGCACGCCGCGAAGGATACCGTGGGCTGGACGAATCCGACCGGCAGCGCTGGCTCTTGGAGGAATTGATGCTGCCGCGCTTGCTGCGCTCTCCCCACGCTTCTTATAGCGACGAAACGCAAAAAGAGTTGCAGATCTTCGACGCCGCAGCCGAACTGCACCAACGCTACGGGCGCGAAGCGTTGCCGACCACCATTGTCTCCACCACCACGGCGATGAGCGACCTGCTTGAAGCTCTGTTGTTACTGAAGGAGGCGGGTCTCCTGCGTCCGGGCGAGCGACCGGGGCTTGCCATGAACATTGTGCCCCTGTTCGAAACCATCGGCGGCCTGCGCCAATCGACGGCGATCATGGACGAACTCTTGAGCTTGCCTCTGTACCGCCGGCTCCTGGCGGGCTCTGGAGATGTGCAGGAAATCATGTTGGGTTATTCGGACAGCAACAAAGAGGGCGGCTACCTAACATCGAACTGGGAATTGTATAAGGCGGAGGTCGGTTTGGTGGAAGTGTGTCGCCGATATGGTCTAAAGCTGCGCCTGTTCCACGGCCGGGGTGGAACCGTAGGACGGGGCGGCGGACCCAGTTATCAAGCTATTCTAGCCCAGCCGCCGGGAACGATATCAGGACAGATTCGCATCACCGAGCAGGGGGAAGTCATTACCAGCAAATACGCCGATCCA
The DNA here is from genome assembly GCA_963737905.1 of uncultured delta proteobacterium. GTDB lineage: Bacteria > Desulfobacterota > Binatia > UBA9968 > UBA9968 > DAIRFP01. The sequence continues at coordinate 63,529 of CAVTUQ010000011.1, read as the reverse complement.
GACATCGGTCGCCTAAACCTGGAAACCCTCGTGGCTGCGACCTTGGAGGCAACATTGGTGAGGCCCAGTATAAAAGTAGAGAATGCCTACCTTGAGGCAATGGAGGAACTGTCGAAGGAAGCCTACGGCGCGTATCACTCGCTGGTTTATGAGACTGCCGGGTTCGTCGACTTCTTCCGTGCGGCTACGCCCATCAGCGAAATCGCGGAACTCCATGCAGGCAGCCGACCTGCCTCGCGAACGACCTTGGAGTGCATTGAAGACCTACGGGCCATTCCATGGGTCTTCAGTTGGTCGCTGGCGCGTATTATGCTGCCGGGATGGTACGGCTTTGGGACCGCGGTGGATACTTTCCTCGCGCGGCGTGGGCCGGCCGGCACGGAGCTACTGCGCGAGATGTACGGCCGCTGGCCTTTCTTTAGTACGTTACTGTCCAACATGGACATGGTGCTGGCCAAAAGCGATATTCACATCGCGTCGCTTTAGGCCGATCTGGTTCCCGATAATGAGTTGCGTGAGCGCATCTTCGGCCGTATCCGCCAGGAGATCCAGTCTAGCATCCGTCACTTGCTAACGATCACCCAGCAAGCCGCATTACTCGATTGTAACCCTTGGCTCGCGCGCAGTTTTCGTAATCATGTGCCCTACATCGACCCGCTCAATCACCTTCAAGTGAAGCCCTCAGACGTTATCGAAGCGGCCACACCGATGAGAGAATCAAGCGGGCCGTCCTTCTGACGATCAACGGTATCGCGGCGGGGCTTCGCAATAGCGGTTAAACTCGGTGGTGGCGCGGAGTTACAGTTCTCTTTCAGCCATAAAGGCGGCCAGATCACCCACTCGGCAACTGTAGCCCCACTCGTTATCGTACCAGCATAGAACTTTAGCCATTTTACCTTCCATGACTACGGTGGATGGACCATCAACGATTGAGGACGCGGCGTTGCCGCGGAAATCGCTCGAAACCAGTGGCTCGTCGCAAAAACCCAAGATGCCATTTAAAGCACCGTCCGCAGCGGTTCTCAAAGCGTCGTTAACGGCCTCGGTTGACGCAGGCTTCTCGAGGTCGACCACCAAGTTGACAATGGAGACAGTGGAAGTGGGCACCCTGAGAGACAGTCCATGGAGTTCGCCTTTTAGTTCCGGCATCACAAGGCCGATCGCTTTTGCCGCGCCCGTAGTGGTTGGAATGATGTTCATGGCCGCAGTGCGCGCGCGGCGCAGGTCTTTGTGCATGAGGTCTAACGTCCGTTGATCGTTGGTGTAGGAGTGCGTCGTGGTCATCAGCCCGCGCTCGATGCCAAAAATCTCTTGCAGCACTTTTGTCACCGGAGCCAAGCAGTTCGTCGTGCAGGAGGCGTTGGAAACGATATGATGTTTGTCTGGATTGTAGGCGGAGTCATTGACCCCCAAGACCAACGTGATGTCCTCGTTCGTCGCGGGTGCAGTGATGATGACTTTTTTTGCTCCCGCTTCCAAATGGGCCCGCACTTGAGCGCCGTCGGTAAAGACGCCGGTGGACTCGATAACGATATCGACGCCGAGCGCTTGCCACGGCAACCGCGGGGGGTCTTTTTGATTGAGAACGATGATCTCCCAATCGTCGATTTTCAAGACTCCCTCGTCCGTCTCGATCCGCCCCGGAAAAATTCCGTAAGTTGAATCGTAACGGAAGAGATGCGCATTGGTTTGTAAGTCAGCCATGTCGTTGACTGCGACAACAGCGATCTCTTGCTTGTGTCGTTCGAGCATCGCGCGTAGGGCAAGCCGGCCAATGCGGCCGAATCCGTTAATGGCGATTTTGGTAGACATAACTCATTGTTCCCCGCATACTACGGTTCAAAGAAAGTTTCGGCCACTGCAAATTAGACTTTCGTCACTCAATGAAAGCAACTTCTATTCCGCGACGCGACGCACGTGGTAGAGGTATTCTCGGAGAGAATGACCGGAGAGCTCATTCCGCGTGATGAGAATTCAGTCACCCGCTGCATATTTTTAGAGCAAGTTTCAACATTCAATCACTTTTTCGTTACTATTTGATCGGATGTCATAGGCCGAGGCGGCGCTAGCGGCCGCGGCTTTTTGTTAACCGGGTATGGCACGTCAATTGCGCTCGAACAAACATTAATAACGAAACGATCGGTGAGATTAATCGGAGACGATAGCAGTCATGACGGCTAATTCATCGCGTCCTTCGGACGGCAGAGATCGAGTCGGCATCATCGTTGGCGGAGGGCCGGCTCCGGGGATCAATGGTGCCATCGGTGCTGTCACCCTTGAGGCCGGTAATCGCGGCCATCAGGTCGTCGGGATTTACGACGGATTTTCTCACCTGATGGAAGGAAGAATCGACCGGACCAAACTTCTTGATCACGACGACGTTTCCCGGATTCACTTCGCCGGCGGCTCGATTCTCAACACATCCCGCGCGAACCCGACCAAAAAAACCAAGGACATGGAACAGGTTGTTGCCGTCCTAAAAATGCTACAGGTCGGATACCTGGTAACGATCGGTGGCGACGATACGATGTACGCGGCGAGCCAGGTGGCCAAGTGCTCGGCCGGAAGGATTCGAGTGTGTCATGTCCCCAAGACCATTGATAATGATCTGCCGCTGCCGGGAGAAATGCCGACATTCGGCTTTGAAACAGCGCGCCAGCACGGCTTTGAAATTGTACATAACTTGATGGAGGATTCCCGCACCACGCATCGCTGGTATTTTGTTGTGGTCATGGGACGAACCGCAGGGCATCTAGCGCTCGGCGTCGGCAAAGCCGCCGGCGCTACACTTTCCGTGATACCTGAGGAATTCCCCGGTTCTGTTCACCTTAAAACGGTAGGAGATCTCTTGGAGGGCGCCATCTTAAAGCGGCAAGCGTTATGGCAACGACATGATGGGGTCGCGGTCATCGCCGAGGGGTTGCTTGAACGCATGCCTGTGGAAGAGCTGACAAGCATCGAGGGCGTGCAAATTCTGCACGACAGCTACGGCCATCTCCGCCTTGCCGAGCTTGATCTGGCTTACATTTTGAAGAATCTGGTTGAACGGCGTTTCGCGGAGCGTGGCCAGAATCTTACCATCGTTCACAAAACCATCGGTTATGAACTTCGTTGCGCTCCACCGGTAGCTTTTGATTGCGAGTACGTGAAGACCCTCGGCTATGGCGCGGTGGAATTTCTTTTAAACCCTGACGAATCGACATCAAGAATCGATGGAGCCCTCGTCTGCATCGTTGACGGCCAGCTGCGTTATCTCAAGTTCGAAGACCTCATGGACTCGAGAACAAAAAAGACGTCCGTGCGGCCCGTCGACATCTCCAAGCCCGCCTACAAAGTGGCCCGCGAGTATATGATTCGATTGGAACGGGAGGATTTCGAAAATCTTGAACGTCTCGAAAAATTGGCGCGCGCTGTTTCCAGTGGTGAAAAACCGCTATCGACAGAAGCATTCAGAAAAAAATTCGAGCACGTCCTGACCGACCTGGGCGGTGGGTTTTAGGGGAAATGGGGTGTTGGAATTTTGGGTTTTACATCCATCATTCCAGTATTCCAATCTGTTAGGGTTCAACGCCCAAATAGGCATTCCGCAAATACTGCAACACCATGCGTTGCGTGTGAAAGAATGAGCCGTTCAACGCGATGGTTGAGCGCCTGATCTCCGTATAGGCCTCGGGCTGGCCGTAAAACAAGGGCAGAATGACATGCTCCAGTTTGTCGTAGAGAGAATTTGCCTCTTCGGCAAGGTCAATCCCGCTGTCGTAGCGGTCGCCGATGGCCCAGCCTGTGACCCCTTCCACATGACCTTCGATCCACCAGCCGTCCAGGATGCTCAAGCTCGGAACGCCATTGAGGGCTGCCTTCATGCCGCTCGTGCCAGAAGCCTCCATGGGCCTCTGTGGAGTGTTCAACCAGAGATCCACTCCTGCGCAGAGCGACCGAGCCAACTCCATGTCGTAGTTCTCTATATAGACAATCCGGACATTGTCCCCCAGGCTGGCCGCAAACTCGAAAATCCGCCGGATCACGGCTTTCCCCTCGTCATCCTGAGGATGGGCCTTCCCGCCGTAGATCACCTGAAACGGGCCGGCCCGCTGGGCGATGCTTTTGAGGCGCTCGAGATCTTCGAACAATAAATCGGCGCGTTTATAGGTTGCGGCTCGGCGGGCAAAGCAGAGCGTTATGACATTCTCGGCGAGATGGGTTCCCGTGCGCTGGGCGACCCTGGCCAATAATTCGCGTTTGGCGAGGGTGTGAGCGCGGCGCACATCTGCCAGCGGAATTTTTGTGGCATAACGTAAATAGAAATTGTCGCGCCGCCACTCCGGAATGTAACGATCAAAAAGGTTGCGAAAGGGGAGGGAGGTCCAGGTCAAAGCGTGGACACCGTTGGTGATGGAGTCAATGGGATAGTGGGGAAACATATTGCGGGAAATTTCCCCGTGGCGCATGGCCACGCCATTAACGTAACGAGACAGCTGCAGTGCCAGATAGGTCATGTTTAGGGAGCCGTTCGACATACACTGCATTGTCTCCAAGGCGGCCAATCGTTCTGGCCCCAGAACACGGCTGATAAGATCAATAGAAAATTGGTCATGCCCTGCCGGCACCGGAGTGTGGGTAGTAAAGACGCAGCGTTGTCGAACCGCCTCTCTGTCCCAATCGCTTGCCGCCGGCAGCCCCCCTCCGTTTGTTTGCTGTTCTAAAAGCGCCAGGGTCAGCAATGCGGCATGTCCCTCGTTCATGTGATAGGTATTGATGTTCTTGAAGCCGAGGGCGTCCAGCATCGCCATGCCGCCCATTCCCAGCACGACTTCCTGACACAGGCGGTGGTAAGAGTTTCCACCGTAGAGCGAATCCGTCAGGCTCTGTTCTCCGGGACTGTTGTCTTCGAGACCGGTATCGAGGAAGTAAACCGGAACGGTGTGGCCGAACACGCCACGGACCAAGTGACGCCACGCGCAAAGGTGAACCTGTTGCCCCTCAATGGGCACCAGGATACGCGGCGCCATAGGTTCCAGAACCTCTTCAAAATTCCAAACTGCGGGGCTCTCAAGCTGGTTGCCTGTCAAATCCAAGTGTTGGCGGAAGTAACCTTGGCGGTGCAAAAGGGTTACGCCGATCATGGGGAGACCGAGATCGGCGGCGGCACGCAAGGTATCTCCGGCAAGGATACCGAGGCCGCCGCTATAGGTGGGCATTGAAGGGTCGAGACCAACCTCCATGGAAAAGTACGCGATAGAGCCAGGTCGCATTTCTCTGGGTAGCATCGAGGAGTCTCAATCTCCTAACGCGTTGTTTTCCATTTGGCCAGAAAATTTTCTCACCGGGAGACGGCAGCGAATACCATCTCCGCGGTGAGTTGGAGAAAGTCTCAGGAGGGATTGGACCTCCTCCGTGCTGACTTATCGGTTAAGGAGCAGAAAACGTACCAAGAGTCACTTTCGTGATTTTACTTGCGCGATGAGTGGTTGGCAGTTCAGATGGTTCCGTTTGGGGTAGTGCGGAGTCTAATTTTTATGCAGTTACTGCTCTAAAAAGTGGCGGCGACAGTGAGTGTTCGAGCAAACCTCGACACGCAATACTCAAGATCGCGAATCGGTTGTCTCCGGTGGACGATTGTGCTTACAAATGTGAAACTGCGGAGGAGACTCAAACATGCTTTTGCCTTTTCGGGAGCATCTCGACTTTGGACCGACGCCTTACGATCAGCTGCAGGCCAAGGAAGGAATTCCAATCATCCGGGGGCACGTCGTCAGCGACGTGATGGAACTAGAGCTTGGCCGCTGGGAAAGAATGGGAGCCGCGGGTTGCTTTCTCAATCTCGCCAACCAACAACAAACCGACGTCTATGTCTGTGAAATCCCGCCCGGCAGCCAAACTCTACCCCAGCGCCACCTCTTTGAAGAGATCATCTATATTGTCAAAGGACGGGGCGCCACTTCGGTGTGGCAAGAGGGAACCGCTAAAGTGACCTTCGAGTGGGGACCGGGTGCGGTCTTCGCCATTCCCTTGAACTCCTCTTACCAACATTTCAACGGCTCCCGGGACGAACCGGTCCGATTGTTTGCCGGAACCACCTGCCCGCGCATGATCAATATTTTTCACAATGAAGATTTTATCTTTCGCAACCCGTTTAACTTCCGCGACCGTTTTCATGATGGGCAGGAGTTTCTGCGCTTTAATAAACATATGGCGGACCGATATTGGGAAACCAATCTGGTTCCGGATGTCAATCAGTTCGTGCTCGATGATTTTCCGATGAAGGGCAACGGTGTAAAACACATGCGTTACACCCTGGCGGACACCACCTACGGCTGTCACGTGTCGGAGTTTCCCCCCGGGTCCCGCAGCACTTTTCACCGCCACGGTCCCGGGGCCGTGATCATCATCACCCAGGGAGAAGGCTACGTGATGCTCTGGAAAGACGGCGAACCCCGGGTGCGACACGAGTTTCACGTCGGCACGGTCTATTCGCCCGGAGACCTCATGTGGCACGGTCATTTCAATACCGGGAAGGGAACCATGCGCCACTTCGCCATGCGGGGAGACAGCCCAAAATATAGCCACGACCGGTTTCGCAATCCGCTATGGACAATGATCCCCATGGAAGAAGAACCGCCCGAGATTCATCGCGAGTACTTGCAGGAGCTGGCGAAAAAAGGAGTCGAAGCTGCGGTCTCGGTTGTGGAGGACTAAGACTGGAGTATTGGAATGATGGAGTAATGGAGTGATGGATTCGAAAGGAAGCATCGAATGAAGATCAAGACGCTTGTCGATCCAGAAGCCGGTCTCGTAAACCGGCGGATTTTTGCCGACCCTGAGATCTACGAGCTGGAACGCGAGCGGCTCTTCGCCCGCTGTTGGCTCTATCTCGGCCACGAAAGCGAGGTTCCCAATCCGGGTGATTTCGTCACGGCGTATATGGGGGAAGAGCCGGTCATCTTGTGCCGCGATCTAACCGGGCGTCTCCGCGCCTTTTTGAACCTCTGCCGCCACCGGGGTAACCGAGTGTGCCGTGCCGACCGGGGTAACGCCAAACTTTTCACCTGTTCCTATCACGGCTGGACCTACTCCACGGAGGGCAAGCTTGCCATCGTGCCGATGGCCGAGGCTTTCCGCGACCTGGATCGAGATCGATGGGGATTGATTCCGGTCGCGCAACTCGACAGCTACAAGGGATTGATCTTTGCGACTTTCGATCCCGAGGCACCGACTTTGGCGGAATATCTTGGCGACATGGCTTGGTACCTGGATATTCTTCTGGACCGGAGGGAAGGGGGCACGGAGGTAAGCGGGCCGCACCGTTGGGTGGTGGATGCCAACTGGAAAACGGCAGCGGAAAACTTTGGCGGCGATGGATATCACATCGCTAGTACCCACGGCTCGGCGCGGGAGCTGGGCATCGATACGACGACGAGCGAGACGAGAAAATGGAACAAGGGCCGCCAGATTTCTTGTGGCAACGGTCACGTTCTGGTGGCGTGGATCTGTCCGCCGGATGATGCGGGTCCCTGGTTTGCGCAGCCGGTTGTCGAGCTGGTGGAATATATGAAAGAACATACTCCGGAGATTGAAAGCCGATTGGGTGCTACCCGAGCGCGCAAGGTGGCGCCCTCGGCGGGAACGGTTTTCCCCAATCTGTCGATTCACTGGCTCACCCGCACCCTTCGTGTGTGGCATCCACGGGGGCCGGACAAAATGGAGATTTGGAGCTGGGCCATTGTCGATAAAACGGCGCCCGCGAACATCAAGGACGTGATGCGCTTCGTCTCGCAGTATCGTTTCAGCCCTACAGGGGTGTTTGAACAAGACGATATGGACAATTGGATTCAGGTGACCGCCGCGGCGCGCAGCGTGATCGGCAGACGCTTCCCGGCGAACTATCAAATGGGCGTAAGCGAGGAGATTACGGAGAGCGATTTGCCGGGGCGGTTAGCCAGCCGATGGAGCGATTCGAACCAGTTGAGCCTCTACATGCATTGGGCCAAGGTGCTCGAGGCGAAGAGCTGGCGCGAGCTCAACAGCGCGAAACATGGATAGCGACCTGCGCCATAGGGTCGAAGATTTTTTGTACCTGGAAGCCGACCTGTTGGACGAGCGACGGCTACGGGAATGGCTCGAGCTCTTCACCGACGACACTCATTACTGGATGCCCGTCCGCTTCAATCCCTTGGACCGGCCCAAGGAGATGGCCGAAGAGTTATCCAGACCGGGCGAGAGCTATTATTTCAACGATAGTAAAGAAACTCTTCGGATAAGAGTCGAGAGGTTTTACTCAAAGAGCGCCTGGGCTGAAATGCCTCCCTCGCGTACTCGCCATCTGATTTCGAATATTCGAATAAGAAAAGACGACGGCACCCAATTGGAAGTCGATTCAAACTTTATTGTCTATCGCACGCGCATGGAGAAGGATGAAGATTTCTTTGTCGGAGCAAGAAAAGATGTCCTGCGGCACGTAAACGGCGGACTAAAGATCGCTCGACGAATGATTCTTCTAGACCAAGCGGTTTTGAGAGCGAAAAATATCAGTGTTTTTCTTTGAGGAGACTCCGGAGGTTTCTCCCTGAGCGTCACTCCGTATGGGCTACGTTGGGGGCGGCCTTGAAATTTTCGATCTTGATCTCGTGTTTTCGAAGTAGCTCATAGAAGTCGGTGCGGCACTTGCCGGCGAGTTTTGCCGCCTCGCTGGCTTTGCCGCCGCAAAGCTCCAGGAGCCTAACCAGATAATCCCTTTCAAATAGATAGCGGGCATCCCTGTAAGATTTGACCGGCCCGTTGAGCGCGATGTGCATCTGGGGGCCGGTTTCTTGTTGCGGGGATAGCGCCGGGGTAGAGGGCCGGGTCTGGAGGACAAACTCTTCGGTAATCGTATCCAGGGGGGTCATCGCCACGGCATATTCCAAGCAATTTTCCAGTTCCCGGACGTTGCCCGGCCAATCGTGAAGCATGAGCTTCTGCATCGCTTGGGGGGTAATACCCTTGACCTCTTTTTTCATCTGCTGGGAAATGATTTTTAGAAAATGGTTGGCCAAATGCGGGATATCTTCCTTTCGCTCGCGAAGCGGCGGCAGATGAATCGGAATCACGTGAAGCCGGTAAAACAAATCCTCGCGGAAATGGCCTTCTTTGACCTCAGCCTGCAGATCCTTATTGGTGGCGGTGATGATGCGGACATCGACTTGAACCGGCTTCTCGCTGCCCACGGGATAAAATTCACGCTCCTGCAACACGCGCAAGAGTTTAGCCTGAAGGGAAGCCGGCATATCGCCGATTTCATCTAAGAAGATCGTGCCTCCATCGGCCTGGCTGAGCAGGCCCTTCGTGCTTCGGTTGGCGCCCGTGAACGACCCTTTTTCATGACCGAAAAGCTCGCTTTCGAGCAAGGTTGCGGGCAGGGCCGCACAATTGATGGCCACAAAGGGTTTATTTTTCCGTGAACTCGCGAGATGGATGGCCTTGGCCACGATTTCCTTGCCCGTGCCGCTCTCCCCCTGCAGAAATACCGTCGATTCGGTACAGGCGATGCGCGAGACCACGTCGAGGACCTTTCGCATCCCTTCACTTCTCGCAATGATGTTCGTAAAATCGTATCGCTCCTCCAAAAGCTCCTTCAGTCTTTGGATCTCAGAGTTCAGCCGGCGGTTCTCCAACGCCCGCTCGATCTGTAACAATAGTTCGGGGGTGTTAAAGGGTTTGGTCAGGTAGCTGTAGGCCCCCTTCTTCATCGCCTCCACAGCGCTTTCCACGCTGGCATGACCGGTCAGTATAATGACCGGCATCTCGGGGTTGACCGAGTGCAGTTCCGTCATTAGAGAGATCCCGTTTCGCCCGGAAAGCTTAAGATCGACAATACAAAGGTCAAAGACATCGCTGGTGGCGGCTTTGAGGGCCTCTTCCTCCTTAAGGGCGGTGGCCACCTCATAGTTCGCCGCCTGAAGCTTCATAGAAACAAGCTCTACGAGATTGCTGTCGTCATCGACCACTAACAGTTTTCCCGCTCTCAGGGGCTGTCCGTTTTCTTTACTCATTGGCTTTTCTCTCTTGCGGCCATGGGTTAGCCGCTCGTCGGATAGACTATCTATTCACCTCTAATGAGCCTACTTCAATACGCTCTAACGAAATCGGTCTCCTCTTTCAATATTCCCAATTTTTAGCCACTACCGTAATGCTCCACCAATAGCGCGTGGCTGTCCTAGATATCATACTTATTTTGTATCTAAAATGCGCACAATAATCCGGACCACTCTCATACCATGGGTTTGTCTTAAAACCTAAGCCGCTGATGAACCTATTCTCTAAGGTCGCCAAATACCGGCCTTTTATTTCTTCGCGGCCCGTAAAAAGAGAGAAGCGGCCCTAAAGTTCTAATCTACAGCTGAATTTTCGGCGACAAAAACCACCATCGCCTCATCGCACAGGAATTCAAAAAGGAGGCAATCTGTGACAACAGCAAAAATCATGCACAAGGCGCTGCCTCTCAACGAACCGTTTTTTGATTCAACATCTTTCTGGAGCACACAGAAAAACTTCCGTCCGGTTTCTGACAATCCACTTACTCAATAGACATCGCTCGCATCGCGATAGTTGTGTTTAGAGCATCCAACGCTAGCGTCTGTTTTTTTCTTCCACCTTGTGCGCGAAGCTCGGACAAAGATGGATCGCTCACGATCCAGCACGAAATAAATCTTTACAAAACAACAGCGATCCCCTCCTTCGCTCGGTTGGCACATGCTTTGGGTAATCTCGAGATCACAAGACGTAGAAAAAAACAAAAACACGAAGACAAAACCAGAAAGGAGCCGTTATGAACAAAGATCAATTTAAGGGTAGGTGGACTCAATTTAAAGGCGAGCTAAAAAAGCAATGGGGACAATTTACCGATGACGATTTGCTGCAGATCGAAGGCGACTATCAAAAGTTCCAGGGAACTTTGCAAGCCCGTTACGGCGACAAAAAACAAGAGGTAAGCCGCTGGGCGGACCAATGGTTCGAACGCCAGGAGACGGATGCGGAAGCCGCCCGGAAAACAAGAGCCATTTAATCATCGGACTTCTCCCGCCCGGGGGGAGGATGCGGACGGAGGAGAGTTCGTGGAGAAGGCCCGAGTGTGTGCTCACGTTATCGCGAGTCCAAAATAAAAATCATGGGGTTTTTTATCGAGATATGGAAAGGAGGTCTTATGGGAACAATCTTGTTGATCATCCTCGTTTTGCTTCTGGTCGGAGCATTGCCGACCTGGCCCTATAGCTCGGGCTGGGGTTATTACCCGAGCGGTGGTCTGGGGCTTATTTTAGTCGTATTGATCCTACTGCTCGTTATGGGTCGCGTATGACGAGTCATTTCGCTCTATTAACAAGAAGGTAAGTCCAAGAAAAGGAGGAATGAAAAATGATAAAACGATTAAGGATATCGTCGATGGTATTAGCGGCCCTGTTGGTGGTGAGCGGGTGCACCTCCATGACGGGCGAGACCGCAGGTCAGTACATGGATGATTCGACTATTACCGCTTCGGTAAAGGCCAAACTGGTGGGAGAAAAGACCGCGAACCTGACGCGCATTGACGTCGATACCACCAACCAGGTCGTTACGCTCAATGGGATCGTTGAATCCGCGGATCAGAAGGCCAAGGCCGAACAACTCGCCCGTCAAGTCGGCGGAGTGAAAAGTGTCAAGAATAATCTTCAAGTGCAGAAACAATCATAGCGTCTAAGCAAAATAGATGGAAAGGAACAAAGATGTTTAGGAACGATGAAGGGAGCGGAGTTCCCTATCTTTTGATCGGCATAGGCATTGGCCTGGCGGCCGGTTTATTGCTGGCTCCGCGCTCCGGCGAAGAGATCCGAGAGGATATTCGCCGCCGCACCAATGAAGGAATGGATTATCTGAACCAACAGGCGGACAAACTTCGCGACGGCGCCGAAAAGGTTGTCGACAAGGGTCAGGAATGGATCGGCAGGCATAAACCTTCGCATGAGCGAATTTGAAGGTGACCTTTCAGGCTGGACCTAACGACCCAAACCAAAGATGCAACCCCACAGATAGCGCGATGGTTAAACCGAAAAAATGGGTCCGCAAGGTAAAGACGGTTTCCACTAATCCACCCAAAGATTTATTCACGAAAGACGCGCAAACGATCGCCAAGACTATGGCGAAGGGGAGGGTGAGTCCTAAGGGCATCGGTTCGGGCATCCGGATGATCCAATATTTCATTAACCGAGCTGGCAAAAGTCTATCTATGACTCGAAAGAGGGAATTGGAGAAGGCAAAGGCGATCCTACAAAAAAAGCAGCATAAGTAAAACTGGTCGAGCGGCGCTACGCCGTTTCTCGCAGCGCAAAATTCAAGTACGGCTCGGAGATACAAAGTGACATCGATTAGCCGACACATAAACCGGATTCCCTATTGTATGTCGTTTTTCTTTCCGGTTTTTACCGCGCTAGCGAAAGGATATGCTCTGGCATAGCTCTTGCGTTTTTAATCAGCAGGGATTCCCTAGAAGACAAATTTTTAGAAGAAGGAGAAATTAATGAAAAAACAATCGGTGATAACAGCGATGATCCTCAGCGGGGCAGTCGGTTTCGTATCGAGTCCCGCATGGGCGCAAAAAGCTACTAGCGACAAACCAACTCATCAGACCCGACCCGGGACCGATCAGAATATCCCGCGCGGTGCGGAGCCCGGAACCCCCGAATTATCAAAAAATGATATAAGGGTAGTCGAGAAAGCTTTGCAAGCGAAGGGGTATAAGGTAGGCAAGATCGACGGCGCTGCGGACAATGAATTTCGCACGGCGATTCGAGCTTTTCAGAAGGATAAAGGATTGACGGTGACCGGTATGGTCGATCAAGAAACCGCAGAGCAACTGGGCGTGAAGATCAGCTCAAAACCGTCGACCAGTGGGACGTCGGGAAAGAGCGTAGAGCCGACTCAGAAACAGCCGGGCGACGATCAAAGTCTTCCTCCAGGCGCCCGGAAGTAGGGTTCGTTGGGTTTGAGTAGTCAATTTCATGGAAGCAGCATTCGGAGCAGCCGAAAAGGAACTGTCTTTTTCGGCTGCTCCCTTCTTTCAGCTACTTTGCCAATTGGTATGGGCTTATGATTCGCAGGCTAGCATCGGGTGAGTATCGCCTTTACTCGAAAAAAAAGAATCCGAAGACGGGCAAGCGCCGAAACTTGGGCACTTTCAAGACACGGGCCGCGGCTGAGAAGCATGAGCAGGCGGTCCAGTACTTCAAACGCCAACATTAGCGAAACCATTTTCCTTCATGTCCGGTTCCGACCAAGCAGCAGAAGGCAATTACTTGCCGTTCTTCAGGTGCCGGAGATTCCTCATAATCGCCATCTCGGATCGTTCTTAGTCTAGCGTTTATTGGGAGTTACTCCCACGCAATTCGCTTTTGCACTTCAATGGCTTCGGATTCAGCGCGCTTGTACTCCTTGATCGTTTTGAGCCCTAGCGAAAATTCACATATCTGTTAGGATTTTTTAGAAGCCCTCCCAGGATATTTGCGGCGACCAGGACAGATTATGAGCGAAGCGGAACGTTTGCCGAACACCATTAATCTCGCCTTTGTTGAAGGACTTTATCTAGATTACCTCAAAGATCCACTTTCCATTCCAGCCGAATGGAGGGGCTATTTCGATACACCTATCAAACTCTGACCGTGGTGGGACGGTGCCTCGTCTCGGTCCAACGTTCCGCCCGCCCGGCATCTTTAACCCATTCATAGTCGGCAACGGCGACTTTGGCGCTCGTGAGGCCGAAGTCACCGCGATGCAAAACCGCGTTGATGAGCTCATCCGCAATTATCGCGTCCGCGGCCATATGATCGCCGCCATCGATCCATTGGAGTTACCCCGGCCACGCATCCCTGAACTCGAACCGGAATTCTACGCTTTCGGCGAGGCGGAGATGACTCGAAGTTTTTCCTGTGACACACTCTGCGATGGCGCGATCTCGCTGCGAGAAATCTTTGAGCGGCTCCGCAACACCTATTGCCGGTCCATCGGCGTCCAGTTCATGCACATTGACGAGTTGTCAGTGCGACACTGGCTGCAAGAGCGCATGGAACGAACGCAAAATCGTCTCGAACTCAGCCGGGAGGAAAAGATTCGCATCTTCACCCGGCTCACCGACGCAGTCATCTTCGAGGAATTTCTCCGCAGGAAATACCTCGGGGCCAAGACGTTCTCCCTGGAAGGAGGCGAAAGCCTGATCCCTCTCCTGGACCTCGCCATCGACAAGGCCGCCGAGCAAGAAGTCCAGGAGATTGTCATCGCCATGGCCCATCGCGGGCGATTAAACGTGCTGGCCAACATCATCGGCAAGAGCCCACAAGAAATTTTCTGGGAATTCGAAGATACCGCGCCGGAACTCTATACCGGGCGAGGCGACGTAAAGTACCATCTGGGCTACAGCAACGATTGGATGACGGCGTCCGGCCGCGAAGTTCACCTATCGCTTTGTTTCAATCCCAGTCACCTGGAGTTTGTCAGTCCTGTGGCGCTCGGCCGCATGCGCGCCAAGCAGGACCGCGTCGGCGATACCGAAAGAAAGCGGGGCTTGGTTCTGTTAATACACGGCGACGCGAGCTTTGCCGGAGAGGGGATCGCGCAGGAGACGCTCAATTTAAGTCAGCTAAAAGGCTACGCGGTCGGCGGCGCGTTGCATGTCATTGTGAATAACCAGATCGGTTTCACGACTTCTCCGGCGAAGCGAGATCCAGCACCTACGCCACGGATGTGGCGAAGATGCTTCAGATTCCGATTTTCCACGTCAATGGGGAAGATCCTGAAGCGGTGGCTCAGGTGGTTCGGCTCGCCCTCGATTTTCGCTACCAATTCAAACGCGACGTGGTCATCGACATGTACTGTTATCGGCGCTTGGGACACAACGAAGGCGATGAGCCTTCCTTTACCCAGCCTGTGCTCTATCGCGCCATCGAAAACCGAAAATCGGTGCGTGATAGCTATCTAGAACGTCTGTTGGAATTGGGCGGGTTGACGCGTGGCGAGGCTGAAAAAATTGCAGCCGAGGGTTTGAAAAAGCTCGAGGATGATCTCTCCAAGGCGCGCCGCCCGGGTTATGTCCCGGCAACTGATGCCTTGCGCGGCATCTGGAGTGGATACAGAGGCGGGCCCGAGCCCGCGGGGGCCGACATCGATACCGGGGTTGGCAAGGAGAAACTTTCGGAGTTTCTTGACGCTCAGACCCGACTTCCCGAAAATTTTCATCCTCATCCCAAGATCGTGCGCGGAATTGGAATCAGGCGCGAAATGGCCCAGGGCAAACGACCTCTGGACTGGGCTGCCGCTGAGTCTCTGGCCTTCGCCAGCCTTGCTTGCGCAGGTTACCGCGTGCGTCTGGCCGGCCAGGATAGCGCCCGTGGCACGTTCAGCCAAAGACATGCCGTACTGTATGATTATGAAGATGGACAATCGTACGTTCCCCTTCAGCACGTGGCTTCCAAACAAGCGCCGGTAGAGATTTATAACAGCCCGCTCTCGGAGGTAGGAGTTTTGGGTTTTGAGTACGGTTATAGTCTCGATTGTCCGGAGGGCCTGGTTCTCTGGGAGGCCCAGTTCGGTGACTTCGTCAATGCCGCTCAGGTGATCATTGATCAGTTCATTGCCGGCGCGGATTTCTGCTCGAAGTTTGACATGGAACAAAAACAACACGATCTCGTTATCATCGGCGCCGGTCCGGGAGGCTACGTGGCTGCCATCCGCGCGGCGCAGCTGGGCCTAAACGTGGGCTGCGTGGAGAAGGAGCAGGATCTCGGTGGAACGTGCCTGCGCATCGGCTGCATTCCGAGCAAGGCTCTGTTGGAATCGAGCGAGCTCTTCTGGAGAGCAAAGGAAGATTTCGCCCATCATGGAATTCGATTTAAAGACATCCAGTTCGACCTTCCGACGATCATGCGCCGCAAGGAAAAAACGGTAAGAGTTCTTTCCAAGGGTGTCGAGTCGCTCTTTCGCAAGAACAAGATTTCACGCTATGCGGGAACTGGCCGGATTGTCGAGCCCGGACGGGTCCTGGTCGATGCGGGAAAGGACGCCATCGATCTCAAGAGCCGGTTCATCCTTATCGCCACCGGAAGCAAGCCGGCCACCCTGCCGCATATCAATCTGGATGGCGATCGGGTCGCTACCAGTACCGAAGCTTTGAGCTACAAAGAAGTGCCTGGCCATCTCGTCGTCATCGGCGCCGGTGCCGTCGGGCTCGAGCTTGGCTCGGTGTGGAAGAGACTCGGAGCCAAGGTCACCGTCCTCGAAGTGATGGACAGGATTCTGCCGGAGATGGACCGCGACATCGCGCGAGACGCGATGAAGCTTCTCGAAAAGCAAGGGTTGGAGTTTCAGCTTCAAAGCCGTGTCCTCGAAGTCCGTGTGGAAGGCCAACGCTGCGTGGTCGAGTGTGAAGGGAAGGAGCCCACGCTTTGCGACCGCGTCCTGGTCGCTGTGGGCCGCTTGCCATGTACGGACGGGTTGGAGCTTAAATCTTTGAGCATTAAGACCGACCAAAAAGGTTACATCTCCATCGATAAAAACTACCTATTGAACTCCTAATAATGGATATATCGCTAATTAAGGCCACGGTAACTCCGAAGCATGAATGCACGACCAAAGAAGCCGTTGAGAGCGCCGGACGCGATGGATCGTGCTGCGGAGCCGACATCCAAGCTCAACGATGTCCTTTGGCGCACCATTGGCCAGAGAGTGTTTGGCTTTGGTCCACACAAACTCATCGGGATTGAGCTCTGGGGCATAGGCTGGAAATCGATGCACATGGAGCCGCTTGTGTTGGCGAACGAACTCCTTGACGATGAGGCGCCTGTGGATGGGGCCACCATCCCAGAGCAGCACCATCGGTCCGTGCAAATGCCAGAGGAGGTGACGCAAAAAGCCGATGACCTCCACCCCCGTAATATTGGAGCTGTGGAAACGGAAGTAAAGTCCAAGCCGCTTGCGCGAGGGAGAGACAGTGACTGCGGAGATGGCAGAAATCCGCTCCCGACTGTAGCTGTGTCTAAAGATCGGAGTATCGCCAACTGGCGCCCAGGTCTTGCGCACGTTAGGGATGAGGAGGAATCCGCTTTCGTCGAGGAATACGAGATGGGCCCCAAGTCTTTGGGCTTTTTTTTAACCCCGGCCACTGCTGCTTTTTCCAGCGCGCGATGGCTTGCTCGTTTCTCTGCGTGGCTCTGCGCTCCGGCTTCTGCCACGTCCATTTTAGACCCATCATCACCCGCCACACATGACCGGAGTGATAGACAATCCCGAAATGTTTCTCGATCAGCTTGGCAATTCGCGGCAGAGTCCATAGCTCTGTGGTATAGCCCGCCGCGCCAGCACCTTGCTCCAACAGTTGCAGGAGCCTGCGCTTTTGCGACTTCGACAACCGGGGCGGGCGCCCGGGCGTTGGTTTGGGCCGCAGCGCTGCTGCCCCACCTCGGCGAAAGCCCTGGGCCCAACGCACCACGGAGCTTATCGAAGCGTTCAGTGTCGCGGCTACAGACTGGTACGTTTTGCCAGCTCGCAAAAGAGCTACGGCTCGACGTCTTCGTCCTTCTAGCTGTTGAGGGGTTCCATGGGGTCGCATGCCCCATAGCATAAACGATTATTGAATGGATATCCATTATTTATACGAGAGTCAATAACGTCCGCCGCGGGCGTCTATGCGATCGGCGATGTCGTCGGTGGTCCGATGCTGGCCCATAAAGCTCAAGAAGAAGGGATTGCTTGTGTCGAACGCATTGTCACAGGCTATGGCCATGTCGATTATCATACGATTCCCAACGTGGTGTACACCGATCCGGAGATAGCCTCCGTCGGCAAGACCGAGGAGGATCTGAAGCGGGATGGGACTGACTATCGAAGCGGGGTCTTTCCCTTCCGCGCCAATGGCCGCGCCCATACGCTGGGTCAAATCGAAGGCAAAGTGAAAGTGCTGGCCGATGCCAAGAGCGATCGTATTCTCGGGGTTCACATCCTTGGCGCGCGGGCGGGCGATCTCATTGCCGAGGCCGCCACCGCCATAGCCTTTTCCGCCAGTAGCGAGGACATTGCCCGTTCGTGTCACGCCCACCCTACGCTTCCCGAAGCTCTTCGGGAAGCGGCGCTGGCTGCGGGAGGACGCGCACTCCATTCTTGAGGTCCTATTTCGTCGGGTCGCGGGACGGTCAAAACCGGGTCGACTCAACGCATCGTTTGTAAGGAATCTGGCGGATGAATGTACGTGATCCCATCAGCATGATTTAAACAACTGAAATTTTTTCCTCGACCCCTCGACATTTTTCATTGGCAAATTAAATTAGCAGTGAATCACCGAAGATTTCGTTTCATGTTTAAGGAGGAGTTATGGAGCTCACAGTCAAGGCCGAAACGCCGCGAGGCAAGATATTGATTGAATTGTCTTCCGAACACCATCATTCGCTGCTGAAGCGGGCCAGTGAAGCATCTCCGGTTTACTTCAGGCTAACAAATGCTGTGAAAACCGAATCCGACACCATACTTATTCCATGCGAT
Organism: uncultured delta proteobacterium; assembly: GCA_963737905.1. Classification (GTDB taxonomy): domain Bacteria; phylum Desulfobacterota; class Binatia; order UBA9968; family UBA9968; genus DAIRFP01. Next base: position 45,001 of record CAVTUQ010000011.1, on the reverse strand, counting down.
CCAGATGATGCGAAAATGCTGCTGCAGGTCGCCAAACATTTTTGTCCTGACGCGATCTCACCGATCGAGGCCGCAATCAAAGCGGCTCTGCTTGATTAAGACATTTGCATACTACCGAGTACGATAAAACAGACAATATAGAAACAATCTTGCTCAATCGGTTACGTTTCAATATTCAATCTTACCCGGTAAGTTGGTCGGCCCCACTGTTTTCTCTTGTCAATTTGGAACGTGACCGAAACAGGAACAACTCTTGCACGAAATGAAAAAAGCGAGGGATTCATCTTCGCCGCTGTAAAGATCATTTAGGGGGAATCATATGGCTAAATACGGAAGGAAAGCATCGGAGAAAGTTAAGAGAGCGATGCACGAACGCAAAAGAGGAACCTTGAAAAGCGGACGTTCGAGAAAAAAGGTCACGAGCCGAAAACAAGCTATTGCCATTGGGCTGTCGGAAGCTCGCCGCGCCGGAGGAAAAGTTCCACGTAAGAAGGCCAAGAAGAAATAACTGCTGAGCTCCGGTAGAGCGCCCTGCTTGGGAGATTGGAAAGGAGGACTCATGTACGTCTCACGTTTAACGTTTCACACATTGCCCGGCAAGACCCAGGAGGTAGAGGAAAGCTTATGACACTTCGCGAATGCGTCGCCGAAGCGGGTGGTTTAAGTCCGAGAGTGATGCGCACTCACTATGGGTCATTGGGAGCACCGGATCTGGTTTTTGAGCAAGAGGTGGCAAATCCAGATACACTAGAGCCTCAGATCAAGAAGTGACTGAAAATCTCCGTTTCCATGTGTGGCACACCACTTGCGGACTCTTGAGCAATCTTCCAAACGCAGTATATGATTACCTGCCGCATAATCTATAGATGGACCCAGAATGCATGAAGAGTACATGAACAGAGGCACATTGGCCTTGGAGGTTTTATGAACGAACACGTTTACAAACAGGTTGAACTGACAGGCTCTTCCAAAACCAGTATCGAAGATGCCGTCCAGAGCGCTATTACCAAAGCATCCAAGACGCTTCACGATTTGCGTTGGTTTCAAATTGTTGAGAGCCGTGGATATATTGAAGACGGCAAAGTGGATTATTGGCAAGTCACGGTTAAGCTCGGCTTTAGATTGGATGAATAAGTCTCAGGCGATGCTCCATGAAATACCGGGTTGCCATTTCGGGATCTTATGGCGGATTGAATCTGGGAGACGAGGCCATTCTCGAGGTCATTTTGCGGGAGCTTCGCGCTTCTCTCGACGTGGACATCGTCGTCTTCTCACGTAACCCAAAGGATACGGAACGGAGACACAAGGTCCGAGCACTTGCGATTCGGGAAATGCACAAGGATGAAGTTTTTGAAGAGCTGCGCAAGCTCGATCTCTTCGTCCTCGGTGGAGGCGGCATCCTATACGACGGAGCGATTGAAACCTATCTCAGAGATGTGAATTGGGCCAAGGAGTTAGGCATTCCCGTCATTATCTACGCCATTAGCGTCGGTCCTTTCAAAACCCCGGAATCAAAGCAACTCGTTGTCGAGACGCTTAATCGAGTCGATAAAATCACGGTTCGAGAAAGCGAAGCCAAAAGAATTTTAAATGATTTAGGGGTGAATGAAGAGATCGAGATTACCAGCGATCCCGCCCTTTTATTGAAGCCACAATCATTCACCAAGGATATGCTCAAGAAGGAAGGGATCGACCCGGATAATCACCTCGTAGGATTTTCGGTGCGCGAACCGGGTCCCGCTGCGCCGGATCTCAATATCGAGCAATATCATGCGATTCTCGCCAATACGGCGGATTACATGGTGGAACGGTTCGATGCCCAGATTCTCTTTGTCCCAATGGAGGGAGGAGAGAATAAAGATCCGCAGCATTCTCATGCCGTCATCTCGAAGATGGCTAATGCCCAGCGGGCGAATGTGCTTAAGGGAGAGTATACTTCAGCCGAGGTGCTGGGATTGATCAAGAATATGTCGTTTGTTGTGGGTATGAGACTTCATTTCCTGATCTTTGCGGGAATTCAAAAGGTTCCCTTTGTCGCGCTCCCTTATGCATCGAAGGTTTCCGGTTTCCTGTCCGATTTGGAAATGCCGATGCCTCCCATTACGGCGTTAAACGTCGGTAAACTGTGTGCGTTTCTTGATCGCTCGTGGGACACGCGGGATCGCATCAAGAAAAAACTCGAAGAAAATTTTCCTCCCCTGCAGGAACGCGCCAAAAAAACCAATCGGATTCTCTGCGATCTCCTGCAATCTTTGAAATCAGACTAATTGCGCGCGAGATTGAGCTTATGCCGCCCCTTCGCCATCCGAAGAACGCAGGCTCCGTTAGTCTCCCGCCTCGCGTCGCGCGACTCGCCGCCGAAACCGATGTCCTGGTTGTGGGGGGCGGGCCAGCCGGGCTCGGCGCAGCCTTTGGGGCCGCCAAAGCTGGTGCTCGGGTCATCTTGACAGAGCGCTATGGTTTTCTCGGCGGCAATGCGACGGCCGCTCTCGTGATGCCCCTCATGTCCTTTCATACACAGCAGCAGAGACGAGAAAAACCAGACGCGGTCACGTTGCTCCCTACCGACCATGGCGCGGGAGAGCCTGTCGTCGCTGGAGTGGTCACTACGTTCCTGCATCGTTTGGTGAAGGCGGGGGGCGCCATTGCACCTTCTTTAAATACCGGCTACGTGGTGCCCTTCGACCCGGAAATATTCAAGCTCGTTGCGTTGGATCTTCTAGATGAAGCCAAAGTGGATTTTCTCTTTCATGCTTTTGCCACCGACCTCTTTGACAGTGACGATAAAAGACAGGTCGTGTTTGAAACGAAGTCCGGACCCCTTGTGATACGCGCCCACGTCGTCATCGACTGCACCGGCGATGGGGATGTCGCGGCTCGTGCGGGGGCACCCTACGAGATCGGTAGAGAAGATGACGGGTTGGTGCAGCCCATGACTCTTATGTTTCGGATTACCGAGTTCGATCGGGGAGGTTTTGAAGCGTACGTGAAGCAACACCCCGATCAATGGCGTGGGGTGCATGGGCTCTGGGATCTTATTCGCAGAGCGGCCGCTGAAGGCAAGCTGCAGTTGCCGCGGGAGGATATGCTATTCTTCGCTACCCCTCACGACCGGGAAGTCAGTGTCAATAGCACGCGCGTCACGAGAGTATCGGGGATTGATGTGTGGGATTTGTCGTTCGCGGAATGGGAAGGCCGCCGCCAGATGCGTCAGATCGCCGCTTTCCTGCGCGGTCATGTACCCGGTTTTGAAAAGGGGTACGTTGTGCAAAGCGGAGTGAACATCGGGGTGAGAGAGACAAGGCGAATCCTAGGGGATTATCAGCTCACGGCGGATGATATTCTGCAGGCGCGAAAGTTCCCGGACGTGATTGCCCGCAGCACTTATCCTGTAGACATCCACAATCCCGAAGGCACGGGTACGTTGCTAAAGCGCCTACCGCCCGGGGAAGCCTATGACATCCCATTGCGGTGTCTCCTGCCGCGGGAGGCCGACGGCGTTATGGTTGCAGGTCGATGTATCTCGGGAACTCATGAAGCGCACTCTTCCTACCGCGTCATGCCGGTTTCCATGGCCACGGGGCAGGCCGCGGGTGTATGTGGCGCCCTCGCGGTTCGCCAAAAAAGAGCTCCACGGGCTGTACCCGTCCTCGATGTCCAAGATGAGCTTATCCGGCAGGGCGCCAATTTAGGTGGGGAGAGTGGTTTAGCATGATGCTGAGTTGATCAGGAGACGCTGGACAGTTGACCGGAGAACACCGAGCTCAAAAGGCTTCGGAAGAATCTCTGCTACGTCATCCAATATCGTCTCTTGTGGAATGACAGAGAGATAACCGGTTATAAAAAGTATGGGGATTCGTGGATGAAGGGAGTGTAGCTGCTCGACGAACTCAAGCCCATTCAGCTTTGGCATCATAAAATCGGTAATTACCAGATCGAAGCTTAGCGCCTGAAGTATTTCCAGTGCGAGAGCTCCGTCGCAGGCCTCGACGACTTGGTAACCATCCTTGCGCAGGACCTTAGAAATCAGTTCCCTCTGGAAGAGATCATCGTCAACAACTAGGATGTTTGTTCCCATCCTACGCTCTCAAAACGATCCAAATTCGTTGAATTCTACCGAGCCGGTTTCACGCCCTTCGCCAATCGTCCTTTCAATCGAACCAAATCTTCATTTTCGCTTTAGCGAGAGATCAGCAAACCCTATGCCCGCTGAAAACGCTGTTGTTTTCAGCCTGTCCTCCGGCCGTCCGTCAAGAAAACCCTACACTTACTAAAGTCCAGTGTCGGGAATATGACAACATCTATTTATTAACGAGAGGGCACATGAACGTTCTCCTCCCATTTGAACCCTCTTGACGAATCCTGCATTGGAGTCATTATCCTATCAGGGCGTGGGAGCGTAATTGTGGTCAAATGTAGGAGCCATCATGACTCGATGAGAGGCGAGAAACATTCCAAAGAGAGGAGAAGGTCATGTTCGTAGAAAATTATAGGCTAGACACGATGATCGGCGGCCAGGCACAGACGGTGATTCCTTACCCCAAGATTTCCGAAGATGACTGGCAGAAGTGGAAAGCGTTTCTTCCGGTGAAGTCCGTGCCGTTCAGCAAGAAAGTATTGCTTCGCAAGACAAATACTTTCCTTCAGGCTGCTTATGGTATTCCGTTTGATGTTTACCATGAGATGGTCCGGGGAGCCGGTTATTTCGACGAAATCGAGGTTTGGGGCAAGCGCGAGATCCACAAAGATCCCATTGCAGTGGGAATTACCGAAAACGGCGAGCGCCATCTCATTTGCCGTTGGGGAATGGATAAGTTGATTTCCTTCGAGAGAATCAGAAGCCGCTCCTGGCTCTATCAGATTCAGAATTTCGGCGTTAACGTGTTTAGTTCGAAGAATTTCTGGTTGAGTGCAGTGACGGCGACGCTTTTCGCGATCGGTTACATCGCGCTCTTGTTAAACGCATGACATCGCCCGCAGTCCGCTGCCGGGTGCCTGGCTAGCGAGCTTTCATCTGGGTTTGAGGAACACAAGAGCACCAGGGTCGGTTCTAATATCAATGGCATTCGAAAGAATCGGGTGGCCATCCTCGTCTTCGGGCCATGGCATGTCGTCGATGTGAACCGGAGAGCTCTTCCACTCAACCTGCAAGTGTCGCCCCTGTCGCACGGTCAGGTTCACACGCGAGCGCTTGCGCTTTATACGATCAGAAATGTATTGGCGCAACTTGGCTTGCTCGCCTTTGGGAACAAAAACGACATCCAGAAGTCCATCGTTGATTTGCGCGCGCGGGACGAGATCGAGATTAGGACCAAGGTAACGGATATTCAACGCTTCCAGCATGTAATAGTCACCGGACAGGTCCTGTCCGTCAAGCCGAACCGTCAACTCCTTCGACGGATAGTTGGATAGCTGCTTTCGTAGTACTTTGAGAGCCGCGGCTATCTCTTCTTCGGGATCTTCTGAGCGCGACACCTGGGAGTGCTGGCCGTTCTCGATCCTGAACATTGTCTCGGCGAATAATCCTATTCCGAAGCCTTCGATGAAGTACCTTAATCCCCACGGACCTCTGGCTATAGCGGCGTCAAAATTCGCACAGCGCGCGGCATTCCATCCTTCTATCAGATCGTCAAACTTCCTGCCCGTGACGCCGATCGTACGGGCAATGTTATTGGCGGTCCCCATCGGCAAGACGGCGATAGGAGCGCGACTATCGATCAGCCGTCTCGCGACCCTACCGACGGTACCATCGCCTCCCGCGACTGCAATGAGATCACAAGGTTTTTTGAGCGCTTTTTTCCATGTTTTATCCTTCGACGAAAAATACTTTGCCTTGTGTCCTGCCTCGCGAATCAGCCGAACGATTTGATTACCCGAAGGCTGCGCATCATCGCCGGCTTCGGGATTATGTATGAGGGTTACTTTCACAGGCTCCTCCTAGGGTAGGACTCCCTCGAGCAATCGATGGCGATACTTTATCGGACGAACACTTGTTCCCGGTTCGCAAGATTTCATAGAATCGCTCCTGAAAACGGAGACCGGCGGGGTCCTTATTCGGCCTTCTGATATAATCACCGTCCGGCTGCATCCACCACCCCTTTACGGTGTCAGCTAGCTGTAGTTCCAAAAAGTCTTTCAACGATGCTTGTAAACGTGGTTCGATGATAGGAAAAGCAATTTCGATGCGGCGATCGAAATTGCGGGGCATCCAATCCGCCGATGCCAGAAGAAAAGTGTCGTTACCGCCGTTTTGAAAGTAAAAGATTCGCGCATGTTCAAGATATCGATCGACAATCGAAACGACACGAATGCCCTCGGAGACTCCTTGAAGGCCGGGCCGCAGGCTGCACATACCGCGCACGATAAGATCGATCTGGACGCCGGCCTGGTGGGCGTCGTAAAGTTCTTTGATGACGGCAACATCGATAAGGCTATTCACTTTGGCTATAATGCGGGCGGGTTGGCCGGCACGCGCCCGTTCGGCTTCTCTCCGAATGAGAGTGATAAAGTATTCCCTCAAGCCGCTCGGAGCTAACACGAGATGGTGAAATTTTTGTGGCCGGGCATAGCCCGTGAGCAAGTTGAAGAGTTCCGTAAGGTCCTCGCCAAAGCTTTCGCGACAAGTAAAGAGGCCGATATCGCTGTAAATACCGCTCGTTCGGACGTTATAGTTACCCGTGGCTAGATGACAATAGCGGCGAATGCCGTCGGCTTCCTGCCTGACTATGAGGCACGCCTTACAATGGGTCTTATAGCCCACTAATCCATACACCACGTGAGCGCCCACTTCTTCCAGCGCTCTGGCCCACGTGATGTTCGCCTCCTCATCGAAGCGGGCCTGAAGCTCCACCAAAACCGATACCTCTTTGCCGGCTTCGGCCGCGCGCAGGAGCGCTTGGGCGATGGGCGAATTCGGACTTACGCGATACAGCGTCATTTTGATCGCCAAGACTTTGGGGTCTTTCGCCGCCTCTTCCACGAAGCGAGTGACCGGGTCAAATGACTGATAGGGATGAACAATCATTACATCCCCGTTTCTGATGGCATTCCAGATATCGGGACCGCGGTCGAATGAAGGAAGCGCCAAAGCCGGCTGAATGCGGTCTTTCAGTCGGGGAACGTTTGCGGCCGTATACAGCTGCAACAAGTCAGTAAAGGCGGTAAAGCCCCTGGCTGGGTAGAGATCCTCTCCGGTCAACTCGAGTTCTTCCATGAGCTGAGTTAATAGTTCTTTGGGGAGGTCCGGATCATACTGCAAACGAACGGCGTCGCCCATACGGCGCTCCCGGATTCCCTGTTCGATGGTCATCAGCAAATCCTCATTCCGTCGCCGCACAAGGGCGAATTCAGCGTCTCGCGTAACACGAATGGCATAAGTCGAGAGCAGGTCAAAACCATGATAGAGACGCGGCAAATACTGTCGAAGGACGTCTTCCAGCAACACGAATGCGTATTGCCCTTCCTTGCTCGGGAGCTGAATGAACCTCCGGACAACTTGAGCTGGAATATGAACGATAGAAAGTTCCGTGTGAGGCAAAGGCGAAATATCCTTCGCCTTCAGAGTCACAAACAAACAAAGCGAACGGTTAGCTAGATAAGGGAATGGATGACCCGGATCGATGGCCAACGGAGTCACTATGGGGTAAAGCGTCTTTTGAAAGTAATCTTCCAGAAATTGCTTCTTGCTCGCGGCTTATTTCCTCCGGGCGAAGCAAATGAATCCCTTCAGCTCTGAGCCGCGGCAAAACAGTATTGAGAAAACAGAGATGCTGTTCTTCCACAAGCTCATGGGCTTTTTGGGATATCGCTGTCAAGACCGACGCTTCGGTGATGCCGTCCGAAGATGTCTCGCTGTTGTTGGCGCGGCGCTTCAGACCGGCCACCCGGACCATAAAAAATTCGTCAAGATTGGAACTGACGATGGCGAGAAACTTTACACGCTCAAGGAGCGGGACCGAGGGGTCTTTGGCTTCCTCCAAAACGCGTCGATTGAATTCAAGCCATGATAGATCGCGGTTAATCAGCAAGTCATCCATCAAAGCGGTCTCCAAAAAACTGTCTGACCCATTCAGAACGGAGGATACTCCGCGTCTCCTCCTACTCTTGTCCGATTTCTATTGACTATAGTATATTATTTTTCGACATATGCTGTTTTTTGATTCTCCATGCGCTATTGGGCAAGAGCCGTGCCAGAAGAAGCAACTCGTCCACGGCAATGCGGCCGACGAGTGAAAAATAGGATAATCAGCAGGATTGTTCCCCTTAATTCAAAAACACGGGCTTCCTGAACGTTCTCGCGTGGATCAACCCTCTTTCATAGTAGAAGATTTATCTACATTCGTGTGCGAGAAAAACAGACAGAACGTCGATTTGATTCTAAACGCACTTGATTTCTTCATCGCTCAAACTAACCGATTATACGGGAGAAGATCCATCGCGGCTGCTGGCCGCGAGTTGAACCGACGGCATCGATTTGGGTCGCAGAAGGTTGGAAGGAGTTCCGTTGATATAATTCAACTCACGATTTTCTCGTACTGAGCGCAACAGCAGGCCACCGCGACTCATGTCCCCCCGACCGATAAATTCCGCAGGAACCATGAGCCGGCTGCCGAAAATTGGACTCAAAATGTCTAGATATTTGCGGGTGGCAAGACTTCCGAGAAGAACGACCTCACAATTGGGACCCATTCGTCTAGCGAGTTTTTTGGCGGTGCGCCGGAGCGAGGAAGAGTAGGCCTGGTTCTTGACATGGATGGGGACGCGGCCAAATCCTCGCAGTTTCGCGAGTTGGATCATGGTATCGTGTGGCATAAGACCGGCGGTAGGGGTGATGATAAGAATTCCCGGGCAATCGGAAGGCGGGCGGGAAAAAACCTGTGCATAGGCGAGCTTGCCGCGAAAATAGAGGGCGCTCAAAAAGCTAAAAACCTCTCCCAGCGACACACCCGGGCTGCGGAGCCGTTGTGCCAGATCGGATCGGCTGTTTTTCCTGAGCAGCCACCGGGCGCGCACTCCATTGCAATTTGCCGGCGAGAGCACAAACACACGGTTCATGGATGAACGGCTCGCATGAAATCTTCAGCATCGAGCGTATTCAGGACTTCATCGCGCGAAAGCCATCCGCGCCGCGCCGTAGAGACACCGTAGTGCAAACTTCCTAGCCCGCCGATCGAATGGGCGTCGGTTGATACAATGAATTTAATACCGCGGGTTCGTGCGGCGCGAATCCAGTCCGGCTCGAGGTCGAGACGGTGCGGGTCGCCGTTGACTTCGATGGCGCATTTCGACTCGGCGATGGCGTCCAGCACCTGACCCATTCGGCATTCGAGCGAAGGACGCGATCCGATCAATCTGCCGAGCGGGTGCCCCCAGATCTTGAATAACGGCAACTTGAGCGCGCGCAACAGCCGCTGGGTCATTTGGTCGGCATCCATCCTGTGACGCGAATGAATACTCGCTATGATGATATCGAATTGCTCCAGAAAATGATCGGGATAGTCCAGCGAGCCATCTTCAAGGATATCCGATTCGGTGCCTTTCAGAAGCTTTATCTTGACGCGCTGCTGCACCCGCGCGATCTCGTCCCACTGCGCTCGTAAACGATCAATCCCGACGCCGCGGGCATAGTGGGCGCTGGGTGAATGATCGGTGATCGTGAGATAGGTCATGCCCATGGCCTCTGCCGCCAAGGCCATCTCTTCGATGCTGTTCCGGCCGTCAGAGTAAACCGTGTGGCAGTGCGTCATGCCGCGAATATCGGCAAGCTCTACCGGCTGCGTTAGTCTGCCGGAGCTGGCGATTTCGATTTCACCTTCATCTTCGCGCATTTCCGGCGGGATATACTGAATGCCGAGACGCCGGTAAATTTCCTTCTCGGTGCCCGTCTGGCCACCGCCGCTGTTCGGCGCCTCGGGATACAAGGTCATCGATTTCGAGCGTGCTAAATTGTCCAGTTTGGCAATATGGCGCCGCGAGCCGGTTCGAGCATGAAGCGCGGCAACGTAGTCCTTTGGCGCCACAACGGTGAGTTCCACGCGCAGACCGCCTGCCAATCGCGCAAGGCATCGGTTTTCATCCAGCTCATCGGTGTGGGCCAGCGCTGGAAAGCGGAGAAATCGATCGAGGACCTGCCCGGATTGATTGCTGGCGGCGACGATACAAATCCGCCGCACCGTTTCTTTGCGCCGCCGGAGCCCTCCTGCAAAATCCGCTTCGATCAACTCCGGACCCGCGCGGAGATGCAGCAGAATTCGCTCCGCTGTTTCCAGGGCGTGACTGAGCAGCAGAGAACCATCTTTCGGAATCTGCAGGGACTCAATATCTGAAAGGAGCTTTGCCTGTGACTTCAGGCCGAAACCTTTGACTCTACCGACCGAACCTTCTTGGCAAGCGGCTTTGAGATCCGCGATGCTTTCGATACCCAGCGTGTCATGCAACGCAATGATTTTTTTTAGATTTAGTCCAGGAACCGCACTGAGCTCGATCACGCCGGGCGGCATCCCTTCCAGCAACTGTTGCAGCATCCAACATTCACCGGTGTGGTAGATTTCCTCGATAATCGCCGCGAGAGCCGTACCTATGCCGGGGATTTCCTTGAGGCGACCGGTTTTGACGAGAGCGTCGAAATCGCCCTGGTGATTTTCTACAGCGCTCGCGCCTCGCTCATAGGCCTGCGTCTTAAAAGGATTCTCGCCTTTTATTTCTAAGAGACGGGCAATCTTGCGCAAATCAGCGGCAATGCCGAACCTGTCCGTCATAAGAACCAATCACCTTTGCTCATCGCCCGGATGTTTTATCACCAGTTAAAAAAAATCCTAACAGATATGTCGTTTTCCGCTATGGGGGCGGTCGAAGTTTTCATGTGCCGGAAAATCTTTGCCAGAAGCTTTGCTTCGTGTACGGATTTTCCATAAGCGCAAAGAATAATGATAGCTAAATTAGGACAGCACGCCGGGAACGTCTTTGGTCTTCCGTTCCCGAACCGCGGTTGCTACAAGCCGGCCCATCCGGACTATATAACCCTTTTACCTTACTCAGCTCGAGAAATTCGCTCGCAATCCAACAACTCCAACACTTTTAAAAGAACTGATCTGGTATGTTCCTTGCACCAACGGGTTTTAAGCAAACATTGGATAATTAACAGGAAGAACCAGGGAGGTTATCATGCGCCTGGGCGAAATAATGACCAGGGATGTGGAAGTCATCGGCTCCAATGCCTTATTGAAAGAAGCGGCGGCCAAAATGAAAGATCTCGACGTTGGGCTCATCCCGGTATGCGAGGGAGACGAGCTGAAAGGTACATTGACCGATCGCGATATTACCGTGAGAGCTACAGCGGCAGGGCGGAGTCCGTCGAAAACCAAAGTCTCCGACATCATGTCCAAAGAGATTGCCTATTGTTTTGAAGATCAGGAAATCGAGGAAGCAATAAGTCTCATGGAGGCCAGACAGATTCGCCGTTTGCCGATATTGAGTCGCGAAAAGCGTCTTGTAGGCATTGTATCACTGGGCGATCTGGCGGTACATGCGGGCCAAAGCGAACTGCTCGGCGAAACACTCAAGGAAGTTTCCCGCCCCGCTGTCCCCCGGCGCGGTAAATATTAGCGATTTGTAGCGACGGCCGCTTGGGTCCAAATCTGCCGATTCTCCCGATAAAAATTAGACGCGAATTGTTAAGGCGTTTTCCGAAAACCTCGGATCGCGTTCTTGTACAGCTCCCGCAACCCTTTCAGAAACGAGCGGTGGCTCGCGAGCGAGCGCCACTTTGGCCAGAAGTCGCCTGCCGATGCTTTGGGGCCGAGTACCCTCGCGGCTGGGGATAGGACCTAGCGTGTGCCGCTTTGTTCATCCGCCGTAATAAGTCCTACCTTGGGTGGGCCGCGACTATAAATGTCAGATTCGTGACAACAATTATGATGCCGTTATGTTAGCTATACTTTGAGACATCGATGAATCAAGTGAACGTAAAAGACTTGCGGCAGTTGAAAAACCTTGCCTCTTTTTCTGCTACCCAGTTGGAACAATTAGCGTCCCATTTGTCGATAAAAACGTTGGCAAAAAAAGAGCTTGTTTTTGACCAGGACGACGAAGCAAGATTCATTTATCTACTGTTGTCGGGAATTGTTAGGGTCTCCTTTATCAACAGCCACCAACGGCAGACCATTGTGAGTCTGCTGCCCGCCGGAGAGCTCTTTGGAATTGACTCGCTTCTTCCGCAAGCCCATCACGCTTTCCGTTGCGAAGCATTTGATCACTGCAGGATCGGAGCCATTAAACCGGAGACGTTTGTTGAAATATTTTTGGGGACTCCCTACGATAATTTTATCCGCTGGTACACTGCGACGATCCATTCCGACAGGAATGCGTACGTTCACTGCATCAAAGGCATCGGGCTGGATCTGCGCCGGCGCCTCGCCCTCGAGCTGCTTAATCTGGCGGATCGCTTTGGCACAACCGACCCCCGTGGAATCTCTATCGTGCTAAATATCAGTCACGAAGGTCTTGCCGGCATTGTAGGGGCCTCGCGCCAGCAAGTAACCGAATATCTCAATAACTTCGACCGCGAGAAGATCATCTTTCGCGAAGGGCGGCGTATCATCGTCAACCCTGAACGGCTTGAAAACATCCTGAAAGGATCGGCATAGTCAATAATCATGCAAAACGACCTGGCCCCCATACTATCTATATTGACAACATCCAAATAAATGACAGCATACAGTAATCTCCCCACATGCTGGAATCTGAGCTAATAAAAGAACTGGGGCCGGACCGCATTTTCATCGACGAGCTGGAAGGGCGCCGTAGGCTATCCATTTTAGTCGAAAAGCCAGGTTGAGGCGCTTCTTGTAAGGCTGTAGCTCCTTAAGCAACCTTAATCGGAGGACTAGCAATGAAACATGAGGGCAGCCTGAGACAAACAAGAGATGAGCTTGTTATCGGCGGCGCAGACGACCTAACGTGTGAAGCGGACGGCGCTGGGGGCCAGCCTCAGCCTTGGCACCGTCTTTTGACCGACGCGGCACCGCGCGATCACATCGTGCAGCTTTACCAGGATCAACACTTTCTCAATCGCGCTGTCTGTCGGTTCGCGGCTGCCGCGCTTGCGAATGGCGAAGCTGTCATCCTGGTGCCAACGCTGGCCCACTGGAACACCTTTCGTCCTCGCCTGGAGGCCGAAGGCGTGGATGTGAAGGCCATGCAGGGCCGTGGACAGCTAACCGTCGTTGACGCCGATGAACTTCTGCCGCGCTTCATGCGTGAAGCGATGCCGGACGCGCCGGTGTTCCTCGGCCTGGCCGGGGACGTCATCGCACGGGCCCGCGGGGCAGGCCGCTACCCGAAGTTACGCTGGTGGGGCGAGATGGTCAACGTCCTCTGGGAGCGAGGGGACGTAGCCGCTAGCATGAACCTCGAGGATCTGTTCGATCAGCTCGCCCACGGGCACGAAGTCGCGATCTTCTGCTCGTTTTTGATGGATAACTTCAAGGGCGAGGTGCACACTCGCATGCTGCCAAGGCTCGGGCAGAACCACTCTCATCTGATCCCCGTGGAAGATTATGCTCGCCTCGAGCGTGCCGTCGCCGATGCGCTCCGCGAGACGGTCGGACCGGACGAGGCCCTTGTCCTTGAAGGGCAGCTCCTCTCGCGCTATCCGGCGCCGTTCCACATGCCGCGACCTCAGGCGCTGCTCTTGGCATTGCGTCAGGTTCTCCCGCTTGTAGCTGATGCCGTGCTGCAACGAAGCCGGATTCTTTACGCTGCTTCGGGGGAGCCAGACCGATGACGACACGGGTGCGGGCAGAGGATAACGGGTCCAGCGATATCCGCGGGACGCATGGCGATGCCGCGAGTGCGGATTCGGTCAGCGCCGACGTCGTCGGCATCCTCGATACTGTCGATCTTCCCATAGTCGCGGTTGGCCGCGACTTCACTGTGGCCCGATTCAACCGGGTCGCGGCAACGGTGCTCGGCCTCACTTCTTCGAACATCGGCAGGTCCCCGCGCGACATCCAAATGCTGATAAACGTTATGGATCTCGAGGAACTGTGCGTGCGGGTGATGGCGAACAGGGAACCATTCCGGCGCGAAGTCCGGGATCGGGACAGGTGGTTCCTTCTTCGAATAGCCCCGTACAACAGAAGCGATCGTCAGATCGGGGGCACCGTGCTCACGTTCACGAACGTGACCGCTTTCCGTGCCAGTATGGAGCAGGCAATTTACGAACGCGAGTACACGAAGGCGATCCTCAACACGGTGATTGGACCCTTGGTGGTCCTCGACGCCGACCTGCGGGTGCAAACGGCCAATCGGGCTTTCTACGCGATGTTCCAGGTCTCGCGTGATGATGCGCAAGGTGTTCCGCTCTACGATTTGGGGAACCACCATTGGGATACTCCCCGGTTGTGGACGCTGTTGAAAGAGACCATTTCCGACGATAGCGAGTTCCAGACCCTCGAGGTCGAGCACGACTTTCCGGCGCTCGGACGTCGGACGGTCCTGCTCGACGCACGCCGGTTATATCGAGAAGGTAATCCCGGGCACATGATTCTCCTGGCTTTCCAGGATATCACCGAGCGCAAAGAGGCAGAAGTAGCCAAGGTTAGACTGGCCGCCATCGTCGAGTCTTCGGATGATGCTATTGTCAGTAAAGATCTGAACGGTGTTATTGCAAGCTGGAATCGTGGTGCGGAGCAACTTTTTGGCTACCGAGACTCGGAGATTATAGGCAAGCCGATCACTCTTTTAATCCCACCAGATCGCCAGGATGAGGAGGCGGTGATTCTCGCGCGCATCCGTCGTGGCCAGCGTATCGAACACTACGAGACGGTTCGTCAGTGCAAGGACGGAAGGTTGGTCGATATTTCGCTGACCGTATCCCCTATCAGAGATTCGGAGGGGAGAATCATCGGCGCTTCGAAGATCGCTCGGGATATAACACGCCGCAAACAGATCGAGACGGCATTGCATGAGGCCAAAGAGACTTTAGCTAAATCGCACGAAGCGCTTGAAAAGCGGGTTAAGGAAAGAACGGTCGAGTTGGAGCTTGCCAATATGGCTCTTCACAATGAGATGGAGGAGCATAAAAAGCTCGAAACGCAGCTTTGGCAAGCTCAGAAGATGGAAAGCGTCGGTACACTGGCCGGCGGTGTCGCACATGATTTCAACAATATTTTGAATATCATTAAAGGATACTCAGGCCTCATCCGGCAGAATCCGTCAGTTGATGAGAAAGTCGCCGAAAGCTTGAACGTCATCGAAGAGACTGTCGAACGGGGAGCTTATGGCGTGCGCCAGTTACTGACTCTCGCGCGCAAAACAGAAGCTCGCTTGGCGATTACGAATCCCAATGTGCTTTTGCTGGAGCTGAGTAAATTGCTCAAGCAGACGTTTCCAAAGACCATCGACATAGCTTTGGAACTCGAGGCCGATTTGCCGTCTCTATCGGTAGATCCAAATCAAATCAACCAAGCGCTGCTCAATCTATGCGTCAATGCTCGTGACGCCATGCCCGGCGGCGGCAAGCTAACCCTCAAGACTCTCCCGGTCGAAGCCGCTAAGGTACGAGATCTCGCGGCCACGGCCGGGCCCTACGTGTGTATGGAGGTAAAAGACACCGGTTCAGGAATGGATGTAGCCGTCCGGAACCGAATCTTCGAGCCCTTCTTCACTACCAAAAGGGTTGGCGAGGGTACAGGGTTGGGGCTCGCCATGGTTTACGGAATCGTAAAAAGCCACAACGGCTTTATCGATGTGGAAAGCGAACTGGGGCGCGGAACGACTTTTCGTTTATATTTCCCCATAGCCCTCTTTCAAGACGAGCGGGCCGTTGATGAGATGTCAAGAGAAACATTAGAGGCTCCAAAACGCGCAAGGGGCGGCGGGATGGTTCTCGTCGTCGAAGACGAAGAAAAAATGGTTTACCTGTTGAGGAAAGCCTTGTTGCGGAACGAATACGATGTTCTCGTAGCTCCAGACGGTGAACAGGCAATGGATCTCTACCATCGTCATAAAGAGAAAATTCGTGTCGTGTTGCTGGATTTGGGCCTTCCTAAAATTGCGGGTTGGGAAGTGATTCTACGGATGAAAAAAGAGAACCCGAATGTCAAAGTTATTGTCACCAGTGGATATATAGAGCCGGATCTCAAATCCAAAATGCAGCATGCCGGCGTGCAGGGTTTCATAGAGAAGCCTTATAATCCTGCCGACATTATTCAGATGGTGTGCGCTTCGCTTGACAGTCCGCCGCAGCCGTTGAATGCAGTTTCATCTGATGACTAGAGCCCGAACCGGTTGTGGCTAAAGATATTGTCGCCCTTTGAGAGGATCGGGGATTTTCAGGCCGATCTTTTCAATCAAGGGATTTACTTCTTGAATAAATTCCTCTCTCGCCTGAGCGTTGGTCCTGCGTTTTAAGCCCCAGTAAAGGTAGCGTTGATCACGTGTGGAGTCGGAACGGCCGAACATGTCGAGTGCCTTGACATACCAGAAATCCACCGCTCTTTGGACTTTCTCCCTCCCTTCGTCCTTGGCCGCAAGCTCGGCGGTTTTGCTTTGACCGTATCCTATGTGACCAATTTCTTCCTTCATAACTTCCGGCAAGATGCGCTCTAGAGGTTGGTAAGTACCGCCGATGAATTCTTCCAATTGGTAGCGGCCGACGCGGTCGATCAGAAATCCAAAAACTGCAAAATCCTCCCAGGTCTTGATGATCCCTCGGAAGGCCTCGAGATAGCGCTTTTGATTGGGCCAGGTGAGTACGAAGGACACATCAACGCCCATCTCTCCCGCGACACGTGCGATCTTGCGGAAATGATCCATTTCTTCGGCCGCGGTCCGCGCCACGACCAATTGATCGACTTTGCTCGGAGCCGACGGCAAAATATCTTTAACATAGAGATGGGGGCCGCCGATCTCGCAATCCGCCTGTATGGTAGCGACCCGCCCTAATAGCTCCCGATACTCAGCATCCATTTTTTCGAGATCTTTCAGTTCGATTTTGTCGCGAAACATAGTAACCTCCTGATTTAAGTCTATAACTATTACCCTCGATCTCAAGGCGCGGGTTTGGATTAATGAGGAGCGCAGCGATGCGACGTGGACGAAGGGACTAATCGGTCCGCTTGGCGGAATCGCTGCTGGTAATCAATCGCGCCGCACGGTTGCGACGAAAGTAATACCAACCCCACTGAATTAAAACGAGAACCTTATTTTCGAACTCCACCAGATGCATGAGATGGACAAAAAGCCAGGCCAGCCAAGCGAGGAAGCCAGAGAACTGCAATTTACCTAGATCGGCAACTGCGGAGGCTCTGCCGACAATGGCCATGTTGCCGCGATCATGGTAACGAAAAGAAGGTGAAGGGGCTCCGGTAACTCTGCTGCGTATAACTCTCGCCACATATTGGCCTTCTTGAATGGCTACCGGTGCGATACCGGGGAGGAGCTTGCCGTTCGGGTGATCATAGTGGGCCAGATCCCCGATCACAAATATTTCCGGGTGACCCGGAATGGTTAGGTCCGCCTCAACGAGAACCCTTCCGCTGCGATCCAGCTCGGCACCGGTGGCCTGGGCGAGAACTTTACCCATAAACGAAGCTTGAACTCCTGCGGCCCAAATCACCGTGCGGCAGGGAATAGTTTCGAGCCTGTCAGCGCGCTTCACCGTAACGGCTCTCGGATTTATATCTGTAACCATTGCCTGGCTTTGCACTTCAACTCCCAATTTGTTCAGCGAAATTTCCGCCTGATGGGCCAACTCCGGAGGATAAGTGGGCAGAATCCGGTCGGTTGCCTCGATCAATATTATGCGGGCTTTCGAGGGATCGATATTACGAAAATCGTGCCGGAGAGTATCGTTGGCGATCTCCCCCAGAGCGCCTGCCAATTCGACACCTGTTGGTCCTCCGCCGACGATTACGAAGGTCAACAACGCGCTTAGTTGTTCGGTATCGGCTGCTCGTTCGGCGGCTTCAAAGGCGGAAAAAATACGCCGGCGAATTTCAGTGGCATCTTCGACCGTTTTAAGGCTCGGGGCGAAGGGTTCCCACTGCTGATGACCGAAGTAGTGATGACGGGAGCCTGTTGCGACGATCAGAGTATCATAGGTCAGAGAACCGCTATCCAGCAGGACCCGTCGATTATCCACGTCGATACCGACCGCCTCCGCCAAAAGCACGTGGGTGTTTTTATGGTGTTTGAGGATGGCGCGCAGGGTTGCCGCGATGTTGGCCGGCGAGAGCCAGCCGGTCGCGACCTGGTAGAGCAACGGTTGAAACAGATGAAAATTGCGCCGGTCGATGAGCGTTACCGCTACGGATACATGCTTTAGACACTGGGTTGCGTAAAGGCCGGCAAAGCCTCCGCCAACCACGATAACCCGATGGCTTTTTGCCACGGTAGCCAAGTTATTCCACGCGATACGAGAAAATTCTCTGCAGATTTTTTCTGCGATCGCTGTTTACGCGGATTCAGGAGACCCATCAGGGCAGCAATCGCTGTCCGGACAGGATTCGAGCACGAAACCAGGAGGGGACAGCTAAGACGCTAAACGCAACGCTGTTGCCGAGAAGTCTGGAAGCAGCTGCTGCCCGGAGGCTTGATTCAGCAAGCGCTCCTGCGCATTCTGCTTAAGGACGCGCCTGATGTAGTCGGGGTCGAGTTTCAACATCTCACAAATGTTTTCAAACCCGAAAAGCCAATCTTCGTCCCGGTCAAAGATCCATTGCGCCGCTTCCCCGAAGATTCTTTTTCCGCGTCGAGTTTTCGCTGAACAATACTTGAGATAACAGTCGATTGCATCTTCCAGCACCGCTGCGATGAGTTTTATCTCCGGCGTATGAGCGGTGCTGCTTCGATAGACATAGAGGTACTCGTGGATGACGATAACATCCGGTTGTCCGAACAGATTTCGTGTTTGCTCCCGGCAGAGGAAATCCTCTGCGATCTCGTCATTGTGAAAAGGTTGTTTGTCAAGCATAAGGGTTCCTCGCTCTTTCGGTGGCGCGGTCAATTATGAGTCGCGCGCATTTTGTGCAATGCGAGTTGTGCAACTCCCGTACCACAGCATTTTTTCTGCGCAGCTTCTCCAGCGAAAGGTACTGAGAACGTTAAAAAAATTGTTCCAGCAGCGTCGGGCTGATGATATAGACGGTCGGACGGGTGTCAGAAAAAGTCTTACAAATCAGCAACCCAGTGCGTGAGCTTTTGGCTCAAAGTGTATGATGTAAGGGCCGTCGATTTCCGGCAAAGTAGCGTCTGGAGTTTCCGCAAAGGTCGAAGTTGTTTATGAAAGCATAAATAACCTAACCGGTCCGGCCCATTAGCGATCTTCCTCAGAGGAGAAAGTGTTTTAATTGGCATTCCATTTGCGGTCGTGTAGCCTACGAAACTGCGCCCCTACCGGTGACTGGCTGCGTTGCCATTAAGCAACTCGTTAAAAGATTTATGAATTCATCGCGTATCTGCGTGGAGGGAAAAAACTGCTGCTCGATCAGTCGAGCAAACCGCGCGGCTTTCCTAATCGACGGCGAAGCTTACTTTTCCGCGTTGACGTCGGCCCTTGAGAACGCACAGCGGTTTATTTTGATTGCCGGCTGGCAGCTCGATAGCCGGCTCCGGCCGAATCCTCGAAATTCTGCTGCTCCATGCTTCGGAGACTTTTTACATGGTCTCGTGCGCCGTAATCGGAAGCTTCGCATTTATGTGCTGCTGTGGGATTTTGCGATGATCTATGCCGCTGATCGCGAAATCATTCCGCTTTATGCTCACCCCTGGCGGACCCACAGAAGGATTCATTTTCACCTCGACAGCGGCCATCCCTTGGGCGCGTCGCATCATCAGAAGATTGTCGTCGTCGATGACGCCCTCGCGTTTGCCGGCGGATTGGATATAGCGGAGCGTCGCTGGGACACGCCTGATCACCTGGCCCAAGATCCTCACCGGGTAGATTCTCTTGGCCGACTTTATCCTCCTTACCATGACGTGCAGCTCATGGTAGACGGCGATGCCGCCGCCACTCTCGGGCGTCTTGTCCGGGAGCGTTGGCGCCGGGCCACGGGGCAGCGACTCCGCGTTGCTGCCGGGAGATCTGGAGATCCGTGGCCGTCGGGAGTAACAGCGGCTTTTCAGGATGTTGCGGTGGCAATCTCCCGTACCGAGCCTGCCTACGATGTACGGCAGGAAATACGGGAGGTGGAAGATCTATACCTCGACAGCATCCGCTATGCGCGCCGGAACATATATCTGGAAAACCAATATCTGAGCTCCTCATCAATTGGAGACGCTTTAGCATCCCGACTGCAAGAACAGGACGGCCCGGAAATCATCATGGTATTGCCCCAAGAGACCTCAGAATGGCTGGAACAGGTGAGTATGGCGGTGTTGAGGTCGCGCCTGCTGCGGCGCTTGCGCGCAGCCGACCGCTTTGGGCGGCTGCATGTCTACTATCCTGTTTTAGCGGACCCGAGCGTCCAGATGCGGGTACATGCCAAAGTTTGCATTATCGACGACAGATTGCTTCGCGTTGGATCGGCGAACCTTAACAATCGCTCTATGGGCCTGGACACAGAGTGCGACCTCGCGATCGAGGCGGAGACGCCGGCCACGGAGAATTCCATTGCCAACCTACGCAACCGGCTGCTGGCCGAGCATTTAGGAGTGTCACCCGAAAGGGTCGCAGAAAAACATTCGGCAGAACGGTCTTTGGCACGCGCCATACAAGAGTTGCGCGGGGGTAGTCGTACCCTGGGTATCCTCGACGGGTCGGTGTCGCCAACCCTTGACGAGATGATTCCTGCGGCTTCGGTCATCGATCCTGAGCGTCCGTTGAGTCCCGATGAGTTGATGCAACAATTTATACCTACGGCCACGCGGCGGCGCGCTGTTCCGGGCCTGCTACGTTTGGCCGTGATTTTATTGAGCTTGGCGGCGCTTGTTGGTATCTGGCGTGCCACTTCTTTGCACGCCTTTGTCGACTATGCGACCATCAGCAGCTGGGTAACGTCCATAACCGACTCACCGCTTGCGCCGGTCTGGATTGCCGGGATTTTTACTATTGGCAGCTTAGTTCTCGCGCCGGTCACATTGCTCATTATTGCCACTGTAGCAGCGTTTGGACCTGTTCTTGGCTTTCTCTACGCCCTGTGCGGCTGTTTGGTGAGCGCCCTGGTTACCTACGTTGTGGGCCGTATCGTCGGTAAGGAAACAGTGCGCAGAATTGCAGGATCCCGATTGGGTCGCGTGCAACGGCAGATGTCACGTCATGGTTTTATTTCGCTGTTATTTGTTCGCATTGTTCCTATTGCGCCTTTTGCTATTGTGAATCTCGTAGCGGGGGCGATTCAGATCCGTGTCCGCGATTTCTTGCTCGGCACCCTTGTGGGCATGAGCCCGGGCATATCGGCTATCGTTCTTCTGGAGAATCAACTGGCACGAGCTCTCGAAGATCCAGGGATGGGAAACATCATACTTCTTATAGTGTTGGCGATCCTCTTTGCATTTCTGGGGGTTGGGTTTTACCGCTGGTATGGGGGCAGAGCCATGCCAGCCTCGTGAGCGCAATGCCTTAGATTGTCAGGCAGAAAAACTTGCTTACCGCTGTTTCCTACAACATTCACCAGTGTGTCGGCATAGATGGCAAGCGCGATCCGCACCGTATTGCGACGGTCATCCAGGAGATCAAGGCCGATATTATTGGATTGCAAGAAGTGGACTTGAACCCGCTGGGGTCGAAAAAATCCCATCAGCTCGACTATCTGGCCGCCGCTACGGGAATGAGCGCTGTCGCCGGACCAACGATCCGACGCGCGGATTTCGAATTCGGCAATGCCTTACTGACTTCTCGCGAGATCACCCACGTGAGGCTCCATGATTTGACTGTGGTCCGGCGCCAGCCGCGCGGGGTTATCGAGGCTGAGATCGTTTGGGATGGCAAGATAATTCGTGTCTTGGTAACTCACTTCGGGCTGGCACTGAACGAGAGGAGACGGCAAGCTCAATCACTGATGAAAATACTGCGGCAGCAAAAAGCGAATCATGCTCTCACGCTTGTCATCGGCGATATCAATGAATGGCGGCCGAGAGGATTCGCCCTCTATAGTTTGAACAGTCATCTGGGTAAGGCGCCTTCGCCGCGGACCTTCCCGTCTTTCTTTCCGGTGTTTGCTCTGGATCGGATCTGGGTAAAACCGAGGGGGGCACTGGTGCAAGTGAAAATAGCCGACAACGGTCTGGCGCGAACGGCCTCCGACCATCTTCCGGTGTTGGCCACGGTCAATGTCTAGCCCGGTTTATTCACCGAAGATGACCGAGGACCGAGCCTCTCCGGTCGCAGGCAATGGGCCTGTGACTTGAGGAAGCCTGCGAATTGGAGTGGCGGAGCACAGAGTAGTTAAAAAACGCGAGTTCGTAGCTGAACCCCTATTCGTAGCTGAACCCCTAGAAGTCAGCGTAGCTCCACGCTCCTGTGCCTGCTCGCTCCGAGGTTCATTCCTCGGTCTCGGTCTACATGTGCGTCGCTTTTCCTCGGCGCATGAATAATCCGGGCTAGGTATCTTAGCCGGCGGTTTTACGGTTAACGGGATTTGAAATATTTCACCTCGAAGATGGCGAGTCCCGGCGTCAAGACGCAGCATGTTCATTTTCTGTAATGAATACGGTAGATGACCCCTGCTTCGTCATCCGACACCAGCAACGCGCCGTTTGGCATGACGAGCACATCAACGGGTCGTCCCCATGCCCGCCTTCCCTGCAACCAACCTTCGGCGAAGGGTTTATAGGAAACTGCTCGGTTGTTCTCTAGCTGGACAACGGTGATTCGATATCCGATGGGCGTGCTCCGGTTCCAGGAGCCGTGCTCCGCGATAAAAATCTGGTTGCGATACTCGGCCGGAAACATCGAACCGGTGTAAAAGCGCATGCCCAGCGCAGCTACATGAGGGCCGAGCTTTCGTGCCGGCGGGGTAAATTCACTGCAGGGATGTTTCTTGCCGAACTGAGGGTCAGGAATGTCTCCTCCGTGGCAGTAGGGATAGCCGAAATTGAGACCTTGCTTCGGCGCATGGTTCAGCTCGTCGGGCGGAACATCGTCCCCTAAATTATCACCCCCATTGTCGGTGAACCAAAGCTCCTTGGTCACCGGATGCCAGTCGAAGCCGACGGTATTGCGAATACCCCGGGCAAATACCTCAATCCCGGTTCCGTCTGCCTTCAGATGGCTGATAAGCGCGTAACGATTTTCGTCGGGTTCACAGATATTGCAGGGTGCCCCCACCGGGACATAGAGCAGCCCGTCCGGACCAAAAGCTATAAACTTCCACCCATGATGGCGATCCTTTGGAAACTGGTCGTTGACTACGACTGGTTTCGGGGGATTGGCAAGACGGGACTCGATATCGTCGTACCGGAGCACCCGATTGACTTCGGCGACGTAGAGGGCTCCATTGCGAAACGCGACGCCATTGGGCATGTTCAATCCCTGCGCAATGGTAACGGTTTTCTTACCGTCATTTAGAACTCCGTAAACCTTTCCCTCTCTAAGAGTACCGACGAACAACGTACCTTTGGGACTGAGGGCGAGAGACCGGGCATTCGGCAGGTTACCGGCATAGATACTGATATCAAAACCGGGTGGTAGTTTGATATCCTTGAGCGGCAGTTCGGCGCTAAGGGCTGAATAGGCCGTTATGAAAATGCCACACAATACAGGGAGCAAGCGCCGCAGCGCTCCTGTGCTAAAACGTAGTTGAGAATCCATATCTTTCAATCGTCTCCGATCCATTTGCTTTGAATGCGAGCAAATCTGATACCATGATATTGAGTCAGAAGCTGGTTCATGAATTAAAACTCGCCCGGGGTATCTTCTAGGTGTCCATAAACAAGTCCTTTGCCAGCCGGCCATGATTTAGGCATTATGGGTGTCTGGTGCCTTGTTTGTTGGCTTGTTCGCGACGTTCAAAATGGCTTCCTGCAATCACAGCACGCTCGAATTATTGCCTGAACGCAAGACGACACTCCGTTGCCGGTATTGCCATTTGACCATCGCCGGCGAAGAGCTGGGAGACGGTTTTTGCCCGGAATGTTTCGAGACCAGCGGGAACAAGCGCTACGAATTCGAACAGATCGTGGGAAGTGAAAGCGGCGGCGCGCGGTACCGGTGTGAGGAATGTGGCGCGATCATCAAAAGCTCGTAGCGAGCCTAGGAGGCCGCCGCGTGGTTTTGGTGAGTTCACCTATGAAGCTCTTCCGTCCATGAGCAGAAAACAGTGGCTGAACCCGATTTTTATAAGATTCTGGGAGTTTCCCGCACCGCAAGCGCGGACGAAATAAAGTCGGCGCACCGCGAACTGGTTAAGAAATACCATCCTGACTTGTTTCCTAATGCCACGCAAAAAGCCCGGGCCAACAAGAGATTACAGCAAATCAATGCGGCTTATGCGGTGCTATCAAACGTGGAGCGCCGCCGGCAGTATGATTTAAGATTTTTTCAAAAGGCGCAAGCCGTTAAGCCGGCAGCGGCGGCCAGTGGGCGCAGATCGAGCGCAACTCCGCATCGTCCCCCAGCGGCGAAAACTTGGGAGCATTTAGCTCGGCGGTCCAACGAAAAGGTGCAGCGAATCACGAAGACTTTTCGGCGTTTGTCAAAGGCGGCCGGGAATTACTATGACGATCTGTCGCAAAAGGTGCGCGTCGCTAGGCAAGCGGCGGCCCGAAGCACTTCGACTTTAGGACGGTCTCGTCCAGCAGCCGCGACGGCTTCGATTTTCGCTAGGCGTTGGACTCGCTGGGTCTCGGTCAAAATGGCGGTGGGCATCCTCGGTATAATGATTCTCGTTTTGGTTTTGCAGGCTGTATGGGAACAACCCGAGATAGCCATTGAGTGGACGTTGCTGCAAAGCACGGTAGTTGACCCGCCGGGCGATGAGCCCGGGCTGAGAACGAGTACAATGAATTGGAGCCCGCTGGGCTATCACCCCTCCAAGGCGCAGTGCGTGGAAAGTCTGAGGCGGCGGGTCGCGGTGGACGAGCAAGCAGGCAGCAAAGTATTTTTAGATGAGCGTACCGGCAGCATAGCGATGACCATCTACGGCAAAACCGAGGCCGCTCTAACGCAGGAACTTCTTCGGGAGAAGTTGAAGCGCGGGAATACAGCGGGTATTGATCCGCAACTGTTGGAGGAGCAGGCAAAGAAAGAGGCGCAGGAGGTTATAGGAAAAAACGGTTTTACCCAACGGGTGAAACACTATCAGTGCCGCGAAACTCAAGTTGTAAAACCGGAGTCGTGGCTACGGAATAAGCTGAGGCAGATCCGCCTCGTTTCCTGAAAATCGTCGGTAATTTTAACCGAATCAGTTGTGGGTAACGTTCGGTGGAGACTGCCGTCTATCCTTTTTTTTGGGCAACAGCTTGTCAACGAATTCACTGATAATGGCGATGGCCGCCCGCGTAGCTATTGCCGAGATGATCCCGCCGGTCGCGATTGCCGGCATGGGCACCGGGCGGGAATTGCTGCGATGAGGATAGGGCGAATGGCGGTTTTTTCCGGCGACCAGTTTCTTGGTTAAAAACCCTGCCAAAATTGAACCCGTCAACGTTAGACCAGGGCGCCGCCGAACTTGAGATTTCACGTCTACCATCGTCTTGAAGTGCTCGATGCGCTCCTTAAGCGCATTGATTTTTTCCTTGAGTGCTATTTCGCGAGCTTCTAGCTGGTGTTTAAGTCTTTCTTCTTCCAGATCCATAAGCATCTACCGTTGATTCCTTGTCCAACATTCTTACAGTCGAGACTTTGCGCCGTATAGGCATCCTCCGCCCACCGCAATTAAAACAACTCCGACGATTCCGTAACTGCCCCAAAGAGGAAGATTGAAAATATCGCTCAGCAAATGCACCACCATCAGGGTGATCAATATCGCGCCGATGCAGGCAAAGGCTATCCCGGTGCCGATCCAGATCGCCATGGCCTTAGCTTTGGCGATCTGGCGCACGGTTTGATACTTGCGGAACTCGTACTGCCCGACAACGAGCCGCTTGGCGTCATCGACGATACCGCGAACCAACGATAGCAACGTGGGTTTCGGGACTCTTTGGGCCTCCGCCGGCATCGCTTATCTTTCGCTTCGCCGGGCGAGTAAATATCCGATCCCCACTCCAATCAGGATAGATGGAATAGGATAACGTCGAACGAAATCCGCCACATCGCTTCCGACCTTTTGGATGTTTTCCTTCGACGCGACATTCCTCAAAGCTTCGGTTGCCTGATGTTTCAGACCGTTATAGTCATCCAAGTAGCGATCCACCATTTGGCGAGCCTCGTCCCAAACGTAACCGTATCTTTCTTGCACGACGCCGATAAGCTTGTCTTTATTTCCGGCAATTCTCTCAAGGTCATCATCGGTAAGCTTGCCCCACTGTGACCGTATTTCACCTCTGAGTTTTTGCCACTTGCCTTCCAAATCAACAGAATTCATATGCTATACTCCTTTTAAGAAATGTTTTGAAGAAATTGGGTTCGACAGTCATGCATAGGACGCAAAGAGCATACCACAAGATGCTGCCGCCGATCTTTCTAATTCATACAACTTTTGAGTTCAAAATGCATCCACCCTCAATTCTATTGAGCGGATTTTTCTGACAGCCGATTAGATATGTGAGAGTTTCACCTTCAAATCCTTTGGGAGATATTCAAATGATTGCTGTTTGACACTGCCGAACCGGTTGTGGAACAGTGCTTACGTTCGAACAGAGGACGAGGGGGAGACCGGAATGTCACCAAGAGCACAAATGAAAATCGGATTTATCGGTTCAAGCGCCCCGTCGAGTCCGCACCACGAAAGCTTCAAGGCATTTATTCCCAGCGCTATTGATTTCACCTTTGTTCAGGAAGAGGGTGCCGGTGGGTCTCTTTACGATGCCCGGGGTAAAGTCGATTCTCTGATTCGACAGACGACGAAACTTTCACAGAAGCATAGCTGGGATGGGGTGATCATCAGTGGGGGGCCTAGAGAAGCGCTCAACCCCGGCTTGTGGGATCGCCTTTCCTCTGCTTTGCCGATTCCTGTTGCCACTGCTTTGAGGTCGTCCGCGGCGGCCCTGCGGGTATTCTCGGCTAAACGCGCCCTGTTGATGACTCCCGTGGATGATAAACTAAAAGAAATGTATCGGGACTTTCTAGCCGACTTTGCCATCGAGGCCGTCTATCCCCCGCAGACGCTGCGCGCTCACACGGACGCGCAAAAGCTCACGCCCGGCGATGTCGAGTCCATGACCAAAACAGCATTGGAGCAGCAGTCCGGGGTCAACGCAATTTACTTTCAGGGGGCCCTGCTGGATCCCATCAAAGTGTTGGACAAGATGGAAACTGAACTCAATGTTCCCATCGTGGCGAGCAATCCGGCGATGCTGTGGTTCATACTTTCAAAATTGGGGCTCAGTTATCGAATACCAGGCTACGGCAAATTACTGTCTTCGTGGCCTCCCGTGCCGATCGGTTTTTAACAAAGGAGAGTCTTATGAAGAAGGTTGAAAAAATCCTCGCCCCGACTGACCTGTCCGAACTTTCTAGTGTTGGGTTGGAGTACGCGTTGGAATTGGCGAGAGGTTGGGGAGCCGAAGTGACGGTGTATCACGTTGCCAACGCTGCTGAACTTGCGAGCTATAAGGCCTATTCGATCGAGGATTTGATTGCTAAACACCAAAAAAACCTTGGCCAGTTTTTAAATGAGAATTTTGCAGACCTTCTCCCATTGGTGGAGGTCCGCCAGAAAGTGGAGATCGGTTCCTCGGCAACGAATATATTAGAGGAAGCGGAAAGAGAAAGAAGCGATTTGATTGTCATGTCGACTCATGGCAGAACCGGTGTGGCCCACGTGCTGATGGGTAGCGTTACTGAACAGGTGGTGCGGAACGCGTCTTGTCCGGTATTTTCGGTTCACCCTCCCAAGTCGAAAAAAGAGCGGGACGGTGAACGATAGAGCGAGTGGAACTATCCTGCCTTGAGCTCCGGAGAGGCGATTCCTTGGGGTTTAAGTTTGCACGCCGTTTTTTCTGAGCGCCTCCACGAGGCGCTCTAGGCGGGCGGTGGTTCAGATAGAGTCTCGGTCGTTGGATCTAACTCACTCTAAAAGGAGAATATCATGATTGCCGTTTCGAATAGATTACAGGTCGCAAAAGGTCAGGAAAAAGAATTTGAAGCTCGATTTGAAGGCCGCGCGCGGCTGGTAGAAAACATGCCGGGATTTGTTCGGCTGGAAATACTGCGTCCGCTCAAGAGCGACTACTACATCGTGCTGACTCACTGGAAGGATGAAGCTTCATTTCAGGCCTGGACGGAGAGCGCGGAGTTTAAAGAAGCGCACCGAAACCGCCCCCGCGCGGAAATCTTTTCCGGTCCCAACGTCTTCGAAATGCACGAGGTCATCCAGCACGCGGAGAAAGAAGAGCGATAAAGAAATCCGATTAACCGCAAAGAACGCAAAGGACGCAAAACTGTAGGGGCGGGTTTCAAACCCGCCCAACTTCCTCTTCTTTGCGGTGAAAAAGTCGATTTCTTACTCGAAGTTATACATCCGTGCGCAGTTATCCCACAGATATTTCCGTTTGGTATCGTCGGAAAAGGGGAGTTTGAGGAACGAATCGATGGCGTGGGGGTATTTGACGTCGAGGTGTGGGTAATCGGTGGAGAACACCATGCTGTGTTCCAGGCCGTATTCGGGAATGTGCTTGGCCGTGATTTCATCGCATTCCACGGCCCCGTAGCATTGTCGTTGAAAGTACTCCAGCGGCGTCAAGGTGAGATAGGGATACTCCGCTTTGCCCGTGGTCTCGGCGTATTCTCCCATGCGCCATAAGAGCCACGGCACCCAAGAGCAGTTGCCTTCCAAAAATGCCACTTTTAGCTTGGGAAATCGTTCCATCACCCCGCCGAAAATCAGGTCACCGCAGGCGAGCATATTAGCGAAGGGAAAGCCAAAGGTATTGAACATTGAAAATGTCGAACAGAACTGAAACATCGCAGGCTGCGGCAAGTAGACCCGGCCGGCCTCGTGGAAACCCACCGGCAGATTCAAGGTCTGACATTCCTCCCACAGCGGATCGTAGTAGGGATCGCTCCACTTTCTTCCGTTCACGTGATTGGGCCGCATGAAAATTCCCCGGAACCGATAGTCTTTGACGGTGCGGCGAATTTCTTCGACGGCGGCGCTAACATCGTGGGGCGCCACCATGGCGACGCCGTACATGCGCTGTGGCGCGGCCTGGGCGAAGTCGTACAGCCAATCGTTGTAAGCGCGGGCAATGGCCGCGGCGAAATCGGGATCGAGCCCATCGATGCCGAGAACGCAGAGGCCTCGCGTCGGAAAGAGGACGGCCACATCCAGACCCTCCTTGTCCATCGCCATGAGCTGAGAAACACTGTCGAAGTTTCGTTCGCCGGCGTCCCCGTACTTCTCGCGAAAAAAATCATTGCGGTATTTCGCCAAGGCCGGGTTTTCCGGGTTTCTTGGTATCGGTAAAACTTTGCCGTCGACTGTAATACCCAGATCCCTGAAGCTGCGGTTGAGTCCAACGGGCGCGCGATCGGCGTATTTGGGATCGATGTAGCGCTGCCAGAGGTCAGTGGGTTCGAAAACGTGCATGTCGGAGTCCATCGCTTTAAAGCCGTTTTTCGCCATCTTTCTCTCCTTTACAGAAAAAACTTAAAATTAACCGCAGAGAACGCAAGGGTCGCATAGAATTTAGAAGACATTCCGACCATGAAGTGATTCAGAAACACTTCGTTGTTGTCCCTCTTCTTTGCGACCTTTGTGTTCTTTGCGGTAAATGACTCTTTTGGTTGCGGCTTCCGGCGCGTGGGATTCTTTGCGGTTCGCATTTTCTATCTCACTTCGCCTGGTTCAAGAACTGAAGGTTCTCTTTGACCTGCGGCGGGATCGATAATACTTCGCCAACAATCTTATCAATTTCCTCGCCGGAAACGTAGGTGATGTCTAACCTAGATTTAGTAGCCTGAGCCATGAATTCCGGATCCGACAACGTTGCCTTGAAGGCCCGCCGAAGGATTTCCAGACGCTCCGTCGGCGTCCCGGGAGCAACGGTAAGCGGGCGTTGATACTCCATTTGGGCCATGTAGGCTTTGTAGGTGTTGTTGCTTGCTTCGTCTTTCAACGCTTCGCTAAAGAGAGGAACGTTTTTCAGCTCCGGGTCGGCGAGGCGCGCATGCACGAGAAACGGGATCATTCTGTCGTCGCCTTTGGCGTCGAGTAGTTCCCTCTGGGTAGAAAGGACGGATTCCCAGTTGGTGCACTGCCCGTCGACCTCCCGGCGCTGCAAGGCAAGGCGAATCTGAGAAGTCCCAGGGTAACCGCTGACGGTTTGAAACTTACTTCCCAGCATTTTGTTAAGCATAACGGGAAGGTCGATGCTGTGAGAGCCGGGAGCGGTTCCGCCCATCTTAATCGGCTTTCCTGACTTCAGGATTTCATCGAATGTCTTGGGACCTGTAAATCCCATGATCAGACAAACCGGGACTCCCTTGCTCGGCGCACCGATCCAACCGAACTTCCGCGCGTCAAAGCGGATGTTGGAATCGCCCAGAGCTTGGTTCAGCACAAAGGCGCTGTTCCAGTTCGCGATTGTCAGTCCGTCCGGTTTCGCCGTGTTGTAGAGATAATTTGCCGCAACCAGGCTGCCGGCACCGGTCATGTTTTCCACGGTGACTGCCGGATTACCTGGGACATGTTTGATCATGTGATGGGCTATCGTGCGTGTGTAGGTGTCGTAGCCTCCGCCGGCGGCCTGGCCGACGATGAAACGGATGATCTTGTCCTTGTAGAAGTCCTGCGCGAGGGCGGGATGGTATTTCGCTAGCAGCGAGTTCAGCCCGAGTGAAATCGTAGCGACGGCGAAAAAGCATGACAAAAATTGGTTTGTTGAAACTAACCGTCTAGATATCACAAATTGCCTCCGAGACTTGATCAAGTTCCCTCACTTCGTTCGGCATGACATTTCAGTATATTGTCATTCCGAGCGGAACGACGAATCTTGCTTTGCGACGAAGAGTAACTGATAAGATGATAAGATTTCAACTTCAAGACCGGCGGGGGACAGGATGGGGCAATAGATTTTACGCTTGCCAAGCATGGTTTAGGTCGATTAGTCTCAAACCTTCGCGGCTACCTGAAAGTCAACCATGGGTAAGTATCTTGGCCTCATCGTTTTGATCCTTGGACTCTTGACCCATCCTCTTTTGGCTGGTGCCGCCGGGCCCAAGGTTGTCCTTGCCCATGGCGCCCTCAACGCGCGTATCGCACCCCTGTGGATCGCCCACGAACAGAAGTTCTTTGCGAAATATGGCGTCGACTCGTCGGTTATTCTAGTCCGCCAGATTCAAATCATGGTCAGCGGTCTCGGCACCGGAGAGATCGACATCGCCTTGACTTCAGGGAGCACCTTGCTGGGAGCGGCCGCCGGCGGGCTCGACGCCAAGATGGTCGCCGCCCTCAATGCCAAAGTCACCTATGATTTAGTGGCGGCGCCGGGGATAAAAACCCCCAAGGATTTACGCGGCAAGCGGTTTGGCATTCAAGCCTTTGGCGGCGGATTGTGGATGGGTGGTATGCTGGGCCTGGAATATTTGGGGCTCGATCCGCAGCGCGACAATATCAACGTCCTTCAAATCGGCGACCAGTCGGTCATCGCGCAAGCGATCGAGGCGGGAAGCATCGATGCCGCGGCTCTCGATGGCGTCTTTAGCCGCAGGCTTAAACAGAAAGGATTCAACATATTGGCCGAGTTTAGCCAGGCCAACATACCGACCATCGGTCTCGGGCTGGTCGCCAAAAGTTCATTTATTCGCGATCGCCAAGATGCCCTCGAAGGTGTGCTTAAAGGGTTGAGCGAGTCGGTGGCGTTTATTTTAAGTCCCAAGTACAAACCGGCGGTTCTCAAGACGATTATGCAACATCTGAGGATCACCGACCCTGCCGGGGCGGAAGAGGGTTATCAGGATCTGCTGACGGGGCTCGAGAAAAAGCCTTTTCCATCCATTGAGGGGCTGCGCAATACGCAACGGTTGCTGAAACCCCGCAATCCCAAACTGGAAACCATTAAAGTTGAAGAGCTGATCGATGATCGGATCATCAGAAAGCTCGAGGAGAGTGGATTTATCGCTCGCCTGCAAGCGACGTACGGGGTCAAGTAAAACATAAGTTAGGGAATGGCCTGTGCACGATCGTCACTCGGGGAGCAGCGAATTAGCCAATCGAGCAAAGCGTGTTTTCATCAGCTCGATTTGAGTGAGATATCGTTGCAGGCTGTGGGTTCCGCAACGCTCGCTCTGCGTTACCCGAAAGGCCCGCGCGACGAGGGACTCTCCTCGCTTCAATCCGCATAGGTGAATCACCGCAGCTAGTTTTTGCTTTTGTGCCAGGCTGACCTTGGCTGTACCACGAGCAGCCAGTGTATCGACCACGCTCCGGTGGAGGTAGGCCGCGGTCATTTCCGTCGCATGGCTCGCCAGAGTTCGAGCATAGAGGCTATTGAACCAGCAGGAACTCAGGTCATACCACGGACCTTCGGTCACAACCGTATGATTTCGGATACAATACTTCCGGGCCTCGGCGAATGTTCCGTCAGTGATTTGAAACATGCCGACCGCGCTTGAGGCCGGACGATAAATTTCGAAAGGGTTCCAAGACCACTGCCAGCGCCAGCGGGTGAGGGCGACGGGATTGCCGTCGCTCTCCACTTGGGCCAGCGCGGCGAGCAATTCACGTGAAATAATGCTCGTAGAATGCTCCTCGAAAAGCGGTCCATAACGCCGCCATGTGGAGTCGGGACTGTTTGATAAAGAGGTACTGATCGGGGCGAAGAGCTCACCAGGCTTCTGTATGACCTGATAGATCGCATTGAGCGCGAAGAACCCGGCGATCCCAAGAACGCAGTACCAGAGAAGGGCTCCTTTCCACTGGCGCCCAGCGGACCTTCTGCACCTTCGCCTGAAATATCGAACGCCGCTATAGACGCTAGCGGTCATGTAAACGTTCCACCTCTCGGTCATTCTGACTCTGTCAATTTGAATGTCAATCAGCCGAAACAATCCCTGAATTAAACTCAAGCGGCATTGCAAAAGAAATGATCGAGGCAGATTGAAACTAAGATCCGCTTATTCACCTACTCAAGCCGAACCTTACAGAGCGGCGATTGTTTTCATTGACACGATTTTTCAGAGGTGTTAATCGGGCTTCGTATTATGCCAAACCCTATCGGTTGATGGGGAGGATCGCAGGAAGGCAGTTGACGGGAGCGGGAGTTCTCCTACGACGGAGGTGCCTATGAGACGCAAGTCCAAGTCGGTGGTGTTTCTGCAAATCTCTCTTGACGCGTTACTACTCGGTCTTTTCATCGATGGCGTTGCCTTTCCGCAAACTTCTTTCTTCCAGGGAAAAACCGTTACCATTCTTCAGAGTAGCGAGGCCGGCGGAGTCGCGGACTTGCGGACCAAAGCCATTGTTCCTTTCCTTCAGAAGTATATTCCCGGAAATCCCACTATTGTTATGGAATACATGGCTGGCGGCGGAGGTCGGAGGGCTGGCAACCACCTTTATAAATCGGTGCGTCCGGACGGATTGACCATCGGCCGTATGTCCACCCCTTTCGTGATGCACGCCATCCTCGGAGAAAAGGGGGTTCTCTATGACATCGATAAAGTGAGCTATCTGGGAACCAGCTATAGCGGCGGCTACCACGTTTTTTTAACCCGCAAGGAGGTGGGTCTCAATAGTCTGGAGAAGCTA
The DNA here is from genome assembly GCA_963737905.1 of uncultured delta proteobacterium. Lineage (GTDB taxonomy): Bacteria > Desulfobacterota > Binatia > UBA9968 > UBA9968 > DAIRFP01. The sequence continues at coordinate 11,213 of CAVTUQ010000011.1, read as the reverse complement.
CGTGCGGCGACAGGCGTGAGAATCGGTTCCCAGTCGGTGGGGCATCTGATTTACATCTCCGGCCGCATGTTCACGTACCTGATCGGCCTGAGACAACCCAGATTCGTCACCGGATACAGTTCTCCCGAACTCGATGTCGCTATCGAGCAGGGTGAGATAGACGGCAGGTCGACCGTGGCGGATTCTCTTCTGCACGAGAAACCTCAATGGGTCGATAAAGGTCTGATGGACTTCCATGGGATTATCGAGATTCCGAAGGGACGGAAACACTCTCATCCTCGCTTTGCCAAGCTTTCCGACGTCGAGGCCTTTGCCAAGTCGGACATGGACCGGAAAGTTGTTGCGATATACCGAACCTTCGTAGGCAGCGGCAACCCCTATATCCTGCCTCCCGGCACGCCTAAAGACCGCGTCCAGATCCTGCAGGAAGCGATGCGCAAGAGCCCATAGAGATCCCGAGTTTTTAAAAGAATATACAAAACTCACCGGCCTGGAGGCCGAACCGCAAATGCCGGAGGAGCTGGAGCAAACGATCAGAGACATGCCCCGCGACCCGGAAGCCGTAGAGCTATTCAAAAAACTCATTGGCCCCGACCCGCTGCCGCAAAGATAATTTCGAGATCGTGTGGACAGCATCCGACGAATTTGCCAACAAATAATTTGATTCGTTGTTCTCTGTTAGTTTGAATGTCAATTAGCGAAACAAGCCCCCGCATTGAAGCCAAGCGAGCGAGTAAGAAAACTTTGCTTTTTTTTGAGCGTCCAGGTAAAAGAGCTTCGGCACCAGTCTAAAGTAAACCACTTTTCGGGGAGGTGTTATGTACGGGAGCATTCGTCTTGCGTTATTGGCCGCTAGTCGTTGTCTCGCGGTCGCACAGGGGCGCGGGTATGCTCAGTCGCCCGCAACCGCGCTTCTCCAGCAGTCGGCAAATGCCATGGGCGGCCTAACGGCGCTGCGCGCGCTAAAGACCCAGGTCATTGAAAGCGAAGGCAAACAGTTCGATTCCTCCTCGACGCCGCAGCCACTGGGTCCGACCCGGCAAACCACCACCTTTCGCTATACCCTCACGCGCGACCTCACCCAACCCCGATTGCGGCTCCAATGGGAGGCGCAAAGCTTGGGAGGCAATCAAACCGTTCGCTTTGTTGAGATCATCGACGGCTCCACCGGAATGCTGCAGGAAGGCGGAGACGGCGGCAAGCAAGTCCGCCTGCATCCCGGACGCTTGGCAACGCGCCTGCGCGAGGAGCAGCGCAACCCGGCAAAGCTCATCTTGGCCGCCTTAAAACAGAAGAGTTTGCGTTACACGGGGCGACACCGAGATCGACGGCAAACGCCACGCGGTGTTGTCCTTTACTGAAAGCGGCGACGAGTTCCGCATCTATATCGATCCGCAGACGCGACTACCGGCGCAAACCGAGATTCTCGAAGACGACCCCCTCGAAGGCGACAGCAGCTACATGTTGCGTTACGGCGACTGGCGCAAAGTCGACGGCGTTATGCTGCCCTTTAGTTTGCGCTACGAACTGAACGGCAGAGCGCTGCAAGAGGAACAAATCAAATCGATTCGCCACAACGCGGCGCTCGCGAGCAATGTCTTCGCCATTCCGGAGTCCGTCCGGAGCGAAAAAACCGACGCCAAGCCGATCGCGTCCCAATGGATTCTGCGCCGCGTCGCGGGCAACGTCAGTTATCAGGATATGGGCCGCGCGCCCGTGATCGAATGGCTGCAACTCGCCCCTGGCGTGCACAAGATTCAAGGCAGCTCTCACGCGACGATCTTGGTCGAGATGCGCGATCATTTGGTTGCTATCGAGGGGCCGCTCTATGAGGCCCGCACCGCGCCCGTGGTCCAGTCGATCAAAGAGCGATTCCCCGGCAAACCCATTCGTTACGCGATCCCGACCCATCATCATCTCGACCACGCCGGCGGGATTCGAGCGTTCATGGCCGAGGGCGCGACGATAGTTGTGCCGTTTAACGCCCAGGCATTCTATTCGAAAGTCGCGCGCGCGCCGCATACTCTCAATCCCGACACTCTGGAGCGCAACAAGAGCGCCGTTGTCATCGAAGCGTTCGGCGGCGGCCACAGAGTCCTCAGCGACGGCGCGCGCCAGGTCGAGGTACATCCGCTCCCGACCTCCCACGCAGAAGACCTGGTCGTGGTATATCTTCCCAAGGAACGACTTCTTATCGAAGCCGACCACGTCAGCCCGCGCGACGGTCAGGTGAGGCCGGGCCCCCGGGTCAAGGAATTTGTCCAGGAGCTCGACAAGCTCAATCTCGACGTCGCGACGATCGTCGGCATTCACGGCGAACAGGCGAGTCTTGAGGCCACCCGGGCAGCAGCCAAGAAATAGTGGCGACCCGAGGCCGGTCCCAGATCCGGTTTCCTTTTTTCGGTCTGGCACCTGCCAATTTCGATGGTCGACCCCAATCCACTCACTCACCGTCCGAGTGGTCGGCAAGCGTGTGGTTTGACAAAACGGCTCGTGCCGGTGCCTGGCTGGTTGTACTCGCCGGCTCCGTCCGGGCGCCGGAGATTTTCCTATGACAGGCGCCGCGGCTCGTGTGCTAAGTCATGCTCACCATTCGAACGCGAGCTTTGAATTCGGGGGAGCCCGGGGTGAAATATTTGTTGGCCCAGCGCCGGTCTGGTTGCAACGCAAATCCCGTCTGGGTCACCGGCAGATGGCTCTGCTTAAATCTGATGAAGCTCGCCCGCGCACGGTAGTGCTCGTACAAGCGGAGGAATTCAGCGAGGTAGATCTGTGCCAGCCGAGGCGAGCCCTTGATCTCGAGCAAGTTCTCATCGTTGTTGAATACAGAGTTGCCGCTCATATTTGCGGAGCCCGTGTAGATGATGGGCGAGTCCGTTTCCGCGTCGATGACGATGAACTTGTGATGTACGATTACGGGGGGGAATGGTGGCGGATTCTCGCCGGGAAAGATGTTCACCTCCGGCTCGAAACCGGGAGGAGTAAGAGCCGGGCTAAAGAACTCGGCGCCGATAGTATCTTTCTTGTCGCGCGATCGATGGAACAGCTCGAGCGCCGCGAGCTGATCGGCCGGGATGTTGCCGGCAGGCGTCGGGGTGGTTCCTGGCTCAGTGTGGGCGATGCGATTGACGAGGCCGAACATCATCTTTCCTGCATCACCTGCGGAGAAGCAGGCCTGGCGCAGCTGTTCGTCGGTAGGCGTAAAGAGGCAAAAGATTACCGAGCTCCGCGCCGCATGAATGCTGGCGACGATGGTCTCGATGGAGACGCTCGGGTCACCGGCGCTGCCTTTCTCCGGCGAAAAAAGCACGCGGATGCCGGCATCTCCTACGGACACGGTATTTGACCACCCCACATGCTTCACCGTATTAGCTTTCGTTGGATTGTCCTTCAGCAACATGAATCGCTCGTGATAGAGTTTGGCAAGTCCTGGTGAGTCAAACGTGTGAACGAGATTCGCCTGCGACGTTATTCCCTCCGTGGTGTAGTTTGCCGAACCGCAGGTCAGTCTTTTTGGCGATGCCTGCTGCGCATCCAGGCTATCCCCCGTAACCAAAAACTTGTTATGCATGATATTCAGACGGGTACGGGGAAAGAACTCCACGTCTGTCAATATCTGCTTGGCGTCCGCATTGACGGCCGGATCGTCATTGTCGTACACGAGGCCGATTGTTTTGGTGGCCATTGCTGCCTGAAGCGCGGGAATGATCCACACTTTATCGGTGAGATGATAGATCGCGCCGGACACCGAATCAAAGGCGGGGGCGCTAGGTCCCACGAAATCTGGCACAGGCGTCTCCATGCCGTTCGCGAGCCAGAGGCGCAGGTCGAGCTTCTGCGCGTCTGTGAGCTGTCCGGGCGGGGTATCGAACGAGTGCAATTTGCGAGAAAACGCCTGAGAACTTATGACAGCTCGGTTGAACCAAGTCCCGATATCGAACGCGACGTGTTGGGGCAACACAATGGTCAGCGAGAAAGTATCCGCGGTAATCTGCTGCAGTGCACCGGGCGCGCCGCCTACGGGAATGACCTCGTATGTCAGGGAGTCGCCAGCCACGGAGCCATCGAGACGCGCGTCCCACCACATGAATTTCTGAATCGGAGCTTCCGCGGACGGGAAATCCGGATGTCCTGGAGCCGGCGGACCATTAAACGAGATGCGGTTCGGCAACCAACTACTCGCTGCCTGGACACCGGTCGCCAGGTCCATGAACCCTGGCGTGCGGCGAATGGCAAACCCGAGAAAGTCCTGACGGGTTGCACCGTCCGGCCAGTCCAGCGCCAGCAACACTAGCGTTGGTGAGAGGTACGCGCGAGCATTCGCAGTTGCCATTTCACGACCATCGTTTGAGCGGAGCACAAAACCGATGGCTAGGATCACTGAGACGAAGAATACTCCAGTTCGACGGCATTCTCAGGTTAAATCACAGGAATTAGGTTTAGCCACCGAGAACTCCGGAATTCTCTCAATCAATCGCGGGCCAATATCGATTTAAGAGCCGAAAGCGCCTGCTGGAAAAGGCGACCGGCCTCCGATCACGATTTGGGCAGACAGTATCCGATCAGCTGGCGTTATGTCAATTCGGACGAGCTTTTCCCACACTGGAAATTTTCTCTGCTGCGGGGTAAGGAGATAAATTACTTGCAATGGGATCCGGAGTTCGCCGCCGAAGCCGAGAAAAAGGGCGAATAACCGTAACCCCGATCCCCGGAACGACTTTGGACAACATTATCGTCGAAGTTCTGTCCAGGCCCGGCGGCTCAATCCGATCCCGGCGCCGAAGGGTTAGCCGAAGAACCTGTCACCATTTCGGAATCCGTAGCATCTTATGATCATCCGCGGTGAGTTACTTGGATCGAGAAATTCCTCGCGAGCCTGAAAGTGATCGAGCTGTTCAAGAAGCCCATCGACACCGGTCCGCCTCCGCTGCAGTCAGGGGGGGCGGATTGACACGTGTACGGTGGAGCCGTACAATCCATCATGGTTATCGGAAAGTTCCGCCACAAAGGCCTTAGACGCCTTTACGAAGATGACGACGTGAGCGGAGTTCCTAGTCACTTTGTCAGGAAAATAAAGGCGGTCCTCGCCGCGCTGGAATTTGCCGATGATCTCTCCCAAGTGGCGACCATGCCAGGCTGGAAGCTTCATTCGCTTAGAGGTGACCGGAAAGGCGAATACAGCATCACGGTAAGCGGCAACTGGCGGATTACTTTCAGGCTTCGAGCCAATGTCGTCGCCGACGTAAACTTTGAGGATTATCACTAGGAGGAATAAACCATGACCATGAAGAACCCGCCCCACCCGGGCGAAATTATCCGGGGTGAGATTATCGAAGCTCTTGGTTTGACTGTAAGTAGCGCGGCTGAGCTCCTCGGCGTTCGCCGTGCAACGCTGTCAGATGTCACCAACGGCAAGGCGTCTCTATCCGCTGAGATGGCGCTGCGCCTGGAAAAGGCATTCGGTGTCAGTATGGATCTACTCTTGAAGATGCAGGCCGGTTACGATGCCGCCCAAGCCCGCATGCGTGGCGACCAGATCAAGGTCAAACGTTTCAAGCGCGCTGGCGCTCGGCCATAAAGTGGCAGCACGGGCGGCAATGATATGGTAAGGGTCGATTTTGGTATCGAGGATGATCCACTCATTCCGGATACTCACGAGAGGCAATCTCCTGACGAATTTTCTTCAACTTCAGCAGAATCGTTTCTGCCCCTTCGTTGAGCTTGCCCTGTCGCACGAGACGTTTCCGGTATCGATCCGACAGCGCTTCAATACCACGGCGGAAACTAAGCTCTTCAACGCGCTCTAAAAGCACCTCGAGATCAGATTCTTCCAATGAAGCTATCTGCTGCGCCAGTTCTTCAACTCTTGCCGTCATTGTTTGTCCTCCAAATAATCATAAAAAGGCTAACACAAACATACCTTTTTCTCCACGCTCGAACGCCTAGCCATTTGCAGTCTGAAACAGGAGCGAGACGCATCTGGGAAGGCTTGGTGTTCGAAGGTTAGTTACGCACGGGCTACGGGGAGGCAAGATTGACGCGGCTTTTGGCCGCGCTAAGATCGACGCCAGAGCGGTGAGCACGGAATCTCTGCGCGAAACCCTTAATCAAAGAACTCTTTCCTCTGTGCCCTCAGCGCTCGGGGGTGAGTTTTATTGATCGAGGAATTCCCCGCGAGCCTGAACGATCAGGCTGTTCAAGAAGCTCGTTGACCCTGGTCCAAAGCTCGGTTTCGTGAAGCCGAATAGCTACGCGCGTTCCTATGCCATGCCGCCCGGCGCGCCGCGGGATCGCGTGCGCGCCATGGAAGCGGCTTTTCTGAAAACGCTGAAGGATCCGGAGTTCGTCGCCGAGGCCGAGAAGACGCGAATGACCTTAAACCCGATCCCTGGGACCACCCTGCACACATGATCGTCAAAGCCTGTCCATGCCCGCGGCGCTCAAAGAAAAGCTCAAACCGATCCTGGCCGAAGGGTTAGCGGGAGAATCTGTTACCATTTCGGAAGCCGTAGCGTCCCGGGATAATCGGCGGTGAGTTTTTTCTGGATTGAGAAATTCCCGAGGCTGAAATGATCGAGCTGTTCAAGAACCTCGTCGGCGAAGGTCTGCTTCCACCGCAATGATATCCAAGCGGCGCATGCTATGCCAATCGGCAGCGTGTGGTTTAGGGTTAGGCAACTTAGGCAAGTCAGGCACCGGAGGATTATCTGGACCGGAGGATTATCTCTAGGCGAAGCCTTCATGGTTGATGATCCGCTTGCTCCCCCAGCTGAAGCTGGGGGTTTAAGGGAAGATGAAGCAAAGATCCGTGACGAAAGTTTGTCGCCAGTGGTAAAGGCAGAGAGGGTCGCGATGTTTGCGATGTGTTGGTGCAGGGCTGCGTGCTTGACGTGGCGACGAAGTGTGTGAGTGTTCATGGGACGTATATCGCCCTTGAGCCGTCTTTAGACGGAAAGGAACCCACCGCCTTTAAGGCGGTGGTTCTCAGTTCTCTCTACAAAAGAATCTTGATGCAAATAGACGCAGATCAGCGACGACCTTAGAGTAGAGAACAAAGCAACGGAGGCCCGGGGTCGGACCAAGTCAACTTCTTGAAATTCCAAAATAACGTAGCACAAAAGGGCATCGTTTAAGCGCTTAGATGGCTAGTTTTGACCCCGAAAAGCTATCTGGGCGCCATGAAGCCGTCGAGGAGAAGAGCGCTACCATTCGGCTGACCGTGTAAATGTGCCGCAGGCAGGAGATGGCGGTCAAGCCCATCGGCGTCATGCCGAAAGCGCCTGCTCTGCCTGCGAAGCGCTCTGTAGCAGTTTCGCCACGGCAGACTCGCAAACCGTGCCTTTGAAGAAATCGGGATTCATGCCGGCGTAGAGCGTCGCCGCGTTGGTAAATGTATAGTCGCGAAAATCTTCTTCGGTGATCAGACCGTCGTCGACCAATTCGTGAGCTTCCTCGACCACCTCGTTCATGTCGGTAACATCCCAGTGGCCGATATCCGAGCTCATCATCGCTTTGAACTTCACGCCCATGGGATTCACTTTTGAATTGAAAGCCCACGCGACCATGGGATCGTCAGCCTCGCAGCCATAATAGAAATTCGGAATAAACAGATCGCGCAAATCTTCTAGCTTCTCGGCGCGGCAGGCGGACCAGTCATCGAGATTTTTCGGCCGGCGCTGCGGCTGGGTGATCCACTTGACGATTTCATCGGCTTTGCCCTTCACTCTGTCATTGCCGTGTTCGTCGATGAGTTTGCGCATGAGCTCGCCGTCCAGACTCTGCGGGTCGAGATTGTGGATCGCCGTGGCGTTGCGCTTCTTCCAATGGCCGACGATGTCTGAGAAAACGCCGCAGGCCCAATGCACGCCGCCCTCGAGGAAAGCGAAATTCAAATTCGGGAATCGGCGGGTTACGCCGCCGAAGAACAACGCTTTACAGAAAGCCTCGCCGGCAGCGCCGAAGTGGCCGATGTGATTGAACATGTAGTTGGAGACCGAACGGCGGCTGCCCCAGCCTTGTCCAGTGGCGTGCGATGTCACGGCAACCTTCAGCTCGACGCACTTGGCCCAGAAGGGGTCATAGTCGTATTCGCTATCCAACGCCAGCAGATCGATGAAAGTCGTTTGACCGGCCGCCTCGGGATGTTCCTTCAATATTTTGGGCACCGGCCGCTGCACGTGAGAAATCACCGCGGCTTTGAAGCCCTGGGTTTTTACCGCGTATTCCAATTCTTCCGTGGCTTCCTGCGGAGTGTGGACGGGGATGACGGCGACGGGCGTCATGCGGTCGGCATAGGGACCGTAGATATCCATATGAAAGCTGTTGAGCGCGCGGCAGGAGGAGCGGCGCACTTCTTCCTCGTCGATGCGCGGTGGCTCGGTCAAACCGAAGGTGGGGTAGAGCACCGCGAAATCCAGGCCCAACTCATCCATGCGTTGGTAGAGTAGGTGCGGCAACGACGCGGTCGCTCGATCCAGCGTATTTTTCGCCGGGCGCGCCCACCAGGGCGGGCAGGTCGCGCGCGTGTCGCGGCGTTCTTCCTCGGATAGTTCCATCCAGCGGTTGTTAGCTCGGCTGCGGACGGCTTTCTTGTAGCGCTCGATCATGCCCGCGCCGCCGACTTCCTTGATGTAGTCGAAAAACACCGGCGTGAATTCGACGGTATGGCCATCGGTATCGATGATCGGGTGATTCAGTTTGGCGCGGACTCTTGCCGACTTGGACCCGTTCGCTGACATGGGCGTTACCTCCTTAGGCGGGTATATTACGCCGTTCCCCAGGGTGTCAATCCGTGCTGCCGTGTCGTGATTTGCCTCGACATCTTCAGCAATTCCTGCTTTGAATCATGGGACTATGGACGAGACAATCACAGCGATCGACACTATCACGCTGCGCATTCCGTTGGACATCTGGGCTCCGCCGCCCATGTCTCAAGGTGTGCCGCGCACGCATGTTGAAAGCCTTTATGTACGCGTGACGACCAGTCGCGGTGTAGTGGGCTGGGGTGAGTCGTTCGGCACGGCCCGGCCCATGGTCGTTGCGGCGTTCGACAACTGGATCAGGCGACTTGCCGTTGGACAAAGGGTCACGGACGAGCAGCTGATCCCCCGCATCGAACGCATGCTGCTTTCGTTGAGCCGTTCCGGTCCGCTGGCCCACGCGCTCGCGGGACTCGATATTGCGCTGTGGGACATCCGGGGGAAGCTTGCGGGAGTTCCGGTGTCGACGCTTCTTGGCGGCACCAAGCGAACGCGCGTCGAATGCTATGCCTCGTTGCTGCAATATTACGGCAACCCGGAATACATCAAGCGCAACACCGCTCGTGCTCTCGAACGCGGCTATCGTTACGTTAAGCTGCACGAGCGCACTCCCGAGGCGGTCGCTGCCGCGCGCGAGGTAACGGGCCCGGACATTCCGCTTATGGTGGATACCAACTGCGCTTGGACGCTGGCCGAAGCGGGGGCGGCGGTCGCGGCGCTGGTGCCGTACAAGCCGTTCTGGGTCGAGGAGCCGATCTATCCTCCGGAAGACTTCGAAGCCCTCGCCAAGCTGCGGACGATCACCGGCGTACCCGTGGGGATCGGCGAGAACGCCACCAGCCTGCGCGATTTTCGCAGAATGGTCACCATCGGCAAAGCCGACTACATTCAGCCCGCCATGGTCAAGCTGGGCGTCACTGCCTTGGCCAAAGTAGCCGCCGAAGTTGAGCAGGCGGGCGCGACCTGCGTGCCGAATGCTTTTTATCTGGGACCGGCTTTTCTCGCGGTGCTGCATTGCATGGCGGCAAAAGAGAAAGAATCCCCACTCGAGCGGATGTTTGCCGATTTTGGCGCGACTCCGTTCTCCAGGACCGTGCCTGTCATCAACGGCGGAGTCGAAGTTCCGCAGGGCCCAGGTCTCGGCGCGGACCCGGAAGACGACCTGATTGCACGGTTCAGAGTGTAGTCCCCGCTCTCCAGGCGGGAGCGTCATAAGGGCGTGCATAAGTGAATAGATTCCTGTAAAGAGAGCCCGCGAGTCAGGTCTTGTTTCGGCGATAGACTGACATTCTGGCGAATTCGGCATGGCCAGGATCTATTTAACGATAGGAATTTTCTTTTGGGTTTCGGCCATCGACCCCCATTTGGAAGTTGCAAGCAACTAGCAGAGGGAGCCCGACCCGCCAAGGAACGCCAATTCGGCTCAGGCAGTAGCCGATAAGCTAGCGCTGTGTCAACTTTGACCTTGGCTTGCGGACAGAGCTGGACATCTGCTCCTGTCTTCGGTAAGAGGCTTTTAGATTAGCTTCCACTGAAGGCGGATCAGCCTTTGGCTGAGGCTGTCTCTCGATCTTTTCCTCGAGAGGTGAGTTTGTCGAACGGTCGGACGGATCGAAGGTGAGGCAGTCGACTTTCGACAAACCGAAATGAAAGACCCAAACCGATGTTGAGCGACGAACAGAACCGGAGCTTGATGCAAGTCGGCGCCGGCACGCCGATCGGAGAGTTGCTTCGGCGCTACTGGATGCCCATCGCCGCCGTGGCCGAGTTGGACGACAAGGCGACGAAGCCCGTACGTTTGCTGGGCGAGGATCTCGTCCTCTACCGGGACCAGGCTGGCAACTATGGTCTCCTAGACCGGCACTGCGCGCATCGCCGCGCCGACCTATCCTATGGATGGGTCGAGGGCTGCGGGCTGCGTTGCCATTACCACGGCTGGTTGTGGGATCACACCGGCAAGTGCCTGGAACAGCCTTTCGAGGAGGTCGCGAATCCCGAGGCTCGCTTCAAGGACCGCGTACGTATCAAGGCATATCCCGTGGAGGCCAAGGCCGGCCTGCTGTGGGCCTACCTGGGGCCGCAGCCAGTGCCGCTCGTGCCCACCTGGGAGCCTTTCACCTGGCGAAACGGCTTTGTGCAGATCGTCTTCTCAGAAGTTCCCTGCAACTGGTTCCAATGCCAGGAGAACTCGATCGACCCTGTGCACTTCGAGTGGCTGCACAGCCACTGGACGCGGGCCTTGCAGGGTGACGAAGGGCCGAAGCCGCCGACCCACCTGAAGATCGGCTTCGAGGAGTTCGAGTACGGGTTCGTCTACCGCCGTGTTCTGGAAGGTCAGTCGGAATCGGACGAGCTGTGGACTGTCGGGCGCACCTGCCTGTGGCCGAACTGTCTCTTCACCGGCGGCCACTTCGAATGGCGCGTCCCGATCGACGACGAGAACATGCTGAGCGT
>CAVTUQ010000010.1:0-136010 GCA_963737905.1 uncultured delta proteobacterium | reverse complement strand
GAGGGAATTCATCCCAGGGAACTCGTTCGCCGTGTGATGGAGCACGGATTTTTTCTATTGACAAACCGTGACAAATTGCTGGACACTGAAGATGCCAGGAGGAGATATGGGCAAAGTATATCAATCAGTCAGGGGAGTAGTTCAGGGGACTTTAAATCGTAGGAAACCCCTGACCATGGTGTCGGCTCAGGCAAATGGTAATGACACCAATTTAAATGATGCGATGGAGGAGATTGAGAAGATTTTTGCGGACGGGATCGTCAGGTTGAGGGCGGCGGTGAGTGAAGATCAAGCGGCGATTGCTAATGAAACCCAACAAACCGACCAACTGATCGAGGGTCTCAAAGCAACCATCACTGGGGTGGAGGCTAGGCTTCGGGAAACGGAAGGAGCTCTCCATAGTAAAGAGCTTGCCAGCCAAAAAATGGAAGAAAGTCTTAACACCGAGATCCGCGATTTACAAAGTCTGGTGAAGAAGAAAGATGAAGCTCTCGAGGGTCGAGACTCCGAGATAAACGATCTCACATCCAAAAGAGATGGCCTGGCAGAGCAGGTAACCCAATTGGAGTCGGCGATCCAGCAGGCAAAAGGAGACGCGGCGAGTCAGTCCCAACAAGCCGAGCAAACTATTGGAGGTCTTAAGGCAACCATCACTGCACTGGAGGCTAAGCTTGGGGAGACGGAGGACAACCTCCAGAGAAAAGACGCTGCCGGCCAAAACTTGGAAGAAACTCTTAAAACCGAGATCCGCGATCTACAAAGTCTGGTGAAGAAGAAAGATGAAGCTCTGGAAGGTCGAGACTCCGAAGTAAACGATCTCAAGTCCAAAAGAGATGGACTGGCAGAGCAGGTAACCCAATTGGAGTCGGCGATCCAGGAGGCAAAAGGAGACGCGGCGAGTCAGTCCCAACAAGCCGAGCAGACTATTGGAGGTCTTAAGGCAACCATCACTGCGCTGGAGGCTACGCTTAGGGAGATGGAGGACAACCTCCAGAGAAAAGACACTGTCGGCCAAAACTTGGAAGAAACTCTTAAAACCGAGATCCGCGATCTACAAAGTCTGGTGAAGAAGAAAGATGAGGCTCTGGAAAGCCGAGATTCCGAGAGTAAACGATCTCAAGTCCAAAAGCAGTCTCCTGGCAGTGCAGGTAACCCAATTAGAGCTGGCGATCCAGCAAGCAAAAGGAGTAGCGGCGAGTCAAGCCCAGCATGCCGTGCAGGCTATCGAGGGTCTCAAGGCAAAGATCGCTACTCTGGAAGCCCAACGTAGGCAGCCAGAACAGATCGTTGGTGGAACGGACTGGACCATTAAAGGGTTCGACCAAGACCAAGATAGACAGGTAACCGATATCAACGCTGAGTTAGAACTCCAAACGGATAGGATGAAGGAAGCTGCGGAAGTCACGTCCGTCGTAACGCAACCCGCTCGCAAGACCGTGTCGCAGGGCGCTTTTGACCGTATGATCGCTGAGTTTAGTGAGCTCACCAATGTCATCGAAAGCATAGCCTCCCTGATTGTCCGTGATCACGTCAGGGCCCTCGGCGAGTCCATGAAAGAATTTCCGCAGAGGCGGCTTACAGAACTCCTCAAGTCCCTTAGCGGACAAATAGCTGACGACAAGCTGAAAGCCAAATTTCGCGAGCGAATTTATTAAAGTGTAAGCCCGATCAATCAAATTAATCGGAGGCGCAAGCCCCCCGTAGGAACGGTGTCTCTATATACGCTGCCTCCAGTAGAAGGCGGCGGCCCGCGTGTAGCCGATGAACCCGATCCCGGCGCGGTAACGTCGAGCATCCCCACAGGGGTGCGGCACGAAAACGTCGTTCCCTCCCGAACCGCTTTTACTGTAACCGCGCGAAGAAACCGCTCTCTTCCAGCTTTTTGCACACGCCCATATCCGCGATGTCTTCGGGTTTTAGATCCGCTGCTTTAGGGTTAAGCCCGTGCTGCGTCATAAATTTCAAAACAGCCGCAATCCCCGGCAGGCTGGGGCAAGGTTTGCGCGGAAACGATTCAGAAATCGTCTGGTAGGCGCGATCCAAACGGTCGGCTCGATCGATTCGCAAATTGCGCGCGATGCTATCGAGAACCGCTTTTTTGTTCGCGGGAGTTTGCACGAAAACAACCCCCTCGATCACCGCTTTGGCGATATTTTCGATGACTTGCGGATTGGCGCGCATGTACTTCCGCGACGTCACCAAGCCTGAGGATTGAAATGGCACGTTCGCTTTGCCCAGGTCGAACAGCATGGGAAAACCCTGTTGCACAACGATCTGCTCGACCTCGGGATTGAAAAACGCTGCGTCGATGCCGCCGGCAAAGAGCGCGCTCATACGCTCGGGCGTGCTACCGGTGTTCAGAAGCGTGATGCGGTCGCGCCGCGGCACCAAGCCCAAATGATCCAAGCCGACGTACGTCGCCAGCGCCAGCGAGCCCGACGGTGTGCCGATGCCAACCTTCTTCCCTTTTAAGTCTTCCGCGCTCTTGATGCCCGGACGCGCGTTCAAAAAATAATTCAGCTTTTGTTCCATGCCGAGCAACATGGTCATGTCGCCGCCCGCCGTCACTGCGTTGGTGACGTGCGTGGCTCCGAGAAGGCCGACTTGGATATCGCCGGCTAGCATCGATTGCATTGCGCGACCGGCGATGATGTAAACCAATTGCGGCTCGAGATTGTACTTGCGAAAAATCCCCTGCTCTTGAGCAATCCACAGCGGCATCGCGTTGCCGCCGATGGCACCATAAGCAAAAAGAAATTTTGTAGCCGCTTCGCCGGTATGCGCCGAGGCGACGATCAACGCGAATAGCAAAGCAATAAAAAGCTTCAACTCGCCCCTCTCACCCGTATCTGCGTCATCACCACTTCGGCGGCGATCGCCACCAAGCTCAGGTGTTTCTTGGTATCTTTGGCCATAGGTACATTTTCACATTAAATTACCCCACCCTATTCGCTTTGCTTAACGCCTTGCGAACGGATGAGTGAATCGATCAGCGAGCGCTCTTTCTCGATGAGGGTGCGCAGCGATTCTCGGAATATTCGCTGGGAGAAGAAGCCATCGCGAAGGAGCAAGGTGCGAAACGACGCGGAGCTCCATTGCAGGGCCGCGGATTTCTCGCTCGCGCGCACCGAAGCCGATCGTGGGATGCCACACAGCACAGCCAGTTCCCCCAAAATCGTACCCGGCCCGGCGTCGGTCAGCACCAGGTCACGTTGCTGGCGTTCGACGAAGGCTTGCATTTTACCGGTGAGAACGAGCAGGACGAAAGTTGGGCTATCTCCTTCCTTTAACACCACTTGTCCTGGGGAGTACTCCTTGACTTCGCCCGACTCCAGCAGCATTCGAGCGCCATCCAAAGTGAACCCATGGAATAGCGGAAAACCCGAGATCAGTTTGGCATATTGCTCATTCATGGTTAGCGCCTCTCAGCCTTCGAAACGGACGCATTGCTAATGGCTGCTCGATAGCCTCTTGAAGAACCCTTCTTCCTCCAGTTTTTTCAGAAAGCTCACGTTAACGAAATCCGCAGGATTTTTTCCCTTAAGCGCGGGGCGCTGCTCGGCGAGAAAATCCAGGATGAACTTGATGCCGTCGAGGGACGGCGCGAGGGTCAAGTTTAGATGTTTCGCGAAAGTTTCCTGAGCCTGGAGCAAAGCGGGATCGTCTTTGGGCACGCGCATATACTTGGCGATTACCGGGAGTGCGACTTCTGGCCGTGTTTTGTACACATGAATCGCCTCTGATGTAGCTCGCAGTACGTTGAGAATGACGTTGGGATTTGAATCGCTATACTTCCGCGTGCTGACCACCGATAGAGTGGGAAATGGGAAGTCTAAACTGCCGAGATCGTAAATCTCTCGAAAGCCCATCCTCGTTGCCATATGCGTGGTCGGTGCCGTCAGCACGCCCGCCGGGAATCTTCCCTGAGTGAGCGCGCCAAGAACTTCCGGCGATCCTCCCAGACCGATCAGATTCACGTCCCGGTTGGGAACCCAATTGAATCTCGACAGAAAGAGCAGCGCGGCGAAGTAGGTATTGCCGCCCACCGTCCCGGTACCCAGGGTCTTCCCTTTCAGATCGTTGATCTGTTTGATTTGCGGGCTCGCATGCACGGCAAAATTGAGCCGCGAGAAGATAGTGCCTAAGATCACCACATCGGCTCCCTGGGCTGCTGCCGAGACGGTGGCCGCTCCGCCGACCTGAGAAGCGTCGATGGAACCGCCGAGCATGGCTTGAATCGGCCTGGCACCGGACACATAGACCAGCTCCGATTCAAGACCATATTTTTCGAAAAGCTTTAAGTCCTGGGCAATCCAGAAAGGCGGGTTGGCATAGGCAAAAGCGCTGTAAGCCAACCTAACCCTTTTCGCCGCCGCCACTGAGCTAGGCACGACCAAAAAAGGCGCGAGAAAAACGCTCGCCAGGAATATCCAAACGTTCTTTCTTTTCATCCGTTGCAGAAAATATGTCCAATCGGCCCCACTAGTCAAACTGGTTCGAATCCGCGCTATTTTCGTCTCAGGACGCGCAAGAATCGCCCGGCGATTGCTTCGATAGCCTCGTCCAGTTCTCCGATACGGAGCAGCCGGCAGGCTACGTAAAACGCGATTGCCGCCAAAGTTATGGATGCCGAGACGCGCACGAGCTTCAGTGCAATCCCGGTCAGGGGCAGGCTCCCACTGAATTCGCTCACCAACCATGCGACGGCGGCCATGGGAACCGAAGCAACACAAATTCGTGCCAGTGTAGGTCCCAGGCGACTTCCTTCGAGCCTGCCAATCCGCCGGCGCATAAAAAGGGTGAGCAAAATGAAATTGACCAGCGCCACGGTCGAAGTGGAAAACGCCAAACCGACGTGGCCGAAGGGTCCCACCAGCAAAGAATTCATTACATAGTTGACGGCGATGGAACCGAGACTGATCAGCATCGGAGTCCGAGCATCTCCCAGAGCGTAAAAGGCCGGCGAAAGAACCTTGACGGCGGCATAGCCGGCGAGACCGATGGAATAAGCCGCCAACGCGTCTCCGGTCTGCACTGTGTCAAAGGCGGTAAATCGTCCGTGCTCAAAAATCAAGGCTACGATGGGCCGGCCCAAAACCGCGAGACCCACGGCCGAAGGAACGCAAAGCAGAAAAACCAGCGCCAACGAATGTGCTAAAGTTCGTCGAAACTCGTTGTAATCCGTTTGCGCGCTGCTGCGAGAGAGCGGCGGCAATGCCGCCGTGGCGATGGCGACGCCAAAGACGCCGATGGGAAATTGCATGAAACGAAAAGCGTAGCTCAACCAAGACACCGGGCCATTGGCTACGGCGCCGGTGGCGGGATCGATAATCGATGACGCAAAATTGGTGTTGACAAAAACGTTGACCTGCACGGCCGCGGTGCCGATAATGGCCGGCCCCATCAGACTGAAGATCTGGCGGACGCCCGGATCGCTGAAGCTGATCATGGGCCGATAGCTGAACCCGGTGCGGTTCAGACTCGGCCACTGGACCGCGAATTGTAAAAAACCGCCGATGAGGGTTCCGTAGGCCATGCCTTCGATGGCACTGAGTCCAATCACCGGTCCGACTGCGAAGCCCAGCAGCAATCCGCCCACGATGGAGCCGACGTTAAAAAAAGCCGACGCCAGCGCGGGGATGCCAAAACGGCCGCGCGCGTTCAAGATTCCCATGGCTTGCGCGGCCAGCGCGACGAGCAGCAAGAATGGAATCATGATCCGTGTCAGCTTGATCGTGAGGTCCGCCTTGCCCGGCACATCGTAAAAGCCGGGCGCGAGAATCTGGACAATAGTCGGGGCGTACCACCAGCCGATGATTGAGATGGCCGTGATTATGAGAATGATCAAAGTCGCGACCCGGTTTGAAAGCCGGATCGCTTCCTTGTCTCCCTTCGTTTCTAGAACCTGACTGAAAGTCGTAACGAACGCAGCGGAAAGCGCGCCTTCGGCAAAAAGGTCGCGCAGGAGATTGGGAATGCGAAAAGCCGTCAGAAACGCGTCGTAATACAGCCCGGCGCCGAAAAAGATCGCGAAGACCTGATCGCGTACCAGACCGAGAACGCGGCTCGTCATCACGGCCAAGCTCACGACGCCGGCATTGCGCGCCACGCTCGAGCGCCCGCGCTCCGGGTTATCAACGGCTACATCTTGCATGAATTTCATATCCCGTAGCATGAAATTGTTTATGCGTCGACGTGAAGCGTTTCAGCAGAGCACCAAAAATCTCAGTGGCGTTGGGTCGGTCACTGATGACATGGAGAAACCGCCCTTCCACCATCCCGAATCGACATTGAGCCAATTCTACGACAAAACGCGGCGCTTGTATTGCCGCGTCAGGAGGGATACAACCGACACCAATTACATCAAGGAGGACCTATGAGACTCCCGCCGGTAAAGCGCGATGACCTTTCGCCTGAAAACCAACAACTCTGGGACCGCATCAACGCCGGACGCAGCTCCGGAGGCGGCGGCCCGTACAGCGCGCTGATTCATGCCCCTAAGCTCGCCGACCGTCTGTCGGCCACGGAGAACTACTTTCGCTCGGCTGCGGCATTGGCCCAAGCCGATCGGGAACTGGTCATATTGGCAACCGTCCGCGAATTCGAGGCGCACTTTCCCTGGACACGCCACGAGATTCGCGGGCGCGAAGCCGGCCTGCGCGAGGACGTCATTGAAACTCTGCGCACCAACGGTTCTCTGGAAAAGCTGATGCCCCGCGAGCGGCTTGTCGTCGAAATTGTGCGTAGCATCCTGCGCAATCATCGCCTCTCCAAAGAGCTTTTCACCCTCGGCCTCACCGAGTTTGGCGCTGAAAGAATCGTCGAGCTGGTCGGGCTTATCGGCCATTACTGCACGATCAGTGCGGTGGCAAATGCGTTTGAGGTCTTACCTCCTGAAGGGAGCAAGACTTTCTGAAAAGAGTTAATGTGGTGTTCATTCGCCGCCTTTCTAACTTTGAACCCCGTATCCGCTCGCTGATTGCTTACCCTCGTTACTAGATGACTCCATCACTCATGTCTGCTATTGCCTCGCAGGATTGATAGAAGTTATAACCGTATAGACTTTTCGCAGCGAGTATTGATCGTCGCTGGGCAACGAGATCCATCATTATGGCGAACAGAACAGGATCGGATTACATCAAGTCGCTGCGCGATGGCCGGGAGGTTTGGCACGCGGGGCGGCGCATCGAAGACGTAACGACCCATTCCGGTTTTACCGGGACCATCAAAACGCTGGCGGACCTTTACGACAAGCAGCACTCGCCTGAATACAAAGAGATCATGACCGTGGAGTATGAGGGCGAGCGAATCTCGTACAGCTACCTTCCGCCCCGGAGTCCTGAAGAGCTGGCGCTCAAGCGCCGTAACATCGAGCTCTGGTCGCAACAGACCTTCGGCCAGATGGGCCGGTATCCTGACTTTTGCGCGCAGCTCGTCGTAGGCTTGTACGATTGGGCGCACATCATCGAGAAGACAAACGCAAAATGGGCCGAAAACGCCAGAGCCTACCATCGTCACGCGAGCCGCAACGATCTCTGTTTGACCCACGGACTCACCGATCAGTATTACGATCGCACCAAGCGCGTTAGCGAGCAGGAAGATCCCGACCTGATCCTTCACATCGTCGGAGAGACATCAGAAGGAGCCGTGGTGCGCGGCCTGCGAACCCTCGCGACTTTGGCTCCACTGTCGGACGAAGTTTTGATTTACCCTAATCGAGCGCGAGAGGCGGACGAGGCGGATTACGCCATCGCGTTTGCGCTACCCATGAACGCACCGGGGCTCAAGATCGTTTGCCGCGATCTTTACGCCGAGCACGCCGACCCGGAACGCCATCCCTTGACTACCCGCTTCGACGAAGTCGACGCGGCGCTGATTTTCGATGATGTCGTGGTGCCCTGGGAGCGCATCTTCGTCTATAAAGATCCGCAACTCCTCGCCGGCATCATGTACATCCACACCTGGGCGCAGTATTCGACCATGCTGCGTCTGATTACAAAATTGGAAGGGTTTTTGGGCGTCGCCCAACTGTTGACCCGGTTGGCGAAGCGCAACACGAGCGCATCGTCGCAAATACTCTTGTCGAGTTTGATGCAGGACATAGAAATCTTGCGGGCTTGCATGCAGGTCGCCGCATCGAAGGGTTACCGGGCCGCCGGCGGCACCTGGGCGCCGCTGTTGAGCCCCGCTTACCGTATCCATAGCATCGAAGCATCCGACCGAGCGGAGCGAACGATGGAGGGTTTACTGACGAGTACTCTCATGTTGAGCGGTGGTGCCTCGGACCTGAACAACTCGGAGATCGGTCCCTTCATCGACCGCTATTTTCGCGGCGGCGCGACCACCACCCGCGAGCACCTGCGGTTGATGGCAGTCGCCGCCGATATGGTCATGAGCCCTTTCGGCAAACGCAGCCAGTTGTACGAGCGCTTGCAAAGCGGTGAAGTAGATAGAACGCGACAACGCCTTTACAACCAGTACAACGACCCGAGTCCTGCGCAGCGCATGATGCGGTTCGTGAAAGACATGGGATGACAAGGGCCCAAATATAGGCAGAGAAAAATCCTTGGAGGTGATGCTATGCAACTCCCACCCATCGCTGCAACGACCATCGGCAGTTTTCCGCGTCCAAGTTGGCTCGCGGCTACGGATCGCAGTCGAGTAAACTTTCGGCTCGAAGGCAGTGTGCTTAAAGAGGCGCAGGACGATGCCACGAGTCTCAACGTCCGAACCCAAGAACAGCTCGGCCTCGATCTGCTGACCGACGGCGAGCAGCGTCGCACGGGGTTTATCAACCATATTTTAGCCGCCTTCGAGGGGGTCGACCTTGCCCACGAAGCCGTTAAAGCGATCTACCGGCGGCGCGCGCAGGAACGCCCCGTGCCTCGGATCGTCGGAAAGATTAAGAGGAGTAAACCGGCGATCGTGGAGGATCTTCGCTTTGCCAAGGCGCAAACCACGAAACCAATCAAGATGGCGGTGCCAGGACCCATGACGGTGATCGACAGCACGCTCGATGAGGCCTACCATGACGAGCCAGCTATGGCTATGGACGTTGCGGCGGCGCTCAACGAAGAATTGCGCGAGCTTCAATTAGCGGGTTGTGATGTCGTGCAGATCGACGAGCCTGCCATGACCCGCTACCACGAAAAAGTCTTTGAGTACGGCGCGCGGGCCCTTGATCGTTGTTTGGATGGCATCCACATTCCGTCCATCGTCCATCTTTGTTACGGTTACCCCGGCGGCCTCAGCCAGC
Source organism: uncultured delta proteobacterium (assembly GCA_963737905.1). GTDB lineage: Bacteria > Desulfobacterota > Binatia > UBA9968 > UBA9968 > DAIRFP01. The sequence continues at coordinate 126,754 of CAVTUQ010000010.1, read as the reverse complement.
AGCACGAGTATGAATATCCCGAACTCTTAGAGGAGCTGATGAAGACCAAGATCGGCGGCTTCGGTGTCGAGTTTGCGCGGAGCAATTACGACCCCGCCGTGCTGGGCCTCTGCAAAGGACGGCTGGTGATGTTCGGTTGCGTCGATCCGAGCGATACTCCGGTTCCACCCTTGGCATCGGTCGTCACGCGCGTGCGGGAGGCGCTCAAATATATCGATCCCAAAAATCTCTTGCTCGCTCCCGACTGTGGCCTGATGACCATCAGTCGTGATCTCGCCAACGCCAAGGCACGGCTGCTGGTGGACGTCGCTCGGGAGTTACGGAAATCAATCTGACAACAATATGACAAAGACCCGATACAACGCCAAGATTCAACGCGCCAAAGGTTTGCTGGAACTCGCGGCGGCCATCTATGAAACTTCGCTTTCCTTCCAAACAACACGCGCGGCCGAGCAGGTTTTGCAGACCGAATCGCGCGCCGGGCACGAGCTCAGCCTTTCCTTGATCGCCGCATCTCGCGAAGGATCCAACAGCATTAATCTTTCCTTTGCAGCGGACAGTTTCGCTGAGCTCAAAGGAGTGGCTGAAGGCAAATACACGCTTGCCTGGGTGAATCCTTCGGTGGCGGCCACCCTCGCCTACCGGGGCACGGGCCCGTTCAGAAAGAAACTGCCTTTGCGCGTCATCGCCACCTTTCCTTCCTACGATGTCATGGGCTTTGCCGTTCATGAGTCCACTGGAATTACGTCCCTGTCCCAGATTAGGAAAGAGCGCTTTCCGCTTCGTTTGTCCACGAATGTAACCGGAAAGAACGCGCTGACCGCAAGCCCCACCATGTTTACCGTGACCGCTGTTATGAAAGCGGCCGGCTTTACCCTAGCTGACCTGCGCAAATGGGGCGGCAAGATCCAGTCGGTATCGCGGCCCAGTCATCCGGACCGGCGCGATGCGATTCAAAACGGAACCGTAAACGCGGTTTTCGATGAAGGCATCAAGAGCTGGGGGCAAACTGCGCTAGATAAAGGTTTTGTTTACCTGCCCATCGAAGGACAGGTGCTCAAACGATTTATCCTCAATGGGTTATCGCACTTCCGTCGTGCCAAAGTCTCGTTTCAAAGGCATGCCGGCCGACGTAGCGACTGTCGATTTCAGCGGTTGGCCGATGGTGGTGCGAGCCGACATGCCAAACGACGTCGCCTTCGCGCTTTGCGAAGCCATCGAGAAACGCAAGCATCTCATTCCGACGGACAACTTCAAGCCCCTCGACATCGGCCAGTTATGCGCCAACGACGAAGAAGCGCCTTACAACATTCCGTTGCACCCAGGCGCGCGCCGGTTCTATCGCGAGCGAGGTTACTTAAAGTGAGACCCATTGCCTTCCGGTGGTGATGACCGAAGAAATGGCGCGGAAGCAAAGCAAGCTTACACGACAAAAAACACCGCCGGTTTGCCCCGAATGCGGCTCGTCTGAAGTCGTCCCGATCATCCACGGCATCATTACTCCATCACTCCAAAAATCCATCGACGAGGGCAAGGCCGCTCGCGCCGACCGTGAGGAATGGGAAGGCATGACGGAGTGGTACTGTAAACAATGCGGTTGCGACTGGAGCGGGGAATGGAAGAGATTCAAGAAACCGGCGAACTTCCCGCGGTCGCTGAGGAACCGCGACTTGGGCTTTTTTTCTTGAAGGTCAAAGGTTAAGACTTTCTGAAAATCGCAGAGGAGGTCTTGAAGCAATATGGATAATCTAACCCGCGAGATAGCCAATTTCGCCGCCGAACTTTCATATGACGCATTTACCCGAGGAAGTCGTTGCCGCGGCGACGAGATTTCTCGTCGACACCCTGGCATGCGGCATCGCCGCATACGACTGCGAATCGGCACAAATCGGACTGCGCCTGGCACGAGGTGCTGCGCCGGAACGATATCCAGGCCGCATACTGTTTCACGGTGAACGATCCACGGCCGAGAGCGCCGCGTTCGTGAACACCGCAATGATCAGGAACCTCGATTTTAACGATCAATATCCCGGCGGTCATCCGAGCGACTGCCAAGGAGCCTTTCTCGCCATCGCCGAATCTGCAAGAATCGACGGTCGTCGATTGCTTGCCGCAACGGTGATCGCCTACGAGCTTTTCGTCCGGATCAGCGATGCTACGGGATTGCGCTATAAAGGATGGGATCAAGGTTTCGCGATTGGAATCTGTACCGTGGCCGGCCTCGGGCACCTGCTTCGGCTATCGCCGCAACAGATTGCCCAAGCCGTCGCCATCATTGCCGTTGCCAATATTCCCATGCGCAACACCCGCGCCGGTGAGCTTTCGCTCTGGAAAGGCGCGGCGACTTCGTTCGCAACCCGCAACGGCGTCTTCGCCGCGCTACTCGCCGGCGAAGGGATGACCGGGCCGGATCGTCCATTCGAAGGAAAACACGGTTTGTGGGATCTCATCACCGGGCCATTTAAATTCGAACCGCTGCCAACAGCGGGAGGACCTTACCGTTCGCCGAATGTGCAACTTAAAGCTTGGCCGGTGGAATACAACGCCCAGCTGCCGGTGTGGGCCGCACTCGAGATCCGCTCCAAAGTGGACTGGCGCGAAATCACCGACATCGATATCGGCACTTACACTTTCGCCTATACGGAAATCGGCAGCGAGGCGGAAAAGTGGGACCCGAAGACCCGCGAGACCGCCGACCACAGCATGCCTTATATTTTTGCCAAAGTGTTGATGGACGGTACGATTTCGGTTGCGTCCTTTGACGAGTCCGCCTACCGCGATCCTGCGATTCGCCCGCTCATGAATAAGATTCACATTCACCTCGACGATGAGGTCAATTCGATCTACCCCAATGTCGTTGCCATGAAAGTGAAGGCTACGACCAAGGACGGACGCATATTTTCAATCTTTCCCCGCGATCCCTTGGGACACACTAACAATCCGATGAAGGACCAAGATGTTTGCGAGAAGTTCACGCGCACGGTGGAGCCGGTATATGGTAAGGAAAAGACCGCGCGAGTGCTGGACCGTTGGTGGAATATCAAAGATGCGACCAGCGATGAAATGAGTGAGGCGCTGGCGTTGCTTGATGTGAAGTAGTCAGGAACTACCAGCCTGGATTATTTACTGGTAACAGCGATCGATGGGCGAGCATCCCATGATCGATATTTGAGTTCAAAGTTCAATGTTCAAAGTCCGAAACGAATTGAAACGTTGAGCCTGGAACATTGAACTTTGAACTTTCAATTGCGCCGAACTACGACTTTTCGCCGGGGCGGTTCACACTTGATGCCCGCCCCTTCTTCGCGGAAAAATTAGTGTCGCGCAACGAAAGATCTGACCCTCCGGCGTCGTAACGGTAGAAAATAAGCCGCCGAAGTCGTTGACAACATATGGACCGACCTTCGTGCTGGGCGGATTCGGACCGGACGGAACCGTCATAGACGCAAACGAATCAATCGCCATATTGACGAGGCCGATGACGGCGACGATTTCGAGTTGCTGGGGCTGTTGCTGCGATCGCAGTTCGGCGTTGGCCGCCTGGCTCTTGACGATTTCTTTCAAGGAATCGACATCCTTATTTATAGTGACCAGTTCCTCTTTCATTTCCTTGACACGCTCGGGGTTCACCGATGAGGCCCGCAAGGTAATGAGGAACTCCCGGCGTCTTACGTCCAGATCCACCATGCGATTGAATTCCCGGGAGCCGCCGAAGGTCACTAAATAGGTCTTTTTCAAAGAGTCCCCGGCTCGCTGCCGGTCGAACCAAAGTTCCGGTCGGCCTTCGAGCTTTTCCATCTCCCCCTGATAACCGTTCAGCCCCACCAAAAAGGTCGCTCCGGGATTCGTGTTTGTCTGAGAGCAGCCAAAAAGAATCAGCAATGGAAGAAACAAGGCCGGTTTGAACTTCAGCATCCCCAAATGATATCACATCGCCAAAATTCCTGCTCGGAAGCGTCTTTGGAGACTTTGCAGATGGCCGCAAGCGAGCTACGAAAGGAAAACTGCACGCTACACGTCCACTTCTAGTTTTCAACGTCGCTGTTCCAAGACGGCCTCAAGACTGATTACTTGCCGATCCCAAAAATCTCATTATAGAGCTGGGTGAACTCTTTGAAGTTCGGTCCTACGATCTCGGGCTTCACCACGAGATACCTGTCCACTCGGAGTTGAGGGAAGCGCTCCTTCAATCCCGTCCGCGTCGGCGTTCGGCCGAATTTTTCGGCGAAGAACTTCATGCCGCCATCCGGCGACAGGGCCCAATCGATGAGAAGAGCCGCCGCATGGGGGTGAGGCGAATTTTTGGTTAATAGAAGATACGCAGGGTTGGACAGCACAGGGTCAAAGAGAAGAGTCTCCACCGGCGCTCCCCCGTCTTTTAACTGCAGCGGCCGGTAGCCATAGAGCCACGGCGCCATGTGAATCTCCCCGGCACCGACGAGATTGGCTTGCTGCGTATGTCCTGAAACCATTCTAGGTTCGAGCTTGGCGAGGCTTCTAAAATAGTTCAAGGCTTTTTCTCTTCCCCAATGAAGCAAGAGAGCCCCGAATAGATCCTGATCCGCCGGATCGAGAGACAAGCGTCCCTTCCACTTCGGGTTGATCAGTTCGTCGTAGCTTTTGGGCGCCTCCGCGGGTTTGATATGCTGCGTGTTGAAACCCAAAGCCAGAACGAAATGATAGTGGGCCGTCCAATACCCTTTATCGTCCATGAATTCTTTGGGAATTCCTTCTCGGCTGGGCGAGAGATAAGGATCAATGAGTCCCATCTGTAACAGCGTGTACGTCTCACCGGCGGAGATGTCGATGACGTCGGCAAGCGTTTGCCCGGCGCGTGCTTCAGTCGTGAACTTGTTGAAAACCCCCGTCGCATTGGCCCGGTAGTGCTCCGCCTTAATAAACGGATATCTCTTTTGAAACTCCTCGAGCAGAGGGGTCAGCTGGTCGACGGCGGTAAAGCTGTAAACCACCACCCTGCCCTCTTTTTTGGCGCCTTCATTAAGCCTCTGTTCCCGTTCTTTGCCCTTGAGCGCCTCGTACGGCTTGAGAACGGAAGCGGCACTCTGGGCAGAGCCGACCGAAGAAAATCCCAGGGCAATCACCGAAGAAACCAGAGCTGAAAAGAACAACGTTTTCGTACTCACATACCCTCCCTTCTTAAATGCCTTGACAACCACGCCGGTATAGTAGGAAAAGATTGAGTCGAACAATATTGTAGGTAGGCAACGCAACTCCCCTTCTACGAGCCGATGAAAAATCACAGAACTGCACGCGCGTCAAGGAGTTTTTTATGGCGAAACAACAGGTGAAAGAAGTTGCTGCGGGGATCTCTCCGACCCAGACACTAGCGGAGTATATATCGGGACTCTCTTATCGAACCATCCCCCACGAAGTGATCGCGCATGTCAAGCTCTGCATCATCGATTCTCTTGGCTGCGCTCTCTTTGGTTCTACTTTGCCCTGGGGAAAAATAATTACTTCGTTTACTAAGGAGATGGGAAAAGGAAAGGGAGCGCTCATCTGGGGAGATGGCGCCGAGGTCCCCAGCACCAACGCGCCTCTTGCCAACGGCACACTTATTCACAGCTTCGAAATGGATGACCTTCACCGCGTTGGAGTCATACATCCCGGCGCGGAAGCAATACCAGCCGCAGATGCCCTTGTTCGACGAGCCGGCAAAGTCGATGGCAAACGGTTTCTCACTGCCTTGGTCGCCGGCTATGAAGTGGGCTGCCGTGTCGGCATGACGGGGGGAGCTTCCCAGCTCCGCAGAGGATTTCACCCCAGCGCCACTTCCGGCACGTTCGCCGCCGGAGCCGCCGCCGCCAAGATGCTCCAGTTAGACCCCGTCAAGACTCTTCATACTTTAGGCATTGCCGGCACTCAAGCCGCGGGTCTCATGGCGGCCCAGCACTCCTCTATGGTAAAGCGGATGCACCCAGGCCGCTCCGCACAGTCAGGTGTCTATGGGGCTTTGCTCGCGAACAAAGGCTTTACCGGCATCGAAGATGTCCTGGAGGCTTCCTATGGCGGTTTCTGCTCGACTTTCTGCGACAACCCCAACCTGTCACACCTGACGCAGGATCTGGGGGAGCGATTTGAAACGCTCAACGTTGGTTGTAAACCTTATCCTTGCTGTGGAAGCAATCACACATCCATCGATGCCCTCAAAAAAATTCTCCACAATCACCCGGAGGTTAACGCCGAGAACATTGACAAGATCCGCATTCGAACGACCCGCGCTACCAGGCTCCATGTCGGTTGGCCCTATGAGCCAAAGAGCATAACCACGGCGCAGATGAATCTCCCCTTCTGCGTCGCCGCTCTGCTGCACGACCGCGACTTTTTTGTTGACCAGATCACGGAGAAGTCCATTCAAAGCGACACGGTTTTGCAAACGACTAAAAAAATAGAAGTCGTTGAAGACCCAGAGTTCGAAGCGCTGGGAGACGAAGGGCGCCACGGCGTCCATATGGAGGTCCAGCTGCAAGACGGCAAGAACTACAGCGAGAGAGTTTTCCACGCGAAGGGAAGCGACAAACACCCTATGTCGCGCGAAGAGGTGCTCCAAAAATTCCGTCTCCTGGCTTCTCGCGTTCTCTCGCGCTCCCGCGTTGAGCAATTGGAAGACACACTACTCAACCTTGACAAGCTCCATGATGCAAGAAAGATCGGCAAGCTTCTCACCACCTGATCGATCAACTCAGGCTGGAGTCCCGAAGACAACACCTCGCTTGGGTCGCCGCTGGTTCGCAATCCGAATCTCCCTCTCTGCCAATGTGAATGAGACACTTACCCGCCAATAGTTTAGTGTAGAGGGCGAGTAAGGAAAAGCAGGTGGAAACAGGAAGTAACGGTGTGAAATCTTTAACGGAGGTGGAAGTGGTGGCGAAGGGGGAGCGGCGGCGGTTCACTGGGGAATACAAAGCGAAGGTTTTGCGAGAGGCGGATAGTTGCAAGCAGCCCGGAGAGATCGGGGCGCTTTTGCGGCGGGAAGGTTTGTACTGGTCGAATTTGACCACATGGCGCAAGCAACGGGAGACCGGAGAGCTGGCGGGGCTAAAGGGGAGGAAGCGCGGGCCGCAGCGGCGGGAGAAAAACCCGTTAGCCGAGAGGGTGCGGGAGTTGGAGCGGGACAATGCGCGGCTTAAGCGCAGGGCGGAGCGGGCCGAAGGGATAGTGGAGCTGCAAAAAAAAGTCTCGGAGATTTTGGGGATCGAACTGGCAAAGAGCGCCGAGACAGACTGATGGGGGTGGTCGGAGAAAACAAGGCAACGTATACGGTGGAATCGATCTGCGCGGGGGTGGGAATTGGGCGGGCCAGCTACTACCGATGGCAACGACCGAGCCCAGGAGTTGTAACCGAACGGATTCATCCTCGGGCCTTATCGGTAAGCGAGCGAGAGGACGTGCTGGGGGTGGTTAACAGCGAGCGGTTTTGCGACCAAGCGCCTGGGGAAATCTATGCCACGCTTTTAGATGAGGGAAGCTATCTGTGCTCCGAGCGTACGATGTACCGGATCTTGGCAACCCATCAGCAAGTCAGAGAACGAAGAGATCAGATCAGACATCCCCGTTATCAAGCCCCTGAGCTCATCGCGACTGGGCAAAACGAGGTGTGGTCGTGGGATATTACCAAGCTGTTGGGGCCAGCGAAGTGGACGTATTTTTACCTCTACGTGATCCTGGATATTTTTAGCCGTTATGTGGTGGGCTGGATGCTGGCGTACCGGGAATCGGCCGAGTTGGCCAAGAAACTCATCGAGCAAAGCGTGGAGCGCCACGACATCGAGCCCGGGTGCCTCACGGTGCATGCGGATCGGGGGGCGCCGATGACATCCAAGGCGGTGGCATTTTTGTTGGCGGGGCTGGGAGTGACCAAGACCCACAGCCGCCCGTATGTCTCCAATGACAACCCGTATTCGGAGAGCCAATTCAAGACCATGAAGTACCGCCCCGAGTTTCCCGAGCGCTTTGGTTGTTACCAAGATGCGCACCGATTCTTGACCGAGTTTTTCCCCTGGTACAACCACGAGCATCATCACTCTGGCTTGGGATACTTAACGCCGTACGAGGTTCACTATGGGCTGGCGGCAAACCGACGCGAACAGAGGACCGAAGTACTCAAGCAAGCCTATGAGAAAAATCCTCACCGTTTTGTGCGTGGCTTGCCAAGCCCCGCTCTGTTACCGACTGCCGCATGGATCAACAAACCCAGAGAAATCTCTCGGCCGCAGAGCCCAGAGGTTATGAATTCATCGATGACGGGCATCGAGCACAAAAACGGCTTCCATAATTGCCCTATAACGAACGATCAGCCATCGGTAAGGGTCTGGCTAGGGGGGGAAATCAGCTGAGCGAGGATATTGTAGTCTAATTTCTCAATCGGGCGTGTCTCATTTCATTGACAGGCTCCGTCTCCGTTAAGCTTGAGAGAAAGGAGTGCTCCGATGCTGCATACAGATCGATCCAGGTGGATGATGCTCATGACCGTCGCCGCGCTGACACTGTGTGGTGGCGGAGCATACACTCAGGATGAAGACCCGCCCACCAACGACCTGCCCAATCCGTACCGAACCACCGCACCGTGGGGAAAACTCCCCGAGGGAAGGACGTGGGGGGCACTGAACGCGGTCGCCATCGATAACGATGGCGAATCCGTATGGGTTGCAGACCGATGCGGCGCGAATCCCGATACTCCACCCGACGCATCCGCGTTCCAGTACGACAGCTGCGCTGGTTCAACCTTGCCAGCGGTCCTAAAGTTTGATTCATCCGGCAACCTGGTGAAGAGCTTTGGCGCTGGCATGTTTATTTTTCCCCACAAGATCTATATGGATCGTGACGGGAACGTCTGGGTGGCTGACCAAAGATCTGCAAACGAGCGAGAACTCACGAAGTTCCCGGGAGAAGAAGGAAAGGGCCACGTCGTCGTTAAGTTTAGTCCGGACGGCAAGGTCCTCTTGATGCTCGGGAAGCCGGGGGTGGCCGGAAGTCCACCGGACGCCTTGACCCAGCCGACCAGTGTTGTAATGGCTCCGAATGGCGACGTTTTTGTCTCGGAGGGTCACAACCAGAGCCCCCAAGCTCCGCCGGAGACCGTTTCACGCATCTCCAAGTTCACGAAGGACGGCAAGTTTATTAAGTCCTTTGGTAAGTTGGGATCGGGGCCGGGAGAATTCAGGGGGCCTCACGACCTTGCCATGGATGCGCAGGGACGACTTTTCGTTGCCGACCGGGGAAACATGCGCATCCAGATCTTCGATCAAGACGGGAAGTACCTTGGAGAGTGGAAGCAATTCAGTCGCCCGAGCGGTGTTTACATCCGGAACGACATGATCTATGTGGCCGATTCCGAATCCAACGGCGTGGCCCCGCACCCAGGATGGAAGAGAGGTATCCGGATCGGAAACCTCAAAGACGGCAAGGTTCTGTACCGCATTCCCGACCCGCTCGAAATGAAGGGAACCAGCGCGGCGGAGGGCATAGCGGTGGATGCGAAAGGCAACGTATACGGCGGCGAGGTCGGCCCGAGGCAACTGCGAAACACATCAAACAATAGGAACGCGATCTCGTCGGTGCACTCTCCGCATCCGGTGATTGGGCAGTTGAAGATACAACGATATCGACGCCCTGCATGAATTCAACAAAACCAAACTGTCAGGAGGTAAACTATGCGGTTCTTACTGAAGGTTAGGATCATGGAGGGCATTTTCCAGCAGCCCGACAACGCCGTTCCTCAAAAGGCCCCATTGCAAAGCACCGGAGAGGCTTGCTATTCGGTCATGATCTCGGGTGGATGATTAGGGCTACTCGCCGTACAGACTTTTGATGAATCCGCTCTGTTCTAGCTCGTTTAGATAATTCACGTTGATCAGAGCTGGGGGAGAAAGATTCTTGGCTTTGGCGTCGCGGGAGCCGATTTCGTCCAACACCATCTGAATTCCTTTGGTTGTCGGATATGGCACTTTCGGCATGACTTTGACGGCGTAGTGCTGATAGGTTTCTTCCAAAGCGTCCGCCTCGCTAATACGGGCGTACTTGCCAATGACCTTGAGACTGAGTTTTTATCGGTCTTGAAACATGTCGTGGCAACGTCAATCTGTCAGGGTAACAGCAACGTGAAAATGTCAGGGTGATAGTTCAAGGGTTTTAGTTGATAGAGCCGAAAGAGGTCCATAGCGGAACCCTTCCCGCTTGCCGTTCGTTCGATATAAGCCAATTCTGTGCGTTGTTTTAGAGTCGAAGCGAGCGATTTTTTCGTTTTGGTAGAAAAACTCCACTGCACCGTCCAACAGCACATGCACATCGATCCTTTTGTTGGCGTAGGGGCGATAGGGAGATTTTTTGGGGATTTGAAAGAGCGTGCCTTCAAAGGTAACGGTGTGGTCCTTAGCGACGGTGCGTGTTTGTTTAAAACACAGGGCTTGCTCAATCTGGGTGGAGCTGGCTTTTCTCCAGGCGGGCTCTGATTGGACAGCCGGTTTGGAGAATTTGCGGTTATGCTCGGGGAGATGCCGTTCAATCACGACTTGTGCTTGGGTTTGGGTTTTAGCTCCCGCCCTTCTGAGTTCACTAACCAGCCGGTCCTGGAAAGTCCCCCACAGCCTTTCGATTCTGCCCTTGGCCTGAGGCGAGCCCGCAGGGATCAAGGTCACCCCGAGATCTTGCAGGCCTCTGCCCACCTCGGTTGAAGGACGTTGGTTCTTTAACTGCTCCTCAAGGGTCGGTTCTCTGTCAGTCCAGAAGATCGAGTGCCGGTCAGCATAGACTGAGTGCGGCAGACCATGTTTTTTGAAGATCTCCGAGAATAGACGAAAGTAGCCCCAAGAACTCTCCGCTTCGACAAACATTGCTCCCACCACCTTGCCCGTAGCGTCATCGATGGCCCCGATCAAGCACAAAGACGGCCCTCGTCCTTCCAGCCAATCGTGGGGGGAGCCATCCACTTGCAGCATCATCCCCTCAGCCGCCTTTCTCTCCCGGCGGCTTCGATGCTTGTTCGCACGTCTCTTTCTCGGCGAAGCGATCCCGTGAAAACGAAGAAGACGCCGAATCTTTTCCCGACTCAGCTCGATCTTCTCCTCTTCCTTGAGCTTCTCCGTCAAATGATGATCGTTAAACCCCCGGTACTTCCCCTTGGCTAACTCCACGATGCGCTTGACCTCTTTCTCCTTGATCTTACGCTTACACAGCCGCCCCCGATTGCCGTGCACCACTCCCTTAACTCCTTGTCTGCTTAACCCGTGCCTTGATCCGGTAGCACTGCCGCTCACTGACTCCCAGCACCAACGATGCCTTCCCCATCGTTAACTCGCCTCGAAACACTCTTTGTATAATCTCTAACCGCTTCTCTTCCTTCATCGTCAGGGTTCTCATCCCCATACCCTGACATAATCACGTTGCTATTGACCCCTGACATAATCACTTTGCTACAACATTATCGGTCTTGAAACAGTGCAAACCTTCGACATATGCTCTCAAATAACGGCGCACGACATCCTGATTCTCGCGCGCATACGTGCGGGTCGTGACGACCCCTGCTCCCTGGTAATCGACACCGATGGCGCTCAAATCGGCGAGCACCGAAAACCCGAGCTTGGCCGCTCGTAGATGGAGCGGTGAAGACAGCATTCCACCATCAATCCCGCGAGAACCCAATCCTGCCAAAATCTCCGGCGATCCTCCCATTTGTAACAGGGTGACATCGCGGTCCGGCTGTATCTTCCACTGTCCCAGTATATAACGAAGCAAGAAGTCGTCGGATGTTCCGAATCGACTAATCCCGATCTTTTTGCCCTTCAGATTCTCCGGAGTCTTGATCTCCGGCTTCACCATATCTTCTGGCCAGGCTTGTGGTTTGGGTCGGCAAGCATGACTAAATCGGCGCCTGCCAGGTTTGCCTGAATCACTGCCGGGATCGCGATTTCTGAAATGGGGATTTCCTTGGCGAGCATCGCCTGGACGACCTTGGAACTCCCGGCAACATAAATAAGCTCCACTTCGAGGCCGTGCTTCTCGAAGAGTCGCGCATCCTTCGCCACCCAGAGAACGGCCATCGAACCCACCGTGGTAGGGTAAGCGACCTTGAGTTTAGTTTGAGCCAATGAAGCGCTTGTCCAAACAACTACCAAAAAAAAGACGCTCAAAATCTTAATTTTCATAGACTCGAAACGCGAAACCCGTAACTCGAAACCGTTTATCACGGATGCACAGACTCGAGGAACCACTCGGTCGGTATTTCCCGCCCGACTCTCGCCTCTCGCGCGCGCGCCAAAACCTCGCTGCCCACCGCGGCAAACTGTAAACCGAGACCAACGTTGTTACAGAAGCAACTAATGCATTCTTCGCTCACCCTTCCAGAGTGTTGCCCATTAACGAGTTGGGATAGTGTTGGAAAATCCCATATCGCCGCATCTTCTCGCGTGATCGGATGTTGCCAGCCTTCGGTAATGTCGGGGATCGACTGTCGATCGACTCCAATCGCGATTTGAAAAGGCTTTGCCTCACGCCAGTGGATGATCAGCGGATCGGCGCGTTTGTAAGTCGTCGCATCAAATTCGCAGGGCTTCACACAGGAAACGTGAACGCCAGGCTTAAGCAGATCGCCTGGAAACAGAGCAGAAATCGAGTTAGTGGCCGCCATAATGATGTCTGCGCCTTCCATCGCCTCTTGGACGCTGGCCGTTTCCACCACTTCCGCCGCGACGCTGCCTCCCCATTCTTCGATGAACCGGTGGCGCGATTCCGGTGTTGGACTAAAAACTTTGACCTGCTTGAGATCACGCACCATGCTCAAAGCCACCAGGTGGGCGCTCGCCTGCCAGCCCGAGCCCAACAGGGCCATGATTTTGGCATCCTTGCGGGCGAGATAACGCGCGGCGATGGCGCTGGCGCCGGCAACGCGCAGCTTCTGCACATAGCCGTCGGGAAAAATCGCGAGTGGCTCGCCGGTTTCCGTGCTGAAGAGCATGACCAGGCCGACGTAGCGGTCGCCTCCGGCTACGGGTAATTTGTCCTTGCGCACACCCCCGGCTTTTTCGTACCACTTGACGACGCTGGAGTTCAGACGTAGTGCGGCGATTTTGCGGTTCGGCAAGACCCCACTCATAGTTTTGTATTCGTAAAATTCGTTGGGATTTGTCGGACTGAAAACATCATACCGCGGCACCGTGGCTGCCATGCCGTTACCCAAATCACGATAGGCCTCTTCGAGCACTTCCAAACAGGTGCCCACGGGAAGTAGCTTTTCTATGTCTTCATTAGACAAGATGAGCATTAACGGTCTCCTCCACTTTTGAGATTAAAAACCACATCCTCACAAGGACAAAAGATCACCAGGGCCGCAGTCATTCTTAGTGCCATCGATCCGCGTTTGCAAGCAGACTCATCTTGGCTGTTGACGGTGGCTTGAGGCCATTCGCCGGCCTTGGAAAATAAAAGCTCTCGAAAGGATCGAAATGAGCGGCGAGGAAGCTTCTTTTCTCTTCAGCGACCTCAACGGCAACTGGTGGGAAATCACGAGCGCACAAGCATAGACAATCATCGGATAAGATCTTCCCGCGACAATGAATCGCAGTTATAGATAGTTGCAATAGTGCCTGCTGTGTAAGTATTCCTTACAGTAGTGACAATTCAATCTAACTATTCGAGGCGGCGCTCTTTTGGGTTCGTAAACCTACTCGAATCTTCGCAGCTTGTTAATTCATTTTACAATCGTGTTGTCCCGTTGATTTTTTAACTCCCTGTCTTCACAACCTTTTCCCGTTTGGCTCATCGATTGCACAATTCATCACTCGATTGTTCACCCTCCCGATCCTTTTCAAGCAACGATTGGACAGCCGTGGACAATATTTTCGTTCCAACGAGTTCCGTAGTGTCGATGCAATTACGTACGCCCTCGATAAGAGGTAAGGCGAGTGAACAAAAGATCGAGAAGCACAAGCGTATATCCAAGGATCGCCGGGTTCAACTTATTATCTTCTTCTGGTTTCCAGTGGTCTTCTCGTCGCTGAAGTCGGTGACTCCCGCTATGACAAGCGCGGCGCGTATCATCGAACCCGGCCCCAGGAATCCGAGCTACCGCAGCCGAGTGACAGAGTGCCGGTACCCCGCGATACCAGACGTAAGCATCGTTCTGTCCTCGATGAACCATGTGCCTCGGGAAGAATTCTTTTCGAACCTAAAAAACTGTATAGACCCACGAGGCTTTCGATGGTCACCGATAATTTAATGCTTATTTTAGAAAGTTTTCGGGAGACTGTGCCGGTTTCCAAACCTGCCAAATTCCTCCCTGCGGCACTGGCGTTGCGAGTCTGTTCAAAAGCGGGCTAAGCAGAGAGACCACAGGGTAAACGCTCGGACTTCACGCCAGGGAGGAACCTACCTTCCACTGTCATCCCTTTTCATCTCATTCCGCAGGCCCGGTGGCCGGCGCATTCCCAAACATTTTTGCCGGCCGTCGGATTTTCTGTTTCGCCGGGAGGGACAGAAGGTTCGAGCTCCGGGATCTCAAAAGAAGTGTATCGCGAACTACGTTAAAGGTTCGCCGAGCCGGATCAAGGCGTTTTACGACTCTTGGTTTTTCATTTTGCGGAGCAATTCTTGCACTGAGGATTTGGTGATGACACGCTCGAACTGAGAACGGTAGTTGTTGACTAGACTGACATTGTCGATCACAACATCGTACACCATCCACTGGCCATCGACGTCGTGCAGGCGGTAATCGATAGGAGTTTGATCACCATTGCCGCTGACAACCTGGGTTTCGACGTTCGCCTGCTGGCCATCCCGAGACTCCCGCCCGAACTGAATCTTTTCGTTGCCGGTGGCGCGGACCGTTTTTCCATAAGCGACTAAAAGCCGTTGAGTGAAGGCGTCGACGAACTCATGCTGTTCCGCCTGATCCAGTGATTTCCAGTGCGGGCCCAGCGAGCGCTTCGTCATTTCAGAAAAGTCGAAGCGGGCAAAGACCAGCTGACGTGCTTTTTCGGGCAGCCCCGTGGCCCGCAATTCGGCTACCGACGTGTTCGACATGATCGTAACAAACTCGTTTATACTGGCACTCAACTGCGCCATCGGCTCTCCGGCGAAAACCGGAAACGGGAGCGATAATAAGAATGAAAGAAAGGCTTGCAGGAACCCAGAGTCTAAGAGAACTCATTAAATCTCCTCCTATGGGTGGATACTCGGCTTCGCGCCGTCAGGCACACCCCATATTGTTAAAGGTTTAATGATTAAACCTTTAATTATTCGAAAAAGCAACCGGTTTGGCCAAAAAACCGTTGCCGGATTGACCTTTTGAATGAATCACCTCCACAGCGGGCTGTCAAGTGAACCTCGGATGATTTTTCACCAGTTTGTCGCCGCGAACGTTTTAATCGGGAGTCCAGATTCCCGCTAAACGCATGTGTGAAATGGCGGATTTTGAGAGATTCAATGTTTACATGATGACTGCTTGTCAGTTGATTCATCTTCCCCTAGAATCCGACGACTAAAAACGGAGGAAGCGCACATTTGTATTACTTTGCATACGGCTCAAACATGAACTGGGAACAGATGCAACGGCGCTGCCCATCGACTCGCTTTGTCTGCGTCGCCAGTCTAAAGGATTACCGCTTTGCTATTGCGCGCCACTCGAGGCTACGGAACTGCGGCACGGCAAACATCTTCGTGGATTCGGGGAGCGAGGTCTGGGGAATCGTCTACGACGTTAGTGAAGCCGATCTGATTATTCTTGACAGTTTCGAAGACGGCTACCGGCGAGAAAAGCTGTTCGTGTGCGCCAGTGGAAACAGCGAAAACCCGCTGGAAGTTTTGGTTTACATCGCCGAGAAGGAAGACACCGTTCCCTTACCCAACCCGGAATACAAACGGCTCATCGTGCATGGGGCAAGACACTGGAGCATGCCCGAAATTTATTGCTTGATGCTCGAGCAAATTCAAACCGTGGCTGATTAACTCTTACCCTCCGCCACCCCTAGCATTTTGGTTTAGATTCTCCCGCGCGTTTCGCCGCTTCAGGGATTTCCACTCCCCATATCAGGGTTTTCCCGATGGACTCCCCCTATCCGCGGCGTTAGTTACCTAAGAGGACTGGTGCGACCCTGATGGACAAAGCGTTAGCGCTGCGCTAGTTATTTTTAAGGCTGGCGTTTGTTCTCTCACGGCAGATGGCTGCGAAAATCAAAAAACTGGGTGATCGAACAATCACGATTGTCCGCCACCCGCGCACGCGCAAAATAGCGATCTGGCTTGCCGCGATCTTTGCCTTTACCGTGATCTTGGCGCTGGCTGCCCCACCGCTGTTGAGAAATAAGATCGCATCGGAGCTTTCTGCCAAGCTGCACCGGCCAACCTCCATCGAGCAAATCTGGTTTAATCCCTTGACGATGTCCCTTACCGTTCGTGGCTTTCTCGTGAAAGAACGTCAAGGCTCAGCAACCGCCGTTTCCTTTGACGAGCTTTATGCAAATCTGGAGCTGCAATCGCTGTTTCGCTGGGCGCCGGTGTTCAAGGCACTTCGCCTGACCAAACCCTACATCAGCCTGATCCGTAACGAAGATCGCACTTACAACTTCACCGACTTGATCGAGGAATTTACCAAGGGCCCGCCTAAGGACCAACCCAAAGAGCCTCCGGGACCGACGCCGCGATTCGCCCTCAACAATATTCAGGTACTTGATGGAAGAATCGACTTCGACGACCGACCGGAACAAACGAAACACACGGTTTCCGCTATCAAAATCGGGGTGCCTTTTGTCTCCAGTATTCCTTCCCAGGTAGATATCAAAGTGCAACCGGAATTTTACGCCTTGGTAAACGGCGCGCCCTTTCAGATTGATGGAGAGACCAAGCCCTTCAAGGATTCCCACGAGAGTACCATTCACCTCGATATCGATAAGCTACAGATTCCGAAGTACGTCGAATACTCGCCGGTCGATCTCAATTTCAAAGTTCCTGCCGGACAACTCAATACCAAACTCACAGTGACCTTCAGAACCAGCAAAGACAAACCCTCCGTACTATCTATTTCCGGCGACGTCGGGGTCGCGGACTTTGTGCTTCAGGAAAAAACCGACACACCGCTTCTTAACCTGCCAGCTTTGGATGTCGTCATTGAGGCCGTGGAGGTTTTTGCGCAGCGGGCGATTCTGAAATCCATCAAGCTCCAGGCGCCTGAGCTGCACGTGACCCGTAACCGCGATGGAACACTGAACCTGACTTCGTTGATTGCCGAGAGCAAAACCGAAAAGGCTCCGGAGAAGAAAACAGATGAGAAGCCCTTCGGTTACCGGGTCGATGAGATTGTCGTCGATAAAGGAAAAGTGATCTTCACCGACCGAGGTCCGCGAGCGGCCCTTTGAAAAACGGCTGGACAATATCCACGCCGAGGTGAAAGAACTGACCAACGAGCCCAAGAAGAAAGCCACGACCGAGATTTCTTTCCAGGCCGATACCAAAGAAGAGTTCAATCAAAGCGGAACAGTTCAGCTCACACCACTTTTGGCCGAAGGCCAGATTGAGGTGAAGAGCCTCCAGCTCAAAGGACTTCGTCCCTACTACGAGAGCGTCGTTGGGGTGGAAATCACAGAGGGGCTGCTGGATCTCGCCACTCGCTTTGCTGTCGCAGAGAAAGAGGATAAAAGGCTGGAGACGAAACTTGACGAGCTAAACGCCGCCTTACGGTCTCTCCGGCTAGACGTGCCCGGCGACCGCGAGCCGCTTTGGCGCGCTCCGCTGCTGGCTATAAAGGACACCACGGTGGATGTCGAAAAAAAATCCATCGTGATCGGTTCGTTTGAAAGCCGCGACGGCAACGGCTCTATCCGCCGTGATCCTGATGGGACCATCAATTATGCCAGGTTGATCAAAACGCAGGCCGGCGCCAGCGATGTTAAGAAGCCGGAGAAGGAAGACGCGGCCGAATGGGCCGTCGAAATAAAGCGCTCGGCATTGGATCGTTTTCGAGTTACTTTTGAAGACCGCATGCTGAGCCCGCCGGCACGCATGACGGTTTCCGCCCTGTCGCTCCGGGGAGAAAATCATTCCAATGCCAAGAATGCGCGGTCCAAAGTCAGGCTGCAAGCCACGATCAACAATAAGGGGCGCTTGAGGCTGGCGGGAGCTCTGGGGGTACGCCCGGTTGGGGGCCGGCTCAGTGTGGACGCTCAAGCGATCTCGGTCGTCCCTTTCCAGCCCTATCTCGCGGATCAGGTTAATTTCTCGCTGACCGGCGGCGAGGTCGGCAGCAAGGGCATTCTCACAATGAATATAGGGGGTGACGGCGCCGCGAACATCAATTATGGGGGCAGCGTCCAGGTAGCGGATTTCGCCTCTGTGGAAAAAGATGGTTCACAGGATCTGCTGAAGTGGAAGTCATTGGACCTCGGCGGGATCCGGTTCGACCTGCAGCCGATGCTGCTGCGGATTGACGAAGTTAATCTCACCGAATTCTACTCCCGCTTGATCCTCGGCGCCGACGGCAGGCTCAATTTACAACAATTGGCAGTTCAAAAAACCGAGAATAGCGAGGCCGACAAAACCAAGCCAGAGAAATCAGCCGAGCCGGCTGCAGCCGCGCCGTCCAGTGAGAAACAAATTTCCATCGGCAAGATCAACCTGCAGGCGGGGAACGTCTACTTCAGCGACTTCTTCGTCAAGCCCAATTACTCGGCGAACCTCACCGGCGTACAAGGCTCGATCTCCGAGCTCAAACCGGACACTCCCGGCGACCTCGCGATCCAAGCGAAACTGGACAACGCGGCGCCGGTCGATATCCAGGGTAAGATCAACCCGCTTTCCAAAGACCTTTATATGGACATTGCGGCCGATGCCAGAGAAATCGAGCTCAACCCCATGTCGCCCTATTCGATCAAGTATGTCGGTTACGGCATCGAGAGAGGGACACTCTCATTTAAAGTCAAATACAAAGTGGAGAACCGCAAACTAGACGCGCAGAATCAGATTATTCTCGACCAGCTGACCTTCGGAGAAAAGGTCGACAGTCCCACCGCCACGAAGCTCCCGGTTTTGCTCGCCGTCGGGCTGTTGAAAGATCGTAATGGGGTCATCGACGTCAACCTGCCAATCAGCGGCTCCCTGGACAGTCCGGAGTTCAGCGTCGGAGGAATTATACTGAGGATCATTATCAACATTATTACCCGGGCAGTCACATCTCCTTTTGCCCTGCTTGGCTCCGCCTTCGGCGGAGGCAGCGGCGCGGAGTTGAGTTATATAGAGTTTGACTACGGCCGGTCCAATCTATCGCAGAGCGCCGAAGCAAAAATCAAATCCTTGACGACAGCGATGAACAACCGGCCCGCCCTCAAACTTGACATCAGCGGCCGTGTCGATCCCGTGAACGATCGCGAGGGTCTCAAGCAAACCTCCGTCGAGCGCAAGGTGAAAGCGCAAAAGATGAAGGATTTGGTACGGCAAGGAACCGCTCCCAAATCGGTGGATGACGTACAAGTCGACAAAACTGAATACGAGCGCTACCTCAAGGCAGCCTATGGCGACGAGAGCTTCCCCAAACCGCGAAACTTTATCGGTCTGGCTAAAGATTTGCCGGTGCCTGAAATGGAGAGCCTGATGCTCAAGAATGCGCAGGCAACCGACGATGATCTGCGTGATCTGGCAAACCGGCGCGCTCAAGTGGTCCAAAACCGTTTGCTCGCGAGCGGACAGGTCACCGCCGATCGCCTCTCCATCGTGGCTGCGAAACCGCTTTCTTCGGAAGAAAAAGAAAAGGCGAAAGCCAAATTGAGTCGGGTCGATTTCTCACTGAGGTAGTAGGACGATTTGTGCAAAGTTGGACCCGTAATCTGCAATTTGTTTTTTTGAGCTTGCTGATCGTTTCCCATCTTGAGCCGAGCCCTATCAACAATGCGTACCATCCTCCCCCGCGGGTACGCATCCTTCACGGCGATGCTTTAGCTCGCATTGGCATCGCCTCACCCGTCTACGACTGGCAGCAGCTCCGTCGCTGGGGGATCAGCGAATCACAATCATCAGCCGGCAACAGCATTCAGTTCTACGTTTTGGGA
The DNA here is from genome assembly GCA_963737905.1 of uncultured delta proteobacterium. GTDB lineage: Bacteria > Desulfobacterota > Binatia > UBA9968 > UBA9968 > DAIRFP01. The sequence goes on along the minus strand of CAVTUQ010000010.1, from coordinate 106,706 downwards.
GCAGTACAAGTGGCTAATCATCATCGTCTTGACCTTATGTCTCCTGGAAGCCGCGCTCATTGACATCTTGCTCCGAGAGCGGCGCCGACGACGGCTGGCGCAACAGAGACTGGAAGAGCGGTTGCGCTTCGAGCAATTGGTTTCAGAGCTGTCCGGCACTTTCATCAACCTAGCTCCGGAAAAGGTCGAAGCCCGGATCATCGAAGCCCTCGGCCAAGTGGCAAGTTTGTTGCGATTCGATATCGCTGCGCTGTCGGTGTTTACCGGCCGGGGCACGGAGGGCCGGGTCGCCTACATCTGGCGGGCGAAGGGCGTGCCGGAAATTCCATCGGATCTCACCGACAAGGATTTTCCCTGGTCAGCCCGGGAATTGTTCGCTGGTCGCGACGTCTGTCTCCCAAGCCTGGACGGGCTACCCCCGGAAGCCCGCACTGATCGCGCCACCTACCAGCAATACCACGTGCGATCCTCTTATAGTGTTCCGCTGGTCGCCGGCGGCAAGGCGATCGGCGTGTTGGGCCTCAACACGGTTGGAGAAGAGCGCAAGATTTCTTCGGAGTTATTGCAGGGGCAGCGCTTGCTCGGAGAAATCTTCGCCAACGCTTTAGCGCGCAAGAGCGCGGAGGAATCGCTCCGTGAGAGCGAGCAAAATTTTCGTGGCCTCGTTGAATCCACCGCGGCCGTTCCCTGGAAGGCCGACATTCAGACGTGGGTTTTCACCTACGCGGGCCCACAAGCCGCGAGGCTTCTCGGCTATCCGCTCGAACAGTGGTATGAAAAGGATTTCTGGGTGTCCCATCTCCATCCCGACGACAAGGAGTTTGCGGTCAATACTTGCCTGGCCCTGAGCAAGAGCGCCGAAGATTTTGAATTCGAATATCGTATGATCGACTCGTCGGGCGACACCGTCTGGATGCACGACATCGTCAGATGCGAACATCGGGATGGAAAACCAGTCGAGCTTCGCGGCTTTATGATTGATATTACCGAGCGCAAACAGGCTGAGGAGGCGCTCCGCGAGAGTGAGGAGCGCGTCAATCTGGCGGCAAACACAACCGGACTTGGCTTGTGGGTGTGGGACGCTGCGCGTGACGAAACCTGGATCACGCCGGAGGGCCGTCGGTTATTCGGTTGGGCGGAATCCGAGCCGGTTAACCTTGAGCGGTTTATTCATACCTTGCATCCCGACGACCGCGAGCCGACGCGCCAGGCGGTGCTCCAAGCCTTGCAAAACGGTGGTGACTACGTCGCCGAATATCGTGTCGTGTTGAGCGGCGGCGCCTTACGTTGGATTGCGACGCGCGGGCGCATCGAATTTAACGGCAGCGGCAGCCCGCGTCGGTTGCGCGGCGTATCCATCGACATCACGGAGCGCAAGACGGCCGATCAAGCGCTGCGGGAGAGCGAGGAGCGCTTCCGCACCATGGCCAATACAGCGCCCGTGATGATCTGGATGGCTGGAACGGACAAGCTCTGTACTTTTTTGAACAAGGGTTGGCTCGACTTTACCGGTCGCACCGTGGAGCAGGAACTTGGCAACGGGTGGGTAGAGGGCGTTCACCCAGAAGACTTCGACCGCTGCATTGCAGTCTACACCAACTCCTTCGACGCGCGGCAGGAGTTTAGCATGGAATACCGCCTGCGGAGATTTGACGGTGAATACTGCTGGGTCCTGGATCATGGAGTGCCACGCTTTGCACCCAATGGTACGTTTCTCGGTTATATCGGCAATGCCATCGATATCACCGAGCTCAAACGGGGAGAGGAAACGCTGGAGAATCAGCGGGCATTTCTCCGGCAGGTCATTGACATTGATCCGAACTTTATTTTTGCCAAAGACCGCCAAGGACGCTTCACCCTAGTCAATCAAGCGGTGGCCGACGCGTACGGCACGACGGTTGAGGACTTGATTGGCAAGACCGATGCGGATTTCAATCCCAACCGCGAGGAGGTCGAGTTTTTCCACCGAATGGACGTAGAGGTCATGGACACACTGAAAGAGCGCTTCATATCAGAGGAACATCTAACGGACGCCAAGGGGGAAGTCCGCTGGCTTCAGACGGTGAAGTGTCCCATCCTTGATAAGGATGGCTTCGCGAATCAAGTTCTGGGCGCATCCACGGACATTACCCAGCGCAAAAAGGCGGAATCTGAACTTCAGCGCAACCGTCAGGAACTCGCACATGTGACGCGTATATCCACTATGGGTGAACTGGCGACATCGCTGGCGCATGAGCTGAACCAGCCGCTTACCGCGATTCTTAGTAACGCACAGGCGGCCCAGCGTTTCATGGCCGCCAATCCGGCTGATCTGGAAGAGGTGCGCGAGATTCTCAAAGACATTGTTCAAGATGACAGCCGCGCGAGCGAGGTCATCCAACGGATGCGGGCGCTGGTGAAAAAGGAGGAAGTCGCGTTTGTGTCGCTCGACCTCGCGGACGTCATTCGCGATGTAGTGCTACTGCTCCGCGGCGACGCCCTTCTACACAACGTCCGCGTCCTTCTCGATTTAAACCCTGGCCTGCCGACGGTGCGGGGGGACAAGGTGCAGTTGCAGCAAGTCGTACTCAATTTATTGCTCAACTCCTTCGATGCCCTGAAAGATTGTATGGTGAATGAGCGCGAGGTCAACGTTCGGGCGGAGCTGGAAGGCGAGGGTATGCTCCGGATAGCGGTGCGCGATCGCGGACCGGGTCTCAGCGGCGATAAGATCGACAAGATCTTCCAACCGTTTTACACCACCAAGCGCGATGGGCTCGGCATGGGACTGGCCATCAGCCGCTCCATCCTCGAGGGCCACGGCGGGCGCCTGTGGGCGGAGAACAACCCGGATCGAGGCGCGACGCTTTACTTCAGCGTGCCGGTGGGGGGGCGAGGGGAGAGTGTCGAGTGACGAGGGGAAGATTATGAGCGAGAGTGGACTAGAGAATCTCGCGGGAATGACGGGGGGCGAACGGGGGTCATGTTCCACTCGACACCCGAGCCTTGACCCTCTGTAATCCTACTGAAACCCGACACCTCAAACCCAATACCGCACCCCCATGCCGACCTCCCCCACCGTTTTTCTCGTCGACGATGACCCCTCCGTGAGACGAGCCTTGGCGCGACTGATCAAGTCGGCGGGCTATCAGGTGCAAACCTTCGGCTCGGCGCGTGAGTTCCTTGACAGAAAGCCGGACGCGACGGAACCCGTCTGTCTTGTGCTGGACATTCGTATGCCTGGTCTCAGCGGCATCGACCTGCAACACGAATTAAAGCTCACCAATCTTGTCCTCCCCATTATCTTCATCACCGGTCACGGCGACATTCCAACGACAGTGAAAGCAATGAAGGCCGGGGCCGTAGACTTCTTGCCCAAGCCGGTGCGCGACGTAGACCTTTTGCGCGCCATCGAACAGGCGCTCGCCCGCGCCCGCCGGGAAGGTGCCGAGCGGAAAGAACTGCAAGACATCCAAAGGCGTATCGACAATCTAACTGCGCGCGAGCGCGAGGTGATGAGTTTGGTCATCAAGGGATGGTTGAACAAGCAAATCGCAGTCGAACTGGGCATCGTGGAAAAGACCATCAAAGTCCATCGAGCGCGGGTGATGGATAAGATGCAGGTGGACTCGGTAGCCGAACTTGTGCGCCTTGCCGAGCGCTCGGAAATTCGCAAAACATAGAAGATAGCAGGTTTCAGCGTTCGGGTGACAGGATCAGAGGCCTTCTGTAAAACCCGAAACCTGACATCTGACGCTCGTTCCCTCCCCTATTGGACTAAGGTCCAATATACAGACTCCTCGAACTCCTCTAGATTGATTCCGGCTTAACCAAAATAGAGCGTCGCGCCACCGACAGCGCGCGGAGAGCATTTCCTTTGAGTAAGTCCAAGCCACTGATCGCCATTGTCGATGACGACGAATCCGTCTGCCGCGCCATGAAGCGGTTGGTGCGCTCGCTAGGAATGGATGCGGACGCGTTCAGCTCAGGGCGAGAGTTCATCGATCTCATCGAGACGATGCCGTCGTTTCAGCCGGACTGTGTGGTCCTCGACGTGCAGATGCCCGGGATGAGCGGCCTGGAAGTACAGGAGCGATTAGCCCGCAGCGGCAATCGGCTCCCTGTCATCTTCATCACGGCTCACGACGACGTCGGAGTCCGCGACCGGGCCCTGGCGGCAGGCGCAGTCGCCTTCCTGCGCAAACCGTTCGACGACGAATTGTTTATGAAGACACTGCACGTCGCGCTCAAATAGTACACCGGCGATAACGCTTTGCGGGATAAAAACGCATCGGATATCCCCCCGCAAAGCCGCAAAGAGCGCCAAGCAAAAACTGAATTCTTGGCGTTTTCGTAGGATGAGACACAGATCGTGGAAATCAGGCGTCAGTGAGCAGACGGACCCAGAAATAATGGAGTGCTGGAACAAAGCAGACTGGAATGATAGAAAAATGCGATATTGGAACACTAGCACGGGGAAATGATGGAATATGGGTGGGACTCCCTCAGTATCTCCATTAGCTTATCTAACATGCCAATCTACCGCCAAATGCGAACCCGTTTTAAGCATGGCAAACAATAGTCAACTATCGTTCAATCTATCAGGCAATTTCACTCTCAAAGTTCAGCTCCGCGGTATCTGGCGCTTGCGCGGCGGGCTTCCCTCCGCCACGTTGGTCCAGCGCCAGTTGGAGCCTCCTTCGACGGTGCATGGAGTTACCTTTGACGCCGAAGGATTAACATCCTGGGACAGCAGCGTTCTAACTTTTCTGGTTGAAGTCTCCGAGTTATGCCGGCAGCGTGGAATCCCCATGGACCGTGAAGGGTTGCCCGTTGGCGTGCGAAAGCTTCTCGCTCTTGCCGAAGCGGTGCCGGAAAGAAAAGGCGCCCGCAGGGAAGTAACACAAGCATCGTTCCTTGAACGTTTCGGCACCAGCGCCCTTGGTCTCGCCGGTTCCGGTAAAGAGATGCTGGCTTTCTTGGGCGAGATGACCGTGACTTTTTTCGCGCTTGTTCGGCTCAAAGCGCGTTATCGAACCTCGGATCTATTTCTCCTGATGCAGGAGTGCGGCGCCCAGGCGCTGCCCATCGTTACACTGATAAGCTTCTTGGTCGGCGTGATCCTTGCCTTCGTCGGCGCCGTGCAGCTCAAGCAGTTTGGCGCCCAAATCTATGTGGCGGATTTGGTCGGGATTGCCATGATACGCGAGATGGGCGCGATGATGACCGGCATTATCATGGCGGGACGCACCGGAGCGGCCTTCGCCGCGCAACTCGGCACCATGAAGGTCACCCAGGAAGTCGATGCATTCACCACCGCCGGCTTTTCGCCTCTGGAATTTTTGGTTCTTCCTCGCGTCATGGCGCTCATTTTGATGATGCCGCTGTTGTGCCTTTACGCTGACTTTGTCGGTGTTATCGGGGGCGCCGTCATCGGTGTCGCTATGCTGGACCTCTCCTGGACCACCTATTTTCACGAGACCGCTAATGCCATCTCACTGACCGATCTCTTCGGCGGCATCTTCAAGGCCTCGGTCTACGGCGTACTGATCGCCCTTTCGGGTTGCCTGAGGGGTCTCCAGTGCGGCAACAGCTCTTCCGCCGTCGGGGATGCCGCGACATCGGCTGTGGTCACGGGGATCGTCGCCATCGTCGTAGCCTGTGGGATCTTCGCCGTTGTCTTCTATATTTTGGGAATCTGAATGGTCGAAGGGATCAACGCCAATGGTGCTAGCCCCCATATCACAGTGCGCGATCTGACCATGGCCTTCGGCAGCTTCGTGCTCATGCGCGATCTCACTTTTACCGTCAATCATGGCGATGTCTTCATCATCATGGGCGGCAGCGGCAGCGGCAAAAGCACCTTGCTAAGACACATGATCGGTCTCATCGAGCCGGCGAAAGGGAATATCTTCTACGGCGATGAAAACTTCACCAAAGCAGACTTCGAGCAAAGACAAGAGCTGCTTAGACGCATGGGGGTGTTATTCCAGACCGGAGGCCTGTGGAGCTCTATGACCCTGGCGGAAAACATCGGCATGCTGCTGGAAGAGTACACCGACTTGAAACCGACCGAGATCCGGGAAGTGGCGTCCCTGAAGCTCGCACTCGTCGGCCTCAAGGGATTCGAAGATTATTACCCGTCCCAGATCAGCGGCGGCATGCAGAAGAGAGCCGGTCTGGCGCGAGCCATGGCACTCGATCCCGAGGTGTTATTTTTTGACGAGCCGTCGGCGGGCCTCGATCCGATCAGTTCCCGGCTCCTCGATGATTTGATTCTCGAGCTGCGCGATAGTCTGGGAGCGACGGTGGTGGTGGTGACCCACGAGCTCGCCAGCATCTTCACCATCGGTAACAACAGCGTGTTTCTCGATCCCGACACCAAGACCATGACTGCCAGCGGTGACCCCAAGGAGCTTTTGGCCCATTGTCCCGATCCCAAGGTGCGGGCGTTCTTGCGTCGAGGAGAGAAGGAGGAGTCATGAATAAGAAAATGAGCCCGGCTGTGATTGGCGCCTTTGTGCTTGGAGCCGTGGCTTTGATCGTGATTGCGATTCTGGTATTCGGCTCGGGCCGACTGTTTCGTCAGACTAGAGAGTTCGTGCTCTATTTCGACAATTCGGTGAACGGGCTCCGCATCGGCGCGCCGGTGAAGATCAAGGGCGTCGAGATCGGCTCGGTGAAGGACATCAGGTTACAGCTCGAAAAAGACAAGGAACTTAAGATTCCCGTGATCATCGAAATCGACCTGGAAAAGTTTGCCTCAAGGGGAGCGACCCAGGCCGCCGTCACTGCGGTGGACCGCGAAGCCCTCACTAAAGCAATTGCGGATAGAGGGCTCCGAGGGCAACTCGAGATGGAGAGCCTGGTTACAGGACTGCTCTTTATCTCCCTTGATTTTTTTCCAGGCACTCCGTTCAATCTCGTCCAGAGCACAAAAGGTGATTACAAATATCCGGAGATACCAACCCTGCCCACCACCCTGGAGCAGGCCAAAGGTGCCGCGACCCGGATCATGAACAAAATTGAGGAGATCGATTTTAAGGGGTTGATCGCCTCGCTAGACGAAACCGTCAATGGCATCAAACGCACCGTCAATTCCCCGGAATTGGAGGCGACGATTCGCTCGCTGCGGCAAACCGTGCCCAAGATCGATGAGGCGGTCCTGAGCATTCGTGATCTTGCGGTGACCTTAAATAACAACAGCAAGAGTCTGGCCGCAAATCTGGAGCAGACCTCCATCGACACTCGTGGATCGCTGAAAGAAGCGGACAAGGCGCTTCAACAGGCGACGGCAACCATGAAAAGCGCAGAGGCAGCAGTGACCAACATTGAGACACTGACCGATCTTGACTCACCGGTTAACTATGAGTTGGTAAAAGGCCTCAGAGAAGTTTCCGCGGCGGCACGGTCGCTGCGATCTCTTACCGGTTACCTGGAACGCAACCCGAGAGCCCTCATCTTCGGAAAGCCCGCGTCGAAGGAGGACTGATGCATTCCTGGAAAGAACTTCCTTTAACACTCTTGCTCTTGTGCCTCATTCCAGCGGGTTGTGCTTCTCTCGGTCCGAAACCCGACCCGTCAAGGTTTTTCGCATTGGCTCCTCTGCCGCGCGCGGGCCAGCGAGCGCAGGATGCCGCTGGAACCGACGCGCTTGCCCTGGGCATGGGCCCGATCAAGTTTCCAGGATATCTTGATCGTCAACAGCTCGTCACGCGAATATCCCAAAACCGGTTTGCGGTTGCTGAGAACGATCGTTGGGCGGAACCACTGGAAGAAAATTTTTCGCAGGTCCTCTCGCAAAATTTGTCAATCCTGCTTCAGACCGACAGAATTGTCGCTTTCCCCTGGGAAAGAAACCAACGGCCCACCTATCAAGTCCAGGTGGAAGTGCTCCGTTTCGAGCCCAATGCGGAGCAAGCCGTCGAGTTGCGGGCCCGTTGGAGCATCATGGACAGTGCAAAAAAGACCATCAGCCTCAAGGAATCATATTTGACTCATCTGGCGAAAGATAAGTCCACCGAAGCGTCTGTGGCCGCGCTGAGTGAAACCGTGGCCGATCTGAGCCGAGAAATTGCTGGCGCTATCAGCGCGATTGGCAGCGGGAAAAAGCCCTAAAATTGGTTAAATCTCGAACCGACTAGTCTAGAATGGACATCGTGCCGGAAAAATTTTAGCAGCTTTAAGCAGAAAGAATCTTTGAGTCAGCGGAGGAATCCTATGAGAATTAAGCTTTCTAGATTAGTGACGGTTGGGCTACTTGCAGTTTTTTTAATTTCAGGGTGGCTATCTAACGTGCTGGCCATCGACAGTAACGGTCGGTATTTCGCTCTCGGGGTCGGCTCCAGGTCCTGCGCCGACTACCTTAAGTTTTCGGAAAAGCGCCTGGAGAATTTTACACCCGAGCAGTACGAAATCGCCGATGTGATCATCGAGCATTGGGTAGCGGGGTTTTTCACCGCGCACAATTTTTATGTCACGGACACCTTTGACGTCGTCGGAACCGTTACCATAGACCAATTGCAAGAACGGATCGAAAAGTACTGCCGGGCCAATCCCAACAAGCGTGTTGCTGAAGCCATCGTTGCGATTGCTCAAGAGTTGCATGCGAATCGCATAAAAGTCGATCCCTCCAAGGGAGCGCCGGCAAAGAGTCCGGCAAAATGACAATCGGATAGACGCATCGAACTCAGTAAGGAGCGGGATATGCAGAGGACTCTCACGACGGTTTTAGTCATTTCTTTGGCGACATTTTTTCTCGGCTGCTCGGAGCCTCTGACAACGAGGGAGAAGGGCGCCGGCATCGGAACTCTGACCGGGGCCGGCTTAGGCGCCATCATCGGCAGCGCTACAGGGCATGCCGGCGCCGGCGCCGGCATCGGCGCTGCCGTAGGGTTGATCGGCGGCGCCTTGATCGGCGACCAGATGCAGGCGCGGCAAAAACAGGAACAAGCCGTGCAACAGCAATTGTCGGCTCAGCAAGCTCAAATCGAGCAGCAGAGCAGAGAGCTCCAGCAACTCAAGGCGCAGCAACAGCGATAGCAATCAATCCACCTATTCCTTTGGGGATCAATTATGAGCCAAGAGCTGACACTCTTTGTTGGTATGTTCACAACTCTGCTGGCGATTATTAATCCGCTGGAGGCCCTGCCGGTCTTTCTCGAGCTTCTTGAAGGCAAGGACGAAGACGAACATCAACGGGTCGCGCGCCTATCTTGCTTCTACGCCCTGCTCCTGGCATTTTTCTTTCTCTTCTTTGGGCATCTGATACTGTGGATTTTCGGCGTTCCACTGAGCATGGTCCGGATTGTCGGCGGCATCATCCTGATGCGCATCGGCTTCGACCTGTTTTCACCTTCGTCCTCGGGTGCATCGCTGGGCTAGTGTCGCAAGCGGCTCGGGCGCCAAAGATGAAGACGTCGCCTTCGTGCCCCTTGCCATGCCGATCATGTTTGGACCGGGAGCCATCGCGACCATCCTTGGCATGACTTCGACGGTGAAACACTCCGAATTTGTATTCGCCTCCGCTGTTGCCATCTGTCTTGCCATTGTGGCTACGATGTTCGTCACCTATCTATTTCTAGCCTACGCCAAGACAGTTCTCAGCCGCATCGGCCCTAAGGGGATAGACGCGGCCACGCGCATTGTCGGCTTTTTTGTCGCTAGCATGGGTATGGGACTCATCTTTCATGGTGTAGTGGAAGCTATTCAAACCTATGGAAAGACCATCGGCGGGTCGGCAACATGAGAAGGAATCAACAATAATTTGAAGACCTGGCTACGCCTCACTTTTTTCCTCTTTCATTTTCACCCGGCTACTATGCTGTAATAAAACACCGAGCACAACAACACTTTGTTTCGAGGAGCAAGTCCATGAAATCACCAACATCAACCCTAACAGCCGAACAAGCCGGAGCCGAGACGGAGCGCCTCGCGGAGGCCCGGGAGCGCGGTATCCCCTGGCGGAAGTGGGGTCCGTATTTGAGCGAGCGCCAATGGGGCACCGTTCGCGAGGACTACAGTGAAAACGGCGACGCCTGGAACTACTTCAGCCACGATCAGGCGCGCTCCCGCGCCTACCGCTGGGGCGAGGACGGTTTGGCCGGTCTCTCCGACGACGGGCAGCGTCTGTGCTTTGCGCTGGCCCTATGGAATGGCAAGGATCCGATTCTCAAAGAGCGACTCTTTGGCCTCACTAATTCGGAGGGCAACCACGGCGAGGACGTCAAAGAGTATTATTTCTATCTCGATTCGACACCGACCCATTCCTACATGAAATGGCTATACAAGTACCCGCAGAAGCCATATCCGTACGCGGACCTGGTGGAAACCAACCGGCAGCGCTCGCGCAACGAGCTTGAGTATGAATTGCTGGATACGGGTGTTTTCGATGAGGACCGCTACTTCGACGTGTTTGTCGAATATGCCAAAGCGGCACCCGAGGATATCTTGATCAAAATTACGGTGGCCAATCGCGGCCCGGACACTGCGCTGCTTCATGTGCTGCCGACATTATGGTTCCGTCGCACATGGTCATCGCAAGGAGGAACTGCCAAGCCGCGGCTTCGGCAGATCGAAGGAGTCCATGGCATGAGCGCCGTCTCGGCCTCCCATTCGGAATTAGGCGAGCGGTTTCTTTATTGCAAAGGACCTGCACCGATGTTTTTCACCGAGAACGAGACCAACCATCAAGTCCTTTTTGGCTCACCGAATGAAGGGCGCTTTGTAAAAGACGGCATCAATGATTACGTCATCCACGGTCGGCAGGAGGCGGTGAATCCAGACCGCACCGGAACCAAAGCCGCCGCCCATTACCAGATAACTGTGCCCGGCGGGGCCGAGACTGAAATTCAGCTGCGCCTAACGGATCTAGCGCCTGAGGCGCTGAAGGAAGAGCCCTTTGGCAGCGATTTCGATGCGATATTGAGAACGCGCCGAAACGAGGCGGATGAATTCTATCGGTGCATCACGCCGAGCTCAGTGAGCGAAGACGCTGCCAACATCATGCGGCAAGCCCTGGGGGGCATGCTCTGGAGCAAGCAGTACTATTTCTTCGACGTCGACAAGTGGCTCGAAGAGCACGGCGTGGATCCGTTTGCCGCGCAGAGCCGGCCGGTGCGCAACCGCGAATGGGTGCACATGATCAACGACCACGTGATCTCCATGCCCGACAAGTGGGAGTACCCCTGGTACGCGGCCTGGGACCTCGCCTTTCACACCATCGCGCTCGCGGAAGTGGACGTGGATTTTGCCAAGGAGCAGCTCGAGCTGATGCTGCGCGCGTTCTACCTCCACCCGAGCGGGCAGATCCCGGCTTACGAGTGGAACTTCGGAGATGTAAACCCGCCCGTGCACGCCTGGGCCACGATCTTTCTTTATCGCGTGGAGCAGGCATTGCGCGGCCAGGGGGACGTCGAGTTCATGAAGCGGTCTTTCGGCAAGTTACTGGCCAACTTCACCTGGTGGGTCAATCGTAAGGACCGCTTCGGGAAAAACGTCTTCGAAGGCGGCTTTCTGGGTCTCGACAACATCGGCGTCTTCGATCGCTCAGCGTCGCTGCCAACCGGCGGCCATCTCGAACAGGCCGACGGCACCGCCTGGATGGCGCTCTTCTGCCAAAACATGCTCGATATCGGCGTAGAGATTGCGGCCTACGACACGACCTATGAAGATCTGGCGATGAAGTTTGTCGAGCATTTCCTGTGGATCGGGAGGGCGATGAACCACGTCGGTCAGGACGGCATGTGGGACGAGGAGGATGGGTTCTATTACGACGTCCTGCGCTTGCCCGATGGTCGCGCCATCCGTCTTAAGGTGCGCTCGATGGTCGGCCTATTGCCGCTGTGCGCCACCACCGTGATTGAGCCTTGGCAGCGCGAGCGGTTACCGCGGCTATTGGCGCACTTCAGCGAGCGGATCCGGCGGATGCCCGAACTGCTGCAGGGTATCCACCCGACGGGCCAGGGACACCGCGGATACGGCGACCGCGGCATTCTCGCGGTCGTCAATCCCGAGCGGCTGCGCCGCATCCTTACGCGAATGCTCGATGAGGACGAGTTCCTGAGCCGCTACGGCATCCGGTCGCTATCGCGTTACCATAAAGATCATCCGTATGTATTCAACGCGGAGGGGCAGGATCACGAGGTAAGTTATCTCCCCGCCGAATCCGACAGCGGCATGTTCGGCGGCAACTCGAACTGGCGCGGGCCGATCTGGATGCCGGTGAACGCGCTGATCATCCGCGCATTACTGAACTTTTACCTCTACTACGGTGATACCTTCAAGATCGAATGTCCCACCGGCACCGGCCGGTTGATGAACCTGTTCGAGGTGGCGCAGGAGATCACCCATCGTTTGACACGAATCTTTCTCCGAAATGACTCTGGCCAGCGTCCGGTATACGGCGGGACGGAAAAGTTCCAGACGGATCCCCACTGGAGAGATCATCTGCTGTTCTACGAGTATTTCCACGGCGACAACGGCGCGGGTCTCGGGGCGAGTCACCAGACCGGTTGGACGGGTCTCGTGGCGACGATGATTGAGTTATTCGGTCGGCTCGACGGCGCTCACTTCCTCGAGATGGGCAGAGTCGCCGCATTCACCAAGAAGTAAGGAAGAGGTATTTGAACGTGTCCAATTGGGCCCGAAATCCAACTATCTACGAGATCAATACTTGGGTCTGGCTTTCTGAGCTAAGCACAAGAGCGGGAACCTCCGTCACCCTAAGCTCGGTACCGGCAGCTGAATGGGATGCGCTCGCCGCACACGGATTCGATGCGGTGTGGCTGATGGGGGTTTGGGAGCGCAGCCCCGCCGGCATCGCGATTGCCAATCGGAACCAAAGTCTGCTTGAGGATTTTAAGCGGGCATTGCCCGATTTTCGTCCCCAGGACAATGTGGGATCGGCTTATTGTGTTCGCCGCTACGTGGTTGACAAACAGCTGGGCGGGCCGGAAGGACTTTCCGTGGCTCGCCAGGAACTGGCGAAGAGAGGTATCCGACTGATTCTCGATTTTGTCCCCAACCACGTGGCACCGGACCATCCTTGGGTCATTGTCCATCCCAACTACTTCGTTCAAGGCAATCTTGACGATGCGAAGATTGATCCTGCGTCCTTTATTAACTTAGGCGGACATGTTTTCGCATACGGACGCGATCCTTATTTTCCGGCCTGGCAGGATGTGCTGCAGCTGAATGCCTTCCAACCCGAGCTTCGTCAGGCCGTTCGCGAAACCGTTTTGAGTATCGCCGGCCAATGCGACGGCATTCGCTGCGATATGGCGATGCTTCTGCTGAATTCCATCTTCGAACGCACCTGGGGCAGCCGGGTGGGAAAACGGCCGGCAACGGAATACTGGCGCGACCTGATTCCTACCGTCAAGAAAACTTATCCCGACTTCCTGTTTGTTGCCGAGGCTTACTGGGACCTCGAGTGGGAGCTGCAGCAACAGGGGTTCGACTTTTGTTACGACAAGCGGCTCTATGACCGTCTGGAGCACGACAATGCGGAAAGTGTGCGGCTTCATCTCTGCGCCGAGCTTGCCTACCAGGCGAAGCTCCTTCGTTTCATCGAAAACCACGACGAACCCCGTGCCGCCGCGACGTTCGTAACAGCGAAGGAGCGGGCGGCTGTGATAACGACCTCTACCCTGCCGGGAGCGAGACTCTTCCATGAAGGCCAATTTGAGGGACGAAAGGTTAGAGTCCCGGTCTTTCTCGGCAGACGCCCTCCGGAGATCCCCGATAAAACATTGCAGATTTTTTATCACTGGCTCCTGGACGCCATTAATACCCCGGTGTTCCGGGACGGTCGATGGGCTCTCTGCAAGCGCACGGGCTGGCCGGATAATTCGAGCTATCAAAATCTCATCGCATGGAGCTGGGTCAAGGACGAGGAGCGTTATCTCATCATAGTCAATCTCAGTGACAGCGCTGCACAGGCCGTTGTTCAAGTGCCTTGGAACGAGTTACGAGGAAAAACCTGGCGCTTGGTCGACGTTTTATCCGGCCAGACCTATGAACGGAATGGAGATGAGATGCACGACCCCGGGCTGTACGTTGACCTGAAAGCCTGGAACTGCCACTTCTTCCGGTTACATGCATGAGAGTAAAGACAACCCCTCCGCTGCCGGCGGAGGGGTTGTTGGGTGGGAGATAAGTTAGTGAGCGGCTACTTCGGTGTGACAGCGGCGAACAGGTTATTTTGTCCGCGCTGGACAAGCAGAAGGATACTACTCTGATCTTTGACCTGTTCAATCTTTTGAACTAGGTCGTCCGCATCTTTTACCGGCTTGCGGTTAACCTCGCGGATGATATCACCGGTTTGAATTCCCGCATCGGCTGCTGGGCTTCCGGATTCAACTCGGGTGACAACTACGCCGCTCTCTATCGTGAGCCGGAGCCTTCTGGCCATTTCAGGGGTGAGATTCTGCACGGCAATCCCCAAGGTTTTCCGAGCAGGTGCGTTGTTGACTGTGACGTTCTCTTCCATCTCAGAGATTTTCACCTGTCGGTCGAGCGCTTTACCATCGCGCAAGAGTTTCACATCGACTGATTTTCCTACCGCCGTCGATGCAACAATCTGGGGCAGATCTTTGGACTCGGCGACTGTTTTGCCGCCAAACTCAACGATCACATCACCCTGCGCGATTCCAGCCTTTTCCGCCGGGCTCCCTGGGACGACCTGCGCAACCAGCGCCCCCTTGCTATCTTCTTTAAGGCCCAATGATTTCGCTAGTTCCGGTGTCATCTCCTGAATGCTTACGCCCAACCATCCACGGGTCACGTGTCCTTTTTCCTGAAGCTGGGGAGCGATGTCCTTGGCCATGTTGATTGGGATGGCGAATCCTATGCCTTTGCCCTCGGCAACAATCGCTGTATTGATGCCCACAACCTCGCCCTTTGTATTGATAAGCGGGCCACCGCTGTTGCCGGGGTTAATCGAGGCATCGGTCTGAATGAAATTGTCATAGGGTCCGGAGCCAATGACTCTTCCCTTGGCACTGACGATGCCTGCGGTCACGGTTTGTTCCAAACCGAAGGGACTGCCGATCGCGACGACCCAACTACCGACCTTGAGGTCGTCCGAATTACCCATCGGTAGAGCATGCAGGTCCGAGGCTCCGTCGATCTTTACCAGGGCTAAATCTGTTTTCGGGTCTCGACCGATGACTTTGGCATTATATTCTTTGCCGCTGGCGAGCTTCACTTTGATCTGGTCCGCATCTTCGACCACGTGGTTATTCGTCACGATGTACCCGTCGCGGCTCATGATGAACCCGGAGCCGACACCGCGCTGCTCGGGAGCAGGCGACGGATTACCCTGAAAATAGCGCCCAAAGAAGTCTCCAAATGGACTGTCCTCACCAAACGGATTTCCCGAGAAATCACGCGATCCAAAGGCAACGTTCTTTACCTTCTTGACCACCTGGATATTGACCACCCCAGGGCGAACCGTTTCTGCAAGCTCGCTAAAGTTGCCCGGAACCATCGGCACTTCAACCGACTTGGTTGGCGGAGTAGCTGCTGCATCGGAAGCCTTCACCGCTTTCGATATCCCATATCCAGTTCCCAGTAAGACGCTAACCAGGACCGGGGCAAGCAAATACCGTTTAAAATAATTGTTCTCCATAATGAGTCTCCTCTCGTTTAGGGGCCTGATCGCCCGTTAATTTTGACTCAATATAAATAATCGAGGTTAACCGGACGCTGACCGGAAGATTACCAATTGGTAATGTTGGATAAGAAAGAGTGTCGAGGGTCGGGGATCGAGGATTGAATGAGGAACAATTTCCTCTCGACCCTCAACCCTCGACTTTCGGAAGGGTAATATTAAAAGTACTGCCCTGATTCGGGGTGCTCGTTACGGTAATGTCCCCCCCATGAGCCCTGGCAATGGCCCTTGCCAGGCTGAGACCCAGCCCCGTTCCCGGTTGGGAGCGGCTCTGATCACAGCGGTAGAATCGCTCGAAAATACGGTTCAGATCAGCCCCGGAGATGCCGACTCCCCAGTCTTTAATGGAGATGGTGACATTTTGGTTCTTGGTCCCGGTCAGAGAGACCTCGATTTTTCCCCCTGACGGGGTATATTTCACGGCATTGTCCAGAATATTGGCGAGCATCCGCTGGAGCATTCGAGCGTCGCCGCTGACGAGGGTTTTCTCGGCCGCGTTATAGTTCAGGCTCACGTTCTTGTCTTCTGCAATAGGGTCGAAAAGTTCGCAGGCTTTGCGGATGAGAGCCGCGATCTCGACCGCCTCACCCGAAGGCTTTTCGACTCCGGCCTCCGTCTTTGATATCAGCAGCATCGTGTTGATCATATCGAGGAGCTGGTCGCAGTCCTCGATCGTGCTGGCTGCCATGTTCTCGTAATCCTCGAGAGACTTGCCGGTCGTCAGGGTAACTTCCGCCGTGCCACGGATTCGGGTGACCGGACTTCTCAGGTCATGGGCGATGTTGTCGCTCATTTCCTTGATTTCCGTGAGCAGAGTTTGAATCCGGTCCACCATCCGATTGAACGTCGTGGCCAGCTGATCGATCTCATCGCCCCTGGGTTTTACCGGGACCCGCTCCTGAAGCGAGCCGCCGGAGATCTTTCGCGCAGTGTGGGTAACCGCCTCGATACCTGAAACAGCTCGCCTGGCCATGAACCAACCGACTCCTGCGGCCAGGAAAATCAATAAACTCATGGTGATGATAAAAATTCGCTTGAACGCGTCAAGCAGACGAGCCTGACTTTCCATCGCCTGCCCTACTTGCACGAGGACAGTCGGACTGAGCATGGCATAAAGGATGCGCACTTCATCGCTGCGGTTTGAAATCGTAATGGTTTCCAGAATAGGACCGCTGCCTCGCAGCAGCTTCTCAATCGCCCCGACATCCACATGGATATCTTTCCAATAGGACATGTTGGAGGAAGAAAAGGCCTCTCCCGTGAGATTCAGGAGTCGAAAAAAGACTTTCTTTTCGCCGGCGGCTTGGGCCTCGATAACCGCGCTGTTATTGACCGCTCCGATGCCGTCACCGGCCAGCAAGCTGGAGAACCTCTGCGCTTGAGCCAGCAGCTCCTGATCGGTTCGTTCTTGAAGCACCGAAGTGATAAGCGTGTAAAAGAGTAGAAACGCCACGCCAGAACAAAGGGCAAAAATTCCCGCGTACCAGAGCGTGAGACGGAAGGCGAGCGTGTTCGGCAGTCTAAGGATTTTCCCTAAGGACATAGCCGACCCCGCGGATCGTATGGATGAGCTTTTTAGAAAAATCCCTGTCGATTTTGTCGCGGAGCCGGGAGATCCGCGCCTCGACAACGTTGGTCTGGGGGTCGAAATTATAGTCCCACACGTGCTCCATAATCATCGTCTTTGAAACCACCCGCCCGGTATTGCGTAGAAGATATTCAAGCAAAGAGAATTCTATGGGCTGCAATTCGATCCTTTTCCCTTCCCGGACCACTTCCCGGGTCAACAGGTTCATGGAGAGATTTCCGGTGGCCAACTGCGTCGGTTCAGACACCCCGCCGGCGCGCCGGATTAGAGCCTGCACGCGTGCCAGCAGCTCGGAAAAAGCGAAGGGCTTGGTCATATAGTCGTCGCTGCCGGTCTGGAGCCCTTTGACGCGATCATCGACGGAATCTTTCGCGCTTAGGATGATAACCGGTGTATTGATCTTCTTCAGTCGCATCCCTTCGATCAGCGACAACCCGTTCAGTTTCGGTAGCATAATGTCGACGACGGCGGCATCGTAGGGTTCTGTTAAAGCCAGATGCAAGCCTGTTTCCCCATCGGGAGTATGATCGACTGCATACCCCGCGGCCCGCAATCCTTTCTCAACGAACGCGGCTATTTTCACATCATCTTCAACCAGCAGGATTCGCATAATGGAAACTCACTACTTCAGCTGACCCTTTAATATACCTCGCGCAAAGGAGCAAAGCATGTCCCGAGCCCTTCGGCTACTCGCTCGGGATAAACTCCGTCGAAGGGGTTCCAGGCGGTTTTTTGGTTTCCGTGATCTACGGCGACGCGGGCAAGGTTTTCTTCGCAGCGCGGGCATTAGGGACGATCCGTAACGGTCCGGGGATGAGCGGCAGCAAGCGTCGGACGCTTTTGGCAATTAACCAAAATGCTTTTTCTCGGCGTTCGTTCCAGCCAATTGCATAGCCTTCCCGCAATCTTTCCGGCAGCAGGCCCGCAGTAATCAGGCGAAACAATGGTGCTGCCGGTCGCAAAATCCATGGGCTGGGATAGAGGATTTCCCCCGCGAGAGCGCGAGCCATAGGCCCCGCGGTGATTTCACCACCCAGCAACATTCGCTCAACATAAGTATTGAAGTCCGCAAGGGACACCGGAACAAGCGCTTCCGGAATCTCGAATAGGCGCGCCAGCTTTTTTGAGTCATCGTAATAGCGCGACTTTTCATCGAACGAGAACCGCTTGACGAAAAGATCATAGGCCACCATCGCTGAATCGATGAGCGTGGCATGTACCCAGAGCAGCAGCTCGGCGTCCAGAGCGTCATAGTGAGTCCCGAGAGGCAATCGTTCTGCCGGGGAAACGATCCCATGAATCCTTCGGTGGACACTTTTCACCTGTTTCAGCGAGGCACGCGCCTCCGAAGCCTCGTCGAAAACGATCGACCACATCGCGCTCATCGTCCTGTAGAGGCGACCGAGGGGGTCGGCTTTGAAATGGCTGTGCCCAGCAACGCCGGCGGCGACCTTGGGATGAGCCAGTTGCATGAGCAGCGCCCGCCCGCCCGCCAGGAGCAAAACCATCTCGCGGTCCACCTGCCAGATCATCCTGTCAGGCGAAAAAAATCGCTCGCCCCCTTGCGTCATCGATTCCGAACTACGCATAGTGACCCAGACCATTCAGTCGAAGAAAGCGTATCGCATTATTGTGACTCATCAAATGGTGCGGAGTCCATCAAGCGAAAGCAAATTCTGTTAATGGCCGGTGCGTATAAACCATAATCCACTAAGGTGTGGATTCACTCCTGTTTGACAGTTCGTTCACGTAGCGCGTAGAGTTTTCCATTAGACCTAAGAAAATTGGGGGATTCCTATGGCGAGCGCTTCTTTGGTGACAACGGTAATTCTTATTCGGCATGGGGAAAGGAATGCTCCCACCTCCGCTAATCCAGATCCTCACCTGAATGCCGCCGGGAAAGCGCGGGCAAAAAAGTTGATCCATGCAGTCGGCCAGTCGGGTATTAAAGCTATCTACAGGTCTCACTACGTTCGCGCGAAAGAGACAGCGCAACCCTTAGCCACCCATCTCGGGCTCTCAGCTATTGAGATGGATGAAGCATTGCAAGTAAGGAATGACATCTTATCGAACCGCACAGGGCAAACCGTGCTGGTGATCGGCCATAGCGATACCGTCCCTGATATAATCGCCCGACTTGGTGCAGGAAGCGTGCCGGTGATTGATGATAGCGAATTCGATAATCTGTTTGTAGTAACAGTCTTCAGTCAGGGCCGGGAAGTGTGACCCGACTAAAGTATGGCAATCAGAGCTAGGTTGGTCATCGAAGTTGCGTTTCATGGGTTGAGAGGGTTGGCGGACGCGGTTGCGGTCGGGCCGGGCAGTGTGTTGATCGCCAGATCCTCGCTTCCAGTGCGCCTGCGCTCTGTCACTTGGTTTTCTTTTTCTCCTCTTGGGATTTTAACTCTTCCTCGATCATCTTCTGAAAGACAGCGTAAGGCTGGGCTCCAACCACAGGACGCTGATTAACGATGAACAATGGCGTCCCCCGCCCTCCTAGATTAGCAGCAGCCACAGTCTCGCGCTCGACTTTTTCTCTATACTTGCCGGTTCCCAGACAGGTTCCGAATGCTCCGGCGTTCAAGCCGATACCGCCCGCGTATTGTTTAAGCTTGGCTTCGGTGAAGGCCAGCCCGCCCTGATTCTTAAATAGCTGGTCATGATACTCCCAGAATTTCCCTTGCTCCGCGGCGCACTCCGACGCCAGGGCAGCTTGCTCGGAATGTTTTCCTAGAATAGCGAAGTGCCGATAAATAAAAAGCGTCTTTCCTGTATTGATGTAATCACTTTTAAGCTTGGGCAGAGTGTCGGTCCAAAACCTTTTACAGAAACTGCATTGAAAATCAGAGAACTCGATAATAGTCACGGCGGCGCTGGCTGATCCTAGAGTCGGTCCCGGCCCCACTAAAGCTTGGTTTGCGGATTTACTCTGGGACGCTGCCGACACCGGTCTGAGCAGTAGACAAAAAAGCCAACCGACCACGATTATCGTCCGTGGCGGACACATAGGCTTGAACATACGCTTCCTTATTACTCGTCATTCTAACAGAATGCTAGACAGTCGCTGCCTGTCCTGCATCTGTTGTAGGGGCGGGTTTCAAACCCGCCCCTACAAGGTCGCTTCGTGGGTATGACGCCGGCAAGCCATCCTTTGCGAACTTCTGCAACATAATCTAAACCTGCTCCTGAACCCCGAACCGCTTTCCTACAGTCTGGCCAATGGAAACCAGGACGATCAGTATTACGAACATAAGCACTCCGAAAGCGCTCAACTGTGGAAACGATCCATTGGACCAGAGATCGAAGATGATCACGGCGGCGGTGCGATTTCTGGACCGGGCCAGCATCAGCGCAATCGTGAGCTCTCGATACGCGTGAACCATCACCCAAAACCATCCGGCCATGAGACCAGGGCGAAGCAAGGGAAGGTAAATCCGATAAAGATTTTTCCACCAGGTCCCTCCTGCCACGGCGGCGGCTTCTTCGAGCTCGGTATGAATTTGCACCATCGACGCCGAGACAAAACGGAGCGCGTAGGGCATATACCTCGTGAGATAGGCGAGACCGATGATGCTGAGGCTTCCGATAACCGGCAGCGGCACGAGGAGATAAAACCATAGGAAGGCCGTGCCCAGGACTACGCTTGGCAAGGCAATCGGCGCGAAGCCGAGAAAGTCAAGAATTTTGCGGCCACGAACACGGCTCTTGTTGACAAAATAGCTGATGGCAGCAACCAACAGCATCACCACCGAAGCTGACCCCACGCCGAGCAGGGTGCTGTTCCAAAGCGGCCTCACGGAATAGTTCCAATCCGCCAGCAGGCTTCGATAATTAACCAAGGTTACATCACGCAATGCTTCGAAGGTTGGCGGCTGAAAACGCGGCATCAGCGAAGCGTACAACATTATAATAAAAGGCAGACCGGTGATGAGAAAAACCAAAAGCAGACTCAGCGCGCAGGTCAGGTACCGCCAGCTGCCGAGATCGATGCGACGGGGCCTGAAGTCTTTGCCGGTAATGGTTTGGTAGCGTTCGGTATGACGCACCAATCTAAAATAGACAAAGAGTAAGGCCATCGATAAAACCAGAAGCATCATCGAATACGTGCTCGCCAAGCCCCAATCCGTCGGCGTGCGCGCCGTGTTGAAATAAACCTCGGTGGTGTAGACCGGGACCCGCGCGCGGCCGCCGAGCAATAACGGAACCTCAAAGCTCTCCACCGTTTGAATAAACAACAAGAGTGCCGACGCTGCCGTAGCCGGCAGGATAAGCGGCAACGAGACGCGATAAAACGTCGGCCATGCTCCGGCTCCGGCAATGGCTGAGGCTTCCTCCAGTCGTGGATCTGTGGATTGGAAAGCCGCCGACATCAGCAGGTAGGCCAGCGGAGCCATTTCCAGCGACTGCACCCAAACCATCCCCCAGAAGGAGTAGATGTTCAGGAACCGTCGCACTCCGGTGATCGCGGTAATAAAATAATTCAGAATCCCTATGCTGGGGCTAGCTAGCAGTATCCAGGAAATCGTGATGATGACTCCCGGGATAATAATGCGCCCGAGTGTGATCATGCCGATCAACGGCGCCAGCGGAGTGTTCGTGCGAACGACGGCCCAGGCGAGGAAGGTTCCAAACACGAACGAGAACAGCGTGGATACCGACGCGAAATAAAATGTGTTGAGGCTCGCCTCCCAAAACTCTTTGATCGCGAAGGCTCGGAAATAATTGGCGGCCGTAAAGCTCAGTTCAAGGAATTCGGGATCTCCGGGATGGGCGACTTTCAGGCTTGTCCAGATGATCAGCAGGAACGGCAGCAAGACCTGATAAATGAGAACGACGACCAGACATACGAAAACGATCCCGCCGCCGCTCGGGAGCAGCCGGTCACTAGTCCGAGTCATTCACACTCTGCCGATGGCCTCAGGATGAGCCCTCCGAGTAGAAGGCGTTACGCCTGTGTCTTAAAACCGACTTGAAATCGCCGGAGCGCTACTTCTGCCGGCCGATGTATTGATTCCAGGCCTCGTGTAGCCGGTTAGTAATATCCTCGCTCACGATGTTGTAAGTCACCAGTTTGATGTTGTCCGGAAGATACGGGTGCTTAATGGTCAACGGGCCGCGCAGGAAGTCGCTGGTCAGTTTTTGCGCCTCATCCGAAAGCGCCCAATCCGCCATTAACGCCGCCGCATGAGGATTCTGCGTGTTCCTGCTGATGACCATGGATCCCGCAAAAGCCAGAATCGGCGCCGTATAGACAATCGCGTAGGGGGCCTTAGGGTTTTTTCTCATCGCCTCGATGCCCGCGTAGAGATAGTTGTCTCCCTGCAACGCGTGGTCGCCGGTCAGCATGAGCTCCATCCGTTGAGTATGTCCCGTCTGGATGATCGGTTGATTCTCACCGATGCATTTTAGCCACTGCTTGGTCTTCTCCTCGCCCATCATCGTGTAGAGCCCGGCTAGGAAACGTGTTTCCGCCGGATCAAAGGATACCTGGCCCTTGAACGCCGGTTTACACAAATCGAACCATTCTTTGGGCGCCTGAGCGGCACTCACCAGATTTGTATTGTAAGAAATCCCGTGCTCGCTCCAGTACCACGCCGTCCAGCGATTCTCCTGATCGACAAATCCGGCGTACTGTTTCAGGATCTTACCGGTCGCGGGTGTCGGGTACCGGGCAACCAAGTTCTGTTTCAGAACCACGGCGAGATCTGGGACGGCTAGGCTAAGGATATCCGTCAGATGACGTCCCGTCCGCTCTTCCGCGATAAAGCGTTCCGCGGCATCCTGAGAACCCAGGTCGCTCATCTCAAACTTGATATAGGAGTATCGTTTTTCAAAGGCGCTCCCGAAATCGCGTGCGATCTTGCCGCGCCAGGTATGAACGAAAGTGAGCTTGCCTTCCTTGCGCGCGCCTTCCTCCAGTCTCTTGGCCCGCTGATCGGGCTTGAGTTTCGCCAATTCCGCGTAGAGCTGCTCAGCCGTCGTCTGAGCCGCAGCCGCGTACAGAGTTTCTGAGTGGCTCGCCGAAAGCAGTGCAGCCGAAATGATGACAATCAGGATAGTGACGATCTTCTTCATGTGACGTTGCTCCCAAATATTGTGCGACTTGGTTCTAGCAATTATGATCTCGTATAAACGGGCATCACGTCAATTGCAAGTTGATCCGCTTCCCGCGCGCTTGGGCGCAGGCAGTATCCACCAGACAAGGCAACCCAGAAGAGCCGAACCGATCCCCGTCGCCGCGTAGAGTGCATTGATTCCTGCGGCATCCAACAACCACCCCGACCCAAGATTCGATACAATCCCTGCGATTCCGACCCCGACCATGGACAGGAGCGCTTGAGCTGTGGAGCGCAATTTTTCCGGCGCCACGACGTCGAGATAAAGCGGGCCGCCCATGAGGAGACCCACTACCGTCACGCCGTGAAGGGTCTGCACGAGTGAGAGAAGGTGCAGGTCGTTGATAAAAGCGCAAAGAAGCCAACGTAGTCCACCCACGACAACGCCGACCCCGAGTAACCCGCGGGCGCCGAGGCGCTGTAAGCCACTCCCCGAGGCCAGCACCAGCGGAATCTCGACGACAAGCATATAAACCCACATGTTGCGAATCGTCTCGATATCGCCGCCGCGCGAGCGAACGAAAATCGGAAACAGCCACATCGGTCCCTGCGATAGAAGATATGCCGCAAATGAGAAGAGAAGAAAACGAATGTAGGCGCGATTGCCCAAGAGCATACGCCAATCGCCGCGCGCAGCGCGCATGGAGACAATACCTTGCCGGGGCAGAAAAAAAGCCGACCAGCGCTGATATCGCGGCGAGGACGGCGGTGACAACAAACATGATCCCCAATCCCGGCTCGGTAGCCCCGCCTTTTGGCGGTGAAAACCCTCGAGCTGCCTGATAGCTTTCCAGAATCCAAGGAAAACTCACAATCAAGACAAAATATCCAATGGTGCCCCAAACACGCACGAAGCCGAAAGCATGGGGTCCAGCGTCGCGGAGGATTGCCAGACTCACGGAAACGGTGATAGGCAGCACAGCGGCCCCGAAAACCGCCATCGCCGCCGTAGCAAACAAGATGGCCCAAAAACCTCCGGCCGCAGCGAGGGCGAGGTAGCCGAGCGCCGTTCCAATGGAGAGAACGACCACGATGCGGCTGCGGGCGCCGGTTCGATCTGCGACGTGTCCCCAGAAGGGCTGCACGACGATGCTCACGAGCGGGAGGGTGGCCAGGACCCAACCCAACTCCGTTCCCGACAAGCCGGCGTTCTCCTTGAGATAAAGGCTGTAGTATGGCAGCACGATCCCCACAGAACCCATGTAGACGAACCAAAAAAGCGTCAGCGGCACGGAACGAAACATGGCGCGATCATAGCATCCCCTTCCGTTGCGATCAGCTAGGATTCGGCTATTTTGGTAATGAGGCCAAAGATAAATCCTATGAATTCCAACTTGCCAAGCACCGTTCATACCATCGGCCATTCCACAAGAACCATTGAGAATTTCACAGCGCTTCTGAAGGCTCATGGCATTGAACTGCTCGTCGATGTGCGCCGCTGGCCCTCCTCGCGCCGTTATCCGCATTTTCGCCAAGAGGCGTTGGTCGAATATTTGCGCAACGAGAACCTCGATTACCTCTGGCGGGAAGATCTCGGCGGGTTCCGACAGCCATCTAGTGATTCTCAGAACACGGCTTGGAAAGTAGGCGCATTTCGCGCCTACGCGGATTTTATGCTCACGCCTGGATTCGAAAAAATTATGCAAGAAATGGAACAGCTCGTGGCGAGCAAACGGATCGCCATCATGTGCGCCGAGGCCGTGCCGTGGCGCTGCCATCGGCAGCTTCTGGCCGATGCGTTTCTAGTTCGCGGCTTTTCTGTACGTCATATTCTGGACGATGGCTGTCACGAGCATCACTTGCCGCCATTCGCAACGCCAAAGGGGACAAAGATCTTCTATCCGACTTCGCCTCAGCTTGAGCTCACAAAACAACGATAGCCCTTTGACTTCGGCCAACCAGGAACAGTAGAATCCTGATTATCCGAGAAACACAGCTGAAAACGGAGGGATTATGTCCGAGCCACTCGTTCTCGAAATCTTTTCAGACTTTGTTTGACCATGGTGCTATCTCGTCACCGGGCGTGTCGAGAAACTCAAAGCGAATTACGATCTGACGACCAAGTTCACGCAATTCCCGCTTCATCCTGAGACTCCGGTGGAGGGGAGCATGAGGGGACCCGAAATCGTCGCAAGAAATCAGCGCATGAAAGTGAACATGGACCGCGAGGGGCTCCCGTATAACACCGAGCGCAACATGTCCTACAACAGCCGGCTGGCGCAGGAACTTTCAAAATGGGCCGAAAGCAAAGGGAAAGGGGACGAGATACACTCGGCGCTCTTCCGAGCCTATTTTGTCGATGTAAAAAATATCGGGCAAGTAGAGCCCCTCGTGGAGATTGCCAAGGAAGTCAGCCTTCCGGCCGACGAAGCAACCGACGTTCTCATAGGTCGCAGCTTCAAAGAGGCCGTTGATAATGACTGGCGCCGCTGCGCCGCCGTCGGTGTGAACGCCGTGCCGACTTTCCTCGCGGGGCGCTATCTCATGGTCGGAGCGCAGCCCTATGAGGAGCTTGAGCAACTCGTTGAACATGCAGCCAAGTCCCCGAATCATGAATCCAGCGAGTAATGATAGTTGTTAGAGAATTGAATGGCCGGTCAAAACGTCTGAGACAGCGTCAGTATCAAGATAATGGCCACAGCAACCGCGCCCGTCAGGTACACTCCGAGTAGAAACGTGAGAGCCAGGTAGTCCCAGTTTTTGCGTATCGCAGCCCACATAGGCGTCTCTTTAAAAAACGGTTATTCCCGGGTTTTCTGTGAAGAAGTTTCACCACAGAGGCGCCGAGTTCGCAGAGATCGGAGCATTTCTTACTCAAGAACTCTTTACTCCGCGTCCTCCGCGCCTTCGCGGTACAATTTCCGAGTCCTACTTCACAGAAATGCCTGAAGTCCCTAAAAACCTAATATTCCGGTCCCCGGCGCCGGAGATCTTCCAATTCTTGGCGCTGCCGCGAAATGTCTTGCTGATTCCTGTAGATTTGTTGATCTTGCTCCCAAGCTTGGTTTTCACGCCCTTGCAATTGATCGCCGATTAAAGCACCTGCGCCCAAACCAAGACCC
The DNA here is from genome assembly GCA_963737905.1 of uncultured delta proteobacterium. GTDB lineage: Bacteria > Desulfobacterota > Binatia > UBA9968 > UBA9968 > DAIRFP01. Next base: position 80,288 of record CAVTUQ010000010.1, on the reverse strand, counting down.
CCTCCGATGGCTGCGCCTAAAGCGGGATGCCGGACAGCGGAGCCGATCAGCCCGCCAACTGCCGCGCCGCCGAGAGCCCCGATACCCGCCCCCTTTTCCCGCGTCGTAATAGGCCCGCCGGCACATCCCGCAACTAGCGTCCCGATCAGGGCCGCACCAGCGATCATGCCGATTGCCTGTTTGGTCGCCCCGGATTTGATGTTCATCGTGAACATCCTCCTTTGCCCGTTAGACGACCGGGCAGGAGCTTCGTTTACTGACACCGGCACAGAAACCAGATGTCAGTGTTCAGGTCTCGGACGACAAACTATTCCGTCAGCTTTTTTTGGCGTTTAGCCGGGCCGCGGCGGAAACCGCCAGGAAACAATCGAAGAGGACCGGGCGGGCAAGAGCAAGAGAAGGATCGATCGAGTTTCGCTAACGGACATTGCCTTCTGTCCCTATAAATCTAACGATTGAAATACCTTGCATCCGGATGGCTAGCTTGAATGATCGGGATGCCGAACTTCCGCCGCTTGGTTCCCAATCTCGTCTTCGATCCTTTCCATGTAGACGTTTCCGACGAAAATCTTACTGCTGAGCATGACGGGAATGCGTCTCTCATCCGCGGAGATCCAAACCGAAGCGTCATTCATTCTTTGCGCGTAACCGTGCTTCATAAGGTTTTGGATCCGCGGAACAATCTTGAAGGCATCGATCCTACCGGACGCGATCTGGATTTTCTCTCGCCGCTCGACTTCCAAATCCAGCAAATAACGATACTTTCCCCCGAAGATATTGAAGTAAAGGTGATCGCCAACCCTCAAATCCTGACTCCGCGCCAGGTAAACGGCGGTGATCGGGTCGATGGTATTGGGCGGCTGATCGAATTCGTATTTCTTTATCTTGCGTCGTTCGTCACGATGAACCGACCATTTTTTCGTCCTGGGATCGAACTTGGCTTCAGTATCGATGACCTTTCGGTTCTCCCTTTGACTAAAGGTAAACCGGGTCGGTGCTAGCGCCTTGGCCTCGATGGTTGAAGTGATCGTATCGCGCATTTTCCAAATTAAGTCGAGTATTGCCGATGTCTTGGCCTCGACACGAACGCTGTAGAATTTCTTGCCATCGATTATCTGAGAAGTCGTAGAGATCTCTGCGGTGGCCACGGGAATACCGTTCCAGCTCGCCCTGTAAACGGCCCTCTCGCCTCCGTCGAAGGGGTAGTGCTTTGGCTGATAGACGGGTACTTTCTCCGGCGTGGGTGAGTTGACTATCGGTTGACCGGCGGGCACGGCGGACCCCACTAAAAAAATGACGCCAATCCAAGCAAAAGACAAAAATCTCTTTTTCATCCCGACTCTCGGCTCTCTTTAGACGATGAAAAACTCTGACAATTAATTCAGAAAACGCTCGCAAACACAATCTGGTGACGGTAATTCCTCCGGCTCAATGGTTGACGGAATGACGAGTCTCCATTCATGATACCATTTTCGCGCCGCGAGCCTATCAAATAATTGCGCCTCGAGCCACTTTTCGCTAGAATGCTCCGCAATAACTGGGAGGATGCCTGGTGGGTAATTTTCGTTCCGCCATATTCATTGATAAGAGTTTATTTTTTTTGTTTGGCCTAATCGTATGCTTGGCTCCGTTTGTGATCCAGGCTCAGGAGACCGATCAACGTCCCGCAAATAAAACAGATGCCGGTCTGCCGTCTTTGGAAGCCATGAAGGATTGCCTCAAAAAATCTCGCAGTACGGAATGCCTTGATCATCTTTTTCGCGAGGCCTTCGAGAACCACACAACCGCCGAGGTGCTCCAATTGATTCAGCGTTTTGAAGCGGAGGACCCTGAGTTGCGGCGCGACTGTCATCCCGTCGTCCATGCCATCGGTCGGGAGACGTTTCGGCTCAAGGGCAATATTCACGACTCTTTTTCCGCCTGCGACCAGACCTGCCACTCTGGTTGCTATCATGGTTCGGTGGAACGCTTTCTCCGCGGCGACGACATCTATTCGGAAACCTATAAGCACCCCAGCCAAGCAGAGCTGAAACAAAAAGCGACCGCCGCCTGTGATTCCAACACGCCCTTAAGATTGCGCTATCAGTGCCTGCACGGACTCGGTCATGCGATCCTGTTTTTTTCCGCTTATCAGCTGGAATCATCACTGGATATTTGCGATGCGCTCGACGACGACTGGAGCCGGAGTTCTTGTTACGGTGGCGTATTCATGGAAAATGTCTCCAACGCAACGAATGAAAAAAAGAACTTCAGTCCTACGGATTACCACGCTCCCTGCAACCAGCTGCCCGACCAGTATCGGCAGGAATGTTACATGATGCAAACCTCGAGGATGATGGAAATGGGGCTTTCTACGGAACAAATGCTTCAAGAGTGCGCAAAAGCCGGAGCTTATCGAGTGGCTTGCACAGTTTCCATCGGACGCGATCTTTCCAACGAAGCGCGCACCGGGCAACCCCGACCCGTCGCTCAAGCCTGCGAGCGGGTCCATGACAACAATCGTTTTGCCTGCATGGAGGGGGTGGTCTATGCGCTGGTGGACAATACCTGGGACGGCCGCTATGCCATGCCTTTTTGCGCCGCGTTCGCCAACAGTGCCGATCGCGAACATTGCTTTGCAGTGAGCATTCAGTACTTACGGACCTTTTTTGATAAACCCATCGAGGATATCGCCCGAGACTGCTCGCGTCATGCGGCTGACTCTCCGCGCTGTGCAGAACTGGCTGTCCGGCGATAACAAACGAGGGGTTCTAAAGATTTAACGCTCGTAGTCGCAAACCTGCTTTGATATTGCCTCGGTGGATCTTCCAAACGGAAAATCCTCGGGCCGGGTGCACGATTCTGCATTCCACGGAAGTCGATCACCTCCTTCCCAAACAATGTGCTTTAGGTAATTATTTCGCATAGCGAATTTTCCCCTTGCGAGGTCGCCGACTTAGTGACACATTAACTTAAGCAACCAATTGCAATCAGTCTCAGCTAGCTTAAGCTGCTTAGATTCCATGAGTTCACCGCTGTTACTGGCAGTCGACGATGAAGTGGGGGTCCGCGAATCCCTCAAAATGGTTTTTTGCAAAGAATATCGCTTGCTGGAAGCGGCGTCGGTGGATGCGGCAATCAGTAAAGTCCGAGAGGAAAGACCCCAGGTGGTATTGCTCGATATTCTCATGCCGAAAACCGACGGCATCGAGATCCTGAGACAGATCAAAACGATTCACCCTAGCTGCGAAGTCATCATGCTCACCGGAGTGAATTCCCAGCAATTGGCCGCCAAGGCTATGGATTTCGGCGCATTCGATTTCATCGGCAAACCCTTCGACGTTGTGGAACTGCGCCAAAAAGTCAAAAAAGCTCTCGAAAACCTCGCCCGGAAAACTGAATCACAGCACTAACTTACCCCGGCGACTCTTCTAATGACGCTCCCGCGCGCCACGAAGCTAATCAAAGTTCAGCTGCTGATCCTTTTTCTCATTGTCGGCTGCGCGCGGCTGAAGCAGTGCGCCTACGAAGGCTTCAGCCGGGATCAATGGCAGCAGCGGGACCGGGTCATCGAATCACTTCGGATCCGTCCGGGAGACCGGGTTGCCGACATCGGATCCGGCGGTGGTTATTTTGTCTTTTCACTTGCCAAGGCCGTCGGTCCCCAGGGCAAAGTCTACGCCGTTGATGTCGACGAAGAGATGAACGATTTGGTCGCACAACGGGCAAGGAAGGATGGGGTTGGAAACATTGAAGTGATTCTCGCTAAACCAGACGATCCCTTGCTGCCCTCCCCTGGGGTCGATCTCATCTTTACCAGTAATACCTATCATCATATCGATAACCGCGTAAGCTATCTTACCAACCTACGGAAATATCTCCGCCCAAACGGCCGGATCGCCATTGTCGAATTCGATCGCAGGGGATGGCTGGACGGCTTGTGGAAGCACTACACGCCTAGCGAATTTATCAAAAGAGAGATGGAGCAAGCGGGCTACAGATTGCAAAACGAGTTCAACTTTCTTGACCGGCAATCTTTCCTGATTTTTGTGCCCAACCCGACAGCGCAGAGGCCGTCGGCCGTGCCGTCGAACTGAAGAGACGAACCGTTATTAATTAGCGGGGTTCTTTATCTGCGGGAGGCTTTACCTCGCTGTTGCCCGTTGGAGGCTCTCCGATCAATCGGAATGAGTTAAAGACATCTGTCAGTGTTTGGTTCTCCTGGGTCGCCGCCGGGTCGTAAAACGTGGTCATGGTGAAGTTAACGGAGTAATCCTTGTTGAAGGGGAAAGCATGAATTCCGGCCACAATAATCGGTTTCCCGTTTTTCATCTCATTGAGGGTCGCAATATAAAATTTGATCCCGAATTCATTAGAGAGGTCACGGCGCTCGCCGACCTTCATGCTCACCGCTTTGATGTCCTCTGAGATCGATTGGTAAATCTGGGCAATCGTTTGTTGCATCAGCGCGTCGACGCGCTGTGCTCGCTCGGAACCGTTTTCGAAGTCGGTTTTCTCAAGGGTTGTTTTTGTTTTATCGACGACCACCATGAAGTCGCTTCCCTCTGGTCCCTGAAGCAAGAGCCGAATGTCCTTGTTGGCATCGCCCTCTGGCAACCGCTGGAGCTTCCAACTGCATGGGATATTGAAACACATAGCCGTAGTCCCGGTCGTAATACTCTTGGACCTTCATCTGGCCATTGGCCGGATGGGATTTGACCAGAGCCAGCACGACCATCAAGCTGCAAGTCCACCACCAGAAGTGTGCCGGCGAGCGGCGCTTCGGTACCGATTTCACGATGCTACAAGGCTATCATAGATTACACGGCTAACAACACGAAACATCCTGGCCTCTTATAATTCGGTGCACCCTCGTCCCTCTTCGGTCACCCTCCATATTTAATAGTCGCCGCTCATCCCTTGCCGGATTCCGGGAAAATAGGTAATTTAACCTGCAACTGGAGCCCCATTGACGAAACAGTACATTCTCAAAAATACAACTCTCTCCCCACATCGTCCCTCAAGCCTCGATTATCGTAAAGAGCTCAACCACGCTCAGTACCAAGCGGCGACGACGGTCGAGGGACCGTTGCTGATCATCGCCGGCGCCGGCACCGGCAAGACCCGCACCTTGGTTTATCGCGTTGCGCATCTTATCGATATCGGTGTTGATCCCCGTTCCATTTTACTGCTGACCTTCACTCGCCGGGCTGCCGAGGAGATGCTGCGGCGCGCTAGCCTGCTGATCGATAACCGCTGCACGCAAGTCGCGGGAGGAACTTTTCATTCGTTCGCCAACCTGGTGTTGCGCCAGTTCGGCCGGCGGGACGGTCTCTCTCCTTCCTTTACCATTATGGACCGGTCGGATAGCGAGGACGCGATTCAGCTGCTGCGAACCGAGATGGGCCTCAATTCCAAAGACCGGCGGTTTCCACGCAAGCAGACGGTCGCGGAAATATTCAGTATGGCCGTCAACAAACAAATCACCGTGCCGGATTTGCTGGAGCGAGAGTACCCTCATCTCTATGATTCACTGGAAGAGCTGCTGCGGCTCTATGAGCGTTACGTCGATTACAAAACCACCAAAGCACTCCTCGACTACGACGACCTTTTAACCAAGCTGAAGGGTCTGCTTAGTAATCAGGAAGAGATCCGCCGCCGTCTTTCCCAGATTTACCAGTTCATCATGGTCGACGAATACCAGGACACCAATTATCTTCAAGCCCGGATTATCCGCTTGTTGGCCGCCACGCACAACAACGTGGCCGTCGTGGGCGACGATGCGCAGAGTATCTACTCATTTCGGGGCGCCGATTTCCGCAACATCATGGATTTTCCCGAGGCGTTTCCGGAAACTCGCATCATCAAACTTGAAGAAAACTATCGCAGCACGCAGCCCATTTTGAATTTGACCAATAATATCATCCAGCGGGCCAAGGAGCGCTATGACAAGCGACTCTTTACCCACAAACAAGAAGGCGAGACCCCCGTTCTGGTCCAGGCCGAGAGCGAACAAATGCAGTCCCGTTTCGTCTGTCAGAAGATCTTGGAGCTGCGCGAGGAAGGCGTGCCGCTCTGGGACATCGCGGTCTTGTTTCGATCGAGCTTCCATTCATTCGACTTGGAACTGGAGCTGGCGCGGCACAATATTCCGTTCATCAAGCGCGGCGGCTTTCAGTTTATGGAGACCACCCACATTAAGGACCTCTTGGCCCATTTGCGCGTCCTGGCCAATCCACAGGACACGATTTCATGGAACCGGGTTTTGCTGCTCCTGGAAGGAGTCGGACCGCAAATGAGCCAGAAGATCACGAGCTGGCTCCTGCAAGGAAGCCAACCCATCGAACGGTTGCGCACCTTTCAAGCCAAGGCGAGGATTGCCCACGAGCTCAAAACCCTGGCTCAGGTCCTACAATACGCGGCGCAAGCGGAACGTCCCGCAGAGCAGACCCAATACCTCATGCAGTATTACGCGCCGATCCTCAAGCGAACCCATCCGGATGATCACCCGAAGCGGCTTCGTGACCTGGAGCACTTTCAGGGAATCACCGACCGCTATCGCAGCCTGGAGCGTCTATTGGCTGACATGGCGCTCGAACCCCCTAACGATAGTGTCGCCGGCGTCTTGGCTGTGAATCCCGACGAGGGCCCGCTCATCCTTTCGACGGTCCATTCGGCGAAGGGGCTGGAATGGCATTCCGTCTTCATCATCTGGGCTTTGGAGGGAAGATTTCCCTCCTTCTACAATATCAACACGGACGAGGAACTCGAAGAAGAGCGCCGGCTCTTGTATGTCGCGGCCACGCGGGCCAAAGAAAATCTTTTCATCAGCTATCCGATCAAGATCTTCGACCGCGGGCTACGCATGGTCCTGTCTCGTCCCTCTCAATTCATCGAGGGTATTTCAGAAGACCTGCTCGAGCCGGTCACGGTTGTCGATGAGGAAAGAAATTGGAGTTGGGAACCTTAACCATGGTGCAATTTCTGCTCAATGTCGTCGTGTTCGTAAGCGGGGCCGTCTTGATGAGTCTTGAGATCGTCGGCAGCCGCGTGTTGGCTCCCTATTTCGGCAGCTCAATTTTTGTTTGGGGGAGCCTGATCTCTGTAGTGATGGCTGCTCTCAGCATCGGTTATTACTGGGGCGGGTGGCTTTCAGCTCGCGAACCTTCTTATTCCCGGCTTCTCACTTTGCTATTGATTCCGGGTATTCTGATTTTTTGCCTTCCCTTCATCTACCGAGATGTTAATGAGTGGATCGCCGGCATCGATTTCGGTACCCGGCTGAATCCTTTGATCGCGAGCAGCATCTACTTCCTGTTGCCGGGGGTTTTCTTGGGAACCATCTCGCCCTACGTCATACGATTGGCAGCGACTAAACTTTCCACTGTTGGCAGCACCGCTGGAACTCTCTATGCCGTGTCTACCTGCGGCAGTATCCTTGGTACCCTTTTGACCGCTTTTTACTTGATACCGCTTATGGGTGTCAGTAATATCATTCACTTTCTCGGTATCATATTAGTCTGCCTTTCACTGGTCGTGGTGCCAATGGTAAAGATAAAGGGAATTGAGCTGGCCCGCGCGGTGACGACGTTATCGGTCATTATTGGATCCATCACGATGGCTTGGACACCGGCGCTTTGGGCGCGAACGAAAACATTGCTGGAGAAGGATACGTTCTACCATCGCATTCGCATCGAGGAAGACGACGAGGCCCGGTATATGTATTTCGACCGGACACTGCAAAGCGCCATGAATTTGAAGGATCCAACGGCGCTCCGCCTGATCTATTCCCGCTATACCTCCTTGGGCTTCGCCTTTAGACCCGATGCGAAGAAGATCCTTATTATCGGGCTCGGCGGCGGCTCGATCCCGAAAAAGCTCCAGAAAGAATTTCCATCCTTGGAGATCGACGTTGTCGAAATTGATCCTGAAGTCATCCAATTGGCAAAAAGTCATTTTAACGTCCGGGACGGTAAAAATCTTCGGCTCTACGCCCAGGACGGACGGCTTTTTTTAACCCGTACGCCAAATCAATACGATATCATCCTGATCGACGCCTACTACTCAGATGCGATGCCGTTTCACCTGGCCACGCAGGAGTTTTTCGAGCTGGCGCAGAAAAAACTGACCACCAACGGTATCGTCGTCGCCAATCTCATAAGCGCCGTCACCGGCCCCTCCGGTAGAATCGCTCGCGCCTTTGTCAAAACCCAACGCCGCATCTTCCCGCAAACCTACGTTTTTGCCGCCCGCCGTCCGGACAACGTCAGCGTGGACACCATACAAAACGTGATCGTCGTCGCGACCAAAGACAAACAGCGACTCGATATCAAGGAAATCGTCAAGCGCGCCGCCGCCTCGATAAAGGCCTCTTCCCTGACCCTATCAACGACCTTGGCGTCGCCTATTATGACGGCGTGTTAGCCGATCAAGACGTTCCCGTATTGACAGATGATTACGCGCCGACGGATAATTTGCTCCATCCTTAGTGCGCTTTGCCTTTCTTCCTGCGCTGTTTTCGCTCCCGAACCCCAGCGGGTCGTGCGCGTCAAAGCGCTGGCCGATGTGAGCTTCAGAGCACGAAACTCCCGCTGGCCAGATGAGGCTCGCGGCCTGATCGAATCAGCCTCCGACTATTACGAACGCGAATTCGGCATTCGGCTTGTTACTCAGAGTGCCTTACCCTGGCCCGCACAGGAAAGGATACACTCCACTGTCGATTTGCTGGCCAGGGTCGAGCAAGACTTTCCCAGCCAGAAGAAGGATGGAAGCTATGACTTGATCGTTGCGTTCACTGCGGAAGGGACCAGCCGATACTTCGTCGCCGGCCGGCCGCGCGTCGACCGAATCGGCAATTGTCAACAAGGACTGGGAAATTATGTCGTCACCCCAGTCAATAAGCCATTTCATTACAAGGACGCAAACGCCGAACCGGAACCGGATGTTGTTGCTTTGATTCACGAACTTGCCCACATCTTTGGCGCGGAACACGTTGACGACCGTGCATCTATCATGCACGAAGACTTGGGCTACAGAACTGAATTCGACGATATGAACCGGAGCATCATCCGGAAGAATAAGTTTTGTCCTTTTGCCAAAGGGTGACCGCTCTTTCACCCTGCCGAAAAACTGAGTAGAAGCATCTTCATGTTGGGCAACATTCGGATCGTACTCGTAAGACCGCGGGGATCGGGAAACATCGGCTCCGTCGCCCGGGCCATGAAAAATATGGGTCAGACCGAATTGGCCATCGTCGGCAAAGCTCGCACCCGGAGCTTTTTGGCACGGGCCATGGCCGCCCACGGCCGCGATATCCTCGGCAACGCAAAAGGCTACGACACCCTGCGTGAAGCGATCGCGGATTGTGCTCTCGTCGTGGGAACAACTTGCCGAACCGGACTTTACCGCAAACACAGTAAGACCCCGCGAGACCTGGCCCGTGAAATCACTGCGGTGGCAAACACAAGCAAGGTAGCGCTCATCTTTGGGCCCGAGGATCACGGTTTGAGTAACAAGGACGTCGAGCATTGCCAGCTACTCATGACCATCCCGACGCATCCGGACTACCCATCGCTCAACGTCGCTCAAACCGCCGTCATCTGCCTTTATGAACTTTATCTGGCATCGCTGTCGCCGGTAGAGAATGCCGGAATTCAGCGCGCCCGGGCTGAGGATGTCGAGCGCTTGTTTGACCGCATGCGGAAGGTGTTATTGAAAATCGGCTTTCTCGATTCGGAGAATCCCGAACATATGCTCTTGGCCTTCCGACGAATCCTGGGCCGCGCGGGCCTCGAAGACAAAGACGTGCGGATTTTTACTGGACTATTCCGGCAGATCGAATGGTATACCGATCAGGGTTGGAAAGTGATAGAGGAAAAGGAAAAACGGGGCATCAAGATCCGCTAGGAGATCCGCCATGAATGTAAGTGATTTCAGTCTAAAGAAAACGGCACTGCTCTTTTTCGATATTTTGAACGGCTATGTGCCCGCGCCGGAACCAGGCAAACCCAGGGTGCTGAAACCCTGGATTCAAAACGCCGTCCGGCTCAGTAAGGCAGGACGGGCTGCTGGGCTGCCGCTTTTTTTCGCCAAAGGGAATCATCGTCCGGACAACGCGACCACAGCGTTACTTCTCACCGATACGAACAATTCACTGACACCCTGGCCGAAGGGCGAAGTAACCCAGACGAAAATGCACGTCATCGCCGGTGACAAGAGCTCCGACGTGCTTGCCGACCTGGAACCGCAAGCGGACGACTACTATATTCCCAAATATCGCTGGAGCGCTTTCCATCAGACCTATCTAGATCTCGCCCTTCGTTCGCGCCACATCGACACCTTGATCATTTCCGGTGGCTCCACCGATGTAGGTGTAACGTCCACGGTTTACTCGGGCAGAGATCTGGACTACAACATGATCGTCGTGCGGGATGGCTGTGGCACCTCTCATGACCAACGCGCTCACGACACTCTGATGGAGCTTATTTTTCCGCGGATGTCGCGCGTGCGAACCACCGACCAAGTTCTGGAGATGATTCAGAAGGCAAAAAACTAGGGGCTTCAGGCTTTCTTGTGAAGCAGGACTCGGAGATTGCACCGCGGAGGCGCCGAGGACGCGGAGTAAGAGATTTCTTGAAAAAAACTCTCCGAACTCTGCGGACTCTGTGTCTCTGTGGTGAATGCTTCTTCACAGGAAACCTGGATTAATCTAACACCAATTCCAACAACCCAGAGGGAGGCAATACCCATGGCAACGAACGGCAAACTGCCAGTCGGCGTGAGTCAAAAAATCAAACAGATCGGACGCATGGACCTTCCCGGTGGAGGCTCCATCGTCGTGGAGAACGGCTACGCCTACGTGGGTCACATCGAACCGCCGCACGGCACATCCATCATCGACGTCCACGATCCAAAGAACCCGAAGCTTGTCGCTCAGCTCGAAGTGCCCGAGGGCATTCATTCTCACAAGGTCCGCGTCAGCGGCGACGTGATGCTGATCAACTACGAGCGTTATAAGACCAAGGGAGAACCGCAAGGCGGTCTGAAAGTCCTCGACATCTCGAATCGCACAAGACCGCGCGAGATCGCGTTTTTCAAGGCCGCCGCCAAGGGCGTTCATCGTTTCACCTTCGACGGCCGCTACGCGTATCTTTCACCGCACATGGAAGGCTACGTCGGAAACATTGCGTTGATTCTAGACCTAAAAAATCCAGAGAAGCCGGAAGAAGTAGGTCGCTGGTGGATGCCGGGCCAATGGGCCGCCGGCGGCGAAACACCCACTTGGCATGGCTGGGACCGCCGATGTCATCATCCGATCCGCCGCGACGACCGTTTATACATCAGTTACTGGTTCGGCGGATTCGCCATCGTCGATATCTCGGACATGAGCAAACCCAAAACCCTGAGCATGTTCGACTGGAGCCCGCCCTACCCGTGCCCCACGCACACGACCTTGCCATTGGCGAATAAGATTATGGACCGCGATTTTATGATCGTCACGGACGAGGAAGTCGGCGAGAAGCTGATGCCGACGCCCAACGCTTTTCTCTGGGTGGTCGATATCACAGAAGAGACCCGCCCCATCCCGGTCGCAAACTACATGATTCCGTACGACGGCGAGTCCAAGCCCGGCAGCCGTTTTGGCGCCCATCAACCCGCAGAACAAGTCTACGACAACATACACTATGTCACGTGGTTCGCCGGCGGCCTGCGCGCCCTTGACCTCTCAAACCCTTTCGCCCCGAAGGAAGTCGGCTATTACGTTCCATTGCCAGGTAAAGATCAAACGGCGGTTCAGAGCAATGATGTTTTCCGTTCGGACGACGGTAAGCTTTACCTCATCGATCGCTTGGATGGGCTGGAGATACTCGAAAGCCAGATTTAGAAGTTCAAGGTTCCAGGTTCAACGTTCAACGTTAAAGATTTCTCGGTTCTCGCTCGAAATGGCACTCAGTACACGACCCCATCATTTGTCATTCCGATGGAGCGAAGCGACGAGAAATCTTGCTTATTCGAAGAACCCTCGCTGTATCGGTATTGCAGTAGCTTCGTTACATTGAACATGGAACCTTGAACGTTGAACCCTCATTCCCATGAGACTCTATAACGTCGCCTACTCCGGCAACTCATACAAAGTTCGGCTGCTGCTGGCTCAACTTGGCATGGCCTGTGAAATCGTTGAAGTCGACATCTTGAAAGGCGAAAGCAGGACACCGGAGTTTCTGAAGATCAACTCTAACGGCCGTACCCCGGTGCTTGATGACAACGGTTTCGTTCTTGCCGAATCGAACGCGATTCTGGCCTATCTTGCGAGGGACACAAAGTTCTTGCCGGAGGACCGCAAGTGTTGGGCCCGAGTGTTTCAATGGCTGTTCTTCGAACAATATAGCCACGAACCCTACATCGCCACCTCGCGTTTTTGGCTACAACACAAAGCTGATTCACCCGAACGCGACGCGACTCTAGCGGCCCGGCGCGACGGCGGCTGGGCGGCGCTCAAAATCATGGAAACCCACTTGGGAAAAAATGATTTCCTCGTTCTGGACTACACCATCGCCGATATCGCCCTCTTCGCCTACACGCACGTCTCCCACGAAGGCGGTTTCCCGCTGGACGATTTTCCCAAGATTCGGAGTTGGATCGAACGGGTGAACGCCCAACCTGGATTTATCCCGATGACGTAAAAAACAACTTGACGAGCTTCACTCCGTTCGTGCCCTACGTACTTCCTCCAACTCCTCCAAGGTCCGCGGCCAATCCTGTTTTAACAGTCGCGACAACGATCGGTCGGCCAGTAACTTTCCGCCGGTCTGGCATGTCGCGCAGTAGTTGGTTTCGTTCTCGGCGTGGACGATGCGCTGGACTGGAGAGCCGCAAACCGGACAGGGCTTACGGTACTTGCCGTGGACGGCCATGTCGGGGCGGAAGGCCGTGACTTTTTCCGGGAATCCTGAGCCTCTTTCTTTGCGCAACCGTTCCACCCATTCGTTGAGCGATTCTCTGATCGCGCGGTAAAGTGTTTCAATTTCAGCGGCCGTCATTTGCTGGGTGAGGCGAATCGGCGAGAGCCGCGCACGGTGGAGAATCTCGTCGGAGTAGGCGTTGCCGATCCCACTGAACAAATGGGGATCGGTGAGCGAGCGTTTCAATGTGTGATTTTCACGCGTGAGCGCTTCGCGGAATTGTTCGAGGCTCGCATCAAAGACTTCCAGACCCCCGGGATCATGCTCTCGTAAGGCGGCCTTTCCGTGTACCAAGTAGATCGAGGCTCGCTTCTTGGTTCCGGCTTCGGTTAAAAGGAGCGTGCCATTGCCAAAATCGAACGCCGCCTGTCCGTATTTGCGGGCGATCTTCGCTCCCTTCGGTTTCCAATGAAGCCGCCCAGCGATCATGAGATGAACGATAAGATAAAGCTCCTCTTCCAGCTCGAAGACGATGCGTTTGCCCAGCCGTCGAAGCGCTAAAACTATCTTTCCTTCTGCGGCGCCAATCGGCGGATCGAAGGAGCGCAAAACAAACGGACTGCCGATGCGGATCTTCTGAATCGCCCGATTCAGGACCCGTTCCGCGAGCGCCTCGATGTAAACGGTAACGTCCGGAAGCTCAGGCATGTTTCTGGAAAATCGAGAATGGAAAATTGGAGATCGCGATCCTCGATCCTCTATTTTCGATCCCCGAAATATCGTTGGCTGCTTTTTGGCAAGCCATCTCCGAAAAACGATTTGAACGGCTTGAACGATTTGAACGTCTTGAACTTCTTAGTGCAGTCCCTTACCTTCCCTGAGCGTTAGAAACTCCTTTGCCTGCATCGGGAAAAGCACTCCGAGCAGAAGATCTTCATCGCTTTTCGCCAGCGGCCCGAGATCTTTGGCCGCCTTATCCCAATCCCCAGGATCGGCCAGCTCGCCCGAGCGGAGCGAATAATCCGGCTCTTTGTCTTTCATGATTTTCTTGATCAGTTCCTGGCTCACCGGACCCGGTGGACGCCCATACTTTCCCTTTACGTAATCGCTGGTCTCCCTGCTAACGATCTTGTATCGCTCGCCCGCCAGGACATTGAGCACGGCTTGAACTCCCACGATCTGGCTCGTCGGCGTCAATAACGGCGGATGGCCTAAGTCCTTCTCGACGCTCGGCGTTTCTTTCAGCACCGCCTCCATCAGATCCATCCGCTTGGCTTCCTTCAATTGCGCCACCATGTTCGAGATCATGCCGCCGGGCACCTTATGAATGAACACGTCTGCACTCACACCCGTATATCCAGTCTCGTACTTTTCGTATTTTTCTTTGATCTGGCGCGTGATTTGCGCCGGCTCTTCCAAGATCTTCACATCGATACCGGTATCGAAAGGCGTCCCTTTTAACGATGCTACCATGGTCTCGGTGGCCGGATGCGCCGAGCCGAACGAGAGCGGGGACAACACCGTGTCGATCATATCGACGCCCGCCAAGATGGCCATCAGGTGAGACATGCTGGAGGTTCCACCCATGTCGTGGCAATGGAGCAAAACCGGCAGGTTGCCCTTCGCGCGATCTTTTATCCCCTTGATAATCCTGTAGCTATCGAAAGGTGTGAGGATTCCCGTGGCATCCTTGAACGACAACCAATCCGCGCCGACCTCGATGAGTTGCTCGGCATACTCCATCCATTTAGCCAGAGTATGAACCGGGCTCACGGTGTAGTTGACTTCGACGTGAGCCTCGCCGCCGAGCTCTTTCACGGCCTTGGTCGCGGTCTCGATGTTTCGGAAATCATTGGTCGCCTCGAAAATCCGGAAGACGTTCATACCATTAGCGATGGCCCGTTCGACGAACTTCCAAACGATTTTGTCGGTGTAGGGCCGATAGGCCAGAATATGCTGCCCGCGAAGGAGCATCTGCAATTTGGTTTTGGGCATCACTGCTTTGATGCGCCGTAGACGCTCCCACGGATCTTCTTTAAGGTAGCGCATGCACACGTCGAAGGTCGCGCCGCCCCAAACTTCCACGGCATAAAACCCACAGTTGTCCAGCGCAGCACACAGTGGCATCAAGTCGTCAGTGGTCACCCGGGTCGCCAGTTTGCACTGCTGCCCGTCTCGCGGCGTCAGGTCGGTTATTTTGACACTGCGGCTCCCCACCGGTTCGGTGAGGAGTTTGTTCATATCTGCGGCCAGCTGATTTAAAATTTCTTCGCTCATGGAATTACTCCTCACTCTCAGGACCAAGGAATTTACTAGAACCGTTTATAGGCCATTTTCTTCCTCACGGCAAAGACCTTTCGTGGTCACAAATCAGAGCCCAACGTTTGGAACGACTTGAACGGCTGGAACGATTGGAACTATGATTCGGGGTTTTTTCGCCTTGCTTTTTCCCACCGATTCTCCTACAACCCAACTCATGAAGGTCGTTAGAATATACACCGGAACGGACAACGAATCTCATTTCGAAGACCTTGAGATTGAACTCAACCTCCGGGGACACATGGAAGTTTCCGAGCTTCAATCGGTGGACGGGATCATCTTTCGTCGCGTGCCGCCAACCCATCGGAGCAATTATCATCCGGCACCACGGCGTCAGTATGTCGTCACGCTCGCCGGACAGGTCGAGATCGAAACCGGCGACGGTACGGTGAGGCGTTTCGGGCCCGGCGACGTCATGCTTGCGGACGATACCACTGGCCATGGTCACATCACTCGGGTGATCGGCGGCCAGCCTCGCGATTGCATCATGATTCCTCTCAAATAAGGATTCTCATCGAAAGCCTTAAACCAGCGGCAGACAGGCGGCAGCAACGCCTGACGCTCTGCATCGTCCCATGCTCCAACCTGATGCCATCGATGATGGTAGCGACCCTGGGCATCGCTCTTCCTGAAATCCGTCAAACCTTTTCACTTTCCACGATCGCAGCCGGCAGCCTGTTCTCGGTAATGATGATCATCGCGGCGTTAACGAGCGGTATCGCCGGCCGTCTAGCGGATAAAATCGGACGCAAGACCGTATTGATTACCGGGTTGAGTCTTCTCGCGCTCGGTTTCGGCTTGGCCGGAGTGAGTGGTCACCCGATCTTATTCTTCTTTTTTCTCGCCCTCACGGGGATCGGCTACGGTTTTACCCCTCCGTCGCTCTACGCGATCATGTCCGATCTGCTGCCGAATCGCCGCGGGCTCGGCGCAAGCCTAGTCTCGGTGTCCTATGGAATCGGTGGCGCAATCGGCGCCGTGCTTGCGAGTAGAATTATCGCCACCTTCGGCTGGCGCGCGGCTTTCGTGGCGGTCGGTGGCATTGCCGCCGCGGACATGCTGCTGCAACTCTATTGGATTCGAAATATTCATTCGATACGGACCGCGAGCCGCAGCGGTTCCTTCAAAGACACGCTTAGCGCTCCCATTCTGATTCTTGCGCTGGCTGAGTTTATCGGCGGTTCGGTGTTCTGGAGCTCCGCGGCCTGGACACCGACATTGTTGCGCACCGCCAAGGCGCTCACCCTGCAAGAAACCGGCTGGGTGATGGGCGTCTTAAGCTTGGCAAACATGCTTGGCTCTTTTTCACTCGGCTCGTTGTCCGACAAATTCGGCCGCAAAACGGTGATCGCACTGAGCGCCTTCCCGGCGGCGCTGGCGGCGTTTGTAGTGTTCTATTGGTTGGAATCGGCGGCGAGTCTTGCAGTGGGCATTCTCGTTTTCGGCACCCTCAAAGCATCGGTGCCGGCTTTGGTGGTAGCGCTTGCTCAGGAAGCGGCACCCGCAGGAAGCGCAGGCACCGCCAGCGGCATCATCATGTCGCTCCATTACACCTCGGGCGTAGTGGCGCCGTTGATTGCCGCGCAGCTCATCATCGCAACCGGTAACATCGTGCTTGCGATGATCTTGGTCTCCGCGCTTCCCCTCCTCCTCTACGGTGGTCTGATCAGCACTGTCCGGGAGCGCAGCCGAACAACCCCCGGCTAACGCATCCAGGAAAGCATCAGCACGAGAACCGTTCCGACTATCATCCCGGTTACAGCGCTCTTAGTCTTATGCGCGATAATAATCGTGACGGCCAAAGCCGCGCTCCGGTACGGCGCAGCTTGACTATCAAACTTTGCGTCGGTCAGGAAAAGCGTAATGGAGATAATGCTGCAAATAAGGGCATACGAGAGATAACGGAGCAACCGATCCCAACGTTCAGGAAACTTTCGCCTCACGAAAACAACTTGCGGCCCGGCGCGGACGGCGAACGCCATCAGACCCATAATTAAAATGATGACGATGCGCGTATTTTCCACTGCTCTAGTGCCCAAACCAAAATCGCAACCGAAATCGCGGTCACAAGCCATCCCCACCCGAAGCTGATGATCACTCCTGGAATCGCGGCGAGTAGACTCGCGGCGCATACGAGCGGCATCGCCCAGCCCTTCATTTCGACCACCAATAGACCGGCAAAATATCCGGGTAAAATGAACTTCAGTGCTTCTTCGAATCCGGGTGGAAAGCCGAGCGCGACACCGTAACCGACTCCGGTGCCGATGACCCAGATGAGAAAACTGGTCGCCCCGACGCCGAGGAAAAAAGCTAAATTCCTATAGCCGTCGATTCGTTGCGACGCGCCGGAGTCGTCCGGGACACCCTGTCGCTCTTTCTGAAATTGTAAATAGGGCACGATGAAACTGCTGGCGCTGATCACATGGGACGCAAACAGCAACGGAAGCCGCTTCACGTCGTTGAAATAGGGCGCCAGCGCCGTGCTCATCGGCAAGAAGCGCAGGTTCATAAGGAACCCTGCGACAAGAACCTGAAGTGAAGATTTCCCTTCCGCCAACGGAGCGAGAACCGCGAACTGCGCTGGTCCGGAGTAAACCCAGGCGGACATGAGAATGACTTCGTCGAGTTTCAGCCCATGCGCTTGCGCGGCGATGCCCCAAGCGATCGACGACGGGACGAAAGCCATCCAGATGGGGATGGCCGCCTTCGCCCCCTGGCGAAACCGCGAAGAGAAAAGCATCTAACTCGCTTAACTGACACCGATTCAAAGATCAACTGAAAGCTGAGAGGCAGTGGTTAAAAAATTCGATCAACCGCAGAGAACGCAAAGTTCACATAGTCAACCTTTGTCTTCCTTGCGTTCTTTGCGGTTAACTTTCTTACAATCCTAGAATTCGCTCCGCGTTGCCGTGAAAAATTTTCTCCAACAGCCCATCCGGATAACCTAGTTCATTCCACTCCTTGAAAAGGCGCTCATAAGGGATGCTCGGATAGTCGCTGCCGAACATGATCTTGTCCTTGAGCCGTCCCTTGATGTCCCGTTTCAAAGCATCGGGGAAATACTGGGGCGCCCAGCCCGATAGCTCCCATGACACATTGCCCTTGTGCAGCGCTACGGCGATCATCTCGTCCGTCCACGGCCATCCGGGATGCGCCGCGACGATTTTGAGATTTGGGAAATCAGCGGCCAGGCGATCGATTGCAGCCGGATGCGCGTTTCTTAGGACGGCGCCCAAGCCGCCAGGCATACCCGCGCCCATCCCGGTGGTCCCGACATCGATCATCACGGGAACGGCCAATTCGTTAATCGCCTCCCACAAGGGATAAAACCGCCGCTCATCAACGGAAAAATGGCCCATGATGGGATGAAAGTGAAAACCCAACAGGTCGAACTCTTTGATCGCCTTTCTCGCTTCTTCGATGGCGGCCTCGCCTTTCAGCGGGTCCACGGCGCCCCATGCTTGGCGAATTACACCGGGATGATCGGCGCGCATCCTGGCGACGTAGTCATTGGTACACGGTGGTGATCCGGTAACAGACTCGATATCGAAAGCTACCAGCACGGCTTCCACCTTCGCTTGTTTGAACTCCTCAATAACCGCGTCTTCAGTCTTGGCAGTCCAGGCACGGTTCCAATACTTGGCAAGCGCTTCTACATAGGGTCCCTGAGACTTGATCCAGGGCTCCGTGTTGGGATAGCAATGCAGATCGATGATTCTCATGGTTTTCACTTATCGGAGGAAGAACCTCCGTGTCAATTCGTCGTTAACTCAATCCGCATTTATTGCACTTGACAGGAGTCGAGAGCTTCCCCTATGTTCAGGGTCAAATTAAGCAGTGGTTTAAAAAACCGTTCAACCGGATGGGGGCAAAAAATGGTAAAAAACATCGCCCTACGAAAGTTGATCTTTGTTGGGATATTAGCTCTCACGCCCTGGCTCGTCGCCGCTTGCGCCTCGTCTGTCGGTACGCAAAGTGAGCGGGATAAAGGCGCAGGAGGCAGCGGCGTTACGATGCTGATCGGAGCGCAAAAACTACCTCCTCCCCCGCCGGCCGGGCCGGGCGCGCCTCCGGCACAAAAACTCACGACGCCAGCATCTTACTATGAACCGGTAGGACCATTCTTTTTCTATGTGGAAACTTTGACGGCCAACATCACCCCCCCAAACAAGTACGGTTTTGCGCCAACGGTCGCATGTGTTCAGAGCGGAGTGTTCAAACGGGGCATGAAGATGGTGGTTCGATTCGAGGTTTTGGATATTAAGACTGGCAAGCGGGTGACGGATAAAGATGGAGCCACCATTAAACTCGTATTGCCGCACGGTGAGGAAGTTCCCGGGCGCTGGACGATTCGCGGCAGCGCGGCTGCCCTGCCTGACTCTGCCTGGATGTGGGATACCTCTTGGGACATTCCGCCGGACTACCCGGTAGGCTCCCTCGATTATCGTATCGTCGTCACGACTAAAGATGGTCGCACCGGGACTTTCACTCCGCCGATTCAAAAAACGGCGACGATGGATACTCGTGTGAGGATCATCGACTAACGTGATTACGCTATCCTTTGTTCCATGCGCAAGCCGCCGGCAACAGACTCAGCAATTACGCTCGTAGCACTGCTCGGACTGCTGGTCGTCTTGGGCTCCAACGCGCTGCCCGGGATTGCTGCTTCTGCGGCTACCGCCCCCGCCACCTCACCTACTCTCGCTCAAGCCAATAAATCCACCGCAGCACCAACGCCAATTAAGTTGCTCAAGGTCGAGCCGGTTAAGGGCTACGTGGGAGATTCCTTCACAGTGACGGCTAACGGATTCACACCCGGCAAGAAAGTGAATTTCTTCTGGAGCACTGTCGATGGCGCCTACGCAACTAAAGTTATACCTGACAATGTCGAGTACCATGAGCGGAAGTATGACGAGAAGCGCCTCCATTTAGGCGGCAACTTGGTCGATTCCCAAGGGCGAGTGAATACGGTCTTTACCGCGCCGGAGGATTTCGGCGAAGTGCACGAGATCTATGCTGTGGTGGATGGACAGGACGTGGGCCGCGGCGGCTTTCGCATCTTGCGCAGCGCTACCATCGCTCCCGCCGAAGGGCCCGTGGGAGCGCCGGTCACCATCATGGTAAAGGGGTTGAGCTGGCGAGGATTCGAGCACTTTATGGCGCTGCGCTACGACAACAAGTACACCGGTGAAATATCAGGTGTAACGACTAATGGCACCGCTGTCTTTCAAATCCGTGCCGCAGGACCGACTGGCAAGCATATTATTCAACTCAACAACAGCACCGCCACCGCCCCCGGCGCCTATTTAAACACGCAGCAATCGCCGCAGGATTATATCTACGCCCATCTGGACAACAAACAAGAGTTTCGTTTTGTTTTCAACGTAACCAAGGACACCGGACCGCCTCCCGACACTCTCCAATGGCCGGACACCGAGCGCGTTGCTCGACTCAACAGCCATGTGTCACGGACGGCCATGAACACGAAGCCCGCGGCGTCCAGCTCTGCGACTCTGAGTCCTGCTTCCGGGCCCATTCTGTCCAAGACTAGTCTGCGAGTTACTGGTCTGCCTCCCAACACAGAAGTTGGGCTATTTTTTGTTACCGCCAGAGGTAACCGCATGGGCCCTAGCGGATGGAATCTGGAAAACGTTCCGCTTTCCAGCGCAACGACGAAGTCAGACGGATCACTGACCACCAACATCCAAATTCCAGATGATCTGGGAGGCTGGCACGTGGTGAAACTGGTGGCGCGGGATCAGGTGCTAATGGAAATCCCTTACTACGTTGAGCAGAAGCTGGTGCAGGTAGAGCCGAAGCGCGTTAAGGTCGGTGAGCCTTTCACCATTCAGATCAAAGGAGGCGGCTGGACCGAGTTGGATAACACAGTCGCCGTGACTTACGACAACGCATCCATAGGTTACGCCTGCGCTTTCAATAGCAACGGTGATGTCACGATCAATCTAGTGGCCACCGGGCACCCGGGGACCCATCTAATCGATATCTATCCTGCCATCTATAAGGGCAAAGACAAGGTGCCGTTGAATTATCAGACGCCCTTTCTCACCTATGCCCGCGACTTCCCTGCCCTGGCGCTCGGCTATCGATTACCTGCTTATCGCCTGGCGATTGAGGTCGTTGAGTAGGGCTTACGTTCCCGGACGCTCGGATCCGAAAGACTATTCTCTGTTCGGTCAGGAGTGTCTCCAAAACAAAGGTATCGCCATACACACAGGTGCAGTCGGCGGCAAATAATAATCGAAGCTGGTTTAGCGGTTCGACAACCTCGCACGAGTATCCTTCAAGTCTTACCCTCTGCCTTAAGCTTTTGTGCGATGGTTTCAGTTAGATCTCTTTTCGATACCTTGCCAAAGGCTGAGAGAGGGAAATCGCCCATCGTTTCCAGCCGCTCGGGTAGTTTGTGCTTGGCAATTTCCTCTTTCATAAGGAAAACTACCAGTTGGTCCAAACTCAAAGCCTTGCCCTGCCGCAGGATCACGCAGGCGCACATGCGCTCGCCCAGAATCGGATCCGGCATCGGCACGCACGCAACGTTTTGGACGGATGGATGAGTGAGAATGAGGTTCTCGATCTCCTCGGCGCTGATTTTTTCGCCTCCCCGGTTAATGAGATCTTTCTTTCGTCCTTCGACCATATAGTTCCCGGAAGGATGCCGCCGCATCAAATCGCCTGATCGGTAAAAGCCATCGGACGTGAACGCTCTGGCGTTGTACTCCGGCACGCCGAAGTAACCCCGGAGCGTGTAGGGACCACGAGCTAACAATTCGCCGACTTCGCCCGGCGAAACTTCATTATCCTCGTCGTCCACTATCCGGATCTCATCATCGGGGCTGACGGGCCTGCCGACAGTTTCCATGCGCACTTCTTCAGGATCATCCAGCCGGACAAATAGCAGCATCCCCTCCGCCATCCCGAAGTTTTCTTGAACGGTAACGCTTGGAATCAGTTCTTTTGTACGGCGGCGGACTTCCGGTTGCAGCCGCTGGCCGCCGCTCTGGATAACTTGCAGGGATGATAGATCGAAGTTCTTGATCGACGGATCATTGATCAGACGAATCAAAAGCGCCGGCACGACAGCGATGTGTGTGACCCGATGGCGCTCGACGATACGAAAAATATCCTCGGCTCGCGTTGTGTTGGCCAGCACCACCTTGCCACCGTGCAACAGAAAACCCTGCAAGCCGGGACAGGCGAGCGGCAGATTATGTGCCAGTGGAAGTACGTTCAAAAAAATCTTGTCTGGCCCTACTCCGGTCACCGCCGCCGCCATTTTAGAATTATAGATGTAGTCGTTATGCGTTCTTGGGATGAGCTTGGGAATGCCCGTGGTGCCGCCTGAGAGTTGAAACACTGCGGGGTCTTCGGGATCAATGGTGATTTTTTTCAAATCATCCCGAGAATGTCTGCTCGGCCGCTCGACTAGTTCTTTCAACGATAAAAACCCTGCCGGGGCGTCTCCCAAAACGATTCCGAAGCGTAAGGTCGCATTCGCCTCGCGGATGCGACCCACGAGATCTCTGTAGTCGAAGTCTTTGCTTCGGTCCGGTGTCGCACAAGCCACGGCGCCGGCAAGTTGGACGAACTGACTCATTTCGCGGTAACGGTGGCTCGGCAGCGCCATGATCGGTATGCAGCCGATCTTTTGCAGTGCGAAATAGAAGTAAGCGAACTCAACCACATTGGGCAGCTGCATGACGGCGCGGTCGAGTGGCTGAAGCCCTTCTTCCAGAAGGTTCAGCGCTAGACGCTCGGCGCGTTCGTTCAATTGCGCGTAGGTAACGGATTCGTCACGATCAATGATCGCGATTCGATCGCCGTATTTGGCAAAAACGTCGGCGAATACGTCTCGCAGCGACCGATCTTCCCAGTAGCCCTTCGCCCGATACCGCGCCGCGAATTCTGGAGGAAATCGAACGACACCGTCTAACATTCATCTCCTCGCTAGCGCTCGTCGCGTTCCAGTCGTTCCAATCGTTCAAAAAGTTCAAGACGTTTAAAACGATATAAACGAATTGAACCTTCCAACGACTTGAACCTCCGAAAACGTTTTGAACAACTTGAACGACTTGAACGTTTTGAACAGTACTCTTAGTTTAAGTCGTGCTTGAAAACCCGCCATCGACGATGATGATCTCGCCGGTGACGAAGCGGTTATGCAAAATTAGGCTTAGCATACTGTCGGCGACGTCGTCTTCAGTACAGCAGCGCTTGAGCGGCGTGTATTTGGCGCGGCGCGCCATCAACCCCTCGTAGTTATCCGCCAGTGTCCGTTTCATCCAGTCCCCTTCGATCCATCCCGGCGCCACCGCGTTGACGCGGATTTGAGGTCCGAGCGCGTTCGCGAGAGTCTTGGTCAGGTTTGCCACTGCAGCTTTGCTGGCAGCATAAGGCAATGGTTGTGCGCTTGGTCTCAGGCCGGCGATACTGCAGGTATTCACGATGCAGCCGTTAGGCGATTTTTTCAGTAGCGGCACGGCCGCGCGCGTGACCAGAAACAGACCGAGGACGTTGACATTGAAGACACGATTCCAGTCTTCGACCTTCATGCCTTCCAGATTCTTGGGCTCGACATCGGCCGTGGTTCCCGCATTGTTGATCAGGACATCGAGGCGCCCAAATTCCTTTTCCGTGGCCGCGATCATGGCGCGCACGCAAGTCTCGTCGCTGACATCGCAGCGGTAAAGCAACGTCCGCGCACCCGTAGCTGCGGCATCACGAGCCGTAATCTTGGCCGCATCCTCGCTGCGGCTGAAATTAATGACTACATCATAACCGTTTTTCGCCAGTGCTATAGCCGCGCTTCTGCCGATACCCGTGGATGCGCCCGTAACCAGAGCCGTAGGCTTATCACTACTCACGATTTGCAACTGACCCCTCTCGCCATTTTATCTTGGAATATTCGGGATAGTGAGATCAGAAACCTTCAAGAATTCAGTTTTAGGAGCCTTTGAACATTCTTTCCCAGAATCTTCTCTTTTTCGTCTCCGGAGATATCCATTTGCTCAATGCTGGGAACCGCAGCTTCTAGATCGCCGATCGGTAGCGGGAAGTCACTCCCCATTACCATCCGTCCCCGCGCCAAAAAACTCATAGGCGAACTTCAGAGTCGGCTGATAAAAGCAGACGGTATCCGTATGCAACTCCTTGAGGTGCTCGGAAGTCGGCTTTTTGGTTTTAACGCCGCACATCGGATCGTGGTAGCCTCGGTCGATTCTGCCGGCGAGAAACGGAATGCCGGCTCCAAGATGGGCGATGACAAAGTTGAGCTCGGGAAATCTCTCGAGTATTCCGGAGTAAGCAAGCCGCGTCGCCGAAAGCATGATGTCAAATTCAAATCCAAGAATGATCGCGAGACGCCACTCTTGCATGACTTGTGCGCCCACCGGAGTTGTCGGATGAATAAAGATCGGCACACCGAGGGACTGCGCTTTTTCATAGACCGGTAGCAAGAAGTTTGAATCCGATGTCTGTCCCGCTACGTTGGTCAACATGCAAATTCCCTTTAGCCCCAGATCAAAAATCGCCCGATCCAGTTCTTTGAGAGCGAGCTTGGTATCGATGAGAGGCAACATCGCGAGGGCCTGAAAGTTCTTCGGATATTTTTTAACGACCTTCGACAGACCATCGTTGATCGTCCGGCTCATCTCGGCGCTCTCGTCCGGTGAAAAGCGGTCGACGCCGGGATGAGGCGCGGTCAAGATCTGCATGTCGATCCTGTTCTGCCTGATCTTGTCCACCCTCACTTCGATATCGAAAAAGTCCTCGGTCACGGGTCCTGCCTTGGCCCCCATGCTCAAAATAATTTTCTCGCCCTTGTCGTTCTTTTCGATCCTGACGTCGCCTTTGGAGGCTTCCAGTTTCTTCAAGTATTCTTCGGGATAGAAATGGCAGTGAAAATCAATATTCATGGGTACTCCCTGACGAAGATTTTCGCTCCAGCGCGAGCGAAACTAACACCCCGCAATCTAGCGTGTCAAGACAACTCGTGTGGGCGAGGCGAGGGCTTTCTCTCTCTGCTTGAAAATGCTGCCGACAGTGGCAGGATCGCGGCCAACCAAGACAACACACCGTTCCCTTTGGTCAATACTTTGCGCCAGGCAATGGCGAAATCATTCCCAGACAATTGGCTTATGGGCACGAAAATACCAAAGAACGTGAAAGGATTGCAAGATTTATTGGGAGCTCCTCCGGGTCTAAACGTCTCCCTCTTGACCACGATGGTGCCTGCAAATCTTGCAGTAAACTAGAGCCGCGACAGATAAGGTTGGGCCGCCCTAGTCAACAGATCATTTAGGTTGGCTTGGTTTTTGTCACCTGAATACGTAACGTACATTAGCTCGTTTACAAGCGCGACCTCGATCGACTTAGCTTCAGCTGCTTGATCGGTTCCGTCATCCGCTAACTCCCGATAAACCACACTTAACACTCGATGGATCTCAGGATCGAAAGAAGGCGAAAACTCAGTCATTGCCTCAACTGTCTTTTGCTGGTCGATTAATAGCAAGCTCTTAATCTCTTCCAAGTCATTCCGAACCCTTTCTTTGTCACCTAGTCTGCGGTTGTTTGTCAATACCCCGACCTGGGTATTGACCAGACCGTTGACGGCCTGTTGCTTTACGGCAGTCAAGGCAGGAGCAATATCCTTGACTTGGGAAACCAGACCCAGTGCTTGAACAAAGTACCCTTTAGCAATCTGGTAATAGGCCCTAACTATTATGGTCTTTTTGATTCGATCGACGGTAGGGTTCTTATCGTACGTCTCTGCTGTGGAGATGCTCGCTCTAATTAAGAAAAGATCGCCGGCCACGACGAGCGCTCGCGGGACAATCCAAGCCATCGTATCAGACACCTGCGGAGCCAATTCGACAATGATAATAAGATCGCGCAAAATTGTTGGGAGACTGTCGTGAAAAATCTTCAATTTCTGGGACTGATCCGCAACAACAGTAATCCTGTTTTGTGCCGCTATGACCCTCGATATTCTCGAATGCAGATCGGTCGGATTGTTTTGTAGATTCTTGGAAATTTCCGCAAGCGCTTCATTGTATGCACTCTCCGTATGGAGAGCCATCGCTCTGTTAAGAGCTTCAAGATTGCTTACAGAGGAGGGCTTCGGGAGAGCTGGACTGCACCCGCTAGCAATCAAACCAGACAACGCTAATAACAATGACAAGAGAACATGACAAATCGTTTTCATAAGAAAACTATCCGTGAAACAAGAAAACCGTATGAGCTTCCTTTTAACGACCCTCTATCGCCGACAAACGTTGCTGCAGCTCTTTCATTTGTTCACTGAGTTTGGCTTTGACGGACTCGTCTGGATTTGCGCTAAGAGCGTTGTCTATTTTTGCAAGCTCGTTTTCCACGTTATTTTTGGCGATCTCTTTTGCAAATGTCGTCAAAGCAGAAATCGCTCCGTCTTTTCCAGACAGCGCCTCTAGGATCGCACTGATCACTTCGTCCTTATATTTGGCGTTCTGTTCTTTGTAAGTCCTCTCCAACGAGAGTCTGGCCAACTCCAATTTCGTCTCCCAGTACGGCGGCAGTTTAGCTGCTAGGTTGTCCATCTCGCTGTCGTCTCGATATCCCAACACGTCGATTTCCCTGACAATAGCGTAATAGTCCGGCATCGGCTTTTCTAGTTCATTACCGAACATATCCCGCGAAAGTGGATTAATGAATTTACCCGTGTGATACGCTGGTAAAATAACCTGATGCGCAATCTTTAACAGTCTAAGCGCCGAGTCGTAGCCCGTGTTGCCAACAAAATCGACAGCCTTAATTTCTGCGTCAAACTGCTCTAACAACTGTGGGTACTGAATCCTGAGATAACCCTTGTTAGTGAAAAAACTCGTTACGTCGAAGTCATCGATGCTAACGATGTAAGGACGTCGAAAGATATTTAACTTCTTGCTTTCCAGATCTAGTTCGGCAACTAACTTGTCTCTGACAATTCTTATTTGGACACCAAGCGTTATAGCGCGGAGAATAAGGTCGGCGGCAAATCCTATTGCCATTGCATATGGGCCCGCAGCTCCTGCAGTTGCCAGTAAGGGCCTAATATTGTCGTTGATCGTTGATCGAATGGACTGAAGCTGTTCGACTGTGACTGGCATAACCGAACTCCCTCTTAGAGTTTGTGACCACAGTTGTGCTCGAGACAGGTCAGCGAACCAACCGCTGCTGATCGACGATATAACCGAATTAACGAATCGCTTAGCAGTCCGTTGCGCGTAAAATAGGGCAAACATAAGAGGTGAGTCAAGGAAAAAAGCCTATAGGAGCAATCCATTGCAATGGGGCCAAGCAAAAATGGACATTTCGTTCCGCTTGATGTATGGGGTTTGAGTCCATACGAAATGAGCATAAGGAGGACCGAGCTCGTGTTCACAACTAAGTGGTCTACTTCGGAACGAAAGTACGACGTCATTGTTGAGCGCGACGTCAAGGTACGGATGCCGGATGGCACTCTGCTTGATGGCAATATTTATCGTCCCGCCGCCTCCGAGTGTTTCCCGGTCATTCTTGGCGCCCACGCCTATAACAAAGACCTGCAATCGCCGCCGATGCGCCCGGTGGGTTTCACACCGATGCGGGGCTACATGGAAAGCGGCGACTCCACTTTCTTTGCGCGCCGCGGCTACGTTCACGCCGTCTTCAACGTCCGAGGCAGCGGTAAGTCCGAAGGCTTCTATCAGCTCATGGGCCCGCATCGAGGTTCAAGATATCTGCAACCTCATCGATTGGCTGGCGGCGCAATCTTGGAGCACCGGCGATGTCGGCATGTTCGGCGTCTCTTATTTTGCCCGGCTCGCCAAAGCAGTAGCCGCCATGGGCCCGAAGCCACTCAAAGCGATTTTCGCTCCATTCGCCGGCACCGACGATTATCGCCACCGCTGCTACCACGGCGGCATTCTTGCGCACGGCTTTATTACTCACTGGCGAAACAGCCTGCACCGCCCTAACTACCGCAGCCTGTACAAAGAAGCCCGCGGCGAAGCCGCGTACAAGGATGCCATCGCCCGGGCGATGCAAGACGAAGAGATCATGGCTGTGCCCGGGCTGCGCGAGGCGCTGCAGAATCCCGAGGCGGGAACCAACGCGTTGATCGTCGATTTCCTGTTGCATCCCTTCGACGGGCCGTTTTGGCGCGAGCACAGCGCGCAGGACGCGAAGGCGACTATTCCCGCTTACCTCGGCGCCTGCTGGGGCAACTATGGTCTTCACCTGCCCGGGGCTTTTACCGCCTGGAAAGATTGGCGAGGCCCGAAGAAGATGGTTATCGGCCCGGGAATCTATCTCGATCGCCCCGTGTATCAGTATCAAGACGAATCGCTGCGCTGGTTCGATCACTGGCTCAAAGGCATAGACAATGGCGTAATGGACGAACCGCCGATCCGCTGCTTCATCCCGCCTACCGGCGAATGGAAATCGCTCGTTGATTGGCCGCCGCCGGAGGCCCGCTGGACCCCCTTCTACCTGCATAAAGACGGCATACTCAGCGAGCATGAGCTATGGCCGAGCGAGGGCGCGGACGCATTCGATGAATCGAACTTCGAACACGGTTCGGTGACCTATTCTACACCGTTGCTCGTCGAGAAC
The DNA here is from genome assembly GCA_963737905.1 of uncultured delta proteobacterium. GTDB lineage: Bacteria > Desulfobacterota > Binatia > UBA9968 > UBA9968 > DAIRFP01. The sequence goes on along the minus strand of CAVTUQ010000010.1, from coordinate 51,465 downwards.
ACCGAAGTGTTGGGACCGAGCGTGCTGACGCTCTATCTTTCCACCACGGATACCGACGCGTTGCTATTCGTAACCTTGCTGGCGATCGATCGCGAGGGCAAGGCGGAGGAGCTGACCCGCGGTTGGTTGCGCGCTTCGCAACGACGCTTGCGCGAAGACAGCAAGCCGTGGGAGCCGATTCAAGTGCATGAGGACCGGGACCCGCTGCAGCCGGGAAAAATTTACGAGTTGCGCATTCCGATTGTAGCGACGGCGCGCCTGTTCCAGGCCGGCGACCGGATCGCCGTTCGCATCAAGGGAGCCGACGACGAGCCCGCCTTGAGCTCGCTCCAAGCTCTCGCCCGAAACCATTTGCGGCGCCCGCGCGCGGCTCGGATTACCATTCATCACGACGAGTCGCATCCATCGCACCTGGACCTGCCGATCACGCGCGGCAACTTGATCGGCACCTTCTTTTCCGGCGGAGATATCAGCTCCTTTGGGCTCTCCCGTTGAAAAGCAGCCTCTGTCTCTGCGATTGCATTTCTGCTTTTCGTCCCTTGACGCCCATGATGGATCTCCCCTATTGTCATGGCAGCGCCGCAGATCGCAAGGCTACGTGGTAGAATTCGAGACACGCCCTCAAGCACCATCCCGCGAACCGGCGTCTTCTTTGAGACTGCGGCCGGGATGACTGCTCCTGACGCAGCACAAGACCGAAACGGGAGGTAAAGTCCATGCCGATTCCCACTACGATGAACGCAGTAGTGCTGCATGACGCCGACGATATGCGGGTGGAGACGCGGTCGGTGCCGCAGCTCGGCCCCGGCGAGGTTCTCCTCAAGGTAAATGTCGCCTCGATCTGCGGAACCGACGTGAAGGTCTTGCACAGGACGCTCCAGGGGCAACCCGCCGGTGAGTTTATCATGGGCCACGAGTACGCCGGCACCGTGGCAGCGCTGGGACCAGGCGTCAACGAGTTCCAGATCGGAGAGCGGGTCGCCGTGGAGGTGCACAAGGGTTGCGACCGCTGCGAAAACTGCATCAAAGGCTGGTACACCTCCTGCCTGAATTACGGCGATCTCGCCAAAGGCCACCGCGCGAAAGGTCTCACCTGCGACGGAGGCTTCGCCGAGTACGCCGTCAATCATATCAACACACTTTACCGGTTACCCGACAATCTGACACTTGAGCAGGCCTGCATGGTGACCACCGCCGCTTCGCCGCTCTGGGCCATCGACCTTATGGGCGGCTACGTTGCCGGCGAGACCGTGTTGGTCCTCGGGCCGGGGCCCATTGGTCTCATCGCTGTACAGCTATGCAAGGCGCTCGGTGCGGAACGGGTCATCCTCAGTGGCACGCGGGATTCGCGCCTGGAAATCGGCAAACAGTATGGTGCGGACTTCACGATCAACGTGCGAAAAGAGAATTTGGCGGATCGTGTACGTGAAATAACCCAGGGCAAGGGTGCTGACTCCGTCCTCGAATGCGCTGGTGGTTCGACCTCCATGCAAGAAGCGCTGGAAAACGTCAAGCGCGGAGGCCGCATCGGGGTTGTGGCCTGGTACACGGGTCCGGTAGAGATGGATATGAATCTCGCGGTTCGGAGCAACGTCCGCATTTACGCGGCACGAGGAGAGGGTGGAATGAACTGCGGACGGTCGCTAGCTCTCATGAGCGGGGGCAAGATCACGGCCGACCCGATCATCACGCATCACTTCACGCTGGATCAGATTCACGAAGCGTTCCGGACTTACGTCGAGCGGATCGGCAATGCGTTGAAGGTGATCATCCATGTCTAAGCCGTCATTGAAAGAGGCCTGGAAAGCTCGATCCTAAGGAAACGGAATATGCGAACGCGTCCATCGGTGATGACAGTGGTACTTCTGACGGCCCTAGGACTGGGCGGGATCGCGAGGGCCCAGGCTCCCCGGCGGACGCTCGTTATTGGGATGCCCGTTACGCCCCCGAACCTGCCTCACGTCGGCGTCTACGTCGCGAAAGACCTCGGCTACTTCGAAGAGGAGGGGATTAACGTCGACTTTGCGCAGTTGAATCGGGCCTGCTGGCCTTGCGCGGCGGTGTGGCCGGGGGACTGGATATTCTTGGGGCCAGCAGCGAACCAGTGACCACGGCCATCAGTTCGTGGAGCGAAGATCCGGAGCATCTTCAGCTATGCTCACAGGCTCACGGTTGTCATGGCGGCTCAGGAGAACATCCGCAGACCCGCCGATCTGCGGGGGAAGAACCTCGGTATCCAGGAGGTTGGAGCATTCCGCGAGGTGATGACACGGGCCGTCCTCCACAGCGCCGGGCTTACCCCGCAGGACGTCAATTACGTCCCCGTGTCGAGCGCCGGCTACATCGCTGCACTCACGGCTAACAAGATCGACACGGCCATCCTGCACATCGGCCAAGCGTACATGGCGCGCACAAAAAGAGGCGTCCCTCCACTCCTTGGTCCCGCTCTGGGAGGTCATGCCCAGCTCTGGTATGGTACATTTAGCTCCACGGAGGATTTGCTGCGGAAGGATCCGGACCTCCTCGGCCGCGCAGTTCGGCCTCACGCGGGCTCACCGTTTCATGTCCCGGCGATGAGGATCGCACCCTCGATCTGGCAAGCAAGCACACTGGCTATCCGGAGGAAGTCCCGAGCCCAGCCTATGATCCGCTGGCCGCTGCGGGTCTAGCCAGTAATGATGGGATGCCGACCGAAAGGTGGGGGTGAATCAACAGCGGTGGACATGGGCCTTCTGAAGGAAAACGCGAAGCCAAAAGGCGAACAGGCGGTGGTTCGAGGGCCGGCGAACGCCGCCTTGGCCAAGCTCGGGCGCTGGACGGACGACCCAAGCTGGAAATCGTCCTGCACCGAGGGATAGGGTTAGAGACCAACTTTCGGCGCGCGCTGGTCGAGTCCCGAGGCGACCCCACGGTTTTCGTCACCCAGCCCATCTCGTTGCTCTTTCTCGTCTTGGCCACGGCCTCGGTCCTTACTTCCTTCCGATCCCGGAATATGGGAGCAAAGGGAGATTTATGAACATTACATACACTCACTCTTTCCTCTGAAACTGAAACCTTCTGTACACAGTTCAGAATGTCTGACTGTTATCCGGCGGCGCGACATCGAAAGCGTTCACGGTAAGTCCGATCAAGCTGTAATGGCCGACGAGCCCGACCATCTCGATCAGCTGTTGGCGGCCCAGTTCAGCCACCCCGCGCGCATACAACTCGTCGGGCAACGCCCGCGTGCGCAAGAGAGCGCGCACGATTTCCACGAGCAAACGCTCGCGCGGCGTCAATTGCTCCAACGTGCCGTTGGCGCGTACCGCTTCGATCGCCTCTGTTCTCGTGCCCACCTCGCGCCCTCTGGCCTCGTGCCGTGCCCACGGGTAACGCGCGCCCATCTCGCGAGCGGTGGCCATAATCACGAGCTCGCGGTCGACCGCCGGCAGGGCTGCGTTGAAACGAAAGTAATCCTCCAGCGCGGCGACGCGGTCGGCGAGAGTTGGCACATGCATCAATGCTCCGAAGGGTCCGCGCACTCCAGTGCGGACCGCGGCGATCCGGTCCCAAACCGCTTGATCGTCCGGCGACAACGCATCACGGTTGATAAGTGGTAGTCGGCTCATGGCTCCTCCCATCTGTTATTGCGTCTGTTGTCATCGAACTCGCTCCGCCATCCAAAAATTCAAATAGCAAAAGCCATCACCTCGGGAAGATCTTCAGTTTTTCTCCAGGAAGCCGGACGTAGATGGAGCTACCTGGTTCCAATTGTTGATCCGTACCTGCCGTCTTACCTCGCAGGTTTTTCCCCTTGGCAGAGAGGTGATAGAGGGTAATGTCCCCGAGGAAAAGCTGGGAGACCAGTTGAGCCGGGAACTCATTGCTTAAACCACTCGGTTCCCGCGATAGCGAAACATCTTCGGGTCTGATGGCGACAATCATTTCTTTGACGGTGCCGTTCGGGACGGTGCAATTCACGACCCCAAAATCGATTTTGACACTGCCATCAGGTTGCAGCGCGCCCTCGAATTCGTTCATCGAGCCCAAAAATTCGCCTACCTTCCGGTTGAGAGGAAAATGATACAGGTCTCTAGACACGCCGATCTGTAAAATCTTTCCCGAGCTCATCACGGCGATTCTGTCAGCCAACGCCATCGCTTCCACCTGATCGTGAGTCACGTACAGGACCGTGATTCCGAGTTTTTTTGCCAAGCCCCTGATCTCATCTCGAACTTCTTCTCTCAGCCGGGCGTCCAAGTTACTCAAAGGCTCGTCCATCAAAAGCACCTTTGGCTCCACAGCCAGCGCCCGCGCAAGTGCCACCCTCTGCTGCTGGCCTCCGCTGAGAAAGGGCACCGGCCGATCCGCGAGGGCCGATAGCTGCACCAATTCGAGAGCGCTCATGACTCGATCTCGGACCTTGGCTCGCGGTAATCTTCTCTTTCCGTCGGTTAGAGGGAAAGCCACGTTGTCAAATACGGTCATGTGGGGCCACACGGCATAGGACTGAAATACCATACCGATCGCCCGATCCTCCGGAGTGATGAAAATACCCCGCTCCGCGGAGCTCACTAGTTGCTCCCCTAAAGCAATTTCTCCAGCTTCCGGCCTTTCCAACCCCGCAACGCATCTGAGCAGCGTGGTCTTGCCGGATCCACTCAGGCCGAGAAGCACGAAGAACTCCTTCTCGTTCACCTGTAGATCGACTCCGTCCACCGCCTGGACTGCATCAGTCCCGGTTTTGAAAGTCTTCCTAAGGGAGTGGATTCCGATCATCGTGAACTACTTGAACGGCTTGAACGTTTTGAACGATTTGAACAGGCAGAGTTGCATGACCCGCCCTACGCTGCCGAAGAAGCGACATGTTGTTGATGCCGCGCATAGATCCAAAAGGTCGTGACCAGCGGGGACATAACCGCCATCATGATCACGGCGATCGCCGCCGCATCGCCCAGCCCACCACCATGCCATTGCCCCCAAATGTAGGTGGACAGAACCTGGCTCTTCGGCGAAGCTAGAAAAACCGCCATGGTAAGCTCCCGGTATGCCGAAAGCGATGTCCAGATCCAGGCGTAGATCAATCCCGGACGAATCAACGGGACAATCACTTTGTAAAAGGTACGAAACGTTGAAACCCCGCCCACCTGAGCCGCCTCTTCCAGCTCGCGGTGCACCTGAATCATGCTATTGTTTAGCACTCTGGTTCCAAAACTAATCCAACAAATAACGTAGACCGCCATAAGGACAACGAGGGTGCCGTACACAGGAACCACGTTGGATACGAGCAACGCGAAATAGGCGATCGCCAGAGCAAACAACAGGTTGGGCACGGGGTGGGGTAGAAAGGCAATCGCATCTAAAGCAATGCGCCAGCGCAGGCGCGAGCGAGTCACGATCCACGAAATTGCCGAGCTCATCACCACAATAAGGGTGGGGACGATCACCATGAGGAGCAGCGTATTTCCGGCGGCTCGCAAAAGCGCGCTATCGAAGGCAATGGCACTGTAACGCTCGAAGGAAGCGACGGCCAGAGCTTGCCGCGAAGGAATCTGAACGTAGGGAAGCAGTGACACCCAGAAAATGGCGAGCAACGGCAAAACAAAAGCCAGCAGAAAGTAAGTTCCAAGAAGCCCCCAACCGAGCATCCACCAGCGCCTGAGTTCGACGGGCCGCGACTGGTAAGATTTTCCGGAAATGATCTGGTAGCGGTGGCTCTGCTTCAACGCTACGAAATACGGAATCATCAAGATCAAAGACAGCCCGACCATGAGGGTTCCGTAAGCGCCGCTTAGCCCGTAGCGCGGAAGCCCCTCGTTGGGGTTGATCATGAAATAGACGGCAGTGCTGAAGGTAAAAATGTTATTCGCCATGCCAATCACGCCGGGAACGTCGAAGGCGGCGATGGCAACGGTAAACATCCAGATGATTGCCGAGAGCAAAGCCGGCCACACCAGAGGCAGCTCGATGCGGACGAGGGTGCGCCATTTGTTCACCCCGTGGACGCTGGCGGCTTCAACCAGCAGAGGATTCATGCCGCGCAGGGCCGCAGAGATCATCACGTATGCCAGCGGCGCCAAGGTTAAGCCTTGAACGAAGCCGATGCCGCCCAACGTCGCGATGTTTAACGGAGCATTCCTCAGTCCAAAAAGCTGCATCAAGAAAATGTTGATCACCCCGATCCGCGGATGGCAGAGAAACACCCAGCCCATCGCCTTCAAAAAAGTCGGAAAGAGGACACCGATGCTCAGCAGGCTCATGGCGAACGCTTTGTAGGGCAGGTTGGTGCGCTCGATGAGCCACGCAAACACGAATCCCAAGGGAACTGAAACCGCGATCGTAACAGCGGAAAAGATCAACGTCGTCACCATCACGCGATAAGTGTAAGGGTCGGCAAGCAACGATGTGTAGTTGCTGAGCGTATAGGGCGAAGGTTGGCCCGGGACTCCGGTCCGCAGGCTCATCCAGACGATGGTGAGCAGCAGGCCCACTATTGCCAGCGCTGCGGCTCCCGCCAGCCCGAAGAGAACGAGCTTGGACCCGTCGAACCCCCAGAAAAAGGGTCTGAGCGAGAAGGTACTGTTGGCTGTTGGCGTGGATTCCATGGCTGCCTTTACGTCGCCATTGCTGAGCCGTCTACCGTTTGAGTAATTTGGCCAACTCCTCGCGGTGATCTTGGGAATGTCCCAGTTGAGGCCAAACTTGGTGAAATTGGACTTGGCATGAGTGAAGGGGACATGGGCCTGGTCAACGCCATTTTCATAGACCGGCTGCCAAAACCTTCGCATATATCTTCCAGCCAAAGTGGCGGGACCGGTATGGACGAAATCCACGTCCTCGATGCTTGGCTTCAATGGATCAATAGGGGGCATGGTCAAGTCCTATTTCAGGAGTATCCTGGTGAGCTCCTCCTCCAAAGCCGTATCGTCCCGCTGAAACAGCTCGTTCAGTTCCCGCGGATCTTGGAGTTTGATCTTGTTGTTGCGCACGTATTTCGCCATCAGAGTTCCGTCGACCAAATAGGACGAACGATAGTCATGCTTTTCTATCACCGCCTGCGCTTCCCTAGTCGTCATGAAGGCGATGAACAGCTTAGCGGAATTGGGATGGGCTGAATTTCGCGGCACCCCCAGCTGATAGTACGAAGAAGTGGCCGGTGAGGCGCCGGGCAGCCCCACCGAGCGGCGCGCCTTTCGCTTGCCACTTCCACATCGCCTCCAATGCGCCGCCGGTGCTCGCCATAATCGGGAACTCGCCGCTGACGATGCGCTCTTCCTCGCCCTGGCGCAGCCGCCCTCCGGAAAGCGGCGCGAGCTTGCGCGCATACGCTAAGACTTTTTCTTTGCCCCAACTCCCCGAGACTCGAATCAGCCAATGGATATAGGCGGGGATCGCCATTTTTCCGGCCCAAAGTGGGGATAACGCCGGATCAACCAAATCTTCATAGCCCTTCGGCGCCTTGTCTTTTGGAATCGCATTCGAGTTATAGATTATGCCGTGAAATGACGCATAGACGAGCAATGTCTCCTGGGGAAAGATTTCCATTTCTTTAGTTACCCAGGGAAAGACACCTGACCAGTCGACTTTCTGTAACGCTTTTTCCCGGTGCATGTCGCTCATCGTGCCGTCCGAACCGAGATACAGATCCGTCGACGATTTCGCGCCGGCTTTAAGCTCGGTCAGAACGCGCGCGGCCACCTGTGGAAAGCTCGGCCCCGGCGCTAAATTAACTTTCGATGTCAAGCCATATCTTTTGTTGAATCCTGCCTCGAGCTCAGCGAATCCTTTCTTCCCGCCAAAGGTCGATGCGCTCGCCATGAGAGTAACTTCGCCTTCTTTTTTGGCGCCGGTCAAGAGTTGTTCGAGGGTCTGTTCCGCCGCCGCGGCCTGGTGAACACCGACCAAAAGCATGTGCACGCACAACACAGTAATCAGGCTAAGCATTAGAATCTCCAAAGAACATTCCCTCTTCCATCCTCTATCTTCCATCCTCGAGTTCTCTTTAGCCAAGAGCCGCCACGGCGTCCCTGCTGGAATCGAAGGTTATCGACATGTTTTCATTCGGATTTCTGATTACCCCAAGCGGATCTTTCCCCGCTCGAACCGCTTCGATGGAATCGCGAATCATCTTGCGCAGCAAGATGATTCCCTGGTCGGACGACGCTAGATGTTCCTTGGTGCGGTCGGCGATAACCCCTTGGGATTCCTGTGCGACGCGGTCTTGTTCATGCGTGTAAATATTCCACCAGCCGTCCTGAACCCGTTTGTAGACGCCGGGCTCGCTTTTCTTGAATCCCTGCGTCTTGAGCAGCGCGGGCTGGGTTGGCTTTCCGTCTTTATGCGGATAGAAATCAATCCAATAACTCGTCGTCTTGAAATCGTCCGTGGGCACGCGAAAGCGAATCACTTGCCGCGGATTCTCGCCCACGCGCGCAGCCGAATGGCGCACATGTGAAGGAAAAATGAAATGGGTGATTCTCGGCCGGGAGACGCCTTCGACCCAAGTCGTTTCCTTGATGCCGAACTGGGTCTGCTCCCAGTTGATCGTCGGCCGTTTCATCGCCATGTTCGGGTAGCCGGCGGCATGGAGCGCGATGGAATGCGCGCCGTCGGCGGAATTCTCGGCACGCTGCAGCCAGTTACAAAACTCTTCGCCCCCGCCGACCACGCGGCAGCCGTCGTCTCGAACCAGCAAGTCATAGCCGGGCAGCAACGGCGCCGGCTCGGGGCCGATGTAGGCGAACACCAGACCAGCCGCTTCTTGGGCATGGTACGCCGGGTGCTGAATCCGATCCTTGAAGGTGCTGTCTTCCGGCTCGGCGGGCTGTTCCAAACATTTGCCGCGCCGATCGTATAACCAGCCGTGGTAACAGCAGCGAATTCCGTTGTCCTCGATCCGCCCGAACTCGAGCGACGTGCCGCGATGGGAACAGTGGAGCTCCAGAAGCCCAAGCTCTCCACCGCCGTCGCGAAAAAGGACAAAGTCTTCGCCGAGAAGCCGCACCTTGACCGGCGCGCCTTTCGGCGTCACTTCCTCGCTGAAGCCCACCGGCCACCAATAGCGCCTCAGCATCTCACCGGCGGGAGTGCCGGGACCGACTCTGGTCATCAGTTCGTTTTCTTCGATTGGCAACATGCAATCTTTCCTGTTGTTATCGACCTAGTCTTCAGGCCGATCAAAAAAGTCCCAGATGCGAGGCGCGCGTACTTCGCATATGGCTGATAGCTTATGGCATATAGTTGGAACATACGAACCATACGCTATAGGCCATACGCCATAAGCCAACTAGAGCGAGTCGATCGCAGCGCAACGACGCAGGTGGGCTTTTTTCATTGGCCTGTTACTGTTTCAGCATCCTCGTCAACTCCTCTTTAAACTGCAAACCGCTTTCCTCGTCCTGGAGATAATAAGAAATGGAATCCTTGGGCTCTTGAAGCTTGATGGGGTTTTGGCGCAAATACTTCGCCATCCGGGTTCCTTCCACCAAATGGGAAGAACGAAAGTCCAATTTATCGAGAATGTCTTGAGCTTCCTTCGAGGCCATAAAACCCACGAACAGCTTCGCCAGATTCGGATGGGCGGAGTTCTTCGGCACGCCCAATTGAAAATAAGACGGCAGCACCGGCGTTGAGCCGATAACCGCCATGAGCGGCGCGCCTTTGGCTTGCCACTGCCACATCTGCTCCACCGCGCCGCCCATATTCGCCGCGATGGGAAACTCGCCGCTGACCACCCGCTCCTCTTCGCTGTAACGGAGTCTTCCTCCGCTGATGGCAACTAATTTGCGCGTAAGATTTTTCACCCGTTCTTCGCTCCAAATCATCGACAACTCCACCAGCCAAGAAACATAGGGTGGAATGGCCAGTTTGCCTGCCCAGTTCGGACTTAGACGAGGATCCACCAGGTCTTCATAAGTTTTCGGCGCTTTCTCTTTAGGAATGATATTGGAGTTGTAGATCATCCCGCGCAGCGACGTGAAAACCAGCAGCCCTTCCTCAGGAAAAATTTCCATCGGTTTAGTGATCCAAGGAAAAACGCCGGACCAGTTGACCCGCTCCAGCGCTTTCTCTTTGTGCAGCAACGCGAAGTGAGATTGGGAGCCGTGGTAGATATCCGTGGACGCTTTGTTACCGCTTTTCAATTCGGTAATGACCCGCGCCGCCATCGCATTCATCTCCGGTCCGGCAGCGAAGCGGATTTTCGCGTTAAGACCGAATCTCTTATTGAAGGCCGCCTCGAGAGCGGAAAGAGTCTTCGTCCCGCCAAAGGTCTGAGCCCCGGCGATAAATGTAAATTCGGGTTCTTTCCTGGCCCCGGCGATTAACGAATCCAAACTCTCTGCTGCACCGACCGGGAAAGCCGCTGCCAGTATGAGCCAACCCGTGAGGAGAAAGCTGCTCTCATATTTCTTCATTGAATTCTCCCTCATCAGCTGCTGGCCATACCAGTTTGCAGACCGATCAAAAAGGTCTCAGCAGCAAGGCGCGCGATGATCGGCAAGCGGAGGCGTACTACGGTCGTACGTTGGAGCGAGCCGATCGAGGCGCAACGAAGCAGATGGGCCTTTTTCATCGGTCTGCTAATCCAGCAAATCTTCATGCGGTACCAGCCGAATCATCTCATTTTTCCCTAAGTCTCTGACGACGCCCAGCGGATCCAGACCTTTCTGCACCGCTTCGATGGATTCCTTATAGAGACGGCGCAAAAGGATGACACCCCGATCCGTGTAGCCCAGATGCTCACTGGTCCGGTCATAGATCGGTCCCTGGCTCTCCTGCGCGACCCGGTCCTGGTCTCCGCGAGCAAACCAGTTGATCGATTCATCCCATTTGTAGACCCCGGGCTTGCTCTCAACAAGTCCTTGCTCAGATGCATCCTTCATGATTTTCGCGACCGGCCCGCCATCGACGGTAGCGCCGAATTCCACAGTGAAGTGCATCGTATGGGTGTCGTCGATGGGCACTCGCCAACGCATCACCTCGCCTGCACTGCTCGCGCGGTGCTCCGTCGGGTGACCCTCTTCGACATTGCCGGTTTTGTTCATGGTCGGCATGACGAAAAAATTAACGTGAGCATATCGTTTTCCATCGGCGACCCGCCGGGTGTAAGTGTTCAAAACGCCATATTCGAAAACTTGAGGATTGATCTCGCCGTCCTCCCACGTTGGCGTCGAGGCTGTTCGATGGAGCCAGCGCAAGTGATTTTGATCCACGGAATTTTCGATCATCTGAAAAAAATTACAATTCACGGTTCTGGCTCGCCGAGCTCGCACACCGTCCTCCCTGACCAGCACGTCCCAGCGCGGCAGAAGCGACGCCGGCTCGGGTCCAAGATAGGCGAAAACCACACCGCCCAACTCTTGAACTTTATAAGCGGGGTGACGAACGCGTTGCCCGAAGGTGCTGTCGCCAGGCTCGCCGGGCATTTCCAGCACCCGCCCTTCGACATCGTAAAGCCAGCCATGGTAGCAGCAACGCAAACCGCCATCCTCCAGGTGGCCGAATTCCAGAGAAGTACCGCGATGCGAGCAGCGGAGCGCGAGCAATCCCAGTCGATTTTGCTCGTCGCGAAAGAGAACAAGATCTTCGCCCAAAATTCGTCTGCGCAGCGGCCTTCCCTTCAGTTCTTTGACAAACGCCATCGGATGCCAATAGCGCCGCAACATTTCTCCCGCGGGCGTCCCCGGCCCTACTCTGGTGAGAAACTCGTTCTCTTCCTTCGTTAACATTGGAACGATCTCCTCTTTCTGAACACGGCGATGATTCTTCCGTTCGAGTAAAGCAATGCCGGCATCTTGAATCCAGCACCCCAATACTCCAGTACTCCACTATTCCATTGCCTATACCCCCATCGGCTCCTCGCGATATAGACCAAGAGACTTTAACACTGGAGCATCGGTCATCGAGAACAGAATCGCTTCTTCCGAAGCCGCGCGATTGACGTGACGATGGGGATACCAAAGCGGGACAACGAAAGAGTCCCCCGCTTCCCAATCAAAGCGCTCGTCACCAACAAAACTCGAGCCGCGGCCGCGAAACGCGTGGTAGATGACTGTGCTGGTGTGTCGATGCGCTTCGGTTTCTTGATTTGGGCGGAGAAGACTCAAAGAGCACTGGATCGTCGGCATCGTGGGACCCTCTGTTGTTGGGTTCCGATATTCCAAAAGGTAGCCGTCAAAGCAATTGGGAGCGGCCGCCTCAAGCAGTGCGTTTAATCTTCGATGTGTGTCAGACCACTTGTAGTGAAAAAACTCGGTTGCCAGTACATCAGCTGGCCGAACAAGACCGTATGAACCGGCCACCTCTTCGCTGGTTTTCTCAATCGGCTGCGCGTACTCAGGGTGCGGCTCAAAAAGAAGCTGCTGTAGAGATTGGACCAGGGGAATGTCAAGCCCGTCGAGCCAGATAATCGGTTTTCCCGAGTCGTTCGTGTGATCATGCCAGCTAAGTTGCGGCGTCAGGATCAGATCGCCCTCTTCCATCACGCACTTTTGCCCATTGACCGTGGTGTAGGCACCGCTTCCCTTGAGAATAAAGCGGAAAGCGGCGGCAGTGTGCCGGTGCGGCCTTGCGTGTTCGCCTGTTTTTACATACTGGAACGAAAAATGAATCGTATGCGTGGTCGCTTGACGATCGCGGAGCGCAGGATTTAGCAGACGCACAGTTCGACGTTCAGCCTCTTCCATGCTGACTACTTCGCCGGCCCGCATCAAGCTTTCGTAAACATCCTGCCATTTCCACAGGCACGGCTGAACCGTGGTCTCCGGGTACGGAGCACAACTTTCAAGACCCAACTGCCAATGCCCCCCGAGATTCTTCTTGGCCATATCTCGGTTGAGAGTTTCGACGCTATCTGCAATAAGAACAGGTTGCTTCATTGTACTCTCCTATAGTGTTTCCGACTTCGCGCCCTCTGCGCGTCTGACCCTAGAGGTCCATGCGTTCAAGCTGTTCAATCTCAGCCAGAGGCTGATCCGCCTTCGGCGGAGCTTCTGCGCGCTTTGAACGGCTTGAACCGTTTGAACGATTTGAACGCCCTTAATCTACCCCAACGCTCCGATCTCCTGCTGCATGCTGGCATCGAAAGTTATATTTTCGTTTTGGCTCGCGTCTCGGATAATCCAGATGGGATCTTTGCCTTGCCCAACGGCGTCGATGGATTCTTTGATCATGTTGCGCAGCATGATAACGCCCTGGTCCGAGGCCCCAAGATGTTCTTTGGTCCGGTCATAGATGAGCCCCTGACTCTCCTGGGCTACGCGATCCTGGTCATGTGAGGCAATACCCCACCAGCCGTCTTCGACGCGCGTATAGACGCCCGGCTGGTCGTCTTCGAACCCGAGGGTTTTCATGACGAAAGGCTTCGCGTGCTCTTCGTCACTATGCGGATAGAATCTCAGCCAGAAAGTCATCGTATTTGTATCGTCCATCGGAACGCGGAAGCGAATCGCGTGGTCGGGTATGCGCCCGCGGCGCGCCGTGGTGTGGCGGGTGTGCGAGGGAAATACCCAGTGCGAAAGCTTCGGCTTCGTTACATCCGGCACATGCATGGAGATCTTCGCCCCATAGCGCGTTCTCTCCCAGCCGATCACCGGCCGCTTCAAAGCCATGTGCGGGTATTCCGGGGCATGAAGCGCGACGAGATGCGTCTGGTCGACCGAGTTCTCAGCTCGCTGCAGCCAATTGCAAAAATCATGACCCGCTCCAATGTGGCGCTCGCCGTCGTCCCTGAGAAACAAGTCATAGTTCGGCAATAACGGAGCGGGCTCAGGACCAAGGTAAGCAAAGATGAATCCGCCGATTTCCTGAGCTTGGTAAACCGGATGTTGGACACGGTTCTTGAAAGTACCGTTTTCAGGCTCCGCCGGCTGATCTAAACATCGCCCGCCAACATCGTAAAGCCAGCCGTGATAGCAGCACCGAATGCCGGAATCTTCGACTCGGCCGAACTCCAGGGAAGTCCCACGGTGCGAGCAGTGGAGGCCTAAGAGTCCTAGCTTGCCGCTGCCATCGCGAAAGAGAACCAGGTCCTCGCTGAGCAGTCGAACGCGAGTCGGACTGCCTTTCAACTTGACCTGCTCGGTAAATCCCACCGGCCACCAGTAGCGTCTGAGCATCTCCCCTGCGGGCGTTCCGGGTCCCACTCGTGTCAATAATTCGTTTTCTTCCTTCGACAACATGGGTCTATCCCCTTCTTTCTAACGTGGGCATCCGGCAAGGTCAGAACGGTGGAGTACTGAGATTGGAATTTAAATCCATCACTCCATTATTCCATTTCCTATTACGTCGAGTTCTTGTTCGAATCATCTCTTCTTGTATAGACTGTCAATGTATCCGCTCTGATCCAGCTCTCGAATAAAACTCATATCGACAAAGTCCTCAGGCTTGGCAGCCTTTGCCTTAGGATCCGTCTCCGCTAGCGGATCTAAGATGTTCTTGATGCCTTCCAGTGTCGGATATTGTTTAGGAGGAAGCTTTCGGTCATTGCTAGCGTCATCGTAGGTTTTTTCTAGAATCTCCTTGTCCTGCGGGCCGAGGTATTTCACGAGGACATTCATCCCGGCCACCCGATCTGTCTTAATTCGGTGGACAGCCTCGATCTGAGACCTGACGTATTTTTTGACGACGTCAGGATTTTCCCGAATGAATCTACGAGTTGTTGCCACTCCGGTGCTCTGAGTAGCCACGCTCACCTGCACTAGAGTGTAAAAGCCCTTTTTCTCGCCGACGAAGCTGTCGGGTGGGTTGAGCAAAGCGCCTCGGACCTTTCCTGTCTGCAAGGCAGTCAGGCGATCCGGTGGCGCTCCGATCTGCACCATTGTGACATCCTTCCCCGGAGTCAGGCCGAGCTTCTTCAGCGCAATGCGAGCGACAAACTCGGACTGGCCGCCAAACGTGGAGACGGCAACGGAGCCCCCTTTGAGCTCCTCAGCGGTTTTGGTCTCTGATCGACTCATGAGCCAGTAGTCCGCGACCACGGCTCCCCCAGCAACCATCACCGAATCGGCGCCCCTGAGGCTTGCACTCACGACCGGCGGACCAGTCACCTGACTTATCGGGGTTTCCCTTGCTAGTAGGGCCATCACCGCGGTGGTGCTTCCTCTAAAAAAAACCAGCTCGACCTCCAAACCGTTTTGGCGAAATATTCCTGATTCTTTCGCCATCCAGGCTGGCAACTGCGCTGAGCTAATTGAACCGTAGCCAGCGATCAATTTGGTGAGCTGAGCCGAGGCAACGGGAGAAAAAGATAAAAGCAGGCTAACTGCCAAAATTACGATCTTCAATATTTCCTCCTTTTGATCAAGCCGGTTTTCAGGCCGATCAAAAAAGTCCCAGATGCGAGGCGCGCGTAGTTCGCATATGGCTGATAGCTTATGGCATATAGTTGAAACATACGAACCATACGCTATGAGCCATACGCCATAAGCCAACTAGAGCGAGTCGATCGAAGCGCAACGAAGCAGGTGGGCTTTTTTCATCGGCCTGTTTATTGCTTCAGTATCTTCGCTAGATCTTCTTTGAATTGTAGCCCCTCCGCCGAGTCTCCCTTGAGGTAATAATCGATCGACTCCTTGGGCTCTTGGACCTTGATATGATTATCCCGGAGATATTTCGCCATTATCGTACCCTCTACGAGATGAGAACTACGGGATTCGTGCTTCTGCAGAACGGCCTGCGCCTCCTTGGAGGCCATGAAAGCGACGAACAACTTTGCCAGGTTCGGATGTGCGGCGTTTTTTGGAACGCCTAACTGGAAGTAGTCGGTATTGATCGGATTCAGACCAGGCACACCAACCAACGGCGCTCCCTTGGCCTGCCAGGTCC
Source organism: uncultured delta proteobacterium (assembly GCA_963737905.1). Taxonomy (GTDB): domain Bacteria; phylum Desulfobacterota; class Binatia; order UBA9968; family UBA9968; genus DAIRFP01. The sequence goes on along the minus strand of CAVTUQ010000010.1, from coordinate 35,661 downwards.
ACATTGCTCCGAAGGCATCTCCGATATTCGCCATGATCGGAAATTCCCCGCTGACAATCCGTTCCTCCTCGCTGTACCGGAGCCGGCCGCCGCTGATGGCAACCAGTTTGCGGGCAAAATCTTTCACTTTTTCCTGTCCCCACGCCAGGGACAACTCAGCAAGCCATGCTACGTAGGGCGGGATCGCCAACTTCCCCGCCCACATGGGGCTTAGGCGAGGATCAATCAAGTCCATGTAGTTCTTCGGCGCCTTGTCCTTGGGAATCAAATTGGTGTTGTAAATGATCCCGTTGGGCGACGTGTAAACGAGCACCCCCTCTCCGGGAAAGATCTCCATCTCTTTGGTTAACCAGGGAAATATTCCTGAATAGTTCACTATCTCTAGTGCGTTCTCCTTATGGAGCAGCGCGAAATGGGATTGCGAGCCGAGGTAGAGATCGGTGGAAGATTTTCTGCCGGCTTTTACCTCGGTGATAAGCCGCGCCGCTCGCGCATTCATATCCGGACCGGCGGCGAAATTGATATTTGCTTTGAGGCCGAATCTCTTGTTAAAGCCCGTCTCCAGCTCGGCGAGGCCTTTTCGTCCGCCGAAAGTTTGCGCTCCGGCGACAAAGACAATCTCATCTCCCTCTTTTTTGGAGGCGGCGACAATCGCGTCCACGCTTTCCGCTGCATCGACCGGGCAAGTTCCAACTAACGTGGCGGCTAAACCTACTATTCCTAACCAAAGAAAGCCGTTTCCAGATGGCCGCATTTTATAACCCCGCTGGATTGACCTTGTACTCGCCTGGCACCAGGCGAATGATTTCGTTTTTCGCCGTATCTCGAACAACGCCCACGGGATCTTGTCCCTTCTCCACCGATTCGATGCAGTCCTTGAATAACCGCCGCAGCAGGATGACACCTTCGTCGGACACGCCCAGGTGTTCTGCCGTTCGGTCCAAAACCGGTCCTTGACTCTCCTGCGCGCAGCGGTCCTGATCGCCTCGTGCAATCCAACCCGTTTCCTCGTCCCAGCGATATTTCCCCGGAATGCTATCGCCGAGACCTTCGTGCTGTCGATCTTCAGGAATCTTCGCCGCTACCTTGCCGTCGACGCTCGGAGCGAAGTAGAGCGTGAAGTGCATGGTCGTAGTGTCATCCACTGCAACACGCCAGCGTAGCGCCTCATATCCTTCGTGAGTAGCGGCAAAGGCGGCCGGATGGTCTTCAGACAGGTGATAACCGACTTTGTTCATATTGGGCATGAGAAATAAGCTTATGGTCCTGAAGTAATCGTCTCCCACACGGCGCGTAAACGTGTCGCGGATGCCGAAATCGGTAACTTCAGAAGTGAGCTTTTCTTCTTTCCAGTGCCTGGTCTTGGGAGTTCGATGGAGCCACTTGAAATGGTGCTGATCGACGCTGTTCTCCACCATTTGCAAATAGTTGCAGTGAACCAGCCGCGCGCTCAAGGATCGAACTCCGTCTTCTCGCACCAGTACATCGTAGCGGGGCAAGAGCGGCGCCGGGTCGGGACCGAGGTAGGCAAAAATGATCCCGGCAAGCTCTTGAACCTTATAGGCGCGTTGACGAATGCGCTCTTTAAAGCTGCTCTCCGGCGGCTCGCCCGGCTGCTCCAACACACGCCCGTCAACATCGTAAAGCCAACCATGGTAACAACAACGCAGGCCGCCATCCTCGATATGGCCGAATTCAAGAGAAGTTCCTCTGTGTAAGCACCGTAGCTCAAGTAACCCGAGTCTGCGGGCATCATCGCGAAAGAGAACGAGGTCTTCGCCTAGAAGCCTTCTCCGCTTCGGTCTATCCTTTAATTCCGTAGAAAACCCGACGGGATGCCAATAACGGCGCAATAAGTCGCCTCCAGGCGTCCCGGGACCCACACGGGTTAACATTTCGTTCTCGTCAAAACTCAATGCCATGGTTCTTTCCTTCCTTGTTATTTACCGTGCTTTCGATTTGCACTGGAGCACGTCTTGTTCGATTCAGTCTGACCTCTGAAAAATTGAGCGACTGGTTGTCGAAACGGAAAGCAAACTTGGCTTTCAGCGACCGATTGACTTAATTGGTACGGTGCGCCATTTGTGGCGGAAAATATCTGATAAGGCACTTTGGTGTCAACTTGAAGTCTGGCTTGGTCACGAGCTGAAAGCGAGCTCAAATCGTCTCGTCCTTTTGACCCCGGGCGAGATTGAAAAAACGATTGACAAAACCCGATGTTCGAATTGAGAAGGAAGAGGGGAGAGGCAACGTTTCCGTTGCGAGAAACCTGTGAGTTTGGCTCGTAACAAGAGTCGCGGTCGCGAGAAGACGGATAAACGGACTCACCACAAGTGGTGGAGAGCTATTTTTTTGACGGCTTCAGAAAAGTAGCCCAGATGATGGCGGCAACACCGCAAACGATAAGCACCTCTCCCAGGATCGGCATGGCAAATGTCAGTCCGGCTCCGATCGCGAGCAGCCATAGGCCAGCTGTCGCCGGGCTGATCGCTCGTTTACGCCGCTCCGTTCGCTCACTTTTCTGAATCCTGCTCGTTTCTTGCTCAACCATGGCGGCAGCGGCTTTCCTGACTTCTTCCTGGAAAGCGGCGTCTGCCTCTTGGCTTACACCCGTCCCCTGCATGAGCCTCTCGATTTCTTTTTCCCGCTTTTGCCGTTCCGAATTCATCATAATAATAGTTGAAGCATTTCAAATCGTTCGAGTAGTTGAACCGTCACACCGATCTCCTCACCGAAATGAGCCAGCATTGGCGGCACTGACGCGCACCGAAGATCTTCGGACCTCCGCACCTCGGACACTGGTAAGTCCGCGGATTTTTTCTGCTGCGCTCCACTAGCTTCAGAGGGGTAAGCACCAGTAGGATCTCTCGAATCTGCTTTTCGGTCGCCCGCTCTGGGCACTCGCCTCGATTTCGGAGCCAGGGCCAGAAGAGAACAACACGTTCGGGCTTGGTTGCTTTAAGCATTTGAAGCTCTCGACGAGTTCCGCACCCGAGTTCCTTCTGCAATCGCGCGCACTTCATGATGGCCATACCGCTCCTTTTCATCGGACACCAGACCATCCCCGTTGGATAGCCAAAATTTTCCGATGCCACGGATGCGGCGGCCTTTCTAAGAGCGGACATTTTTAGCAATTCTCCGCGATTTATCGTGAGCGATCTATGAGCTATCCAATACCTCAGACCGACGTTGACGGCAAGACACACGGAAGGCGATTTTGAGTTTGGATTCTCGAGAAGCTTTAGAAGAAGCGTAGCGGAGTCAAGGAGGCACTCCGAAACAATTGTGTGCAGGGACGGGTTCGATGAGGAACTCTTAGCTCTGTTGGGCCTGAGCGACTCAGCCTTACAACTCACTGACAGGTTGGTGAAAAAAAAGATTAAGAATGCTTCGAGAACTTCAGCATGAACGGAAATTCATCAACAATATCAAGTTTCCTCCGTTCGTCCTGAGCCCGGTCGAAGGACTCCCAAAGGCTTTTTCAGCAATCGGCTAGTTGATCGGCGAGACAAATTCTTTTCTAACAAAGCCGATGAAGCCAGCATCGGCTATTTTTACTTTGAGCCAATCGCCTTTGTTCTCGACGATGCTTAACTCGGTATCTTCGTCAACATCGAGAACTTTTTTGGCTGAGAAGCGAGGATTTTCTCTGATAGCTACGGGGCGGTTTGTCTTAGCGGCGGTGAGCGTTTCTTCAGTCTTAGGTTTGGGGGAATGAACGGTGGAAGACTTGGTTGTTTTAGGCTGATCGGAATCGGGCACGGATGCTGAGACCATCGGAGTGCCCCCGCCCACCGTGGAAATAGCCGCCTTACTGGCAATACGCATGCCGGCCGCCGGCGTTTCGCCTTCCTCGGCGCTTCGAAACTTGCGTTCCCACTGAACGACTGTCTCCGGATCCATTCCCTTCGGAACAAACAGCAGTGGGACCGTTATTTCGGCGGCTTCCACTCTTCCTCTGGGAAATTTCCACTTGCGAACGTCCTCCATCACAGTTCTTGTGAAATTGGCATTCGTTACGTGTGAAGCTAGTGGGTCGACACTGACCACTGTCCCGGTGGCATCCAGCGTCAATTTTAGCGAGAGACTCCCCATCAAATCGCCGTTTCCGTCGGCCCAGCGGCTATAAGTGCGGTGAAGCTTCGCGAGATGCTCCACAGCAATCTGTTCGAACAGTTCTCGTGTTGATGAAGAGGCGTTTTTGGCTCGTATCGTAAGACCGAATGTATCCACCGCGAGAACTACGCTTTCAGTGGTCATGGGACTAGAGTGCGATCCGACAAAAATCGGCAGCTTCTGTAACAGACGCGCACGGCTTGAGAGCAAGACGGCGAGGGGTAACGCCAGAATTCCAATCGCAGCAACCGCTAAGATGGCAATTCGTGCGACGTTGTTGTTTCCGATGCCGCTTTGGTTCGCGATGGAAGTGAGCTCGTTCTCGATGGATGCAGTTACTGTTTCGTTCTGCTGGAGTTGCACCTCATGATATTCACTCATGGTTACCTCCTTGGCAGCCTGCTGCTGAGCACTTTTGCGTTTTTTTTAATTTTTAGGATTGGAGTTTTGTACAATTGGCCGCAAAAAGGTGCCGATGCAGCTCGTAAACCAGATAGCCTTCTAGAGGCATCATTGGACAACAAGCGAAACCGCATGACACCCGGCAGCTTATTGCGCCTCTGGCAACTTGACAGACAGATACCAGCAACGGCTGTGCCAGCAGGTCTTCGGCGAGCTCAGCGTGGAAATCTCAAAAACCCAGGGTCGATAGGACTCAAAAGGAAGAAAGAGGGCGAAACGTTTGGGGTCGAACTCTATTTGTTTTTCTCAATGAAACCCTCACGCACCATTCGTTCGACGATAGAATCGTCAACAAACGTCTCCCGGGGAATACCTGATTTCCCCATGAAATCGAGAATCGTAGAAATCGCTTCCGTCTCGACCCGCGGGACCCGATCCAGATTGGCCACCGAGTCTCGGTAATGCTCCTCTATCATCTTGGGGTCCGTTTGGCGCGAATACTTGGCGATCACTTTGAGCGCCATCGCTTTTTGGTTATTTAAGGCCGCCACTCCTGAAGTGTAGGCCCTGATCATTCCCTCCACGATATCTCGATTGCGCCGATAATAGTCGCGCGTGACTGTGATCATTTGCATCGAATAGGGGATGCCCAAATCAACGAGGTTAACGAGGATCTTGGCCGGCATTCTCGTGCTCGCACGAAGTTCGGAGGTGACAGCCCCCGCTATGGCCCGTTGCTGGAATGCCGCGCCGACCGCGGCGGTCGTCCCTAGTTGGCGAACGGTTACCGCATTCTCCATGTTGTTTTTCCGGAGCAAGATTCTTGTCAAGTTATCCGTGATCGCGCCCAATCGGGTAACCCCGAGAGTTTTGCCCCGCAGATCCTCGAACCGGTTGATCTCAGGCTGCACATAGAGCCGATGGTAAGGCCGATTTGCGGTTCCCGCCACTCCCACGATGGGCGCGCCGCTCAAAACCGCATTGATAACGGCATTGCTCGCTGCGCTCGCTCCTTGAAGGTCTCCACCGATGAGAGCCTGGATGACGACGGGCCCCGAGGAGATATAGATGATCTCTGCATGGACGCCGTACTTCTCAAAAGCGCCGATCTCCTTGGCCATCCAAAAACCGGTTGCCATCGGGCCGATGCTGGAATAGCCCAAGGTGATTTGTTTTAGCTCCGCTGCGCTCGCTTCGAAACCCCAAAGCAATAGACACAACAGAGGAAGCCAGGCTCGCTTGCTGTAATCGTTGAGTCGGCGCATGTCAGGGTGAAGTCTTATAGTACTTGTCCATCTGGCTTTTGACGCCCGCCTTGGCACACGCCTCTTCGAACATCTGCCTGACGGCGAGATCTTCATCTTCATACTCGATCTGGCTGCCGCCGAGTTTGACATCAATGTCGGTCTTTCCCGCGTCCCCCGAGACTCCATAATACTTTCGGCTGCCCCATCGAAGCGCCAGGTAGCGCGCCGGATTGGGGCCGGAATTGAAATGCTGGTGAAACCAGCTGGCCGGCGGCACAACCAAACTTCCAGGCTTCCAGTCGAAACGCCGGATCGGTTGCCCCTTTGGCCACATGAGAGAATAGCCTTGGCCGCTTAGCACAACCACGTGAGCGCCGGGTCCATGAAAATGGGCCTTCTTGTAAGTCCCCACGGGGAACTGCGATACGTGGCCGCACATCGTATTCTCTGAAATTTCAAAACGCACCTGCGAGCCTCCAGCGCCGCGTTCTTTCCATTCGAGCAGTTTGAGATTTCTCACATCGGGGACAAAGTTGGTTTCCCATATTCTCCCGGCGTACCAGGCTCCTTCGCCGCTGAAGTAATCCTCTTCATTATTGTATCGGTCTTTGAACACGTAGTCGCAGTTAAAGATAAAATCTAAATTGTGAAGTAAATTGATCATCACGGGCGCGGTCGTAACGGCAAAGTAACGCGCGGGCTGATCGCCACTCCCATTGAAGTGCTGATACCAGCTATTGAGCGGCGGAGAAAAAACCGCGCCCTCCTGCCATTCGAAGGTTCGTTTCGGACCGCCGTCTTGCCAGATCGTCGTAGCGCCGCGGCCGCTCACAATGTAAATCAGTTCTTCGAAGAGATGTCTCTGGGGCTTAAGGCTCTTGCCGGGAGCAATTTCACAGACGTAGGCGTCGTTGGTCTCGCCCGTGCCTTCCAGGCAGATGCGAACCCCCATGCCGCCTTTCCCATCCCATGGCTGCAGGTCGAGTGTCTTGAGGTCTTCGATGAAAAATCCCTCCATAAGCGGTATGCCTTCCTTCTCTACCCACTTACGATAAGAACTCTTTTTTTCGGCGATCTGTTGTGTTGAGATTTTTGGTTCCATTATCTCCTCCCGCTTCTTTCTTTCCCTTGTCGATTATCCGCGTGCGCTACTCGTTATCTCTGTTGTTTATCAGGAGATGCCGAGCAGTCGTTTAAGATTACCGCCCATGATTTTCCGCAGATCTTCGATCTGTAACTTCAAGTGTTTCTGCGCGTGTTTTACGATCTTCGCTACTTCCCAATCCATGGGATTGAACGGATGATCCGAACCATACATCACCCGGTCCACGCCGGCCCAGGCAATCGTTTCACAGAAAAACGGCAACCATCCCACCGCTGAGCTATCCATCGATAGATTGTCGTGTTTTTTGGCCGCATCGACGGCGTCCCTGACTCCTTCGATGACCCCCGAGTGGCCCAGGATCACGGACAGCTTCGGAAAGTCTTTTGCCACTTCAGAAATTCGTTTGGGACTCGCATCCTCACCCAGTCCACAATGGAAAAGCACAGGGAGCCCGTAATGTTGTGCCGCCTCCATCAGTGGATAGACTTTTTCCTTGTCGTTCGCCGGGCATTTTTCGATGAGGGGATGAATCTTTATGCCCTTCAGTCCTAATTTGACCCCCTCTTCCAATACCTGCAAAGTATCTTTCGGCCCCTTCGCCGGATTGAGCCGCAAAAAGCCGATGATTCGATCGGGATATTTTTGCATCGAACTTGCGATGTAATTGTTGGTGTCGCGATAATCCACCGGCTCTCCGGCGCCGATCGCAAAGGTCACGACTTTATCAACGCCCGCCCCGTCCATCGACGCGATCATATCCTCCGCCGTGAATTTCATGATCCGCGGTATCTGATGCACGGCTAATTTATTTCTCGAGCCCATATGTGAATGAGCGTCGATGACTTCGATTTTTTCTCCATCTAGTGTGATCATGCTGTTCCTCCGCAAAATTCGCTGCCTAACCCACTCCAAATGCTAGCCCAGATTATTCATGCTCTCAGGAAAACCCACGACACAGCGTCGATCAAGGGGTGAGCGTCCGTTGAGTTGGTTCAAAACGTTCAAGCTGTTCAAGCCGCTCAAAACGTTTGGAACGATTTAAACTATTTGAACGGATGGAACTCTGATACGTAGAGGCCCATTGCCTTCGATCCGGAGGGCTCGCCCGTTGATCGTTGTTCGCCAGTGAATAATCCAGGCTAGCGCTAACTGAACAACTCCTTCCACTTCTTCATGACTTTTTGCTTCTCCTCATCGCTCGATTCCGCGACTTTGGGAAAATCCTCGATCCAGTCGTAGGGCCTGCACGCATCGATGACCGCCCGCGAGCCAAAGAATTTCCGCGAACCTTTAGGATATACGGGATCGAGCGTGCTTGAAAAAGTATTGCGCAAAAGATCGATGTCCCTCTCCGGATTCGTCCGAGTGCCCATGGCCCAGATAACGTCCGCCAAGTTCGAAGGGTCGATATCGTCATCTACGACAACGACATAACGACCGAGATGGCCGGCCGCCGCCTGGCACTGCGCGGTCATGTATGCGGCCTGTCGCGCGTGCCCCGGGAAGCGCTGTTTGATCGAGACCACGGCAAAGAAATTCACGCCCGCCACCTCATGGAACCATACTCCCCGAACGTCCGGCAATCCGTCTTTGACGAGGGACTCTTTCACCATCACCGAGCGAATCAAAGAATACATGTACGAGTAATCGTGCGGTGGCCGCCCGGGAGGGGCTCCGAGGTTGATCGGGTCGTTTCTGAAATAGACGGTTTTCACGTCTAGAAGCGGCTCCTGGTCTTCTCCCGAGCCGTAATACCCGGTAAATTCTCCAAATGGGCCTTCGCTTCGAGTCTGGTGCGGATGACAAAACCCTTCGATCGCAAGCTCACTCTGCGCCGGGATGGGAAGGCCCGTATTCTCTCCCCGAATGACCGGCACGGGTTCTCCCACCATTGCCCCCAGGTACTCATATTCGGATACTCGGTAGGGCACCCCCAGACCGCCGACAACAAGATAAATCGGATGATGACCCAGTGATACGGCGACAGGGGCGGGCTCGCCTCGTGAATGGTATTTCTTTAAATTAATCGCTCCATGGTGCGCTGACGAAATCTGTACCGTAACGGCCTTCTCGCCTTGCACCATGATCCGGTACGAGCCCAAGTTAACTTTCCCCGTGTCAGGATCGCGAGTAATAACGACACATCCCGTACCTATGTAGTTGCCGCCGTCGAATTCGTGCCACTTGGGCGCGGGAAAGCTAAGAAGGTTGATCGCTTCTCCGCGCATTTGATTCTGGAGTACCGGTCCATCGGACACTTCATTGACAGAAAACTTTGCGGATTGGAGTTCATATTCGGTCATTTTACCTTCGAGGCGAGAGACGAGGTCTTGGTCGGAGTGGATGTCGCGCAGACCCAACGTTAAAGCTAGCCTTTGCGCATCGAGAATAGATCCCGTGAGAATCCGACGTCCTTTGGAAAAGCCCCGGATATCATCAAATAAAAACGTCGGCCCTCGGCGTCGACAGTTGATCTCAGTCATGACGCCGATTTCCAGATGGGGATCGGCGCCCTTGATGTTTTTCAGACGTCCCAGGGTTTCGACCTCGGCGATCCACGAACGGAGATCAGACATGTTTTTCCCTCGATTGCTTTGGTGACTAGTGCCTCACCATAAATAAAGGCATTCAGTTTGGAGTGCAAACACGATCCAATGGATCGCCGCGTGAGTAGAGTTGACAAGCTCAAGGGATCATGAGATCGAAAAGCCTAGCCATTCATTTGAACGGAGGACACGAAGGGGTGCGAACCAACGCAGAAGTTTTGCTCCTGGCGATCTGGGTAACGATGTTCGTTTTGATCTCACCGGCGACAGGCAAGTCGGAGGATAAGATCGTTATTGCCTATAGCGGGGTCTCGGGGTTTCAAGGACCTTTATGGGCGTACAAAGAAATGAACCTTTTCCAAAAATACGGGCTCAGTCCGGAAATTGTCTTGATTGGCGGGGGAACTCAGTCTATGCAGACTCTCTTATCCGGCAATGTGCAATTTGCTCTTGGGTCCGCAACGGCTCCCATGAGCATCAAACTTCAAGGCGGCAATGTCGTTATCATAGCCGCAGCGCTCAACAAGTTTCCCTTTAGCTTGGTCGCACGAAAGGAGATTCGCCAACCCTCTCAGCTCGTGGGCAAAAAAATCGGCATTGTGAACTTCGGCGGCTCGAACGATCTCGCCATTACTCTCGCGCTCAAAGAGTGGGATATCCCGCGTCAAGCCGTTACCTTGATTCGGAGCGGCGACACGTCCAGCCGTTTAGTCGCTCTATCGAATGGAGCCATCGATGCAACATTTCTGTCACCCCCTTCGACCACCGAAGCAAGAAAGATGGGATTCACTACTCTAGCGCATATGGGAGATATGCAGGCCTTCTTCCCAATGACGGTCGTAGCCGTGACTCGAGATTTTGTGGAGAAAAAAAGAGGGATCGTGAAACAGTTTTTAAAGGGCTATAGCGAAGCGATTTACCGATTGATGCACTCTAGGGATGCCATGATTGGCGTTTATAGAAAATATTTGAAACAACAAGACAACAAAATTTTGGAAGAAACCTACGATGATATCGCCGGTAAATTCTCATTTCCCCCTCGAGTGAATCGGGAGGGCATGCGCAACACGTTGCAACTGGTCAATCCGAAGGGCGGCGCAAAACCGAACGAGTTGATCGACGTCAATCCATTCATTGACGAAACGGTGCTGGACGAGCTGGAAAAGGAAAACTTCTTTGACGCTATAAGGACGCATCGGACTCCGTAGTCCTTTCTCTAGAACGCGCTCCATTCGTCGCCTTGAATCAAGGCATACAAGTCTATTTCAGAAACCCGCAAGTTCACTTCCCCTGCTCGCCATAGAGCCGCTTCACGAATCCGCTAGTCTCGATCTTGCGCAGAAGCCCCGGATTAACGAAGTCCTTCGGATCGGCGCCCTTCGCCCGCGGATTGGTCTCGGCGACCTGGGTTATTCCGAGCTTCATGTCTTCGATATTCGGATAGGGGATCCGTTCGAATGCCGCGGCATAAACCCGCTGCGTCTCATCGAGCATCGCCCGGTCGGCGGTCTTGGTGTATTTTCCGATGACATTCATCGCAAAATTTGGATCGGTCTTGAACCGATGCACCGCCTCGATATGGGCTTCGAGAAAGCCGCGGACTGCCGGCTCCCGGGTCCGCAGCAACGTTTCCGTCACCACCACCGACGATAGCGGATACCGGAAGCCTTGCGTGTTGTAATCGACCAAAACGTGAAACCCTGCCGCGCGCGCATGCAGAACCGCCGGAAACCCGAACGTGCCCCCCTGGATCTGCCCGGCCTTGAGCCCGGCGACTATCTCCGGCAAACCGCCCATTTGCCGGATCATCACATCCCGGTCCGGCGCAAGTCCGTTTTGACGGAGAAATATGCGCGTAAAAAAATCCGTGACGGTTCCGATCCGCGTAACGCCGATACTCTTACCGCGGAGCTCCTCGACACGCTGAATATTCGGCTCGGCCACCGTAAAGACAAGCACCCGATTTACCGGGATGGCGATATAAACCGTGTCCGCTCCGGCCAGTTTGGCGTCGACGCCGGCCGGCCCGCCGATCGCCGCAACGTCTATGCCTCCTCCGACTAAGGTCTGGACCGCCCGCGACCCGCTGGCGATATATACGAGTTCAACGTCCAAGCCGTGGCGTTCGAATATTCCCGCCTCTTTCGCGATCCAGGGTATGGAAAACGCTGCAGTGATCGCCGCGTAGGCGACACGGAGCTTTTGGAGTCCTTCGGCAGCATAACCCCAGTCGGTCGCCAACAAGAAAAAGAGGCAAGTCCCGATCAGAGTCGTTTTCTTTGTGGTAGACAAAAAGGATTTCATTATCTTCCTCTCCTCTCTCAGCATGCTCCGACCAAAAGCCCATCGCCGAAGCCGACAAGACATTTTTTACCGCAAGAACACAAAGGTCGCAAAGAAGATTTGCTTTGTGTTGTATGCGTTCTTTGTGGTGGAGAATCTTACTCCCCGCCTTTGTTGCCGCACGCGTATCACCCGAAAATCCCCCTGTCAATATTCCCGTTGTCATCGGCGGTACCCGTGCTATAATTCGCCCCGCTTGAGCTGGGGGGCCATGCCGGCAGTAACCAAGATCGAGATTCGCGATGTGGAGCACGTATACCAAAGCGATTTCTCATCCGTTCCCGCATTAGCAAGCGTGAACCTCACAGTGAATGACGGCGAATTTGTCGCCCTGTTGGGACCGAGCGGGTGTGGCAAGTCCTCCCTTCTCCGCATCGTGGCCGAGCTGCTGCGCCCCACGGCCGGCTCCGTGCAGATTTATTCTTCAACCAACAAAGAAAACGGCGGTCCGAAAACCGCGCTCGTCTTCCAGGAGTATGCGCTTTTCCCCTGGCGCACCGTCCTCGAAAATGTCGCTTTCTCTTTGGAGATGCGCGGTGTTCCGCGCACTGAACGGCTGGCTCAGGCGCGGGACGTGCTGGGCCGTGTGGGACTTGAGTCCTTTAGTGCGGCCTATCCGCACCAACTCTCCGGCGGCATGCGCCAACGGGTAGGCATCGCCCGCGCCCTGGCCGCGCAACCCGAGGTGCTGCTGATGGACGAGCCTTTTGGCGCGCTGGATGCGCAGACCCGAACTGTCCTCCAAGAGGAACTTCTGCGTGTCTGGGAAAGCGAGCGCAAGACCGTCCTCTATGTCACCCATAGCATCGACGAAGCCGTATATATGTCCGACAGAGTCGTGCTATTGACCGCCAGGCCGGGGCGAATCAAAGCGGAATATTCCGTTCAGCTGCCGCGTCCCCGCAACATGGAAATGCGCGGTTGGAATTCGTACACGAAGATGTCGTTGGATATCTGGGCTTGTCTTCGAGAAGAAGTAGAAACGGCAATGAGTCATGAGTAGTATGGTTCCTTCACGCGCAACCTGGCTTTTTTCCCGGGAGTTGACTATTCCACTAGCAACGTCTCTCCTTACTCTGGGGGCCTGGGAGGTCCTGGTCCATGCTGGTTTTTTGCGCGCCGCTTTTTTTCCGCCACCGACGAATATTGCGAGCACGCTTTTGGGCCTCGCTGCCGGCGGCGAGTTGTGGCTCCATGCGGGGACGACCCTGGGAAGGCTCATTGCTTCCTTTCTTATGGCGTTAATACCAGGCACGACGCTGGGCATCGCCATGGGCTGGTGGATGGGAATGCGAACGGCCGCCGACCCGCTCGTGAGGCTTTTGTTTCCCATCCCAAGCATCGCATTTTTTCCTGTGGTCATTTTCTATCTAGGCCTCAGCGAATGGGGGCTGCTGCTGACCGCAGCGATCACGCCGTTCCTTCTCATTACGGTGCAGTCGGCTTCCGCCGTAGAAAGTCTGGAGCGTACCTTGCTGGAGGCAGGTAGGAATTATGGCGCGAGCGGGTGGCGGTTGTTCATGCGGGTTATACTGCCAGCGGCATTGCCGCGTCTCTTCATCGGGTATCGCCTCGCTCTAGGAATTGGATTCATCGTCACCGTAGCCGTCGAAATGGTAGCAGCCAAGCGCGGTCTGGGCGGTTTTCTTTGGCATTCGTGGCAAATCCTGCGCATCGAAGAGATGTACGTTGGACTAATGCTGATTGGTTTCCTGGGAATTTTAGTGACCTATGGGCTGGAAGCCCTCGCGGATCGGCTAATGCCATGGCAAGTCGATCTGTTGCGATTGAAGGGACAGCGATAATGGCGCGGCCAGGAGCTAGATGGCGTCTTATTATTTCTCCGGTGTTGGTTCTACTCGTGTGGGAATTGTTGGCTGCCGTAGGAGTCCTTCGACCTAACTATGTGCCGCCGCCCAGTCAACTCGGACCTCATCTCGTCGAGCTTCTGGCAGGCGGCGAGCTGTGGCGCCATCTAAGCGTGACGTTGTACCGGCTCGGACTCAGTTTCATCTTTGCACTCATACCGGCTGTGCTGCTGGGCTTAAGCCTGGGCATGTCTCGGACCGCGCGGCTAGCACTCGAGCCGATTCTTACCTCCCTTTACGCGATCCCGAAGATCGCGTTGCTTCCGCTGGTCATGTTAATACTGGGCGTAAACGAGCGTACCTTGATCTTCACATCTACGCTGACGAGCTTCGTCCAGATGACCGTGAGCACAATGGCAGGCGTATTGGCGGTGGACCGCGTTGTCCTGGAAGCAGGCAAAAACTACGGCGCAACGGGCTGGCGTTTGTTTCGCTACGTGCTTTTCCCCTCGGCTTTGCCCGACATCTTCACCGGAATGCGCATCGGGCTGAGTCTCACTCTGGTGCTCGTGATCGCCGTTGAGCTTACGGCGGCGCAGGAAGGTCTCGGAGCCTTCCTCTGGACGGCTGGGCAAACTTTTTCCGCAAAGAATTTGTTCTCGGCTTTTATTGTGATCGGTGTTGTTGGCTTAGCTCTCACCTACGGTCTGGAGCGTATCGGCAACTGGCTGATGCCGTGGCGCGAGCGGTCAAGCGCGGCGATGTTTTTGTGATGAGGATCGGGTGTAGTGTATTTCAACTTTGCAGAAGAGGTCCCCATCGACGATGTTCCTGTTCATGCTCAAGGGCTGTCATTCCGAACAAAGTGAGGAATCTAATCCGAGAGCAAGATTCCTCGTCGTCTCCGACTCCTCGGAATGACACCAAAGATTGAGCAAATTTTTTGATTTCACAAAGGAGGAAACCATATGAGCGATAATCAATCTTGGCTGAGTTGGATGATACCCCTCTTAACAGTGATCTTACTCGGCATGGTCAGTCCCGTTTTCGCGCAATCCGTCGTAAAGATCGGCTTCGTACCTTCCGAATCGTTCGCACCGCTCTTCGTTGCGCACGAGCGAGGTCATTTTAAGGCGCACGGGTTGACAACCCAGCTCGTCCGCCTGCCAAGCGGCGCGGCCATTCTCACCCAGGTCTCCACCGGAGACTTACAGGTAGGCGGCGGCGCGCTGGGCGCAGCAGGATTCAATGCGGCGCACCAGAAACTCCCCGTCGCGTTCGTAGCGCCCATGCACTATGCCTACAACGAAGACTATTTGGTGGTTCGCAAAGCAGAGATCGATGCGGGCCGATTCAAGGCCGTCGCCGACCTGCGCGGCAAACCGTGCGCTATCAATGCCAAAGGCGTCGCAACCGAATGGGTGCTGGACGAGGTATTACAAACCGGCGGACTTAGAATCGATAACGTCGACGTTAAGACACTCCCGTTTCCGGAAATGTTACCTGCCCTGGATAATGGCGCTATTCACTGCGGAATCATAACCGAGCCTTTTGCGACTCAAGCAGAGGAGAGAGGCATAGGTGTGCGGCCCTTGAAGGCGAAACCCGGAACCAAGCCGGTGCCGATAACGGTCGCCTTCTGGAACAGCGACTGGGCGAAAAAAAACGATGCTGCCGCCAGAGGGTTTATGGCCGGCTACCTACGGGCAGTGCGGGACTTGAGCGAGCCCAACGCTTGGAAGGCGCCGGTGCACACTGAGATCATTAGCAAACACACGGGCGTGTCTGCGAACGTCTTAGTGAAGACCCGCGCCCCTTCCTTCAGTCCGAACCTGGAGATTGAAGAGAAGGTGATGATGTCCCAGCAGGAGTTTAATCTGCGTCTCGGCTATTTGAAATACAAGGAAATGAAACCGATCAAAGAGCTGCTCGATCTCTCTTATGCCGAAGCCGCAGTCAAACAAGCTGGACGAAAATGAGAACTTACGCACCCTCACCCTCTCCCAGTGGGAGAGGGCTGGGGCGAGGGCAAAGCAATTTCGGAAGGATGGTGGTTTTATGGCGCTGCGTGTAAAAGCAGAAAACGTTCCGGTGAAAAAAGTCGTGTTGAGCGCGGACCAGGGACAAGGCTCGATGGTCGTGAAGCAGGCCTACGGCAACGAAAGCAGCCTCATGATGGCCACCCGGCCTCCGGGCTACCACACTAAACCCCATATGCATGTCTCGGAACAGATCAATCACGTCCTGGATGGCGAGATCTGGTTCTTCGTCGAGGACGAAGGCTACCTGTGCAAGAAGGGAGATTTTCATCGCATTCCCGCGAACAAAGTCCATTGGGCATGGAATCGTTCTCAGTCAGATGCAGTGGTTGTCGAATCCCATTCCCCACCATTGGTCGGCGGAGACATCATCAAAGGCGCCGCCGGTCTCTTCGATGAGGGAGAGACACCAAGGCTGCGGGGCCCCGGTGAGAATCAGTTTGTTCCCTACGATCAGGAAGCAGTGGAGCGCAAGGTCTTTTCGAGCGAGCGATGACTATGGTCAGCGGATCTGGTCTTCGGTTATTGGTGCTCGGTTGTTGCATGGGAGCGCTGTCAAGTTTCGCGTTTGCCCAGGAGACGCAGCTCCTTCGCTACGGGACAACCAACAGCATTATGAACCTTCCGGTATGGGTTGCCCAAGATGCGCGTTTGTTCTCGAAGCATGGCCTGACTAACGTTGAAGTCATCTTCATCCAGAGCGGGACCTTGATCACGATGGGGGTGGTGAGCGGGGAGCTGAATTTTTCGGGGGCGGGGGCCGCTTCGGTCGTGGCGGCACGACTCAAAGGCGGCGACGTCGCTCTGTTGGCTTGTCCTGTCGATGCCGATGCGGTTTACCTGATCGCGCGACCGGGAATGAAAAACGCCGCCGAGCTAAAAGGCAAGACAGCGGCGGTGACGCGGCTAGGGTCGACCACGCATTTTTATTTGCGCGCGGCGCTGCGGTATGCCGGGCTGGATCCAAAGGATGTCAAAGTCCTGCAGCTCGGATTGGATTTCTCCGGGGCACTGGAGGCGGGACAGATTGACGCCGCGGCTTTGCCGTTCAATCTCGCCCTTCCCTATTTGCAAAAAGGATGGCCGGTTCTGCTCGATCTGACGAAGACCGATTTCGTTTACCCGGCGTCTTGCGTGGTCAGCAGCCGGGTCTTCATCAAAGAAAGCCCGAGAGTCGTTGACCGCTTTCTCAGAGCCTACGTCGAGGCAATTCACCTCATAAAGAAAGACCGTTCGTTCACCGAGAAAGTTTTTAATAAGTGGCTCCGGCAACCAGATCCTGAGATCGCCAAGAGAACCGTTCAGGTCTATGCGGACCTTTTCAAGCGCCTGCCAACGGTAACGGATGGCGGGATCAAGGCGGTTTTGGAAGAGCTTGCCGAAAGCAGCCCGGTGCCCAAGGAGATGATGAATCGGCCGGATTATTTTCGCGATCCTGTTCCTCTGGAGAGGTTGGTTAAGGAGAACTGGATCGAGCAGCTCTATCGCTAGCGGGGCTGTGTCAAACATGGCCGTTCAAGACGTTCAAGCCGTTCCATCCCCCACCTCTTTCCTCCCCCGCGGACGCGAGCGGACGCGGGGGAGACTTTCTATGAAACTTGTCAAGCCCTTTTTTAAAAAATATTTCACGCCGCCTGACGCATCTTCTGACGAGCGATGTTGGCCAGGTGGAAATTTTCATCGTAAGGCTTATGGTCTCGCCACATCACAAAGATAATCTTGAGCCACTTGGCTCCCAGGGCGCGCAACGCTTGGTGATGGCTATGACCTTTATCCCTCTGTCCCCGGTAGTAGAGCTTAGCCCACTCACTGTGGTTGAGCGAGACAAAGGAAAACCAGTACATCGCGTGGCGCAGATGCTTGTTACAGGCAAAACGAAAATGTACGACATGACTCTTGCCACTGGCTTTGGTCACCGGTACCGCTCCCGCTTCGGCTTGAAGATGGCGAGAGGATTCCCAGCGACCCTGGGCATCGCCGAGTTCGGCCGAGATCGCCGCCACCAGGGTTCCGCTTTTTGCGCCCGGCAGCGTCTTAGCAAACTGAGCGGCCGGGCTAGAGGCGAAAAAACTCTCGACCTTGTGGTTATAGATCTTCACCGCTTTGATCGAAGCCCGAAGCTGCTCGATGAGGACCTCAACCAGCTGTGCCTTGGCTCTGACCACATGTTCGGGCACCGCAAGTTGCGGTTGGTTAAGCTTTTTCCACAACTCCTCACAGCGCTGTTTACTGAGATGATGTTGGGTGGTGGCAAAGCGATTGAACTCTTTACGTTTAAGTGCACTGAGGTGAGCCGGGGTCGGATACTGTTTGAGAAAATCCAGGGCGATCTCAGTCTCCAGGTCCTCAAAGGCCTCCAGGGGCCGAGCATAATACTCTTTGAGCGTGGTGGTGAGCTGATTGAGCAACCGCGTTTTCTGGCGCCCCACTCGGCGCTGATCCCGACTCAGGATTTTAAGCTCTTGGGCTTTCTCAGAGCTCGGTCGAAGCACTCTCAAGTGCGCCTGATCGGTTCTCAGAAACTCCGCCAACACATAGGCATCAAACGCATCGCTCTTCGAGTCGCTCATTCGATAACGATCCCGCACTCGATCCAGCGCCTTGGGATTGACCGGGTAAACCTCCACCCCGTGATCGAGCAGAAAGTCCACAATCCGCCCCGCCGGCTTCTCAATGGCCGCCCACAGCTCAAGCCCCTCGGCTCTTCGCTCGTCGAGCCAGCGCCCGATCTCGGCCAACCCCTCCGGGCTCTCTGGCACTTTCATCTCTCTTACCTTCTTCCCCTCCTCATCGCCGACGTACACCTGATGCAAGCGGTCGCCCCAATCCACTCCTATGTAGTATCGTTTCACTGTCTGTTACTCCTCCGTTATGTAATTCCAATCCCAATAGCTCTGAACGGAAAGTTAGCCTTATATCGGTCCTCCAAAAGGGGACTACTTTCTATTGAACCTCTAGCTCCGTTCTCTTACTGGCCGGGACAGTCTCTCCCAGATCCTCGAATAAGGGATAGGATAAAGGTGGTCCTCAACCAGCAAGCTCTTGAAATCGGTGTCACATAAACATGATCTCCTCTATGTCAATCTGCAATGATGTTAATATAAGGATAAAGGAGGGGGATTGAACGGAGCGAAGCGATTGAACGGCTTGAACGATTTGAACTTGAAACACAGGTATGAGTCTTTACGAAGTTCAGAAGCTTCTCTTCCACGTCAACCGTGAACCGAAGATGTTCGACCGGTTTCTTGGCGAGCGAGAAACTCTGATCGCCGAATACCGGCTCAGCGAAGAGGAGCAACTCGCCCTTTTGGAGACAGACTTCCGACGTCTATACGAGATGGGCGTGCACTCGTTGTTGCTCGGACCGCTCGCGGCGACGCTTGGTCTGAGCTTTCCTGATTACTTGGCGATCCTCAGGGGAAATCAGCTGTGAGCCTCGTCGGAGCCTTTGCCGCTAGCCACGCGCCCGGTATAACGGGGCGGCCATCTCTACCGCCGGCAGTAGAATCGGAGCCCATCTTCCGCGCCTATGCCGAGCTGCGCAGCCGCCTCGAAGCCGCGCGGCCGGACGTGCTGGTCGTCGTCTCGCCCGAACATTGGGCAAATTTTTTTCTCGATAACATGCCGTCGTTTTGTATCGGTATCGCTGACGAATTTTCGGGACCGACGGACGAGAAGTTCGTCAATATCCCGCGCCGGAGCGTCCGCGGACACGTGCGGCTCGCCCGCGCGCTCGCCCAGGGCATCGCCGAAGACGTGGACCTCTCTACCTCGCAGGAGCTAGCGTTCGATCACGGTGTGATGCTCCCTTTGCATCTGCTGCGAACCGAGCTCCCAGTAATACCGATCATCGTCAATTGTCTTGCGGGCATGCCCGCGCCGCTTCATCGCTGCCACGCCCTTGGAGTTGCGCTACGGCGCACGGTGGATCGTTGGCCGGAACGAGTTGCACTCCTTGGCACCGGCGGCCTCTCGCACTGGCCGGCAATGCCGGAGTCCGGACAGATCGGGATCGATTTCGACCGGCGCTTTCTCGATGCATTCCTCAGTGGACGAATCGAGAGTTTCCTGCGCTATCCCAAAGAGAAGCTAGAAGCGGAAGCGGGGCCGGGCGGGCATGAGATCCGCACGTGGATTGCCATTGCCGGCGCGGCGGCTGACGCACGCGGATCGTTGCTTGCCTATCAGCCGGTGCCCGCCTGGTCCACCGGCTGCGCGGTTGCCGTGTTGGAGATCGAGCGGGCCGGCTAGTAAACCGGCATTGAAACAAAGGACGATCATGATGATCATTTTCATCGCCGCAATGGCGTACGCCCTGAACGACCACCACCCCGGGAGGAGCGCAAGTGGTTTCAGTGCTTGAAACACCCGTGCTCATTGTCGGCGGGGGACCGGTCGGGCTCGCCCTCGCCGCCGATCTGGGCTGGCGTGGCATTGAGTGCGTCCTCGTTGAGCAGACGGACGGCCGGATCAACACGCCGAAGATGAATGAGGTGAACGTTCGGACCATGGAGTTCTGCCGCCGTTGGGGCATTGCTGACAAGGTGGTGAACTGTCCGTTTCCCGACGATCATCCGATGGATGCCGTCTTCGTAACCAGTCTCGGCGGATACGAGCTGGCGCGAATGGAGCGGCCCGCCAAAAAGCACCAGACCACCGGACCGCTCAGCCCGATGATCCAGCAGATATGCTCGCAAACATGGTTCGATCCGATATTATGCGAACTCGCCCAGTCCTATTCCGTCGTGACACTTCGCCATCGTTGCCGGCTCGAAACATTCGAGCTAAGTGATGGCGGAGTAACGGCCGAGATTGTCCATCGCGACACTGGACAACGCGAAAAAGTGAAGCCGCGCTTTCTCGCCGCCTGCGATGGAGCGAACAGCACCATCCGGCGCGCGCTCGGCATCAAGTTAGTCGGATCCGAAGTGCTCAGCCGCCCGTTTCACATGTTCTTCCGTGTCCCCGACCTGTTCGGGAAGCTCGGCATCAAGCCCGGAACTTTTTACCTGGCGATCGACCGCAACGGCCTGTGGGCGAACATCCGCATCATCGACCCGGTGCAAGGACTCTGGCGGCTGATGGTGCTCGATTCGCCCGCGGATCTCGATCCGAACAGTATCGACCGCAATGCGTATCTACGCCGCGCGCTGGGCCGGGACATCGACGTGGAATGGGTCGGCGTTAGCGTGTGGACAAGGCGCGGTGTCGTGGCGGAGCGCTATTCGCAAGGGCCGGTTCATCTCCTGGGCGACTCGGTCCACCAGTTGTCCCCGACCGGCGCGCTCGGCATGAACACTGGGATCGCTGATGCGGTGGACCTGAGTTGGAAGCTGGCCGCAGTGATCGAAGGATGGGGCGGCGACGGCCTCCTCGGCACCTACGACGCTGAGCGACGGCCAATCGGAGAACGGAACGTCCGGGCGGCAACCGGATATTTCCAGGGCCATCGCGATTTCGAACGCGGCGTTGAAGCAATCGAGGACGCCACATCCGAGGGAAATGAAATCCGCAAGCGCCTGGGCGAGCAACTGCTACGCGACATCGCGCGCATGTTCCGGACTATCGGCGTGCAACTTGGTTACCGTTACGATCCCTCGCCAATCTGTGTGCCCGACGGTACACCGCCGCCAGCGGACACACCGGAGACCTATGTACCGACGGCGCGCCCCGGCTCCCGGGCGCCGCATGTCTGGCTAGCCGACGGCCGATCAACCCTTGACTTGTTCGGTCGCGATTTCGTCTTGCTCAGACTTGGACCCGAGGCGCCTGACTCCTCGGTGTTGATCCAGGCAGCGGCTCAAGTAAAGATGCCCCTTCAGGTGATGACGCTGCGAGAACCCGAAGTGCTCGAGCGCTACGGACGCCGTCTCGTTTTGGTACGTCCCGACGGCCACGTTGCCTGGCGCGCTGATCGAATACCTGCAGATGTCGGAGCGTTGATTGATCGCGTCCGTGGCGCCGCGTTGTAGATCGATAAAGCCGCTCGGTGACATTTTGCTCTTCCGGTTTAGCATCAGAGACTACTCACCACGGAGACGCGGAGCGCGCCGAGTTCGACAAGATCACCAGGCGCAGGATTTTTCATAGCCGCGCATCCTGCGCTTAGTCGAAGGACGCGTCCTCAGCGCCTTTGCGGTGAGATCTCTGAGATCTCTGCTAGACCCGCTTGACGCTTTCAACTACCTAGCATAAAAGTCAGCTCAACTCGTGTCGGTCTTTTATGGCTTCCACCCCGAAGAAAGGTTCTCGAAAAAGCAAGGCAAAACGGCGCCCGCCGGTGGTGAAGAAGTCTCTGCCCGAACAAACGCAAAACATTCAGTCATTGCGGCGCGCCCTCGACGAGTCGCTCGAACGGGAGGCGGCGGCGAGCGAGATTCTGCGGATGATCGCCAGCTCGTCGACGAATTTGCAGCCAGTGCTGGACGCGGTTGCGGAGAGCGCCGCCCGACTGTGTGAGGCGAGCGATGTCCTTATCCGTCGCGTCGATGGCGATGTTCTTGCCGTCGTCGCCCATTACGGGCAAATCCCCCATATGAGTGAGGCTGATTCGACAACACTCAGTCGTGGCTCGGTAAGCGGTCGCGCCGTGATCGACCGGCAAACGATCCACATTCATGACCTAGCAGCGGAGGTAAAGGATGAATTCCCCGTGGGCGTAGCCCTGGCGCAGCGTTTCGGTTATCGCACCGTGCTTGTCACGCCGCTGATGCGACAGGATGTCCCCATCGGGGCCATCATTATTCGCCGGATGGAAGTTCGGCCGTTCACTGACAAACAAATCGCACTACTCAAGACCTTCGCCGACCAGGCTGTGATTGCGATTGAAAACGCCCGATTGTTCCAAGAATCTGAGGCGCGCAACCGCGATTTGACCGAGGCTCTGGAGCAGCAGACGGCCACAAGCGAGATTCTGCGCGTGATCGCCAGCTCGCCAACCGATATTCAGCCGGTGCTGGATGCCGTCACTTCCAGTGCCATCCGCCTGTGCGACGCCAGCGACGCGGTTATCTTCCGGCTCGACGGTTCCCGTTTCTTCCTAGCGGCTCATTCAGGCTTACACGAGGCTCTCCCTGCCGGGAGTCCAGTGCCGCTCGGCCGCGGGTTCCCGCCTGGGCGCGCGGTGCTGGATCGAACGACGGTCGTAGTTGCTGACCTGGCAGAGGCGGTCGAGTCGGAATTCCCTGATACCAAGGCGCTGCAGCGCCGCTACGAATACCGTAGCGTGACGGTTACGCCTCTGCTCCGCGAGGGGACGGCTGTCGGGGCGCTGTCGGTGCTGCGGACCGAGGTTCGGCCATTCTCCGACAAACAGATAGCTCTCTTGAAGACCTTCGCCGATCAAGCGGTGATCGCTATCGAGAACGTGCGACTGTTCCGGGAACTCGGAGAGCGCAACGCTGAATTGCGCGAGGCTCTGGAGCATCAGACGGCGACCGCCGAGGTGCTTGGCATCATCAGCCGTTCGCCTACGGACGTTCAACCGGTCCTTGACGCCATCGTCGAGAGCGCGGCCCGGGTTTGTGGGATTGATGACGTGGGGCTGCGACTCCGCGAGGGAAACAGTCTGGTTTCGCGGGCTCATACTGGTCCCATTCCCATACCTATTGCCCGCATTGAGATCGGTATTGATGAGCCCCAGCATCGCTGGATGCGCGAGCATGGCACGCTTCATGTTTCCGATGTCCGCGCACAGAATGATTTCCCAATGATGGGTGCCGTCTCCGGCGCACGCACCTTTTTGGTTGTTCCCCTTCGTCAGCAGGGGGAACTCATTGGAATACTGACCGCGCGTCGCATCGAGGTGCGTCCCTTCACTCCGGCCCAGATCAGACTGCTCGAAACCTTCGCCGACCAGGCCGTGATCGCTATCGAGAACGTGCGGCTGTTCAAAGAACTGCAGGAACGCAACCGCGATCTCACCGAGGCCCTGGAGCAGCAGACTGCGACGAGCGAGATTCTGCGTGTCATCGCCAGTTCGCCGACGGACATTCAACCTGTTCTCGACACTGTGGCGGAAAACGCCGCACGGCTGTGCGATTCAAGCGATGCTCAAATCTTCCGTGTCGAAGGGGATATACTTCGGCAAGTGGCAATGTTTGGGCCCATGCCAGCTGTAAATGAATTCTCGATGACCCGCGGAACACCTACTGGCCGAGCCATCATCGACCGCCAAACGATTCATGTGATTGACGTTGCCTCAGAGATTGAAACCGAGTTCCCAGAATCCAGGGACATTCAGCGGGTTACCGGCGCTCGAACCATCCTGGCAATGCCACTACTACGCGAAGGTATTCCCATTGGTGCAATTAATGTTCGCCGAACGGAGGTCCGTCCATTCTCTGAAAAGCAAATCGCCCTGCTCAAAACCTTCGCCGACCAGGCGGTAATTGCGATCGAGAACGTTCGATTGTTCCAAGAACTGGAGGCACGGACAAGCGAACTGGCGCGCTCGGTCGGGGAACTGAGAGCGCTCGGCGAGGTGGGTCAAGCTGTCAGCTCGACTTTGGAACTGGAAACGGTTTTAACGCGCATTGCTTCGCATGCCGTCCAGCTTAGCGGTGCCGACGGTGGAGCGATCTATGAATACGACGAGGCTACCCAGGAATTTCAACTTCGAGGGAGCCACCAGATCGAAAAAGAGTTGGTTGAGGCGCTGCACTCCAGTCCGATCCAAATGGGTTCGGGCGCGGTGGGGCAAGCGGCGACAACACGAGCGCCAGTGGAAGTTACAGATATACTTGACGAGCGGCAATACACTGCCACACGGTTTAGGCCCCTGCTACGACAACTTGGTTATCGGTCTTTGCTCGCGGTTCCACTCCTGCGAGAGGACCGGATCATGGGAGGGCTGACTATCTATCGTCGCACGGCGGGAAGTTTTTCAACAGAAGTCGTAAATTTGCTTCAGACGTTTGCAACGCAATCGCTACTGGCGATTCAGAACGCGCGGCTGTTTCGGGAAATCGAGGATAAGAGCCGGCAGATCGAGGCCGCAAATCGGCACAAGTCGGAGTTCCTCGCCAACATGTCCCATGAGCTGCGCACGCCGCTCAACGCGATCATCGGCTTCTCTGAAGTCTTGGGCGAGAGACTGTTCGGCGAGTTAAACGAGAAGCAAGCCGAATACACCGACGACATTCTCACCTCCGGCCGTCACCTGCTCTCACTGATCAATGAGATTCTCGATCTCTCCAAGGTCGAAGCCGGGCGTATGGAGCTGGAAGTGGCCACCTTCGACCTACCCTTGGCAATAGATAACGCGCGCACCTTTGTGCGCGAGCGCGCCACACGGCACGGCATCACACTCGATGTTACCGTAGACGAGCGCCTCGGCGACTTCACCGGCGATGAGCGCAAGATAAAGCAGATACTTCTCAACCTTCTTTCCAACGCAGTGAAGTTCACCCCGGAGGGCGGGCGGATCGGGATTGAAGCCAGGCAGGCCGACGGTGTTGTGGAGATATCAGTCAGTGACACCGGTGTCGGCATTGCGCCAGAGGACCAGCCAAAGATCTTCGAGGAGTTTCGTCAGGTAGGCTCCGACTATACACACAAGGTCGAGGGGACCGGACTTGGATTAACGCTGGCCAAGAAGTTTGTGGAGTTGCACGGCGGAAAAATCTGGGTCGAGAGCGAAGTCGGGAAAGGAAGCAAGTTTACATTCACCCTGCCGATCAACCCTCACCCATTCCCTCTCCCAGAGGGCGAGGGTTAACAAGAAGAGGATTCAGATAAGAGTATTCTCGCGCAAAGACGCCAAGACAAACTGCATCAAAGGTTGGGAGACAAATTCTTACCTTTGCGAGCTTGGCATCTTGGCGGGATGAGTTCGTTCCAATGGTTCAAACCGTTTGAACGGAGCGCAGCGGTTGAACTACTTGAACGATTTGAACTTGAAACTGTTCACAGGAGGTAAGATGACAAGTTTGCGTAAACTGCTTGCGCTTCTCCTAATCGCTTTCATCGTGTGCATTGGGTCAAGCAAAGAGAGCTGGGGCCAGTCTCAGCCGCTCACAGCCTTTTATACCGCACACGTCGTCTCCATGGCCCCCATGTGGATCGCCAATGAAAATGGTCTTTTCAAAAAACACGGCACCGATGTCAGGCTCGTCTTTATCGGTTCCGGGCCCCTCGGCACGACCTCGATACTCGCCGGCGAAGTCGATATCGGCATCATCGGCGGATTCGCCCCGATACGCGCGGTGCTGAGCGGCGCAAAAAACCTTGTGATCATCGGGCAAAGCAAAACCTACATGGTCGGAGCAATCGTCGGTAAAAAAGAGATTGCCAGCGTCCAGGACCTTAAAGGAAAGCGCCTGGGCATCGACCGCATCGGCTCCAACCCGGACATGTATACGCAGGCCTCGCTCGCTCGGTATCAGATCGATCCCCTGCGCGATCTCAGCTATATTCAGATGGGCAGCACCAGCCAGGGAATTTCGGCCCTCAAGTCGGGTGCCATCGACGCTTTTACCACCAGCTCTCCCTACGACCTTTTCGCTCAGCGCATGGGCTTCAAAGTGATTTTGGACATCACGGAGCTGAAAATTCCGTTCGCCGCAACGGTTCTCATCTCGACCCGCAACACGGTAGCCCGGAAGCAGGCGGAAATAGAAAAGTTCATGCGCGCCTACGCTGAAGGGGTTCACTACTATCTTACGAACCCGGAGGGCGCGTCGAAGATCGTGCAGAAATACACCAAGGTCGAGGATAAAGAAGTGATATCCCATTCGATGGCCGCGGAGGCGAAAGCGATGGACAAGACCTTACAAGTCGATCCGAAAGGCATCGAGCTGATTCTCGGACTGATGAGAAAGACGATGCCTCAAGCCGCTTCGGCCAAAGCGGAAGATTTCTACGACCCGCGCTTCTTCACCGATCTCAAGGACAGCGGCTTTCTGAAAAAGCTCTGGGGTGAGAAGTGACTGATTCTATTCACCACGAAGAGCCAGTGTAATAGAGCCGCAACCATGTCGGAGAGACTCCTGCAAAGGCGCAAAGGGCGCTAAGGCGGGAGACCGAATAAGAATGGTTTTTTTACAGCATGTAACGGAGATTTTTGTTTGCTCTAGTTCCCCTGTTAGAAGAGATTTTCTTTGCGTTCTTGGCGTCCCTTCGACTGGACATGCTTGGCAAAGAATTAAGGCCAGCAGACTGCTCAAAAAGACCTCAGAGGCGAGGCGCACGAAGATCGATGAGCGGAGGCGTACTCTTTTGTACGTTGACGCGAAATCGGTCGAGTGCAACGAAGCATATGAGTCTTTTTCAGCAGTCTGCTAGGATCCGTAGAGTTTCTTGACAAACCCCTCCCGCTCGATCTCGTCGATCAGGCTCATATCGATGAAGTCACCAGGATTTTTATCGCCGGCGTCAATGGACACCAAGATGTTCTTGATCCCTTCCAACTCCGTGCGCGGGGACCTGGGCAACCGCTTGGCAAAAAACTCGTACGTTCCTTCCACCGCTTCGGCGTCTGTGACCTGGAGGTGTTTCCTGAGAATCTTCAAGCTCCCCTCCTTATTGGTCTTGACGTAGTGCATGCCCTCGATTTGCCCCTTGATGAACCCCTTTATCGCCGCGCGGTTCTGTTGCAGATAGGAGCGGGTGACGATGTTGGAGGTGTTCGTGTAGAACCCGAAATCGCCGATATCCGCGAGCACGTTCATGCCGAGCTTACGCGCCTGGTAGATTTCCGGATAGGACTGCACCGTCGCGGAAACCTTATTGCTGAGCAGCGCCGCCATGCGCGCCGCCGTCCCCCCAGTCTGCAACATGGTGATGTCTTTTGGATTCATCTTCCAGGCTTTAATCGCCATCAGGACCGCGGCGTCGTTGGAGCCGCCGAAGCGGTTGATGCCGATGACCTTGCCGCGCAGTTGCTGCGGCTCTTTGATCTCGGGGCGGGAGACGAGCAGCATCGGCAGCTTATTTTCCAAGGTGGCGACGATCACCACCGGCGCGCCGCGCACCGCGCCGATTAGCGCGGACGAAGCCGCCGTCTGCGTGAGCTGAATGCTGCCGCCAAGCAGAGCCTGAATATTTGGCGAGCCCGCCTGGATCAAAATAATTTCCAGATCAGTGCCATATTTCTTGCTGAATCCCAATTCTTTGTTGACCCAGAGGGGAAGTTGATAGCCGGCCGTTCCGCCGTAGCTCACCAGAAACTGGCTCTCAGCTGCCGATCCGATCGTTACGGAACCCGCAAATACCACCGAAAGAATCACCAGGATTATTAGAGTCAGGGACGACAAGGAAACGTTAGAGGATCTGTTACCGGCTACGCCGTGACTGGCTTCCTCTCCCTCGACGGGAGAGGAATGAGGTAAGGGTGACCAAAGTTTGCACAGCCCCCTCACCCTAACCCTCTCCCGCGAGGGGAGAGGGAACTTTGGTTCAAACAAAGCGATGTGTTGTCGCACCAGAGTTCGTTTCCGTTGTTCCATCACAGTCATAAGTTTTACCTCCCATGAGTAGCTATATCGCTGCAAATTCGCTTCAATGGTCGCCCGAGAAAAACCGTGGAAAAAGACGGCCCGCGTTTCGTTGCTCTACATCCATGCGCTCGCTGGCATTGAATCCGTCGTAAGCTTGCCAATGGTCTACTTCCTCCTGCAGCCGCTCGCCGTGGACGAAAGGCAGGTCCGAACCCCAGAGTATATGGGTTGGGTCGGCAAGCTCTTGCAGCGAGCGCAGCGCGTATCCGGCGGTCGTGCTGGCGATCTCGTAATACAGTGCACGGAGCGTCGGGATCACGTCTGTAACTCCCTTAGCATGCCGGTGTCCCTCCAGCATCGAGATTCTTTGGGCGAGAAACGGCACCGTACCACCGCCATGCGCGATGATGAAGCGAATATCAGGGCAGCGGTTCAACGTGCCGGTAAAAATAAGATTAACGACAGCGCGAGTCGTATCAAACACATATTCGACAACAAACGGAGGCGCCCTCAGGTTCGTCTCCGGGGGCGCTTCGCAGTGCGTCGGATGGACAAAAACTACCGCCTTGCGCCGGTTGAGCTCGTCAAACACCGGATCGAACAGCGGATCGCCCAGGTACCGACTGTTTACGCTGGAAAAAAGGCCTACGCCGTCGAGATGTAAGATGTCGAGCGCATAGGTGATTTCTTCCAGTGCGCCATCCACGTCCGGTAGTGGAAGCAGTGCAAACGATCCGAATCGCGAAGGATGCTCCAGCGCCATTCTTGCTTGGAATTCGTTACAGATCCGGGCCACTTCACGGAGGCGATGAAGATTTCTCAAAATGACTCGTGGAGTGAGAGAGGTGATGGCCGTCCGGATTCGCCAATTATCCATCACCTGCAGTTGCATTTCAGGATCCGGAACCTTGATCGGCATCGAGTCGTCCGCAAACTGCGGCGGCACCACGTGATGATGGACATCGATGCGCCAGTTTTTCTGCTGATCGCCGCTCATTGACTCGTGACTCGCTCTTGGCGGCCAAGCTAATTGATCAGGCAGCATGAGTCAACTGAAACCGTCGATATGGCTTGACAGGCGGACCACTCACCGGTCTATAGTCCAGCGTGAAAGAGAACCATCGGACAAGTGTCAGGTGACGACATAGCAGAGAGCAAAGTGCAGAACGCAAAGAGCGGAGGAAAAAGGACGAGAAATTTCATAGGTAGAAATGGCACTTTTTTGCGCTTAGCGCCATGCGCTTTGCGCTTAGCCTAATGAAGGAGGCGAACGATGAATGGTTTCCAACGGCGGCTAACGGTAATGGGAATTGTCTTCTTTGCCTGTTTCGGCGCGGTCGATGAGAGCGCGGGACAATCTTCGACGCTCACGGCATTCTACACCGCGCCGGTGGTTTCCATGGCTCCGATGTGGATCGCCAAGGAAGCCGGTTTTTTCAAGAAGCAGGGACTTGACGTCAAACTTGTCTTTATCGCGTCCGGGCCGGCGGGCGTTGCGTCTTTGCTCGGTGGAGATGCGGATGTGGGAATCATCGGCGGATTCGCACCGACACGAGCAATTCTGGGCGGAGCCAAAGCTTTGGTAGTCATCGGTCAAAGCAAGAACCGTATAACCAGCAAAATCATTGGCAAGAATGAGATCGCCGGTGTTCAAGATCTAAAAGGGCGGCGTTTAGGAATCGATCGCATCGGTTCGAATCCGGATATGTTTGCCCAAGTCGCTCTTGCGCGTTTTCACATCGACACTTTCAAGGACCTTCAATACGTTCAGCTCGGCAATATTGGCCAGGCAATCCCCGCCCTCAAAGCTGGGGCCGTCGATGCGATTATCGCCGGCGCGCCGCACGATCTTTTTGCGTTGCGGCTGGGCTTCAAGGAGATTGTGGATATCGCCGCCATGAAAATCCCGTTTGCAGCCACGGTGCTCGTTTCCGCCCGCGAAACGGTAGCACGTAAACAGCCCGAGCTTTCGAAGTTCATGCGGGCGTATGCGGAAGCGATGCACTATTTTCTGACCAACGCGGAAGGGACAGCCCAGATCGTCGCCAAATATACGAAAGTCGAGGACCGGGAAATCAATAACTATGCGATCGAGTCTGAGTCGAAGGCCATGGAAAGAACTCTCCAGGTGGATCCCAAGGGAATCGAGCTTATTCTGCAATTGATTGGCAAAACCGTCCCTCAGGCTGCCTCGGCCAAGGCGGAGGATTTTTATGACGCTCGTTTTTACACCGAGCTACGAGACAGCGGCTTTCTCAAGCGTCTGTGGGGAGAAAAGCCGTGACCTACCGGTTCAAGGTTCTTCGCCGTGCCGGCACGTCAATGGATTTTGCAATACAGGGGGTCATTTGCCGCACCTCGCAGTAATTTGATACAGGGTACGAGATCTCATCTGACGATTGAAACGACTGGAACGTTTTGAACGACTTGAACAATAGGAGGATATCATGATTGAGACCGAAGGACTTACGGGCGCCGATACTCTACTACGCGTGCTTTCACACATGGGAGTGGATCGGATTTTTGCTTCCCCAGGATCGGAGTGGTCGCCGGTGTGGGAAGCCTTCGCTAAAGCAAAAGCTCAGAGCGAGGGAGTGCCGCTTTACATAAGCTCGCGCCACGAGGAGATCGCTGTCGGCATGGCCAGCGGCTATGCCAAGTCTACGGGTAGACTTCCGGCCGTTATGATCCACACCACTGTCGGAGCGCTGCACGCTACGATGGCGCTGCGCGGCGCCCTGCACGAGCAAGTGCCCATGGTGGTGTTCACGGGAGAATCGCTGGGCTTCGGCGAAGAGGCGGGCCCAGACGTCGGAGCGCAGTGGCTCGGCGCGCTGGCAGACATCGGCGGGCCGGCGCGGTTGGTCGACCGCTGTGTCAAGTGGAGCTATGGAGTCAACGCTAAGTCGTTGTTGCCTTCGACCATTCAGCGCGCTTGTCAATTGGCGATGGGATCTCCCAAGGGACCGGTCTTTGTCTCGCTCCCGATGGAATATCTCTTCGACAAGATGTCCAAGAACGCCTCAGCCGAAAATGTTCCTATACCCGCGCCCACGGCCGACCTGGCGGCGATCGACGAACTTTCGGCGTTGCTCGCCGCCGCAAAAAACCCGGTTATCATCACCGAAGAGGCGGGACGTAGCGCCGTTGTCGTCGAGATGCTCGTGGAGCTGGCCGAACTGCTTGGAGCAGGCGTTGTCGAGAGCCGAGCTTCAAGCTATGTGAATTTTCCGCGCACTCATCCTCTACACGCTGGATTCGAGCCGCAGGAGTTCTTGCAGGAGGCGGATGTTATTCTCCTTCTCGGTGTCATTGCACCTTGGCATCCGGCATCGAAGAAACTAAGCCCGGGAACCAAAGTCGCGGTTTTGTCGGACAATCCGCTGCGCTCTGACCTCCCCTATTGGGGCTATCCGGTTAATCAAATTCTCACGGGAGAGATCGAAAGCTCCATAAAGCACCTGCTCGAATCCGTCAAAAAGCGAGTCTCCAAAGGCACCGGTGACGCGGCGGGGCGCGCAGAGACTTGGCACGGCCGTTATGAAAAACGAAAAGCCGCCTGGAAAGATGAGGCATTGGCTCGTAAAGAGCAAAAACCCATCGATACGCGCTGGGTCACCTACGAGCTCGCCCAGGTAATTCCATCTGACGCGCTCGTGGTGGAAGAAACCATCACCCATAGGCTTTCAATCCATCGCTATCTGGACATGCTGAAGCCGGGGTCATTCTTTGCCGGCTGCATCGGCGGGCTCGGCACCGGCACAGGCACCGCTTTGGGAGTCAAAGCGGCTTTTCCCAAACGGCCCGTTCTCTGTCTCATCGGCGACGGCGCGTTCAATTATGATCCCGGGCTGGCGGCCCTGGGCGTTTGCCAGGAGCACCAGTTGCCGATCATGATCGTGCTCTACAACAACTACGGCTATCACTCGCAAAAGTCCGGCGTGCCGCGTTTCTTTCCCGAAGGCTTTGCCGTGAAGAACCAAGATTTCATTGGCATCTCAATTAATCCGAGTCCCGACTATGCCACTGTCGCGCGGGCCTTCGACGGTTACGGCGAAAAAGTCGAAGAGCCCGGCGAAGTGCGCGCGGCGCTCCAGCGTGGCTTCAAAGCCATCGCCGGCGGCCAGTTCGCGCTTATCGACATTCGTCTGGCGAAGGCGGCGGAAACCAACGAGCGGCCGGACAGGGCGAATTGAGAGTTGCAGGCGCGCGGCCCGGCACCGAAAAGGAGGCCTGCTTAGGAAATGAAATATTCAGCTTCGGCATTTTTGGTCGTTTTCTTCAGCTGTTTGACGGTTTTACCTGATCCTCTTTTTTCACAGGCTGACTTTTATCGGGGAAAGACCATCACGATTATTCAAGGCAGAGATCCGGGAGGGTCAGGAGACCTGCGGGCAAAAGTTATGATGCCTTTCCTGCAGAAGCATATTCCGGGAAATCCGACTATTGTTAGCGAATACATGCCCGGCGGCGGAGGCCGGAAGGCCGCAAATCATGTCTTTAGATCATCCCGTCCCGACGGGCTCACGATCGGCAACGCCGGCTCCAGCATGGTCCAGCTTCAGATACTGGGAGAGTCAGGAGTCTTGTACAACATCGACAAGTTTTTCTATTTGGGTTCCCCTTATAGCGCCTATCATCCCGTCTTTTTCACCCGAAAACAGGCCGGGTTGGACAGCATGGCAAAACTTCGGGCCGCCTCTGGACTGAGAATCGGAGGGCAATCTGTGGGTTTCTCCACCTATATTGAAGGCCGCCTCTTTGCCTACGTTCTCCGTCTTAAAGATCCAAAATTCGTCACAGGCTATTCAGGCGCCGAGCTCGATCCAGCACTTTTGCAGGGCGAGATCGACGCCCGCTCGTCGGGCGCTGACGGTATCCTCCGGACCCCGGAGTGGCTTCAAGGAGGAGTCGTGGATTTTCATACGATCATCAATATTCCCAAGGGGGAAAAGCATCCTCAGTTCAGCCACCTTCCCGAACTGGAGACACTGGCCAGGTCGGACAAAGATCGCAAGTTGATTGTTCTTCAGCGCGCTTTCCGGGTTGCCGGCGCACCGTTTTTCCTTCCCCCCGGAACTCCCAAAGAGCGTGTCGAAATTTTGCAGGAAGCCTTTCGCAAAACCTATACGGACCCTGAATTTCACGCAGAATACAAAAAACTCACCGGACCGGAGCCAACTCCGCTTCTACCCAAAGACCATGAAAAGGTGATCAGAGAGATCCCGCGCGATCCGGAGGTGATTGACCTGTTCAAAAAAATTGCGGGCGCAGAGTCCCTCCCGCCGAACTGAAGATCGGTCCAATAATTATAAACTATCGGGCGGCTTTTTGAACAAAGCTGAAATCAAAGACCTGGCTCGAAGGAACTTCCTTGGCGGCGCCGCCGAGCGTTTTCTGGGTGAACTCGATGGCGCCTCTCATCCAATGATCATCGACCGATCCGTCGACCGATTGACGAGTCAGATACAGATCGTAGAGCTGCTCGACCAGTGCGGCGTCCTTAATACCCAAGTATGGCGGTATGATTTTTAACATCTCGGCGCGGTTTTGCATAGAATACTGGAGGGCTTTGATCGTCGCCTTCACGAGGGCCAGAACCTCGGCAGTGTTGGTTTTTATTTTTTCGTCGGTGACACCGATTCCACCGTTCGCATACGTGGACATGTAATCGCCGGAATAGGCAATACGGTTGTAACCGTCGCGTTGAAGCATAAAGTTTCGCGGCGGAGTCAAAAGGGCCGCAGCGATGCGTCCCGTTCGAAGCGCAATAACGGTTTCTTCCTGAGCTCCGACGATAAGCGTCGTGACATCCTTGTTTGGAGCGAGGCCGTTTTTTTGCAGGATCATTTGCATCATCAGGTCATTGGAGCCTCCCCGAGAGGAAATGCCGACGATCTTTCCTTTTAGTTCCTGAACGGACTTGATCTGGGGCTGGGAAACCAGCTCGAACTGAGGCTTGGACGAAGAGATAAACACAAGCTTGACCGGCAGACCGCGCACGGCAGCGGCGATGGTTGAGCCGGAAGCCGACGTATAATCCACAGAGCCGCCCAGAAGCGCCTGCATCCCTACGGCGCCGCGAATAAGAATCGTTTCGACATCGAGACCCTCTTCGCGATAAAAACCTTTGAGATGGGCGACTTTGAAAGGGAGCTCGGAAATGGAAATCCCCGTAGTAGAAAACCGAACTTTTTTCAGTTGCGCCGACAGCGGCGTCGCACCCATCGTCAAAAAGAGAACAACGAGAACGGAGATATACCCTCTTCGCATATCGTCTCCCTTCAGACCGACTTCAACAGAGTTTATCGCGCCAAGAGCGCCAAGCTCGGATTCATTTTTTCCTTTGCGGACTTTGCGTCTTTGCGCGAGATATTCCGGCTTTTTTAAAAGAACAATCACGTGCCAAGAACCGCTCTGACACGGTCCCAATATTAGGTCGCCGGAAGTTTCAGCAGCTTTCTCGCGTTGCCTTCGAGAATCGTTTGTTTCTCTATCTCCGAACAAGGCAAGGCTTCGATTTTCTCGGCGCCCAGCCAATCGCCGAGCACGTACGGAAAATCGGTCCCAAGCATCAAACGTTCGGCGCCGACTTTGCGGCGAAGAAAATCAAGAGTTTCCACGTCGTAAACCAGCGTGTCGAAGTAGAGGTTTTTGAAATAAACGCTCGGCAGGGCCGTGCAGCGTGGCGCGTTGGGACGGTCGGCGCGCCGGGTCGCTTGTTTTCCCGTAAGAAACTCTCGATCGAAGCGGCTCACGTGATAGGGGAAAAATCCACCGCCGTGGCAGGTGCAAAGTTTTAAATTTGGAAATCGGTCAAAGACACCGCTATAAATAAGAATCCCGAGTGAAAGCGTGGTGTCTGCCGGGTTACCGCAAACTAGACGGAGCCCAAAGGAACCCATGAGCTCGGTTCCCGCCGGATTGTCCGGGTGCATGAAGACGAGAATGTCCAACTCTTGCGCCTTGGCCCAAAAAGGGTCGAAATCTTCGCTGTCATAATAACGGTGATTGACGTTGGTCGCGATGTAGGCGCCGCGAAAATCGAGCTCGGCAATCGCGTGCTCCAAAACTTTCGCCGCCCGCTCCGGCTCCTGTATTGGCACCGCGGCCATCGCGGTAAAACGGTCGGGATATTTTTTGAGGAATTCTTTGACGCACTCGTTGTAGACGCGGCACCAGCTCTCCGCCTGTTCGCCTCTCAGATCATAACCGAGGAGTTGCGTGCTCGGATCGAGCGCCGCCAGCACAATCTTGCCCTTCTCCATCATCTCCAGCCTCGGTTCCACATCCGTCAATCCCTGAACTAAAGGATACCGAGGACCGCCATTGAAGGAGAACCGGATAGTCCCGTCCTTGTCTTCAGAGGCTTCGATCCCTAGCGTTTTTCCATGGCGTTTCGCCTCGCCGATTATTTGCTCGGGAACATAGTGGTGATGAATATCGATGGCGCGCATGAAATCCAGTTCAAAGTTCAAGGTTCAATGTTCAAGGGTCGTAGGAAGGAGTATACGGAAAACTTGGCCCTTAGACATTGACCCTCATGAAAACATATCATCTCTAGCCGGCTCGATAGTGAATCGAGCGACTTTACTTGTCAAAAACACCGCTTTTTTCC
>CAVTUQ010000009.1:0-279737 GCA_963737905.1 uncultured delta proteobacterium | reverse complement strand
ATTACGCGCCGGGAGTTTATGCAACGGGCCGTGCTCTGGACCGGCAGTGTGGCTGTTGCGTCGTCGTTGCTCCATTCGCTTAGTCCGTCCCTCGCACATGCCGCTCAGGTCGATCCGAATGATCCAGCACTGATATCGGCCGATGTTAAATTTGCCTCAGCCGATGGTGCGTCTATTGGTGCCTACGTCACCCGTCCGAAAGGCGATGGTAGACGGCCGGCAGTGATCGTGGTCTCTGACAACTCGGCGCTCGACGATCATAATCGAGACGTCGGCCGGAGACTGGCCAAAGCTGGTTACGTTGCTATCGTGCCGGACGTCGTGTCGCGTGAGGGTGGCACTAGCTCGTTCCCTAATCGGGAAGCGGTGGCGAAAGCAATTTCGAAACTGAGCGACGACAACCTGATGCAAGACTTAATGGCCGCTCAAAACTATGTCAAGAGTCAGAGTTTCGTCCAGCCCAATAAGATTGGTGTTATCGGATTTTGTTGGGGCGGCGGTAAAACTTTCCTTTTCGCGACCCAGAGCAAGGACCTGGCCGCGACGGTTATATATTACGGGCCGATCCCGCAGAACCTCGATGGGGTCAAGAACATTACCGCGCCCGTCTTGGGTAACTACGGAGAGCTGGATAAGCCGATTTCATCGCAGGTGCCAAGGCTCGCGGAGGAGATGAAAAAAAACGGCAAGTCGTACGATTACAAGATTTACCCCGACGCACCGCACGCGTTCAACAGCGACGTTCGTGCGGATCGTTATCGCCCCGAGGCCGCAAAGGATGCCTGGGACCGGACCTTGGAGTTTTTTAAGAAACATCTGGAAAGTTAGCGGGGAGACTGATGTTATTACAGGCTGTGTGACACTCGTCAGAACCGATTTAAGGGCCGTTATCCAGGAGAGGAAACCGTGGATAGGACGATCAAGGAATTGGCCGAGGCGCACGCGAGCGGAGCCATTAACCGCCGCGAGTTTATCCGGCTGGGAGCTGTGATCGCCGGCAGTATCGCGGGTGCGACAGCACTGGTCGATTCGATCGTGCCGACAACCAGCTATGCGGCACAGGTAGATCCCAACGATCCGGCGCTGACATCCACCGAGGTCAAATACAACGCGGGTGATGGTGCGGCCATCAGCGGTTATCTGAGCCGGCCCAAGGGAGATAATCGACGGCCCGCTGTAATTGTCATACATGAATGGCGCGGTATTAACGATCACATACGGGACGTGGCTCGAAGGCTTGCAACAGCCGGTTATGTTGCGTTGGCGCCTGACCTGTTGTCCCGGCATGGAGGAACTGCCTCGTTTCCGAACCCAGAGGCGGCGACCGAAACGCTCCTCAAGGTAGACGAAGAGGTCATCACAGCGGATCTCGCCGCCACCGCAAATTATCTCAAAGGGCAGAATTTTGTCCGCCCCAACAAAATCGGCGTTATCGGTTTCTGTTGGGGAGGAGGCAAGGCTCTGCTGTTTACAACCCGGACCAAAGACCTCGCGGCGACCGTGATTTACTATGGCGACAATCCGCGAAACCTCGAAGATGTGAAAAACATTACCGCTCCCGTTTTGGGTCAATATGGTGGAGCGGATGAGCGGATCACATCGGGCGTCCCGAAACTCGAAGAGACAATGAAAAAATACGGCAAGTCTTTTGAGTACAAGATCTACCCCGGCGCTCCGCATTCATTCAATAGCGATACGAACCCACGGAGTTATCGGGAAGAGGCGGCGAAGGAAGCCTGGGCACGGACGCTGGAGTTTTTCAACAAGTATCTGAAGAGCTAGTAAGTGTGCGCGCGTTGTTCACGGCAACCGGCCCCGCCAATGCTCGGCCGGTTACCGGGTTTTCATTCCATCGTTCTCGCTCCGTCAAAATCGATAGACTCGCCGGCATGAAAAGAATCCAATTCTTGGCTTCGGTGCTCTGGATTTTGATGGCGTGCGAGCCGGCCTCCGCCCAGGGGCTCCAAAAAGTCCGCATGGGCTATCCCGCTTTCAGCCTCACTTTTCTTACCTTCTTTGTGGCCAAGGACGCGGGCATCTACAAAAAGCATGGCTTGGATGTCGACATGGTCCAGATGGCCGGCGCGGTACAGACCTCGGCCTTAGTCGCCGGCGAGATCGATTACTTGACAGGCATCACCAGTCCTCTCGTTGCTGCGGCGCGGGGTTTGCCTTTTAAAGGAATCATGATCACCCACGAGCGGACGCTTTTTTGGCTCATCGGCAATCCGGAGATACGACGCGTGGAAGATCTGATAGGGAAAACCGTCGCCGTGGACCGGCTGGCGACCTTGCAAGACATCGTCACCCGCGACCTGGTAAAGAAAAAAGGCGTCAACCCGGATCAAGTCACTTTCATTCAAACCGGCTCGGTCTCGAACAGCGTGCAATCCCTCAGCCAGGGCACGGTGGCCGCCGCCGTGCTTTCACTGCCGCATAACGTGGTCATGACGCAAAAGGGTTATCGGGAGCTCGCTTCGGCAACCGAATTCAACATGCGCTCCGCCTCCGGCGGCCTCGCCACCCGGGAGGCGAAACTCAAGCAGGAGCCCGCGCAGGTCAAAACTGTGATCCGAGCGACCCTGGAGGCGATGGACTTCAACCGTAAAGAAAAGACGTGGATGGTCGCTTATATTCAAAACAAATGGCACTTAACCCCCAAGGTAGCCGAAGAATCCTACCGCGTCTGGCTGAACGGCTTTACATCGGACGGCAAGATAGCCATCAAGGATTTTCAGGAGATCTATGACACGGCCTACGCATCTAAATTGATTCCCACGCCGGTGCCGGTTCAAAAGGTGATTGATTACACGTTCCTCGATGAAGTATTAAAGGAAAGAAAATAGCTGCGTTCTGCTTTCGGACTGGTCAAAAAAGTCCAGGTGCAAGGCGCGCGGATTTCAGCATATGGCTGATAGCTTATCGCATATAGTTGGAACTTCCGAACCCTACGCTATAAGCCATACGCCATAAGCCCACGGGAGTGCGGAGATCGAGCGCAACGAAGCGGATGGGCTTTTTTCAACAGCCCGAGAAAGGAGTAATAAATGGCGACCCAAGCCTTCGTAGATTCAGTTCTCAAAGAGATCATTCAACCCGGGGTCGATCAGCTCATGGAAAGTCGCTACTTCAGCGAACTGCGGCAAGGAAAGCTATCGATGCGCCGGCTCCAGGGTTGGGCGATTCAACATTACATTCACAACGTGGCGCTGCTCAAGGGTTTCGCTCTCTGCATGGTAAAAAACGGCCACGAGCCCGAACTCTTCAACTATTTTCTCTATCAGCTAAATGAAGAGCAGTATCATCCCGACCTGGCCAAAAAGTTCGGCCTGGCCATTGGTTTAGCCGAAGCGGACTTTGAAAACGCGGTTCCGGTCTTTGAATGCCTCGCCCACACCAGTAAGACCATTCACGGCATGTTGTTGGGCTCCGCGTCGGAAAACCGCGCCTCGGCGCTGGTCAATGAAACCATGGTTTGCCGCTATTCCGAGGAATTCAACGACTCGTTGCGCAAACACTATGGTCTCGAAAACAAGGCGCTCCAGTTTTTCACCGTACACAGCGTCGCGGACCAAGAGCACACGAAGATGGCCGCCGATGTCATCATGCGTCACGCACAAACCGACCACCAGCTCGAACTCGTGCAGGACAGCGCGCGCCACATGGTCCGCTTCAAGATCGCCAAGTTCGACGGTATCTACGACGCCTATGCGTAGCTAGACTAGGCGCGCGGAATTCCAGCCTTTGAGCCCGAAGTCTTCCGTCTGAAATCAATCTAGCGGAAGATCAACGTGGACGAGGGTTCACGATAAGAAGTTTTTTCTTCCCCTCGACGGGGGAAGATTAAGATGGGGGTGACAATGCTCGCACCGTTAACTAACTTGCGGCCTTCACCTGCTTTCGCCTCGTGTGAAGCACCGGCTCGGTGTAACCGTTTTCGGCCTCTCGTCCTTTGAAGACCAGATCCAGCGCTGCCTGAAAGGAAATGCTCCGTTCGAAACTTGGCGCCATGTTGCGATAATTGGGATCGCTCTTGTTTTGCCGGTCGACGATTTCCGCCATGCGCTCGAAAGTCTTCCTCACCTGGTCCTCCGTGACGATACCATGATGTAACCAATTGGCGATATGCTGACTCGAAATCCGCAGCGTTGCACGATCCTCCATCAGGGCCACGTTGTTGATGTTCGGAACTTTGGAGCAACCGACTCCTTGGTCGACCCAGCGAACGACGTAACCCAGAATGCCTTGCGCGTTATTGTCCAGCTCGCGCTGAATCTCTTCCGTTTTGAGTTCACGGTCCAACAATGGCGGACTCAGGATGTGATCCAGGCTCGCGCGACCCCTTTTGGCCAATTCCGACTGCTTCGCGACGACATTGACATAGTGATAGTGGATAGCGTGCAGCGTAGCGGCGGTGGGCGACGGCACCCAAGCGGTATTCGCACCCGCCTGCGGGTGAGCGATCTTGGTCCTCATCATCTCGCGCATCTCATCCGGCATGGTCCACATCCCCTTGCCGATCTGGGCCTTGCCTCGCAGTCCAGTTTCGATGCCGATATCCACGTTCCAGTCTTCGTAAGCCTTGATCCACGGCTGAGCTTTGATCTCTTCCTTCGGCAGCATCGCGCCCAACTCCATACTCGTATGGATTTCGTCGCCGGTCCGATCTAGAAACCCCGTGTTGATAAAGACAATCCGCTCTTTCGCCGCTCTGATGCACTCCTTGAGGTTGACGGTCGTGCGGCGCTCTTCGTCCATGATGCCGATCTTGAGCGTGTTTGGCTTCAGGCCCAACGCCTTTTCCACCCGTGCGAACAGCTCCACCGTAGCCGCGACTTCTTCCGGCCCGTGGAGCTTGGGTTTGACGATATAAATGCTCCTCCTCAGGCTGTTCCTGAATTTTCCCTTTCCCTTGAGGTCATGGATGGCAGCGAGCGCCGTGACCATAGCGTCGAGAAAGCCCTCGGGAATTTCCCGCCCGTCCGCCGTCGTTACGGCATCCGTGTACATGTGTATGCCCACGTTTCGCACCAGGAGTAGACTTCTCCCGGGTAGGGTAAGCTTGCCTCCGGCCGGCGTGACGAAGGTCTTATCCGGATTCAGCCGACGAGTGAGCGGACGACCGTTTTTATCGAAGGTCGCTTCGAGCGTTCCTTTCATGATGCCGCACCAATGGCGATAGACGGTGACCTTGTCCGCGGCATCGACCGCGGCCACGGCATCTTCGCAGTCCTCAATGGTGGTGATCGCGGCCTCCAGCATTACGTCTTTTACGCCCGCGGGGTGGGCCTTGCCGATGGGATGGTTTCTATCGATCTGAATTTCAATGCGCGATCCGTTATTGCTCAGCAAGATGGCGCTCAACTCGCCGTCGCTTTCCTGATAGCCTAGAAGTTTGCGTGGGTCCGCAAGACCGACGGTGCTGCCGTCTTTAAGCGTCGCGGCTAGCTGTTTTTTACCGCCAACGCGCCGGAGGAAAAATCGTGCGACGGCGGAAAAACTTCCCCGTTTTAGACCTGCGGCCTTGTCTAAAAAATCCTCGGTGTAAGCGATCACCTTGGCTCCGCGTCTGGGATTATAGGACTCCCCCTTTTCCGCGCCATCCTCCTCCGGAATCACATTGGTGCCATAGAGGGCATCGTAGAGGCTACCCCAGCGGGCGTTCGCCGCGTTCAAAGCGTAGCGCGCATTGTCGAGCGGCACCACCAACTGCGCTCCGGCAATCTGCGTGATCTCTGGATCAACATTGGCCGTGGTGACCTTGAATTTCCCTCCTTCGGGAACGCGGTAGCCGATCTTGGAAAGAAACTCTTTGTACTCCTCCAACTTTATCGTATGGCCACGGCGCGCGAGGCACCACTCATCGATTCGTTTCTGGAGCGCGTTGCGTTTATCCAAAAGCCAGCGATTCTTCGGACCCAGATCCGTAACGATCTTGCCGAAGGCTCTCCAAAATGCTTCCGGTCGGATGCCCGTACCGGGCGCGATCTCGTCACGAACCAGACCGTACAGCTCTGGATCAACCCTTAGCCCACCGATTTCGACCGAACTCGCCATGGTTTTTCTCCTGTACGCTATTTTTGCTCGGAAAAATAAAACT
Organism: uncultured delta proteobacterium; assembly: GCA_963737905.1. GTDB lineage: Bacteria > Desulfobacterota > Binatia > UBA9968 > UBA9968 > DAIRFP01. The sequence goes on along the minus strand of CAVTUQ010000009.1, from coordinate 273,637 downwards.
TGGCAAGCATGCCTTCACGCTGAGTTGGTGTATGCTCAACGCTAGTAAGACCCGTTGAACCAAGGCCGCGATCTACGAGAAAAAACCCAAGTTCAGCCGCGTTGGACCTCGCCCAAGTCACAGGCTAGCCGGCTGCAGAGCTAAAACCACGGAACGGATTTCTTGACTCCCCGAAAAGAGTTGCTGACCAGCCCGGCCTCGTCTATCCTGCTGCCGCGCGCACAGAAGCACTGGCACTGCGGCCTGCACCCGTCGGCTGCCTGGCAACAAACCGTTTGATCGACTCGTCGTTGGCGAAAATTCTCTGGGCGCGTGCCGTGTCGACTTCGATAGCAATAATGTTCGGATCGTCTGTTCGGGCCTGCCTGAAAATCCCATTGTAAATCATGCGCTGAACCGACATGCGGTTGTCATGTGTCGGAGCCACATAGTAGACAAGATCAATCTTGTAGCGGTGAAGCAGGAAAAAATGCATCAGCGTCATCAGACGCCGGGAGCGATACTTTTTAACCGTATTCTGGTCTTTAACGGCGAGATATTTTCGCCCGGCGCGGTCCTTATCGACCCGGAACGTAATCTCCGCGATCTTGTCGTGGGCTTCGTCGAAAACATTGAGCATCATTTGCTCGGATCCGGCCCATAACTCTTTAAGCTCGACGCTCAGCTCCCCTTTGTCCAATAGACCTTGCTCGCTCCAATACTGCGTCCATATGCGCAACCATCTTTCGAGCACGCTGGTAGGCACTTCGACGGCCTTACGATGTTGCATTTCCGTGGACTTTCCACCCATGGACGATGTGGTAAGCGACGCTCCACGGGCTGCCCGGCGAAAACGATCGGCCCACGCCCCACCCACAAACGACTGGGGATACTGCGCGGGGTCGTTGGCAAGCCGCAAAGAACGTTGAATCAATCTGACAAAGCCAAGCACACCCTCTTCTCTGAGCGCCCGCGCCAAGCGCCCGTTCATAAGCGCTTCGGTTTGATGACCGGCGTAAGTAATGAAGTTATAGACATAACCCATCTTGCCCAATTCGCTGGCAAAGCTCCGCAGCTGGTCATCCGTAAAGCCCCAAGCATCCCAATTCCAAGAAGGCGACAGGTTATAAGCCAACATCTTTTTTGGGAAAGTGGCATGGATCGCGTCCGCCCACGCCTTATCGTCTTCCAAGTCGGGCTGGGCTGTTTCTCGCCAGACCAAATCGGCGAACGGCGCCATCGCCAAGCCCCTTGCCGTCGCCATATCGCGCCCGCCCGTAACCTCGTAAAAACCCTCCGGCGTTCTCGGCAGGTCCCAATTCCAGAAGACGTCGATCCCCATGGACTCGGCACGCTCACGCGCTTCCTCGTGGGAGACCGAGTCGGCAAATTTTTTCCACCGTTCGACGCTCGCTTTGCCGGGCGCTTTCGCTTGCATCGCTTGCGCAACCGCTTCAGCATAAGTCTTTAGACCCGCCTTTTGAGCCCATGCTTCCCGGATGTCGGCCAGAACGTGATCCACGATTTCCTCGGTAACCTTTTTCACCATCACTTCGAGGGCCGCCAGCTGCTCACGAATGTCCCTCTGTCCCCTTTTTTGGCGTCGCGCTTGCTGCCGCAGCTTTTTTAAGGATTCGGTTTCTTTATTGATTCGGTCGAGCGCGTCATTAATTCGAGCTGTAAGGCGCTCTTCCTTGAGCCACTGTTCCGCTTCTCGATAGGCTTTATCTGAAATTCTGTGAAGCAGATGTCCATTAATTTCCTTGATGCCGTGTTCGTAAAACGTTTTGATCACGGCCAGGCTGACGTTTTTAAAGGGGACGATGCGCCGATTGGTCGCCCCGTAAATAAACGGGTGGTCCCGCTCGTCTTCCACACTATCGATCGCCGTGGCGTCGTTGGAGTCGGTGCGGGCAACGATCACGCCGGGCAGATCCCATGATATCGAACTGTAGCCTCGCCGTATTGAGCCTGGAAATCATTTCCGCCGTAGAGACCAGAACCTTTTGTCCCTGGTGACCGCAGACCTTACAACCCCCCCGTTGGTCCTCGATATGAATCGCGCCTATTTTGTTCTCCACAAACTTTTTGACCAGGTTGCGAATGTGATGTTCCCCACCATGCCCCGTGTCCCCGTCGGGAATGATCATCGGTGGGCTGAATTCAATCGCGGCAGTCTTTTTTCGTTGCACCGAGGTCATTCTCATGCGGTTGGATCTTTGCACTTCATCCTGATGCAGCAAGGCACGCACCCAAGAGCCCCCTTCTTTGGGGACCCGATCCAAAGCGTAATTCGCCAAATCGGCACCCGGGTCCTCCGAATCGGAGCCCCGCGCGGAAGTGCTCCATCCTCCCAAATAGAGAACCTTGATTCCTTCCATGACGGCTCGCACTGCCCCGGTGGGCGAGAAAGGACCGTAGGTGATTTCTTGCAGGCCTTCTCGAAATAATCGCTGCAGATAGTCATACATCTTCACAGCCGACTGCCGGGCCACTGTGTGATCTTCGCGGGTGTTCCCACGCAACGCGACGACTTCGAAAGGCGTATGAAGACGCGTGATTTCCTGGAATCGCGGGTTTTGAAACCAAGCCTCGGTTTCGCGTAATTCATCTGCCCATTCGATCGCCTCGGTATCTCGTCGGGAGTCCAATCGTGCAATTTTTGCATTCATCGAGTCACCGCCTCAACATAGATTACTTCGAATTGTCCGCCGCGCAATTTTAAGACCGCGACATCCTCAACGTGAAAAAATCTTCACTCCTTTGGTGTCATGAAGTCGAGCATAATCGAACCTGTCAAGACAGTTTACATGTTTAGCATGAGTTTGGGTTTTCGCAAGCTCCTGGCAACTTTGACCGATTAGATTCCATTGCTCTGAGACGGGTCAAAACCGCCCTGCGCCGTTTTGGGAATCGCGCAAGAAAAATCCGGACATGGGATGCCTCGGATGGATGGGAAAGCATGGCATGTCTCCTGCTCTCTTCAGAAAAAAGCTTGATTCTACAAACAAATTACCTGTTTGCATGAAAATACGATAGTTTATCCGCCTTTTTCCAATGTCCAAGGCGGCAACTAATGTATGCAATTAAGAGGAGGAACCCATAATGAAAGCTAGTGAAAGAGAATTAGAGAAACCGAGTTTTTGGCAGCTGGTCTTTTCTCAAAGCAAAGTGAACGGAGCGCTTTATATAGGGGAACAGCTACCGAACCGCAGTTGGGACTGGCCAAAAAATACTTATTTCCAGCGTCGTCTTCGCCGAGTCAGATGGTACCAAGCATCGGAAAGAACTCAGCTAAATTAGTTGCGAGTTCGCCGCTTCCCGTGCTGCCTCCTTCAGCAAGCTCCCCCGGGATAGCGGCTCCACTGAACAATGCTCGTTCAGTGGCGAAAGGCCAGATTCTTAGAAGTCTGGCCTTTCTATTTTAGCGCCTCGATGGTGAAAGCGGAATCTAAGATGGAAAGATTTGGCAGATGAAATTGGGATCGACTTTCTCTGTGATGCATATGAAACAGCTTTGCACGTTATTGGAGAATTCCGTTTCCACTTGTTTGATCGTCACGGGCAGATACACTTTTCCAGTCGACGGTATGACCTTTGCTACGCCGTGTGCGAAATCTCGTTGCGATCGAAACACGACATCGGGTTAACCGAAGCATTGATGAAAACAGCTATGGCAAGAATCAAACGCAAATATTGCTTACTAATCTTCTCGGTACTCTTATCGGTTTTTTCTCTGGCGAGTCCGCTACCGGCTTCTTCCGTAGCCCAAAATCAAGATTGTTCCAGCAATTGCGAAAGTCATAAACGGTTAGCCACGTTCAGCCATACCAAGGCATCGGAGGTCCGCACTCGGAGCTTCACCTCTTCTTACCCCATCGGTGTGGTTCAATCCGCGGATCTCGCAGGTGGCATTGACGTCCAGGCCGCAGTGTCGGGAAGCACGCCATCCAATACCGACCCAGGATCCGCCAGAGCGCAGGCACTTAGAAATCCGGTAATCGATGCGGGGAACGCTCCCGGACCTCGCTTCTTTCTGCTTATTGGTTTGGCTCTAATCGGCGCGCGCCTTATTATTTCCTATCGGTCGAGGAAAGTAAAAAATTTGGCTACCGGGACGCATTAGCACGCTTGCAATCAAACAGTTTGACCTTCGCAACACAACTAGGTTCGACATCAGCTGGAAGGTCGCGCAGGGCCCGAGGACCTAGGACTCGGGCCCTGTCGTTTTTATTGGCGCCTTGTCTCAATTGTACTTACGGCCAAGGGCCGGACGATATGAAAGATTGGTTACTTTGGCCCGAGGCCCGAAAAGGGACTCGCGGCATAGACCACCCGGCCTCCAACCATGGTCAGAACCGACTCGATGGAGCGGATCTGGTCCTCGGGCACCATTAAGTAATCGGCGTTCAGAACCGCCAGGTCCGCTAATTTTCCGGCTTCGATGGAACCTTTGTGTTTTTCAGCGAACGTAAACCAGGCGCTGCCCATTGTATACATGCGGAGCGCCTCCGCTCGTGTCACGTTCTGGCTGCGATCACGAATAGGAATGCCCGCAATGCTTTTTCCCGTGATCAACCACCACAGGCACAGTATCGGCGAGTAGTTCCCCGAACGAAATGCATCGGTGCCGGCGCCGAGCGGCGCGCCGGAATCGAGGAGGGTTCTCAGGGGCGGCGCATTGCGCGCCTTTGACTGTCCCCAAAGTTCGATGTTGTGTTCGCCGGTGAGCACCATGCGATCCTGCACCGAGACTCCGCCACCGAGTTTTTTGATACGCGCGATGGTTTCGGGTGTAACGTCTTCGAGATGGGCGAAAGCGATTCGCTGCCGGGAAAAAGGTGTCTCCCGGTTGACCTCTTCGATAACCGTGAGTAATTGCGTGGCGGTATTGTCCTGCGTCGCATCAAGGTGAAAATTATAACCCGCTTCGGCAAAGAAGCGCAGAAGCTTGCGAAGCTTTTCCTTCGCCTCGACTTCCATCATAATCCCCTTGGGGTTCGACAGCACATCGCCATCGCCAGTGCCCTGTATCAACGTCTCGGCGAATCCGGCAAAACGAAACATATCGTTGGAAGGCAACTGCTTGATTTCCTCCGCGGCTGTGCGTAGTTGCTCAAGCTCATCGCCCGGACCGTTGGGTACCACATAGTAGTCAAGCCGCAGGCTAAGCTCGCCGCGATTGGCCATGTCCCCAAGCAACCGCCGATGCGCAAACGTTACGCCGCCAGTCTGCAGATCGCCCACGGACGTGAGGCCCATGCGGTTCAACTCCCGAAAGCAATTGCGAAGACTCTGCCGTATCTGTTCCAAGGTCGGCCGTGGGATCTTGGCATAGGCAACTTCCCACGCCGGCATGCCTTGCAGCACTCCCGTCAGCCCTCCGCTGGACGGATTACGCTCGAACTTTCCGCCCTGCGGATCCGCCGCTCCATTATCGATTCCTGCGGCAGCCAGACCGGCGCTGTTCAGCACGGCCGCTTGTCGTAGATACTGTATATAGACCGGATGTTTCGGCGCGACGTCGTCTAGTTCAGCACGTGTGGGCAGACGTTTCTCGGAAAATTGGGTGGGAGCCCAGCCGCCACCGACAACGATCCACGTCCCTGGAGGTTTGGCTCTCGTTGCGGCCTCGACCTGTTTCAATCCGTCGGCCAGAGATCGTACCGACTCCCAGTGCAATTCGGAATTCCAACTGAGACCCGCCACCGTCGCATGCATATGCGAGTCAATGAGCCCGGGAATCACCGTGCGGCCAGCGAGATTCACCACGGCCGTATTGCGTCCGATCCAGCGGCGCATTTCACTGTCCGTTCCCACCGCGACGAAGCGACCGTTCTTGATCGCAACCGCTTCTTTGATCGAGAAGGAAGAATCCACCGTTACCACTTTACCGTTCATGAGAACCCATTCGGCGGGTGGACGAGGATCGAAAAACGACTGCGCAACTTCGTGCTTATCGCCGATACATGACGCAAAGAACAAAGCAAAGAGGATGAAAAAGGGAAACTTTCTCGCGCGCCCGGCGGAAACCAGACTCGCGCGTCGGGAGTTACAGGACCGGAGAGCTGGAGAGTTGTCGGTCATAGTTAAAAGAAATCATAGCAACTCTCTCAACGAAACCAATCCCGTTGTTGTTGAACGTAATCCGCCGTGCGGTAAGCGAGCGCCGAAATCGTCGCCGTGGCGGGATAGCCGGACATGGTCGGGAACACGGAAGAACCGACGATGAAAAGATTCGGCACGTCGTGGGTCTGGCAGTAACCGTTGACTACGGATTTTTTTGGATCGGCTCCCATCCGGGTCCCGCCGCATTGCCGAGTCGGCGCCGGCCTTGGAAGCTCCGTCCAGACCTTGCTGGCGCCGGCTTCACGCAAGATGCGTTCGCCGATGCCGGCCAAGAAAAGATGCATGCGCTTTTCATTTTCGTGAAAGGCAAAAGTCGCGCGCGGCAGCGGCAAGCCCCACCGATCGCGCCGGCGCGGATCGAGATCGATGCAATTGTCGCGTCGCGGCAAGGTCTCCGGAGCCATGTGAATGTCGAAGGTGCGCGTGTAGTAGCGCATGAAATATTCTTTGTATTCTTTCCCCCAACTCCGCACATCCGGCGGCACGATATCCATGCGCGAGACCGGCGCCCCGTCGCCGCTGCACCCCACGGTGCCGCCACGGATAAAACCCAGACCGCTGTGATCGAAATTATTACCGTTGAAGTCATCGAGTCGCATGGCCGCCGCGCCGGAACCGATGAAACCATTAATGATAAAGTCATCGAACAGCCCGTAGACACGCATGTCACCGTGGCCAAAAAAGCATTTGCCGACTAGCCCGCTGGAATTGGCGAGACCGTTCTTGAAACGCTTGCCTTTGCTCTTGGACAACAGCAGCAACCGCACATGCTCAAAAACGAAAGCCGACAAGATCACAACCCGGGCGCGCTGCTCCTGGAGGACATCTTTCGCGTCGAAGTATTGGACTCCCGTGGCCCGGCCTCTATCGTCCGTGGCTATAGCACCCACCTTGCAGTTTGTCCGCAGATCCAAGTTGCCCGTTTGCAACGCGACCGGAATCGCCGTGTGGAGGGTGGAAGCCTTCGCATTGACGTGACAGCCGTAGTGATTGCAATGGCCACAATAAACACAGGCGGGGCGTTCGGGAATGCGGGTGTCGTAGGGCGCCGGAGGACGATAAGGCTCGGAGGTAACGGCGGCGGGACCAATGAATGGATGATAGCCGAGCCGCTTGGCGGCTTCCCCGAACAACTGCATGCGCGCGGTCGTCTTCAGCGGCGGTAGCGGATAGGGCTTGCGCCGCGCGCCGGCGAAGGGATTCATCCCCGCTACTCCCGCAACCCCGAACTCCCACTCGAAGCGTTCGTAATAGGGCTCCAGATCATCGTAGCCGATGGGCCAATCGACGACATCATAGCTGCTAAGGTCGACTCCGGCGCGATCGGCGACACCGCCGGCAACTTCGTTGCTGTAAACTTTAAAATCCCCAGGCATGAAACGCGACGCCTGGCCGGTCCAAAGCAGCATAGAGCCGCCGAGGACATTGAACGGGCTCGTGCCGTAACGGAGGTTACCAGGTTCCGTCGCAATGGTGCGGAAAATCCTCGGCTCGTGGCGCACTCCTTCGAGCCGATCCGGCCGCGCGATATAGCTGATGGAATCGCGCTGCGCGTACTCCGCCGTCTTCAAGGCGGGCCCGCGCTCGAAGGCTACGACCTTGAGACCCGCCGACGTGAGTTGCTTGGCCAAAATCCCGCCGACGGCGCCGACCCCAACGATGCAAACATCAGCGATCGTCCCGGTCATGATTGTCCCGGCTTCTTCGGCAATCCTTCCCAGGTGACGGGAGGAAGATCGACCACTTTATTGATGTAAGTGTCGGGATAACCCCACTGCTGTCCCGGAAAGCCGACCAATTTCCAGCCGATCATATCTTTGTTGCCTCCGTAGCTCGGTTCACCGAAAACACCTTCCAGCACATGGGTGCGCAGCAGCTCAAAGAACAGCTCGCCATTACGTAACTCGGCTATTTTCCCTGATTCAAGATCGCCTAGTGCCAAGTCCTGCTGCTCACCGTTAAGTCTTTCGAAGCGTGCGCCGAATTGCGTTCTGGCGTATTTATCCAAAGCCCGCAATCCGCGCGCATACCGAGACCGCAAATGGGAATAGGGACCCGCGAGCGCGCGGTCGATGTAAAAGACCGCCCCCGCTTCGACGGCGCCTGGCGTGTCGGTGGTGGGCAGAATTCGCGCGGCGATTGCATCAACAAACCGCGCCTGGCGCACGGTGAGAGCCTGCAACCGCTCACCGCGATACTCGTTGGAGGATTGTAATTTCATCTTCATCATATTTACGCGAATCGCCCGCCCATACAATGGACAGAAATAGAATGGCAAGAATTTTGAGCGCACACCTATTGCGTTAGCTGAACGGTTGAAGCTATATTCCCGGAAAATCATTTTGCCCATTTCGGAACGGCGGTTTGATCGGAGCGAATTAAAACAAATGGAGCGTCTGGGTTTATTTTCAAGATTATTCACCACAGAGACGCAGAGTTCACTGAGTTCGGAGTATTTCTCAAACAAGAACTCTTTACTCTGCGCCCTCAGCGCCTCGGCGGTGAAGTATACAGAAACCTGAAGACTCAAACATGAGAGGTCAACGATGAAACCCGTACAACTCTTCTGCTGGCATTTCATGGCCTATCCCTACCTCGACAAGGATTTCGACGAGAAACAGTATTCGGGCTGGGTTACGGTCCCCAATAGTTTGTGGGACAACCACAAAGCGCGCGGTCTTTACCAGGAATACATCGATCAGCTCGCCTATGCCGATGAGTTGGGTTTCGACGGCATGGTGCTCAACGAGCACCATCAAAATATTTACGGCTTGATGCCTTCGCCGAACCTCATCGCATCAGCACTGACCCAAAGAACAACGCGAGGGAAAATCATCATCCTCGGCAATCTCCTTCCTTTACACATGAATCCTATGCGCGTGGCCGAGGAGTACGCCATGCTCGATCAGATGAGCAATGGGCGTTTGATCGCCGGCTTCGCGCCCGGCGGCGGCCCGGAGACTTTTAATTACGACGTACCCTCCGCAAACACACGGGAGAAATTCTGGGAGGCCGCCGACCTTATCGTGCGCTCGTGGACCGAAGACGGTCCCTTCGCCCACGAAGGCCGCTATTTTCCGTTGCGTTACGTCAATCTCTGGCCGAAACCTTTGCAAAGGCCGTTTCCACCTATATGGATTCCCGGCTCGCGTAGCACATCGACAATGACAGAGGTGGCGAAGCGCGGCTACTGCTATTTCCTCTCCTCGCGGAGCCATGGCGGCGAAACGCACCGAGCCCAGCGGGAATTCGCCGCGGTTCTGGAGAAACATGGCGACACGTATCATCCGTTCCGCTTCGGCATTTTGATGTCTACTTACGTTGCCGAGACGGATCAGCAGGCGCGGGAAGAGTGCGAAGAAGGGGTCTGGTACTTCTTAAAAAATTGTCTGAAAGGTCACCTGCGCCGCGAAGGACGCCAGCTCACTTACGGCCCCGGCGTGCCGTACATACCCACGGCGGCATGGAGAGAATACCTGAAAGGCTACACGCCAGGACGCAAGCTTCTAGGCGACGTCGAGAACTGGGAAGAGCTCGATGCATCGCAGTCGATCATCGTCGGCAGCCCGGAAACGGTGACCCGCCGCATCGGCATGCTTATTGAGAAAGCCAAAGTCGGCAATCTCCTGATTCAATTCCAGCTCGGCAATATGCCGGACCACCTCGCGCGCAAGAATATGAGGTTGTTCGCGGAAAAAGTCGCACCGGCGCTCCGCCATGACTCTTTGAAACAGTTCACGAACGAATTTCCAGGCGCCAATGTCGAACAAACGGCGGAGGCACTTCATTGAACGGTCGCACTCTCGAAATCAACGGACGCAAGGTTTGGATTTTGGAAAGCGGCAAAGGCGCGCCGCTGCTTTATCTTCATGGCTTCGCCGACGTGCACAGCGTTAAAGAGAGCTGGATGCCGTTTCAGGAACGGCTCGCCCAACGCGCAACCGTGATTGCGCCGGCGCATCCCGGCTGCGCGCAGACCGACGAGAATAAGGACATCGACATCATCGAGGACGTGGTTTTTCACTACCTTGAAGTTCTCGACGCCTTGCAGTTGACGAAGTTGGATCTTGTGGGATGCTGCGTGGGCGGCTGGATCGCCGCCGAGATCGCCGCGCGCCACCCTGAGAAGATTCGCAAGCTGGTGCTCATCGGCGCCACGGGCCTGTTCGTCGAAGGCGCGCTCATCGGCGATGTCTTCATGATGGCGCAGCCCGAATACGGCTCGAGCTACGCTTCGTTGAGGGAGATGCTGTTTTCCAGCGCGGATCAACCCGAGCGCTCTGGAAATGTTTCCCGACGGTAAGGGTGAGCTGGAGGATGAGGTGCGCCGGTATCAGATGTTACGGTTCGGTTCGCGCATTGGCTTCAAACCACCGTACTTTTACAACCGCCCACTAAGCAATCGACTGCATCGAATCTCGTCGCCTACGTTGGTCATCTGGGGCGCGAAGGACGGATTTGTACCGCTTTCCCATGGCGAGACTTATGCGAAACTAATTCCCGGCGCGGGAGAATTGAAAGTTATTTCCGGCGCAGGTCACAGCGTTTACGTCGAGAAGCCCGACGAGATCGCGAAACTGGTTTTAGATTTTCTTGCAAAATAGCCTTTTACGGATCTATTCAAATCCGCGCATAGGGTTGTCATTCGTCTCCGCATGGGCTCCCTCTCCTTGTCTGCGTCACTTTCCCCAAATCTTTCTGACGAATCCTTCCTCTTCCAGCCGTTTGAGATAACGGTCGCTCACATAATTCTTGGCATCGACGTTCCTAGCTTTGGGATTCGTTTCGGCGATCTGCGCGACCACCGCCTGCATCGCTTCTACGGAAGGATAGGGAACCGACGGGAGTTGGTTGACGAAGTAATCGTAGCCCTCTTGGACCGCTTTTAGATTCTGCACGCGTGTGAACTGCGCAAGGGTTTTAATCGAATATTCGCGTTCGGTCTTGAGCACCTTGATCGCTTCAAGATAGGCGCGCAAGAAAATTCATGACTTTGACGTCCTGTTTCTCCAAATATTTTTTGCTGCCGAGTAATCCGGTATTGAAAAATGGAATATCCATTTTCACAGAGTCGGCAATGACATTGAGCTTCAGCCTTTCCGCCTCGGTGCCGAAGGGAGCATTGGCGACTGTGCCGTCGATATTGCCGGACTTGATCGCCGCGATGCGCGCCGGCTCGTCGCCGATTTGCAATATCGTCGCCTCCTTCACCGGATCGACACCGGCCCGCTTGAGCATGGCGCGCATGCCAAAGTCCGCAGAAGAACCGAACCGGCTGACGCCAAATTTTTTGCCCTTGAGTTGTTCAATGCCTTTGATCTCAGGCCGCGTTATGAGTTGATAGTTCAATTTGTCGAGCAGGCCGACGAAGTAGATCAGATCCGCCCCCTCAAGATTGGCAGCGACGCCGGGCGCCCCACTTAGCTGCGACAGATCGAGATTTCCCGAAACGAGAACCTGTACGTTGGTCGAGCCGCCTGGAATGTAAATGACCTCGGTAGTGAGGCCGTACTTCGCGAATAGCCCGCGGTCTTTGCCGATATACATGAGGCCGGATTGTAGACTGACGGAGCCTTGGCCAACACGAATTTTGTCCTGGCAGCGGGCCGCACGCGCGGACGCGACGACAAACAACACAGCTATCAAATAAATCATTTTTTTCATGACGCCTCTCCTATCATAACCTGAAGTCACAGGGCAATCTGTAGTTGAAGCCTACACTCTGCTGTGTCATGCTCGGCAGCGGAATGGACGGGCGGAGTGCCCCATCACAAAGGAGAAAGTTATGGCGGATGTAATTATTCGTGTGTCGAAGAACGGTCCCTATGAGGTGGAAGGAGGAGCCAAACTGTTCGACCACCAGGGTAAAGAATATCAAGAGGACCAATTCCCTCCCCTCTATCTCTGTCGCTGCGGCCAGTCTAAGAACAAACCTTTCTGCGACGGCAGCCATGACACCGTGGGCTTCAAAGCCGAGGAGACGGCAGGGTAAAAGCTACATCAGCAGGAATGGGGCCCGGAGGGCCCATTATTCCAAAACTCCAGCACTCCGGTTTCATCCTCATTCCAATGGAGTGATGGAGTATCGGAGTACCGGCAGAACTCAGAAACTTCACCGCACACAATTTAGTCTGACGGGGAGGCCAAGCCATGTTACAGGAAAAAATCGTTATCGTCACGGGCGGAGCGAAGGGAATTGGTCGTTACGCTGCACACACTATCGCTCAAGCCGGCGGCACCGTCATCATCGTCGACGTAGACGTCGAAAGATTGCACAAGACTCTAGGCGAACTGCGGGATCTCAAATTCGAGGCGTTGGCTCTGCCCGCGGACGTACGCCACGAGGACGAGGTCCGCCGCATGGTTCACCAGGTCGTCGATCGCTTCGGTCAAATCGACGTGCTGGTCAACGACGCTGGTATCGTGCCCCACTTCAACTGGGGTATCCCCCGTTGGCCGCGCGTCCGCTTCATGAGCAAAGATTTCTGGGACAGCGTCATTCAAACCAATCTCGGCGGAACTTTCCTATGCACGAAATATGTCGTTCCGTTCATGGAGACGCGTCGCGCCGGTAACATTGTAAACCTCTGGGGCGGCGGCCGGGCCGAGAACCACGGCGCTGCCGCCTACGTCGTCAGTAAAGACGCGATCCGAACTTTCACCCGCTTCGTTGCCGAAGAGGAACGCGAGTGGAACATCTGCGTCGTCGCCTTTAGCCCGCAGCAGGCCATTGCCACGGAGGATGCACCGGAAGAAGCGCGAAAGCGGCTACCCGGCCCCGAGTGCTTGGGCAATGGTTTTGTGCTGGCGGCGCAAGCCGGTATGGAGCTCACCGGCAAGACGGTGGAGCATCGAGATGGCAACCTGGTGGCAGTCGACTAACAACCTATGGCTTATAGCATATAGCAAATGGCCTATGGCGTGGGATGCCGGATAAATAGAAGTAGATATGGCTGATAGCTTATGGCATATAGTTGGAACATACGAACCATACGCTATAAGCCATATGCCATAAGCCAACTGCGAGGACTATCGGCTTAGATCGAATAGCGTCGATTCATACTTGGCCGCGAGGGAGCCCAACCTATGTGGAAACAATTCAAAGTCATTGACGCCGATGCCCATATGCATGAACCCCAATATCTCTGGGAGAGATACGTGGAGCCGAAGTACAGGGATCAGGTGCCGAAAGTCGCTTTCATGGATGGCGTCTTTATGATCTACGAGCCCGACGGAAAGTTTATTCCCAAGGGCGAAATCCAGTCGCGCCCGCCACAGAGCGCGTGGAAGGTGATGGAAGGCAAATATGGCGAGGCCTATCGGCAATGGTGGTCGTCGGAAATTCGCCTGAAAGATATGGATCGCTACGGCTGGGACATTCAGGTGTTGTTGCCCACCGGCAACAACGGCAACTTCGCCTATCGCGTCGCGCTCAAAGACATTAGTCTCGGGGCGGCGATGTGCCGAGCCTATAACAACTGGGCCCATGACTATTGCAGCCTTGACCCCAAGCGTCTCAAGTTTGTCGCGGTTTTACCAGGGTCGGACGTCGGGGAAATGGTAAAGGAAGCTCGCCGTGCCGTGGTGGAACTGGGAGCCGTGTCGGTCAGAAACCCTTTTCTTCCGGTGGGCAAGTGGCTCCACGAGCCGGAATACGATGCGCTATGGAATTTGGCTTGCGAACTGGACTTTCCCATCTCCGCTCATGGAGAGTATCGTCAACGCCGGTTTCATCCCTTCAGGCAACTCGAAGGCGAAAGGCGCGAAGACATGCAGCTGGCGTTGCGCGGGCTGGACCACGCCCTGGGTTTCCCTTGCGACAACATGACCACTCTCGGCCACTACATCTTTACCGGCATACTGGAGCGCTTCCCGAAGCTGCGGCTCGGCATTCTGGAGTCCAATGCCGGTTGGCTGCCCTTCTGGCTCGGCAGGATGGATGATCACACCCACGGGCGCAACAGCGTCATGGGAAAATCAGAGGCGCTACGGATGCTCCCGAGCGAGTACTTCATGCGTCAATGCATCATCGCCTGTGACAGCGATGAGCGGGCGCTCAAGTATGTGGTCGACTACCTGCAAGGCGAGAACATTGTCTGGAATACCGATTACCCGCATCCGGATGCCATAGAACCCTCGAAAGCGCTACCCGAATTCGATGCGCAACCGATTGGAGACGAGGCCCGGCGTAAAATATTGTGGGATAATGCCGTAAAACTCTTTGGGCCACGCATACTCAGCTAGGGCGTATGGCCGATGGCTTATGGCAAATGGCGTGGAATGCCAGACAAAAAAGAGTAGCATGGCCTTTCGGTTCGAAGGATTGGAAATCTTCCACGCCGCGATCGACTTTTCAGCTCGGGTGCATGAAACAGTCAAGCAGTTTCCGTCGGAAGAACGCTTCGATCTCACATCGCAAGCACGCCGTGCTGCTAACTCGATCGTTCTGAATATTGCCGAGGGTTCCGGAAGAGGAACAAAGAAGGATTTTTGTCACTTCCTAGATATGGCTCTAGGGTCAACCTGTGAAACTGTCGCATGTTTCTTTGTTGCCCGAAGGCAATCTTACGTTTCTCAGCACGACTTGGAAGAAATGAAAAGAGATGGTGAATCGTTAAGCAAGAGAATCAACGCATTCAAGCGGACCTTGAGATAATGACCGATGACCATAAGCCATAGGCCATAAGCCATATGCCATAGGCTATACGCCATACGGTTCCTCACGATAGAGTTTCAAGGCTTCCATCACGGGCATGTCACTTGTGGAAAATAAAATTGCTTCTTCATCTTTCGAGCGATTTTGGTGACTGTGCCAGCTCCACAATGGCACCACAAAGCAATCTCCTTGCCCCCAGTCAAACTTTTCGCCATTGATCACTGTGGTCCCGCTGCCCCTGAATGCATGGTAGATGGTACTGCTATTATGTCGGTGGGTTTGGGTTGTCTCGCCCTGCCTCAGCATTTGAATACCGCAGGATAGCGTGGGCATCGTATGCCCGCCCGCCGGATTCACATATTCCAACGCTACGCCATCGAAGGGACTCCCGGGACCATCGCTCAGACGCTTCAGGGTGTCGTAGGTATCCTTCCATTTGTAATGCAAGTTATAGCTCGGACGGTCCCACGATTTGTCCCAAACCGGTCGAGCCATCCCAACTCTTGGCGCCACACAATCGGCGCCATTTTTGATCGGCTGCAGGCCGGCGGGAAAGGCTTCCCATGTAATTACCTGAAGCAAGAACAGCAAAGGGTTGTCCAGCCCATCGAGCCAGATAACCGGTTCGCCGCCATTCCGGTGCCCATGCCACGTCATAGAGGGAGTAAGAATCAAGTCCCCCTCCTCCATGGGAATTTTTTCTCCTTCGACAACGGTGTAGGCTCCGCTCCCCTTGAGGATGAAACGAAACGCCGCGAAGTTGTGCCGGTGATCCTGGGCCACCTCGCCGGGCTTCAGCAACTGCATCGTCATGAGCATGGTGTGGGTTGTGGTGCGCTGTCGTCTGTTTTTGTTGCCCTGATAGGCCGGATTGATGAGCCGGAGCACCCGCCTCTCCGCCTTGCCGTCGAGACCGTGCATGTTGCCCACTGCCTGAATCGCATCGTACAGATCTTGCCATTTCCACACATGAGGCAGAACCGTCGTGTGGGGATCCTTGCTGTAAGTGGCCATGTCCGCTTCGGATGCCTGGGACCAGAGTCCCTCGACGCTGAGTTGACTGAGTCTATCTTCCAGCGCCTGCAAAAGTTCCTGCTCCGACATATTCGCCTCCTTACGCTATTTCCTGATTCCCAATTCCCTTTGCGCTTGGCGCAGAGGCGCGGACTCGACAATTTCATCTAACGCGACATCTCGATTCAGCTTGAGCTCAGCCTTGGCTTGCTCGACCACAAGGCGCAGACCTTCCTGGGGAATATTTCCATCCGGGCTAAAAACTTTCCAAGTAGAATCGTAGGAGGCCGCAGCATGCTCACGTTCCACCTTTCCCCATTCCATCAAAATCCTCACGGCGCCTTCCTTGTCCTCCCGGATGAAACGGTTTGCCCGCACCAAGGCCTTTACGACTTTCTTAACCTCTTCCGGTTTTTCCCTGATCGTTTTGAGATTGGCACCGATGCCGATGAAAGGAAAACTAAAAACCTCATAGGCTCTTAGAAGCACGTTAAATCCCATTTGCCGTCCTAGGACGTCGCCGGGCGGGGCAATCACCGCTACATCCACCAGACCTTCCTTTAACGCGGCGAGGCGCGCTCGGTCCGGCCCGAGGGCAATGAACTTGAGATCTCTCTCCGTATCTAGGCCAAACGATTTCAGCATCATGCGACCCGCCACTTCGTCTGTGCCGCCAAAGTTCCCGATCCCGACGATTTTGCCCTTCAGCTCTTTGCCTGATTTGTATTCCGGCTTGGCAACCAAGGCGTGGGTTGAACCGTCCAGGAGACTCGCGAGAGCGCGCATGGGCATCCCTCGCAGCGCGCCCCGGACGACCGAGCCAAAGATCAGAGTGTAGCCAATATCCCCGGTCACAAGGGCGGTTATGATATTGGGCACGTTCATGCGAATGATCTCTGCTTCCAGGCCTTCGTCTTTGAAAAACCCTTTTTTCAAAGCGACTCCTGCCGGAAGAAAAGACATATTGGGATTCGTTACCGAGATGCGCACCTTGTCGGCACCTTCGACGAAGCCGCCGGTTATTCCAAGCACCGATAGCGTCAGTAAAATGCAGCCGAGCTTTCTCATAACCACTCTCAAGCCCGCATCGCCACGGTGGACGTGCCATCCATTTGACTGGAGACGCCACGTTTCGCCAATTCGTCTTCAAACATTCGCCGAATCCGTGGATCTTCGTCTTCGTACTCGATCTGATCTCCGCCTGTTTTCACGCTCTCGGACGTGCCCCACTGTTTTCTCAGGCCGGGAAATTTTCTGCTGCTAAAGGGCTTGAGCGCCAGATACCGGGCCGGCTCGGCACCGATGTTGAAGTGCTGGTGAAACCAGCGCTCGGGTGGAACCAGCAGACTGCCGGCGCGCCAGTCGTATCTTTTAAGGTCTTCGCCTTCCCGCCACATCACGGAAAAGCCCTCCCCCTTGAGAATGATCACGTGCGCTCCGGCGCCATGACGGTGAGCTTTCTTGTAGGTTCCCACAGGAAACTGAGAGATATGAGCGGACATAACATTGTTGGCCATCTCGATCATGATCATCCTGCCGCCCGCACCCCGGTTCTTTCTCTCCACAAGCTCGAAGCTCCCCACGTCGCGGATGAAATTCGTGTCCGAGAATCCTTCGGCCGGCACTTTCACCTTGCCGCTGAAAAAGTCCTCTTCGCCGCCGTAGCGATCGGTGAACGGATAGTCGCACTTGAAGACGAAATCGATGTTGTGAAAGAGATTCAAAATGGTCGGGGCGTTGGTCATGGCCAGTAACCGGACGGGTTTGTCTCCCTGGCCGTTGAAGTGCTGATACCAGGTATTGAGCGGCGGTGAAAAGAGCGCTCCCTCGCCCCACTCGAAGGTCTGCTTCTTCCCTCCGTCGTGCCAGACGGTTGTCGCGCCGCGGCCGCCGATGACAAAAATCATCTCCTCGAACAGGTGCTTCTGTGCTTCAAGGGATTTTCCCGGTGGTATCTCGCAGATATAGCAATCGTTGACGCCTTCCGTGCCTTCCAAGTTGAGATAAACACCTCGTCCTCCCATGCGCGGCCACGGATGAAGCTCTACTTGGCGGATATCCTCGATATGGAACGCCCGGATTGCCGGCACTCCCTCCCGTTCCAAAAATAATTGGTAGGTCGTCTCCGCGCCCAACTCGTTCTGCGCCTTCTTCAAATTCGGTGCGATCATGATATTGAGTTCCTCCGTAAAAAGCTTTGCTTCATGCGTGATGGCACACCTGAGCCTCCTTCGTTTTGTATTATACAGCGCTCGCAACGGTCAAGACTGAATGACGGTTTTGTGCGACAGGAGTTCGTCCGCAGTGCTTGACGCCCCCTCCTGTTTCACGTAACGTCGGCGCGATCACCGGCTTCTGCTCTCATGAGTTGGCCTTTCATCACTCTCTTTCTCTCGCGCATCTTCTACGGCTGGCGCATGGTGAGTTTGGTTTCCGCTATTCGTGTCGTGGGCGGCGGCCTGCATCAATACGGCTTTACAGTTTTTTTTCTTCCTATCAGCCAGGATCTAGGTTTGAGCCGGGCGGCCACCTCCCTCGCCTTTTCCCTCTCCAGAGCCCAGGGAGCCATCGAGGCGCCGCTGGTCGGTTACCTCGTCGACCGCTTCGGGCCCCGGCCGGTCATCGTCGCAGCCGCCTTGCTGGCTGGCATCGGCTACATTCTTCTTTCATGGGTCAATAGTTACGCGAGCTTCCTGATCGTTTACCTCGGCGTTATCTCCCTCGCCTTCGTCGCCGGCTTCGTCCACTCGCCGATGGTCGTGGCCAATAGCTGGTTCATCCGCCAGCGGGCGCGCGCCATGACGGTGGTCAGCGCCGCCGTGCCCGTAGGAGGCGCTTTGATCTCGCCGGTGCTCGCCTTCGGGATAAGTTCCATGGGGTGGCGTTGGGCGGCGTTTTTTTCCGGCTGCACGTTTCTCCTGGTCTGTGTACCCTTGAGTCTGCGCGTGCGTCGTTCTCCGGAAAGCATGGGCCTTCTGCCTGACGGCGATCTGCCATGCGATGCTTCCGGGGATGATGCGTCCAAGAATATGAACTTCGCCAATAACCCCAGTGACAGAGATTTCACCGCAGGCCAGGCCATGAGAACCATTGTTTTCTGGGTGCTCGTGATTTCCATGATGACACGGGTTGCCGCTTACAGCACCGTGACCGTGCACTTCGTCCCGCTCATGGTTTGGAAAGGCCTAAGCGAAGAGGAATCCGCCTTCTTGTTGGGCGCCTTCGCTTTTATCAACATGGTCGCCCATTTTATTATCGGCTGGATCGCCGACAGAGTGAACAAGCCCGGCCTCATGTCCGCGTGCCACGTCCTGTGCGCCGTCGCCGTGCTCCCTCTCATTGGCAGCAGCGCGGCGGTATGGCAACTCTGGTTATTCACCACCGTCTTTACCTTTCTTGACGCATCGTTTCCGGTTGTCTGGGCAACGGTAGGCGACTTCTACGGCCGGCGCTATTTCGCGACGATTCGCGGAATGATGAGCTTCTTTTACATGTGGGGCAGCTTCGCCGGCCCCGTCTTTGCCGGCGCAGTCTACGATCGGACGGAAAGCTACGCATTTGTGCTCTGGGGACTATTTGCGGTTCTTTCAGTAGCGACGTTCTTGAATATTCTTCTGATTAAACCATGGACCCAAAGAATGGTTGTGCTGCGCGGCGAAGCAGTTCTGAGTGTTCGCTAGGGAGAGGGCAACGAGATCAAGCTTAAATCACCCAACGTGGATCAACCACAGCCAACTATGAAACCTCAACTACGGCTTCTGCTCCTGTCTTTAGCCCTGCTCGGCTGCACGGCCGATGCGCGGTTCACTACACCGCAACGCGGCAGCCAACTTTCTACCGAATCCCAACAGCTGCGACAGATCTTAGACGACTACTTCGAAGAATTCCTGAAGCTGGCACCCTTGTTTGCTACCTCCATCGGCGACAACCGTTACAACGATCAGCTTGGGATCATCATCAGTGAAGAGCAGCGCGAGCGACGGCGGACCCTTTACCGCCACTACCAGAAGAAAATAACCGCAATCCCAAGAGACCGGCTCAAAGCAGACGACCAGCTCATCTTGGCTGTTTTCGAGCGCACGTTGACGATGAACCTCGAAGTATTGCAGTTTAACCAGCATCTCCAGCCGGTGCGCCAGTTGAACAGCATGCCGGTCGATTTTCCGGTCATGGGTTCAGGCAACGGGGTCCATCCATTCAAGAGCGTCACGGATTACGATAATTTTCTAAAACGCATCGACGCATTTCAGGTTTGGGTGGACACGGCGATCACAAACATGCGGAAGGGTGTGGAGCTCGGCATAGTGCAACCCAAGGTCGTCGTAGAAAGAACTTTACCCCAACTGAACGCGATGATCGTCCGCGAGCCCGAGCAGAGCCTGTTTTTTCGACCGATCCTGCAGATGCCGCAGGACTTCAGCGAATCCGAGAAGGCACGGCTTACGCGCGCCTATAGGGAAGCCATCGAGCAACGGATCGTGCCGACGTACCGAAAGCTGAGCGGCTTTGTCCAAGACGAGTATCTTCCGAAAACCCGAGTAACGTTCGGCCTCTCCAGTCTACCGAATGGGAACGCCTGGTACGGGCAACTGGTCAAGGCTCGGACCACCACTGACTTGACTCCGGAAGAAATCTACCAAATGGGAATGGACGAGATCCAAAGAATCAAGAAAGAGATGGAGAGGATGCGCGTCGCAAGCGGCTTTCAGGGCAGCCTGCAAGAGTTCTCCCGCTATCTCGCCAAGAATGCGCCTCCCGGCGTCACAAGCCGGGACGAACTCATCAAGGGATACGAAGCCATCCAACAAAAAGTGACGCCGCGACTGACAAAACTCTTTGGCCGCCTCCCGAAAGCGCCGTTTGAAATCCGCACGGTGGAACAGTTCCGCGAAAAATCGTCACCGTCACAGTATCAACCCGCAAGTCCCGATGGATCCCGTCCGGGAATTTTTTACGTTAACGCGTCCGGCATCGAGATGAACCCAAGGCGACCTTCAGAGTCGTTGTTTCTCCACGAAAGTGTCCCCGGTCACCACTTTCAAATATCAATACAGCGAGAGGAAGAACGGCTGCCTCGTTTCAGGCGTTTCGTCAACTACAACGCTTTTATAGAAGGTTGGGCGCTTTACGCCGAGAGCCTTGGCGAGGAGCTTGGACTTTACAATGAGCCTTATCAGTATTTCAGCCGCTTGAATTCCGAATTATTCCGCGCCGTGCGCTTGGTGGTGGATGTGGGGCTGCACCGCAAACATTGGTCGAGAGACCAGGCGCTGAAGTTTATGAGAGAGACCACAGGAGCCAGCGAAGCGGGCGCAAGTTTGGAGATCGATCGTTACATCGCGTGGCCGGCCCAAGCTCTCTCCTACAAAATCGGACAACTAAAAATTTCTGCCATTCGATCGAAAGCAGAAAAGACATTGGGCGCCAAGTTCGACCTCCGCGCCTTCCATGACGAGATTCTGAAAGACGGCGCGATGCAGCTCGATCTGCTGGAAACCAAAATGGATGTATGGATAGAGAGTCAACAACGCTGATCTCCGAGCGGCCAAAGATCACCGAACTGAGGAGGGTCCTTTGAACGAAGCTGCGAAAGCGCTGCATGATTTATTCGTGTCGGAATGGGACTACCAGCTGGAGCAATACCCGACCTGGGCATCCAGACTAGGAGATCGTCGCTGGAACGACCGCTGGGAAGATCGAAGTTTTGATGCCATCGAAAAACATCACAGACATTATATCGAAGTTTTGACCAGGCTTCAGTCCATTAACCGCGAGGACCTTTCGCCTTCCGACCGCATAAATTACGATCTTTTCCAGAAAGATTACCAGAACGAAGTCGAAGAACACCGATATCGGTGGCACCTGTTACCCCTCAATCAACTCGGCGGAGTCCAGACCGCCGATGAGCTGGCTGATGCGCTGCGCTTCGAGACCCTCAAGGACTACGACGCTTGGCTGGCGCGGCTGCGCGCGCTCCCCGCGTACATCGAGCAGACAATCGCACTCATGCGCGAGGGTATCAAGCAACAGATCATGCTCCCGAAGATTGTTTTGGAACGAATCCCAACCCAGATCGATCATCAGATCGTGAATGACCCCAAAGAAAGCCCGTTCTACAAACCCTTTAGCCATTTTGCCAGCTCAATTGGAGCAACGGATCGGTCGCGGCTGGCTTCCGCCGCGGAGAACGCCATCCAATCGGATGTCGTTCCCGGTTTTCGCCGGTTCAAAGAATTTTTTGTCGAGGATTATCTCCCGGCGTCTCCCGATCAGGTCGGTTTCTGGCAGCTTCCTCAGGGAGAAGAGATGTACCGCTTCGCTGTCCGCTTGCACACGACGACGAACCTGACGCCTGAGGAGATCCACGAGATCGGCCTCCGGGAAGTGGCGCGCATCCAGGGCGAGTTGCAGTCGATTATCCACACCCTGGGATATGAATCGATGGAAGAATTCGCCGAGTTTTTGCGCAGGGATTCGCAATTTTACTACAAGACACCGGAAGAATTGCTCCAGGCCTATAGAGCGTTGAGCAAGCGCATCGATCCTCTGCTGGTAAAAATTTTCCAAACTCTGCCTCGCATGCCTTACGGGATAGAACCGATTCCGGAAAATATCGCGCCGGATAGTACGACGGCCTACTATCGCTCGCCCGCCGCCGATGGTTCTCGCGCCGGGACTTACTTCGTGAACCTTTACAAACCGGAGACGAGACCCAAGTATGAAATGATGGTGCTGTCACTTCACGAGGCAGTGCCGGGACATCACTTGCAGATTGCTCTGGCTATGGAACAGGAAGAGCTGCCAAATTTCAGACGCCACGGCGGCACCACGGCCTTTGTCGAAGGATGGGGACTGTACGCCGAGTCGCTCGGCGAAGAGATGGGACTCGACGACGATCCCTATTCGAAATTCGGGCGGCTAACTTATGAAATGTGGCGCGCGGTGCGTCTGGTGGTGGATACGGGTCTCCATTACATGCGTTGGGATCGTCAGAAGGCGATTGACTTTTTTCGGGCAAACACAGCCAGACAGGAACTGGACATTGTCAACGAGGTTGATCGTTACATCGCCATGCCCGGTCAGGCGCTGGCCTACAAGATCGGCCAGCTCAAGATTTCTGCGATTCGCTCCAAGGCCGAGAACACGCTCGGAAACAAGTTCGACATTCGCAGGTTCCACGATGAGCTGCTCAGAGACGGCGCGCTGCCGCTGGACTTGCTGGAAGCAAAGATGGACGGTTGGATAGCAAGAGAGCTTCAGTAAGAAAGTTAGCGGGACTTGGAAATGGCACGCACTCGTGCTTGACGACCGTTCTCGATTTGCCGTATTTTTCTGAATGCCGGATAGTTGGCCGATACTTCTTGATTTCGCAGAACCGGTTACAAGTCGGGCGCTTCTAGAATTCAGTTCAGTGAAGCGTTCACAGGAGGATAGTCATGAAACCTTTGCAGATGTTTCTTCTCGCCGCTGACAAGCTCATTCGCTGCCGCTGGGATGGTCGCTCCGAGGGCCCGGAGCTTGTGAACACCGCTCTTGAGGGCGAAACCCTCCGCGAAGTCGCACAGGACCCAGCTAATCCCCAGCGCCTCTACGCGGCTACCTTAACCGAGATTCACGTTAGCGAAGATGGCGGCGAAAACTGGAAATGGCTGCCTGCCGGCGGCGTCGACTTTCGCGATATCTGGGCCATGGCGGCGCACCCGACTCGTCCCAACGAAATTTACGTGGGTACGCTACCCGCCGCCGTCTATGTGAGCGAAAACGGCGGTCGCTCGTTTCGCGAGCTGTCGGCATTCCGCCAGCTGCCGGAATATAACAAGTGGACGTTTCCGCCGCCGCCGCACACCGCTCACATTCGCTGCATCACACTCGATGCCCGGGTTCCGGACGAAATCCTTGTGGGCATCGAAGAGGGCGGCGTGGCGCGCAGCCGAGATCGAGGAGAAAGCTGGGAAGATATCAGCGGCCCATCCAGCGCCACGGCCTATCCGGAGTATAACGACCCTGCCGGCATTCTTCCTTACCAGATGGGCAAACACGAAGACGGGCGGGTTTACCGCGACGTTCATTTGGTCATCCGTCATCCTACCCAACTCGACACACTGTACGCTACTACCGGCATCGGCACCTATATAACGAATGATAACGGTAGATATTGGTCCAAGGCGGAGTACGGAATGGGGCGAGCCTATGCTATTCCGACTGTGATCCATCCTGGCGCGCCAAACCGAATCTTTCTCGGCGCGGCCGAGAATGGGCCTACGTCTTGGAAAGGCTACCGCACCGTTCGCGCCGGACCCTACAACACCATTCGTTTCAGCCGCGATACTTCACAAGAAACAGGCGGAGCGCACACACAAATTTTGCGCAGCGACGATGGCGGCAAGAGCTGGCGGCGGCTCAATGGCAGTTTGCCCGCGGGCTATCCTCACATGACCTGCGGCTTTGCCATACACCCGGAGGATGCTAATACCATTTGTGTTGCCTATACGGACGGTTCGGTATACGCGAGCCACGATGCCGGCGAGAGCTGGCGGCAACTTGCAGTGGCCCCTGAAAAGCTCTACGGCATCCGGTTGCTGTCATCATCGTAGCCGACATCAACAGTCGGCTGGATTGAAAGCTTGACACGCAGTGGTTGACCGCATTACGCTCAAGCTTAGAAGAACCGTCCGGCTGGAAACGGAGAAGACCATGGCAAAAAACGGATTCAAGGTCTTTGACAGCGACATGCATATCATGGAGCCACCCGATCTGTGGGAGCGCTATATCGCGCCGGAGTTTCGCCCCAATGCTCCACGCGGCAGAACCTCCGAGAATGTCCGCGACCTTGGCTTGATCTTTCCGAATGCCTACCCGGCAGCCCTCCGCACTCGCGGCACCCCGCACAAAGGTCACAACTACGAAAAGAACCAAGACATCTACCGCGATCACGCAGCGCGCGGCTGGACCGGCGAAGTCCAACTCGAGGCGATGGACACGGAGGGCATTGACGTTGCGGTGCTGTTTCCCACGCGGGGACTGGGCGTCCTTACCTATCCCGACCACGATCCGCGCTTCGCCGCGGCTCTGGCGCGCGCGTACAACGACTGGCTTCATGACTTTTGCCGAAGCGACCCCTCCCGCCTCCTTGGCGCGGGGATGATTTCAATTTACGACATTCACGACGCCGTCGAAGAAACTCACCGGGTCGTAGAAGAATATGGCTTTCGCTCCGTGTTTCTCCGCTCGAATTTGGTCAATGGTAAGAACTGGTATGACCCCTACTACGAGCCGCTGTGGAATACGCTCGAAGAGTTAAACCTCCCGCTCGGTTTTCATGAAGCTTCTGCTTCACGGTCGCGTCAAGCCGCCGAACATTTCGAACCTAACTTCGGTCTCCGGCGCGTCTACGCGCAACCCTTCGAGCAAATGATGGGCCTAGGTGCTTTTCTGGGCGGCGGTATTCTCGAACACCACCCAAAGATGAAAGTTGCCTTTCTCGAAGCCAATTGTTCGTGGCTGCCATGGCTCCTGTGGCGCCTTGACGAAGGCTACGAGCGCGAGGGCGATATCTTCATGCCGAATCTCGCTATGAAACCCAGCGACTATTTCAAACGACAATGCTGGATTTCCGTCGAACCGGACGAAGCGCCGGCGCGCTACACGATAGAAGAGGTCGGCTGCGACCATCTCGTCTTCTCCACCGACTATCCCCACGGCGACTCCAAATACCCGCATGCTGTCGAAAGCTTTCTCGAGCTCAAATTACCCGACGACGACAAGCGCAAGATTCTTTGGGATAACTGCGCGCGCTTCTATGCACGGCTGCACGGAGCGGCCTCCCAGCCATCCCAAGAGAACAATCAACCTATCCAACAATAAGGAGGAGAAAAATGGAAACCCAAACCGCAACTCAGTCGCAGACACAAAGTGAAAATGCCATGGAGCGTTTCGTGCGCAAAACCCGTGCGCTCTTCGCTCAAGAACCCGACCTCGACAAGCGTTGGAACACCTTGCGGCCGATTCTCGCCGAGCTTCTGGCCGATCCTGACGTCATCGCCGCATCGAAGCAGTGGCCGGATTGCGTGCCGGCGAACGGGCGGGCCGAAAATCTGCTTTTTTACGAGGATCCGGATTACGGCTTCGCCATCAACGGATTGACCAAAGGCGAAGCACGCCAGGGCCAGCGCGCGCGCATCCACGACCACGCCCATATTTACACACTCTACGGCGTGCTCGACGGGCACGAGAAGGTCGTCCGTTACGACCGGCTCGATGATCGGTCGAAGCCTGACTACGCCGAAATCCGGGAGTCGAGCGACGTGCTCGTCGGCCCTGGGGAGATCGACCTCGTCAAGCCCTATGAGATTCACACCGAGATCACCGTCGGCGAACGCACGGTTGCCGTGATTATTCGCAGCCAAAAAGGCGGCGAGTTCAATCAGGGACGCTATGTCCCGGAAGAAAATCGTTACTATGAAAGCCTGGGACCGAGACAGACCCGCTGCGAGATGCTGCCCAAATTTTAAGATGAAAAAGAGAAACGGGAAAGCGTGTCTCGCGCAAAGACGCAAAGGGCGCCAAGTATAAAAAATTACAAATTCAAAACTCGAAATCCGAAATTCGAAACAATTTCAAATGATCAAAAAATTAGAAAGTTCCAAACCAGCCCGTTTCGGATTTCGTAATTGGGGTTTAAGTCTTTAGGTTTGTTTCGGATTTCGATATTCGGATTTCGGATTTTAAGAAGGAGATAACTATGGCACGACCCGAAAGAATTGGCCAATCGTCAGAATCGATCGAAGCATTGATCCACTACCTTGAAGAGGCCAGCGAAAAACCGGCCAGCTACGGCGGCGTGAGACAATCGGTGGCCGATGAACAGCGCAAAGGCCAATACCAACCGCACAAGATGACGATCTACAACGCCCGCGCGATCGCCGATCAACTGTCCCTGGAGCGCGAAGGATTCATCTTCGTCAATCACGAGACCAAGATGAAAAATTTCTATGACGAGGACGAAATTCGATCGCCTGTACTACAAGGAGACCGAAGAATTGGTCAAGAGGACCTCCGGCGCCAAGCGGGTCGTTGTCTTCGATCACACCTTGCGCTCCGCCGACCAGGCGACTCGTGAAGCGAAACAGATCAGTGGCCCCGTGCGCAATGCTCATAATGACTATACCGATTGGTCCGGGCCGCAGCGCGTGCGCGACCTACTCCCCGACGAAGCCGAAGAGCTTCTCAAACGCCGCTTTGCCATCGTCCAGACCTGGCGGCCGATCAACAACCCCGTGCAGCGGGAGCCGCTGGCGATTGCCGACGCGCGCAGCATCGGAACGAAGGAACTCGTCGCCAGCGCGCGGATTTACCCGGATCGGGTCGGCGAAACGTGTCACATGACTTTCAACCCCGACCATGTCTGGTACTATTTCCCCAACATGAAGCGCAATGAAGCGATCGTGTTCAAAACCTTCGAGTCGGCAAGAGACGGCCGCGCCCGATGGACCGCCCATTGTGCGTTCGACGACCCCACAAGCCCGCCGGACGCTCCGCCCCGGGAAAGCATCGAGATGCGCACCCTGGCGTTTTTCTAATCACCACGCGCAACCATCCACACCAACGAGAAAGGCCTGCGTTAGTCGAACGCAGGCCTTTCGTGGTTTTAGTCTATTGCTTGAAAAAGCAATTAAGAGCCTTTGTCAAAAGACTCGTTTTTCTTCGTATTCAAAGTTATTGCTTGGCGCCTTGCCGTTTCTTGGGCCGCTTGCGGCATACCGTGCTGTCGATCCTGGCTGCCATATTCTTCCTCCCTTCTTTACTGCCTATACTCATACCACTCGCTAGCAGCGCGTCCAGTCCACCACGACTGTAGCCCCAAGAACCAATCAGTATTTCTCTTTTTATTTAATGACTTACCTTCTGATCCTTAACCAACGGATCACGGTGCGCAGGTGGCAATATCAAAAGAGGGTGAGAAAAATGATGCAATGCTTCTATAACTAAAGAGATTTGTCAGAAAGCTTAAGGCACGAAATATCATTCGCGCGTGATCTCACGTAGCAGCTTCAACCACTGGTCCGGCCCGTTCTTGCCTTAGGTCGGCAGTTCAGCGAGAGAAATGATGTCGTTAAGACGAAGAAGGGGCGCCTACCAAGGGGAAGGGAACTCCGCGGCGACGCACTTGAACAGAAAACCCGAACCGACTATGGCCGGATGTTCTTTCTTGTCAACGTACCAATAAAAAGAATGCTGGCTGGGCTTGTCTTGTCCCGATCACGTCCTGTACACTTGCAAAAATTGGAAATTGGTATCAAATCATAAGAAATTCATCCGGAGGTGCGAAATGGACAACATAGAGAAAATAACCGTAGTTGATACGGAAAAGCAGGCCCAATGGGGCAAACCGACGGGACGAAACTACGTTCGCCCAACTCAAACCGATCGCGCCCATATTGCGCTCAACTGTTATGAGCCGGGAGTCAATGACGAGTTGCACTGTCATCCCGGTTCAGATCACACCTTCTTTGTGGTCGAGGGCGAATGCACCATGAAAGGCCTCAAGGATGACGAAGAGTTCAAGTTAACCAAACACCAGGCAGTGCACGTTCCCGCAGGTTTTTTCTATCAACTGAACAACACCGGCACGGGCCGTCTGATCCTTTATCAGGTCAGCACGGAACCGAAACCCAAACCGAAAATTGGTAAGGTTATTTACGGCGTTCACACCGGCCTTAAAGAACATCTATTGAATCCTGTCGATTGATTGCGAGGCGGCTATGACATTCGAGCAGGTCCTCGCGTGGTGCCGCGCCAACGGCGCCGACGTTCGCGGCGTTTACCGCGGCAAAGATATTTCGATTGCTCACACCGACGAGCGGCTACCCGGCGGCTTGCCGGCACTCGGCGAGATTTTTCACTGGGATCTTAAAGTCGGCGATCTACATCACCCCGTCAGCGCTTCGGACCTGGAAAGAATGGTGAACGGGAAGCTTACGATCGAAGGTTTTAAGAGCACGCTGAGGGGAGCCGGCTAATCGCCGCTTTCTTTAACCTCGCTTACAACGGTTCCAACGCGCCGCCGTGACGCGCTGGAACCGGTCTCATAAAACAGCTAACTGGCGACTATTCGAGAAAAGAGGGCGAGTCCCACTTGAGATGGCGCTCCATGAAATCCGTGACCAATGGCCACGAGAGATCAGCCGTGTGTGCATGATAACCAGGCGCGCCGGGATCCACGTAGCCATGACCGCCGAATGGGAAGAAATGCCACTCCAGGGGTTGGCCATTTTCTCTGAAGGCATACATCATCTTGTCTTGGACCGGGATAACCGTGGTTATGTCGTCGGCGCCATACAGGATGATAGACGGGCAGCGAATTTTTCTTGCCGCGACCGATGGGTGAACTGGCCGCAATTCGGTTTGCGGTTCGTCGCGCACGGTCGGATAGTAGCCGACAAAGGCCCGCACATCGGGAGTCGCGGCGACGAGGTGAATCGCGATGCGTCCGCCCATGCAATAGCCACAAACGGCAACTCTGTTCTTGTTCACGTGAGGCTGGGCGAGCAGATGACGCCAGCCTTGGGTTAGCACACGTGTAAACTCAGGATCCGGAGTCTTGGCCTGTATCTGCGACCCCGTTTCGATGTGCGTCGCGGCCGGATAGCCGAGCTGCTCGAAAACGTTAATTGCAAACGTGCTATAGCCGAGCTTTGCAAACTTGCGCGTCTCGATTTTGATGTACTCGCCGAGTCCCCCCTTGGGATGGATAAGAAACAGCGCCGGCCCTGGCTCCTTTCTCTCGGGATAAGCCATAAACCCTGCTATCCCGTCGTCTTTCGTGCTATATGACCGCTCGATGATTTTCATAAATATTTTCCTCGCGTTGTTGTTGTTGAGTTCGGAGCGTAACATGATCTCCGCAGGGTCGTAAAGAGATGCAGGCTTAAATACCAGCTCTATCTCACGGGTGTCCGTCCTTGAGCCCGCTCCTGTTGATTGACGTAAGAAACCGCGTATGTTACGCGAAATTTGCAAGATCGACATCCCAGAATAGCTAAAAGGAGGAAGGTGTGCATTATCAAAGTTTTCAGAAATGGATGATAGCCTTTGCGCTTATCGTGGCCATGGCCGTCTCGAATCTGTCCGCTCCCGTCCTGGCCGCCGACAAAATCAAGTTCGCGCTGCCCGGCAATTCCATGGGCTACCTTCCGCTTTTCGTAGCGGTTCATCGGGGCTTTTTCAAAGATGAAGGCATCGATATCGAGTTGCCCAGGTTGATTCCCGCCATGGCTCAAAATGCTTTGCTGTCGGGGGACGTGCAGTATCATGGGCTCGCCGATTCCGGGCTACGCCTCGCGGCGCGGGGCGCGCCCATCAGGGCAATTTTCTACGGCGCCGATCGTCCCATGTACTACCTGGTGGCGCAAAAGGAGATCGGGTCGGTGGCGGAACTAAAGGGCAAGCGAGTCGGCGTCAGCCAATTTGGGGGCACCTCCGATCTTTCCGCCCGTCTCGTCCTCAAACACTTCGGCGTCGAGCCTGAACGTGACGCCCTGATTATCCAAATAGGCAGCGAAGGGACCCGCGTTGCGGCGCTGCGCGTGGGCTCGGTCGCGGCGATCATCGTTCCCGTTCCCGCCGTCGTGTTGTTGAAGCGGGACGGCTTCAACGAAATTTCTTTTGTCGGCGATGTGGTGCAGTTTGCCAGCAACGGCTACTCCACTACGGAGCAGCGCATTAAAGAGCATCCGCAAGAAGTGAAAAAAGTCGTGCGAGCGTTGTATCGCGGCTTGCGTTTTGCCAAGGAAAATCCTGAAGGGACGATCGGAGTGATTCAGAAAGAATGGAAAGTCGAGCCGGACGTGGCGAAAGAATCTTACGCGGCAATCGTCAAAGCTCTCAATGAAGACGGCATCATCGGCGAGAAGCAATTAAAGGTACATTTTGACATCATTCGCAAGTCAGACAAAAATATCGGTGAGATCCCGGTAGACAAAGTCGTCGATTTCAGCCTGCTGAGAGAGGTTCGTCGCGAGCTCAGCGGGAAATAAGCGGTCGCCATCGAACGCAGCGCTCCATCACGAAATCACTTATACAGTTTATCGATGAAACCGCTCTGGTCGATGGCCCCGAGAAGACTCGCGTCGATGAATTGACTTACGTTTTTGTCTTTGGCTCCGGAAAACTCTCTGTCCAACTCCTCGAGAGAAAAGCGGACCGTGACCTCATCGGGATAGGGCTTTGTGGGAAAAGTATCGATCACGAAGGTCCGATATTGCGCTTCGAGAATCCGCGGGTCGTTTTCCTTTAGCTGCTTGCTGATCATGCGCAGCGCCGCAGCCTTCTGTGTGCGCGCCATATGAATGCCTTCAACGATCGCCATCATGAAGCGTCTGGCGACTTCGGGCTTCTCTTTGAGAAAGCGTCGCGATGTCATGATATCCGCCCCCGTGGCGCGATAGCCCGTCTCCAGCAGGCCCCCGAGCACCGAGACCTCCTTTCCCAGTTTGATCTGGGCCAACAAGATGGTATCCACCTGCGTGAGGGTGGCATCCATCGTTCCATTGAACATAGCCATCAGCCTCTGTGTAGCGCCGGCAATGCCGGTTTGTAACAGCACCACATCTTTTTCTGGATTGAGCCCTACGTGGCGAAGCACTCGCCGCGATGCAAAATCGGTGAACGATCCGAAGCGGCTGATTCCCACCCTCTTTCCCTTAAGCGCCTCCGTATTCCGAATCTGCGGCAGCGCCGCAAGCTTGTATTCAATGACTCCCAGGCTACCGATGATTACCACATCCGCGCCGCGGAGCGCGGCGGCAACGGCGGTCGCGCCGGTGGCGGACAAGATCTGCACTTCGCCCGCCACGAGAGCCTGCACGCCGGTGGTCCCACTCGGTATCAGAAGCAACTCGGCGTCGATTCCGTGGCGCGCAAAAATTCCCGCTTCCTGTGCCAGCCAAAGTGGCAGTCGATTCGCCGTAATCGAGGAATAGCCGAGGCGCAGGCGATCAGCGGCGTGGGCTTCGACGACAAGCAAGCAGATAAAGAGGACGTTTGCCGTCGCTTTAAGAACGACCTTCATAGTTTCCACGATCCTATCACATCTCCAGATCCAAACCAGATTTACCGCTGGCCCGCCGACGTAGGCCAGTGTTCTCTGAGAGATTCCACGTTTGACTTGGTCAGTCCAGCTGAGATAACTGTGAGCGCGAGACGATCTAGCGGAGGTGCGATATATGAAAAGAATCATCTCTCCTCTTCTGTGCTTCCTCCTCTGGGGCATCACCCCTGCTCAAGCCCAATCGCCCTTCTATCAGGGAAAGACCGTGAGGGTTATCGTGGGCACTCCACCGGGCAACCTTTACGACCTGTGGGCCCGTCTCATCGTCGCCCATATGGGGAAGCACATTCCAGGGAACCCCGAGTTCATCGTTCAGAATATGCCCGGCGCGGGCCACGTGGTCGCGGCCAATCATCTTTATACGATGGTCAAACCCGATGGTTTAACACTGATTGGCTCCATCATTCCTTCTCTCTACCTGAATCAGCTCATTGGGAGATCGGAAATCCAGTTCGACTGGGCTAAGTTTACCTGGATCGGCGCTCCGGCCCGCGGCGAATCGCAGATGTACATGCGTGCTGACTCTCCTTACAAAACTATTGAGGATGTCCGCACCGCCAAAGAGCCGCCCAAATGTGGCGCGACGGGAGTCACCGGACCTGATTCCTATCTGCCCAAGTTGTTGCAGGAAACCGTGGGCGCGAAGTTCAACATCGTTACCGGCTATCCCGGCGGAACCGACATTGATCTAGGTGTCGAGCGCGGCGAAATTCAATGCCGCGCTTTTACCATAGAGGCTTTCTTTGGCCGTGAGCCCTATCATACGTGGCGCAAGAACGGCTTCGTGCGCAACCTTTTTCAGACGGGGAAGAAGCGGGACCGAAGACTGCCGGACACTCCCACCATCTTTGAACTCATGGATCAATACAAGACGACTGAAGCCGGACGGCGCCTCGCCGCGGTGCTGGTTACGGCCGATTCCATGGGGCGGCCCATGCTCGGCCCTCCCGGTGTTCCGGCCGATCGGTTAAAGACCCTGCGCGAGGCTTATACGAAGACGATGAACGACCCCCAGTTGCAAGAGGAAGTGAAAAAGAGGAATTACGAATTCGATCCTGTAGGCGGCGAGGAGCTTGAGAAGTTGGCCAAAGAAGTGACGAGCCAGCCGCCGGAGATCATCGATCGTTTGAAGAAGGTGTTGGGCAACTGAGCCCACTGTTGCGTACGCTGGCGTAACGCGTAATCAACGCAGCTTCTACTTCTCGCTCGATTGCAGTGCGCTGAGCGCCTTTTGCACGAGCTTGCGGCGCAAGTCTTTTTCTTCTTCGGGCGCCAGTTTGGCATCGCCGGTGACATGAACGATGCCATGCCCTAGAACGACGCGGTTGGATCCGACCATCTTCGCAATCGACATGGCGGAGGTAATCTGCACCACCGGAATTCCGGCTTTTTCCAGCTCAGTTGTGATCGCAGCGCCGCTGCGAGTGCTCGTGCCTCAGGTGGAGGTGAGGATGACGGCATCGACCCCCTCCTGCTTTGCCTTTTCCGCCATCTCCCGGCCGAGACGGCGCGTGTTAGAAAGCGGGTTCGCCCGGCCCGAAGTCGAAATGAATTCGTCGTGGAGCTTGCCGATGACGCCGCTCCTTTCCATCTCGCGCATCGCGTCGAGGGGTACGAGACGATCCGGATCTTCTTGGACAAATCGCGCATCATAACCACCGTGGGAGATCTCGTAATCTTTGCCGCTGAGAACGTCACGACCTTCGATGCTATAGGCGCCCCACCGCGTCGCCGCAGTTCCGTGGATCTTGTCCGGATTGCCTTTCGGAACAAGCCCGCCGTCCGTGATGAGCATCACCTTGGCTTTGGAAAGATCTTTAACGCCGGAGGGCATCGGCACCGGCTCGAATGATGTGGGCAACATCTCTGACTCGAACGGCTCGCCTTTGACTTTCGCCACTAGCATGTCGATGAGTCGCCTCGCCGCCGTCTGGTCGACCACCTGGTCGCGCAATAGCCCGCGGCGCAGGTAGTCTTCCTCTGCAGGTAAACCGATGGCGTTCTTGTTAACCAGCTTTCTCCCGAGTTTTGCCATCTTAAGTAACACGTCGCGCATCCGGGCAGCGTTGGTGCCCGAGTCGGTAATATAAAGTGCATCGCGATACAGATCGACGCCGGGGTTTTCCTCGCTCATTCCGGTGATGACGGGAATACCGACCTGCGATTGGACGGCAACACAGAGGGCGCCGGCCGCCATCCCATAGCGGCCCGCTTCGAAGCACGGTCCCGCGACGAATAGATCCGCACCTGCGCCGCGGACCTTTTCCAGAACGGAGGCAACCAACTCTTCCTCATGTTCGACGGCATAGTTATCGCCGCAAACGAGGGTCATCACGACCTGAGCGCCTTCGCCCAACAATTGCTCCAAGAGCTTGGCGGGGCCCACTGCGCCGGTGCGCGCTTCGAGGCCCATCCCCGCTTGCTCTTCCGCGCCGATACCGCCGAAGAATTGATTCAGATAATGTACAACTCGCATTTCAGAAACCTCCACCATAAGAGGAAAAAACACTTAACCGCAAAGAACGCATAGAACACATAGCGTTATACTTTGTGACCTTTGCGTTCTCTGCGGTTGTTCTGTCCTCGATGTCTCCCCTTTTTCTTTTGCCTGGTGCCGAATACATTAATAAACCAGTGCTCGCATTCGCGACGCGCCCTGCTGATTCGTAACGCCGACGACGTTCCAAGCCCCGATCATCATCGGTCCGCCCAGTAGCTCCGCCAGCTCCGGCGTTGCGGTGATAATTCGCTGCACACGGGGTATCTCCCACTGAGTGCCGTTACCCCCATTGTAGACGATGGCGTTCACTTCCGGAAAATTGAAGAGGAGCGCCGACTCTACGCGGCGGTCTTTGGACATGTCGGAAACCATCACGGTGGTACGTATACCCATGCCTTCCAGCAGTCGCGCGGTCTCCGCCAAGTCGGCGTGGGGTAATCCACCACCCCATTTTGTGAGCGCCACAGCATCGGCCTTCAAGTTCCACTTCACTAGATTTGCAGCCACCCGGCAATGGCGATCCCGGTCGAAGTTATCGGACCCGGCAATCGTGGCGATGGTCCCGACGAAATCGATCTCCCGTGCCTGATGGCGCCGGTAGAGCTCCAGGATCACAGGGTGATTCTGGTAGAAATAGGTCTCGGTGCCGCCGAACCAGGACTGGAGCGACGGCACGATCGCTCCATCCAACCATTCGTCGGGATGGAGTACGACCGGCAGCATCCCCTCTGTGTTGGCACCGTAGAGAATCGGCTCGTCCACGGCGGGTTTCCGCTGGCGGGAAAAAATTTGGCCGACGTAAGCGAACCGTGGCAATCCCTCGCGTCCTCCCTCCCCTGGACCAACCGGGTCAAAGGTCTGTGTAGATTCCGGAGTATGATTCAGCGCGGCGCGGCTAAGGTAAACGGCAACCTTCAGGCCCGCCTTGCGGTAGGCCTTGTCTATAGCGTGAATCGGCAATCCGGCTCGCGTGTGCGGGATGACCACTAAATGTTGCATCGAAGAGTATACCGTTGCTTCGGCAGCAACTCCGCTCATCTCCAACACCCGGCCCGTCACGCTTCTCGACTCTCCCGGCGATCTTTCCGCCAAAACTGAAACTGCGGCTCCCTCCAATACATGCGTGATCCCGACGCCGGCAGGCATCGGCGGTCCCAAAATGCCGGGGAAATCAGGACTTGATCCAGGCTCCTTCGCTCGTGGTTGGACAATGTCGAAGATCGGCCCGGCGCGGCAGCTTTCCCCGGGCCGGACAATTTCGAACTCCATGCTTTCGATAGCTTCGTCTTCCAGGACCACTCGGCGCAGCTCCTCCGGATCGACAACCAGCGTTGTCCCGTTAAGGCGCGTCTGCGTTCCAAAAAGAATTTCCCCGACCGGATGATATGCGAGTGTTAATTGCATTGCGCTCTCCTCTCGGAGCCTAAAAGCATTCTTAAGGCGGACCGGCTAGCTTTGTCAACGCGCGGCAAACAAAAGAGGGCAGGTTTGAAACCTGTCCCTACAAAGACCGGCGCCCATGACGGTGGACGGCGCGCCAACTTCCTCAGCGAGCCTCCAAAACTGGACCGTGGTTCGTCGCTTCTTCTGCAACTTAAATGATGCTAGAAAAGGGTTACGGTCTGATTTATCTTTGCTCATGATTCGCTTCTCGCCAAATCCTAACCGGGCTAATCTCATTCGTTGGCATGAATGGAGCGATGATGCGTTTACCAAAGCCCAAGCCGAAGACAAACCGGTGATGCTTTTTCTGACGGCATTTTGGTGCAGGTTCTGCCAGCGCATGGACGAAGGCGCTTTCTCGGACGACGAAAACATCGCGCTACTCAACGCTTACTTTGTCGCCGTTCGCGTCGAGGACACCCAACGCCCCGATATCAACACGCGTTACAATCTAAACGGCTGGCCGACCATCGCTTTCATGGCTCCCGCAGGAGAACTTCTCGGCGTTACGAATTATCTCCCCAGCGAGGAGTTCGGAAATCTGCTGGCTAGCATTTACACGGGTTATCAGGAAAAGAAGGAAGAAATCCGGTCAGCGCGAAACAATTCGGCCGAGACTCCTTCCGACGCAGCGGCCGCAGGAACGCGCAGCCACCCGACGGGCTCCACCTTAACGGAAGTCACCGCGGTCATCATGGAGATTGCGGACCGCGTTCACGGCGGCTATGGCCGGGGCCAGAAATTCATCCATCCGGAAGCGAACGATTTCTTGCTTTCCCGCTATGAGGCGACGAAAGACGCGAGCTACCTCGATCACGTCCGCCTCACCCTGGACCGGATGAGAGAAGGTGAGATGCACGATCGCGAAGAGGGTGGTTATTTTCGCACGTGCTCCAATGCGGACTGGAGTCGTCCTCATCGTGAAAAGCTGCTGGCGGAACAAGCTGGGCTGTTGACAAACTGCCTACGGACTTTTCGAATCACAGAGTACTCGGAATATGGCCATATGGCCGAAGACATCATCGACTATATCGACCGCAAACTTTCTCATTCCGCAAACCAGAGTTTTTACGGCTGCGAGGATTTCCTGCGCAGCGAAACGGCGCCATCTTCATCACGCGAAGAATTTTTTACGATTAT
Organism: uncultured delta proteobacterium; assembly: GCA_963737905.1. GTDB lineage: Bacteria > Desulfobacterota > Binatia > UBA9968 > UBA9968 > DAIRFP01. The sequence goes on along the minus strand of CAVTUQ010000009.1, from coordinate 236,668 downwards.
AGATAACTGTGTTTACACTGATGCGAACGCGCAAGCGATTACCGCCTATCTCGAGGCCGCCTCGATTTTGGCAAACCCGGGTTGCAAAGAGCGCGGGCTGAAGGCACTGGATTTTCTTTGGGAGCATTGCCGCTGCCCCGATGGAGGAATGTTTCATTACTTCGATGGCGCAGCCCATGTCCCGGGACTACTGAATGATCAAGCGCGCTTGGGAGCGGCGCTGCTCAAGGCTCACAGGGCTACGGGCGATGCCGGATATCTCGAGCGGGCCAAAGACCTGGCTGAGTTTATTCTGTCGCGGCTCAAAAATCCCGACGGAGGCTACTACGACCTCGCCATTCCGGGATACGCTTACCTCAGCTTTCGCCTGACATTGATCGAGCAAAACGGCGCGGCGGCATCGTTCTTCCTTGGGCTCGCAGGGGCGACAGGAGAGTCCCGATACCGCGATGCGGCGCTCTGGGCCTTAAGCGCGTTTGCGGGGGATTTCAGCTCCTATGGAATTCACGGCGCAGCCTTCGGTCAAGCGCTCGACGAGTTTGTGAACGGTCGCTAGTGCGAAGGGCCTTTAGGCCGCTCCGATTGGTTAGGCGAGCATCACAAATTTTGATGAATAGCGTATATCCTCGCGGTGAGTTCTCGCTAGAAGCTTAATCTTCATTTCAGCCGCAAGGATTCGGTTGTCCGGATTGCCTTTCCAGAAAATATTTCTCGCAAGGCCGTAAATCTCAGCCAGAGTGTAGAGCGGGACGAAGGGAGCATCCTCCATAAGAATCCGCCCTGCTTGCTGCAGAAACGCCACGCGCTTTTTCTGATCGCCGGTCTTCTGCTCCTCTTGAATGAGCTTGTCGAACTCAGGGTTGCTGTAACCGATTCGCTTGGTGACGCCGGTGTGAAAGTACTGATCATAGAGTGTATCGCCATCACTCGCCGTTCTACCGGCGTAATAAAACGGCAGCTTGCCGCCGTTGACGCCATCTTTGCCCCAGTAAACCGCATACTCCTGGCCGATGAGCTCAACCTTCACACCGGCTTTGGCTAGCTGACTCGCGATTACCTCGCAAACTTCCTTGCCCTTGAGATGGCGGTCGGGCGAAAAATGCAGCTTGACCTCAAATCCGTTGGGATAGCCGGCCTGAGTGAGCAGCTCACGCGCCCTTTTCGGATCATACGGATAGCGCTTCACATTCGGATCGTAGCCAACCATATTCGAGTTCAAAGGACCGTTAAGCACATCGCCATTGCCGTCGAAGATGTGTTTCATAATCACCTGTGGATCTACGGCATGATTGACGGCCCTGCGCACGAGCTTGTTGTCGAAAGGTTTATGAGTCACATTCATCGCCAAAAAATACATCCGAAATCCCGGCACCTTTTCGACGCGCGTCCGCGGATGTTTTTCGACACGCGGTATCTCTTCAATCGAAAGATTGCTGATGATATCCGCCTGGCCTGCCAGCAAACCCGCGACGCGTGCTGCTTCTTCCTTCACGCCTTTTAAGATCACTTCCTTGATTTCGGGCTTGGGTCCCCAGTAGTCGTCATTCCGCTTCAACGCCAAACTGCCGCCTCGTTGCCAGCTCACAAATTTATATGGCCCGGTGCCTATCGCGTAATTGTCCATCTGCTCTCCATATTTGTCGGCGGCGGCCTTGCTGATGATGAAACGAGTGTCCAGCCGGTCAAGCAGGATGGCACTCGGATTCTTGGTCGTCATCACAACGGTGTAATCATCCGGAGCTTCCACCTCCAGCTCCGCAATGTCGCCTCCCTGCAGACTTCTCTTGTCGCTCTTCATTCTATCGAGAGAAAACACCACGTCCTTGGACATAAAGGGAGATCCGTTGTGAAAGCGGACTCCCTTCCTGAGTTTAAATACCCATCTCCTATCTTGAAATTCCCAAGACTCGGCCAGAACCCCGACGTATTCATTTTGCCCGTAGTCCATCTGGACCAACGGCTCTATCATGTGTTGCCAGATGCCAACGATGCCGCCGCCGCTATAGGCGTAGGGATGCAGCGAATCCAAACCGACCCCCTGAAAAATGATCACTCGATCTTTTGAGGCCGCCCATGCGCTCTCCAGAAAGGCGGGTGCCATCAAAGTTCCCACGGTTAGCGCAGTGCCCCGCCTGAGGAACTCCCTTCGATCTATCGTCGTTCCGTTCGTGCGCATAAGAAATCTCCTTACCTTGCCCCGATGACCGAATCAGAAAGCATTCGCGTTAACGCCATAACACAGTCTCTAGCGCCAAGACAATGTTTTCTAGACAGACCGTATTTTCGCGCGGATCACCTGTGATCCCAAGCACTCGGCTTAAACCTCGATTGACAGTTTCCTAAACGGCAGACTATAAGCCAGTGATGTTCTCTGGTGCAGTTCTACATAGACGTTTACGAGTTTAAAGAAGAAGAGAAAGCCTTGGAGGAGCCCAATTTTTATCTCACCGACGGCAAGGTGACGAGCTCGCGCCGTGGAAAATCCGGGACTACTACGGCACGGAATATAAAGGTCCCGGCATGGACCATAATGAAGGTATGGGACTCGCCGCGTTCGCCGCAGGAATCCACTTCGGCTTGCCGTTCACCAAGAAACGGGCCGCCTTCCCTGGCCTGCGCGTATTTCGCTTGACAAATTGAAATGAACCAGACTATGAGTTTTTTTTCATACATCTTCGGTCAGGAGTTTTGTTCTCGTAGGACAACAAAGGGCGTCATCGCTATCCAATATTGGAAAGCGAAATGGATAAACTTTGCCGGGAGTATGTACGCTATCTAACTAAGGAGACAAAATGGACCCAGAATCGCGCCGTATTAGCCTCAAATGGAAGATCGGCGGCACGTATGCCGTCGTCATGTTGGTTTTGAGTGTTTTTGTGATTGCCGCGATGTATCAACTCACCAACAACATGTTGCGGGATCAACTCGACAGACGGGCTCTCGCTGTAGCCAGTAACTTGAGTGATGCAACCGCGGGCCACTTGGTCGGAAGAAATCTCCTAGCGCTTCATGCCTTGTTGAGAAAGTATTCGCTTCTTGATGGCGTGGCTTACGCCTATATCGAAGATAATAAAGGTGAAATCGTCGCCCATACCTTGGAATCCTTCCCTCCAGAGCTCCGGCAAGGACTTTCCGCCGCCGGACAACGCGAAACCCGAAAGCAAGAACTTTTATTGAGGGACAAAACGATCTATGAAACCAGTGTCCCCGTTCTGGAGGGACAGGTGGGAAGTGTACATGTGGGGTTTTGGGCCGATGTCGTTGAAAGAGAAGTCCACAGCACCCTTTTTCGTTTCATCGGAATAATTGCGATCGTTCCTTTCGTCGGCACCCTGCTGTCGTTTATTCTGGCGCATTGGATTGTTCGACCCATCGTAGGCTTAACGGAAGTTGCGGACAAGGTTACCAAGGGTGACCTGGAAACGTCGGTCAGTGGGAAATGCGTAGAATCGCGTGACGAGATCGGAGACCTTGCCCGTTCTCTCGAGCGCATGCGCTCCAGTCTCAAAGCGGCCATGCTCCGCCTAGAACGGGAAACAGCGTGAGCTGCCGGCGTTCTGCGAAAGATACGAAATGACCAGGGATGGGGGGCAAGAATCACGTTGGGTTATTGACTCTGGCCTCCCTGCCAACGGTCTTCCTTCCTTTTAGCACTACCACACAACGAATATCTCTGAACTGCGTTAAGACGCAGGCTTTTCAGCCGCGGCATCCTTTTAGCGATTGGGAGCGCATCAGGCCCGCCAGTTTTGCTCTCAGTTGATTGCGTACGGACAGGGAAATTTTTCTACGACGAGGCTTGACAATGAGCGTCTCCGGAAATAAGCGAATTCTATGACTGCACCATTGATTCCCGCTGTCTGGTTCCCTTTTATCCTTAACTTACTGCTTCAGGTGTTCGATGGGCTGCTGAGCTACCATGTCTTGTCTGAGGGCGTGCCCGAGGCCAATCCGCTTGTCGAGTCGCGCCATATCCGAATGGGGTGTGGGATCTGGGGTTTGTTCTATTCGAAAACATTTGCGTGTGTTTTGCTTTTATTGATCTTTGCCCTCAGGAACAGACGACGATCCCTAACGATCACGGCGTTTACGGTCACGGCGGTCGTGTATGGCTACGTGTCCATTGCAAGCCTAAGTGTACTGTTGCTGCAATTCACAGAGTGAAAAAGGCCTGCCGGAAAGAAAGATCTCACCGGCAGCATAATAGAAAAATTATCCGAGACTTCGAAAGCAGATTGGAATCGAAAATCTCTCCGTTATGGTCATCCGTATCGCATCCGTTGTCTTGAGCTTTGCGGGATTGCTGGCGTTGATCCTGGGCCTCCTGATCTGGACCAACAGCGCTCCAAACCTGATTCAAATGCACATGCTGCTGGGTCTTTTGGCGGTGGGCGCTCTCTGGGTCATCGGTATCGGGCAGGCATTTTCCAAAAGTGGTAGCTGGCTCATTCGCGACCTGTGCGCTGGTAGTGGGGGCAACCATGATAATCCTCGGCATGAACCAGTCGGCACTCATGCTTGGCTCGTTTCACTGGGTAATCCAGATGATTCACCTGATCCTCGGATTGCTGGTTATCGGGATGGGCCACATGGGAGCCGCGCGCTATCGGAAAGGCACCTCTAGCACCAACTGACGAGCGTTGCTGACTCCTTAGTTGTGTAGCGGCAGTCGCTTCATCTGCCCAGGCCGATCGTCGCGAAGAAACCGGACTTCTCCAAGCTCTCGACGAACGAATTATCAAAGAAATCTCTTGGATTCGCATTCTTCGCCTGGGGAAATTCTTTGGGGTCCAGGTACCCCAACTCCGCTCGGATCACTTGATCCCGGACGGCAAGGTTGGTCTCGATATAAGGGGCGTAGGCATCATAAGACGCATCGAGTATCTTACTATCATCGACCTTGGCAAATTTGCCGATCGCTTTCTTTGCCAGAGCGCTATCTCTTTTGGAAAGAACAACGCCTTCAGCCATCGCTTTACTGAACGCATAGAGGGTATGCGGATGGTTGCCGAGAAACCGCTCGGTTGTTCCATACGCTCCTTGCAATCCGGAGATATTCAGCTCTCCAATATCCAGCAAAAAATTGAGGCCGGCCTCTTTTGCTTTGAGGTTGAGAGGGGCAGATATGGTGCCTGCTGAAACCGTCCCGGTTAGAATCGCTGTGAGAACGGCCGGAACTTGAGCGTTATATACGAATTTGACGTCGCTGTCAGGCGTGATTCCTTTCTTTTTGAGTGCTTCGCGGGTGGAGATGTCGATCGCACCGCGCGGCACCGATACCGCTATTGTCTTCCCCTTCAATTGTTCGAGGGCCGTGATTCCTGCTATGCCCCATATCTGAAACGCATAGCGCTGCATGTATGCCCCAAAATATCTAACGCGCGCGGCACCGAGCCTAGCCGGTATTAGAAGAGGCCCGTCTACGAGGATATCAATTTCCTCGGAAACAAGACCCTGCTGGGCAACTGCAGGGCCAAGCAATTGGGCCTTCACATTCAGTCCGTATTTGGAAAAAAGGCCGGCTTCGGCGGCGACAAAAAGCGGGGTGAAGGCAGCGCTAGGTGATACGTAGGCGATAGAGACCGCTGCCTTCTCCGGCTTTCCGCCGAGCTCTGCTCCCGCGGCGGTAAGCGGACAGGTCAGACCAAAGGTCGCACCGAGAAGGATTTGCAATCCCTTTCTTACTCCTAACGAAATCATTCGATCAATGGGGAACATGTTAGCTCCTTTCCTTACCATCGATGCTTCTTTCCAGCATGCGAGCCGCCGGGTCGCTTCTCTTAAGTTAGGTTTATTTCATTTTGACTCCGCGAGAGATTAGGGCGCGTCGAGACGGGAGTCAAGAAATATTATTCTTGCGAACCTGTCACAGCCGCAATAAAGTGCCCATCAAGTCGATAACAGGAGGTGGTCCGTGAAGCAATGGAGATTCAATGGTGCTTCATTTCTAGTAGCGCTGCTCATTTTTGGCGTGTCCATTTGGCCAGCAAGTGCAGCGCCCATTGACGAACTCATCGCCGGCGCGAAAAAGGAGGGCGTCATCGAACTCTATGCACCGTCCACCTTGACTCCTCAAGGAGCCCAGAGACTGGGCGAAGCATTCAACAAGCACTACGGTCTGAACCTCAAGTTGAATTTTAGCCCCTCTGGGTCGATGACCAGAGACGTGGGGAAAATTGTCGGAATATCAGCCTCCGGCCTGCCGCAAGAATGGGATGTCATGCTGGTGCATGATGGAGGCCATGCCACTCTCTGGCTGAAGAAACTCCACAAAACATTCGATTACACGAAAATCGGTGTCGATCCACAGGCAATTCAATTTGACAGCGGCACGGTTATTTTAGCGAACCAGTTTGTCATGCCGGCCTACAACAACAAGCTCGTGGCTTCGCAAGACGTCCCCAAGAGCTGGCAGGATCTTCTCGACCCCAAGTGGAAAGGCGGCAAATTGGGCATGAGCACCGCCACGCACCATCTCGCCCGGCTGGCGACGCTATGGGGAGAGAGCAAGACAACGGAGTACGTGAAACTTCTGGCGCGACAAGAGCCGATGCTGGGAGAATTCGGCACGCTTTACACGCGCCTACAGTTGGGTGAAATTCTCGTCACGATCACGATGACGGATAGCTTCACACATCAGGCCAAGCTGAAGGGTGCGCCGATCGTCCATGCCGAAGAGGTGACGCCCGTGATTTCTCCGGCTTACAATGCAGGCGTGCTCAAAGGTTCCCCGCATCCCAATGCGGGACATCTGTTCTCTGCTTTTCTCACGACTACGCAAGCTCAGGAAGTATTGTACAAGTTCGGCGGGCAAACCTCAGCCTTTGTCCCCGGCACACCGGCCTACAAATACGCGCAGGGGAAAAAGGTCATCTACATGAAACAAGAACAGGCCGAGATGGTGGATCGCCTCACCTCTGAGTACGGCAAGATCTTTGGCTTTCAAAAATAGACAGTGGTTTACGAATCTTGAAGGCTACGAGACAGTCTGCGCCTACGCAGGAAATAGGTGGCCAAGCCTGAGTTTGCTGCCCGGCCAGCTATCGGAGCTACATTAGTTCAGCGAGCCAATTCACAGCGGTTTTTGTGTCCTTAAAGACAGCGTTTTTGATAGCCCGATTCGACAAAAACGTGCTCAGAACACACAGCTGGCGGTAGTCCTGTGGGTCTGGCTCAGAAACCAGGGCAACTCTGTTGGTATTGGGCCAATACTCCGGCCTTAGATTGTCGGCAAAAGCGCGGATATCTCCCGGTTCCAGTTTGTACGTCGCATCTTGGAGATCGATCAGCACCTTGCAGTCAAGGAGGGAATGGGTTGTATTCACAACGTTGCGAAATATCTCTCTAAATCCCTCAATGTCTATTGCACCGCGGGTTATTATTATCACGTGATTTCCCCGGTCCAGGCCAGTGAATAACTTGATTTGTAAATCCATTATGAACCTCCCAGGGAAAAAGGTAATGCTTCGAAGAGTCATCGTCTTGACATTCGGAGACTTTAGATTGACTTGCGAAACCAAACAGACGGTCGCGTGGCCACCGTTGATACCGGCTGATGGCTACCCGGCTACTTTTAAGCAATAAGTCCCAGTATCTTCCATAACTCTTTTGGTTTTTGATAAGCTACGTACAACTATCGTAGTATTAGAATGGGACCCGAAACGTGGGGCCGATTAAACTAGTTATTGCCGATGACCATGCTTTATTTCGTGAGGGTCTCAGGCGAATTTTTTCCATGGAGAAAGATATTCTGGTAGTCGGTGAGGCCTCTAGTGGCGATGAAGCGGTCAGCGTTGTCGAGCGCATGCGGCCGGATATCCTGCTTCTGGATCTCAAAATGCCCAAAGGAGACAGCCTCCAGTCGTTGGCCAAAATCAATGCAAAGAGTCCAGCAACGAAGGTGATGATTCTCACTGCTTATTCGGAGACCGAGAATGTATTAGACACCGCCAAGGGGCACGCTCGCGGCTATATTCTCAAAGGTGTTTCGTCACCCACCTTGCTCCAGGCAATAAGGAAAGTGCACGCCGGTGAAATTTGGGTAGATCGTGAACTCCCGGCGAGCGTTGATTTTCAGCGAATCGCGAGCGGACAGTCACTCGATGCGGGTCCGCCCGCCAATGAGACACTCCAGAGCCTGACCAAGCGAGAGCTGGAGATCCTACACTTGGTTGCCGAAGGATTATCGAACGACGAAATCGCGAAAAGGATTTTCATCAGCGAGAAAACCGTTAAGACTCATCTCACGAACATCTTCGACAAGCTGCAAGTCCACAACCGCTTCAAGGCCGCCCTCTTGGTAATGCACCAGCCGACGGCACCCGCGGCTTATAGGTAACTCTAGCTCGCACAACACCGACAAGACGGCCCTTCGACTCCCGTCTAGCCCGTAAATACTTTCATTTGTTTCTGTCGTTTCTGCTCCCTCGATATTTGTCGATGGCATTTTCGCTCTCGCATGATTACCCACTGACGGCAATGGCCAATTCTGTCCTGTAATGTTCATCTATGTCTTCCTTTTGCAGGTATTGTGCTAATCCATTGAGCGAAGAAACCCGTTTTTTCAATGGCTTATCGAAAAGGATAAAAAATCCTCCCGGCGGTATGAGACTTGCTCGGCTTTTTGCCGACGCCTTCAGGGGCGAAATTCGACTTCGTTAGCAGGAGGTCATTTTGTTCGAGAAGATCGTGGAACTTCCAGATGCCGGTGGAGTTGCTGCTAAGTTCGATGGCGATGGCAGGCCGCACGAAACTATCCAGGCTGACGAAAACGTCGTCACCGATGCGGTTCACGAACGGGCTCCTGATATTAATACCCGTGCCAGCCGTCTCCTGAGCCTCCTGAACGAGTTGAGATCCTTCGCTGACCAGGTCTGTGACGCAGCTCTCAGGGAAGCCAAATCAGCCGACCACATCGAAGAGACGCTGGAAGCTGAGATCAAAGCCTTGCAGGGCCAAATCAAAGAGAAGGAAGATTTTCTCCAGGCACGAGACATAGCTCTGGCGACACTTGAGGAGGCGTCAAACGCAAAGTTCGCGGAATTCGAAAGCCGCATTCAAGACCAGGAGACTCAAGTAAAAAACCGGGAAATTCAATTACAACATCTGGCAGCGGAAAGAGACTTTCTTGTCGGTCGATTAAAAGAAACCGAACTCGCCGTTGAACGAGCGGAAACTCGCACCCATCAACAAACGGAACGCATAGAGGCCGAATTCGCCGACCTCAAGCTTGAGCTGGGAAAGCGTGAGGAGTCCCTTGCCGCGCGGGAATTGGCTTTAGGTCGGCACGAGGGAGATTTGCGAGCCAGTATTCAAAATCTCCAACTTCGACTCCAAGAGACCGAGGCGAAATTAGCAAGCCGGGAAAGGGAACTTAAACAAAAACAAGGCTTCATCGATGCGGCCGCCCTCCGCGAAACAGAGATTGGCAGGTTCATTGAACGGCTATCTTCTGAATGCGAAAAACTGAGCGCGGAACTTTGTGAAAAGCGACTACTGATCGCGCAATTGCAAGATAAAACGCGACACTCCACCAACGGCGGCAAAATGTGGAAAAGAGTTCTTGGTCTGGCGCAAGAAGAAGCCTCCTAGCCCGCGTTGCGGCACAGACCCGGAGAAATCACGACACTCCGCGCGCCGAGGGGGTGAACCCTGAAGGGCGAAGGCACTCGAGCACATAGCTTGGATCGGCCTCTTGGTGCTCGGCAATGATCTCCCTTCCTTCCCGGATGTCTGCTCTAAACGAGGCGCCTGAAGACATCCTCAACACACAGATCGTTGCCTTCGCCCGAACAGGGGTTAATCCAAACAGCGACGCTTCGCTGTCAATTATACCAGTTATCATTTAACTCCACTTCCCTCTGATAGTCGGGGTGAGTCGATGGACGGCGTTGGTCAGTTGATTCAATGGCACTGCATCCCCGACCATGGCGGCCCGGGAGGGTTGCTGAAAAGTCCAGACGATGGACATGCCAAAGGCGGTCACATAGACGTGCCACGGCTGGATCTCGCCTGTAACTATCAGCAGTGCGATCACAGCGTACAACAATCCGTCCACCACTTGAGCTACCACGACTTGCATCTTGCGCGAATAGCGGTCGGCGGTGCTCCCCGCCAGCGGGGACAGCAAGAGAATCGGGATGGCCTGAATTCCTCGCACCAATCCCAACTGGAACGCTGAGTCCGTCAGCTCATAGATAAGCCACCCACGGGCAACGTGGTCCATCCATGTTGCCATGGACGAGAATATCTGGCCGTACCATAACAAGCGGAACTCGCGATGGCCGAGCGCATCCAAGATCCGCAGTCGACGCAAAGCGTGGAGAGAGCGCCAGGTTTGCCTGGAAATTGCGTCCTCGACACTCGGCGTTTCAGGTGCTTCTCTGTCGGTTGGTGTTGGTGAACTCAGGTTAGCCTCCGGAGTTGGCTGAAAGGACGGGCCTGAATGTCTCTAAGCCGAGATGTCGGAATACTGATCGGCCATACCATGCACAACGTGCAGCGTCCAGCTACTTGGGTACGTCCCTTCTCTTTCGAGCTTGCGGAAGATGCGCTCGTTTTTTTGACAAGCTCAATTCAATTGTGAGCGCTGACTAGTGTGGTGTCTACGAAATCTGTTTAATAAGTAATGTCACCCGAGAATATTCATGAAACGGCGTTAGATTTATTAATTGATTTTGGGGCCAAGACTCCAGTGTTGCACCTCACGGCATCATCCAGCGGTCAAAACCTTTTTGAGCTTGACGTCGAGAAGATCTCTGAGATAGCTTCGGCGCAGATTGACATTCCGCAAGGCAAGTAAAGCAAGCCATTGGACGAATGAAGCGAGAGAAGAGGTTTTTGTTGGACAGCCGTTTTTAACCTAAATGCCCTAAGGGCGGGAGGAAGGCAATGTTCAAGCAAATTTCGTCGCAAATAGTTATTCTGACCTTGTCTTTCATCACGATTCTCAACCCCCACCTCACTCAGGCACAAGATAGGTCAGGCACGCTACAGGGCGTGGTCAAGAATTCGTCAGAGGCGCCGGTCTCTGGGGCATTTGTGAAATTGAAAAATGCGGAGCGGCCAATCATGTTTATGGTCGCCACCCAAGCGCAAGGCCGTTTCACAGCCAATAATCTTCCTGCCGGAAAATATGTCGTACAAGCGATCGCAGGCGACTACCAGAGCGAGCTGTCTGCTCCAATAGACGTAGCCGCTGGCCGGCCAGCGACACTGGATCTGTCTCTGACGGCGATGCGGACACCGCAGCTGCCTGGAGCATGGCCGGGCAGGAGGCCAGGTGAGCGGGGCGGCGAAGCGGAAGCGGCAACAAGAGGCGCTCCGACTCTAGCGGAAGGAGTGGGCAAGCAGATCGTCGAGACGAAATGTGCCGTTGCTTGCCATGACGCCCAACGGATCGTGAGAGCCCGAGCTGACCGGGGCCGCTGGGAAGAAATTATACAGAACATGCGCCTTTACGCACGGGGCTCAACGCTTGCCAAAGATTTGACCGATCAAGAAGCTAAAGTTCTGTTGGACTATGTGGCAACGAATTTCGGCGCAAGAGAGAGGGCCGCAAGATCGAAGCCGGATCCTAATAGCCGCTTGCCCAGGACCCTACTCCAAGGGGAGGCAACCAAATATATAGCCGTAGAATATGAGCTGCCTATTCGCGACGCGGAACCGCACGAGGTGGCAGTGGACTCCGACGGAAATGGTTGGGTCAGCCAACGAAGAGGCGGGCACCTGGGCCGCTTGGATCCCAAAACTTTGATCTACACCGATGTCGCCCCGCCTCCCGCACCATCGAAATTCCTTCGTCTGAACGGCATCAGGACCGGTCCTAACAATAAACTTTGGGTGATGGATGGTGGACCCAACCGCCGATGGTTGAGCTATGACACAAGGGCAAGGGAATTCAGTGTCTTTGAGCTGCCAAAAACCAAAACCGGCAACGCCAGCGGAAATACGATGCGTGTCCATCCTAATGGAACGGTTTGGTTAAATTCCATCGCCGGCAACCAGGTCATTCGCTTGGATCCGAGAACCAGGCAGTTCACTTTCTTTGACGTTCCTGCAGGGGTCAAGGCGGGACGGACCGCCAACCCGTATGGGATGGCCATAGCGGGTGATGGCATGATCTGGTTTGCCGAGAACGCCATGAACAAGATGGGCCGAATCGACCCAGTCACGGGCAAGATCGATGAGTTTGACATCCCAGTGGAAGACTCCGTTCCGCGGAAGATGGGGACGGACGCCGAAGGAAACATCTGGGTCGGCCTTCATGGCGCGGGAAAGCTGATGAAGATCGATTACAAAACCACCAAGATGACCGTCTATACGCCGCCAAGCGAGGATTCCGGACTTTATTTGGCGGACGTAGACCTAAAGCATAATCTGATCTGGGTGAGTTTACAGCACGTGGACAAGATTGCGCGTTTCGATCCCAAAACCGAAACGTGGGTGGAATTTCCCCTAGCTAGCGCGGAGTCGGATGCGAGAAGGATCGAGGTCGACCAAAACAATCCGAACCGTGTCTGGTGGTCCGGCAATCTTTCAAACCGCATGGGTTACGTTGAGCTGGTGAAATGACGCCGTTGCCTGAAAACGAGAGGTTTGAGAGGCTGAAGCTCAAGACGATCATACAAACCGCGGGACCTTCCACGGCGATCGCCCGCAGACGCTTGCGCTTTTTTTCGAGCAGCCGTGCTTCGATCAGCGGGAGGGCTACTTTAAGGAGCCTATAAAGATTTCAAATCTCCAAATTGTAGAAGCGCCGGGCATTTTCACCCAACAGGTCAGCCTTCTCCGCGGCGGTTAGAGCCTCGGATCGTTTGATCGACTGAACGCGGTCCCATTCCATATCGCTATGGGGATAATCGCTGGCGTACATGAATCCCTTGCTGCCGAGTTGATCGATAATCGAACGCAGGTTTTCATCCGCTTCAAAGCCGCTCAAGATTCTGCCTTCGAGGATATCTTCGATGGGCTCATGAACCGTGGACGGCAACTCGTAAGGCTCTCTGCCCCAGCTGCTTTCTTTGCGGCCCGCGCGCGGCTCCAGGACATGCTCAATATGTTTTCCCACCCACCAATTCCAATAAGGGAACCAGCTCGCGCCGATCTCCAGGAACGCGCAGCGCAAACGAGGCAGCGTCTTCAACAGTCCTGAGCGAACCATCGACATCATCGCCACCATCATCGAGAAGGGCATCGCCGTGACGTGGGTGGAGAAAAAATCAGTGAAGCAGTCCGCCCACGGCGTGTAGTGCATACCGGTGACGGCGTGGAACCCTATGGGCGCGTTCAGTTCATTCATCGTCTCGAAGAATGGAATGAACTCTTTAGCGTGAAGCGGCTTCTTCCCGACTATCCCGGGAATGACAACGCCGAGCAAACCGAGCTTTTGGATGGCGCGCCGCGCTTCTTCGACAGCCGCCGGCGGATCTTGAATCGGCAGCAGAGCAACACCACTTAATCTCTTGGGCGCGTTCGCGCATTGTTCGGCGATGTAATTATTGTAGGCGCGGCAGACGGCGGCGGCCAATTCCTTGTTTTCCAGGTCGAAAACCCAGACAAGCGCCGTCGGGTAGACCACCTGAAAATCAATTGCCATGTGGTCCAGATCCTGGAGCCGGCCTTCGATGTCGTCCAGTGAATTGTCTTTGGCTTTCATCTGGGCGTGGCGCGGCGTTTGATATCGGAAGCCGCCACCACCAACACCCTTGGTGAAAGGAAGACGAGGAACCAGCCGCCCCTCGACCAACCAACGCCCTTCGTCTCTTTGTTCGTCGCGCAGTTCCACCACGCGAGGACGCATGGAATAGAATTCTTTCTCTATATGGCGTTCGAAGAGATCGAAAGGCTCATGCAGATGCCCGTCCGAATCGATGACTTGCATGGCATTTCTCCTGAAATTTGTTTCTTCCTAGCCATTATCGGACGGTTCTTTCTGTGTCAAGGAAACGCTCTCGATACTCTCCGTTACAGCGAATTCAGGAACGCTACCAATTGGTTCTTCTCCGCGTCGGAGAGCGCGTTGAATGTATTGCGTCACGTTCGCCGCCTGCCCGGCATGACGCTGGATGGCATCCCGTTTGGTCATCGACTGACCATCGTGCATCAGGCGGTTTCGTGTTCTGAGCGCCCACAACGGAGCCGTCCGCATCTGATTCGCTGTTGCTGCATATTCCGGCAACGGCAGAACGGGTATGCCGTCGCCCGTCCCGATGTCGTGCAACAAGAAGTCGCTGTAAGGATGGATAATCTTGTTACCCAGAGCTTCTGGAACAACAAAGACACCGCCATTGATCTTCGCTCCCGCGCGGGCCGTGGTGATCGATGGCGTATGGCAAGTATCGCACCCAACCTTGTTAAACAACGCTTCGCCGGCCAAAACGTCGTCGGTTGTCGGTCCCGCGCGCCGGGGCTTTCGTCGAGCGCATGAAGTTCGCGAAGGCCACAACATCTTCACCGTCGTCCTCCGGCTCGGGAACCGGATCATAACCGGAACCGTAACCCACATATTTTCCATTAGAAGTGTTTTCTTCGGCTAACAGCGGAGTGGTGATGCCCATTTCGTTGAGGTAAGCGTCGGTGGAAAATGATTCGAGGGTCGCATGCTGACTTTTCCACCCGAAACGGCCGATACGCGCGTTGCTATTGGCTTCGAGTACCGGAACCATAACGGCCGTGCCGCGCATCGCCTGAGGCTGTTTTGCACGGATCGCAAGCAGTGTGCTGTTGGCGATAGCCTCTACAAAGCCGCTGCCGAGGGTGTTTGTCGATATGCGGAAAGTTCTGGTGTTATCCTCGTCGGTGATCTGCTCCACGATGTCGGGATAGGTCGCCCGCGAATGGATAAGGGTGCCGCCCAGAGATTCAAAGAACTGGCCGTCTTCCGTGCGTCCTGATCGAAGCTCCGCTACCTGGCTGGCGCCTCCTGTGACGACGTTCTGATGGCACTCCCTGCAGCTCTGCCCGTTATACGTGGGCCCAAGCCCGTCTTGAATCTTTTCAACTTCCTCGAAGATAAACCGGTTATCGTTAAATGAGCGCAGCGCTACGACGGTGTCCTCATTCAAGCTCTCGAAATCCGGCCCCTGTTCATCGAAACCGTTGGTCATATTGTCAAAGCCGGTGGGCGCTTCAGTAGCGTCGCTTCTCCGGCCGCCAAAGGCGGAACGATCTTCGTCTTCAATCACGCCGTTATGACGGAATCTATCTCGGTGGCTTTGGCGGCGCGACTGGGATGACGCGGTTGCAATTAGAAACCCGGCTAGCGCCAAGATAGAAAACAAAGACACAAATAATTTTTTTTTCACAATGGTGTTTCCTTTCTAGAAAAAATCTCGACTTGGGCTCGAGGTATCGAAGATTTCTTGATGACGTTCCTTAAACATGAAACTGGCAATCGTGGGCGTTGCGCCTCGTGCTCTTACGGTACCGTGGAGGCACAGGACAAAGGTTTACCGTGTCGCCGCACCGGCGATGTAAATAGGAATTTCTCGACCGGAGAAAACTCCGGTTCGTAATTTTTTAGATTTCTTCGTCACAACCAGCAAAGCTTGTGCCTAAGAGCTGGATGTTAGATTTCCTACGTTAGAGCTGAATTTTTGGGCGAAAATTGGGATAAGAGTTTTGTGAATTCTGAAGGTCATAACCTTCAGTGCATGTAATTTCCTACCTTCTCGATACTCTTAAATTTTGGATTTAGAAGGTGAAAAACAAAGTCTCGCAATCACCGCGCTCGTAATTTATTCAGCATCCGTTCTTTGTTGCTAAGCGATAGTGATCGCAATAAAGTCGATCATGGTAATAGCTGTGGCGAGTTTCACCGCGAATTAACTTTGGCTAGTGGATTGACGACTTGCATCGTTAGGACGATTCTTTCCGAGAAGGAAATCTCTTTAGATGAAACGACTACCAAATATCTGGCCAGCTAAAGATGTCTTCATCGCGCTCACCTTTGTCACTGTGTTGATCTGCGCGCAAGGAGAGTTTGCGCATGCCAACCCTTACCTTGCCAAGCCGGGCGAACCGGTGGTGAAGGCGCGCGTGGGAACCTGCGCAGTCACGGGTGGTTTTATCCATCTGTACGCTGCGCTCAACAACCGCATGTTTGATAAATACGGCATCAACGTCGAACATGTCGTGCTCCGGGGCGGCGTCGTGGCCATGGCTGCCTTGACGTCGAACGAAATCCAGTTCCTTTACTGCAACGCTGACACCAATATCGTACGGATCGCCACTGGCGCCGACGGCAAACTGGTCGCTTCGCCTCTTGTGGGTCTGCCTTATGTGGTTCTGGCTCGAGGGGACATAAAAAAGCCTGCGGATCTCAAAGGCAAGAGTATCGGGGTCACGCGTCCGGGAGATCTGCCTCACCGGCTCGCGCGGGCGTTTCTTAAAAAGTCTAACCTGACGGAGACAGAAGTAACGTTGCGTCCCCTCGGAGGTACGCCAACAGAGCGCTATAGCGCTCTGTTGCAGGACATCGTCCAAGCCACGCTCATCCAACCGCCTCTGGATGTCCAAGGCAGAAAGGATGGCTTCAATGTGATCTACCACCTCAACGACCTTGGGTTTCCCTTCATCTATAGCTCCGTTTTCACAAATTCCAGAACATTGAAGGAGAAACCCCTGCTGGTGCAAAGGTTCGTAGCCGGCCTCGCCGAAACGGTTTACTTTGTGGAGAAAAACCCGCAGCAGGCGATGGCCGCTGTGGGCAAGACCTTGAGCATAAAGGACCCGGCGGTCCTTCAATCTGCCTATGACGCCTATGCCGTGAGACTCGTCAATCGGCGTATGATCGTTCCGCCGAAGTTGGTTGCAGAAACTATCGAGACTGCGCGCGAGGAAGGCACGAGCATCAGAAAAAAACCGGCCGAAGTCTTTGACAACACGTTTGTCGAGAATCTCGAAAAAAGCGGCTTTCTCAAGGAGCTCTGGAAAGGAGAGGTTCCGGAGGGAAAATGAAAAACAAGTATCAGGAAAAATTCGGTTACCCTGTTGAGCGAACCAGCCATTGCCCCAGGGCGTTAAAATTCTCTAGTCTCTGGGATGTGGACGAAATTACTAAGAATGTTGCGCAGCCGCCCGCTCCTCGGTCCATGAATAGTCCGGGCCAGCGGGCAACCCTCAGAGTGTTGACAGAGAAGCGAAGTCTGGAATGATGGAATGTTAGGACATCGATCGTGATTGAATCGCTCTTACTTTCTGTAACCCGGGTCTCTACTTTTTTAGGACAACAACAACTGACCAATGCCACCGGCTTCTTCTTCGAGCGAGAGGGTCGATTGTTTCTCGTAACGAATCGACACGTGGTGCTGGACGAGGCGAGCGACCATCGTCCCGACCGGCTGGAAATTGAGCTGCATGTCGATCCGGAAAACGTGGCGATAACGACCGGATTCGCCATCCCGCTTTACCGAGGAACCCAGCCGGTGTGGCGGGAGGGTATCGACCCAGCCGGCACGGTGGACGTCGTCGCTCTCGAGCTCGAGCGCACCGCTCTACCGGACAAGCTCCTGCTTCAGTCGTTTACGCCCAATCATCTGATAGAGGAGCTGGATGAGATCGAAGTCGGCACGCGGGTGCTCATCGTCGGTTTCCCGCTGGGCTTTCATGACACGCTGCATCATCTGCCGGTGGTAAGACAAGCGGTCATCGCCTCGGCGTTTGGCCTCCGCTTTCAAGGTCAGGGCTACTTCCTGACCGACGCGCGGATGCACCGCGGCACCAGCGGCGCGCCGGTGGTGACGCGTCAGACCGGGGAACGGTCGGGTCGTGGAGACTTGCCATGGATGCTTTTGGGCGTCCATGCGGCTCGGATGGACGTGACCAACCGCGACATCGAGCAGGACGAACGGCTAAACCTCAACTGCGCCTGGTACGCCGACATTATTATGGCGCTGACACAGGAGTGATTGATAATCCAGTACTCCGCTACTCCGTTCCTTACTCATCCAACTCGATGGTCACTTTTACCGTAAGCCTCTGCTCTCCGCCGCCATTGATGACACCGCGTAACGGCGTCACATCGGAGAAATCGCGGCCCCATCCCAACGTAATATGCCCCAAGGACGGCAGCACGTTATTGGTCGGATCGAGCTCGACCCAGCCGCTGCCGGGAACGAACACGGCCACCCACGCATGGGAGGCCTCCGCCCCCACCGGCCGTTGTTTACCCGACGTTGATCGCGGCACGAGATAGCCGCTCAGGTAACGAGCGGGGAGCCCGGTGGAACGCAAGCAAGAAATCATAAAGTGGGTGAAGTCCTGACACACGCCGCGCTTTTGCTCGAAGAACGTCATGACCGGGGTTGTGGTGGTCGTTGCCTCAGGATCAAACTTGAACTCACCATGGATTTTGTCCATGAGCCCCTGGGCCGCCTCCAGCACCGAACGTCCAGGCCTGAAGCAATCGCTCGCGTAGGCTCGTAGGTCCCTTTTTACGCGCGCATGGGGCGATTCGAAGAGAAACCGTGTGGCTTCGAGCGCCTCAGGGTCCGGGCGCCAGCCGGCGCGATAAGCAAGCGCTTCGCGGACGGTTTCCCAGGCCACTGTTTTATCGGCCTCGGGAGGTTCTCGTCCGCCAACTTCGATGACCGAACGGCCAACAATCTCAAGCGTGGTATGGGGCGCCTCAATGGCCATGTCGGTCACCGGATTGCCGAAAGCGTCTGTGCGCTCCCGGCGATAGGTCGGCGGCGGCGTGATGGCCACCTCGTGCACACGGGTGCGCTGGTAAGCGAGCAGGCGCGGGGTCAGGTGGAGCTGCTGATGAGAAAGGGTCACCGGCTCTGAATACCGATAGGTGGTCCGATGCATCGACCCGGTAACAACGCACACTGCTCGCGCTCATGCCGCCACACTCGCTTGTGGTCGCTCTCCCGCGTGCACGAAGAAACGCTGCGACAACTCGTCGGAAAGCCCGTGGGCAAGGCGCTCGCACGCCCTGAGCATCGTGGCGAGGGACTCGCCGAATCGCTCCGGCTCGCCATGGGACAGACGATGGTTATCGAACTCGGCCAAGTCGAACAGCCGAAGGGAGTGGAGCAATGGAAGTGGATTGTTGATCGGGCGGAAACCCAGTCGAGCTTCGAACTCGTGAACTTCCCGGCTGAGCAGCGCGAGCTGGAAGCAGACCGCGTGAGGATTCGACTCGTCTTTGACCAGAAGATCGACGACCGGAAGGAGTTCAGGCTGCCGCTGGTAGCGCGCGCGATAGGTGATGATGATGTTACCTATTTCGAGGAGCGCGCCGAGCGCCGCCTCGCGTTCCTCCTCCGGCCGCGCCAAGACCTGGGCGACCACCGATGCCAGGAAGGCCATACGCTCCAAGCGGCGTCCCGTCGCCAGGAATCGCCAGGCATCGTCTCGCGTCATATCATCGAATGCGTAGCCCGCAAGGGCGGTGCAGGCAGGCAATACTTGATCGATAATCGTCAAGGCGGCTTCGATATCCTTTGGCGCGGGCTCGTGCGCATGAGCAAGACGTTGAACGGTATGCCAGTTGTCGAGCGAAATTCGATCCCGAAGTTGGGTCGCGCAGTAGAGCAGGCGCGCCGTGTTAGCCGGAACACCGTTTGCGACTCGCGGATCCCCGACGGCCGCCAGCAACCAATCGTCGCCGCCGTTTACTGTTTTTTTTGCTTTTTTCCTCGTCGAAGATGGCGTCGTGGCCGCGGGCGACATTTCGCCAAGCCGCGCGCTTTCGCACAAAGCGGTCAGCACCTCGACACCTGCCGAGTTTGACGGGTCGCTTTCGACCAGCCGCAGAGCCGTGGCGCGCAGCAGACGGCCAACCGATTCGACGCGCTCGGCGTAACGTCCCATCCAGAAAAGATTCTCCACCGCGCGCGAAGGAGAGTAAAAACCGCTGTGTACGATGTCTCGGGCGGTGAGACGGGGCTGCAGTAGCGATTGATACACCGTCGCGGCACCGTCCAGCACCCAAGTGTCTTTGCTCGATCCGCCACGCTGCATACTGATAACCTCGGTGCTGGTCTCGGGCGAGACCCGTGCGAGTCCACCGGGCATGACGTCGTAGCCGGTGGCGGTGGCTACCGCGTAGAGCCGCAATCCGACCACCCGCGGCTCGAATCGCTCGCGCTCGCTGGACCAAGTAGGCGCCTGGGAAAGGCGCACCCACTCCTGGGCCACAAAGGCGTGCGGCGTCGCGCGTATTCTCTCAACCATCGCTTCCCGGCCAGCGCCGTCGAGTACATGTCCAAAAGTCGGTTCAAGCTTCATGGAGGGAAAGGCCGGCTTGATGACCAGCTCGGGGAGATGCTTGATCGCATGCTCGAGCGCCGGCGCTTCCCCACACCACCAGGTCGCAATGGAAGGTAGCTCAAGGGGCTCGCCGAGCAGCGTTTGGCAAATTGCCGGGAGAAAACCCGGCAAGGCGGGCGTCTCCAGCACCCCCGAGCCAAGAGCATTGGCGATGGCCACATTTCCGGCACGCACGGCACCAAGCAACCCTGGCACCCCGAGCGCAGAGTCGGTACGCAGAGCCAATGGATCGCAGTATTCGTCGTCGAGACGGCGGAGCAGAACGTGCACCCGCTTTAGACCTTCGAGGGTTTTCAAATAGACTCTATTATCACGTATGGTGAGGTCCGACCCTTCCACGAGGGCAAAGCCCAGATAGCGAGCAAGGAAGACCTGCTCGAAGTATGTTTCGTTGTACGGCCCGGGTGTCAGGAGCGCGATGAGCGGCGCCTCGCCGTCGGTGGGGGCGAGAGCCGCCAACCGCTGTTGCAAGGTGCGGAAAAAACCGGCGAGCCGCTGCACGCCGAGCGATCGGAACAGCCGTCCATACATAGGCGTAACGATGAGCCGGTTTTGCACCGCGTATCCCGCGCCGGAGGGACCCTGCGTGCGGTCGGCGATGACCCACCAGCGGCCGTCGGGAGAGCGGGCCAGATCGCAACCGTAAAGATTGAGAAAAGTACCGCCGGGTGGCTCCAGCCCGCGGCAAGGCCAGAGATAATTGTGGTGACCTTGGATGATGGCAGGTGGAAGCAAACCTTCGGCAAGCAAGCGGCCCGCTCCATAGAGATCGGCAAGGACGGCGTTCAGGAGGCGAGCGCGCTGCTGTACCGCCTTCGCCAAAAAGCGCCACTCCTCGGTGCTGATGATCAATGGCAGCAGATCGACTTCCCAAGGCCGGTCGGCCCCCTTCGGATCGGCATAGATGTTGTACGTTACACCATCCTGATCCACAGCGTGACGGATGGTCCCTGCCCGACGCGATAACTCGGCGCGGCTTGCCCGCGCCGCCGCCTCCGCGAGCCGCTTCCAGTGAGGGCGCGGGCGACCATCCATGCCGAAGACTTCGTCGTAACGTTCCGGCTGGGGTAGGTAACTCGCGAAGGATGACAGTGGCATAAAATTCAAGGTTATTCAACGTTCAACGACGCTAACTCCTCGGTTCACTGTGATTGCTGGCTCATAGTGCTTTCGCCTAGATCTTGCGCAGATCGAGGGTAAACGGAAACTCGGGATCGATGCGGGGCTCGCCGACCTCCATCTGCCCCGGCGTGTGGCCGATGCGGAAGAAGCGCGCCAAGCGGCGGCTTTCGGCCTCGAAGGCGTTCACCGGAAACGTCGCATAGCTGCGCCCACCGGGGTGCATAACGTGATACTGGCAGCCGCCGAGGCTCCGGTGCATCCAACGGTCCACAATGTCAAACGTGAGCGGCGCGTGCACAGCGATGGTCGGGTGAAGAGCGGATGACGGCTGCCACGCGCGGTAGCGCA
The DNA here is from genome assembly GCA_963737905.1 of uncultured delta proteobacterium. Taxonomy (GTDB): domain Bacteria; phylum Desulfobacterota; class Binatia; order UBA9968; family UBA9968; genus DAIRFP01. The sequence continues at coordinate 214,918 of CAVTUQ010000009.1, read as the reverse complement.
CTCCCGCCACAAACTCCCCCACGCTTCCCGTAGTCTGTAAGGGTAGCGGTACCCTATTGCAAGTGATCGTGTAGCGATCCGGCGGCAGCCCGGTCACCTTAAGTTGTAGCCGCTCGAGGGACGAGTCGACATAACGCGCCGTGCCGCCGACGGCGCCTTCCTCGCCCAGCACGTGCCAGGGCTCCAGGGCGCCGCGCAACTCGAGATCGATGCCGCGAGTCGAGAGGTCGCCGTATTTCGGAAAACGAAACTCGAAGTGTGGCGTAAACCACCGCGCCTCGAACCGGTAGCCGGCCTCGTTCAATTCAGTGATCACGTCATTGAAGTCAAGCCAGACAAAGTGCGGCAGTAGGAAGCGATCGTGCAGTTCGGTGCCCCAGCGCGCCAGCCGCGCCGGCGCATAAGGCGCTCGCCAGAAACGCGCGACGAGAGTGCGCAGCAGCAGTTGCTGGGTCAGGCTCATGCGCGCGTGGGGCGGCATCTCGAAAGCACGCATTTCAAGGAGCCCGAGGCGGCCGGTGGCACTGTCCGGCGAATAAAGCTTATCGACGCAAAACTCGGAACGGTGCGTATTACCGGTGACGTCGATAAGCAGATGGCGCATCAGTCGATCGAGGAGCCAAGGTGGACAGGGGTCAGTGTCCGACTGCGTCTGGCGCTTCATCTCGCGGAACGCGACTTCGATTTCGTTCACCGAGTCGTTGCGTGCCTCGTCGATACGCGGGGCTTGCGAAGTGGGGCCGATGAATAGCCCGGAAAACATATACGAGAGCGAAGGGTGGTTGTGCCAGTAGCTCACCAGGCTCCGCAAGAGATCCGGACGGCGCAGCCAGGGCGAGTCGTTGGGCGTCGCGCCGCCGAGCGCAAAGTGATTGCCGCCACCGGTGCCGGTGTGGCGGCCGTCGATCATAAATTTCTCGGTTGCCAACCGCGACTCCCGCGCGGCCTCGTACAGGAAAGTCGTATGCTCCACCAACTCGTCCCAGCGCCGCGACGGATGAATGTTCACTTCGATCACGCCGGGGTCCGGAGTGATCCGGAAATTAATTAGCCGCGGGTCGCGCGGCGGTTCGTAGCCTTCAAAGAGAATGGGTTGGCGCATCTCCTCCGCCGTGGCTTCCATCGCGGCGACGAGTCCCAGGTAATCCTCCAGCGATTCCATCGGCGGCATAAAAACATAGAGAATTCCGTTTCTTGGCTCCGCGCATATGGCCGAACGGTTGATCCACGACGCGCTCTCGAAGAGGCTCGGCGCCAGGTCGAAGGAGCCGTCCCGCTTCGAGCCGGCGCTCTCGGCACGGCTCTCGCTTGAAGTTGCCTGATCGGCGGACCGCCTTGCGGCGACCTGAAATCGGAATTCGGCATGGCTCACAAGGGGCGGAAGCGGCACCGTGGGGTCCGGCGGGTAGACGTATGGATAGTCGCTGGCTTTAGCCCACGGCAGAGAGTCGAGCGGCAAACGATAACCCATAGGCGAGTCGCCGGGGACCAAATAACAGTGCTCGCTACGTAGAAACCAAGATCCGCTGCGCCAGCGTCCGCTCGCCGGGTCCCGCGTTACCGGGAGGGCATAGCCGACGACCTGCTTGAGACCTTGAGAGAATACGCGCACCAAGCGCTCGCGTTCGAGTGGATCGTCGAGCCGGGAATCGAAAGGATCGACGTTGGCCGGCAATCGCCGCTCGCGCCATAGAAAATAATAAGCATCCTCATAGGCCGGGAATATGTGCTGCGCGTCGAGTCCCAACCTTTCGGCGACGCCGCGCAGAAACTCCGCCGCAGTAGCTTCCGTCGCGTCGCCCGGCCGGGACTCGTCCGCGATCAGCGATTCGGCGCGCCAGATGGGTTCGCCATCGGCACGCCAAAAGCAGTTGAGCGACCAGCGTGGCAGTTGCTCGCCCGGATACCACTTGCCTTGGCCAAAATGGACGAGGCCCTGCGCACCGTAGCGCTTGCGCAAACGCTGATAGAGATCAGCACCGAGTCTGCGCTTGCCAGTTCCCAGCGCCGCGGTGTTCCATTCTTCGCCGTCGGGGTCGTCGATGGAAACAAACGTCGGCTCCCCGCCCATGGTCAGGCGCACGTCGCGAGCCGCAAGGTCGGCATCGACATCGTGACCCAGCTCCTCAATGGCCCGCCACTCTTCTTCGGTGTAGGGCTTGGTGACCCGCGGCGCTTCCCAGATGCGCGTGACCGTCATTTCGTGAGAGAACTCCACCTCGCACTCGTCGATGGCGCCGGTCACCGGAGCGGCGGATGCCGGCTCAGGCGTGCAGGAGAGCGGGAGATGACCTTCGCCCGCGAATAACCCGGAGGTCGGGTCAAGACCGATCCAGCCGGCTCCCGGCAGATACACCTCGGCCCAGGCGTGCAAATCAGTGAAATCCTTTTCCGGCCCCGACGGGCCGTCAAGGGATTTGACGTCAGCGGTGAGTTGGATCAGATAGCCTGAGACAAATCGCGCAGCGAGCCCAAGACGGCGCAGCAGTTGGACGAGCAGCCAGCCCGAGTCGCGGCAAGAGCCCGACCGTTTGGTGAGTGTCTCTTCCGGCGTCTGCACGCCGGGCTCCATGCGGATCAGGTATTCGATGTCGCCGGCGAGCTGGCGGTTGAGCTCGACTAGAAACGGGACGCTGCGCATCTTCTCACGCGAAACCGCGGCCAAGTAACAATCGAAGAGCGGCGTCAACGGCTCCTGCCTGAAGTACGGCGCGAGCTCCACCCGCTGCCAAGGCTCGTACTCGAAGGGATAATACTCGGCGTGGGGTTCCAAGAAAAAATCGAACGGGTTGATGACCGCCATCTCGGCGACGAGATCGACTTCGACGTGAAATTTGCGGGTGGATTCGGGAAATACCAGGCGAGCGAGATAATTCGCCTGGGGATCTTGTTGCCAGTTGATAAAGTGTTTGGCCGGCTCAACCCGCAGTGAATAGCTCAAAATCCGCGTGCGACAATGCGGCGCGGGTCGCAGACGGACCACCTGGGGGCCGAGGTTAATCAGGCGATCGTAATAGTATTGGGTGACGTGGTGCAGCGCGACGTGGATCGACATGGACGGAGAAAAAGGCCGGACTTTACTTTAGTGTAAGAGCATACTGAGGTCAACTCTTGGTTCTGAAAGACCTCAACGAGAGATATATCCATGCGTTTAATTCGGCGTTCTAACTCTTCGCAGTTAACGAGGGATGCCTTTTTCGCCCAGTAATCGGCGGATGCCTTCGATTTGTCCAGAGCCTCGAAAGTTTCGAATCCCGGCGCCATTCCTCCCGAGGTCCCTGCCAGCACTTGATGGTGCTCGATGTTTAGCAGGCGCAGCCAGCTCTGCTGGCCCATGGTCAATGCGACAAAACAGCCGATCTCAACCAGCTCCGGCTCGGAAAAATGTTGATATAGTCGCTGCCAGAACGCGTCATCGGTATCCAGATGCCAGGTAATGGCTTCGGCGTATGCCAGCGCGGCTTTTTGCCGTTCGTCAAAGCGCTTCGATTGCTCAAAGTTCAACAGGTCGTCGTACTGCGCCTCTTCGAGGCCCGCCTTGGCCGCTTTGAGCGAACGTTGGTTGCCGCAGTACTCGCAGTTGATCGATCTTGAAACATAAACGCGGCAGAGTTCTTTGATGCTATGATCGCAAATGCCGTTCTTGAAAATATCACGCCAAGAATTCGCGAACGACCAAAAACAAGCGGGCACGTGGGCACGGATTGCGGAACTTTCCGGGCGCGGTGTCCCCTCGCGGCGACATCGATCGAGCTCTTCGAGCATTGCCGGATCGGTAATCGTCGCCGGGTCAACGTAACTGATGCGCTGTGTAGCCATAGAAATCTCCTTTCTCAACCCAACTTATAGGCGAAATTTGGAACGGAAGGAAGGACCTGGCCAAGAGACCCGCCGACAGGTCACGGAAAGCATGACCCTGCACCCATGTACGACACCTCCGGTGCTTTGTAAGCCGGATCTCCTCTTCCAACGGCGAACCTCGTCGAACAAAGAGCTCCTCATAGGATCCTCATAAACTCGTGTCCACTCAGGCTTGAGCTCCATTAGATTGAAAATTGGGAATCCCTTGCTGACGAACAATCGCGAGATAAGGAATCAAGCTCAAGGAAAAACGACCGCGAGGAGTGCCGCCCTCGGAGCAACTGAAATTTGTTGCCTCAAATGCCAGTAGATGATTCCTACGATGAGAAGAGAAAGACAACTCTGTATATCTAACACCAAAACGAGGGTCTTTATTATACACGATTTTCCTGTGATCAGACCGAGAGATCGAGCCTGCTCCATCAGTTCCATCGGTAGTTTTCATTGCGTAAATCGCCACTTTCGATTAGACTTACAGATCAATTTTGAGTAGAGGAGGCCCGTATGTGCCGACTCAAACATCGATTTATTACAACCCGTTCGTCGGCCCCAATCCACTGGTAACTAACAGCCGTACAACCGCCCTAGTTGTCAGGGTACAAAGAGAATTGCGAGAGATAGGAACTTCGATAATCGTAGCGGCCGCCTGCCTTTGCTCATAAGAGTCTCACAAATCCGGAGTATTCCGTGCCCTACGGCAAGATAGACATAGCAACCAGTTGGCTCTTTTGATCGTGCGGTATCTTGCCGAACTAAGAGATAAGGCAATACTAATGGAAAGCGTAGAACAGACTAAACTTCGCATCCTTCGTGAGGCAATCCAGAGCAATGTTGGAGGGACGCGGGTTGTTAGCGCAACCAAACCCCAGGAGCAGCCCAAAGCCATATTTCCTGTCTGGCTGTGGGGGTTTTTGCTGATCGCAAGTATCGTTTATCTGGCGGTACCGGCGCTGGTGGTTTCGAGGGGCAAAGAATTCGTCATCCAACCCGGCCGCCACGGACATAGCGGCCGGGAGCCATCTGCTCAAAGCGGCGACGCCTCTTCCGGCCCCTTCCCGAATAAACCGGTCGGTCCTTCCTCTCTCGGTCAAGAGAATCGTAATCGACCCGGGACATGGCGGTAAACAACATGGCGCTATCTCGGAATCAGGAGTGTCGGAGAAGGACATCACGTTGGACATCGCACTCCGATTGCGCGGACTCATGGAAGATGTCCCTTTCGAAGTGCTGATGACGCGACACACCGATGAAACCTTACCGCTGGAAAAAAGAGTGGCTTTCGCCAACGCCAACAACGCCGATCTTTTTGTTTCGATCCATGTAAACTGGATGGAACCCCGTGAAATCCGGCCACTGGAAACGTACTATGTCGGAGCCTCTAACGATCCGGCCGTGATCAAGCTCGCCGGCATTGAAAACCGGGATTCCGGTTACTCTTTGGCTGACTATCGGCGGCTGCTGGAAAAGATCTACCTCGACACCCGGCGCGATGAATCCTATACGCTTGCCAAGACCATCAACACCGAACTCTATCAGTCACTCAGCCAAATCAACCCCGAACTGGAAAATCGCGGCGTGAAGATGGCCCCCTTCGCGGTCCTCGTCGGCACTCAGATGCCCGCCGTCTTGGCCGAGGTTTCCTGTCTGTCGAACGAAGATGACGTTAAATTGTTGACAAACGCCGATTATCGGGAAAAGATCGCGCAGGCGCTGCTGAGAGGCATTGTTTCTTATGCGAAGAACCTCAATGGTTCGGAAAAAAAGGTAGCTGATTTATGGAAGAAACCAACGAAACTCTCTGCATCGGAATAGATCTGGGTACCTCTCGAAGCTCCATCTCCGCTTCAAATGGCGAACGTCACGTGGTTGACAGCTATGTGGGCTGGCCCCTGGATATGGTAGCCCGCAAACTAGTGAAGAAAACCGTCCTCGTCGGTCGCGAAGCCCTAGACAATCGTTCGATGCTGGATCTCCGCCGGCCGCTCGAACGCGGAGTCATCAAAGAAGGATCGGCGAAGGACGAGGAGGCGGTCCAGGAATTACTGCGCCATTTGATTTCCTTGATAGGCCTCAAGCAAAAAAGCAAGAACCGAGGCAAGGTACGCGCGGTTGTCGGCGTTCCGGCCGAGGCGTTTCGAGTCAGCAGACAAAGACTCCGGAGCGCCATGGACGGCATTGCCGATAGCGTGATGTTGGTGTCTGAACCTTTCGCGGTGGCCTACGGCTTGGAAGCATTGCTCCACGCGATGATCATCGATATTGGCGCCGGGACGGCGGATTTTTGTGTCATGCAAGGCCGCTATCCTACCGAGGAAGATCAGCGCACGCTGCCAAACGCCGGTGATTCCATTGACGAACGCCTCTTAAAACTGATGCAGGAGCACCATCCTGAGGCCCAGGTTTCGGTTCATATGATCCGTGACTGGAAAGAAAAATGGAGTTTCGTCGGTGATCCGAAGGGTCGAGTGACGGTCACGGTGCCAGCCAAGGGAAAGGCGACAGAATTCGATATCACAGATGAAATGCGCGCCGCCTGTGAATCTATTCTGGCCCCCATCTCGGAGACCATGATCGATCTTCTCTCCAGGGTGGAGCCCGAGTACCAGGAGCAGGTGCGCAACAATATTATTGTAGCGGGCGGAAGCTCGCTCATTTCCGGTCTCCCGACTGCTCTCGAAAAAGCCTGCTCGGACCTGGGAGGGGGTCGAGTGACCGTCGTCAAGGATCCCATTTTTGCCGGGTCCGATGGGGGGCTTTCGATTGCACGCGATGCATCCAACGCGGATTGGGAGAGGCTTTCCCTCTAGACGGACTTGCGGCCGCCCCGCTTGGCTCCTCTTTAGTAAAAATCGAAGATGGACTAAAATATCATCTTACAGGTTTTTACCGTGCGCAAATTTTATCTTCTAGCCGCCTTAATTTTCCTTTCTTCTGCTTGCACCACTGCAAAGCCTGAGCTTTCTCAGATTTTCCCTGAGCCGGCGTCATCTCCTATCTTGGCACCTGATCCGACAGCTTTCTCTCAGATTGACGGGATGCCCAGACCCGCTGTTCCTGCCGGAAAAACGCTTGTCCTAAGCTTCGGCCCAAAACTCCTGGAACTGAAGGCTTCGTACCTCGAAAAGCGCGATGCGCCCAGCGAGCCGAACGGCGGTTTGCAGGATGGCAATTCCCGGAAATACTTAAATCTACTGGCGACCTCTTCCTTTGCCGGCAGCGGCTTAACTGGCGAAGGCGAGCTGTCCTACAGCTCCCTCAATTCTTTGGCGGGCCAGTGTGCTTGTCAGGATTGGCCAAAAATGCTCCGGCTTGGACTTAAGAGCCGTTGGGGAAGTTTAGGCTACGGCGCCGACTACAAATCCACAGATCGTGGCTTTGTCTCCATCGCAGGGGCTGCAACCGACCAAACCCGCGATGAAGGCCAACTTTGGGGAGAGCACAATCTAGGCCCCTTCAGTCTTCGTGGATCCATCGGCGAGTCCTGGGAGAAACTCCTGGATGTAAACAGCCTGCGCGTGACCAAGAACGCCACTGCGTCGCTCAACATCAATCGGTCACAATGGGGAGCAAAGTTTGCGTCGAGTTACGAATGGATAGATGCAGGGGCAGCGCTAAACCAAGCAACGACGGCTTTTACGAATACTCTCACAGGTTCTTATCGCCCATTCGATTTCCTTTCTGTGAACCCTAATCTCAGCATCAGAGAAGAGCGGAATGCAAATACTGGAGCTAGAATCGAAACTCCGAGGACGGAGCTCATCTTTGCCTACACTCCCTTCCGCGATGTGTTGAAGCTCACCGGCACGACGTCATTCGCCCGAAGCTATGGCGGTGACGGATTGAATATTGTGAGGACGTTTGGGACCACCACAGCCCTGGACTGGAAAATCGGGAACTTTCTGGGAAAAGACGATACACTATCTTTCAATGTTAATTACAACCAACAACCCGATTTCATTTCATCCGGCAACTCCCACAACGATCTCTCCGGCTTGCTCCAATTAAGAATCATCGGCTTCTAGGGTTGCGCATGTAAAGTGCGCCTGCGGGTGATCTTCCAATCGTAAGATTGTATGTCGGGCTCAATCTTCGCGAGAAAACCGACTCACTTGTTGTTGAAGGAAATGGGCGAGACCCGTTTGCGGCCCGTCCTCGGCCCCCTTCAGCTTACCAGTCTCGGCGTCGGCGCGATTATCGGCGCCGGTATTTTCATCATCCTCGGTTTGGTAGCCAAAGATAAAGCCGGGGCAGCGACCATGCTGTCGTTTGTGCTCGCCGGCTTCGCTTGCACCTTTGCCGCGCTCTGCTACGCCGAATTCGCCTCCATGGTGCCGGTAGCCGGTTCCGCTTACACTTACGCCTATGCGACTCTCGGCGAGCTCTTTGCCTGGATCATCGGCTGGGATTTGCTCCTCGAATATGGTGTCGGGGCAGCCAGCGTGGCCCACGGCTGGTCTCACTACTTTTCGGACTTCCTCGCTATCATAAACATCCATCTGCCCCGCGCCTATACGGATGCACCCTTCGACTTCAATCCCGCCAGCGGAAAATTTGTTTCCACCGGAGCGATTATCGATCTTCCGGCGTTGCTGATCTCGGCCTTCCTTACCGGCGTCCTGATCATCGGGATTCGTGAGAGCGTGAGCTTCAACACGATCATGGTCGCGGTCAAACTAGCGGTCATCGCTTTGATCGTTGCGGTGGGCGTCTTCTACATCGATCCGCAAAACTGGCAGCCCTTTGCGCCCTATGGTTATTCCGGGATCAGTTTCTTCGGCCATACGATCGCGGGGCAACATGGGCCGGGCGGTGAGCCTCTCGGTGTCATAGCGGGAGCGGCAATCGTCTTTTACGCTTACATCGGCTTCGACTCGGTCTCGACCCACGCCGAGGAGGCGCGCAACCCGAGTCGTGACGTGCCCATCGGGATCATCGCCTCACTCACACTCTGCACGGTTTTGTACATCGCGGTCGCGGCGGTCCTGACCGGCATGGTTCCTTACGATAAGATTGAAATCGATGCGCCCCTTTCTCAGGCGTTTAGTCGGGTCGGGCTTCCTTGGGCGCATTTTGTCATTTCGCTGGGCGCGCTGACCGGGATTACGTCGGTGTTGATGGTGCTCATGCTCAGCCAACCGCGCATCATGCTGGCCATGGCACGCGACGGGTTACTGCCGCCCGGGTTCTTTGGTTCGGTTCACCCGCGCTTCCGCACCCCCTGGAAATCCACCATCTCGACGGGAATAGCGGTTGGGCTTATGGGGGCACTCTTGCCGCTTAGAATGCTCGCAGAGCTGGTGAATATCGGCACCCTGTTAGCATTCATCATCGTCTGCACCGCCGTGCTCATCATGCGTTATCGTCATCCGGAGATTAAGCGACCTTTCCGCTGCCCATGGGTGCCCCTCGTGCCTCTTCTCGGCATAGCTTTCTGCCTGCTATTGATGTTTTCTCTTCCGGCGGAAAACTGGTTTCGGTTGATTGGGTGGTTGCTGGTCGGCATTGTCATTTATTTCGGTTACGGCAGATATCACAGCGTGTTGGCTCGGATGCGAAACCGGGAAATCCACGGCGGCTCCCTCTCCGCATGATGGCTATCGGATAAACCGGGCGGCCGGCAGGGCCAGGGAGATCCCGATCATGATCAGCGCGCCAAAGACCCCCATCGATGCGACCGCCCACTCTGCCCCAAGAATCGATGACAGCGCACCGAAGAGCATGGCTCCGGCTGTCATCACCACCTGGCTCATGTGGAAGATAGCCATGGTCCGCCCGCGGAATTCGGAAGGAGAATAGGATTGAATGATGGTTTGAACAAGAGCGTGCGAGTGCACGTGGCACAGGCCCACGATGACCATCAATATCATTGAAAGCCAAAACCAATGTGATGCTGCAAACATCACGATAATAAATCCGTAAAGCGTCACGCTGCCCAGCATAAGCATACCCCGGGGCAAGCGATCGCCGACGGAAGCGATGAGAACGGCGCTGCACAACGCGCCCACGCCCATAGCCATGAGCAGCAGCCCCTGCCCCGTGGCGCCGACTTGCAGAATGTCGCGCGCAAATACCGGCAGGAGAGTGGTAAACGGCACAATCAGCAACGAAACGAACATCACGATGAGAAGAGCGGTGCGAACGACTTCGTTCCTCCAGCTGAATTTCCATCCTTCGATAATGCTTTGGCCGAACGACTCGCCGTGGGCACCGCGGGAGCCGCTGCCGGAACGCTCTGCGGAACGAAGCTGGGTGGTCCAGATCGTTGCGAGAAAGAAAAAAATCGCCTGGACGGAATATGCCTCGCCGGTTCCGAACTTGGCGATGAGCACGCCTGCGAGGGCGGGGCCGGTACTGCGCGCGGCGTTAAAAATAACGGCGTTGAGACCGATGGCGTTGGTCAGGTTGTTGGCCGGTACGGCGTCGGAAATCAGGGCCGCCCGTGCCGGCTGCAGAAAGACCTGAACGATCGCCATTAAGACCGCGGTGACATAGACATGCCACGGCCGGATCTGGCCGGTAAGAATCAGCAACGCCGTCGCTCCAAACAATAACCCGTTGGCGATCTGCGTAAGCACCACCTGCATCTTGCGCGAATAGCGGTCGGCGACGCTGCCCGCCACCGGAGATAACAAGAGAAAAGGTATGGCTTGAACTCCCCGCACCAAGCCGAGCTGGAGCGCGGAGTCCGTCAGCTCATAGATAAGCCAACCCCGGGTGACCTGGTCCATCCAGGTTCCCATGGACGCGAAGATTTGCCCGTACCAGATCAAACGGTATTCGCGATGGCGCAATGCCTCAAAGGCCCTGAACCGGAGCAATATGCCGAGGGGACCCCGAAACGGCTGCGAAGCCTCCGGTAAAGCAGCCTCGCTCGTTGGCACTTGAGGCTCTTCTTTATGAATTGACGGTGAACGCAGAGCAAGTCTCCACAGCCGGCGAAAAGGAATGATTCATGTGTATGTCCTTAGGCCGAGGAGTGAGGTTATACTCGCCTATAACACGCATGATGGTGCGGCGTCCACTAAGCCGGCGGCCATTGCCGCGTCTATGTTTTTTGCGCGATTGATTCAAGCTTTTGTTTTGACAAAGAGGAACGTTTTTCGATATGAGAGGATACGGAGTAGTGATTCCTACAACGCAAAGGCTTGGACCCGTTGAAAACGCTTGCACGTAATCCGTAAGGAGGACTCACCCATGGCAACTCTATACGATCCTTCGAAGCACTATGAGATCAAAGTCTGGGACGTCGAGTTTCGCCGCGATCCCGTGCGCACTTTGATGGCGCGCATTTATCAGCCTCAAGGCAGCGGGCCCTTTCCGGCGCTGCTGGATCTTCACGGGGGCGCGTGGAACAACCAAGACCGCACCGCTAATGCGCCGATGGACGAAAGCCTGGCCGCGAGCGGCCTCCTAGTCGTAGCCATCGACCTGCGCCGCGCGCCAGAGGCGCCCTACCCTGCCTCGGTGCAGGATGCGAACTACGGTGTGCGCTGGCTCAAAGCGAAGGCGCGAGAATGGAACGGTGATCCCGCCACCGTTGGAGCGCTGGGAAGTTCCAGCGGCGGTCACGAAATCGAACTCTGTGCCATGCGCCCGAATGATCCGCGCTATAACGCCCATCCTTTGCCCGAGGCCTCCAACCTTGACGCTACTTTGCCTTACGTCGTAGCGCGGTCGCCGGTGAGCGATCCGTTCGCTCGTTACCAGCAGGCGGAGCGAAGGCAGTGGGCGGAAATGATCCAGAACAGCAAAACTTATTTTAATCCCTGGGAAACCATCTACGAAGGGAATCCGCAGCTCATCCTCGAGCGCCGCGAGCCGGTGACGTTGCCACCGCTTTATATTTTGCAGGGCGAGTTGGACGACAACGTCCTGCCGGCTGTGCAGGAGAAATTTGCGGCCACTTATCGGACCAGCGGCGGAGAATGCGAATTGGAGATCTTCAAGGATTGCGAGCACCGCTGGGTCGCTAACCCGGGCCCACAAACTGACCGCGCTTACGAAAGAATCAAGGCCTTTATCTCGCGCCAGCTTGGCGCACGGCGTCTGGCGGCGTAGCGGCGTCCCGAGTCCGGACTACTTGTGATCGAGGAAAAGGCACGACACACGGTAGACCGAACAGAGAGCTTCGTAGCGAGCGGGCACAGAAGCGTATAGCTGCAATGACTCATAGAGGTTTTGGCTATGAGTTTGCGGTTCTTCCTCGCTGTACGCTTCACAACTCAAGTTTGCGGATCTCCTCAAGGCACAGGCCCATTGCCCGCGACCGGAGAGGCTCGCTGCTCGGTCGCACTGCTGTGAGGTTGGCGTGAGGTTTACGGCCGATTAAATCAGCCGGCCTGTTTGTGTTCTCTTGTAATCGCGATTCTATAGACGCGCACCGCGGTGTCATGAAACAAGGCCTGGCGTTCGGAAGCGGAGTAGTTTTGACTGATGCGTTTGAAGGCGTTCCAGATCGCGACATAGGAATAAGACGCTTTGTCGACGGGGAAGTTACTTTCGAACATGCAGCGGCGGACGCCGAATTTTTCGATACAAAAATCGAAATAAGGCGCCATCGTGTTGGCTAGCTCAACAGACGCTGGTTGCACGGCGCGCTCGTGCCAGTCATAGCCGGAACGAGTCGATCCAAACCCGCCAAGTTTCAACATCACGTTCGGACAAGTAGATAAGTCCGCGATTCCCTCCCGCCATGCTTGAAAGACCTCGTCTCTTTTTCCCTTGTAGGGCCCGACGCCCAGCGGCCCGCCGATGTGATCGAGAACAATCGTCACGTCTGGAAAGGCGCGCGCAAGCTCCACGAGCTCTAAAAGCTGCGGATGGTAAAGCCATGCGTCGAAACTCAGACCGTAACGATGCAGGCAGGCAAACCCCCGGCGAAAAGTGTTATCCGCCAATAATCCTGGCCGGGCGTCGCTTCTGATCGCTTCACTTTGATCCCACGTGGTCGAGTGGCGAATACCGCGAAACCGACTGGGACTCGCCAGGAGATGCAGCTCCAGTACCTGCGCCACCGCCTCTCCCAGGCCGAGATTCGCGTGTCCGACTATGGCTGCCGCGACATCGGTTGAGTTACTTGGATCCGCAGCCGATTGAGCAGCAACACTATCGAAGAACTCGGTCTCGCCTACGGGCTTCATCGTCTCAGGACCATCCTTGCGGTACATAGCTCGATTTTCCACACAAACGGTGGCCACGATATTGTGCCCGGTGGCGGTATCCCGAATAAATTCTTCGAGGAAATAGCGGTCGTTCGGGCGCTCTCTCAAGTGGTGGTGCGGATCACAAATAGACAAATCGGGATCCAGCGGAATCTCGGTCGCCGCTCTTGACTGTGTCTCAGGCCCTGCTGCCATGTTTTTCTCCTTCACTATCCATCTACTAGTGCTGCGCGACTTCTTGCAAGCGCTGATGTGCTCCATTCGGATACGGCATTGACATAGGAAAGACAGCAATGTTAAGCCAATTCCTATGAAGAAAACACTCTGGCTCCTGGTATTTGTGATCTGGACCTCAGACCTCCGGGCGCAGGGTCCGTTTTATCAGGGAAAGACGGTTACAGTCGTCGCGGCCGCTAGTGCCGGAAGTCTCTACGACTTGTACGCGCGGCTCGCGGCACAATTCATGGGCAAACACATTCCAGGAAACCCTAGCTTCATCGTTCAGAACATGCCTGGTGCGGGATCCATCATCGGAGCCAATTATATCTATAACGTCGTCAAACCCGATGGACTGACAATCGGGGCGGTCCAGCCATCGATCTATTTCAACCAGATCCTAAAACAGGCGGAGGTAAAATACGATTGGGGGAAATTTACCTGGATCGGCAGCACCGATAAGTCGGATTACCTGCTTTATATGCGCGCGGATTCACCTTACAAGAGCCTGGCGGATGTGCGCCGAGCCAAAGAGCCGCCGAAATGCGGCTCTACCGGAGCCGGCACCTCAGGCAGTTACATGCCCAAGCTGCTGGAAGAAACTCTCGCCGCAAAATTCACCGTCGTTGCCGGCTATCAGGGTGGCGGAGAGATCGACCTGGCAGTGGAACGGGGAGAACTGCAGTGCCGCGCGCTCACGATTCAGGCCTATCATTCGCGCGAGCCCTACCATACCTGGCGTAAAAACGGTTTCGCGCGCATTCTCATGCAGACCGGCAAAACGCGGGATCCGCGACTAGCTGACGTTCCTACGATCTACGAGCTTATGAACGAGCACAAGACCCCCGAAGCGGAGCGGCGCTTGCTGCCCTTGGTTATGGCAGCCACCGATTTCGGCCGCCCGATCGTAGCGCCCCCGGGTTTCCCGCCAGACAAAACCAAGGTTTTCCGCGAGGCGTTCATGAAAGCCATGAACGACCCCGAACTTCTGGCGGAGGCGAACAAGAAGAATTACGATATCACACCCAGCACCGGCGAGGAGCTCGAAGCACTAGCGAAGCAGGTCATGACGCAATCCCCCGAAGTCGTCGAACGGGTGAAGATAATCATGAGCCAGTGAAAAGTGTAACCAGCGTAAAACCATTGACGGCAAGAGAATCAGTCTTAATCAAGGGAGGATCCCATGTTTGATATCAAAGGACTTAGAACATTTGCCATGAGCGCCAAGGATCTAAACAAAGCGGTGGAGTTCTATACCCATGTGCTCGGTGGACAGATCACCCGACGGGTGGAGCCGACTGAAGAACAGCTAAAAGCCGGCCAGGTCAAAGAGGTCGATGTTCGGCTGGGCAATTTCGAAGTTCATCTGTTTGACGCGTCGATAAAGCCGCGAGAGGTTGACCCTCATCACACGTTGACTATTCCCTGGCAAGAGCAAGAGAAAGCTTTGAAGGCGTTAAAAGACATCGGCGCCAACATCGAAAAAATCCGGCCGCATAGGGACAGTCCGAATTATTCCATCAATGTTTTCGACCCCGATGGCAACCGTTGGGAGTTATCGTTTACGCAGTGATTCGCCGGCGGTGCTAAGCCGGCGGAGACAGATCCCTATCTTGACGTAGATTCTTAGTTTTAACGGTGGCATCGATGGATCCACTCATGACCGCAGCGATGCGGTCGACATTGCCGCCGCCCGACATGAGAATCGTAACATCGTTGTTGGGATCCAACCCGCTTCTACTCAAAGCCGTGTACGCCGTATAGTCCACCGAGCTTCCGAATGAATTGATACCGACTTTTTTGCCTCTCAGACCTTTGATGTTTTCGATCTCCGGCCGCGAGATGATAACGTAAGAGCTGCTCTTGGTTACCGCTCCGAGGATTTTCACAGGCAATCCCCGCGCCGACGCTCCGGTGAGAAATGGCAGGATCGTCGCGTAATCCAGCTCTCCAGCGAGAAGCGCGGTTAGCATGAGGTTCGTACCGCGAAAAGTAATGAGCCGGACCTTTAGTCCTTCTCTCTCGAAGAACCCTCTTTCACCCGCGACGATGTAAGGTAAAGTGGACCAACTACCCTGGCCGGACCAACCCAGATTGATATCCTTGGCGCCTGCGTCTAAAACCGGGACAACGGAAAACAAGACTGTCAAAGCAAATCTGACTAAAGTAATTTGACGTTTCATTATGTGCGCGACCCGGCAAACGTAAGATAGGGCAGGCGAGCGAAAGACATCAAGTGAAAAACCTGCAGTCGCGCCGTTCCCAAGCCATGGCGTGGGCGCTCCTCAAAATGACGTGCCCTATTTGGAAATCGGCTCGCAAGAGGGAGCGAGGCTTTGAATCAGAGCTTTGTAGGACGAGCTCGAGGCAGTTGATTTTTTGTAGACCAAGGATACCTCTAGAGTCCCGAGTCTTAGGGCTCATATCCAACGATTCAATATTCTTGTCTCGTCCCTTCGGCAAACAAATGTCATGGATAAAGCCGATCCCAAGGCCTAACCGCACAAATTCTGCGATAGCGTCGCATGTTCCGACTTCTAGAATATTGTCAATTTCAATTCCATTGTCATGGAAACGGGAATCAACAATCCGCCTGGCTGCCGCACTGCGAGCGTGCAGGATCAGCCTGAAGCTGGCAATGTCAGCAAGAGATACGTTTTGTTTTCGCGAAAGAGGATGGTTGTGAGGGAAGACCAGGTACAATTTGCTATCGAATAAGGTCCGCTTTTGAAGAGCGCGAGGTACTTTTGTAAACCACCCAATGGCTACGTCCACCGTACCTTCCAGGAGCAACGATAATGTTTCAGAGGGTCGAGATATAATGGTCACCCTCAGGCGCGGATGACTCCGACTAAAAGCGGCAATTTGTGGGGCGAGGAATTTCGGCAGATCGCTTCCCAAAGCGATCGTTAATAATTCCAAATCCGTTTGGGGCGTTTGCGAGGCGGCTTCCTCGAGTTGCGTCATCGCTTCAAAGACACGGTTAGCTTTATTGAGCAGGAGCCGTCCGTGCTCTGTGAGAATCAATTTATTCGGGTACCGATGAAACAGCTTGACCTGTAATTCTTTTTCAAATGCTTTGAGCTGAACGGAAATCGCGGGAGGGCTCACTTTGAGATAGTTCGCTGCTGTGAGCAGACTCCCGTACTTACCCACATAGTAAAAAGCGCGTAGCTTTCTCGGATCCATCCCCATCGCCTGGTTAAGCCCTGCTTAATCTAATAGTCGAAAGATTTAATCTTGACAACCCTCGGCGGTTTTGAGAGTTTTCGTCAAGCGGACGGTGTGATCGTGTCTCGACAAGGATATGCCGTAGTTACGTGACACTGTCAAAATTCGCTTACCCGGACGGATTTACCCATGAGAAATCACATCAACAGAATATCGGCGGCTTTTTTGCTTGTTTGCGTTTGCGGTAGCTCGGTCGAAGCCGCCGACAAAATTAGGATTGCCGTAACAAACTACAACATAACCTATCTGAGCGCCGGGGTCGCAACAAAAAAGGGATATTTCAGGGACGAAGGCCTAGACCCGGAAATCATTCAAACTACGGCAAGCGTGTCGATTTCGGCGCTGGCGAGCGGCTCCATCGACTACACGATGGTTTTTAGTGCGGTCGTGAGAGCGGCAATGCGAGGGTTGCCGGTAAAAGTCGTGGCGACATTCATCGACAGCCCGACTTATGTGATTCTGGCGCGACCGGGTATTCAATCATTCAAGGAATTTAAGGGAGATCCATCGCATTCGGCTCCTTCGGCAGCTCCGCCGACGTCGTCGCGCAGCTGATCAGCAAACACTTCGGCCTCGATCCAAAGCAGGACATCAAACTTATCGCCTTGGGCTCAGATGGTGCACGTTTGGCTGCGATGAGTCAGGGTGTCGTGGACGGCGCGGTGGTTGCTCCGCCAAGCGATTCCGAAGGAAAAAAAATGGGTTTCACCGTGCTGACGAAAGCCAATGAGATTGTGCGATTTCCATACATGGGATTGGGAACTAACACAAAAAAACTGGCGGAAAAACCCGAGGAGGTTAAGAAGGTCATCAAGACGTTGATCAGGGCTAATCAATTCATGATCAAACATCGCGATGATGCCATTCAAATTTTAGCGGCCTGGGCCAAAACCGATCGATCAAGTGCCACTGCCTCTTTTGATTCGACGTGGAAGGGCTTCAGCCCCAATGGCTTTATCCCCGAGGATGGCCTTCGGGTGGTCATCGATCAAGCAAAAAATGATCTTAAAATAACCGGCGAAGTTTCCTCGACTACGGTGGCCGAGCTGAGTCCCGTGCGGGAAGCAATGAGAGAGCTGGGACTTAAATAGAAGTTTTATACGGCAGCAAAGCAATAGCGGGTAACAGCAGCACAGGTAAACTATGACCAATTTCATGGATTATTATTACACCGAACCCGAGACCCTGGCCGGCCGATATATGAGGAAATTCTGGCATCCGGTGTTCCGGGCGGAAGACTTGAAACCGGGCTGGGCAAAGCCGATCCGAGTCATGGGCGAAGACTTTACTCTCTATCGAGGCCAAAGCGGGAAGCCTCATGTGGTGGCATTTCGCTGTCCGCATCGTTTGACCCAACTGTCGGTTGGCTGGATTGAGAACGACTCGATTCGCTGTCGATTTCACGGTTGGAAGTTCGATGGATCGGGGCAGTGCGTGGAGCAGCCGGCGGAAAGGGAATCGTTCGCGGAAAAGATTCGCATTCGGAGTTGTCCTGCCAAAGAATATTTGGGATTGATCTTTGTCTATTTCGGCGAAGGAGAACCGCCGCCGCTGCCTCGCTATCCTGATTTTGAAAAGGCAGGACTCTGGGTCGAGACTTACGTGCGACCGTGCAATTTCGTCAATAACCTGGAGAATGATCCGATTCATATCCCGTTTACTCACCGTGAGTCTGAGTTGTACATGAGTCGAGCCGTCGAGATTCCAGAAATCGCGGTCGAGGAGAGCGAGTGGGGTGTGCTGCTGCAGTCGCGCTTCCCGAGCGGAAAGCTTTACATCACTCACCATGGCTTGCCGAACATTCTCTGTTTTCGGGAGCGCGACCGAGATCATCTCGCGTGGCGAGTGCCAATTGACGATGAGCGACATGCGAGTTTTCAACTGGACGTCACCCACATTCTCAACGGTGCCGAAGGGGAGGCTTATAAGAATCGCCACAAGGCGCGGACCGGCAACTTGGCCACCCGGCGGCCGATTGGGAGAGGCTATTCTCCGGGGCGAGGTTCGGATACAAGACATCGAAGGGGATGAGCGAGCGAACATCATTTGGATTCAGGACTATGCGACTCAGGTTGGCCAGGGACCGGTAGATCTTCGGAAGCAAGAAATCTTGGGCCGGTCGGATCGAGCGTTAATCCTTATTCGAAAAATCTGGGAACGAGAGCTGCAAGCTCTCGCGGAGGGAAAGCCGCTCAAGCGATGGCAGCGTTCAGAGCGCCTGGCCGCCATGCATACGACGGCTAACAACTAAATGGCTCGGTCTCAAATCTCACTAAGCACGTTGCAACAATTCCTTTTTTTAGGGGTTGTGGTGGCTTTCCTTTGCCAGCCCTTGCTCACCCCCGGCTATGTTCATGCGAAAACGCTGACCGTCGTATATCCTTCACCCGCGTGGAACTCATCTTTGCCTGTAAGCATAGGGCGACAGTTCGGAATGTTCACTGCTGAAGGGCTTGACGTACGGCCTACTTATGTAAGGGGAGGACCTATTATCATAGCCGCCTTGCTGAGTGGCGAAGCCGACTTTGCGATTATGGGGGGAATTACAGCAATCACCAGCATCAACAGAGGCGCGGATGTTGTCATTGTAGGCGGACATACCGCCCATTTGGATCAAGCCCTCATTGCGGCGAAAGGGATATCAACGGTCAGCGATCTCAAAGGAAAGGTAATCGGTGTAACTGGATCCGGAGGGGTGACTGAGTTCGCCACCGTCGAAGCCTTGAGAAGGAAGGGTTTGGTTCGTGATAGAGACTACCGAGTGATGTTCACGAGCAATAGCCCTATGCGGGTAAACGCTTTGGAGAACGGAATAATTCAAGCTGCTCCGTTTTCTGCAACTGAAAGAGGTTTGTTAGAGGCAAAGGGTTTCCCGACGCTTTTTGAAATCGGCAAGGCGATCCCTGAGCTGCCTTTTGTTGTCATTGTTACGACAAATCTAAAGGCAAAATCCCAGCCAGCGGAAATCTTTGCCTTTTTAAAAGCCATTCGGAACTCGATAACCTTTATCCGCAGTGAAACGCGGAAGACAATCCTGTTTCTGAGCAAAGTAGACCTGAGTGCCAATACAGAGACCTTGGAGAAGTCGCTGAATTACGTTATTGACGGCTTCTCAGTATCCATGAACAAAGGAAATATTGAGGCCTTGGCGCGCGCAGCAAATCTCAAGATAGACGGAAATATGGATAAGTTTTTCCGCGAAGATTTCGTCAATAAGTTGGCCGGCGACCAACTCAAGAGGTAGCGAGAGCGCAGTCTATAGATTGGATCGACGGTTAGACAGGCTTACGTGAAAGGGGTCCAACATGGGTGATCTTGAGCTCAGTTTGATGGTTGCGGATTATGACAGAACCAACGCGCTGGCCACGGGCGAGGCGCGCGTTGACGGCGTTTCCCTAAAAGTATTTCCTCCGCCAACCCAGGGAGCAGCGTGCTATAGGCCCGTGTATGAAATGTTCGACGTCGTAGAAATGTCCTTGTCTTGGTATGTCATGGCGCGCTGCCGCGGCGAACCCTTGGTGGCCCTACCGGTTTTTCCGCTCCGCATGTTCATACAGCCGTATATCTTCTGCTCGCCAAATTCCGGAATCGACGCGCCTCAAGACTTGAAAGGCAAAAAGGTGGGGATGGAGCAATACCGGTTTACCGTCGGCTTGTGGGCGCGGGGAATCCTCCAAGAACATCACGGCGTTTCTCCCTCCGACGTTCATTGGGTTACCTCATCGACCGAAAGGTGCCGGATACGCGGCGCCTCAGAACGTAAAGAAAACTGTTCAAGAGAAAGATGTGGAACAACTGCTTCTCGACGGGGAGCTGGATGCGGTGATTGCGGCAAATGTGCCGCGTGCATACCGGGCCGGCGATCCTCGGATACGGAGACTGTTCCAGGATTGCCCAACTTCGGTACAACGCTACTTCGATAGAACGCAGATTTTTCCGATTACGCACACCCTGGTTTTAAAAGAATCGCTTTTGAATAAACATCCGTGGCTCGCCGGACGGCTTCTCGCCGCGTTCGATGAAGCTGACAGGTTATGCATGGAGCGATATCAGTACCCGAAACGATTTTCATTTCCTACGGCGGTGCTTTTGCGCGAAGAACAGGAGAGAAGATTCGGCGAGAACCCGTGGAACCACGGCTTGAGCCCTAATGCGAACGTGCTTGAGAAATTCGTCGAGTATGCCGAGCAGCAGGGATATATCTCATCGCGTCCGAGTCTCAATAACTTATTCCCCATGGCAGAAACCGTCTCCAGATTGCCTAACACGGGTGTTTCACAACCAGCCAGAGAAAGCCATATCACCGATTCGCGCTAGAGGAGCTGCAAAATGGCAAGAATCGTGCTCGGCTTAGGCACTTCTCACAGTCCGCAATTGAGTACCCCGCCTGAAGTTTGGCCCGTGCACGCTGAGCGGGACAAGCGCGGCGATGACCTCTTCGCCAACGACGGCACTCCTTTGACTTACAACCAGCTTTTAAAGACCGCGCCGCCCTCGATTCAAGCGGAGCTTACTCCAGAAAAGTGGCGAGCCCGCTATGAGGCTTGCCAGCGCGCGATCGCTAAAGAGGCGGAAATCGTCGAGAGCGTCATGCCTGACGTGCTCATCATGGTCGGAGATGACCAGCAAGAAGTCATTAGAGACGACAACGTCCCAGCGATGCTAATCTACTGGGGCAGAACCATCCCACACATACCAGAGAGTCTCATTCCAGCCCTGCATTCGGCCCGTTGGGCTTATGGCGAGGAAGAAAAGGATTATCCCGTCGCATCGGACTTGGGCAGGCACCTGATTGAGTTGCTCATGGATCGTCGGTTCGACGTGGCGCAGTCCCAATTTATTAGACAGGGCCAAGGCATGGGTCATGCGTTCAGCTTCGTCTACCGGCGCATTCTGAATAACCGACCCGTTCCGACGGTGCCGATTATGCTGAACACTTACTATCCGCCCAATCAGCCCTCGGCGGAGCGTTGCTACGAGCTTGGTAAGGCTTTACGACAAGCGGTGGAAGCTTGGAATAGCGATACCCGCGTCGCCATCATTGCTTCCGGCGGCTTGAGTCACTTCGTACTGGACGAAGAGTTCGATAAGACGATTATTTCGGCAATGAATAACAAGGATGAAAAACTGCTGACATCGATACCAAACGAGAGGCTGATGTCTGGAACTTCCGAAATCCGCAACTGGATTGTTACTGCTGGCGCCACAGAGCATCTCGAAATGAAGCTCATCGACTACGCGCCCTGCTATCGATCGGCCGCGGGTACGGGAGTCGGTATGGGCTTTGCGGCATGGTCGTAGGACTTAAATCAATCGTTTCCTCAATTGACAAGGAGAAGACTAGTCGCGACCAACCACGTTGTTTGATTCGACTTGGACCCGGAGCTTTAGCCAGGAAACCTCATGATCCCAAACCAAAACGCTGAGATTCGTGGAAGAACGACATACCAGAAATGGCTCGAAAGCGAAGGCCTGCCCGTGCTTCGCGATTTTTATATTCCGGATATCCGCGAGGTTACCCTGTATCCCTGGGAGCGAAAAGGCGGACGCGGAGTCTATTTGAATTTGATCGGCACGGGCGAAGTAAATGACGCTTATATCTGCGAGATTCCGCCGGGCAAAGCCTTGGTGCCTGAACGACATTCTTTGAAGAGTTGATTTACGTCTTAGGCGGCCGTGGTGCGACATCCATTGGCTGGGCCGACGGCAAAAAGCAAACCTTTGAATGGCAAGCCGGCAGCTTGTTTTCGCCGCCGCTGAATACCTGGCGTCAACATTTCAACGGTAGTGGTACGGAGCCCGCCAGATTCCTGGCCGTCACCACGGCGCCCATCGTTATGAACTTGTTTCATAACCTCAACTTCATCTTCAAAAACCCATTCGAGTTCCGCGACCGCTATACGGAGGCCGACGATTATTTTTCCGGCAAGGGGCAGGCTTATCGGGGACGCATTTGGGATACCAATTTTGTCGAAGATGTCAGTTCCATCGCGCTTACGAGTGGAAAGAGCGCGGAGCGGGCGGAGAACGGTTTTGATCGACCTTTGCGAAAATATTCTTGCCGCGCTGGTATCGGAGTTTCCCGTTGGAACCTATAAAAAAGCTCACCGTCACGGGCCTGGCAATCACGTAATTATTTTAGACGGCACCGGCTACTCGCTCATGTGGCAAGCAGGCGAACCGCCGCGAAAATTCGATTGGCAGGAGGGGACGATTATCGTGCCCCCGGAAAACTGGTTTCACCAGCATTTTAACAGCGGGCCCCAACCCGCTCGGTACCTTGCCCTGCGCTGGGCCGGGAGCAAGAAATTTCTCGGCATGAGGAAATTTTACGGTGTCGACGAGAGCACGAAACAAGGCGGCGACCAGATCGAATACGAGGACGAAAACCTAGACATTCATGCCGATTTTGAACTCGCTCTGGCTCGTGCGGGCGCCACTTGCGAAATGAGCGCGGTGCACCCGTTCTGCTCGCGTAACACTGTTTCGTAGAATTGAAAAGAACTCTTGCTGCCCTACCCGGAAACTACGACTCGGAAGAGCGCTTGGTTTTTGACTCAGGAGGAAAAGCATGGCTGCACTCAAGCGACAAACCGCTGTCCTGGCAGCGATTGTTCTGATCGTCGCGGTTCGTTTCGATTTGGCGTCCGCCCAGCCTTCGGCTGAAGCTTTGAAGGCGCTGGACTTTAAGAACCCCGAGCACAGGTCCAAACTTGCGGAGGGTGCCAAGAAGGAAGGCAAATTGGTTTTCTATGGAACACTCGGAGTCGATGCCTCTCGGCCCTTCCTCGAGTTGTTTCGTAAATCGCATCCGTACATTTCTATTGACCACTATCGCTCTAATGAAGGTGGGATTTACAACAAGGTCGCCATCGAAGCGAGCGCCGGCAAGCATTCGGCAGACGTCATCGAGTCAGCATCGCTTACCGCCGCTAACTTAATCGATCGCGGCCTGATTGACCCGTACAATTCGCCGGAAAGCGCGGCGATTCGCGCGGAGTTCGTCGATCCGAAACGATTGTAGCACGGATACTCCTACTTGCCGGTGGCGTTGGGTTACAACAAACGCTACGTCAAGGAATCCGAATTGCCCAAGAACTACGACGACCTATTGCTGCCAACCTGGAAGGGCAGACTCTCTCTGGATAAAGACGACGGCGACATTTTTCGGGTGTTTTTCGACGCCTGGGGCGAAGAGCGCGCGCTGCAATATTTCAAAAGGCTTGCCAATCAACAAATCGAATTCCGCAGCGGTCATACGCTTCAGGCACAACTCTTGGCAGCAGGAGAGATTGCCGCGGCGCCATGGCTCTATTCTCATCGACTCATGATGCTGATGGAAAACGGCGCACCGGTTGGGCTGCTTTTTCTTGATCCAGTCGTCTCGGTTCCGAAGATGTTCATGTTGGCCAAGCGTGCTCAGCATCCGTACGCGGCTGCCCTGTTCATCGATTGGGCGCTTTCAAGTGAAGCACAGCATTTTGTCGGCATGATAATCGGGCGAAGCCCCGCGCGGAGAGGTCAACAACAAAGGTATCCAAAACTCGGGGACCCCAAGACCGTCCCGATGAGCCCGGAACTTTTGGGCGCTAACTTCGATCGTTACGCGAAACTGTACCGGGACCTCTTTGGTCTGAAATGATAGGTGAAATAAATCGCTATGCCGTAGTGGCCGCGAGGTTACCGACTTTAAGTGACCTGCAGCGCGTTGAAGTAACCTACAAGGAGATACCGATGGATGTTGGAGCATTTGGCGATCGTGACGGATGGTCGGAAAAAAGCCCATACAAAAAATGGCAGGAAAAGGAAGCGATTCCGGTCTACACAGGATGCTTCGTCGAAGATACGATGACGCTGCCGCTGGAAGATTGGCGGCGTTTGGGAGGGAAAGGCGCCTATCTCAACTTAGGCGGAGGAGAAGAGAGCGACGGCTACATCGCTGAAATTCCGCCCAGAGAGGCACTCAACGTCGAACATCATCTATTCGAAGAGATCATTTATGTTCTCAGTGGCAAAGGAGCGACTTCGATATGGCAAACCGGCCAAGCCAAACAGACCTTCGAATGGCAAGCGGGAAGTCTTTTTGCGATTCCGCTCAATGCCTGGCACCAACATTTTAACGGCTCTTCGGCAGAGCCCGTTCGTTTTCTCGCCTATACAAACTTGATCTATTCGCTCAACTACTACCATTCAGAAAACTTTATCTTCAATAATCCCTATTCCTTTCTGGACCGATTCAACGGCGAAGGCGACTATTTTCAACAAGTGGGTGAGCAGAGAGGATCGCACAACTGGGAGACCAATTTCGTCGCGGACGTGCGCACATTCAAGCTGGATGTGTGGAATGCGAAGGGCTACGGGATTTCGCACATGAGGTTCAGCTTAGGTGAGGGTGTGTTGGGCTGCCATATTCATGAAATCCCCGTGGGCACATATGACCAAGCGCACCGACACTATCCGGGTGCGATGGTGCTTATCATCGACGGAGAAGGATACGATCTAGCGTGGTTCGAGGGTGAAAAGAGACAGAAATATGATTTCAAGCCCGGAAGTATCTTCTCGCCCTTCGGGCGGATGTATCATCAACACTTCAATGCGGGGAAAATTCCACTGAAGCAAGTCGCCATGAGAGGGCATGGTCCCAAGTGGCGTTACGGTGAGCAACGCCACGTCTTGGGCGATAAAATGGATCTCATCCGGTACGAGAACGAGGATCTAGAGATTCGAATGTTGTTCGAAAAGGAGCTCGAAAAAAAAGGAGTCAATCTGCAACTCCCACCCGTTGAAAAACTCGCATCGATCGTATGATTCACCCAGGATCGAGTTGGTGAAGTATCCGCGGCTGCTGTCAACCGGTCGTAACGAGTTGCACAGCGAGCAGCCCCCCCTCCCCTTTCCACAAGGTGTTTTCAAAATCCTGACAATTTGCTTACTGAGTGTAGGGTTTTCTTGACAGCCAGCCTGTGGGCAATTCAAAAACAACAATCCTTTCAATAGCGGGCATATTGTTTGCTCTATGAACGACACAGGACGAACAACTGAAGCACGCGGGAAATTCGAAATGTAAGTTGCTCACCACCCGCTACTAACTCCAGCCGCTTTTTTTAGCAATTCTTCTGCAGATGCCTAGCCGTGTGCTTCAGCTTGTTCTTTGCTTGTCGTCGGAACACTGCTCGATTGCTAGGCTAAGGGGGATACGACGTGAACTATCCAAATAAACGAGCAATGATTCAGCAGATATTAGAGAAACACGGGTATTTTGACTGGTATATCGCCCAGCCAGACACCCAGAATCCTGATAGTCCTAATCCCAGATGCATTCTCATTAACTTTGCTGAAAAAAAGAGAGCCGAGCTCGTAATTCCATACGAGTGGTTTCAACGATATCACCGAATCGCAAAGCTGATCACATTAGCGATTCAGTATCCGTCGCCAGCTACCTAACCGAGTTAGAACTTAGCTTTAACTTTAACCCATCCTAGAACTAGAACACGGATAGTAACTTCGACCGCACCGTCGGTTTCGCCCGCGCGATTCGAAAAGACAAAACCGATGGTAAAATGGACAGGAAAAACTCGAGAGTCGCCCCAGCCCACAACGACAGTTCCCGACATATATGCTCCATAAATTTCTGGCGGAATTTTGGCATAAAGGAGCATCACTCGTCAATAACAAAAAGCTCGCGAACAGGAGTAGATTCCCGTTGGGTTAACTGATATGGGTTGCCGGCGACCTCAGTGAGGGGGGCTACTATTACGAATTGGCAAATTCGGTAAAAACAGTGGTCGAAGCGCGAATGCTCCTGATGCTTTGGCGAAGTTGCCAGCTGAGACGATCCTAGCCGCAAAAAACTCATGCAAAAGCCTTCTGCAGCCACAGGTAACCCTCAGAAATTTCTTGATTCCAAGCTGCAATGACAATCGCCGACATCCTAATTTGGCAGGCAACCAACGGCCTATTGTTAATTCCCGCGGTGATTGCATGGGTGATATTGATACGGCGGATCCGAGGGCGACGCGCTTTTACCGATCGTGACTGGCTTTTTCTGATTCGCAAGCGAAATCAGAAAGTGTTCTCACTTCACATCTGGTTAAGGTTCGCGGTGCTCTGGTTTACGGTGGTGCTCACGGGCTTTGCCGAGGGTTATGTTCTTTTACCCTTTGCCGTAGCAGCGTTGGTTGGTGCTGGTTTTCTTGCCGCCCTTGTCCTCTGGCGCGCCGCGCCGAAGTGGTGAGGCTAACTGTTCAATCCACGCAAGCCGTTCAAAGCGTGATTAAATTCCACAGCTGAGTCCCAAACGGCTTGAACTTCTTGAACGACTTGAACGTTTTGAACTTTTCCTTAGTTGTACCTCTTTAGCACTTCCCGGGCGATGACCATGCGCATGACCTCTGAGGCGCCTTCGGTGATCATGCGGCTGCGCTGATCGACAAACCATTTCGCCAAGGGAAGATCCAACGTGAGGCCGATGCCGCCGTGGATCTGCAACACGCGGTCAACGACGCGGAATGACATCTCGTCGGCGAAAAGCTTCGCCATGTAGGCCTCGTTGCGGATATCTTGCTTCTGATCGTTTTTCCAAGCGGCTTGATAGACCATCAGGCGAGCGGCGTGAAGCTCGACGTAAGAGTCCGCCAGTTTGAAAGTAATGCCCTGGCGTTCCGATAACGGCTTGCCGAAGGTCACCCGTTGTTTAGAATAGCGGGCGCCCATTTCGATGCAGCGCTCGGCGACACCCAAGGCGCGCGCCCCATGTTTCAGCCGGCCGATGCCTAACCATTTCTGCGCTAGTTTGAATCCTTCGCCTTCTTTGCCGACGAGATTTTCCACCGGGACTTTCATGTCGTCGAAGGCGATCTGCCAGGGTTCCTCGCCCATGATGGTTTTGAACTTCGTGACCAGCGTGAGTCCGGGCGATTTCATATCGATCATGAAACAGGAGATGCCGCCGTGAGCCGCCTTCGCGGGATCGGTAACGGCCATCAACTGGCCGAAGTCGGCGTCCCCTGCCCCAGTGATAAAGCGCTTGGTACCGTTGATGATGTAATAATCTCCCTGACGCACGGCGCGTGTCTTCATCGAAGCCGGATCAGAACCCGCATCCGGTTCGGTCTGCATGAAGCAGAGCTTTTTCTCGCCGCGCAAAATGGGATCCATAAAACGTTTCTTCTGGTCGTCATTCAATGCATACAAGATCGGCCGGATATCCGGCCCGAAGATCCCCTGGCCGCGTGACGGCAACGCGACGGTACGGGCGAGTTCTTCCCACACCAAGACCTGCGCGAGACTACCCAGTCCGCCGCCTCCATACTCTTCGGGCACGTCAAACATCCACAGCCCCATCTCTTTGGTTTTCTTCTCGAGGCGCTCGCGGATGTCCGTCTTCAGCTCCATGTTCTCAAGCGTATGCATCTCGATGGGAATCAGCTCTTTGTCGACGAACTTCCGCAGCGTGTCTTTGAGCATCTGCAATTCTTCAGGCAAATTGAAATCCATGATGGTTCTCCCAGAGATCGGAAGTCGAAGATCAGAGGTCAGAAATCAGACAAAGAATTTCCGAGTTTCGAGTCTGACCTCCGACTTCTGACATCTGACGTCTGGCTCTACTCTTTCTTCTCTTCAAACTTGTACGAACCGAGTCCTGGCCGGTATTCTTTACGCGCGAACTGCTGCAACCCCGGGCGCCCGCCGATCGCAAGTTTGGCTTTATCGGAAATCAACCCGGAGATTTCATAGGCGACTTCCGGATTGGAATAGAACGTGTAGTACCACGCTTCCTTGACCGCGTTCAGCGCCGACGGCGCTTTTTCTTTCAGGTTGTTCGCAATCTCCATCACTTCTTTGTCTAGATCGGCCCGCGGCACCGCCTTGGTAATCAAGCCGATGCGTTCTGCTTCTTTGGCGTTCATGGTTTTCCCCGTGAGCGCGTAGTAGAGCCCGTGCTTCGGCTGAAGATGCTCGGTCAAGACAATCGTCACTTCGCCGCCTGGAAAATGTCCAAAATTGACTTCCGACAGTCCGAACTGTACGTCGTCGGCCGCGATCGCGATGTCACACCCTGTGACAACGGTGAATCCACCACCGAAGACCCAGCCATTGATACGAGCAATCACCGGCTGCGGCATTTTGCGCAGGATCTCATTCCGCCACTGGCGCGATTTTTCCCGCACCTCGTCCCGCACGCGCTCCGGCTGAGAATCCATCTCGATAAAATATTGCTTCAAATCCTGCCCCGCGCAGAAACTCTCGCCGGCTCCAGTAATAATGATCACGCGAGTATCCTTGTCGTAGCGGAGATCGGTTAAACAATCATACATCTCGCGGTGAAGCTGCGGGCTCATCGCATTGCGCTTCTCTGGACGATTCAATGTAATCGTCGTCACCCCGTCCTTGTTGTCAACTAAAAGAGTTTGATAGTCTGCCATGGTCCTTTCCTCCTTCTGATTTATAAACGTTCGTTTGTTGGATTCGCGCGAGTGGAATCGCGCAACCCTATCCCTACTCCCGCACCCGAAGACTGTCAAATTACATAGCGGCTCGCCTGTACATCAAGAGATATTCCTCGCTCCGCGCTCGGAATGACATTTTCGCGATTTGTGATCCCACCGCGACGACGGAGCTGGGCCTATCCAATCATGCAGGAAAACCCAGTGGCTTATCTTCGCACTATATCCATCAACAGCTTCTTCCAGCGATCCTCGGCCTTCTCATACTGCTCTGTCGTGAGACCTTTCTCCGGATACCAGCGTTTGAAGCCGTAGTTTTTGGTGGGAACCGCGAAGCGAAACTTCTCTTCAAAAATCTTCTGCCCTTCGGGACTGATCAGGAAATCTGCGAACAATATCGCGGCGTATGGATGGTTGGTCGCCGCCGGTAGAGCAACGCCTCCGGCGTTAGTGGGAACCAAGTCCAGCGGAACCCACTGCGTCGGAGCGCCTTTCGGATGCGCGGCGAGTACATGATTGCGAAAGATCGATATAGACATGGGCATCTCGCCGGCCGCCAACAGTTCGTGCATCGCCCCGCCGGAAATCATGTGCATTTTGACGTCCAGGGTCTTGAGCTGCTTGACGTACTCTCCCCCTTTGGCGTAGATCATCGCGCCGATCATGCGGACTCCGGTGGTGTCCCCGCTGACGGCTATTTTGCCTCTGTTTTCGGGCTTCACCAGCTCGGCAAAGCTCTTGGGAACCGCGGCTGGCCGGATCATATTGGTGTTGTATCCAAGGCTCACCATCGACTCGCGATCGGTGGTCCAATACACCTTGGACTTGTCGGCCGTCTCTTTCGATTCATCCGGAAAAGCGGCTAGGTGCGGCGAAAAATACGGCATGAGAAGTTTGTTGTCGCGCATCAGCATCAGTGTCGCAGGAGTCGTCTCGATCAGATCTGCGATACTTCGTCGTGCCTCGGCCTCAGTCAAAAGTCTTCTTGAGAGATCCGTGGGACCGGCGCGATAGGTCTCCACTTTGATGCCGGGATATTTTGCTCTCAAACACATTGGCGATGTCACGGTGCGCGGTGAGGCTTGTATACCAGACCAACTTTCCTTCGTTCCTGGCGCCGGCCTTGAGCATTTCCTCGCGGTCCACACCGCGATAGTTGGCGAGATCCGCTACCGATTTCGTTTGCGCCGCAAGCGACGAAGTCATGCCAAACAAACAAATCAGACTCAATAGAACTAGGCTCATTGGAAACATCACTCCAATACTCCAACTCCCTCTACTCCAACACTCCCTCACTCCCAAGCTGTTTGACCGTTTCCTCGCTGTAACCGACCACATCACGCAGCACCGCCTCCGTGTCGCGTCCCAGGACGGGAAACTCCCAACGGCGCGTCAGCTTTGCGTTGGCGAATTGCAAAGGAAAATTGGGCAGCACCACACGGCCGAGTCGTGGATTTTCCACCGCAACAATGAAGCCCCGCTCCTTAAGGTGCGGATCATTAGTCAGATCCTCGCCGGTTTGCACGACTCCGGCAGGGACACGGGCCTTTTGCAGTAGATCGCGGATCGCAAAAGCCTCTTGATCCTTCGTCCATTGCGTTATCAGTGCGTTCAACGCATCACGGTTTTTCAGCCTGTCGGCGTTGGTCTTAAAACGCTGGTCCTGCTTCGACGCCTAGGATGCGCGCTAAGGCCGCCCACTGCTGGTCGGTTTCCGTGGCAATGACGCACCAGCGATCCTCACCCTTGCACGGGTAGCAATCGTGCGGTGCTATGGAAAATGACGCATTGCCGATCGGCTGCGGACCCTTGCCGCTCGCCGCCGCTTCCATGAGATTCGCGCCGATCATGAATGCCGTCGCTTCAGATTGGGCCAGGTCGATGAACGCGCCCCTCTTTTGGCGATCGCGATAAAGCACCCCGGATATGATGATGATCGCGCATAACACTCCCGACACGTAATCTGGGAACACCGTCTGCGAACCAACGGGCGGATCGGTGACGCCCGGATGATTCCACAAATATGTGAGTCCGGTGAATGCCGTGATGTTCACACCCACGGTCGAGAAATGGCGCTTTGGCCCCGTGGTACCCAGACCGGGCATCCGCAGATTGATAATATCCGGCTTGACTTTGCGGAGATCCTCATAACCCAATCCGATCCGCTCGACCACGTCAACGCTGTAATTATCGAGCACGGCGTCGGCCTTCGCGACCAGATCGTGTAGCACTCTTGGCCCCTTCGGATGCTTGAGATTCACCGTGAAGGATCTTTTGTTGCGGTTGAATTCTAGAAAGCGCGGCGAAACATTGGGATCTTCTCCCGTGCCGAAGAAACGAAACGGGTCCATGCCACCTTTACTCGATTCGACTTTGATAACGTCCGCACCCAGCTCCGCCAGGATCGTTGTGCCATAAGGCGCGGCGAGCACGTGATCAAAACTGACGATGCGCATGCCGTCCAAAGGACCGTTGCCGCTTGCGCTGCCCTCACCCTTTCCCTCTCCCGAGGCGGGCGAGGGAACCAGGTCTTTAGAAGTGGGGTGTTTGTTGTTTCGCCAGCTATCCAGAACCGGTACGCTACCAACCGTTGGCCGGGCGCCGTCGATGACGAACGGCATCGCCGGCTGCTCGGCGCTGCCGAAACCAACGTGCTCCACGGGCGCCATGAAGCCCCGGCCCCGCACATGCTCGTCATTGGCAAACCCCAACGGCGTATTGACCGGAACGCAAGGAATGCCCTTCGCTTGCAGCAGCTCCGTGACCTCAGCCATGGTAAATTTGCCGACGAAGGCCTGGACAGCCTGATTGAGCTCATCCGCATGGGCGCGGCGATAGAGGTTATTGAGCCACTCCGGCGCGTCGAACACCGGGGCATGATCTTTCCAGATTGTCAGGAACAGCTTCCAATGCTGCCGGGTCACGTAGAGATAGACGAAGCCGTCCTTGGAGGAAAAAATCTTCGCCGGCGCCACGGAGCCGTGCTGGCTCCCCGCGCGCTGGGAAATCTGGTTCTCGTTCGCCCAGAGCCGAATGATATGCTCTTGCGTGGCCAAGGTTTCTTGCATCGACGAATCGACGTGATCTCCTTGCCCGGTTCGCTCGCGCCGGTAGAGAGCCGCCAGTACGCCGGCGGCGGCAAACAAACTCGCGAAATAATACGCTTGCGTCTCCGGCGGCCGGCAAGGCGGCAACGAGGGATCGCCGGAGATATACAAAAACCCGCTCTCGGCTAGCGCGACGAGATCGTTGCACTGAAGATTTTTCTTTGGTCCCGTCTGGCCGAAGCCGGTGATCGAAGCCATGACGATGCCGGGATTGATTGCCGCCAACGCTTTGTAACCGAGGCCCTTGGCCTCCAGCTCTCCCGGCTGAAAACTCTCTAGCACCACGTCGGCAGTTTCAACCATCCGTTGGAGCTCGGCGCGGTCCGCCTCACGATCGAGGTCGAGCACCTTGCTCGCTTTGCCCGCGTTGAGGTGCGCAAAAGTTGTGCTGAGCTGTTTGCCATCAACCGATTTTGCGAACGGGGGCACACAGCGCACCGGGTCGCCGCCGGGCGGTTCGATCTTGATCACTTCCATGCCCAGATCCGTAAGCACGCGGCCGCACAATTGTCCGCTTAGTGTCGTCAAGTCCAGCGCCCGATAGCCTTCGAGAAATGCTACGCTCATAGTCCTGCCTTAAATCCCCTTTTCCTAATCTTAAGAACTGTGCTGTATCAAAATCCGAAGCACGAAATCCGAAATTCGAAACAAATTCAAATGATCGAAATTCTGAAAGCTCCAAACAAGTCCGTTTTGGATTTCGTTATTGGGATTTGAGTTTTCAGATTTGTTTCGGATTTCGATATTCGAATTTTCGGTTTTTGTCTTCTCATGCTCCTACGTATTGACTGCGAATGTTATTTAAGATCCGCGCCGCCTCTTCAACCATCCGTTCGACGATTTCCTTGGCGGGCTTGGCGCTTTTCTCCTCGTTCAACATACCGGCGACCTGGCCGCCGGGAACGTGCAAAACATCCACTCGGTCGGCCGCTTCAGCGGCGCGGCGGATTTCGTCCATGGCGTTTCCCTGATATGGCGTCGGCATCGCGTCGAGTCCAGAATCCAACCACGCCTTGATGACCGGGCTTCGATAGTGTCGCGCGTAATGACCGCTCGTATAGGCTGTGCGGACGAAGTCCTCCGAGCTGCCGTTCAAAATTTGTTTTTTGTAGACCGGGTTGATTCCGCACTCCTGGCTCACCAAGAATGCCGTGCCGCACCACACGCCAACCGCGCCCAAAGCCAGCGCCGCGGCCACCCCGCGGCCGTCGCAGATACCGCCGGCAGCGACTACGGGCAGTGGGTTTCACCGCATCGACGATCTGCGGGATCAAAGGAAAGTTACCGATCGTTCCCGTGTGCCCGCCCGCTTCGTAACCTTGGGCGATGATCACGTCGGAGCCTTTGCGCGCGTGGCTTAAAGCATGCTTTACCGCTCCCGCCAGCGCCATGACCTTGATGTCTCTATCGTGGGCGAGCGGCACGACCTCCGCCGTATCGCCGAGGCCGATGATGAGAATCGGCACCTTCTCCTCCAGAATGACTTTCAACTGCTCGCGAGTCGCCGCCGGCGTTTTGACCCAGCTCTTTCGATCCGGCGGCTGCGGCGTCAAGCCCAGCTTGGGTATCAGCTCGTCGGTAAATTTCGCATGCTTGGGATATTTTTCTTCGATTTCTTTGCGAACTTCATCCGGGTCGGGAATCTTGACGTCTTCCATCTTGGGCAAAGTGATATCGACACCGAACGGCCGATCCGTAAGCTTTCGCACCGCCCGTATTCTTTCGCGAATTACTTCCGGCCGTATGGAGCTGCCGCCGATACAACCCAGACCTCCGGCATTCGAAACCGCGGCCACCAACGCAGGCGGTGTTGTCATTCCTTCCTTGTCCCAGCCCATGCCGGCTTGAATGATGGGAACGTCGATACCTAATAGATCACACAACGGAGTACGTAACATTTTAGTTCCTCCACACAAACACTGCTGATTGACGAAACCTGAATGACGAGTTTCGCCCGGTGTTGCTGCTTCTCCTTCTTCCGAGTTTCTTTCTCAACACTCAAGACTCAACACTCAATCTACTTCTTCCTATCCTCCGGCTTGACATAACCGGTCGTGCCGCCTCCCTTTTGGGAGTGCAGATAGCCTTCCACGTCATTCAATGGATTGGTGTAGTATCTCATTCGATGGGACACCAAATCGTCGGCTCTGAGTGCCGTATCGAAGTCCAAATCCTTTTCCATATAGGCGGCGATCTTAGCGCTTTCCAGAGTCGCTCCGTTGCGAGAACCAATTTCTTTCGCAAGCTGTTCGACGTAGGGGATCAGCTGGTTGTCCGGCACGACCTGAGAAACCAGGCCGACCCGCTCCGCTTCTGCCGCAGTTAAATTGCGGCCGGTGAGCTGGACATAAAATGCTTTCTTGACCGGAATGCCACTGTGGAACAAGGTCGAAGTCGCGACGGCGCCATAACTGCCCCGGATGACCTCCGGCATGCCGAACATTGCCGACTCACACGATACCGCAAGATCATGACCGTTCAGGAGAGCTAGACCGCCACCGAGACACCAGCCGTTGATCGCGGCAACGGTCACTTGCGGCGCGCTGCGCAGGAGCTTGACGATCTCATACGTTGATCCGCCTTCGTCCCACCTTCGCTTGCGTTTCCAACTCTCCCGCAAATCATAAAGGTCGAGCCCTGAAGAATAGGAATTGCCCGCACCGGTGGTCACAATACAGCGAATCTTGTCGTTGTCTCGAAGCTCCTTGAGAAGCGCGATCAGCTCCGACATCAGACCCCGGCTCATCGCGTTCTTCTTTTCCGGTCGATTCAACGTCAGCCACGCGACGCCGGTTTCTTCATCGAGCTTGGGAATTACGGTTTTCATTTCGACCACGTTTCACCTCCTGTACACAGATACACCTGCTCCATGACTATCAAAGGACTGTGAGAAAGAGCAACTGATACAGGGACAAGCCGGTAGGAACGAGCACACAAGCGGATGTTCAAGGTTCCAGGTTCAACGTTTCAACCCGTGCCTGACCTTGAACATTGAACTTTGAACCTTGAGCCGAAACCTCGCTCCGGAGCGCTTGCAGCTGAATCATTAGCGCATAATCCCCCCTAGAGCCATTTGGCTTGACGAAAACGATAGAATAGATAGGCGTCGAGGGCGGCCATGACACCAAGGGTTAGAGGATAGCCGTAGGGCGAGCGCAATTCCGGCATGTAATCAAAGTTCATGCCGTAGACACCCACGATCATTGTCGGCACCGCTACAAGGGCGGCATAGGCAGCGAGGCGTTTGGTGACCTCGCTCTCCTGCAAGGTGATTAGAGACAGATTGACGGAGATGGCCGTGGTGACCATATCACGCTGGCTGTCGATGGACTGATTGAGTCGTAATAGGTGATCGTAGACATCGCGAAAATACTCATGGAGACCTGCGCAGAGCTGGGGCACACGACCACCGAAAAGCCTGCCCGTCGCGTCGAGCAACGGCTCGGTGGCGTGTTTGAGAATCATGAGCTTTCTTTTCTGCTCATACAGGTCCTCGACAGTTAACCGCGTCGTCTGATTCGCAAAGATCCTGTCCTCGATACTCTCCAGCTGCGTTTCCAGAGCATCAAGAATTGGAAAATAGCGATCCACCACTGCATCCATGAGCGCATACAGCACGTATCCGGACCCATGCTGCAGTAGCTCCGGTTCCCTTTCACATCGGTCACGCACGTCCGTAAATCCGCGCTCCGCTCCGCTGCGCACGGACAGGACATAGTTTTTTCCTGCGAAAATCGCCACCTCGCCTATGTTAAGCTCACCGTCGGAAGGTTCAATCATCTGCAGGACTACGAACAGCGATTGCCCGTATTCTTCGATCTTGGGGCGCTGATGCCCATGTTGTGCATCTTCGACGGCCAGTTCATGCAGCCCGAACTCTTTCTGCATGGCTTCGAGCTCCGCTGGCTCCGGATCTTTCAGAGCAACCCAAACAAAGCAGTCGGTCTCGTTGACAAAGAGATGAATCTGGTGAACCGGGATATCGGCAAGTTTACGACCATTCTGATAAGCGACACAGTTGATGAGCACGCTTTTATTCTCCGGTAGGCGACCGGGTGGGATCCGGTGCTGTTGCGGTCTCCGTCCAGGCTGGACCGATCTAACGTTTCTCGATATGGGAATGGTCCACGAGATTCCGCTCGCCGCTGTTGCGAAAGAGACGCTTGCCCTTGCGCGGATAATCGACGACATCCTGCGCAAGTCTTTGGCCGATGACCAGACACACCAACGGTTCGGTACCGTCATTAATCGTCTCGTGGGCGGCGCCGGCGCCAGTAAAACCGATGAAGTCTCCGGCGCCGATTTTTTGCGTCTTGATCTCCGATGACTTCCGTCCCTCGCCCCGACAAAACGTAGATGGCCTCTTCTTCGTATCGATGCGTGTGGAACTCCGTGGACTTGTCGCCCGGCGCAATCGAGACCAAATGAATTCCGATGTTCTTGAGGCCAACCTCATCGCCAAGCGATTTGTCAATTCGAATCGCCGCCGGGTTGAGATTGTGGACTCGTCGGACGCCTTCTAGCGCGGCGATTTTTTCAGCAGATAGATACATGGCTGCACTCCTTTGGAGTTTGGTTCCAAACGTTCCAGCCGTCCAACCGCTACGCTCCGCTCAAGCCCTCACCTCTTTCCTCGCCCGCGTCGCGGGAGGATGAAGGAGGGGGTTGAACGGCTTGAACGATTTGAACGTCTTGAACTAGTCGTTATCGCTCCCCTTCATCAAGAACGGCACGACAATCTCCGCCAATTCTGACGGCTTTTCATGCGGGATGTGATGGCCAGCGCCTTGCACAGGTATGATCTGCGCGTTGGGAAAAAGCTTCACCCGCGACCCGCGCACCGACTTCATGAAATCGCTTTCCGTCCCGTAAACAAACAGAATCGGACATTTCAGGCGCCGAATAAAAGCCTCGATCTGCCCCTCCGACATCGCGGTCGTGGTGCGGTAGCGAAGAATCGGATCATGTTTCCAACGGTATCTCCCACCTTTGTAGCTTGTCCCGTAACGCGCCATGTGAAGAGCCGCATGGTCGGGGATAAGAGGAAAAGTTTTCTGGAGCGCCTTGGCGGCCGCTTCCAATGATTCATGGGGAAAAGGGATCTCAACGTAATCTTTTCCCCTCAATCGCTCGGCGACAATGTCCGGCACTTCGTCGTCTTTGCGCGCGAAGGGACCGAGGGATTCAAGAAGGACCAAGCGTTTAACTTTTTCCGGAAACGCAGCGGCATAGAGCAGGCACATACTGCCGCCCAGCGAATGACCGATGATCGTCAGAGGTTCCTTCTCCAGATGTTTCAGGAGACCTGCGAGATCGGTGAGAAAATCCTCATGTTGATAGCCCCGCCCCGTGGTCGGCCATTCGCTATCTCCATGACCGCGCAAATCGAGTGCTACTGCATGTTTGATAGACAGCCCGCGTGCAATCATTGCCTCAATGAAATGATCCCAGCTACGCCCTTGGTCCCGCACGCCGTGAACGAATATGTAAGTTTCTTCCTTCGGATCGCCCCATTCCCAATAGTGCAGCCGCAAACCATCGTGGATAAAGTAACGACGTCTCGGCTCCGAACTCTTGCGCTCTTTGACGGGTTTACGACCGTGTCTCGCACGAGATACTCCAGGCTTTGCTCTCCGGGTTTTAGGTTTGCGCTTTTTGCCCGCTCTTTTCATCTACCGTCTCCCCAACTCCTTCAGCGCCTCTTCGACATAGCTATGATCCAGATATTTCGCCGGCGGGGGCAGCGCGCCGCCTTTGAAAACGCCCCGCTCTGCCGAGATTTGAATCACCGTCCGCACGCCCTCGACATTGGTTTCAGCATTAGGGCTCCAGATTTTATTCTCGGTGTAATATTCCCATCCGCGACGCGCCTGTTCCGGTTTCAACTTCATCTCTTTGGATAGAAAATCAATGGCTGGCTCTTTGTTGTCGTACATCCAGCGCATGGCCAGCACTAACCCCTTCATGAAGTGAACCACCAGCAGCCGGTTCTTTTCCGCCCAGGAGCGCTTCACCGTCACTTCGGTCAACTGATAGTTCGGAATGAAGTCAACGACCTTTGCGATGACCGGATGACCCATCTGCGCCGCCTCGTAATTCAGCGGCACGGCGATAATCGCCGCGTCAATCCTACCTGCAGTCAGCGATATGAAAGCCTGCGCCGATCCGCCGACATTAATGAGGTTGTAGTCGCGCGGATATTCCAATCCTTTAGCTCGGAGCACGCGCCGTAGAACAAACGCTGTGCCCGACGTCAATCCCGATGAACCGACATTCGCGCCGCGCAGATCTTCGAAGGTTCTAAATTTTTTTCCGCCCATGATGTAGTGCGTCAGCCCGTTGATAATGCCGCCGATCGACGCTAGATCCGCCCCTTGTTCGACGGCGGAAACAACCGTGTCAGTGCCGCCGCTGGAAATATAGACGGAACCGCCGAGCAGAGCCATCGTCGACTTATCGGCGCCCGAGACTAAAACCACTTGAACGTCTAACCCTTCGCGGTCAAAAAAACCTAAATTGCTCGCTACCCAAAGCGGGCTGTAGCCGAGCGTTTTCGATGACGCGCTGACGGGAAATTTGAATTTCTCCTGCGCCATAGAGCTCGAAGAGACCAACAAAACCCAGCAAAGTAGCATCCCCTTAATAACCGTGCCGTTTATCGACATGCACACCTCCTAGTTAGTGCGGCGCTCATTTTTCTCCACCTGTCTGATGACGCCACACTTTAGGTTACATTATTTCCTGGCTTGCTCGACGTACTGCCGAACGAAGTCCACGATCTCATTGGAGACCTGCGTTACTTTTTGGCGAAGCCTTTCCCCGTCGGCGCCCGTTTCGAAGCGCGGATGAAATTTCATAACCTTCTGTGCCTCGACAAGAAATTCCTCGTCCTTCGAAAGAGAGGCGAAGGCTTGCCTCAGAGCGTCCACGGCGGCTGGAGGCGTGGCCGGAGGCACAAGAGCCACCCGGTTCATGTTCTGGCTTGCGAGATTCGCCGCTTTGAGCGTTTCGTACTTGATCCCAGAGGGTGGCTTGCCGAAGATTTGGATATAAACCTCGGTAAACGAACTTAGCTCGGGATAATCCGGGCTCTTCCTCATCGCGCCATCGGGGCTAATAAGATCGTGATAGTACAGCGGTGTCACGATGCCGGTCTTCACCAGTTGCGGCTCCACAACCCCGCGGTATCCGGGAATATTTTCATCGTGGTATTGGATCTCATTGCGCTGCACCGCGAGCCTTGCATCACTACTGCTGTTGTAGCCCGTGACGTAATCGTACTTCACTCCCAGAACGTCGAAAGCAAGACGGAAACGCAGATCCTTGTTACTATCGAAGCTCAGCCCACCTGCCCTGAATCGCTCGGCCTTGACAATGTCCGCCGGTTTTTTTATCCCCGGCGGAACGTCGGAACGGATGTAACAAACCGTGACCCCCTGGACAGAAGCGATGAATGGAACCTTGTTAAGATCGACTCTCAATGACGGAGTCCTCATCATCTGGTGGTTGTAGGGACCGGTAAAATATCCCATGGTTTGGCCATCCGGTTTCGCCACCTCACCCAAAAAATTAATTCCCGTCACGCCGCCCGCACCCGGCATGTTTTGCACAACAAGCGTGGGATTTCCCGCTATATGCTTGGCGAGATGCCGCGCAACAATTCTACCTTCGATGTCTGTGGGTCCGCCGGCGGCGAAATTGATGATGAAATTGACATTTTTCCCCTGATAAAAAGGCCTTTCTGCCGAAAACGACGGGCTCGCAAAAAAGACCAAACTGCAGAAAGCTAGTGCCCCGCGCAAGCCAAAGTTCATGATCAAACCTCCATTCCCATTGAATCGCTCGGATTAGATGAAACCCTCCGGTTACCGCGTCCCCAATTCCTTCGCCGCCTCATGCACGTAACTGTGATCTTAATCGGCCGCAGTCCGCGATGAATGGGAAAGCGGTTTTGATTTCTTCGAGAGAAACTCCGCGGCAGGAAAGCTAACGGTGAGGCTATATAGTTTTCCATACAGTAACACCTCACCTATATACAGAGGATTCATTGTTTTACGCAAACGGAGCGGCACCGGATAGAATCATTTCCTTCAATTTGACTTTGTTGACCTTCCCCACCTCCGTATGCGGCAACGAGGACACGATGTCCACCGACTTGGGAACTTTGTACGAAGCGAGCTGCTCTTTGCAAAACCACATTAACTCTTCACCGTGGGCTGTGGATCTCTCCTTTAGAACCACGACCGCCTTCACCGCTTCACCCCACTGCGGGTCGGGCACTCCTATCACGGCGGCCTCGACAACGTCCGGATGTTTGTACAGCACGCCTTCAATCTCCAATGGGTAGACGCTGATCCCACCGCTTTTCACCATGTCCTTTTTGCGGCCGACCACGAATAGGTAGCCTTCTTCGTCGAAATAACCCAGATCGCCGGTGTAAAACCAGCCGTCACGAAAAGAGGCGTTGGTCGCCTCAGGATTCATGTAATATCCTAGTGTCGCCAGCGGGCTCTGGCAGACGATCTCACCGATCTGGTTCACTGCAACGGGATTGCTCTCGTCATCCACGATGCGGAGATCCACACACCAGACCGGCATTCCCGCCGCCAGTGGTTTCGAATCCATATCTGCCGGTTTGGAGATCGCCATTTGACCGGAATCCGTGGAGGCATACGTCCGGTAAATATTAGGTGTTATCTGCTTCCTAAGAGATTGCAACACCGGTTCGTGAACTTTGCCACCGGTGATGGCGAGACAGCGAAGCGAGCTCGTATCGTAGTTCCCAACCCCAGGGACTTGCAGCATCCGCTCGCACATGGTCGGCACCGCGCCCATGTAGGTAATTTTCTCCCGCTCGATGGTTTTGAGAACCTCCTCGGCATCGAATCGCTCGTGGAGAAACATCGTGCCGCCATAATAGATGATCCCCAGGGTAAACGACCGCCCGGCGTTAAAATAGAGCGGCGACGCCAGGAGCGCCCGGTCGTGAACTCCGAGTCCTTTCTCAATGGCGTTATTGATGCAGTGAAAGACAAAAGTCCGATGGGTCACAAGACATCCCTTGGGAAACCCGGTCGTACCGGAGGTGAGCATAACGGCGAAGGGATCATCTTCACTGACCTGCGTCGAAGGCTCAGCCGCACTCTGATCATTCAGAAGGCCGCCATAGCTCAGGTCGGAAATGACAACCGGCTGGACAAAGCTCAAATCACGGTTCGCCTTTGCCTCTTCGAACTCTTCAACACATTCCTGCTGAAGAATGAGCACAGACGGTTTGAAAAAGGATACGACCGAGCCAAGCTCCAGCGCTTTCCATTTAATATCGAGGGGAATCGCCAGGGCGCCGATCTTCGCGGTGGCGAAGAGAATTTCCAGATGCTCCACGCGATTGCCAACCATGATAGCGACGGAGTCGCCTTTGCGCAGCCCCATGGAAAGCAAACCATGGGCGAGCTGGTTCACGCGAGAATTTAGCTCGCTGTAGGTAATTTGCCGAAAGCAATCGCGCGCAGCGATCTTGACCGGCAGCTTGTAGGCGTTGCGGCGCAAGCCGTCGCCCATCAACAATTGAGCTATGCATAAGAGTTTCGAGTCTCGCGTTTCGTGTCTCAGGGTTGAGTACTCAAGGTTACAATAATTCCAAAACTCTATACAATCGTTCCGTTCCGAACTAAACTCGAGACCGCAAACCCGAGACCCGAAACCGATTCCTATCGTCCTTTCCATACCGGCGGGCGCTTTTCGACGAAAGCCCGCGGCCCTTCCTTGGCGTCTTCGGTCTGCATGACCATGCTCTGGAGATCGGATTCAAATCGCAACCCCTGCTCCAAGGTCATCTCGCTGCCCTTATAAATCGCTTCTTTAATATAGCGCAATGCCAGCGGCGCGCCTTTCAAGAACGACGCCGCCATTTTCTCTCCCGCCGGAATCAATTGATCGTAGGGAACGAGCTGGTTCACGAGGCCGATCCGGTAGCACTCCTGGGCGTCGTATAGTTCGCCGGACAAACAGATCTCCAAAGCTTTCGGAATTCCCACCAGCCGCGCCATGCGTTGTGTGCCGCCCGAACCAGCCATGAAGCCGAGCCGAATTTCGCTAAGGCCAAGACGCGCGCCTTCGGCCGCGATGCGGATGTCGCAGGCGAGACTCATCAACAGTCCCGTACCGACAACATAACCGTGAAGCAGCGCCATGGTTATTTTATTGATCGCCGCGATAGCCGGAGCGGGAGTTCCAGGAATCCCTGTGTGCTTCGCTTGACGCAACACCAACGGTGACTCCGCCGGTTCAGCCGCCGACGCGGCATTCAGTCGCGCGCGATCTTTGATATCGCCGCCCACCGAGAATGCCCGCTCTCCGTTCGCCTTAAATATGACCACCTGAACGTTTGGATCTTCCTCCGCCTCCCGGCAATAGCTCACGATCGACTTCACCATGTCCCGGTTGACCGCGTTCAACGACTCCGGGCCGGTTCAACGTGATCCACGCGATCTTGTCTTTGACTTCGTAGAGAACCTTTTCGTCTGCCATCTTCACCCTTTCATTATTGATTTC
This sequence comes from uncultured delta proteobacterium, assembly GCA_963737905.1. Classification (GTDB taxonomy): domain Bacteria; phylum Desulfobacterota; class Binatia; order UBA9968; family UBA9968; genus DAIRFP01. Next base: position 172,342 of record CAVTUQ010000009.1, on the reverse strand, counting down.
GAATTCTAGGATTATGGGAACACGACTCCGGAAATTTTAAACTTGTCGACATCGACTTCCTGCCCATTCCGTCATTTCCCGCATGCTTTTAGCGGGAATCCACAATTTGCCTCATTCTCTCGGCACCGCCTGATGACCCGCGGGCATGACGGTAAAATGGAGCCGATATTAATCGAACTTCTGCAGGCACTCACAACAAGCCAGCGTCTACCAGGCAGTACGCACCGGATATTGGCTGATCAACTCATCTGGCGTCAAAAGGAGAAGATCTTGCGTCGATTGACTGGCAAACCAGCGATCGCGGGTCAGAAGCAGGTCTTTGTGTAGACCGATGGGCAGCCGGCATGAGCTCAAAAAATTCGGTAACCTTAATCCAGCTTGCAGTCTCCTCTTTTGGCCTTGCGTGCTTGCAAAGCGATTCTGCTCAGGAACAAATTTCGGGCATTGCAGGATCGTAAGCCGAGCCCAGTTTCTGGAATAATAGAAATGGGCTTGGATCTGCACTTTCAGCCGGACATGGCATTCGAACCTAGACGTGGTCTTAGACGTCGACACTGAATTCTGGGTACGAGACGGGGAGCTCAGCGCACGCAGCGACCAGCACAAATGTGGACGTGAGGAGCAATCTCGTCGGCTCCGTCGGACATCAAGCCTCCGTTCTCCGCAAAGTCTTCCCTGAGTAAATCGCCGGCAAGCGGTTTTTTGCCGGCCAGTGCAATGATCCGCTTCTGGTATACGTTAGATAACCGGTACCGCGTCACAGCGAGAGCGCCGCTCCGCGCCTTGGTTGCCTCTTTGAATGCATTCTCAAACTCCTCGGGGCTGCTCACCGGCCATAGAGTGAAGCTGCAACCCAAGTTCTCGTGCTACCTTTTGGCTTTCTATCCATTGCAGCGGGTTGTCAGTAGCCCGTGGATTCCACAACACAGCAACGCGGGAAATTTTGGGAATTGCTTCCTTGAGTTGCTCCAGCCGTTTACCTGCCTATCTGTCGCAATAGTAGTAAACCCCGTGATGTTCCCACCAGGGTGCGCCAAGTTACCAACAAACCCTTGCTCAACGGGATCAGCCACTGACGTCCAAAAAAGCGATAGGGATCGTCTTGGTGGAGTTCTTGGCGGCTTGGGTATCGCCGCCTCCTCCCGCAACGATGGCGTAATTTTGAGACGGACCGGTTCGGCGGCAGAGCAGGGGACCGCTCAGGTTTGTCCTCTGCGTAGCGATATTCGAAAGGATGTTCTTGGCTTCAAAATTCCGAGCTCGGCGAGCTCCTGTTGGACTGATTGCATTCCAAGCGAACGGAGTACGAGAGGAACGTCCCCGACAAATAACCTATCCGGGGGACTTTCTTCGGCTGCTGCGCCTCGGCGGAAAAGCTAAGCGCAAAGAGCATGGCGCAAAGAGTAATGACAGTGAGTTTTCTCTTCATGTTTTTCTCTGCTCTTTCCACTCGACACCCGTCACTCGCTCCTCGTCTCACTTGAAGTTAGTCAATTGGCAGTCTCACCCTTTCCCAAAGGGCGAGGGAAAAAAGCCGCTCGATTCGAAAGCGAACATCGACAAGCTTCTTTGATTTCGAATTCAACTCGAAACCCGAGACCCGGACCCGTAACGTTACTTCCCTTTCCATACCGGCGCGCGTTTTTCAGCGAAAGCGCGGGGGCCTTCTTTGCTGTCTTCCGTCGTGCCGACCAACGCCGAGAGATCGGACTCAAGGCGAAAACCTTCGTCAAGTGACAACTCAACGCCTTTTTTAATTGCCTCTTTGATGAACAACACGGACATCGGTGCGCCTTTGAGAATTCTCGCCGCCAAATCCTCCGCGGCTTTCATGACATCGCTCGCAGGCACGGCGATATTGACCAGACCCAAACGCTGTGCTTCGCTGCCCGTGACGTTGTCGCCGGTGAGACATATCTCCAACGCCTTCGCGACACCCACCGCTGTTGTAATTTTCACTTTGCTCAATCGCGCCACGCTCTACAACGGTTCTACTTTCCGTCCGAGCATTTTCTCTCGTTCCTCTTCTATATGAACCAGATCCGAATAGGCTGTAACGTCCATCAGGCGCAAAAGTCACAAGTACGTCCACGTCGCTGTCTCGGCCGGAAGTCGTCTCGCAACACCGAGCCGAAGAAAGAAAGCTCTACGATCTTCCATTTCTGGCAGAACTCAGCAATTCCTTCTTTAGGAACCTCAATGTTCATACCTATTTCCAGCTTCCTCTTAGAGCGACTGTAATAAGGTCACACCGCGCCAATCTTTGCGTGCCGCCGGCACCCGGGATCAGGCCGCGTTTCACCTCCGCCAGTCCGCCAGCTTGGCATCTTCGGCGGCAACGCGCATGTCACAAGCAGGCGCAAATTCACTCAGCCCCGACACCCACCCAGTACCCGTACCGACCTATCGCCCCGCGATCGTCGGTTTGGTGATCGCCGCCACCGCGCGACTCTGGGTGTGAATCGTTGCCGAAAGCTTCTGCTGGCGCCGCTCGATGGGGGAAGACCCGCTCTCGGAGCGTTCTTTCAAATCCATGCCAGCGGAAAATGCCTTGTCGCCCGCTCCGGTGAAAATAGCGATGCGAATTCCGGCATCATCTTCGATCTGTCGGCAAGCCTCGACCAACTCGCGGGCCATCTGCCGGTTCACGGCATTCATTGACTCCGGCCGGTTGAACGTCACAAAAGCGATCTGATTCTTTACTTCATAAATGATGGTCTGATATTCCATTTCCCCAACCTTTCTATTTTTAACCGCAGAGAACGCAAAGTTCGCAAAGAAATTTTTTTGTGTTCTATGCGTTCTTTGTGGTTAGACTTCCGGGGACGTGCCCCGCTAACGCGCCTTTGTCTTCCTCTCCTGCGCCAACTGCTCAAGAAAAGACAAATCCAACAGCTCACTCACGTTCAATTTCATCGCGGAGAGGTTTTTGTCGTTGGCAATCACATTCTCCATCGCTTTAGCCGTGACAATGGGTAGGCCCGGCGTCACCTGGCTATAGACCCTGCGCGTCTCTTCCAATTCCTCGACATTGTTGGATCGGTAATATTCGCCGAGAAATTTGATAACCCGGTCTTTGTTTTTCTCGTCGCGATAAAAATCCATACCGTCCGCCAGCCCGCGCATGAAGTTCATCACGGTTTCGCGGTCGGACTTGATGAACGATCGCATGGTCACCGGTCCAGCAACGGTGTATTCGAAATCCTCCTTGGAAAAATCGATAAACGTGGGGTAACCCGCTTTGCGCGCCTTCAGCGTAAACGGAGATTGAAAGACGCTGGCTTGAACCTGTCCAGCGGTGAGCGCGGTCCAACGGTCTCCCTGGCCACCGATGCCAACGATCTGCACGTCCTTCTCAGGATTGAGCCCAAGCCGTCGAATGGCCACCCGCGCGATGAAATCCGTGCTCGATCCGAGTTGGCTAACCCCGATTCTCTTCCCCTTGAGATCTTCCGGGCGCTTGATCGAAGGATGTGCCGCCAAAATGTAATCCAGACGGTTGCCGACGGCGCCGATGAATTGAAACTCCTTGGCGCCCTGCGCCCACGCCGCCACGACTGTAGAAGCCCCTTGGAGCTGTAAAGGCAGGTCACCGGAAAGAGCCGCCTGGATCCCCATCAGCCCGCCACGGATGTAGATCGGTTCAAGCTTTAGGCCGTGGTTTTCGAACGAACCCGAGCGGTACGCAACCCAGAAATAACTGGACGAACCGCCCAATGGGTAGCCGACTTTTATTTCTCGCATTTTGGTTTGCGCATAGAGAAGAGCCGGAAACAGGAGCAGAGAATAACAACAAATTGAAAAGATTTTTTTCATAGTCGCTTCTTCCTTAGTTTGAGCCTAAGACGATTTTTGTTGACCCTCGCCCTTCTTAGGGAGAGGGCATGGTTGAGAATCGCGGAATCTAAAATCGAAAATCGGCAATCCAAAATCATTTTATGGCTTCGTCGACCAAACTGTTGTCATAAAACTGCTTGACATCGGCCCCTTTGGCCTTGGGATGCTCGACAAATTTGAGCGCATTCGCCATGGACTTCTCTACCACCCGGAGGGTGCTGGAAAAAGCGTCTTTGTAGAAATCAAAGCTACCTTGCAATTCCGCATCGTTCTTGGTTCGGGTAAATCTTCCCAGAGCTTTTTTGGTTACTTCGGCATTTTCTCTAGCGAGCCGTTGCCCTTCATTGAGCGCGCGTAAAAAGTCCATTGCAAACTTGCGGTTCTTGCCATCCTTCAGCCAGGATTCTCGAGCTCCGATGACAGCCGTGGGGAACAGGCCATATTCGGTGTCCGAAGGGCGGAAAAGGAGATGGAAACCTTCTTTCTTCGCCCTCAACCCGAACGGGTAGCCGATCATGCAAACGTCTACTCGACCGCCCACAAGGGCAGCGTAAGACTCTCCGACACCGCCGTTTTGGATAAAAGTTACCTCGTTGGGCTTGATCCCAGCCGACTCCAGCATCGAGAGCCCTGCGAAATAACTCGATGCCCCGAAGCGCGTCACGCCGACTCTCTTCCCCCTGAGATCCGTAACAGACTTGATCTCGGGCTTTGCCCAACCATCGATGGTCAGAACTGGCAATGGCTCCGCGATGGCGATGAGATCGCTACCGCTGAGACGGCTCGATATGATCGCGCCTCCTCCCGTGTAGCCAATGGGAAATTCTCCGGCAAGAATCGCCGAATTAATGAGCGGCGACCCACCCATAAACACCGGAGCGACCTCGAAGCCGTATTTTTGAAAGATTTTTTCTTCTACCGCGATAAAGAACGGAATTGCGGCGCCCGAAATGGGGGTGTAGCCCACCGTGAGTTTTTGTAAATCCTTCTGCCCAGCGTGTGCGTCAACGGTCAGAAAAAATGCCGTAATCAGGAAAGTTGCAAACCACCAGCGGACGTCTTTCGCTTTCATGGTTCCTCCCTATCGATTACTTCATCATTGTTATTTCTATTTCTGAGTTGTGTTTCACTATCTGTCTAACCGCAATCTAAAATCGGTAATCGAAAATCAAAAATTGCTAGCCGGTCAACTCAAACACAGGTAGCTTGATCGCCGGGTCGTGCGTTTCTTGAAACGACACTTTGACTCTGTCGCCGAGCTTAACGTTGTCGATTCCCTTTCCCACCAGACGGCTTTCCATGATCACACCTTCGTCTAAAATCACATTGATGTAGCAGATGGGGACGTCTTCTTTGAAGGCGGGATTGCGCGGCACGCGCACCCAAGAGAAGGTATGCACTTTGCCGGTCCCTTTGGCTTCAATCCAATCGATATCGCCGCTGAAGCAATCGACACAAACCACGCGCGGAAAGAACTGGAGCTTGCCGCAGGCTTTGCACTTTTGCAGCAGGAGTTTGCCGGCAGCGGCGCCTTTCCAGTAAGGCTCGTCAACTTTATTGATCTTAGGTAGGCTCTTTTTAGGTAAGCTCGCTTCCGCCATCACTTTCTCCTTTCCAAGACCAGGGCCGCCGTGGTGCCGAGATTGCGGCCGTAGTTCAACCACCCGATTCCGGTCACCAGGGCACGCTCGGCCTTTTTTACTTGATGTCCCTCGGCCTCGCCTCGGAGCTGTCGCAATGCCTCAACGATGTGCAGAAAACCGCCGGCCAGTCCCGCTTGCCCGACGGAGAGCTCGCCGCCACCGGTATTGACGGGAAAATCTCCCTTATAAGTCAAATCGTGAACCTCGACGAATTTACCGCCCTCGCCTTTCTTGCAATAGCCAAAGTCTTCAATCTGAATCATGACGGCGATGGGATAGTCGTCGTAGATTTCAAAAAGGTCGATATCCTCGCGCTTGACTTCGCTGAAGATGCGCTCGCCAACGATTTTCATTCCGAAAGTCGTCTTGTCCGGGAGCATATTGGCAACCTGAAAATGAGATCTCTCCGCGTCCGTGACAAGATAAACAAGTTTGTCGGTGATCTTTTTGGCTTTCTCCTCCGAAGCCAAGATCACACACTCGGCGCCGGAACAAGGCATCACGCAATCGAAGAGACGGATGGGATCTGAAATCATCCGCGAATTGAGATAATCCTGAAAACTCATGGGCTCGCGAAACAACGCCTGTGAATTATTGAGCGCGTTCTCCCGCTGCGCCATAGCGATCTTGCCGATCTGCTCGAGTGTCGTGCCGTACTGCGCCATGTGCAGCCGTTGGATCAGCGCCATGAGCGTGTTCGGTCCGCCGTAACCGTAGACATCGACATAATTCGCGCGCTGATACTCAAGCAGACGTTGCTGTGGAGTACTTCTGTCGAAGGAGTTGCCGCCCACCAGGACAATAAGATCGACGTGACCCGCTTCGATGGCGTCCGCCGCCCGGCGCACACTCATCACGCCGCCGGCACCGCCGTAATCGCCGTTTAACACCCAATCCACTTCCAACCCAAGCTGCTCCGCCACATGAGGCGAGTAGTCGGGACTCACTTGAGTCGTGATCGAAAGCCCCTGGATCTCCTTCTTGTGAAGTCCTGTTTGCTTCAGAGCATTGCGGATAGCCTCGGCGTAATACCACAAGACCGGCGCCTCGGATTTTCGCGAATACTCCGTCGATCCGTAACCAACGAAACAAACTTTCTTACGTCGCATTCTTCCCTCCCTTATCAGCTAACCCAGAAACACGACTTGAACTTTTTGGACGATTTGAACACTTGAACCAAAATACGTGGTTTCGTTCAAAACGTTCAATACGTTCAAGCAGTTCAAACCGTTGCCTAGTGCCTATCGCCTTCTCTCAGGAATCGCTCGCCGATCGTCCGATCGATTTCGCCCTCACGCCCGTAGAGCAACCGCATCAGCCGCGCCTCGCGATAGAATCCTTCAAACGGGAATTCCTTGCAGACTCCGTAGCCGCCATGAATCTGGATCGCAGTGTCGGCGGCTTCGAAGGCCATCTTTGCAGCCCGCTTCTTGGCCAGAGCGGCCGCTTGAAAATAAGGCAATTCCTGATCTGCCCGCCAGGCGGCCTCCAAAGTGAGCCACGTGCAAGTGCGCAAATCGATGGACAGGTCCGCCAGCATCCATTGAATCGCCTGGCGTTGAGCCAGCGGTCTCCCGAAGGTGATCCGGTTCCGGGCGTGATCAATGGAGTTGGCGAGGCAGCGCATGCCGATTCCCAGAGAACGCGCTGCAATGCGCAACTGCTCTGACGCGATGATCGCTGCGACCTCGTACTCGTATCCCACCAACTGTTCGCTCCGAAGCTTACAATCGCGCAAGGTCATCCTTCCCACGCTTGCATCCGTGGTCAGGTCAACTTCGTCTCCGATGGAAACCCCAGGCGTATTCCTGTCAAGCAAGAACAAGCCAAGGCGCTCCGTTCCCTCCTCCTTCGCCGGGAAAAGGTGGAGATCAGAGCCAGGTTTGATTATGTCGATACTGGCATTGCTGAGCAAATAACCACCGGAGATCTCCCGGTAGCGCGTTCGAATGCTCTGGAAAGTTCCGGTTTTGTGAACCTCATCGAAAGCAAACCCGAGGGCGAGTTTGCCGTCAACGATCTCGTTCACATGATTGTTCTCCGCCATCAATGCGGGAATACAAAGCGGTTCAAAGGGCAAAATCGTTCGACCAAACTCGCGATGTATAAGAACCCGCGCCATTGCGGTCATCGCTGATCCACCCGCCGATTCCGGCAGCTCCAGCGCCCAGAGCCCGACTTGCTTAGCGCGACGCATCAGAGCTTCGCGGATATCAGGATCAAGCTCGCGTCGCGGCGGATCTCCGGGAGGCAGAAACAACTCTTCCTGCTTCAGATAGGCGCCTTCCAGCGGCAGTAACTCTCGCCGCACAAACTGCGCCGCAGTGTTTCTGATAAGCTCTTGCTCTTCGGTTAGCTTAAAATCCATAAAACAAACAGAGAAACCGCAAAAGAACGCATAGACCGCAAAGTAGGAGTGGGGTTGAACCCGTCCCTACCATTTGTGTTCTTTGCAGCCTTTGCGGTTAATTTCTTTCCCTCCCAGCCTCTAGATCAACTCCAAAGACTCCACGCCTTCGCGAAACAGAGCCCGCTGGATAATATGACGTTGGATTTCCGACGGTCCTTCGACAATCCGTCGAGAACGCGCGTGGCGGAAAGCTCTGGCGACGGCATGCTCTTTACGCAGCACAGAAGGGCCCGCAACCTCGAAGGCAAAATCAATGATCTTGTGGACCAGCTCGGTGCCAAACAGCTTTACGTTGGCGGCCTCGGAACGGACATCCATTTTTTGATCGGCCTTCCAGGCACCGCAATAGGTCAAAGTTCGTAGCGCGGCCAGTTCCGCCAAGAAATGGCCGAGCGTTCCCGCGAACTTTTCGGCTTCCTGGGAGTCATGGCGCAACAGATCCGCCACATACCGTAAGACCCGCTGCGACATACCGTGAGAGCGAATGCCGACCTGAAATCGTCTAGCGCCTAACCAGGCCTGGTTGAGTTCCCAACCGTTGCCCACTTCGCCTAACACTTGCGTCTTTGAAACGCGGCAGTCCTCGAAAATGAGCTCGCACGGTTCGGTGCCGGCGATCGTCGCAATACTGCGCGCGACGCGATATCCCGGCGTTCCCGTATCGATCAAAAAGCAAGTCACTCCCTCGCGACCTTTTGTGCCCGGCAGACGCGCGAAAAGCTGGACAAAGTCCGCAACGTCAGCAAAGGTTGGAAACATCTTCGTCCCATTGATAACGAAGTCCTCGCCGTCAGGCGTCGCGGTCGTTAGGAGCATGGAAGGGTCGGCGCCGGATGCCGGTTCACTCAAGCCGAATGCCGAAGTCTTTTCCCCACGAATGCACGGCAGCAGGAAGCGGTCGATCTGATCGCCGCGACAACTGTAAAGTATATTCGAAACATGGTTGCCGAGCTCGAACGGGATCGACGTTTTCTCAAGCTCCTCGGTTACGGCGATCATGGCGACATTGCTGACATCGAGTCCGCCATATTCCTGGGGAACGTCGAGATACCATAGACCGGCGGCTTCCGCCCTCTTCTCCAAGCCTTCCATGATTTCGATGTAACGACGAATTTCCGGATCACGGCTCAACCTCGCGCGGCTTTTCCACCGGCTGCCTTCAAAAATATCCGGCGCCTGCGCAAATTCCGGCTCACGAGGGATCAGTTCATCGCGAACGAATTCCTCGACCTTTTTGCGCAGGCCCTCTTCGGCGCTCGAAAGACGAAAGTCCATAATGTACCACTCGGCTTTGGCTCCCCCTTATCACACCTCGATCCGACAAAAAAAGACTTGCATAACCATTGACCTCTCATTCGCGCCTGTGGTATCGCTTCTGCGGAAAAAGGAGATCGAGTTATGAAGACCGTCAGGGGCTGGTTGACCCACGCCTTCAATGAAATACGACTTGAAGAAGTGCCCTACCCGGTAATCAAGCCCGGTTGGGCCATCGTCAAAACCAAAGTGGTTCAGCCCTCGGTCACGGAAGTTCAGCTCTTCTATGGAGAGCGCTCCAACAGTTACGATAAAGTCAAAAAGGCACTCGCCAAGGGCCCGCAACAGCTGTTTGGTCACGAGTTTTGCGCCGAAATTGTCGACGTTGATGAAAAGAACCAATATGGCTTGCACTCGGGCGACCGCGTCGGCGCTACCCACACGCACATTGGCACCATTGGGCGTGATTTCCCTGGCTGTTTCTCGGAATATGCCGCTATACCCCTCGATGCGCTGGCCAAGATGCCTGACGGCGTTACAGATTGGGAAGTGGCCGCGATACAACCCCTGACCAGCTGCATCTTCGACGTAACCGCCCTCGGCGTCACGTTGGGCGACACGGTCTTGGTCTTTGGCCAGGGCGTCATGGGCCTTAACTGCACCCAAGTCGCGAAGGCGGCGGGCGCCGACACGGTTATTGGCGTGGATCGTCGCGACGATATTCTACAAATGGCCCACACACTTGGAGCCGATATCACCATCAATGCGGCGAAGGAAAATGTCGTTGAGCGAGTGATGGAGCTCACCGAAGGTAAAGGCGTACCGTTTGTGATTGAAGCTGCCAGCGGCAGCCCGAAGATGGGACTTTCGGGCGGTTCGACGGTTACGGATGCAGTTGCGTGTGTAGCTGCCGGCGGAAAGGTGATGAGTATTCCGCATTTTCATGAGCCGGTGACACTCGACTTCAATTATTTAAGGGCCAAAAGGGTCACGTACATGTTCCCGCCGGAGCTGGCGACACCGAAGCAAATGGTTCTCGCCGCGCGTTTGATCGCGCAGAAAAGAATCAACATCGATCCGATGATCACTCATAAACTCGAAGGCATTGAAAAAGTCGCGGAGTCGTTGGAGATTACAGCAAACAAAGCAAAGTTCGGCGCCCTCAATCCGGCGCAAGTGCGGTTCGCAGCATAAGACTGGAGTGATGAAGGAAAAGAGAATGGGAGTGATGGAGTAATGCGTATCGCGCAACGACCCAATACTCCAATGCTCCAGTACCCCAGCACTCCGTATTTCTAATTGTTGATTTTTATTTGAGGAGGAATTTTTTATGGAAAGCCCCAATCTGGCCAATGTAAAGATTATCGATGCCGATGGTCATGTGAGAGATCGCGACGCGGACATTCGAAAATTCATGGCAGAGCCTTACAGCCGACGCCAGGGGTCACTGCTGCCGAATGATGTCTGGGACTCCAGCATGTACGGCACACTCGGCTTGAATATTACCGATGTGCCCACCCGCCTGAAGGACATGGACACTGAAAAAATTGACATCTCGGTTCTTTTCCCCACCGGGGGGTTCGGAGTAACCCAACTGCCGGAGAAAGATTACGCGGCCGCCTTTTGTCGCGGGTACAATGATTGGGTCGCAAGCCTCTGCGCTGAAAGCCCGCGTCTCAAGGCCGTGGGACTTGTGCCGTTTCAGGATGTCGATGCTGCGGTCAAAGAGGTCAATCGGGCGATTACCAAGTTGGGCCTCGTCGGCATCACGGTGGGCACGTTTGGCATGAAAGAACATGTGGGACAGCCTACCTATTGGCCCATCTACGAAGAACTCCAAAAACTCAACGCGCCCTTGTTAATCCACAATTCGCGCCAGGGACCGGCCGGCGAGATCCGCTTTGACACTTTCCTTTTCCGTCATACCATTGGACGTCCATTCGAAACTCTGCTAGATTGCGCTGCCCTGATGTATGGGGGTGTGCCCGAGAAGTTTCCCCGGTTGCGCATAGCTTTTCTGGAATGCGGTTGTGGTTGGGTCCCCTACTGGATGGACCGTTTGGACGAAGAATGGGAGAAACGGCAGTCGGAAGCGCCGCTGCTTAAAAAGAAACCGAGCGAATATATGACCAGCGGCAATTGGTTCTACGCCACCGAACCGGAAGAAAGCACCTTGCCCTACGTGATGGAACGGATCGGCGAAGATACGATTTTATTCGCGTCGGACTACCCTCACTGGGATGGCAGCTTCCCTTACATGACGTCAACGGTGAAGGAGCGGAAAGATATCAGCGACAAACAAAAGGATAAGATCATGCGCGCTAACGCCGTCAGGCTCTACGGTTGGGCAAACTAAGGAGGGATCTCCTCTTGAAGGTCAAACCTCAAGCTATTTTTAGCTTTGTTTTTCTTATCTTTTTTATCGTCTTCGTTTATCAAGCCCAAGATTGGCGACTCCAGGCCCGGCTTTACCCGTGGGCCATCGGCATCCCCATGATCATCTTGGCCCTCATCCAGGTGATCCTCGACTTGAAGGGGGTGGAAAGAAAACAAAAGGACGAAGCCCCGGTTATGGACTATCAGTTCAGCCAGACGGTTGACCCTAAGATAGCCAAACGCCGAGCGATTACCATGTTCTGCTGGCTCTTCGGCTTCTTCTTCAGTATCTGGCTGATCGGCTTCTCCATCACGATCCCGTTAATGGTTTTTTCTTATCTTAAGATTCAGTCAAACGAGAAGTGGATGATTTCCATTATTTTGACTTGACTAGCGTGGGTATTTTTCTATTTCCTGTTTGTTAAGCTTTTAACTTTGCCATTCCCTGATGGACTCATTTTCACTTGGTTGGGATATTAAAGCGAGTCACCCAACGACGCTCCATAAAAAGATGAGTCAAGGGTTCAGAGGTGGCGCGATACCACCAGCGGTATCGCGCCTTCAAATGTGCGGCCCTCCTCTTCTTCCATCTTCTGAAACCGGCCTCGCTTTACCGTCTCCGCCAACCCCGACTCATCTTTACGAGGCCTGCTATGATTTAGGGTTATTGTATTGAACCTTCCCTATTGTCGTCTAAGAGCTACAAGTAGGAGTTGTTTATGAAAAGACTGATCCTTACCCTTTGTTTAATTCTTGGGTCACAGTATCCACTTTTCGGCCAGACCAACTATTATCAAGGAAAGCAGATCAAGAGCGTCGTTGGCTTTACCGCTGGGGGTTTCTACGATCGGTGGGCGCGCTTGTTAGCGCGTTTCATGCCGAAATACATACCGGGAAATCCCGAGATGATCGTTCAAAACATGCCCGGCGCTGGATCGGTGGTCGCCACCAATTATGTCTACAGCGTGGCCAAGCCGGACGGGCTGACAATTGGCTATCCAAGCAACGGCATCTATCTCGATCAACTGGTGGGCCGGGCGGAAGTTAAATTCGACATTCGCAAGTTCAGCCTGGATCGGTTCTCCGGTCAGAGAACCGATGATCTTATATATCCGGACCGATGCTCCGTACAAGACGATCTATGACGTCAAAAGCGCCAAAGAACCGCCCAAATGCGGCTCCACCGGCACGGTCAGCACAGACTTTATCTTGGCTCGATTGCTCGAAGAGACTCTACCGCCGCTGAAGATCACGACCGTTTTAGGTTATCCCGGCGGCTCTGAGATCGATCTTGCCGTAGAAAAAGGGGAAGTCATCTGCCGCGGTATGACCGCCTCTCCCTACTTTGGCCGCGAGCCGTTCATCTCTTGGGACAAAAAGAAGTTTGTTCGCATCCTGCTTTTTACCGGCGATAAACGCGACGAAAGAATCCCGGACGTGCCCACCTTGCGCGAAATTTTCGACAAAGAAAAGGTTCCTGAGAGCAGTCGGCGCGTTGCTGACGTTATTTTGGCCGCCGAATCCTTCGGCCGGCCGATTTTCGCTGGTCCCGGCACGGCCCCGGAACACACCAAGCAATTGCGGAGTGCTTTTGAGCAGGCTTTGAAGGACCCCGAGCTTTTGGCTGAAGCTAAACAAGCGAGGATGGATGTCGATCCGACGAGCGGCGAAAATCTCGAGAAGCTCGCGAACCGGATACTGGATCAGCCACCTGACGTTATCGCGCGGGTGAAGAAGATACTCAGCAACTAAACGGGTGTCCCCTCGAGGTTGCAAGCACCGGCCTCGAGGGATATGCTCGCTCAAAATTTTGGCGGGAAGGTGTTTCGATCAGCTGATCAAGAGACCGGAGGTGAAATACGACTGGGCTAAATGGAACTGGCTTGGCAGTCCGGTAAAATCGAACCAGCTCCTCTACATGCGCGCCGACACGCCTTACAAGTCGATCGATGACATCCGCAAGGCGTCCACCGCCCCGAAGTGCGGCTCCACCGGCATTGCCTCTGCAGGGTACTACATACCCAAGCTTTTGGAGGAAGTACTGAGCTCCAAGTTTGACATTGTGTCAGGCTACGTGTCGGGACAGGATATCGATCTGGCGGTCGAACGCGGCGAACTCCAGTGCCGGGCCTTCACGATTACCGCCTACTACGCCCGCGAGCCGTTTATCTCGTGGCGCAAACGGAACTTCACCAATGTGCTGATCCAAACGGGTAACACTCCGCGACCCGCGGCTCAAGGATGCGCCGACGATTTATGAGTTGATGGATCGTTACAAAACCAGCGAGGCCGGACGAAGCCTAGCGAAAGTGATCTTGGCGTCGGGCGATCTCGGCCGCCCCATCGTCGCGACTCCGGGCATTCCCGCGGAACGCGTGAAAATTCTCCGTGAGGCGTTCATAAAAGCAGTGAACGATCCGGAGCTCTTGGAAGACGCTAAGAGGAAAAAACTAGACTTGGATCCCGTCTCCGGCGAAGAACTGGAGACTCTCGGTAAAGAGATCGTCGCACAACCGCCGGAAGTCGTTGAGCGAATGAAAAAATTGTTGGGGACATAGAAAACTAAATTCGGCAAGGAATGAATCTTCAAAGGGGGAATCTCATGAATAGAGGATTAATCTTGTTTCTGCTGTTGTTCGTTATGTGGGTCTCAAGTGTCTCGGCGCAGACGCCGTTTTATCAAGGCAAGACAGTTACGATAATTGCGGCTGCCAAGGCGGGCGACGTGTATGACCTCTATCCACGCCTCGTCGCGGAATTCATGTCGAAGCACATTCCGGGAAACCCCAACATCATTATTCAGAACGTTCCGGGAGCGGCGGGGTTGATCGGCACAAATCAGGTTTACAATCTCGCCAAACCGGACGGGCTGACCTTGGGCGCGATTTATCCCGCGCTTTACTTCGAACAACTTGCCAAACGGCCCGAGGTTAAGTTCGACTGGACGAAATTCAATTGGATTGGCAGTACGGTGAGCTCGAACAGCCTCATGTACATGCGCGCCGATACGCCCTACAAAACGATTGAAGATGTCCGCACCGCAACGACTCCGCCCAAATGTGGCGCCACGGGAGTCACTTCAACCGCGTTCTATATGCCAAAACTGCTGGAAGACGCTATCGGGACCAAGTTCGACGTGGTTTCGGGTTATGTCGCCGGCTCGGACATCGATCTCGCTGTGGAGCGCGGCGAAGTTATGTGCCGTGCTTTTACCATCAACGCGTTCTTTAGCCGGGAACCGTTTATCACCTGGCGCAAAAAAAACTTCGTTCGTGTCCTGTATCAGACGGGAAACAAACGGGATCCAAGGCTGAAGGACGTTCCTTTGTTTAGTGAATTGATGGACAAGTACAAGACGGCAGAAAGCGTCCGCCGTCTGGCAAAGGTGGTCGTAGCGGCCGACGAGTTCGGCCGGCCCATCGTTTTACCGCCGGGCGTTCCTGCCGACCGAGTTAAGATCATTCGCGACGCGTTCAACAAAACCATCAACGACCCCGCGCTTTTGGCTGAAGCGGAGAGGCGGAGGCTGGACATCGATCCGGCCACCGGCGAGGAGCTGGAATCTCTGGCTAAAGAAGTCATGACGGCCCCGCCTGACGTCGTGGAGAAGGTAAAAAAACTTGTCGGCATGTAGCTGAATCCTTTTTTTGGCGGAGTTTGATTCGACTAATATCTAGCTGAATGGTAAGGAATTTGAGATGAGAACTACTCATCGGAGCCCATTAGGACCTAAGCGGTTCACCCGCGGACTGAAGCAAGGTGCTTCGTTCCTCTTTTTTGCTCTGCTGGTGGGGTGGAGCGCCAGTCTTTTTGCTCAGACTCCCTACTATCAGGGAAAAACCATCAGGCTCGTAATCGGATCCACTGCCGGAGGCGGCTACGATCTTTGGGCGCGTCATGCGGCACGTTTTATCGGTAAGTATATTCCTGGCAATCCCGAGGTTGTCCCTCAAAATATGCCGGGAGCCGGCGGGACCGTGGCCGCAAACTATGTCTATAGCATTGCCAAGCCAGACGGGTTAACCTTGGGCGCTTTCAACCCCGCGCTTTATTTCGACCAGCTTGTGAGCCGCCCTGAAGTGAAATTTGACTGGGCGAAGTTTACCTGGATCGGGTCACCGGAACAGAATGACATACTGCATTACATCCGGTCCGACGCGCCATTCAAGACGATCGACGATCTCCGAAACACCAAAGAGCCACCCCGCTGCGGGAGCACAGGGACAGGAACCACCGGTCACTACATTCCGCGGCTGCTCGAAGAAACGCTGGGCATTAAGACCACTATCGTCAGCGGCTATCAGGGTGGCTCGGAGATCGATCTCGCGGTGGAAAGAAACGAAGTGGTTTGCTGGTCTCCACTCATCGCGACCTATTTCGGCCGAGAGCCCTACAAACGATGGCACCAATCAGGGTTTACGCGCGTGGTCGTCCAGACGGGAACTAAACGCGACCCGCGGTTGAAAGATGTACCGACGCTTAGGGAGCTCATGCAACAGTACAAGACATCGGACTCGGGTAAGCGGTTGGCGAAAGTCGTTTTGACCGCCGCCACCCTGGGCCGCCCGATCTCCGCTCCCCCCGGCAATTCCCGCAGACCGAACGAAAATTCTGCGTGAAGCTTACGCCAAAGCAATGAAAGATCCCGAATTGCTGGCCGAGGCCGAAAAACGCGGGTGGGACGTGGATCCGCTGACCGGAGAAGCGCTTGAATCACTAGCGAAAGAGGTTATTGCTCAACCTCCCGAAGTCATCGAACGGATGAAATGGGTGATGGGGAAATAGAACTTGATCGAGCGTACTCGGTTTTCTGAAGAAAAAACGTTGATTGTTTTCCAAAATTGGTATAAAGACCTTGCTCCGTAGCTTCCAAAAGCCATAGGAGGCCGATATGTTTGAAGCTTTTGTCAGCGGATTTTGGCAAACCGTAGCGTGGCCCGCGTTCGGTTACATGCTGCTTGGCATAGCCATCGGATTTTGGGTGGGCCTCCTTCCTGGCATCGGTGGCTTGTCGACCCTGGCGTTAATGCTGCCGTTCTCCTATTCCATCAAAGAACCCATTTCAGCGTTTGCATTCCTGTTAGGCATGCTCGCTGTCACCGGAACTACGGGGGACCTGACTTCGATCCTGTTCGGCATCCCCGGAGAAGGGTCGTCCGCAGCGCTTATCCTCGACGGCTATCCAATGTCCAAAAAAGGCGAAGCCGGTCGCGCCTTGGGTGCGGCGATCATGGCCTCCCTGATGGGCTCGGTGATCGGTGCCCTTTCTCTCGCCATATCCATTCCGATCATGCGCCCGCTGGTCTTACTCTTCGGTTCTCCTGAACTGTTCATCATTGCGATCATGGGCATCACATTTATCGGCACTTTGGCAGGCCCTTCGCTCATTAAGGGATTGATAGCAGGCGGCATCGGTCTGATGCTGGCATCCATTGGTGTCGATCCCCAGACCGGCTCCCTGCGCTACACCTTCGGATCTCTTTATTTGTGGGACCGCTTGGACTTGATTCCCGTGGTCGTGGGCATGTTCGCGATCCCTGAAATCGTCGATCTGGCGGTTCGCGGCACCAGCATAGCCAGCGACAAACAAGAAAAACTCACGGGCGTCATGGAAGGCGTCAAAGACACATTTCGACATTTCTGGCTGGTCACGCGCTGCAGCTTGATCGGCGTTTATTTTGGCGTGCTTCCGGTTTTGGGCGCCAATGTCGCGCAATGGATCTCCTACGCTCATGCCGTTCAAGGCCTCAAGGATAAGTCGCGCGCCGGTAAGGGTGCAGTGGAAGGTGTTCTCGGTCCGGGCGCGGCTAACAATTCCACGCGTGGAGGAGACCTTATCCCCACTATCGCTTTCGGTATCCCCGGCAGCGGCAGCATGGCATTACTACTGGGAGCCATGCTGATCGTCGGGCTTAACCCGGGGCCAGAGATGCTTAAATCGCGCCTCGATGTGACCTTCTCGATGGTATGGGTTTTGATCCTTTCCAACGTCATCGTTTGCGCGCTCTGCTTTTTGATTTTGAATCATCTGGCCGCGCTTACGTTTATTCGTGGTTCGCTGCTGATCCCTTTTCTTATGTTCCTGGTGTTTATCGGGTCTTTTACCGCCAACAACGATCTTGCCGACCTCATGGTGACCTTGATCTTCGGCGTCATCGGCTACTTCATGGTTAAGTGGGGGTGGCCGCGGCCACCGGTCGTGCTTGGGCTCACCCTTGGCAAGATCGCCGAGAACTATCTTTGGATCTCAACGGCGGCCTACGGCGCCAAGTGGCTCTTGTTTCCAAGCGTCATCGTTCTGATCGCTATTACGATCTTCACCGTCGCGTATCCGACTATCAAGGAACGGATGGGTAAGGCCAAATACGAGCGGCCTGAAGACGCGGTGTAGCGCTCGCGAACCGTTTCGGGTTCCAAATTTCGAGTTTCGTGTTAACGCAGGAACTTCCTTAGGCACGAACCGGCCCTGCCCTCTTCGTTATCAACTGCTCAATTCTGGCAACCTCATGACAACTGTGGGTTCCGGTAAACTTTGAACCCGGAACCTGAAACTCGAAACCGCTTCCGAGTAGTTGACAGCCAACACCCTTAGGTGGGATAAGCAAATAAAATTCAAGGAGGAGGCTACACACTTATGGCTCATGACTTAGTAATCAGAAACGGCTTGGTAATCGACGGCACCGGAAGCCCTGGATTCGAAGCCGACGTGGCCGTGGAGGGCGAAAACATCGCCGCTATCGGCAAAAACTTGGGCGCCGGGAAAAAAGAGATTGACGCCAAGGGACATGTGGTGGCGCCCGGTTTCATCGATTCTCACACCCACATGGATGCCTTCGTCGTGCTCTACCCAAACGGCAACCCTGTTGTGAACTACGGCGTGACAACGATTATCATTGGTGACTGCGGTGCCTCTTGCTCGCCGGTCCCCCCGAAAGCCGAGCCGCGCCAGGTCCTGGTTCAATATCTAAGACGCGTTCTGGATAAATACGTCGACGACAAGGATTGGAAATGGAATACCTTCGGCGACTATCTGAACTACATCGAGGGTAAGATCGCCGTCAACGTCGCCCCTTTGATGCCTCACTCCCCGGTTCGGCTGACCGTCATGGGCGAGGCCGCCTATGCCAGAGAAGCGAACGCTGAGGAACTGGATGCCATGAAGAAGATGGTTCGCGAAGGCATGGAGCTGGGCGCCATCGGATTCTCCACGAGTCCCCGCGGCGGACCGGCCATCCACGCCGGTACCCCCAGCACGTTTGCCACACACGATGAGATCGTTGAATTAGCCAACGTGGCCGCCGATTACAACGGCTGTTTCCAGTTCAACGGTTTCCAGATGATGCTGCAGCCGGAAAGCGGCGTTCCAGCGATGCTAGAAAGAATTCACACCCTACAAATCGGCAATGAGTTCCGCCAGCGTCCTGGGGAAAAAGCGAATGCCACGAAGGCAATCGCCTTCATGCAGGAAGCGCAAAAGCGCGGCCAGGAACTCTACGGAGTCGTTATACCCTACACGCACATTCGCCGCTTCACCATCAGCGACTGCTTCTTCTTGAACGGCCTGCCGACCTGGGAAGCGATCAAGGGTTCCAGCGACCTGCGCGGCCAGCTGCAAAATAAAGACACTAGAAGAAAACTCGAGCAAGAGCGCATCGCAGCCGCCGGCAAACCGGAATTTCCCGAATGGCATGGTTGGGATCACGTGGTGTTTGAGCACATTGAAAAACCAGCATTGAAAAAGCTCGAACAGAAAAACGCCGAAGAGATCGCGCGCATTACAGAGAAACCCGCAGTAGATGCGTTCTTCGATACCTGGCTCGAGGACGATCTCCGTTCTCGCTGCGTTTATTATGGCCTGGCGAACGCGCACCGGGAGCTGCTCGGCGAGATGATTAAATCCGACACCGGCCTCATCGGAACCGACGTCGGCGCGCACCTCGATCGATTCTTCTGGCATGGAGCACCGACCAAAGTGCTGGGTTACTGGCGCCGAGAGAAAAATCTTTTCGGCCTGGAAGAGGCGGTGCACAAATTAACGGGCTTCCCCGCTGAGAAGTTACGTCTCAACCGCGGCCTGCTCAAGGAAGGCATGCCGGCGGACATCACAGTTTTCGATGCTGACAAAATCGACGATCTGGTCAGCGAGAAGTTGCCCGAAATCATCGACGCGCAGGAAGTAAAAAGGCATCCGCCGGGAATGAAGGCCGTGGCCGTCAATGGCAAGGTCGTCGTTGAAGATGGCCAGTGTCACGACATCTTTCCGGGCAAGGTACGTCGTCAACAGCTTTGCAAGGCGAACTGATACCGATATCAGAGCAATCTCTGCGTTCGCTTCATTCCGTTCTTTCCTGACCCCCCACTCTCACCCTCTCCCTGCCAGGGAGAGGGAAGGGTGAGGGTGAGCGTAACGAAACTCCATAAATTATTCTTTGACGAAAAGGATTGAGTACAAAATGAAGATCTGCGCCATCGATATTCACCATCACTATGTGCCGAATAGCCTGTTGGAAGAAGCCAAGAAGCACGGCAAAACCCTGGGCGTTGAATTCACGGAGACCGAAGGTCAAAAAGCCTTGTCGTTTGCCGGCAGTCCAAAGTTTGTGCTCCAGCGCGAGCTCTCCGTCGTGGACGAGCGACTCAAGATGATGCAGGAGTCAAAGCTGGCTCTCGCTGCTTTGGAAGCCCATACGGCAACCTTGGGTTACCGGCTCACGGGGGAACAGGGCGAGAGCTGGTGCAGGGTCTACAATGAAGGTCTCAAAGAGTTGGTCACACGGCATCCTGATCGTTTTGTCGGGATCGCCTCCGTCCCGCTTCAGGACGCCGTCCGTGCGGCCAAGGTCCTCGACCACGCTGTGCGCGACCTCAAGCTATGCGGTGGCTACATCGGCACTAACGTCAACGGCAACTATTATAACAGCACCGATTTCGATCCCTTCTGGGCAAAGGCGCAGGAACTGGACGCGTTGATCGTCATGCATCCTGAAGACGTGGCCGGGTCTGAAAAGATGGCGCCCTACGGTCTCAGGCTCATCTGTGGCAATCCCGCAGACAGCGCTCTTTCTCTCGGCTTCATGACCTACAGCGGAGTTTTCGACCGCTTTCCCGATCTCAAGCTCTGCGTGCTGCACGGGGGCGGCTTCTTCCCGTATCATTTGGGCCGATTTGATCAAGGTTGGCTGGTACGCAGCGGCGCCCGTGCCGCCCAAGCGAAAAAACCGCCAAGCGGCTATCTGAAAAATATCTACTACGACGACATGATCTATCGCGTCGACACCATCGATTACCTGCGCAAATTGGCCGGCGCCGACCATATTATGGTTGGAACCGACTATCCCTTTACGTTGGGCGACTGGAAAGCCGTGGAAAAAATCGAGGCTTTGGATTGCCCCGACTCCGAGAAAGAACTAATGCTGGAAGGCAATGCCAAGCGGCTGTTGAAACTATAGCAGCCTGCTTAAGTTGGCGTTATGGCGTATGGCTTATAGCGCATGGTTTTCTTGGTCCCATCTAGATGCCATAAGCGATCAGCCATAGGCCATATGCCGTAAAGTCTATTTTCCGTCGCGACTCGCCTTCCAGCTTGAACCGGAACTGACGTTTCCTTCCATAACGTTACCGTTCACGTGGCCCGTATACTGGTTTCCGCCGGCGGTGAAAGTGATTTGATCGCCGTTCAGCTTTCCGTTGGTGATGGGCGCGGAGACATTGCCCGATTTGAGTGTGCCGGAAACCATTTGGAAATTTTGTTTGAGCGCCAGTTCTCCCTGCGGCAATTGCCAGGTGCCATCCACCTTGGCCGGCACGATCCAGAGATAGGCTGTGCACCACGAGCCGCAGCCGTTGCCCGCGTTAGCGGTCTCGTCCGCTTTCCAGTCTCCCATGGTAAAAGAATTCGATACGACGCGTGTGCCGGGCTTCATGTCGAGAATCTTCGGGCGCAGCCGAATATTGATATCCGGCAGGAGAAACAGGGTAATCACCGTGGCGTCCGAGAAATTGCTCTCGAACAGATCGGCATTAACGAAAGTGGCTTTGTCGCTGACTCCCTCTTTGGCAGCGTTGCGTTTCGATAGCTCGACCATCTCAGGATTATATTCGATCCCGCGCGCTTTGGCGCCGCGCTTCGCGGCGGTAATTACCGTGCGGCCATCACCGGAACCGAGATCCATCACGTAATCTTTCGGCGTGACTTTGGCCATGTCGAGCATTTTGTCCACCAACGCCTGGGGCGTCGGCACCCAGATCACGTCTTTGCCTGCCTGGCCGACCTGCGGCTGGAATTCGTCCTTCGCCGGCTGCGCTTGCGCGACGGCGCCGGTAACAGTAACGGACAGAAACAAAACCAACAACAGCTGACGGATATGATAGTACGCCTTCATGTTTACTCTCCGTGGCTTAGATTAGAAACCTAGTTCCAGATTTCGCACGGGCTCGATGAAATGTCCAGTACGACTTCCGGCCTATATTCGCGACTTTTGAGAAGGCTCTTCGTGGCCGTTGATTCGATGAAGATTTCAGTGATACAGAAATCTTTTACAGCACCAGCCCTTATCCGCTTCAAAGCCTGCTAGGTGCGAAGGAGGAAAGAAGAATGCGGCAACGATCCGACTATCCGACGTTCTCCGATCAGGAGATGGCAAGGCGGCACCGGGCAATTCAAGCGCTGATGGAACAAGAAGGCGTGGACGCGCTTCTGGTGTACGGCACCGGGAGATATTCTTCCGACGTCTATTGGCTAACCGATTGGCCGTGCAGCCGCGAGGCTTATGTGCTGTTTCAGAACGGTAAAGAGCCGGTGGTGCTCATGCAGCTCTTCAATCATTTCCCGATGGCCCGCGTGATGTCGATCGTCAAAGATATACGCTGGGCGGGGGCCAATACCGGCAATAGTGTTGTCGATCTGATTCGCGAACGTGCGCTGGACTCCAAGAAAATCGGTTTGGTAGGCGCCCTTCCGTATCAACACTACAACAGGTTACGCGAGCAATTTCCCGACGCGACCTTCGCCGATTTGGGTAATAAGATGCGTATGATGAGGACGGTCAGAAATGTCGAGGAGATCGACCGGATTCGTTTCGCATCGAAACTTACGGACCAATCGATCCAGGCGCTTGCGCAAGGGCTCAAAGAAGGCATGCGCGAGGACGAGATTCCGGCCATCATCGAGCCGGTCTATCTCAGACAGGGCGGCTATGCGGGCATTCACTTCATGAGCAGCATGCCGATGCGTAGCCCCGATTTTCCGGTGCCATCACAATTTCATTCCAACCGCAAGCTACAAAGGGGCTATTGTCTGATCACCGAGATCAGCGGCGCCTATTCAGGCTACAGCGGCCAAATTCACCGGACCTTTTCCATCGGCGAAGGGCCGACGCCGGAGTGGCGCAAGATGCACGACGCGGCTGTCGAAGGCTTTGAAACCCTGGCCCAGGTAATTAAAGACGGATCGACGACCACCGAAGCCGAAGAAGCGGCGGAGATTATCCACAAGCGCGGCTACAGCATCTACGACGACTTGGTCCATGGCGTGAACCAATACCCGCCCATTTTCCAAACCAAAACCACAAGACGTCACGACTCCAAAGAGATGATCTTCCGCGAAAATATGGTCATCGTCATTCAGCCCAATCTCATCACCCACGATGAAAAGATGGGCCTGCAATTCGGCGAGACCTTGGTAGTGACCAAAAAAGGCTGCGAGAGCTTGAACGCCTACCCGCGGGATTGGGTCATTTGCCGGGGTTGAGAGCTAAGGAGAGACAGTGAGTAGAACGGTTTGAACGACTTGAACGGCTGGAACGTTTTGAACGGTGTCGGGCGCGCCCTGCTACCGCACCACCGAGATCGCAATGGTCCCCGCTACGACGCAAACTGCGCCGAGGACTGCGCGCAAAGTTAAACTCTCGATGCCGCGAAGAAAAAACCAGGTTCCCACAAGAATCCACAACGGGCTGGTAGCCACGATGGGAGACACGACGACGACCTGTCCCACGCTCAACGCCACGATCACCAACAAGATCCCCACCGTTTCAAAGACACCGGCCATTAAAAACCACCCTATCGATTGCCGGTTCCAGACCGGCTGCTCGCCCCTAGTGGGCAAAAATATGTAACTTACCAGCCACGGGAGCGCGACGATACCGATCATAGCCGCGAGATAGAGTGGCTCGTTGGCGAGCTTGAGAGCATAGCGCCGCAAGGGATGACTGATGCCGGCCAACATAGCAGCGCCCAAAGGATAGCCGAGGTGCGCCCAACGAAAAGATGCGCGCTGGGCCTCCGGTTGCCATGAGATCAGCCCGATACCGGCGACGATGAGGATCGTTCCGGCGATGATCGGCAAGCTCGCCTGCTCACCTAAGAAGACAATCGCAAGAGTCGTGCTGAAAAGAGGATGCGAGCTGCGCAACGTCGTTCCGCGCGAAGCGCCGACATAATGGATGCCGGCGTAAGTGAAGAGCCGGATGATAGGTTGAAGCGTGCCGGTCAGGGCGAAAAGAAAGAGCACCCACCAGGTTACCTGCGGAATACCGCGGGTGAGCAAAAGCGCGGTCCATAAAGTTGCGGCATGTACGGTCACCGAGACCAAAGTAACGGTGATAGGGGTCGAATAACGCAGGCCGCGCTTGGCCGCGATCCCTGAGGTCGCATAAGAGAGCGCCGCGGCCAGTGCGATGAGTTGCGGTGGGATAGGACTTAACATCGGCGATGAAAGCCTTTGGTCAAGTAAAGGCTTTACCGCTCGATCTCTTTGATGATCGCATCGGCGAATTTCGTCGTCGTACCCGATCCGCCGAGATCCGGTGTCAGCACTTCCCCTTTCATTAACACGGTTTCCAGGGAGTCGTAAATTCGTCTGGCGGCCATTTTTTCCGAAATGTGTTCGAGCATCATCACCGCAGCCAGAATAAGGGCCGTTGGGTTCGCGATGTTCTTGCCCTTGATATCCGGGGCGCTGCCATGAACGCTTTCGAACAAGGCGTGGGCGTCGCCGAGATTAGCTCCTGGAACCACCCCTAACCCCCCTACGAGTCCGGCGGCGAGATCCGAGACAATATCACCATAGAGATTTTCCAAGAGCAGAACGTCGAGCCGCGTCGGGTCCAGCACCAGTTGGAGACAAGCGTTGTCGACGATGAGGTCACTGAAATCGATGTTCTTGTAGCGGCCTCCTACCGTCTTCGCACATTGCAGAAACAGGCCGTCCGTGAGTTTCATGATATTCGCTTTATGGATCGTGGTCACTTTTTTTCGCCCATGCGCTCGAGCATAATCGAAGGCGAATTTTGCAATTCGAGTGGACGCCTTTTCTGTAATGATTTTCAGACTCTCCATGACACCCGGCACAACTTCGTGCTCGATACCGGAATAAAGCCCCTCGGTATTCTCACGCACAACAATAAGATCCACGTCGCGATAGCGCGCCTTTACACCGGGTAGATTTTTGATGGGTCGTAGATTCGCGTAGAGATCGAAGGTCTGCCGGAGCTCCACATTCACGCTCGCGAAGCCCTCGCCCACCGGCGTGGTCACCGGGCCCTTTAAAGCGACCTTGCGCTTCTCGAAGGAGTCCATCAACTCTTTCGGCAGGGTTGTCCCCTTCTTCTTCAACGCCTCTGCACCGGCCAACTGAGTTTCCCATTTCACTTTCACCCCGGCGGCTTTGATGATCTTGAGAGTGGGTTTGGTTACTTCCGGCCCGATGCCATCCCCGGGTATTAATGTTAGGGTATGCTCCATTGCTCTCCTCTTCTATGACACCTGTACCCATGCGAGTGTCGTGGTTCATCTTATATACCTTGGGCCGACGAATAGCAGCCGATCTCCTCGTGTACGCCTTGCTCGTAAACCCACCCTGCCTTCCCGCTCCGCGTAAGGGGGTACTTGCCTATGAATAATCCGGGTTGGGTGAGTCTAAATGGAGAATCCAATTCGTACAAAAGTAGTTGCCAATTTTTCTCCGAATAGGTTAAAGATGATTTCTTGAAGCATCAAGGAGGAACTTTATGGAAATGAGCAAGGCCATCACGATTCCGGTCGAGACCGTCGGCCAGGCTTATTTAGAAATTCTGCGCGCGCGGGGGATCAAGTACTTTTTCGGCAACAGCGGCACCGACTTCGGACCGATCATCGACGGCTTGGCAAAATTCGCCGCCGAGAAAAAACCGCATCCGAAGCCGATCACGGTTCCGCATGAATTCGTCGCGGTGAGCATGGCTCAGGGCTACGCCATGATTACGGGAGAGCCGCAGGTCGTTATGGTTCACGTGATCGTCGGGACGGGAAACGCATCGGCGGCGGTGATGAACGCGTCGCGTCTCAATGTGCCGATGATTTTTTCCGCCGGCAGGACGCCGCTCACGGAGGAAGGGCTGCGCGGCAGCCGAACCAACTTCATCCACTGGGGGCAGGAGTCTTTCGATCAGGGAAGCCTGCTGCGCGAGTTCACGCGTTGGGACTACGAGTTGCGTAATGGGGACCAGGTGGAAACAGTGGTCGACCGGGCGCTGGAAATGGCGCTCGGTGCACCGCAAGGCCCGGTCTATCTGACCCTGCCGCGTGAAGTCCTGGCGCAGAAAATGGACTCCGTCACCATTCATCCTTATCGCAAAGCCAAAGCCGAAGCCTTGCAACCCAGTGCCGAAACCATCAAGCGAACTGCCGAAATCCTTCGTCAAGCGTCGAATCCTCTGATTATCACGGGCCGGTTGGGCTCCGATCCCACCGCCGTGAGCGCTATCGTTTCATTTGCCGAAGCGCTGGTGGCGCCGGTGGTCACGCCCGCAAGCCCCTTCGTGAGTTTTCCCAACACCCATGATTTTCATCTCGGTGTCAGTTCCGCGCCCTACGTCAAAGACGCGGATGTCGTCGTCGTGGTCGAGTGCGACGTGCCATGGTATCCATTCCAAGCCAGGCCTCCTGAGAACGCCAAGGTCATCCAGATCGCGCGGGACCCGAACTACAGCGGCATTCCGATCCGCAGTTTTCCCAAGGACATCTCTATTGGCGGCGATCCCAAGAGCGCGCTGGAGCTGCTGGCGCAGGAATTGGAGCGCCAACCGCGGAATGATTTGTTAGCCCAGCGCGCCCAGCGTATTCGCGCTCAGCACCAACAGTACCGCGAGCGGGTAAAACAGAAAGCCGAAAAGGCCAGTGGGGAACGACCCATTGATACTGCCTGGCTATCCTACTGCGTCGACCAGGTGAGAGACAGCGAGACGCTCATCGTCAACGATCACGGTGTGTCGCAAGAGCAGCTTAGTTTGAGCGAGCCCGCAAGTTATTTTGGTGGCTCCCCGGCCGGTGGTCTCGGTTGGGGTATCGGAGGCGGTTTAGGCATGAAACTCGCCCACCCCGAGAAAACCGTCATTGCCAGCGTCGGCGACGGAACATATATGTTTAACAACCCCACGGCCTGCCATTTTGTTTCCCAGGCCTACGATCTTCCCATGCTGACGATCGTCTGCAACAATGCAATCTGGCACTCCACCAAGGCCGCGACGGAGCAGGTCATGCCGGACGGCTGGGCGGTAAGTACCGAAAACTTTCCGCTGTGTGACCTGACGCCGTCGCCGCGCTACGAGATGGTGGTTGCCGCCCACGGCGGCTACGGTGAGATGGTGGATGATCCCCAGCAGCTCCTGCCGGCGCTGAAGCGCGCTCTTAAAGTCGTCCGTGAGGAAAAACGCCAGGCGGTCCTCAATGTAATCTGCGGCACTCACTAACCCTATCAGTCATGGATCGCGGAAAGATCGAGGCGTTGTTGACCGAGGAACGAGCCTCTCCGGTCGCAGGCAATGGGTCTGTGCCTTGAGGAGGCCCGCAAACTTGAGTGGCGGATCGCAAAGTGAAGAAGAAACGCAATCCTATAGCCAAAGTCATAGAAGTCAGCGTAGCTCTACGTCCCTGTGCCTGCTCCCTCCGAGGCTCGCTCCTCGGTCGACATTCTATGCATACTTCGTTGGTTTCAGGCGGTTTGAACGATTTGAACGGCTGGAACGACTTGAACCTTGATCGGTTCACTTCCGCGTGATTTCCTTGAGCAGCTTGTGCCAGCTTTCCAGAGATTCGTCGTACTGAGCCAGCGTGCCGCCTTTTTCGGGATACCAGCGCTTGAACCCATAATCCTTCTGGGCGCTGCCAAAGTATAAGTCTTCGAGTAATTTTTGCCCCTCCGGGCTCAAGAGAAAATCTACAAAGAGAAGCGCCGCATAGGGCCGCTGGGCGTTGCCGTACACGGCCGCCCCTCCCGCATTGGTGACCACCAGGTCCATCGGAACCCAGGCCACCGGGGCACCTCGCTTCGCGGCGACATTGGTAGCGCTATAAAACTGGCTTGGGGAAGCAAATATTTCTCCCGCAGCCACCAGCTGGGTTAAGGCGCTGCCCGCCATCATGTGCATCCTGATGTTTTGTTCCTTTAACCTTTTAACGAAACCATCGCCTTTGACCTTCACCATGGCCCCAAGGATTCGAGCACCCGTGTCATCCCCGGACAATCCCATGTTATCCCGTAGCGCCGGTCGGGTTAGACCGTCGAAATTCTTGGGCACGTCCGCTACGGCCAGTAAATTCCTGTTGTAACCGAAACCGATAAACGATTCGCGATCAATCGTCCAGTAAACCAGGCTCTGCGGGCCTTTCTCTTTGGAGTCTTCGGGGTACGCCGCAAGGTGCGGTGACGTGTAGGGCAATAATAACTGGTTGTCACGGAAAGTCAGTAACCCAGGGAGTGTTGTTTCGATAGCGTCAACAAAGTGGCGCCGCGCCTTGGCCTCAGCGAGAACTCTCTGCGCCAGGGCGCTCGATCCGGTTCGGTAGGTCTCGACTTTTACGCCCGGATATTTCGTTTCGAAGGAATTGGCGATTTGTTTATTCTGATCAGCCGCTAAGGTCGTGTACCAGACAAGTTTGCCTTCCCGTTTAGCGCCTTCAACGAGCAAACGCTCCCAGTCCGAACCGGAATAAGAAGCCAAGTCAACCGGAGACGATAAATTGCTGGTTTGGCCCCACGCGGGCGCGGTGACGAAGAAAGCTACAAGCATTGCGCCGACTAATATCCTCATGGTTAACCTCTTTTGCTTTTGTAAATAGCCGCCGCAGTCTGCCATCGCAACAACCGGTGGCGTACTGTCGCTGACCGAAACTCGTGCAAACACTTATAGCACGGAAGACTATCTTCGTGTTTAGTACCGCTGTAACCGTTCAGCACAATTCAGGGCCAATCCTCTATTTCTTAACAGGTTGAACGAGCTTGAACGTTTTGAACCAAGCACTGAATTGTGCTCCGGTTAGAGTTCTGCTAATGAAACTCGGTTGGAACCCGGTTTCGAGGAGGTCGGTATGAAAAGGTCCCTTCACATCGTTCCGCTAATCGTTATTTGCATGGCATCGTGGTTCTCTCAGGGGCTCGCCCAAGACAAAAAGCTAGAAAAGATTCGCATCGGTGGCGGCGCCGTCGGCGCGCCGCAGATGACGATGTGGTTCGCCAAAGAAGCAAACCTCTACGAGAAGCACGGACTCGGGGTCGAGGCGATCCATATACCGGGCAGCTCTTTGGCCTTGCAGGCGATGCTTTCGGGCGAGGTGCCGATTATTCAGCTCGGCGGCACAGCTTCGATGCAAGCTAATTTGGCCGGCGCCGATACCGTCATCGTCGCGACGATTCTCAAGAAATTTTTGTTCTCTATCTTCAGCCGGCCGGATATCACCCGGATAGCCGATCTAAAAGGCAAACTTTTCGGCGCCACACGCTTCGGCACGCTTTCCGACTTCGCCTCCCGATTCGCTTTGGAGAAAAATGGCCTCAATCCCGAACGGGACATCACCATGGTGCAGACCGGTGGCCAGCCGGAGACCGTAGTCGCGCTCCTCACCGGAAAAGTTCAAGCCGCCGCGCTCTCCGTGCCTGCAACGATGCGCGCCAGGAAAGCCAATATGCGCGAGCTTTTGGATATGGCCACATTGGAAGCAACCATCCACCAGAACGGCGTGGTAACGACCCGAAAATATCTCAAAACCAACGAGGACACGGTGCGCCGATTTCTCAGAGCCTACATCGAGGGCGCGGTCCTCGCCAAGAAAGACAAAGCGTTCGCCACCCGCGTGATGGCCAAATATCTCGGCACCAACGACCGCGAGATCCTCGACGACGCCTACGAGCGCGTCATCCACTACTTGGAGATCCCGCCATATCCCACCCTGGAGGGAGTGTCCGTGCTGCTCAAGACCTTAGAAAAAGCGCAACCCAAAGCCCGAACGGCGAATCCGGAAGATTTCATCGACGCAAGGTTGGTCCGGGAGCTCGACAAGAGCGGTTTCATCGATCGATTATAGGTTTTGCTCCAGCCTGCGATAGCGGGCAGACCAAGCCACGCCAGGCACGCTTCGAGCTCCTCCAGAGAAAAAAAGTATCCAGACCTTGATTTTACTGCGGGGCAAGCCTTTAACCTTTAACCTTTGACATGACGTCGCTCCCTCGACTATTTGACGAAATAACCGTATCCGAAACGGCCCGATTTGTGAAGCAACTGGGTTGACATAGCCACGGTTGGTTGACTACTCTTTGCACAAAACGACGGATCGCTAGCAAACCTGGGCCGCGGTCGATAGACTGGAACACTGACGGACGCGTTGTGAAACGAGTACTGGCCATTATTTTGGGCGGGGGTGCCGGAACCCGTCTGTATCCTTTGACCAAACTTCGAGCGAAGCCGGCCGTTCCGCTAGCTGCCAAGTATCGCTTGATCGATATTCCCATCAGTAATTGCATCAACTCTGAGATCCAACGGATTTACGTTTTGACGCAGTTCAATTCGGCCTCTCTCAACCGGCACATTGGACGCACTTACGGCATGGCAGGCTTCTCCCAGGGATTTGTTGAAGTGCTGGCGGCCCAGCAAACGCCGGAAAGCCCGAGCTGGTTTGAAGGAACGGCTGACGCCGTGCGCAAATATCTTTGGCTATTCGCGGAGTGGGATGTCGATCAGTACCTCATTCTATCCGGGGATCACTTGTACCGGATGAATTACGCGGATTTCATTCAGCGCCATCGGGAGACCAAAGCGGACATCACACTTTCGGTAGTGCCGGTCGATGAACGCCGGGCGTCCGACCTGGGTTTGATGAAGATTGACAAAACCGGGCGCGTGATGTCTTTCAGCGAAAAGCCTAAAGGTGATGCTCTCAAGGCGATGCGGGTAGACACAACGATTCTAGGCCTGCCCGTGAAGAAGGCAAAGGAGTTACCTTATATCGGTTCCATGGGGATCTATGTGTTTGAAAAGCAAGTTCTACACGATCTATTAAACGCAGCTCCTGACCGAACAGATTTTGGTAAGGAAATCCTTCCGGCATCGGCGCGAGATTACAATGTGCAAGCCTATTTGTTCAAAGATTACTGGGAAGATATTGGGACCATCGAAGCGTTCTACAACGCAAATCTGGCACTCACCTATCAGCCGGATCCGCCTTTTAGTTTCTACGATGAAAAGGCTCCGATCTACACGCGGTCGCGCTACCTGCCGCCCACGAAGTTGCTCGACAGCAAGGTAATCGAATCGATGGTCGGCGAGGGATGTATCCTTAAGGAGTGCACGATCAAGCGGTCGGTCATAGGAATTCGATCTCGCATCGAAACCGGTTGTGTTATCGATAATGCGTTGTTGATGGGATCAGATTACTACGAATCCCCTCTAGAACGTGCCAAAAACCTAGAGATTGGGAAAGTGCCCTTGGGCATTGGTGCAAACACAACGATCCAACGAGCCATTGTCGACAAGAATGCACGCATCGGGCGCAATGTACGGATCGTGAATAAAGACCGCGTGGTTGAGGCGAGCCGGGAGGATCTGGGCTTCGTCATTCAAAACGGGATCGTCGTCATCATAAAGAACGCAACCATTCCCGACGGGACAGTCATCTAGCTGACGGCGCTACAGGACGCCATTGCTCCGTTCTGGGCAAAGGCATTGTGGCAGCCGAAGGCCACCGCATGAGTGAGAGGATTTTAATGACCACTACCTATGATGCGATCATTATTGGAACGGGTCAGGCTGGGCCTTTTTTAGCGCGGCGCCTGACAACTGCGGGGATGAAAGTTGCGATCATCGAGCGCAAGTTGTTCGGTGGTACCTGCGTTAACACAGGTTGTATTCCTACTAAGACCATGGTCGCCAGCGCCTACGCCGCCCACGTGGCCCGGCGTGCCGCCGATTTCGGGGTCGATGCTGGCAATGTAAGCGTGGACATGAAGCGGGTAAAGACTCGGAAGGACGAAATTTCGGGACAATCGAGGACTGGGCTCGAGGCTTGGCTGAAGAAGATGGAACACTGCACCGTCTACGAGGGCCACGCCCGCTTCGAGTCACCTCGAGAAGTGAGGGTCGGCTCGGAGAGACTCACGGCTGAGCGCATCTTTATCAACGTGGGTGGCCGCGCAATCGCGCCTCAGATGCCGGGGCTCGAACAGGTCGAATACCTGACCAACAGTTCCATGATGAACATCGACTTTCTTCCCAAGCACCTCATTATTGTGGGAGGCAGCTACATCGGTCTGGAATTCGGGCAAATGTTCCGCCGTTTTGGCAGTGAAGTCACGATCATCGAGATGGCCGGACGCCTGATTCAGCGTGAGGACGAAGACGTATCCTTGGCCATCAAGGAGATTCTCGAGCGCGAAAAGATCCACGTCAGATTGAACGCGAAGTGCATCGGCTTTTCTAAACGCGGCGAGGATATTGTTACACACGTGGACTGCACCACCGGCGCCCCTGAAGTCAACGGAACTCATGTCCTGCTTGCGGTGGGACGGCGCCCTAATACCGACGACCTCGACCTTGAAAAGGCTGGCGTCTCAATAGATAAACGCGGATACGTCGTTGTCGATGATCAATTGCGCACCAGCGCGCCGGGTATCTGGGCCCTGGGCGATTGCAACGGCAAGGGCGCGTTCACACACACCTCGTTCAACGATGCCGAAATTGTCGCCGCGAACCTTCTCGATAACGACCTGCGCCGGGTGAGTGATCGCATCTCCACGTATGCGCTGTATATCGATCCGCCGCTCGGACGGGCAGGCTTGACGGAAGCGGAAGTCCGCAAGACTGGCCGGAGCGGGCTCGTCGGAAAGCGTCCCATGACCAAAGTCGGACGGGCCGTCGAAAAGGGCGAAACCCAGGGCTTCATGAAGATCGTTGTGGATGCGCAAACGCGCGAGATCTTGGGCGCCGCCATACTAGGCACGGGCGGTGACGAAGTCATTCACTCGATCTTAGACGTGATGTACACCAAAGCGCCCTACACAGTCATTCAACGGGCGATGCACATTCATCCCACGGTCTCGGAACTTATCCCGACCATGCTCGGCGAGCTCCAACCTCTCTCCGGGAAAACCGATGCGAAGACGGATTCACACGTCTGAAATTCAGCAAGTTTCACCTCAATGCGGCCAGGCTCGCATGACCGTCTGGATGACCTCGTCGAAGTTCTGCGCGGACAAATGACGCTTCACCAAACTAACCCTTAACCTGAAGGGAGAACAGAACAATGGTCAAGAACAATACAACCGCAACACGAACCGATCTTAGCGGGAATGCCGGTAAGAAGATCTCAAGCAACTTACGCCGGCTGCTAGCCGAAGAACCAGAACCAATTTTTGCAGACAGGTTAACCCTTTGATTACGGCTGGACTCCTTTTTTCAGAGACTCAGCGAGCTCGCGCAGGTACTCTTCCTGTTCCTTGCCTTCGTATAACGCAAGCGAGCCGTCGTTTTTCAGCGGTATGCCGCCGAAAAAGTGGAAGGCATGGCCGTCCCAGTCATAGAACTCATCACCGCGCTGATAGATCTCTTTCCATTTGTAGCCGACCGGGCTTCGGTGCAACCCTGTGCGCGCTGGAAACGCGTCTTCTTTCTCACGGGAATCATTGAGAGTCTCCTTCGGACCTGCTTCTTCGGGCAGTCCTTCCCACATACGGCGGTAGTTGGGAAGGAACTCTTCCTCACGAACCAACAACGCTGTGTGCATGTCCCACCAAGGGCTGTGTCCAGCGACGCGCTCATCGACCTGATCAACCAGCTTGTAGATCAAGCGGCCGCCCGCTCTTAACCGTAAGATGAGCGTCCCCTCGGTGGTCTTCGAGTTATGCTCCACTCCTATGCCGCAGTATTTTTCAAAAAAGCCCGCGGATCTTGCCAGGTCGCGGGAGCCGTACACGACGTGACTGATTCGGCCGACTTTCTCCGAAGTCTCGATCTCCATGGCGCCTTCCGGCATTTTCACCGGCGCCCAGAACTCATATTGATTGCCATCCGGATCCGCCAAATGGATGACTGTGCCTTCGTCGCCTTCGGCGGCTGTCCGAATCGGGTCGCTGTGCGGGATCTTATGCTGGTCGAGCCGGCGCAGATGCATATCGATGTCCTCGGACCGGATGTAGAATCCGCAGCGGGGCATATCTTTGCCCAGCTCTTTGGCTGGTGGATAGTTCTCGGGCTGAAGGAACGCACCAATGCGGCATGAGCCGCCGTCCCACCACATAAAGCAAAATATCGGAACGTTCTTCTTTCTCATATTAGTCGTGAGTCCGTTAATAGGCCTTGGAGGAAGGCCGGTAGCTTTATTGGCCCATTCAGCCCAGCTGGATAAATCGTTCGTTCCGACCACGTAATGATCGATCCAATGCACTGCTCCGCGAGGTTCAACGTCTGCCATGATCAAGCCTCCGTTCAATTCGTTCCAAACGTTCCAGTCGTTCAAATCGTCCAGCCAGGTAACGGCACCGGCTCGAAACCTTCGTCGCGACGGGTACCAAACTCCGGAATCCGTGTCAAGCGATCCACGACAATCGTGGCGTTCAACGTTCGAGGTTTCAATAGTTCAATCCGTTGGGCTTGCGAACAGCCTGTTCAACTCGTTCAAAAACGTTTCAAGCGACTCAAGCGATTAGAATCATTCAACACTATCAGGCCGCAGCCTTTTCTCGGATTCACCCGTTCGAGCTAAAGTCCGTAGAGTGCCTTGGCGTTGTCGTGAATGACCTTTTTCTTCATCTCCGGGGATAGATGGGCCGAATCTTTATCGATAATCCCTTTGGAGAATGGCCAGGTGCTGTCGGGATGCGGGTAATCCGAGCCCCACATGATGTGACCATCGCCGAAGAACTGGATCAGGTGGAGCCCCACCAAATCCGTTTGATAGGTCGCCCAAACTTGGCGCTTGAAGATCTCGCTCGGCATCGCTTTCAATGGAATCTCTGTGGCCTTTTTGCGCTCGAATTGTCTACGGTAGCGGTAATCCATTTCCTGTACCACGAACGGGATCCAGCCGATCGCGGATTCAGCGAGACAAAACTTCAACTTGGGATGGCGTTCCAAGGTCCCGAAGTTGAACATATTCACGAACGGATTGAAAAAAGACGTTGCGCCGTTGCTGAGTCCCATATCGAATACGCCTTGCCGCTCACTGGGTTTTATAGCGTCTATCGTAGCCCTCACTGTTCCCGACTGTGTGCTGCCGCCGACGTGATACGATACGACGATGCCGGCGTCCTCAGCCGCGTCCCAAAAGATGTCCCAGGGCTTCAGGTTCATTTGGAGGGTGACATCGTTGACTAGAAAGTTCGCTTCGCGGAAACCCAACTTCGCCACCCGGACAATTTCATCTCTGGCAGCTTCCGGGTCGACGGAAGAGAGCATGGCAACGGGGAAGAAGCGCTTCGGCGCGGTATTGCCGAATTCTAGCGCCCAGTTGTTGTAGGCTTGAACACAAGCATTTCTAAGTTCGGGTTCGCCCACCTGCATGGCGATAATCGGCGGAAACATGAGTGACGCCTCGACGCCGTCGCGATCCATATCGGTGAGGCGTTTTTCCGGCGTGGTTGGCCGGCCGGGTTCGCCGACTCCGCCCCTGTCCAGAGCCAGCGGGTTTCGCTTGGGCCTGGCGAACCAGCGCTCGCCGCGATAGTCTGCCCAGGTCTCGCCATCGCACACCCAGAATTCACCCTTCTCTCCCCTGTCTTCGACGTGTGGCGCGCGCTCCTGCAAAGACTTGGGCAAGCGTTCGATCCACAAGTCCTTGGGCAAATACCCCAAGTCAATGTGATCATCGGCTGAAATCATCGTGTATGTCACTTATATTCTCCTTTCGACATCGCTTAGTTCAGAGTTAAATTGGATGGTCGTGACTTACGTGTTCAAGCGGAATATTCGCATACTTTTAGAGACGATTCTGATATAACACCGCCAGCAAATCATGACAACCTAACGATTTTACCGCACAGGTGAAATCGGACTCTTAGCTTCGACATTCATGCGCTACCAGTCGTTTTCCTGAGCCAATGAAGTGTTGATTCTAAGGGAGGCGGAGCTTGGACTCATATCATAATTGACAGAACCGACGTGCTCGCCGCACTGCCGGTTGTGGGAGGGGCCATATGGATCTTCAGCTTCAGGGCAAAAAGGCAATCGTCACGGGTGGCAGCCGCGGCATGGGCAAGGCGATCGCACGCCAGTTGGCCCGAGAGGGCTGCGACGTTGCGATCGGCGCCAGGACAGAGGAGCCGCTGCGCAGGGCAGCCACGGAGATCGCTCGGGAGACAGGACGCAAGATCGTTCCACTGGTTGTGGACACACTTAGCGCGGAATCGATCAAGGAATTCGTCCAGGAAGCGGCCAATGCGCTCGACACAGTCCACATCCTGGCCAACTGCGCCGCTCGCGTCGGCGGCACTATCCCGGACAATATGGATGCGATCAGCGACGAGCAGATCGTCAAGGACTTCGAAGAGAAATTCCTTGGCTACTACCGCTGTGCGCGTGAGACTGCACCGTACATGAAGCAAGCTGGTTGGGGTCGGATCGTCAACTTGAGTGGCGGCGCCGGACGCACGCCAGGCACCGCGATCAGCACACCGGCCCGCAATATCTCCTGCGTCGCCCTGACGAAGTCCCTCGCGAACGCGCTCGGGCCCTTCGGTATCAACGTGAACGCCATCTACCCCGGTACGACCATTACCGAAGCGGTGTTGGAACGTCACCGCAAGCAGGCGGAGCGCCAGGGCAAGATGCTTGATAAGTATCTAAAGGAGCTGCGGGAGCGCAGTCTTATCCGCTATCTAGTCACCGCGGAGGACGTTGCCCATGTGGTCGCTTTTCTCTGCTCGCCGCTGGCCGTCAGCATCACCGGTGAGGCGATCTCCGTTTCTGGCGGCGGCAACGCAGACATGCACTACTAGAAATTCATGAAAAAGAATGGGTGTCAGGGCGTTCTCACCAGCACCAGTAGCACGCGCAGTCTACCTCTAGCGCGACGCGCTTGCCGGTCGGTCCGGCACCACGTTCGTCACGGCTGGGGATTTTTCCAGTACCTGCAGCGCATCCAATCCGACGCGCAGTGCGATGCCAGGTATGCTACGATAGAGCCGCATGACCTTGAACTGGGTGCCGCCCAGCTCCGCCAAGACATAGCTCTGGGCGCTCAATATCGCTTTTCTCTGCAGCGCCTTTAGGTCCTCGCTCAGTTGATCTTCGCGTCGCCATGGTGTCCGCAGTCCCGCCAACACGAGTACAGTGCCATCACTAGCCGCCAGCTTGAACAGTTGCGGCGGCACCTTCTCGGACGACGCGGCCTCCGAATCCACCGCCGGACGGTCGAGCAACACGTTCGTTACGTTCGCCGAGCGCGCCAACTCCGCTAGGACATCCGCGCCGACCTCTAAGGCGATACCCGGGATCCGATCGTAGCGGCGAATAACCTTATAGTTTCTTCCCTCCAGCTCGCTCAACAGATCCTTCTGAACCGAAGCGATGGCCTCGCGCTGGGCATGTGTGTCGTTTTCACTTAGACGTGATTCCATTTGCCACGGCACCTTCAATCCCACGAGCACCAAGACTGTTCCATGGGCGGCCGCGTGGTCGATCACTTCGCGGGGAATTTTCCCGCCTGTTTGCGCTAGAGCGGCAGTCCCGGCGAGGGATAGCAGGGCAGCCAAACAACTCGTCCTCAACCAACTTTTTTTCCGGAAAAACACTTTTCTGACTCCTCCTCGATCAGATTTGATGAACCGTCGAGTTATGGGGTGAGAAGCGAATCCGTCCGTGCCCTGGAATGCATCCTAGACCTTTTCGGCGGTCAATGTCCAGCCTTCATATTGTGGAGGGTGTATCCAGGACTTTCTGGGTACGGCAGCCGATCTCCATGTCACTATGCGGTAGTGGCGTCATTCGAAAGGTGTCATGGGAAGGTTCAAAATTGACCCTTTTCCTCCCCGCCACAGTAAAACTGTTTGTCTCTCCCTACAGAAATGTTTGTTCCCCCTTGACGCGCGTGATCGCCCTGGCTTATTTTACGTGGAGTAAAAGACTAGCGTTCCTAATCAAATGGAGGTGTGTATGGGATTACTGAAAATTGAGGGAGTCACGCACTGGTCAATTCCGGTGAACGATCTCGCGGAGTCGGAAGGGTTTTACGGCGATCTGCTCGGCCTCAAGGCGCTGGGTCGCTTGGGCGATTCCGGCATGTCATGCTTCAACGTCGGCGACCACAACATCCTGCTCTGCGAGCGCGCGGAGACCGTGGATAAATCATTTGTCGAAGATCATAACGTGCACCATTCCTTCACCGTAACCCCGGAGACGTTAGTGCAAGCGTGTAAGATCTTTTACGAGAGGAAAATTCCTATCGATCGACTTTACTACCGGGCGAAGGGTTTCTTTACCGGGCGGGAGCTTTATTTTTTCGATCCGACTGGCAATCGGCTCGAGCTGCGCGATCCGACTTGGAAGCCGGGCATGCCTGAGCCTTCGTTCGAAGAGCTCGCGCGCTCGTAAGCATGATCAGGGCTTCCGCTGGCAAAACTTCGACATTTCGAGTCACAATCGGTGATCTACTTCCGTAGCCTGCCGGGCGGTCCAGGTCGTTCCTAGGGTCCGTAGCTGGATATCGAGAAACTCTCGCATCCCACAGGCACGAGTTACGCCAAAAGTCCGGAAAGGGATCCGGCAGTCATCGGTGTGATCTGGCCGGGAGCGGGAAGAAACTGCCTAAAGCTGACCCTTATTTCAATTGTCTCTGAGCCTCTCCCGGCCGCCGCCCCCGCCTCGAGTGCCTTGATTTGATTTGCCACGCGGTTTACTAAGTTTTTTCAAAAGCTTTCGTGTGTCTGCTGTTAATGCCAATCCTGGCATGCGTACCATGACTCGACACGTCTTTCCCCGCTATAAATGTGGGCTAACCGCTGGATCTGTTTAGCGTTCGCTCGCTGGCATCGGTGTTGCTCTAGGTGGTGTCGAGAAAGGATCGCCTATGTTATTTGATGCCATAACTCTTTTGTTGATCACCATGGCTGTACCCGTAGTCGCGCTAGTAGTTTTTATGAGCGTGGCGAAGACAAAGAGACGCAGAAGGCCCATTCAGAACTTTCGATAAAAGTGGCACGCAGCAACCCCACATGATCTCCTACCGTCAATCAACATGTGGCCCCTGGGCGCACGCCGTCTTCGCTGCCATTGGCCTTGGTGGTTATGCTCATTTTCGTGGTTCAATGGTATCCAGCGAGAATAGAACCGCTGTATTCCAATAAAGTGGATGTTCAGGGATCACGTGGACTCTTTCGGTCCGATTGCTACAATAGCCGTCTCTTGGGTGGGAACTTCTAACACGGTCAAGAAAATTCTTGGCATGCCCTGGATGTAAACTTCCTGGGTCAGCTCGAGCGCTGCTCCCAACGTGAGCGGCACTCTTACGGTATTGTTTTTAAAATCATTACGCCCATATGCGCGGCTGACAGACAAAACTATTTCTTCACGAGTGGCGCGTAGAA
Organism: uncultured delta proteobacterium; assembly: GCA_963737905.1. GTDB lineage: Bacteria > Desulfobacterota > Binatia > UBA9968 > UBA9968 > DAIRFP01. The sequence continues at coordinate 132,999 of CAVTUQ010000009.1, read as the reverse complement.
GAGTAACCTCCAAATTGTATTGAAGTTGTCCAGAAGCAAATTCCGTTGTTTGGAACAAAGATTTGACAGGCAACTCCGACTCTGAAAAGCGCACCGGAAAGATTTTCACCTTATTTTTGTTGTAACCCTGCGCAACTATTTTCTCTCCGTACGTACCGGTAGCCAACCCCCGGATCCAGATTATGTCGTCGTGTAACGCGTTGACGCGTTTTATCAACCCGGTGTCACCGTAGAGTGCTTGATCGACGTTTTCCAGCTGAACGTATGACCTGCCTAAATACCAGGGTACTCCGATAAAAAGGATAAGCGCTGAAATCGCAGAACCGTTAAGACGCAGCCAAGCCCATCCTCTCGCAAGCGGCTTTGCTTGCTTACCCGTTTCGGTAGAGGCGTTTCTCTTCGTCTTATTTCGAACAGACAACCACGTTCCGTTAACCCACACAAGTTTTAGTTTTGATTGGCTCATATCAAGAACAACTCCCTGTGCCGGCCGTTCCCACGCAAGCAATGTGCCGTGACTAAGTACTTGTTCTTGCATGGACACCGAGCCTTGTTGAACGACAAACGTGGTCCTTGACTGACAAAAGAGTGCAGCAGGGAGGTTCATCTCTCCCCCGTGAGAGTTTTTCCGTGTGCGGAGAAGAATTTGCAAATCCTTCGGAAGCCGTGAAACACTACACCGATGGAAGCGAATTTGAAGTTTGGATTGGTGTTGCCGCATTTTGGTCAGTACGCTTCAGTGGAAAAATGCCTCGAAGGGGCAATCAAGGCCGAAGCATACGGTTTCAACTCCGTGTGGGTAAGAGATCACCTGGTTTTTAAACCCTACAATATGGAGGGAACCGACAACACGCACATCGAAGGTTTGGTCGTGCTATCCGCTGTCGCCGCGGTAACGAAGAAACTCACCATGGGCACCGCCATGACGATTTGTCATCGACATCCCATTCATCTCGCGCAGTGTTTTGCGGGGTTAAGCCATATCGCCAACGGCCGGATTATCATGGGCCTGGGTGTCGGCGGCTTCCCGCACGAATTCGCGGCTGCGGGGCTGCCGAGCGCGACGGCAGAGCGGGCACACTTGGCCAGAACCAACGCGGACCTCTGCCGAAGGCTCTGGGCGGGAGAAAGAGTCTCTTACAAGGACGATTATTATGACTTCCAAGATGTAGAACTGAAACCAACTCCTGTGAGTCCTATTCCGATCTGGTGTGGGGGCTCAACGCCAGCTGCCTGCCGGCGCGCGGTGGAATTTGGCGAAGGATGGCTGCCTGCGCGAATCACGTTTCCGACTTTCACAAAACGCCTCGCATATCTCCGAAAGGTTTCTCAAACCGCGGCTCGCCCGATGATCACGGCGGGAGTGATGCCCTTGACCAGCATCGCCAAAGATAAAGAAACAGCGCTGAGGCATGTGAACGTCGAGAGTTTGATCAACGAGGCGAACAAGAACTCAACCTGGGTCAAACCTGCCGGCGGAATCTTTTCGACACTGGACGACATCCACGGGCTCATTCTTGCTGGAGCACCAGAGGATATCGTCCGGGAGACGCGGGCCTATCACGCCGCGGGTGCCGATCTTGTAGTTTTCGACCTACGTTTGCGTTCCCCCGACTGGTATCAGCAAATCGACTTGCTAGGGAAAGAAGTGCTGCCAGCTCTCTGAATCGCATTCCCACTTCGCGCAACTCTGTGGAGACGTACTTGTTGGCGCTTTTGAGTTCGTAGTGTAATGCTAACGCGCAATTTTGTCGCAGTTCTTCTGGATTCGTTGCAGATTCTGTCGCGCCATGGCAGTTGGCGCCAGAGCTAATTTCCCTAGACAATCCCACGCGAGAGGTTCAACTGCTGCATCTACGTCATTACATGGCAATTCACAGAGTGAAATGTCGTCCATGTCGACCGCCGGGTGGCAGCGGGCACGCGCATTGCTCTCCCCTGCCCGTGTTGAAGGAGGTCAGGATGTTCAAACCCTATTTCATCGCCGTGGCTGTTTTGTTGGGTTGGCTCTCAGTGTCACACGGGGCAGAGCCAAAACCAAAAGAGTGTGATGAAGCGATGGCTCTGGAAGGGATGCGCGAAAGCCGGATTGAAGCTGAATTCAACCGGAGGGGCATTTCTGATCCGGTAGAAAAGATCACCCATCGGGCGGAAATCGAAAAACAAGTGGATGATCGTATTCGGATAGTCAAAGACATTTGTGACAGGCTCGTGCGAGGAGAGTGATGCACCCACGCGAACCGACAGACATGATCGTGCAAAGATGTTCCCTCCACAGAAATCCCCTGGTCTCGGAGCCATCCTCCCCTGCTGGTCCTCGCTTTGCAGTGTGACAACGATTAGGTAGCGCAATCGTCCTGAAGGCGTAGCGCGCTGAAAATCGAAACCGTCAATCTTTCGAGGTCTTATCGCATACTCGGGTAGGTGTTGCTTCTTCGCAAGCCCCAAAAGGAAAACAAAAAGGTCTCATACGTGGGACAAAAATGTAATTTCAGAAGTCTATGATACCAAAGGTGATTTTTCGTTTCGATTTCTGTTTTGACGGCTCTCGCCCGGCACAACGTGTACGCGTCGGGGAAATTAGTGGTCGGCAGGTGACCGGGCCCTCCCGACGGTTGGTGTAGCGATGCCGATCGTGGAATCCGATCCCTGGCGCACTCAGTATTTCACTGCCGTTTCTTGTCCCGACAAAGTTGTCGTCCCCACCGACGACGAGCTAGCCTACCAGCTATTTCCCAAGCACCGCTGGATCTACAACAAGCTGCTCATCTGTGAAACGCAAGGGCTGGATAATGCCCCGCATGATATCATACCGTCGCGATTTCCGGTTTTCAGTAAGCCGATCTACAATCTGCGCGGGATGGGCAGCGGCGGAAAAATCATTGAATCACCCGAGCAATTCAGGGCCGAGCTACAGCCTGGCCATATGTGGATGCCGCTTCTCACCGGCGAGCACGTGAGCACCGATGCCGCGGTCATCGACGGCGAGCCGGTATGGTGGCGGCACACGGTTGGCAAAGCTCTCGATCAAGGCATGTTCGACCACTGGGTAATTCTGCGAGAAGCGCGGCCCGAGATCGAACGGTACTGCGGCGATTGGCTCTGCCGGCACCTGAAAGGCTACACAGGCTGCGTGAATTTTGAGACCATTGGTGCCAAGATCATCGAAGCCCACCTGCGATTCGCCGACCAGTGGCCCGACCTGTATGGCCCGGGTTGGATCGAGGCCGTCGTCGATCTCTATGCGAGCGGCCATTGGCGCTTCTACGATCATGCCCCCCGAACGGGCTACAGCATCGTGCTCTTCGGAGCACACGGTCCCCACTATGCGAAGCCGGACCATCAAGCGCTGGAAGAATTTCTTAGCTGGCCAGGCATTTCTAGCATTCAAATAACATTTCACGACGACAGGCCTCCGGAGATGCATTCGATGCCGCCCGGCGGGTTCAGGCTTGCCATCATCAATTGCTGGAATCCCGAAACGGGATTCCGAATCCGTGAACAACTTGCCTCGATGTTCCAGTCGAGCCCACCCCCCGCCGGGGCAGCCCGATTTCTCGACGCTATCGTTGAGCTCTAAGTTCCACAATCCCTCATAGAAAAACTCTCGAATTAAAGCAGCGAGAATTAGGTATAATAGAGAGCTGATGGAGCATCGATGAAGATCGTCGATCGGTTTCCCCATGCCGTCCGCGTGATCGAAAACTGCTGGATCCCGCTGTCGGACGGGTGTCGTTTGGCCGCGCGCATCTGGCTGCCAGCCGACGCGGAGACGAGCCCAGTACCGGCGATCCTGGAATATATCCCGTACCGTAAGCGCGACTTTACTCGCGCGCGGGACGAGCCCATGCACCACTACTTCGCCGGTCATGGATATGCCGCCATTCGCGTCGACCTGAGAGGTTCAGGCGATTCGGACGGCGTCTTGCTGGATGAATACTTGAAACAGGAACAGGAGGATGCTTTAGAAGTAATCCGGTGGATCGCGCAACAACCGTGGTGCAGCGGCTCGGTCGGTATGATGGGCAAGTCCTGGGGAGGATTCAACTCGTTGCAAGTAGCAGCGCGTCGGCCGCCGGAGCTCAAGGCGATCATCACCGTCTGTTCCACGGACGACCGCTATCTTGACGACGTGCACTACATGGGCGGTTGTCTCTTAAACGAAAACCTCACCTGGGGCTCGGTGCTGATGAGCTACAACGCATATCCGCCGGATCCTGAGCTCGTCGGAGAGCGGTGGCGCGCCATGTGGCGTCACCGTCTCGAACACGCTGTATTTTTTCCCGCAGTATGGCTCGCACATCCCCGGCGTGACGACTACTGGCAGCACGGATCAGTGTGCGAAGACTATAGTGCCATCACCTGCCCCGTATATGCCGTCGGCGGTTGGGCCGATGCCTACAGTAACGCGATTCCCCGGCTGTTGGCCGGGATCAAGGCCCCGCGCAAAGGCCTCATCGGACCTTGGGCCCATCTCTATCCGCATGACGGCGTCCCCGGTCCCGCGATCGGATTCCTGCAAGAGGGGCTACGTTGGTGGGATCACTGGTTGAAGGAGACGGATACTGGCATTATGGCAGAGCCGATGCTGCGCGTGTGGATGCAGGAGAGTGTCCCACCGAAGCCTTTTTATAAACATCGCCCCGGTCGCTGGGTCGCGGAATCTCAATGGCCCTCGCCGCGCATCACTCTCCAACGCCGTTGGCTTGATCCGGGCCGACTGACTAGCGCCCCGACCGTCAAAGCACAACTCGACTTTCGCTCCCCCCAAACCACCGGTCTCGGGGCCGGCGAATGGTGCGGGTTTGGCGCGCCCGGAGAAGCACCGCAGGATCAGCGTGGTGACGATGGTTGTTCGTTGACGTTCGACTCCGAACCTTTGAGGGAAAGGATTGAAATTTTGGGTGCCCCGGTGGCGACGCTCGAAATTGCGACCGACCAGCCTGTAGCGCTTATTGCGGTCCGGTTGAACGACATCGCCCGTGGGGGCGCATCCACCCGCGTAACCTATGGACTGTTGAACCTCACGCATCGCGACGGTCATGATCATCCAGAACCACTAAAGCCGGGCGAGCGCTATCTAGTGAGTGTAACAATGAATGATGTCGCTCACGTCTTTCCCGCGGGCCACAAATTGCGCTTGGCCATTTCCACTAGTTACTGGCCCATCGCTTGGCCGGCGCCGCAGCCCGTGACGATGAGCTTTTTCACCGGTGAGAGTTTTATCGATGTTCCGGTGCGACCGACGGACCCGAGAGATGCCACGCTCAGACCATTCGAATCGCCCGAATGCGCGGCAGCAGAAACGACCGAGCTTCGGCCTGCCCCCCTCAAGCGAATCATCGAGCGGGACCGCGCCACCAACCAGACCCTCTACACGGTCTCCAGCAGTCGCGGCGACTTGGACAGCACAAAGCTAACTCGGATCAAGGACATCGACCTGGAAGTTGGCCATACGATGCTCAAACATTTTCGCATCGGCGAGGAGGATCCGGAGGTGGCTCAAGCTGAGATTATTCAAAAGACCTGGTTTCGCCGCGGCGCTTGGAAGCCCCGTATCGAGACGCACACTCGCTTCTCTTCGGGCCCCGAGGATTTCTTACTGGAGGCTGAACTGACGGCATACGAAGATGATAAGCTATTCTTCACCCGCACCTGGTTGCGCCGCATCAAGCGGGACCTCCTCTGACAGTGAAAGTCAATTTGTAAAGGCGCGACTCAACTCCTTTCCAAAGAGCCACTGTCTTTAGTTATAGGCCCAAATAAGTATCGCGTCCGGCCGATTTTTTTCTGCCGATTTTTTTCTTGACCACGCTGCCTGAACTCGCATAGCGTTAGAGCAGATTTAAGGAGCACGATTATGGAAGCAAAACTAATGAACGCTCGCGCCATGAAAACTCTGAAACGGAGCACGGTCGTCGTGGCTGTTGTCTCTGCAGTCGCGGCCATCTCGATTTTCGCGCCTGGACAGGTAATGGGCCAGGAGCGGCTCAAGATCATCTACAGCCAGTTCACGATGACAAACTCTGCTACTTGGTTCGCCCGCGAGGCGGGCCTGTTCGAGCGGCATGGGCTAACGGCGGATTTGATTTATGTGGACTCCACGCCGGCAGTGCAAGCGCTCACGGCCGGGCAGGCGCCCCTCGCCACGATGTCCGGCGGATTGGCTGTCGGGCCCTACCTGAACGGCCTGGATCTGGTCGTGCTGGCTGGCTGGTGCAATTTGAACTCTTACCAGCTCATCACTCGTCCCGAGATCCGCCGTCCTGAGGATCTGCGCGGAAAGATCATTGGCATCGGTCGGTTCGGTGCCGCCGCAGACTGGGGGCTTCGCTTGATTCTGCGGAAACTCGGGATCAATGAGACAAAAGACGTGCAGATCGTTCAAGCCGGGGGCGGCGGTCCGTCCACTCGTCTCGCCGCCATGGAGGCGAAAAAATTCGACGCCACTGTGCTCGACTCTCCACAGACCGTACAGGCCCGGCGTTTAGGGTTTCGGGTTGTGGCCGACGGCGTCGAACTGGGTATTCCATTCCTGCAAGGTGGACTGGTGACGCGACGGGCTTACATGCGGACTAACGAGGATACGGTCCGGCGGGTCGTCCGTGTCATCGTCGAAGCTATACACTATGCAAAAACGAACCGGGAAGCGGCGCTGACCATTATGAAGAAGTACCTGCATATTCAGGATCGCGACGCGCTCGAGGACGCCTATGAGTCTTTCGTCGTGAAGCAGTTTCCCCGGGTTCCTTCCATCATGCCCGCCGCCGTCCAGACCATCTTCGATCTCGCCGGCGCGCGCGATCCTCGCGCCAAGACCGCCGACCCTCAGGGATTCATCGATATGCGCTTCGTTCGAGAACTCGATCAGAGCGGAGCCATTGCCCAGCTCTATGCGCCGACACGCTGAGCGTTCACCAACGTTTTGCGGCGCCACTGCTGACGTTTTCACTTGCCGCTGGACAATTAAAAGGACTTTGGACTCTCGCGGCCATCGTCTATGCGGCCGACTGATTTTGCTCGGATGACGTATCGGCGGAAAGTTTTTCCTTAGACAGACCGTAGAGCCGACAAGGATTCTCCCATAGAATCTGGCGCGCCGTCGCTTCGGACAGGTCCTTGCGTCCTATGAATGCATCGAGATCACCGCTGAATTCCTCCCATGGCTTCTCATGGGGGAAGTCCGACGGCCAGAGCAACTGCGTGCTGCCCATCCAATCGGCCACGGCGGCGAGCGTTTCCTCGCCGGTCTCGCAGGAATAAAAGAGGTTGCCGCTCCGCATGATCTCCCTGGGCGATCGGCTCGCTTGGTAAGGCCACCGATCCAGTCGATGCTCCCAACTCTCTTGCAGGCGATGCATCAGATAGGGCACCCAGCCACAGCCCGCCTCCAGGAAGGCGACCCGCAATCGCGGGAATCGCTCAAACACGCCGTGGATCATCATGCTCGTCAGCTGCTGCATCTGCGCGAACGGATGGCTCAGTGGGTAGACGCCGGCGAAACTCTGCATATGGTCCAAACCCAACTCTGCCGCCGACCCGGCATGCACGGCGAGCGCAACGTCAAGTTTCTCAGCCATGGCTAAGATCGGATCAAACTGCGGCAGGCCGTATCCGCGCATGGGATTCATGACGCCAACGAGCATGCCGCCGACCACGCCCAAGTTCTCCACACAACGCTCCAGTTCTTTGGCAGCTTCAAGCGGATCCTGCACCGGCAACAGCGCCACTCCCTGGAAGCGCGAGCTTACGTGGAGAAAATAATGATACAACCAATCGTTGTAGGCGCGGGCGATAGCTACGGCCCTGTCGGCGTCGTGCAGCAAACCGAGGCTCAAGCCATCGCTAGGGTAGAGTACGGTGGCCGTGATGCCGCAGGCATCGAGAAAACTTATCCAGCGCGCCGGATCGGGATGTTCGCGCCGATGGGGCGAAAGGCCGCCCCCACGCGCCCAACCGTCCCAGGGAAAGAGCGCGTAGCGTCGCTTGCCTTGAGCGCCGCCCGTCGGGTTTGGAAGAAACTCCCGCAGCTCGCGATCGCGCTCGATCACATGACCATCTGCATCGATGACTGGAAAGGGCCGGGTCATAGTTCACCTCCGTGGCAATTTTCGTTGTAAAGCATTTTTCATAATCTACTCTTCGGATTGCAACGCAGTCAATGGCTTTTTGCGCCAGAGGCAGAATGAAGGTTTGTATAGTCTTACTACCCGCCGCATCAATTGATTGAGCAGCCTACACAAGGTAAGTTTTCCGTTTAGTCATCATGTTCGCCATTTTCCTCGCGCTTTTCGGTTCGTTCTGGTTCGCGGCTGCGATGACCTTCATCAATCGCGGGGTGCTATCCATCGACTACTTCAGAGGCCTGCTCGCCAATCTGAGCGTCAACGCAGTATTCCTTTGGCTCTACGTCCTCTTGTTCATCGACCCGATCGAGCTATGGCTGCCGGTCAACAGCATCTTCGTCGCCGTCGGCGTTTTTGTACCCGGGGTTGCGCGCTTTTTTATCTTCAAAAGCATGGAGCGCCTCGGAGCGACGATCTCCTCCTGCCTGACCAATGCCGGGCCGTTTTTTGCGATCGTCATCGCCATAGCGTTTCTTGGAGAGCAACCCACGGCGAGCAATATTCTTGGCGCCGTTTCCATCGTCGGGGGAATCATCGCGCTGTCATGGAAAGGAGTCGCCAGGACCTGGCGCACACGCGATCTCGGCTTTCCGCTTGCCGCGGCCTTGCTCTTCGCTGGCCGGGATAACCTCGTGCGTTTTGCCGTAGTCCAGATTCCCTCGCCTGTCGTCGGTGCCGCCATCGCGGCAACAACGTCACTTTTCACGATGGGCGCCATGTACTTGATCTTTGGCGAAAAGAAACCGCTGCCGCCATCCGCCAAGGTTGGCTTGAGTTGCTTTGCAATCTCCGGATTCATGAACTTTCTCTCATATGTTTTGATCTACATGGCCCTCAGTTTGGAGCGAGTTTCGATTATCTCGCCGCTAGTGAACGCCTCCTCTCTTTTTGTCTTGCCGCTCTCGATGCTGCTTCTCAAAGATGTCGAAAGGCTCACGCCGCGAAAGATCGGCGCGACAGTGCTCGTGATTGTTGGCGTCTTTCTGATCTCCTGGGAAAAACTATGAGCTAAGCGCGGTATGATCATCGCGCGACTCCGGCTTGACGATTCTAAGCAATTTCATTAACGTCGGAACCGTTCCACAATCGCCGATTCACCAGAGGATGCAATGAAAACAAAAATTTTAAGTTTTCCCTTTCTGTTTGCACTATTGTTTGCCAGCGCAATGCAGTCTGCGCGGGCGGCGCAGGCGCCGGTCAAAGTCACCATGACCACGGGCTCGTTCAGCGAGCGGGAGGCCGCCATGTATGTAGCGCAGGACCAGGGCTTCTTCCGACGGTATGGTCTGGAGTTGACGTTTGTTCAGGTCCGCAACGGACCCATCGGTATGGCCGCCCTTGCAGCGGGCGAATCTCAGTTTCACGAGGGCTCGGTCACCGGCGCTGTGCTCGGCTCCGCCGCGGAAGGGACCGATCTGGTGTTTGTCGCCGGCATGATTAATAAACTCATCGGCAACATCATGGCGTCGCCGAAAATCAAAAGTCCATCGGACTTGAAGGGCAAGGTTATAGCCGTCACCAGCCCGAGCGGTGGCAGCTGGATGTTCACGACCTTGGCCCTCGAGTACTGGGGCTTAGACGCGAAACGGGACGGAATCACCTTTCGCATCCTGGGCGATGAATCGGTGCGGAGTCAAGCACTGCTCAACGACACCGTCGCAGCAACCCATCTCGGGTATACCTTTGCGGCACCGCTCAAAAGCCGGGGCTTCACTAATCTTGCGGACCTCGCCCAACTACCCATCCCCTTCCAAAGCACGGGAGTTCTGACGAAACGCAGTTTCACCAAATCATCTCCGGAAATTGTCGAAAGCGTTTTGCGCGGCATAGTCGACTCCATGGCCTTCATTGCCCAACCGGAAAACAAACCGGCAGTGCTCAAGAGTTTGGCCAAAGGACTTCGTCTGCCTAACGTCGAGCAAGCCGTGGAGGGTTACGAGAGCCTTCCCATGCTCTACGACCGGCGCATTTACCCGCGGGTCGATGGCGTGCGCAACGTCATCCGGCTCCTTGGAACCACCAACGAAAAAATCCGCCGCCTGAAAGCGGAGGATCTCGTCGATGATCGATTCGTGAGAAAACTCGAGAAGGAAGGACGCTTTCAATAGGTCGGGTGGCGTCCTATGAAAATTGGCTTAAGTCCCCTCCAGGGACAGGCGAGCTTTGAGGAGACCCTGCGGGAATGCGAGCATGCCGAAGCAGCGGGATTCGACTCGATCTGGCTAGGCGAGCACCACAACAATCCCATTTTGTATCCGGCGCCCCTCATCGGGCTTACGGCCGTTGCGAGCCGGACCCGCTCCATTCGGTTAGGCACGGGGGTTCTTTTACTCCCGCTGTACCATCCTGTGATGGTCGCCGAGGAAGGCGCGATGCTGGATATGATTTCCGGCGGTCGTTTGATTTTGGGGATAGGCGCCGGGTACGCTCCGGAGGAGTTCGCCGCCTTTGGCTATTCGCTGCAGGAGCGCGGGAGCAGATTGGAGGAAGGCGCGTCCCTACTCCATCGGCTCTGGACGGAAGAGAACATCACTCATCATGGCAGGCATTACCGGATAGATAACGCCACGATCGCCCCGCGGCCAGTCCAACGGCCAAGACCCCCTATCTGGTTCGGTGCCTGGGCCGAGCCGGCGATACGCCGAGCGGCGCGCCTCGGCGACGCCTGGTTCGTGGGGCCGTCTGCCAATCTCGGCGAACTCACTCCCTGCGCCCGCCTGTATCGAAAATCGTGTAGCGAGACGGGACGAGGCGAAGGCGAGATCGCCTTGTTCCGCTACGTGTTCGTAGCAAGCAGCACTGAGCAGGCAATCAGCGCGGCGGGCAGCCCTTTTATCCAGGCCTTCGAAAGCATGTACTTCCGCTGGCCCCATCCGGTAGTGAAGCGGCCGGCGGGGAAACTTACTATTGAGCGACTCGCTGAAGACCGGATCATTTTAGGCGATCCGAAAACGTGCGTTGAGGAAATCACCCGCTTTCGGAAAGAGTTGGACCTCACGCATCTCGTCTGTCGTTTTTCGGTCCCGGGTATTCCACGTGACGCTTGCGCGACTTCACTCGACCTATTCACGCGAGAAGTCATGCCGGCCCTGCGCGCGGAAGCCCCAAAATCCGCGTAACTGATCGTGAACAAAGTTGCAATACTAGGGTCGGATCTTTTGACACTCACGCCGCCCGGTTTCGCCATCTCATCATTGCAATTTCACGTTGAACTCGATTTCCTCGTCGCCGCGTTCGGCTTTGACTTTGATCGTGTCTCCGGGGTGTTTATAGAAGAGAGCGATTCGTACGTCGTCGATACTGGATACCGGGTCGTCGTCCAGAGCTATCAGAGTGTCGTCGACTTTTAGACCTGCCTTCTCGGCAACGCTGTCCTTCGCAAATCCTGTGATGCGCATTCTTTGATTTTGGTCGTCGAGGACAGCCATGAGCTTCGGAGCCGTGGGACCCTTCGACGCTTGGGGAAACACGATGAAGTTCGCGATATCTCTTTTGGCTTCTGCGTCGCTCAAGACGACCGCGTAATCGAAACCGTTTCGCCGGAGCGATCGTTTGGGGATGCCCGACCCATAGTGAAGATGACCCGCTCCGGCCAAAACCACCACATGAAAATCGGGATGTTGCTTCAAGAAAGCATCGATGGACTCGGCCATCGTCTCGTCCCAAAGAATTTGCGCCTGGTAGAAGAATTCAAAATTCTTTTCTTGAAAGTCTCCGTGCTCCGCAAACACTTCCTTGAGCCGGGCGCGGTACTCTTGATCCGAGAAATCCAGATCCTGAGGAATTTTCTGCTTTTCTTCCTTTGAAAGAGAATCGAGGCCGCCTTTGGCCACTTTGTCTATGATCTCGCGCTCCAGGTTGAGCGCGATGACCGGCAGGCGTTGTGCCTTGGCAAAGTCGAGAATCGGCTTGTAAAGATTATAGTCCATGCCCCACCGTTTGAAATATTCGGACCGTTTCAAAAAAGTGCGCTCGTCGATGACCCCGGCGATGTAGTCGTCAAGCGCTTTTTGGAATGGCCTTTGAAACATCTCCATACCCACGGCGATCTTTGGGCCCTGCCGATAGAGACCCCGGAGAACCTCGAGTTGGACCTGATGGTGTGCGAATTTGTCGTGCTCTTCTCCTACATAGACAATCTTTTTCCGTGCCAGCTTCTCCACCACGCCAGACAGTGTATTCAAAGTCGATAGATCGACGGCCGGCGGATCGTCTTGCAAGCTCTTTGGCACGTCTCGTTGGGACGCGTCGACGGACGCGGAGGCATTGTGGACGTTTTCGAATGCCGGCTCCGAATATTTTCCGTAGTGAAAGGTTTTTGGAAATGGGGCTTTGACCTCTGCAGCCGAACCGGCGGAAATGATCAAAGCGATAAAAATAAGGCCGCCAAACATGGGTCTACAAACTCTCTACCGCCGTCAGGGACAAAAATCCATGCGACGACAGGAGGAATCTTTCTGAGACCACGCCATGGCTCTGTTTTAAGCATCTATCAACCATCCATGTTGACAAAAGGTAAGGACGGGATATATCACCGAATCGGTGGATTGCGATACACCGGAAGAACCGGTGCAGTTGAAAAATCTGGTATCTGGAAAGGGATAGCCATGGCCGAACATACGTTACTCGACGCCGATTCACACGTGAGCGAGCCTTTGAACCTGTGGCAGGAGCGTTTGCCCGCCAAGTATCGAGACAAAGCTCCCCGGATGCTAACGGAATATGAAGGGCGCCCGGGCGCCTGGTGGCTGATCGAAGAGGAACGCCATCCTCATAATGTGATCTTGGGGTTCGGCGGGAACAAGACGTTGGAGGAATTGCAGCAGTTGCTCAAAGGCTTCTCTTACGCCGGAGCGCATCGCGGAGGATGGGATCCGGCCCAGCGGGTAAAGGACATGGATCAGGATGGCGTGGCGGGAGACGTGCTTTACACCACGCTGGGTTTCCGCATGTTCTGGATTCGGGACGCCGGGTTTCAAAGAGCCTGTTTCCGAGTCTACAACGATTGGCTCGCCGACTTCTGCAGGTATGACCCCAAACGTTTGAAAGGGTTGGGACTCATTTCGTTATATGACCCGACAGCAAGGCGTGGAGGACTTGGAGGAGTGTGCCAAGAAAGGCCTGGCGGGGGGACTTATTTGGGCCTCGCCACCCGATGAACTGCCCTTCTACTCGGAAGTCTATGATCCCTTCTGGGCAGCGGCTCAGGAGCTTTCAATGCCCTTGAGTCTCCACGAATTCGCCGGGCTTCAATGGGTTGACTGGGATTCCAACGACAAAAAACGAACGGTAGCCGGCGCCATCAACTCGCATGAGGTGGAAAAAACCTTCGCCACCTTCATCCTGTCCGGCATCCTGGAAAAGTTTCCGCGCCTCAAGGTTGTTTCGGCGGAATTAAACTGTGGCTGGCTTCCATACTTCCTCCGTCGTATGGATGAACGCTTCGAGTCTCGCGGGACGCGACTGCACGGCAGCCCATTTCCCACCCAGCTGACCATGAAGCCTAGCGAATACTTCCACCGCCAGTTATACGCCACGTTTATCGACGATCCCTTCGGAGTGGCCCACAGGAGTGAGATCGGCGTGGACAATCTGCTCTGGTCGTCGGACTTTCCCCACAGCGCAACCTTCTGGCCCCACTCTCGCGAAAAAATCGCGCAGGACTTCCAGGGCGTCACTGACGACGACAAGCGGAAAATCTTGTGTGAGAACGTCGCCGGACTATACCGCTTTGACCTGGATTGATAGCCGCAGGTAATTTTCTATGGCTTACCGGCGAGCCGGTTCGCGAACGCGCATGGGCCACAGCTGGACCGGGGGCCGCGATTATTTCTAGCAGTGTGCTGACAAATTCTGTCTGCAGGCTGCTCAAAAAGACTCAGATGCGAGGCGCGCGATAAATCGACGAACGGAGGCGTACTTGTTCTGTACGTCGGAGAGAGGCGATTGAGCGCAACGAAGCAGGTGAGTTTTTTTCAGCAGCCTGCTCTAGAATACACCCGTGTCGAGCAATGCGAATGTTATCTCTTTCAAAGCGGGGTCGATAGTATCGAGTCGGGTGACGGTAGGCCCCCCCGCTAGAGAGTCCAATATCTCCGGCAGATCCTCCATTTTGACACCGGCATACCAAATCTTTTGGGGGTGGATCACGACATTGGGCCCTTCTTCGCAGCCCCCGAAGCACAGGTAAGACTTCACCTCGACGTCCAGCGTTCGGGCCGCTACTTTTTCAGTCAGCTCGTTCATGATTTTTTCGGACCCTCGAAGCTTGCAGTCGACGTTCTGGCATACGAAACACGTTTGTTTCATCGAAACGAACCCCTTTGTCCGTAGCTTAACTCGCCGCTCTGACAATAAGCAGCCGAGACCAGATCATACAGCGCGGCTATTTACGACTTTGACATATCTCGTGTTTCCTCGCAAATTTATCGGATCAGCGCGGGCGTGTTTGAAGCCGCGCCGACGCCATCGGCAGCGGTCGATAGTCCAGGCTAGGTCGTCGCGATGCGATTTGTTCGGGCGGGAAATTCTGCTACCCTAGCCGCTCATGAATCTTCTCCCCAGCTCATGCCCTTGTGTTTAATCCAGCGCGTTGAAGCCACCACGAACAATGCGAATCGCGGAGCGGCATCACTGGAAAACGCGGATCAAAAATTGGCTGCCGGTCTGCGCGTGGGCAAGCCTGATATTTCTCTTTTCCACGGACCATTTTTCCTCTGCCCATACGGCGCAGCTCTTTGGATTTTTTTCGTCCTGGCTGTTTCCTGAGATTCCAGCCGAAGATATCGCGCCGGTTCATGGGATTATGCGCAAACTTGGGCATTGGACCGAATATTTCGTCCTGGCAGTTTTGATGCTGCGGGCGCTACGCAATGAAACCGGTAAAACGTGGGAGTTGCGCCACGCCGTTTATACCCTGGTCTTCATTCTCCTGTATGCCCTTAGCGACGAATTGCACCAGACTTTCGTCCCGAGTCGAACCGCGAGCTTCGGCGACGTGATGATCGACGTGCTTGGCGGAATTTGTGGAATTCTTTGGATTGTTTGGTATCGTAGAGGACTGCTCGCCCCGCTGGCTTCCCGCATAAGCGAAAATTAGAGACCGAGTCAGGTCCGCAAGATCCCCAATCAAACTTGACAAGATCAGCATGACCCGCCACCATAAGAAGAATTTCCTCAGCAACAATTCACGCCATGGAGAAAATAAAGCATCTCTCGCGAGCCTCGTGGAAAGCGGTTTTGATCAACGGTCTGTTTTTCTGCTTCCTGCTTGCCGCTTGCTCAAATGAAGTCAAAGACAGCAGGCCTATGCCGTTTATGCCAGCCGACATGCAAAATATCGGGCGCGATAATTCTGTACGCGCTCTCTCGGCCGGAGAAGCACTAAGCCGCGGCATCGCCGCCGTCACGCCTCCGGGAGCCGCTTTGCAGGACGTCTATTATGAATTCGACAGTACCAATCTCCGGAGTGACGCCGAAGAGACCCTAAAACAGAATGCCGAGTGGATAAAAGCAAACCCTAACGCCAGGGTTGAAATCGAAGGCCATTGCGACGATATCGGATCCGATGAGTACAATTTGGCTCTGGGGGCGATGCGTGCTGAAATCGCAAAAAACTTTCTTGTGAGCCAGGGAGTGTCCGCGGACCGCTTGGTCACGATCAGCTACGGCAAGGAAGCTCCGGCCTGCTTTGAGCCCACCGAGGAATGCCGCGTTAAAAATCGCCGCGCCCGATTTGTCGTTTTTACAGAGCTATCGACTTCTTATACCAGCGTCCGCTAGCACAAGGGTGTTCAAGGTTCAATGTTCCAGGTTCAACGTTATAACGCATTTCGGAACTTTGAACATTGAACTTTGAACCTTGAACTCTTATCCCTTGCCTCACTCGTACCCGATCGCGGCGACGATGGGGGTGGCTCCGGCTCGCCTGGCCGGTCCGTAGCCGGCGATCACGCAAAGAATCACAGAGGCGAGAACCGATAACACCGCCACGTCATACGGATAGTAAAATTGAAACGTCCAGCCGGTCAGCACTTTGGTGTTGTAGACCACATGGTGGTAAGCCATGATCGTCCCTGCAAATAGACCCAGAACACCTCCCAGAACGCCCATCCAACCGGCTTCCAAAACGATAATCCTTCGTACCTGCGCTTGAGTTGCGCCGATGGCGCGCAGCACGCCGATCTCTCGCGTGCGATCTAGAATTGAAGCCAAAAGCGTGTTGATCACGCTAAAGATCGCGACCACTACGGCAACGATCTCAACGGCATAGTTCACCACGAAGGACTGCTCCATGATACGAACCACCGCTTTTCTCAGCTCGCTATGGGTGCTGATGAAAAGCTGGTACGGCTCTCCGTACTGCTCTTTGATGTTGGCAATGACGGCCCGCTGATCCGCGCCGGTTTCCAGCCACAAATCGAAAGCATCAACCAATTCTTCGCGCCAATAGTGCTTGTACAAAGAGCGATCGATCAGCACGCTGCCAATGTCAGACGAATAATCCACGTAAACGCCCAGGATTCGGAATGCCATCCGGCCAGACGGGGTCGCGAGCTCGATCGTATCGTTAGTACGTTTGCCAAATTTGCTCTGGAAGCTTTCGCTGATGATGACTCCTTTACCTTCGCCCATATCGTGCAGTGCCTGGGCTCCATCTCCGCTAGCCATGGGCAAAGTGCGAACCTTTGCAGACTCACGCGCGGAAAATGACTCGATCACAATCGGCTTACCCTGATAGTTCGAACGGATCAGGCGATAAAGGTCGACGATCTTCACCCCCGGGATAGCCTTGAGTCCGGAAAAAAGATCTTCTTTGAGCGGCACGTTCCTCGGCCCGGCTGTTCTCGCTCCGGAGCTGACGATCAAATCCGCGGTTACCATCTGATCCACCCATGCCAGCAACGATCCGCGCACGCTATTGACGAAGGCCGCTATGGTGAAGATGGCTGCCAAGCTGATCACCAGGGTAGCCACCGTAATGCCGGAGCGCACCGGATTGCGCCGCAAGCTGTCAGAGGCCAGCCGGGCTTCAACCCAGGATGAGCCGGGAAGTCGCAACGCCCATTGCCAAAACCATCTAACGCCATAGGCGATGATCAGGGGGCAAAGAAACGCAAGGCCAAGCAAAAAGACCAGCATTCCAATAACACCCACACTGAACTGCTGGACGGGCCCGGGCAGAGGACGGCGGCAGAAAAATGATCAGCGGAGAAGCGCCCAAGCAGAGGAGACCGAGCCGGGTCGCCCAGGACTTTTTTCCCCGAAATGACGGATTCCAGGCGGTTTGCCTGGCATTTTCCAGGGGACTCAACCGGATCGCTTCCAACGCAGGATGCAGCGCGGCAAAAACCGCCACCGTAAGGCCGCTGGCGAGAGACAGGCCAAGCTCTCGCAGAGTGAAAATCCCCGGTCCCAAGTCGACCAGCGAGAAAAGATTCCCCACCGTCTCTCCAACCGCCAGCAGCGCAACCTGCGCCAGGAGCCATCCAAACGCACAGCCAACGAGAGAGCCGATCAACGCCAGGATCAAGGCCTCCATGATAAGCAAACGCAAGAGTTCGCCGCGTTTCATTCCCAAGCATCGGAGCGTTCCGATCTCGCGCTTTCTCTGGATCACGGAGACGGACACCGTGTTGTAGATTAGAAAAAACCCGACAAAAAGGGCGATGAGACTGACGAAGAATAGACCGATACGAAATGACGTCACCAGAAGTTCAATCTGCTCTCCCCTTTTTCTTGGCCTTTCTACGTCCGCCGATCCCTGAAGCCGTTGCACCAGTCGTTCTCTGACCGCCTCGATCTTTTCCCCTTCCTCCACCGTGAGATCGACGATATCGAGCTTGCCTTCCTTGCCCAAGGCCTGCTGCGCCACCGCCAGGTCCATTAATGCAAGGTTTCCGCCGAAGACCTTTGCCATTCCCTCTTCTCGGAGCAGCGCCCGGACGGTGTAATCTTGCTTGCCGCGACTCGTGGTCAAAGTAATGCTCGTTCCCAATGGCAGATTGAGCCTGCGAGAAAAAGATTCGGTGAGCGCGATGGAGTCAGGCTGGGCGATAAAATCGAGCGCTTGATCAAAATCCGATTTGGCGCCGACAAATTGATGATTACGAATCGCGGTATCGGTGAGTAGATCCACGCCGTATACATACAAGCGCTCTTTCTCGGCTCCTCTGACGGGTAAAAAGCCCTCCACCGCCGCGGCGGCATCTTGGACTCCGGGAGTATCACGAATAATCGGGAACGCCGATTCGATGATACCGCTCTCGCCGTTGGACACCTGCAAGACGGCTTTGCCTGCGATCTGGTCGATGGTCGATTGAAAAGAACTCGTCAGCGATCGGTTGACGACGGCGATGGCGACGATCACTCCAACCCCGAGTGTTATGCCCAAGAAAGTAAGGAAGGTCCTTAGACGGTGGCGCTGCACGTGACGCCAGGAGAGGGTTCGGAGCAGACGCAGCATTACGCGCTTTCCCTCTCGACTTTGCCGTCGCGAAAAAAAATCGTCCGGTCCCCATAGCCGGCAGCCTCCTGGCTGTGGGTGACCATGACGATCGTGCAGCCGGCATCACGATTGATCTGGCGCAATAGTGACAAAATAGATTCGCCGGTCTTCGAATCCAGGTTGCCGGTGGGTTCGTCAGCCAATAGGATCGGCGGATCAAAAGCCAGGGCCCGAGCCACGGCGATACGCTGAATTTCCCCGCCGGACATCTCCTCGGGAAGATGATCTCTGCGATTTCCCAACCCAACCCTATCCAGGAGCATCTTAGCTCTTTGTTCCGCCTCTTCCTTGGATCGCCCGTCGAGCACAAACGGCAAGGTGACGTTCTCTAACGCGGTCAAGGTGGGCATTAGGTTGAAGAACTGAAAGATAAAGCCGATCCGGGTACGCCTGAAAAGAGTGACTTGATCATCCGCCATCTGCCCAACGAGGCGTTGATCCACCAGCAGCTCGCCGGCGGTGGGGCGATCCAATCCACCGATCAGATGGAGGAGCGTGCTCTTTCCCGAGCCGCTCGGCCCCATGATGACCGCAAACTCCCCTCTGGCGATATCCAGCGAGACACCGTCCAGGGCGATAATTTCATTTTTCCCTTGCTGGTAAACTTTGCGAACGTCGATGCAGCGGATCATGCGGTAGGATGCTCAGGAAACGCGCATGAGCAGCGGGATACTGAGAGTGGAACATTCTTCGCCTTTTTGCTGGAGAGCCTCGAGCTCGGTTAGATTTTCCCTCACGGCTCTAACGAAAGACTCGACGTCAATGCCAAGGTACACCGGCGCATAGGGCTCCAACTTCTCCAACCCGGAATGCCAGAGTTTGATGCGCGCCAGCCGGAACCCCTTGCTCCAACTTAAAATAGCCGGCGGCAATCTGGATGATGCCCTGATAAAATCGTCGCTCCTCCCCGTGCTCCTCCAACCAGATTGCCTCAAGCGTCTCATGGCACTCGAAAAAGAGCCGCTGATTGAACTCGTCGATTCCTTTGATAAAACGTGGATCGTCTTGGGCTTCCATCAATCTAAATGTCCTTGTACTATCAATTGCGGGCACGAAATCGATGAAACAGACTAACGCGAAAACCGAATTCACGCTAGAGATCGATTCTCTCGCCTACGGTCCCTACGGCATCGGCCGCATCGATCATCAGGTCCTTATGGTTCCCGCCACAGTCCCGGGGGACACGATCAGCGCTCGGGTGACCGATTCGAAAGAAAACTACGCCTTCGGCGAGATGGTTCGCTTGCTAAAGTCCTCGCCGTTGCGCCAAACGCCTCCCTGTCCCTACGTTAGCGACTGCGGCGGCTGTCCCTGGCAACAAGTCCAGTATGAGGCGCAACTCAAAGCCAAAGAGCAAAGCGTCGCGGACGCCCTGCGACGCATCGGCAAGCTGGACGGTTTCGAATTGCGACCGATCCTTGCTTCACCCCGCGAATATCACTATCGGCGCCGCATTCGTTTGCAGTGCGACAAAGCGAAGCGAATCGGTTTCTATCGCGCTTTTTCTCATGATCTGGTGGAAATAGGCGACTGCCTCATAGCCGACAGAGCACTAAACAAAGTCATCCATCCGCTGCGAAACTGGATAAACGAGCTAGACACCCAGGTCGAGCATGTGGAGCTCGTGACCGGCGATGATTCCAACGAAATCGTTGCTGTGGGCAAAATCGCCGGCGACTACATTCCGCGGGACGATTCCGCCTGCGAACGTCTTATCGACCAACCTGACAGCATCAGCGGAGTTATTCTTCATGGCGAGAACTGGCGCAAGGCATGGGGGCACACCTTAGTTTCGGTTCGGAGCGATGATGGAATTTGCCTCAAGGGCGACGGCGACGTCTTTATTCAGGTCAACGCCGAAGGAAATCGGGAGCTTCTCAGGGAACTACTGGCCGCCGGCGGCTTCGAAAAAAACGATCGGCTACTTGAGCTCTATTCCGGCGCGGGAAACTTCACTCTCTCGCTCGCAAAGCGCGCTCAGCAAGTCGTCGCAGTTGAAGGTTATCGCCGGTCCATCGATAGCGGCAAGCGCAGCGCGCAATTCAACGACATCGCTAACATCCGCTGGATCTGCGCTCATGTCCCCGCCGCGGTCAGGCAACTCGCCAGAGAGCGAGAGCGCTTTTCGAAGATCATTCTCGATCCGCCCCGTGCCGGGGCCAAAGGGATTGAGCGCAACTTGGCTTCCTTCAGCGCACAGAAAATCCTTTATGTCTCGTGTAATCCTGCGACCTTAGCCCGTGATCTATCCGCGCTGGCACATCACGGTTACAAACTCACTTTTGTCCAACCGATCGACCTGTTTCCTCACACCTTTCACGTAGAGACCTTGGCGGTGATGATCCGCTAGCTGGATTGTCCGCGCTCCAAAAAAACCACGACACACTGTCGATCAACGGATGAGCTTGGAGGAGCGAAGGCAAAAGGGTGTTTAAGGTTCAATGTTCCAGGTTCAACGTTTCGGACTTGCTTCGGACCTTGAACATTGAACTTTGAACCTTGAACTATACTCCCTCTCCAGTCGACCCGGAGGGCTCGTCCCTTGATCATCGCTTGCCAGTGAATCATCCGCGCTAGTCGATAGTGTCTATCCTTCTTCGAATCCAAAAAGCGCTTTCGCGTTCCGGTAGTAGATCTTTTCCTTGTCCGCGTTCGGGATGTCCAGCTCTTTCATCTCTTTTAGGGTCATCGGATAGAACTGATCGTCCTTCCCGTCCCGGCCATGGGGATAGTCTGCGCCAAAGAGGATCTGGTCGGCGCCCACCGTATCGTAAACGAGCTTGATAAAAGCCGCGCGGATCGGCCCCGCGGTGTCGTAGTAGATTTTTCCAAAATACTTTTCCGGCTCCTGCTTGCATTCCGGGTTTCCCTCACGCCAGTTGAGCCGGTCGAGATACAGGAGGATCATACCCCCCAAATGAGAGGCGATGAGCTTGAGGTTAGGATAGCGGTCGAAAATGCCGGCATAGACGACCCGTGAGATGGCCAGAGTGCTATCCGTCGGCCAGAGGATTTTTTGATGCAGCGAATACTTGTCCCAGTTGGACTGGCACGGCGCGTTGGCCGGATGGATAAAGAGCGGCTTATCGCCGGCGGCCAGGGCGTCCCAAAAGGGTTTGAACTGCGGCTCGTCGATATATCTGCCCGCAACATTGGTCGGCATCATGACACCGTGCATCTTGAGATCTTTGTAACACCGCTCCAGTTCTGCCACGCAGTCGTCCATATCGAGCATCGGCAGCCGGGCGAAGGCTTTGAAGCGACGCGGATGTTTCGCATGAGCGTCGGCAAACGAGTCATTGAGAATTTTGCAGAGATCCAAAGCCTTACCGCGGTCGCCTGCCTTCTCGATTCTCCCGCCGGTGTTCGAAAGAACGCCGATGTCGATGCCGTATTGATCCATAACGTTCAAGTACTCCCGGTGATCGAACGCGTGGAAACCCACGCCCCTGACGTCATTTTGCGCATCGGGTACAAGCTCGAGAAATTTACCGGGGAATGCGTGAAAATGAGTATCGATGATCATGGTCTCTCCTTTTGTGTAGCCTTTGGTTCGACTACCTATATCGGCGCGCCATCTCGTCAAAAAACTTTTCCGCTTCGAGCTCACGGAGAAAGCTCAAGTCGACGAATTGCTCCGGCTTGGCGCTCCTGGCCTGAGGTATCTGGGCCGCGGACATGTCGATGAGATTCTGTATGCCTTTCATCGTCGGATAGGGTTTCTTGGGCGTTCTTTTCAGATAGTGCTGGTAGGAATATTCGAGTACTTCCTGATCGTTGGTGCGCATATAGCGGGCGAGACTCTTCAAGGTGGCCTGTTTGTTGGAAAAAATATAGTAGATGCCTTCCACGTAGGCTTTCAGCGCCGACTTGACGACGTCGCGATACGCTTTGATATAGCTGCGCGACGTGGCTAACCCGCTGCCTTGAACTTCGAAACCGATGTCGGCCATTTGAATGATTTCCACCAGCCCCGCTTTCAAAGCTTGCGGCACCTCCGAAGGGTTAAAGAAGGTCGCGTCGATTCTGCCGGCGCCCATCGCCGCCAGCCGTTCCGGCCCGGTGCCCGTCGGCACGAAAGCGACATCCTTGTTGGGTTCGAGATTGAATTTCTTGAAGAGAATCAGCGCCGCGTTGTGGGTCGCCGACCCGAAACCGCTGATGCCGAAGCGCTTACCCTTGAGTTGCTCCATCTGCGTCGCGGTTCCCGGACGGGCGAAAACGACCTGGTCGTAAGAGTTTTCCACCGAGCCCACGAGCATGATGTCATGCCCTTGCAAGTTGGCGATAATTACATTGCCGATGGTGACAATGGGCGGATCGCCGCCGGTGAGGGCTTGAATCGCCACCTGCCCGCCGCGCAGAAAGATCAGCTCAACGTCAAGTCCATACTTGCGAAAAAGACCTTCGTCTTTCGCCACCCAGAGCTGCCCCTGTCGCGAGCTGATGGACGGATAGCCGATGCGAATCTTATGGAGCGGTTGACTCTCGGCGTTGGCCCAGATGATTAACTGGAGCAGCACGGAAATAAATAGAACGCGATCGATTCTCATGACTGGGTTCGCTCTCCTTATATCAACGGGTGATCCAGCGTCAAGCCGAGAACCGTATTGACAGGACAAAACTGAGGGTACTATTAAAGACAAACCTATGAGTGATTCAGCGCCCTCAAAGCGTTACCCTGTTCTCATCGCCGGCGCAGGTCCCGTCGGCCTGGCACTGGCCATCGAATTGGCCTGGCGCGGCGTTCGCTGTCTCGTGGTCGAACAAACCGATGGCAAGGTAGATTTTCCCACGACCAATCTCGCCAACACGCGAACCTGCGAACACATGCGCCGCTGGGGTTTAGCCGATCGCATGCGCTTCGAATCGGGCTATCCAACGGATTACCCGAGGAATTATCTTTTCGTGACGCGCATGAACGGCTATGAAATCGCCCGCTTCGATCATCCCGCCAACGGCGACCCAAATTCGCGCTCGCCCTATAGTCCGGAAGGACGCCTGTGGATTTCTAAACCCTACTTCGATCCGGTGTTGCGTAAACATGTGAGCACGCTGCCCACCGTCGAGGTACGTTATCAAACCGCGCTGGAGTCTTTTCGACAGGATGACGCGAAGGTGGTAGCGAATATTATCGATGTCGCAAGCGGTCAACGTTCGAGCATCGAAGCCGCTTACTTGGTCGGCTGCGACGGCGGCCGCAGCACGGTTCGGCGCCAGTTAGGCATTCAGTTCGAAGGAGTATTCGCCGAAGGCATGAACGTAGCCGTGTTGTTTCGTTCGCCTTTATTGTCGCTGACCCCTCACGGCCCCGCCGTGCAGTATCAGATTCTCAACCCGCGAGTCCAGGGAGCCATTGCCGCCGTCGATGGCAAAGAGCTTTGGCGTTTAAATATTCGCGGGGTCAAGCAAGAACAGTTGGATTCGCTCAACGCGCCGGAAAAGTTGCGTTACGCGCTCGGCGAAAATATTCCGTTTGAATTGCTGATGGTTCGGCCATGGACCGGACACTGCGTGGTTGCCGAATCTTATCAAGACAAGCGCGTGTTCCTGGCTGGTGACGCTGCCCATCTGAATTGGCCGGCGGGGGGCTTCGGCATGAACACCGGTATCGGCGACGCGGTGGATCTCGGATGGAAACTTGCAGCGGTTCTACAAGGATGGGGAGGGGCGCGCTTGCTTGACAGTTATGGCCCGGAACGAAAACCCGTGGCCATGACCAATGTGAAAGAAGCAAGCGAAATGCACGCGGGTTTCGAAACTCAGGTCGCGTTTTCCGCTATCCTGGAGGAAAACAGCGAAGAGGGACAACGGCAACGGTGGAAAGCGCATGAAGCAATACTTCGAACGCGCGCCAAGGAATTTAAGAACGATTCGCCGGGGATCGAATTTGGATATCGCTACCGGCAATCGCCGATCTGTATTCCCGACGAACCGGAGCCACCGCAGGACGATCAAGGGAATTATACGCCGACCACTTGGCCTGGAGCACGCGCGCCCCATGTTTGGCTAAAAGATGGCCGTTCGACTCTCGATCTATTCGGCAAGGGCTTTACCTTGCTGGTTCTTTCTTCAACACCCACCGACACTACGGCTTTCACCACCGCCGCAAAAAAAATCGGTCTACCTCTCGAAGTTGTGGCTTTGGATGAGCCCCGGGCGCGGGAAACCTACGAGCGCTCCATGGTTCTAGTGCGCCCCGATGGTCACGTGGCGTGGCGTGGGGATTCCGCGCCCGATAACCCTGCTGCTATCATCGATCGCGTTCGAGGCGCGGATTGAACAACCCGCAAACAAACTGCGGGGTTAGAAGAAGCTGTGTGATGAGACTTGTCTTCAATGCGTCACCCCCCAATGTTTTTGTCGGAGGTCCAGTTCCGAACCGGCCTGGATTCCCGCTGAAAGCATACGGGAATGACGGGCCAGGGGAAATTCTATGAAACGAAACACACTAACCTTTTTTCTCGCCTTTCTCTTTTTTGTCAGCGCATTCGATTTTTCAGCGCAAGCGGCCACCAAAGTATCCTTTCCTTTTACTCCTATCAGCGCCGCCAGCCTCCCCTGGTGGGTCGCCAAGGAGTCTCACTATTACGAAAAACACGGCCTGGACGTCGATATGATTTACGTAGGGGCATCGCCCGTGATCATTCAGGCCATGCTCGGTGGCCAGGCGGGAGTCGGCGCCGGCGGCGGCCCTCCTCTGGTGGCGAACGTGCTGCAGGGAGGGGATATCGTGCAGGTTGCGACGACCATTCCTTACGCTATTCAATCCCTGATCGTAAAACCCGACATCAGGACGCCGGCGGACCTGGCGGGGAAAAAAGTCGGTATTAGCAGGCTGGGAGCGATTCCACACTACACGCTGCAAGCCATCGTAAAGCTTTACAACGTACAGGGAATTAACATCGTTCAAACCGGCACGACCACGCAGGCGATCACCAGTCTTTCGCAGGGTCTGGTCGACGGCATTATTACGTCTGCCCCGTTTACCTTTCGCCTGATGAAAGACGGCTATCGGGAGCTCGTCAGCCCCAAAGATTTCAAAAAAGCCGGAGTTGAGTTCCTCATCCAAGGGTTGGTCGCCCGAAAATCCTTCGCCGTCAAGAACCGCGAAGTCGTCATCGGAATGATCAAAGCGACCATGGAAGGGGTGAGGCAAATGTTCGCCAACGAGAAGCAAACGAAGGCGGTGCTGGCCAAATATACCCGACAAACCGATCCGGATATTTTGGATCAGACCTACCGGTTCGCGCTTGAGGTGTTTATCAAAGATCCCACCGTGACTGCGGCTTCCATCCAACCCATTGTCCAGCAGTCGGCGCAATTTAATCTGGTGGACGCCAAATTGGCCAACAGCACGCCGATGACGGCATATTACGACAACAGTTACGTCGAAGAGCTGAAGCGCTCGGGATGGCTGGCGGAGCTGTGGAAGTAAACACGCTGTTGAAAAACTAATTCGTGTGCTTCGACAAGCTCAGCACGAACGGGAATTTATTAATAGTTCCAAAGCCTCCTCCGTTCGCCCTGAGACTCTCGAAGGGTGAACATCGACAGGAAAACGAATTTGACAGCGCCTGCGCTGTTTGTTATTCCGACGATCGACGGATCCTCATCAACTCAGGGAGGCGATTATGACAAATTTTCCAGTTATCGATGCCGACGGTCATCTCATCGAACAAACCGATCTGCTCCGCTCGTACTTGAAACCGCCCTACGACAAACGCAGCGGGCCGCTTTTTCACGGCGAACCATGGGATGGACACCTTCAAGGAACTCTTCCTGCCAATCGCGACTGGTGCCGCCGAGATCTCAAAGCGGCCGATTGGCTTCAGATCATGGATAAACACAACATGGAGCTGGCGTTCCTGTATTCGACGGGTGCCGGCGACGTATCCCGTGTCCGAGAGCCCGGCTATGCGCTCGCGCTCTCTCGCGCCTACAATGATTACGTTCATGATCATTGGGCAAAGGTTTCCGACCGTTTAAAACCGGTGGCACTGTTCCCCCAGCAGGATCCTGCAGAAGCCGCCAAGGAAATCCGTCGAGCCGTCAAAGAACTCGGGTGCGTCGGTGCTTCGACAAAGACGGTGGGTTTGCAGCTGCCCCTGGGTCATCGCTTCTACGATCCGATTTATAAAGAAGCTCAAGATCTTGGCTGCGTCATCGGAGTCCATGGCACGCGCAATGGCGCCCACGAGCTGGGCGCCGGCATGTTCGACACGTTTGCGGAAGTCCACACCGTGGCCTTTCCGGTGGGCATTTTCCAGCAGTTTACCAGCATGATTTTTCAAGGCGTGCTGGAACGCTTTCCCAAGTTGCACGTCGCTTTTCTGGAAATCGGTTGTACTTGGCTGCCCTATTGGCTCGACCGCATGGACGAACACTGGGAGAAGCGCGGCAAGATCGAAACGCCTGATTTGAAACGGCCCCCCAGCGAATGCGTGCGCGAGCGGTCGGTTTATTTCAGCGTGGAGGCGGGAGAAAAACTTATCCCCGAGACTTTGAATTACGTGGGCGAGGAACACTTTGTCTTCGCTTCGGACATCCCACACTGGGATAATGAATTTCCCGAAAACCTCCACAAACTGATGGCGCGCGAAGACATCTCCGCCTCTGCCAAGGAAAAGATTTTAGCGAAGAACGCGCGAGCGATGTACAATCTGTAACAAAGGTGGCGCTGCACTTTTGCCGTTTCGTGTGTCTAGTTCCGAGTGTCGAGTTTAACGCGAGACCCGAAACCCTAAACTCGAAACCTGTTATTTAAGGAGCGTCAAATGGCGAAGAACGGTTTCAAAGCGATGGATTCAGATATGCACGTGATGGAGCCCTGCGATCTTTGGCAGCGCTACATCGATCCGAAGTTTGCCGATCGCGCGCCTGTGGGACTATCGCGCCACAAGAGGGATCTCGGTATTGAAGTCGACGGGAAGATCATGCCGCGCCCGCCCGAGACATCGAGTCCCGCTCTTGGACCGATCCGCGAGCGAATCCTCAAAGAAAAGTACACCGAAGAAGAAGCCCGTGGCTTCGATAACATTGCTCAACTCGGCGCTATGGACAAAGAAGGACTGGATATCGCGATACTCTATCCCAGCCGCGGATTGTTTGTTCTGGCCATCGACGGTCTGGACCCGGAATTGGCTGCGGCCATCGCCAAAGCCTACAACGATTGGCTGTACGATTTCTGCAAGCTCGCCCCGCATCGCATGTACGGCGCGGCCATCGTCGCGCCGCACGATGTCTCCTGTGCCGTCGAGGAAACCCGTCGCATTGTCAAGGAGCTTGGGTTCAGAAGTATTCTGATGCGGCCCAATCATGTGAACGGCCGTAAATGGAGCGATCCGTACTACAATCCGCTGTGGGGAGAGTGTCAGAAACTGGGTATTCCCGTTGGCTTCCACGAAGCCGGTCGCGTATTCCTGCCGCAGCCGGCGCTATCGCAATTCATCCCGAGCTTCGCCATGTTCAACACGCTGTCGTTTCCCATGGCGAATATGTTCGTCTGCGCGGATATGATTTACGGCGGCGTGATGGAGCGATTTCCGAAGCTCAAAGTCGCCTATCTTGAAGGCAATTGCGCGTGGATTCCCTGGTTGCTTTGGCGCATGGGCGAATACGCGGAATTGACCGGCATCGCGGAACATCCCGAAATGAAGCTCGAACCGCTGGAATACTTCCAGCGCCAGTGTTGGGGAGCAGTGGAATGCGATGAAGTGGTGGCAAAGAATCTTCCCGACTTCGGCCTGGAAGACAACATTGTTTTTTCAACCGACTACCCGCACTTGGACGTAAAATATCCGCACGCGGTGGAAACTTTTCTTAAGCTGCCGTTCAGTGATCAGACCAAGCGGAAATATCTGTGGGACAACTGCGCCCGGTTGTACGGGTTCGATAATTAGTTAAAGGCTCTTTCGAGAGCGATTGTTGGTTTTCGTGGACTGAAATTCTGCCATAGCCACTTCGAGCGTCAGCTCCGCATCCATCTCCAACTCGATTGTGCCGGGTATGTCTGGAACGATTGCCGCTCTTGGATGGGTTGCACTTACCACAGGCTGGTACTAGATTCGCGATTGATCAATCAAACTAATGAGGAGACGTGAATATGGAACTCGCTCTTTACTACGCCCCCAACACCTGCGCGCTCGCGCCCTATGTCACGCTGACCGAAGCGGGCGCCGACTTCGAGGCCCGGCCGCTTAATTTCCGCAAGCGGCAGAATTTCTCGCCCGAGTACCTGAAAATCAACCCCAAGCACAAGGTGCCTGCGCTTGTGGTCGACGGCAAGATACTGACCGAGAACGTCGCCATCCATCAATGGGTCCATCGGACCTTCCCCGCCGCGAAGATCCTGCCCAGCGATCCGTGGGACGAGTTGAAGGCAATCTCGCTCCACGCCTGGTGTGCCAGCGGCATCCACCCCTATCTGAGCCGGATCAACAACCCGCCCAAGGTCTGCGACGCAACGGGCGCGTCCGACAGCGTCGTTAAGTTGGCCACGGAAAATCTGTTCGAGAACTTCCGGATCGCCGACGATATGCTGGCCGGACGTGAGCATTTCTTCGACCATTTCACCGCCCCGGACGCGCATTTCTTTTGGTGCTGCCGCCGCGCCACCCAGTTGGAGGTGAGCCTTTCAGACTTCCCCAACGTCGCGGCGCATTTCAAGCGTATGCAGGAGCGCCCGAGCGTCCAGAAGCTGCTCGCCTTCGAGAAAGAAGTGAATGAAGGGTTCGCTAAGACGGCCTAGGCAACTATCGATGGGGAGCACGGGTCGGACCGCTCGGTAGCTACAGGCACTCAGTCGGCCGCAATGGCGTTGACGTGGCGGTTCATAAGAGCCGCTGCAAACCAATCTATTCTTCTCGCTAGGACTCATCTCCCGTGCCGATATCGGTAAGGCTTGGACCCGTCTTCTCGCGCACAAAGAATACTCATAAGCCCACCCGGTTCTACAAAACCTATGTCGGGAAACATCGTCGGCCGCCGGCCCTTCGCGGCTAGCTCAGCCAAGAGCTTCCTCTGTTCGAAGAGATCCCAGAGCCTAGGTGCAGCAGACAACGAAAGTGCCCCGCATCGGTATCGTGCGACTCGGCTCACCGCCGGATTTTTTTGTTCATGCATTCCTTCCCCAATCGAATATCATTGGCGGCTGACGATGTGGCCAACGATTTCTTTCTGATACTCAAGGAACTCGACGCTCAAAGTGTCCCGAGGCCTCGGCAGCGTGATTTTCACCTGAGCTTTCACTGTCCCGGGATGCGGCGAAAAGACGATGACGCGGTCGGCCAGAAACACGGCCTCGGCGACGTTGTGGGTTACATAGACGACGGTCTTTTTGGTTTCCCTCCATACGTCGACGAGGAAGCGCTGCATCTCTTCGCGAGTGAGAGCGTCCAGCGCCGCGAAGGGCTCATCCATGAGCAAGACCGCCGGATTATAGGCGAGGGCTCTGGCGATGGCAACGCGCTGCTGCATCCCGCCGGATAGCTCGTGAGGATAGGAACGAGCAAATTTATCGAGATTCACCAGACGGAGAAATCGCAGGGCGATCTCCGCCCTCTCCTCCTTCGCTATCCCTTTCATTTCCAGGCCAAACTCGATGTTTCGCTGGGCTGTTCGCCAGGGAAAGAGCTGGGCGAAATCCTGAAACACAATGCCACGGTCAAGCCCCTTGCCTGTCACAGTCTTCCCGCTGATCAAAATTTCCCCTTGGGTGGGCTTGAGAAAACCGGCAACGATGTTGAGCATCGTGGTTTTACCACAGCCGCTCTGGCCCACGACACATAAAAATTCTGCTGCTTCCACGCTGAAGCTGATATTTTGAAGCGCCGTCACAGAGTTACCGGCGGATTCATAGTGAACGCTGATGTTTCGCAGCTCGATCTGATGCATAACTCAAAACCCGAAATCCTAATCAATCTTCACCACAGAGACGTAGAGTTCACAGAGGTTATCTATTTTTTTCTCTGTGTTCTCCGCGCCTCCGCGGTGAATAATTCTTCGATTCTTGCTTCACCGAAAACGGTTTGTTTGGAACTTTCTGATTTTTGATCATCTGAAATTGTTTCGAATTTCGGATTCTTCGACTTCGCTGCTCAGGACAGGTTTCGAGTTTCGAATTTGCAATTTTTATACTTGGCGCCCTTTGTGCCTTTGCGTGAGTAGTCTTTTCCGAACTCCACAATTCAAGCTTGGACCGCCTTCACCATGCCCCAGCGACCCACCGTGCGCCGTTCCAAGGTCTGGAAGATCAGTCGCTCGAAGACGAGTCCCACGATTCCGATGATCGCTAGGCTCGCCAGCATGACATCGGTATTGAGAAATTCCTTGGAGTCGAAGATGACCCAACCCAAGCCCCACGAAGTGGCCGCGATCATTTCGCCGCCAACCACTGCGATCCACGCCCGCGCAAAGGCCTGGCGAAATCCCGTGATGATAAGGGGAAGCGCTCCCGGCAGGATCACTTTGTGAAAGAGCACTTTCTCGTCGGCGCCCATCGCCTCTGCGGAGCGAATCCAGAGGCGATTGACCGAGCGCACGCCGGTCCAGGTGTTGAAAATCACCGGGAAGGTCGCGGCGTAAAAGACCAGCGCGATCGTCGCCGCGTTGCCCAGACCGAACCAGAGAATGAAGACCGGCACCCAAGCCAACGAAGGGATCGGCATGAGAACGCTCACCAACGGAACGAAAAAGCGCTCGACACGCCGAAACCGTCCCATGAGAATCCCAATGGGCACACCCACTAGACACGCCAGGAGGAGTCCGAAGAGGACACGATAGAGCGTGTATGCAGTATGGCGAAGCATGGCACCGCTCAGAAGCATTCCGACTAAAGCCCGGCCGATCGCAACCACGGACGGGGCCAGCGCCGGAGCGAAGAGACCGCTCCGCGCAAAGGCTTCCCAGATCAGGCAGGCCAGGCCGATGGAAAGAATCGTTCCAAGCGTGGAGCGTATTAGATTGCGTTTTTTCGTCACGTCAAAATCTTCACAAGCACACACGCGAGGACACGAAGGAGGGCGGGTTTGAAACCCGCCCCTACATTTTTGCGTCCTTTGCGCGCTTTGCGGTTACATTACTCTTCCTTCGTGTCCTTCGTGCCTCCGCGGTGAATACTCCTTTTTACCGAGAACGCAGTGAGACGAAGCATATCGGCGCGGCCTCATCTTTCCATCATCCCCCAGCGGACAACTGTTAGTTGCTCGATCTTTTCGAAAACCAGCTTCTCCAGCAGAAGCCCGACGATACCGATGACCGCGATGCCCGCCAGCATCACGTCCGTATTCAGGAACTCGCGCGCGCCGAAGATGAGCCAGCCAAGCCCGAGCGAGACGGAAGTCAGCATCTCGACGGCAACCAGTACTCGCCACGCGCGAGCCAGGCCGAGCCTTAAGCCGGTAAGGACATAGGGTAAAGCACTGGGAAGGACAACCTTCCAGAAGAGCTGGTGATCCTCAGCGCCCATCGACTGCGCCGCGCGGATCCAGATCTCCTTTACTGCCTTGACGCCCGTCCAGGTGTTGAGGACGATGGGGAAAGCCGCCGCGAATGCGACGAGAAGGATGGCAGGAAGATTACCGAGGCCGAACCACAATACGAAAAGCGGCGCATAGGCCAAGCCTGGAACCGGATTGCCGATGCTCACGAGCGGCAGGAAAAAATCCTCGGCCCAACGGTATCGGCCGATAATGATCCCAAGCCCCACCCCGACCAATGCGGCAAGCAAGAATGCGAGCAGCAGACGGAGCAACGTATGGAGAGCGTGTAGAGGTAGAATTCCGTCGGCGATGAGGCGGGTGAAGGCCGCAGCGATCGTTTCAACGGTAGGAAAAAGTTTTTGCGGGAACGGCCCGAGAAGCGAGAACGCTTGCCAGGCAACCGCTGCCACGACGAAGGGAAACACAAGCTCCGCAAGGGAGATAAGTCTTCGTCGCATTTCGGGCGGAGCCTATCTGATGACATAGTTGAGTGTCAACTTGCACAGGCTGCTAGCTAAGCTAGCCTATAGCTTATGGCCTATAGCGTATGATCCGTTGGTTTTATCTATATGCCATAAGCGATCAGCGACGCTGCCTCCTCCTCGCTCGGATAGTAGTCGTTCTGGGCCTGCTGGTTCATCGTGAACGGGGCCCGGCACGGTCATCTTGATCACCTTCTTTGTGTGCGCCCGTAGAAACTTCAGATCCTCGACTTTTCAGAACTTGATCGCTACCAGGCATCCAGGATAAAACGCTATGCGTTAGACGCCATGGCAGACGCTATGCCTGAGGTTGACATGACTAAAAAATCCCGCTCGGTGGTGATTACTTCTTATCAGCCCCACTGGGTGAACGAGTTCAGTCGTATTGCGAGTGACATCCGCGACTTGGTTGGGAATACCGCGATGCGAATCGATCACATCGGTTCTACCGCCGTTTCAGGACTCGGCGGTAAAGATGTCATAGATATACAGATCACAGTTTCCAACTTGGACGAGGCCGGCGGGTTGGCGAGCCTTCTCAGAGCCGCGGGGTTTCGCGAGGGCGCGACGTTCGAATACGACGTCTTTCACAAAAAGTCCGAGACAGATTCGGAGTTGCGCAAGCTCTTCATGAGAGAACCGGAGGGTGAACGACGAACACATATACATATCCGAGAGCTCGGACGTTTCAACCAGCGGTATGCGCTGCTGTTTCGTGACTATCTTCGCTCGTCGGAAGACGTTCGCGCCGAGTACGAACTCCTGAAACGCCGAGCGTCACAGCTTTTCCCGGAAAGTATCGACGGTTATCTCTTTCTCAAGGAGCCGGTTTTTCATATCATTTATGAAGCCGCGTCGTTGTGGGCAGAGAAAGTCAGTTGGAGTCCAGACGCGGACTACTTCGGCAGGCGGCCATGTGTTTAGAAGGAAAATCGCCATTGTTATCGGCGCCGGGCAAAGCCCGGGCCAAGGGGATGGGCAATGGCCGGCCACTGTGGGTCCCGTGGTCAGAATGGAGGACGGACATGGCAAAGGGCAAACTCAGACATATCGCGATCTCGGTGCCTGACAAGGAGAAGGCGGCGAAGTTTTACGAAGACACATTCGGATTCGAGCGCGTCTCTGAGTCGCGGGTGGCGACGCGGCTCTCGGACGGGGTAATGAATCTCACGCTGCTCCAGTTCGAGACCGAGGAGGATGCCGGCGACGAGCGCGGCAAAGACTTCGTCGGATTGCACCATTTCGGCATCTGGGTGGACGACATCCAGACAATGAAGCAGGTGATCGAGGGGCATGGCGGCAAGTACCATCCGGGACCAACCGGTCACAATCCGGCCAACGCCGAGCACAAGTTTCGCGACCCCAACGGCATCGTGTTCGACATCTCGACCCACGGCTGGGACGGCGCTAAACACTAACTATACATCGACCTCGCGCTTTAACGCTTTTCGCGCCCGTGAGGATCGCCCGGTAATCAAGCGAGTCCGTGCCGTCTATACCTGTGAAATTAGGAACTGACCAGATCACGGCCGGAAAGATGGGCAACTGTCTCGCCAGTTTCCGTGAAGGTTCGTGTTACATCGGCACTGGTGTATATCCACAGGATCGTGAGGTGAGATGTCCCCACATTTATAAACCGATGCGGCTTGCCCGCGGGGACAAGCGTCGTATCAAAAGGATGCAAGCGGTGTTGCTGCCCGTCAACTTCTGCCTCGGCCTCCCCTTCGAGGATCGTTACCTGTTCGTCGCAGTTGTGTGAGTGGAGCGGCACCTTGGTGCCGGCCGGAAAACGGGTTAACCCGGTGGTTATCTGCTTCGAGCCGATCTCTTTCGTGACTAAAGGAATCGTTTGGATGCCGTTGCCACGGTCGACCACCGGCAACGAGTCGATTCTCAGAATATGCGCCTCTGTCATAATTATATCTCCTTTCGCATCAGCTCGGGCTGTGTGGCGAACTCTAACAACGAGGTCGAGGGCGCCTTCACTATCCGCGACTGAGCACGCCCGCTGCTTTCGCAGTATGGGTCGCAATTGCGTCCATTAGCTCAGGCGACAAGCAGTCATAGGGCTCTAGGCCCAGCTCTTTCAGTCTAGTTCTGATCGCGCCCATGTCGGCGGGATTGGTTCCGGACTCGATAATGGAAGAGACAAAGGCCGCAAATTCCGGCGGTGCCCAGCCTTCATTCGACGATAGTTCCGTATGGATGAAATCCAAGCCGAAGAACGGATGCTTTTCGTTCTCGATGCGTCCGTACATGTGCACGCCGCAATTTTTGCAAGCGTGTCGTTTGATAACCGCGTTCGGATCCACGACCGCCAACTTGTCCTCATTGGCAGTTACACGGACTTTGCCGCGTGGCACGACCGCGACCTGGGAGAACAGCGCGCCCGCCGGCTTCCAGCACTGGGTGCACCCGCACACATGGTTATGGGCACACTGGCTATCAATCGCTACCGCCACCTTCTTGTCAGGGCAGTGGCAGATCAGCGTACCGCCCGCGAAGTTCTTAGCCCCAGGTTTCATGCCCTGATCAACCGCCGGATGTATGGAAATCGCCATTGTTAGTTCCTCCTTCTGGGTAATCTTCCATCGAAAATAGGTAGATCATAATCGCACCAACATCGCTATCATACAGCAACTCCTGCACAGATCGGAAAGCGGGTCGGGAGTCTTTTCCACCGCGGCAAGGGCGCCAAGGCCGCTACGTCGCGCTGCCCCAGCCCACCCTCCATTTGCTGCGCCAATACTGGCTCACTCATTGCCATCCCCGGCTAGTCTTTCCGGCTCACGGCCACAAGAAAAACAAGGCCAGGAAGATGCCTGCCAGTTGATCAATCACGTGATGGAGGGGACTCGATCATGACCTCCATCCGTGAAATCTTTTCCACCTTCGGCCCCGAGTATCTTCAACGCTATTTAGCTTCGACGACTTATGATTGTGTTGTAATCGGAGCCAGGCGTCCGCCTGGCGCCCCGGCGCCTTGCATTATTCGAAGCCGTCATCAACGCTGTCCACAAGGCTGCCCCAGGCGCGGCGATTGCCCTCAGATTAAATTCAGGTCAAGCTTTTTGCTTCCATGAAGAGCCCACGCCCTAATAACGTTTGCTCGAGCTTGGCATGATAAAGCTTCATCAGCTGAGTCTTCACGACCTCGCCTTCGATAACCCCAAGACCATGGGCGATGGCCTGTAAGGTGGCCATCCCTTCTCGTCTGTGTTGGGCGCGTAGATGAACCTTCGAGATGTTCGGAGTGCTGATCATCACCCTTTTCACGTCTTTCAATTCAGGATGACGGAAGTGAACTTTGCTCGCCTGTCGCCAGGTTCCATCGGGAACAATGAGCTGAATCGGCTTGGGGTCTTGCGCCACAAGTTCTTTATCTAATTCCACGGCATCCTCTGAGGGATAAAACAACAAAGTCCGATACCGAGGAATTAGGAGATCTCTCAGGTCGAGAGCTTCTCTTGTTTGCCCTCGTACCCGCATTTCGCTATTCACTAAAGCTCTTAGCGCGAGCCGACCTGTATTGGTTGCTCGCCTCAGCTCCCGAGCATGAACGACAAGACAAATCTTGGTGTTTAACTCGATTCTCGGTATGGCGTCGCAGATACAGAAAGGCCGATTGAAACCGCAAATCGGACATCGATCGTTGGTTTTTCTGTTCCGATTCAGTCTTAGTTTCCTTTGACTTTAACACTGACAGCGCAAGGACCTTTTTTGCCTTGGCCAACTTCAAATTCTACTTTGTCACCCTCGCGTGGCGGCTGTCCTTGAACTTCAGATATATGGAAAAACAGATCACCTCCACTATCGCGAGTGATGAAACCAAAATGTTTTTCAGCATTAAAAAACTTTACAGTGCCTGTATTCATTCAATAACCTCTTTCTCGAAAATTTCTGTCGTCATTACTAGCATACTTTGTGATCAATCCCTATCGTTTATATCCCTGGCCTATCGAATTCCTTTTCGGTCCACTACGACAAATCGGCTGATTAGAACGAGCATGAAATTCCATATCCGTCGCAGAAGGTCTATGGCGCGGATTACTTCCACAGCGTAAGCAGCACTACCCCGCCCACGAGCATGGCGGCACTGAGAACGATCCTTGACGTGACGCGCTCGACGTCGCGCAAAAACGTTGCGGCCAAGATCAAGGAGAAAAACGGCCCGGTGCTGGCGATCGGGATCACCACCGAAACCTTACCTAGATCCAGCGCATAGTAGATACACACCATGGCCACACTGATGGTTAAGCCGGCGGCGAGAAACCACCCAAAGCACTGCCGGTTCATCTTCCAAGTCTGTTGACTCCTTTCGACGTACCACAGAGTCAGTAGCGACACGACCAACGAGGAAGTCGCCGTCACCGCCGCGGCGACAAGCGGATGGGGAACCGCGGCCAGACCGACCTTGCGAACGACTTGAGTAGCGCCCGCCAGTGCCGACGCTGCGATCGGGTACCACAGAAAAACCGCCGACCCGGCGAGTTTCATCGAACCGCTACGCCACGACAACAGCGTAATACCCGCCACAATCATCAAAGTAGCAACCACGATCGGCAGTGTGAGTTTTTCGCCGAGGAAAATGATCGCCATCATAGCGCTGAACAGCGGTGTAGTCGCTCGGATCGGATCGGTAATCGCCACACCGAGGGCGTCGATGCCTTTATAACTAAGCAAGCGCGTGAGCCCGGGCTGAAACAGGCCAACCGCCGCAAAGATCAAAATCGAAGCCCTGGTCAAAGACGACAACGGCGCGAACAAGACAGAGAGACCCCAGAGAAAAATAATATTGATCAAGAGACCGCTGATCACGGCGGTGGCCGGGTTCGAGTAACGGAGCGCCTTTTTGGTGAACATATTGTGCAGCGCAAACAAGAACGCGTTCACCAACGCGTAAAGCTCAGCGGGAATCGATGTCATGGGTGCGTGAATTACGTGACGCGGAGAACCGATTGAAGATCATTGACGCATCTGACTTGGCGGCTTTGCGAATTGTTGCCTGAGCTATAGAGTCTTTGGCGTTATAAATGGCGCTGATGAGTCTTTTCGGCCACTCGAGCGACGGCCCATGACCCCCGACAGTTGGCAGACGCGGCGACTCATTGCAAAACTCTGAACACCTGATCTGACTCAGCTCCAGGGCGGGGCCTCCAGTTTAACGAATAGTACTCGCCACGATCGCGGGCCCACGGGTCGAACGCGTTCACGACAGGTGCGAGC
Organism: uncultured delta proteobacterium; assembly: GCA_963737905.1. Taxonomy (GTDB): domain Bacteria; phylum Desulfobacterota; class Binatia; order UBA9968; family UBA9968; genus DAIRFP01. The sequence goes on along the minus strand of CAVTUQ010000009.1, from coordinate 95,177 downwards.
TCCGGCGCCAACTCCGGAATGGTTCGCAGCAAGACTCGTTTCAATGGCGAGATCTCGACCTCACGACCGTTCGACTTGTTCTTCTCCTTGATTACACCGTCAGGGCCGTTTTCATTGATCCACTTCACACCGAGGTGGCTGTAAAACTCCGGGCGAAAGCTCGAAGTAAAAAACCGGTCGCTAAAGAGCCGGCGTGACGCATTGAGGATAAAAACCTGAAATTGAGTTTCGGAAATCGCGAAACCGTGCGGCCTGGGAAACTCCGCGAGCCAACCGACGACCGTATCGACATCTTCGATGTTGTCCACCAGGCTTCCGTCGGCGTGTCCCAGGCAGTCGTTGATCGGCGTATGCTTCTCGTCGTCGTTCACCTGCGCCGTAGTGATAATTTTCGAAGCGTCACATTTGTGCTGACCGTACACCTCCCGCAGGATACCCATCAATCGTTCCTGTTCCGCCAGCTCGGGGGAGTCCTTGGGCAGCCGCCGGTCGACGAAATCGTCGAAGCTCGTCAGTTGCCTGAGACCGTACTGGCGGCGAAATTCATTAAAGCGCGGCACGCCCCGCTCGCGGTCGCGGATAATGTCGAGCGCCGCCACATCGATCTTCCCCGTCGCGCTGTGCAGCCGGGGCAGTTCCAGGTTCTGCAGGAACTGTGGATGGTTCTGCAGCGTGAGCACCCCCAGTCGCTGGCGCCCCATAGAGAGCGCCCAGTTCGCCAGCCCGCGCTTCCGCATCGCCGTGGTGGCGCGGCCGCGAAAGGTGTCTACCACCGGGATCTTGTTAAGGATCACGTTCGGATATTTCCCCGACTCGCGATATTCGATCAGATCGGGAACCATCGCATGCAGCCGGTACACCGTGATGAACTCTTCCGGAAAGTTGAATGGCGAGCCGAAGTGATTGGTCCCGCCATTGACGTGATCGGGGTTTTTCAGGCTCCAGATATCGGTTTTTTTTGGGTCGTATTTCGCAAAGATCGCGTCGTCCGTATACACGCGACTGCCGAGGCCGAAGATTCCGGGGCCCGATGCGAAGACCGAGTACCACTTGCCGGCTTTCTTTGGGTCTTTTGATTGGCTGAAGCTGTTGGCGATGATTTTCTCTAGCGCTGCCTGGACCAAGTCCTTACCGCGAAACAGTCCGTGCCAATTGGCGTTCATCGCCAGGTGGAGCGGCTCATCATAAAGCAACTGCGGCGTCCATTCGAGGGTGTGAATCTTGGCGATCTCTGCGGCGACGACGAGCCGAGCGATTTCAAAAAGTTCGTCCGCCGTCACATTCTTATAGGGAATCTTCTCATCCGGCCGCGCCGGATTGCGCAGGCCCGAGTCTTCATCCGGCTTATCCGCAACGCGTTTTCTGAACTCATCGACAAACTGGTTGTGCTCGCGGGCGAAGACATTGTGAAAAAAACTCAGGCCGATCGTCCAGTTGTCCGGGAAGGCCGTCGCTTCCTGTCCGGCCCACTGGGGATTGATTGGATCGGAAGCGCCGAACACCGGAAGGTAGCCTTGCGCTTCGCCGGAGCGTGTCGATAGCATTAGCAATTTCGCCGGATCGCTGGGATCGCGCTTGACGCGCTGCCGCGAGGCCTCATCCCATCCGTAAATTTGCGAGGCGTCCCACCATGCCGTAACGGTATTGCGGGTGGTCTTGTACGCACGATTCAGATACTCCCTTCCCTGATGAGTGAACTTTGAAGGTTCGCCGACCTCACTCACATAGCTCTTGTCCATCCGATCTCCGGGACGGCAGCCCAATTTTGCAACTTGCTGCGGATTCAACGGCTGCTCGATATCCCCGATCCGCTGCGACGCACAGCCCACCGTCATCATCTCAGGCGAGTTGTGCCCTTCCTCCAAGTGCGAGAACCAATCGTGCGTCATGAACTGGATCCAGAAGGCCGCCAGCACGTTGAAGAACGGCGCTTTCTTGTAATCGCATTCCGCCTGGGCCGAATCACCTGGAAGCCCGTGCCCCGCGCGGCATTTTTCAGGATGCGATTGGGCGCGCGTGAAGAGCTTGCGGCTGATCACCTGCGGGTCTGGCTTCAACAGCCCCAGGCGATCGCCGTGCCGGTTTCGCGCATACAAGTTTTGGCCCAAATCCGGGAAGGTGACCTCGAATTGAACGTTGCGCGCGAACGGCTGATCGGCCGAGCCCATGAGCGGATTTCTGATATCGTTGCAAATTCCGGTCAGGTTGCGGAAGCGAATCAACTCGCCCCGGCAGAGCTGCTGGCCATCGCCGCCGACGGCTGCATAATGCGGATGGTCTTTGGGCAACCGCATCTCGTCCCAAATCTTCAGCGCAGCACCTCGAAGCCGTCGCGGCCGCGCACGTAATCTTTGTAGGTCCCGCTGTTGTCGAAGAGGTTGAATTTGATCAACTCCATGCGCTGATATTCGAGATCGAGCAGCGCACCGTCGATGCCACGGCCGTTGGGGCTCAGGTGCCCGAGCTTCCAGAGCGGCTCCGGTCCTTTGCTAGCGATGTCGCCCGTTGCCCAGTAATTCTGCCAGTCGACCCATGGCAGGCCCCGTGACTCAACGGCTTTCTCACCGCCGCGGCAGCGGGCGGTCTCCTCTTTGACCTTGCCCAGGAACCGCTCGGCTCGGTCGTCGGCAACCTTGCGAAACCCACTCCATGCGACTTTGCCGCAAGCGATCAAATCCCCCGGCTTGCCGGCGCATCCTCCAAAGGAGAGCATCGCGGCCACTATGAGACAAGGGACCGGCCTGCTCAGCACCGGCAGGTAAAACAATTCCGCATTTAGGCAGGCCGACCAGCGTAAAAAATTTTTGTACGCACCAGGAATCGCCGAATCTCCTTATCTTCTCGCATCGGCGAGAATCACGTCGGCCGCCTTTTCCGCGATCATGTAAACCGAAGTAACGATGAAAAATCCCGGGATCCTTGGAAACACGGAGGCATCGACCACGCGCAGGCCCTCGGTCCCATACACTCGAAAATTGCCGTCGAGGACCGCCATCGGATCGTCTTGGCGCCCGATCTTGCAAGTACAGGAGGCGTGATGGCCCCAGGCGTTATCCTTTACGAATTGAGCCAGATCCTTTCGCTCCTCCTGGTCCGGCGCCTCTTCTTCCTCGAAAACATCCTGGACGTGTGAGTTGATCGCGCGGACAAACTTGATGCCACCGACCACCGACTCGACGTCTTCTTCCCATTTGCCCGTCCCTTCTTCGAAGTAGTGGAAATTAATTTCGGGCGTTTCGCGTGGGTCGGCGGATTTCAAAGCGACTGTGCCTCCGGTGTTGTTCGTATGCGCCTTCAAAACCGCCCAGGTGAGATAGTTGTGGTGAAGGACGATCTCCTGCGAATAGTTCGGCTCGTAGCCGCGAAACTTACCCACCAGCGCGAAGCAGAAGAGATCGGGTAGCGGGCGCGACTTGTCCGACTTTTTGATGACAGCGATGACCGCCCCGTTGGTGATGTAGACGCCGCGTTGGCTTCCCTTCCAATCTTGGAACTGTGGGTCACTCGTATCGAACATGGCGTCTTTAAGGACAGTCCAGTCTGTTTTCATCCGGTTGACGACGCCGACCTCGTAGCGGTCCTGGAGATTTCGTCCCACGCCGGGAAGACCGACGCGAACATCGATGCCGTGTTTCTTCAGCTCGTCCTTCGGCCCAATTCCGGAAAGCATCAAAAGCTGCGGCGTGTTGAAGGCGCCGCCTGCGAGGATCACTTCGCGCGTTGCCCGGACCGACTTTTCTTCGCTCGGCTGATCACTGGGATCGCAGTGGGCCCGGTACAGCCTCTCGCCCTTGAGATACTCGACGCCGACCGCTCGATTCTTCCCATCGAACAACACTTTGGTTGCAAGAGCGTTAAGCTCTATGGTCAGATTGCCCGGATATCTCTTTTGGACATCCAGCAAAAATTCCCGTGTGCCGTTGCGACGGCGCCGATACGTGGCCAAAGGCGGCAGCCGAATTCCGACCGCGTTATCGTTCACCAAGCGCCAGTCGTTCGGGTCGAGCCGGCCGAGCAAGGACCACCAGACACGCTTGACGGGCATCTCAACACTCTTTGCCGCGGCTTTGGCCGATTTTACAATCACCTCCACGAGTCGTTTATCTTTCTTCAGCGCCTCAACCGGAACCGCGACTTCTGTGGAGAGCCAGCCGTCGTAGCCATGACGTATGGGATTCCAGCCAAAGAGTTTGTATATCCACCGCCACGGAAACCTTCGATAATGACAGTTCTCCATGCGCTGATAATACTTGCGCATGTTCTCCGCCTTCCACGAAGGATCGCCCGTCAGATCGGCGAGATCTTCCCAATCCTTGTTGTGGGGGTAGACCGTAATCATGGCGTTGTGCGTCGTGCAGCCTCCCAAGCCCCCGGCTCGTGGATAGAGTATCCTGGGCTCTCCGTTGATGTCGCGATGCTTGGGGTCTTTCTGCTGCTGCTGATCGTTGCTGTAGTGACGCACCCAGAAGTCCCAGCGGATCGCGTCACTCTCGGTGGAGATACCGTGGAAACACGGAACGTCATAATCGTCCGGCAAGCTGATTCTTTTCGGGTCCCACCGCACACCGCCCTTCAGTTTGTACGGGTCGCCGCCCGCTTCCAGTACGAGCACTTTGTGCCCGGCCTCTGCCAATCGCGCCGCGACGGTTCCGCCGCCGGCGCCCGAGCCGACCACGATGTATTCAAAATCACTCTGTCCGTTAGTTCCTGAGTTCATAGTTCACCTCGTTCGCATCTTCTTCGTCACCGTTCGAAGGCCGCAACGTCAGCGCACTTTACGCCCGCCGACGCGGGCGGTGGTCGAGGGGTCGTTGCGATCGTTGCGCCAGGTGGGATGGCTAAAGTGGATGACGAAATCACCGTTGTAAGAGGCGACGGCGTTATCGAAGACCATTCTTCCGATGCGGCGCCAATTCTTGAACGAGCGTCGCTGGAAGAACGGCAATCCGCGCGTCGATCCCTCGTCGGTCACTTCGATGTTGAAGGTGAGCGTGCGCTTTGGCTTCGGATCGCCCTTATCGAAAATCTGCGCCATGATCTCGTCGCGAAAATCTAACGCTGCGCCTTCGATCCTGGGCTGCTCCGGCGCGACCAACAGGCGCATGAACTCCGGCGCGCGCGTGGGCGCGTCCTTCGGCTTGCCAAGCTCGGCGATCTGATACAGCTGGCGCTGCGAAGGTTGCTTATCGACGCGCTGAAACACCGCGCCCGTCACCAGCAGAACCGGCACGGCGCCCCCCCGGCGCCAGAGGCGGGTGTCGGGAGCGTTGCGCACTTCCGCGTCGTTGATATAGTCGCTATAGTCACCGCCGATATCCTGCTGGGTGATGAAGTTGGCGGTGTGAAACGGCTCTAAGTGCTTCGGGTCAGTGGTGGGATAGAGCTTCCCCACCAACGACAGCGAGCGCGCATGGCCGCGCCGCGTTTCCGTGCAGCAGGTGGAATAGCGTCCGATCGCCAGCGCCCGGCTGCCTTTTTGGAAGTAACCCGAATATGGATTCTCTTCGGTGATCTCCCAAAAGCCCGTAAGACATATACCGTTCGGATGAAGCAGGCGGCGATAACCCTTGCGGTCGGGGCCCCAACGCAAATCGGCGTGCGAATCGACGGCACGCTCGGTGGCCTTCCGAAACAGATACGGCTCGCCGAACGGCAGGACGCCGCGCAAAACGCTGCCGAGCGTCACTTCGTAGACGGGCAACGGGGGCTCGCCGGCGCGGCCCCAAACTTTCTGGTAAGGATTGGCAAAGAGCACGCCCTGCACCTCCGAGAACCGCGAGCCTTGATAGGCGCGATCTTCATCGGTGATTCCTTCAATCCCGAAAAACTCCGCATCCATAACTTCCGCTCCCTAAAGACGATCGCGTGATCAGGTTTTCACCCGGCGACGCCATCGAGTAATCAGCCAGACCAATATCGGTATTATCAGGAGCACCAGAATGATCGCCGCAATCGCAGTTCTCTTGACCGGCGTGCAGCAGTTCGCGGTCGCTTCGGTAAAGAATTTCCCGGTGTCCCAGGCCGCCGCCAGCGCGCTGAAAACACCGACAGGCTCTGCCGGCTTCGGCGCTATTTCACTTTCTTCCCACTTCTCTGCGAGATAGGGAAACTCTTTCAGGAACGGCTTGTCATTGACCGTCGCGCGCGGCCACTGCGGGCTGTCAACATAGGCGCTCTCGACCAGCGGGCAGTCCCCCTGCTCGCAAGTCAACAGCGCGACGTCGTCGGTCAACGTCCGTCCGTTAGGAAATCCAATCGGATATTGCTTGGTGTAGATCATCACGTCGGGGAAATAGTCGTAGGAGCGAATTTTAAATAACGGTTGAAACCCGTTCACGAGCGGCGGCAAGTATTCCATCAGGGACTTCTCGATTCGCACCCTGGTTTGGTTATACGCCTTGATCGCCGCCACGTGCTGGCTCGGCGGCAGCGTGTTTAAGAAATCAAACCGGCCCTGCTGCGAACGATTAGACCGGCCGACGTGGTCGATCTGCACGCCGTCCTTTAGCCGCGTCGAGGTCGCCCACAGTATCCAGTCCCGCTGGTCCTGGGGGAACGCGGAGAACGGGATGCTCAGCACCATTGCAATCGTGTTGCGCTTGAAAAAGCGCGGGAAAATGAATGGGTCGTCGCGCACGCCGGTGAACAGCTTGATGCCATTGGTGTTTTCCAGACCTTGGTACTGGATGCTGTTCAACGTGACGTCGTTCTTGAGGCGGATTTTTATCGTGACGTCGGGTTTGATGCCTTCGGGGTTGGCGATCGAACCGCCGTAGCGCGCGCGCTCCTCGGCGTTGTCGACAGTGACTTGGGTGTGAAGGTCCATGAAGATCGCGAACTCGAAAGGCTCGAGTTGGTACGGCGGCGGCGCGGTCAGAGCCCGCCGGGTATTGAGGATGACGATCATCTGGTCACCGTCCGGAAAGGCGAAGAGGTCGGTGATGCCGGATTCCAACACTTCAAGATTGATCGGATCGGCGTGATCCGAACTCTTGATGGCTGCCGGAAAGAGAAGTAGCACGAGACCGAGAAAGAATAGGGCTGTCTTTTTCATCCGTGATTTCCTTTCACGTCGTAGTTGCACATCGAGCTAGAATGTTTTCAAAAACTCGATCAGCGCCCACTTGTCATCGTCGCTGAGTCCCGGCTCGTCTTTATCCTTGAAATAACTGGTGCCGAAATAATGGCCGCGGTTGACAACGAAGTCGGGGCACTTACTGAGCTTTAGCAACTGATCTCCGACGCCGGCGAAGATCTCGCGCGCCTGCTCGTCGGTCGCATTGGCTGGCAGAGACTTCAAATCCTTGCCGGCCTTTTTCAGCAAATCAATCACCTTTTCGGCATACGCCACTCGGTCTTCCGGACGCTCGCTCTCAGACACCAATGGCAAGTTGGCCAGGAGGCCGACCGGCGTTCCCTTGGGGATCGGGCCGATCTCAAGCCCGGTTTGGCCAAAGAGCCAGGGGAGCCAGCCGCTAAGCCAGTCCATAAACGCCGCGAATTGCCCCGGCAAGTATCCCCACGCAACTCTCAGGTAACTTCTCGTCGTCGTGCGCTGCATGTAGCCGGGGACTTTGTCTCCCAGAAGCGAGTCCTTCTGGCGCTTTTCCGGCCAGAGCATCTGCTGGATCGATTCGTTGAAAGACGCCATGCGCGCCTCGACGCTGGGTTCTCCGTAGAAAGGTCCAACAGCGTTATTGAGCAAGTACGGCGCCGTCGACCACAGGCTGATCAACGACGCGGGGCGGGTGTACCCGCGCCCTTTGCCGGGCATGTCGTACTCCCAGGCCTCGCCCGTCTTGGGTTTGTGGACGGTGAATTTGCCGACGGCAGTCAGCTCCTTGTAGGTCGTGGAGGTGAAGTTGTCCCATATGTCTCCTCTGAGACCGTTGGTCGCAAGCGGGCTGCACGCGTTAGTCTGGAGCAAGGTGACGGGAACGCGAAGCTCGGTGGAGAGGAAATTGTCTTCCAGAAAATCGTCGCGCATGACGATCTCGCGCATCTGCTTCTTGAACGCTTCCGTCTTGGTCCAGCTCCAGTAGCGGTTCCAGCAATCTAGGTAACCGGGACCGCCGCACTTTGCATAGTCGATTTCGGGCGGTGGCGGTGGCTGTTTCCCCGAGTGGCAACGCGCGCAGTTCTCGGCAAAGACGATCTTGCCGTGATTGAGCTTTTTTTGATCCGTGGTGAGATAGTCCTTGCCGCCAGCCGCTTCTTTCAAGTAATCGGGCCGGGCGCTCGCGAGGAAAAACAGCGCCAGATCGGGAGTCTGCGTCACGTTGGCGTTCCAGTAAGTGGAATTCTTCTCCAGTACGGCGATCTCGATGGGCGTGATCCTCTTTCCGGGGAGGTTCCCGATCAGCGGCTTGAAATGGAGCAGCCATTCCTCGCTAAAAAGGCCGATGTTGATGTACACGCGGTTCAAAGCTCCGAGTACGCCGACCGAATCGGCGCCGTCTTTTAGAACGTGAGGCGCGAGGACGGTGTCCGGTGGTATGAAGTATTTTGAGAGAACTTTGGTTCTGTCGAAGTCGTTGAACTGCCTGTTGTTGCGCTCGCCACCGGTCAATTTTTCCGGGTGAAACTCGGCCATCTTTAGACGTGCCGCGATGCTGTAGACGGCGTTCATCGTGCGCGGGTTATTGATGTTATCGCTAGAAACGAGGGAGGTGTCGAGCGACCCCGGAAGCGAAGTGTGGAAGAGTTGGTAGATGAAGTTCTCGTGCCGCTTATACGGATTCCAGAAAAAGATTCTGTCCAGCCAGAAGTACTGCGCGCCGGGGTTGGAGTTGAGGTTCTTCCATTCCGGATTCTCGGGATCTTTGGGAGGTTCGGTGGGGCTTGGACCGACGTGGCAAAAGCCGCAGGACATCCCGACCCGATACGGGCGCACCAGGTTTTTGTCGCTGTAGTAATCCGGGTCGGTGTAGTACCTGATCGGATCCCATTTCTTTTTGGCCGCTTCGTCGAAAGCGGGATTGGGAAAGAGTCGTAGTCCGACGACGCCGCTCGCATAGCCGTAGTAGGAGCCGGCCGGAACGGTCTTCCCACGCGCTCCGACTTTCACGCCCGGATATTTCTTCTCATCCTCGAACGGGTCGGGAGCGCCGACGCGCTTGTCCAGCCAGAGGCCGAAACGATTGGGGTCGCCGCACTTGCCGTACGGTTCGTCATCGGTCTTCTTGTCGTTCTTCCAGTCGCAGCCCTTGGGGTCCCACTGTTGGAGGCCCGGTTCGTTGACCAGGCCGAGATATTTCCACCGGTTCTCGCGGGAGACTTCGTAGAATTGGCGGTCGTCGCCCTTGCACTCGTCATCTTCGTCGTAAGCGTAGTAACCCGGCGGATACGGTGCCGGAGAAGATTTCTCCTTGCCGTATTCGGACTGCTGGTCTTTGGCGTAATCGCCCTTGCCGCCGTAGCCGTACACGGGGGTTTTGTTGCCGCAATACCTGATCCCCGGATGGGAGGAGACAATCTTCAATAGATCGAAGGCGCCGAAGGCGTTGTTGGCCAAGTAATCCCAGAGCGTGTCGTTGCCTGCCGTCCAGACGACCCAGTTGTTGCGGCCTCGGTTATAAGACTTCCAGGCCTCTTCCTTGGACAGGAAGGGCAGAGCTTTGTGCACCGCCTCTTCATCCAGGCCGCGATCCATGGCACGCAGGTAGTCGTCGTCCGATCCCGGCAGGTCCTTGGCCGTCAGCCCTGCCTTCTTGGCCTCGTCCACTACGGTGCCCGGCTTCGGCCGATCTCCGCAACTCGCGAGGATGATCGCGCAGAGCAGCATCAATATTCCGACACAACAATCTTTCCTGCTCATTCTTCCTCCTTACCGCTCCGTCCGTTCGGCAGCCGTTGCTGGGTAACTTTGCCGGTAATCTCAATGCAACGCTGCAACCAAGTAGAACATACCGGCCGCACAAATCCCGGCGGAACCGTACCGCAGCACACGTTCGGGAATTGAAGCCGACTGCTGAGACATCCGCTCGCGCATCATTTTTAGAGCGCAAAAAATCGGGAGAACGACCACTTGATGACCGATCTCGACCCCTGCGCTGAACGCAGCGATGGCCAGACCCACCGCCAAACCGGCCATTCCTTCCATCGCGCTGAGTAGACCACCCGCGAAGCCGAGGCCGTGGAAAAGACCGAAAAAGAAAGCGACACAAAGTCTGCCGGCGCCGCGGCTGCGCTCGGGCACGATCACGTTCTGAAGGGCGACGAACACGATGCTCGCCGCGATCATCGGTTCGACGATATTTTCCGGCAGCCTGACGACGTTCAGCACTGAGAGCGTGAGCGTGATCGAGTGGGCAAGCGTAAAGGCGCTGATGACTTTGACCAGGTCCCACAAGGTCGCGACAGCCAGCGCCAGCGCGGCGATGAAGAGGAGATGATCATAACCCGACAGGATGTGCATGATCCCATGATGAATGTATTCCTTCACCATCCGCGCTTTATCGATGCCGGACGTTATCCGGTTCAAATCGAGAATGAGTGGCTGCTTGGAACTCAACAACAAGCCCTCAACCGCAGGTCCGCCATCCCGCCGGACACGCACCACGTAACTCGCCTCCCATGGATTGCCCGGCGCGAACTCGAACTCGCGCAGCACGTCCTGTTCCAACGCAACTTGCCCGGGCGCGCCGCCCGCGAGCCGGTATTCGAGCTGGTAGCTCGGGCGGCCGTTGGCTTGTTCGGGAACTTTGACCACGCGCCCGTCGAGCAACCGCCCATCCGCCGCGACGCGGAAATGCGCGAGCAGATACGCGCCGTGCGCGTGCACCATCTCCAGGGCCGAAGCGTTTTTCCGCCCGACGTAAGCTTCGGCGACGATCACTTCTTCCATAGATACCCGGGCGGTCATGCTAACTCGTTCCGGAAGTACGACGATCTCCAGCGCGCCTTGCGCCACTGGATGCGCCGTCGCGATGCGCGGCGCTACGGCCGCCCAGACGAAGAGGCAAATTAAAAACAGCTTCAATCGTTCAGCGATGCGCATGAAAATTCTCGTAGCCGGGGTTGATCTCCCCGGCTTTCTTTAGAAGCTGTTTGCCCTCGTCGGTTTTTCCGGCCGCCAGATGGATCATCGCGGCGTGGAAGAAAAGGTGCGCGTCCTTTACGCCGGACGAAAGCGCTTCACGGCTTACGTTACGCGCTTCTTCGAAGCGGCCGGCGCGATACAACGCCCAAGCCAGCGCGTCCTGGGTGGCGAAGTGGGGGCGCAGCGCGAGGTCTTTCTCTGCCCATTTAACCGCCTCGGCGCCATCCCCGCGCACGTCGGCATAAAATCCGGCGAGATGATGATAGTAGTTGACCTCGCCGCGCGCCGCAGAATCGAGATAGCCCGCCAACGCCTTGTCGTGCCACGGTCTTGCCTGTTCGGGCTTGCCCATGAACACGTAGAGATCGCCGAGCCGCTGCTGAAGCTCCGGCAGCGGCGCACGCGCGACCACCGACTCGTAAAGCGCCGCCGCCGCGTCGAACTTTTTGGTCGCGCCCAAAAGCTCCGCCATGTGCTCATCGACCAGCCAGTAACCGGAATACGCCTTCCCGGCCTGCCGGTAATGGCCCATCGCTTCGTCATAGCGGCCCCGGTTCAAATCCAACAGTCCCCTTTGCAACTCCACCCAGGCGTACGCGCGCATCTCCTTGACCGAGATGTCCTCTTCCGCCTGACGGTACAGGCGGTCGGCGAGATCGACATCACCGAACTTCCCTAACCCATAGGCGAGCCGAGCAAGATTATCCCAGGTGGAGTTTTTTTCGACCGCGCTCAGGTAACCCATTTTTGAGGCTTCGTATCGGCCCCGTTGAAAGTCGATGCCGGCTTTTAGGGCCACGATTCGCGCATCGCCCGCGAACCGGGAAAGCGCCGCGATGTCCTGGTCGGCTTGCTTCAGCCGATGAAGCTTGAAATCGAGATTGGCCTTGAGAAGGTAGAGACCCGTCAAGGGTCCGAGCTCCCGGAGCGCGCGATCGATAGCGGGCTCCATCGCTTGCACATCGGCCACACCGCCGGTGAGCTGGACGCGGTGATACATGCGGTGCAGAAATTTGAGGCCCTTGTCGATATCGACCGGAGGGGTAAATACGTCGCCTTCGATCTCAGCGATGTCCTTTTCGATTTGCGCCAGCTCGAGCTCATAGTCCGTCAGTGGGCTTGGTTTGCGGTGGCTCAGACTGGTCAAGGGAAACGACAAACAGACCGCCGCCACTAGGATTAGCATCGGCTTGAACAATCGCATTGGCATCACCGTCCTGTACGCAGGGTTTTCTCCGCCCCGAAAGCCTCACCACGGCTCCGCCAGATAAGGAAACTGCTTGAGAAATTCCTTGTCGTTTTTCAGTGGATTGGGCGGCGTCTTCGGCTCGACTGGCGCGTGATCCCACAAAGACTGATCCCCCAGCGTTTCGACGTTGTAGCGCTTGCCGTTGATCTCCGCTTTCATATCGAGAAACAACGAGAGAAACCGGGTGGCGACCTGATCCTCCGGGCGCCGCCCGAACGGCCACGTGCCGGTCGTATCCATGTCGATGGCGTTGACGTTGGGTATGAAGATCTCCACGCCACGCCGCAGCGGAATGTTTAGCTTCTTTTTGTTCCACGTGTCGTCCGGCATGTTCAGTTGCTGGAGCACGACTTTCTTGACCCGCGGAAAAGCCTCTATCGGCGAAGCGTATGTCTTGTATACGGAAATCGGAGAGTTGTCATGATCGAAGGAAGTACGTAGTCCCAACGCGGTGATCGACGGTCCGAAGCCCCACCCCAAATGGGCGAGCCGGGTGATGAAGTGGGGCGCGAGCCAGAAATTGAACGCCCCCAATTGCCGGTCATCCTCCCGCTCGCTCAAACCGGCATCGGCGAAAGCCTGGCCGTCGGTATCGACAAGCTTGTATCTTTTCAACTCGTCGTCGAGTTGGTACTCGGGCCGCGCGAGTTCGGGCTTCTGGGCGGCAAACTTACCGACGATGATGCCGTAGCCCGCGCCCAAGACCACGAGCACAATGCCCAGAATAAAGCGGCTGGCGGGCCTGGCCCAGGAGTTGGCGGAGCGTTGCGACAAGGCTCTGAACCCAAGAAGGATCAGCAGCGCGCCAAGCAAGATCGCGATGCCCCCGACAAGCCACGGATACTGAAGCAGGAAGGGTCCCTTGACCGGGGCGCGGTCATCGGGGATCGTTTCGATTTTATGAGCGGCCTTGAGGACCCAGCTCTCGCCCCACGTGTTGACGATGCGGTCCACGTCCGGCGATTTCGTAAGAAAAGCCAGAGGCATTTCGAGAATGATCGCATTGATGTTTCTGCCGGCTTGCGCGTCCTTTCCGCTGTATACAAAGCGGTAATTGCCGTTATTGTCCTTGAAATATTTGTTGCCGCTCCACGTGAGCGGGCCTGCCGGCAGTTTGAGCTTGACTCCCTGGCCGTGCTTGGGATTGGCGGGGTCAAAATTGAATAGTTTGTTGCCTTCCAATTCGATCAGAGTTTTGGGTATCTTCAGCTCGCGGGTATCCGTCATTGTGTGAGGAACGTCATAGAACTGCGGCGCATAGTTGATGGAACGGAAAAAGCCGGGCAGATCGTTAAAAAACGCATCGTCGCGGCCACCGATATAAGCTTGGAGCGAGTTGCCGTCTGGCGTGTCGATCGTAGTAACTTTATTGGTGTCGATGACCTTGACAAAGCTGCCACCGGGAAAGCCGATAAAATTAATTTTCGCCCGGCCATCCTTATCGACCGTGACCCGGACTTCCTCCGGCTTGAGGCTCGCATAGTTGGTCTTGATCGCTTCGAAATACTTTAGCACCACTTCCAGACCGTCATCATCTTTGAGCTGCGGCGCAACCCGTGGAGTCGGACTGACTAGAATGCGGTACAACATGTCGGAATCAAAGACGCCGGCCTTGGGAACCGAGGCGAAAGTGAGCGCGATCACGACCTTTTCCCCGCCGGTCGTGTCGTCCGCTGGCCATCCGAAGATATCGTAAAGGTCGGCAGCGCTGACATCGATGTCCGAGAAGATCGAGTTGACGGCATTGGGATCGTTGTGATCGGCAGCGGGAGAGAGCTTGAGAAGGGTGACTCCGGCAGAGGCCGCGATGCAAAGCAGTACAAAAACGTGGCCGATGATTCGAAATTTCATGTTGAACCCTCCCTCCGGCAAGGTGTTGGGCGTGATTGAGTCGGGGACTTACCACACCCAGTTGCCACCGCCGTCCTTGACGGGCTACACGTTCTCATCCATGGTCAGTTGACTGAACGGCCGTGCGAGGTGGGATAGTTAAAGCAAATCACAAAATCACCATTGGAAGACGCGATAAAACTCTTGATCTCCGCGTCGTCCCTTCTCTAGCGGAACGAGGTCCAGAAAGGCACGGCTCGCCAACGATTCCGCTAAGCCGTGGCTATCTTTTGCATAGGAACAATCTCGCTGTCAACAAAATTTTGGCTGAAGTTTTGGCCGATAATTTCTAAACCGCTAAAGAGCGGGGCGAAACGACCCTTAGCCGACGTCAAGACTTTTATTGTTGTTGAAACGAAGAGAGGGTTCTGTCAGATTCCAAAAAGGCGATCCTGAAACATGCCAACAAAGACTGCCATCATTTCCGTTGAAAACCTGACATCCGAGAATCTGCCGGTTCTGAGGCAAGCGCTTCAAAGCGTCCCCGGCGTGGATCGTGTCGATTTCAATCTGGAGCGCAGTGTAGCGGTTATCGATTTTGATTCCAGCCAGTCTCACATCGATGACTTTTTGCGTGCAGTGTTAAAAGCAGGATTTAAGGTGCTCTGAAAGGACCGAAGATGGAGAATCGAGGATGGAGAATTGCAATCTTCGATCCTCGATCTTCAAGCCTCGGTTTTTTTGTAGCTAATCTCCCGCTACGGTCATTTGAGAAATCTTGATGGTTGGCGCCGCGATTCTACCGCGCATTTCAAGATCAGCGCCCACCATCTCGATATTTTGAAACATCTCCTTGAGATTACCGGCGATCGTCACCTCTTCCACCGGATAGCTCAGCTCTCCGTTTTCAATCCAGAGACCGCTCGCGCCGCGGGAATAGTCGCCGGTCACCATATTAACTCCGAAGCCGATCAGCTCGGTGACGTAGAAACCTTGCTTCACCGAGCCGATAATTTCGTCGGCAGAGTGTACCCCCGGAGTCAAATAGAAATTCGACGGCGCCACGCCCGGCGGTTCTCCCACTGAACGTGAAGCATTACCCGTGGACGCGATTCCCAATTTTCTGCCGCTGTAAGTGTCCAAGAGATAACTCTGGAGGCGCCCTTTTTCGACGATGATTTTCTTTGTCGTTGGTAGTCCCTCGGCATCGAAGGGCCTGGAGCCCAGCGCGGCCGGAATGGTTCCATCGTCAATCACCGTGACGGAGTCCGAAGCGATTTGGGCTCCAAGTTTATCCACCAGAAACGATGCGCCCTTGTACAATGAATAACCGGAAATAGCGGATGATAAATTCCGTAGCAGAGAAGCGGCTATCTCCGGATCAAAGACTATGGGAACTTCACAGGTTTTGACTTTTTTCGCACCCAGTCGCCTCAACACGCGCTGCGCCGCTTTTTCGCCGACCTTTTTGGGCGACTCCAGCCTGGAGAATTTCCGATTCGATGAATACCAATAGTCCCGCTGCATAGTGCCGTTCTGCGCGGCAACCGGCGCCACCGAGTGACCGAACGTTGAACCCTCGTACTCGCCGGAAAAGCCCTGACTGTTGACATAGATGACCCGCCCGAACTGATTCGAGAACTCCCCACCCTCGCAGTTGGTGATCCGTGGGTCATACTCCAGGGCGGTTTTTTCCGCCGCCAACGCCATTTGAATTTTTTCTTCGACGGAGATTGTTCGAGCACCGCCGTCCAATAGATCCAGCTCGGGAATCTCGCGGGCAAGATCTTCGGCCGCCGGCAGCCCGCTGTGCGGATCTTGGGCCGTGGCCCGGGCCATTCGGGTGGTATCTTCCACCAAACGGCCAACCGATTTTTTGGAGATATCGGAGGTTGACGCCGAAGCCGAGCTGGAGCCGAAAAACAAGCGAAGACCCAGGCGTTTTTCCTGAGCCTGGCTGATTTTCTCCACTTCGCCCAGCCGCACCGTTACAAAAAACGAGTCACTCTCCACCATGACAACGTCGCTCTGGGAAGCACCCTGAGACTTTGCCATGGCGAGGATGTCCCGCCCCAAATCCTGGCTTAATTCCAGTCGGTCCATATCCCTCCAACTCGTTCAAGTCGTTCAAAGCGTTCAATTCGTTCAAACTGTTCGATCGGAACAACGGCTTGAACATCTTGAACGGCTTGAACGTCTTGAACCGCTTGAACGTTTTGAACGATATTCGTCATGCCCTCGTGCCGCCCACGGTGAGGCCATCAATCTTGATCGTCGGAAGCCCGACTCCGACAGGCACGGATTGGCCGTCCTTGCCGCACGTTCCGATACCCTCGTCCAGCTTTAGATCCGAGCCTACGCTAGAAACTCGGGTAAGAACGTCCGGTCCATTGCCGATCAACGTAGCTCCCTTCACCGGGTCTGTGACTTTACCGTCTTCGATCAAATAAGCTTCACTGGCGGAGAAAACGAACTTTCCATTGGTGATATCGACCTGACCGCCCCCGAACGAAACCGCGTACAGTCCTTTCTTGACCGATCGAAGAATATCTTCAGGTTCGCTTTGACCCGCCAGCATAAAAGTATTGGTCATGCGCGGCATCGGAATGTGAGCATAACTCTCCCGTCGCCCGTTGCCCGTTAAAGGCATCCTCATGAGCTGCGCGTTAAGGCGATCTTGGAGATACCCCTTGAGAATACCATTCTCGATGAGAACCGTTCGGTGGGTCGGTGTGCCCTCGTCGTCGACATTCATGGAGCCGCGGCGCGAAGGAATCGTACCATCGTCAACCACGGTACACAGCTCGGACGCGACCCGTTGACCGATCCGGCCACTGAAAGCTGAAGTCTGCTTGCGATTGAAGTCACCCTCGAGCCCGTGCCCGATCGCCTCATGGAGAAGAATGCCCGGCCAGCCCGGGCCCAGAACCACGTCCATCGAGCCCGCGGGCGCATCCTTCGCGCTCAAGTTCAGAATGGCCTGCCGGACCGCTTCCCGCGCGTACCGCTCGTAGTCCTTCGCATCGATGAAAAATCCGAACTCCACCCGGCCACCACCACCAAAGCTCCCGACCTGCCGCTCGCCGTTTTCCTCGGCGATACACGTGACGTTGAGGCGCGTTAGCGGCTGAATGTCTCCCACGACTAAACCCTGGGAAGAAGCGACCAGAATAACTTTGTACTCGCTGGCGAGGGAGACAAAGACATTTTTGATCCGGGCATCTCGACCTCGCGCGTATTTGTCGATCTCATAAAGCAAAGCCACCTTCTGGTCCAGAGCGATATCATTGACCGGAACTTTGATCGGGTAGAGATCGTGAGCCGCGCTCGGCGACTGGCCCACCGAAACCGGCAACTGAGATTGCTGGTTTTGAGCGATGTATTGCGCAGTACGCGCCGCCAGTTCCAGGTTTTCAATGGTGATGTCGTCGGTATACGCATAGCCGGTTTTTGTCTCTGCCAAAACGCGCACGCCGACTCCATTGGCGGTGGACTGAGAACAGTTTTTAACCAGCCCCTCCTCCAGGCCGATACCCTCGTTCCTCCGATACTCAAAGTAGAGATCCGCATAGTCGGCTTTCCGGCCTAAAGCGGTGGCAAGGACTTTTTCGAGATCTCCGCTGCCAATGCCAAAATTACGGTTGAAAAAAGATTCTGCAGGAAGGATTTCTTCGGCCATATGCTTCCCCCTTACTGGAAGTTTTACCATATAAGTCGCTGCTCTTAAAGACGATTGCCGGTACGGCTAAGAAAATCTCCAGATGGCGAAAGATGAGGCCCATTGGACAAGTTATCTGTTGATCGTAAACAGGTCTTGGGTTAGAATCCGCTCATCAAATTGCAGGTGGGGACTATGGCTCAGAAAAAGATCGTGCACGTCGTGGGAACCGGAACCATCGGAGAGCCGTTGATCGGAATTCTTTCGACGTTCCGGGAACAGTTCGGTCTCGACGAAGTCACATTCCACAAGCGCACCCCCTTGGTCACCGATCGTTCGAAGGTCCATGTCTTGGGAAGTAAGGGCGCCAAGCTCTGCGTCGACAAGGAGAGGCGGCAGAAGTTTATCGATATGGGAATGGAACCGACCTTCGAAGCCGAAGAAGCCATTAATCGGGCCAGCGTCATTATCGACTGTACTCCCGTGGGCAATGAAAACAAGAAAAAACTCTACGACAAGTACGCCGGCAATGGCCGTGGGTTCGTCGCCCAAGGGAGCGAATATGGCTTCGGCAAGATGTACGCCCGCGGCATCAATGACAAGGCACTGGTCAAAGGCAAGGACGATTTTATCCAAGTCGTCAGTTGTAACACGCACAATCTCGCAGTGCTCATCGACACGGTCGCCTTAGGACCGGAAAAAGAAGATAACCTCGAGGAAGGGCGCTTCGTCTGCATGCGGCGGGCCAATGATTTGAGCCAAGAAGGCGAGTTTATCCCTGCGCCGGAGGCCGGGAAACATGATGATGTTGAATTCGGCACCCATCAAGGACGGGACGCGCACTACCTATTTAAGACGCTGGGATTGAGCTTGAACATCTACTCGTCGGCGTTAAAACTGAACACCCAATACATGCATACCATTCATTTCAATCTGAAGCTTCGCCGCGGGATAAACAAAGACGAGTTGATGCGCCGCTTCGAGTCGAACGGCCGGGTGGCGCTCACGAACAAGAAGTCCTCGGCTTCGGTCTTCTCCTTTGGGCGCGACCACGGGCTGTTTGGGCGGATTCTGAACCAGACGGTTATCGTGACCCAGAGCCTGGCAATGAGAGGCGACAAAGAAATTATCGGAACCTGTTTTACGCCACAGGATGGGAACTCCTTGCTCAGCAGCCTGGCGGCAACCCTGTGGTTCTTGTATCCCGATTCTTACGAACAAAAGCTCGAACCCGTCAGACCCTACTTCTTCCGTGAGATCTGATCACCCGAAATAGCCTCTTAAAAGAGGGGCCAGCAGTAGCATCTCTTTTTATGTTTCTATTGTTTAATGCTTTCCGGCGAGAGAGCCTGGAACTGTACTGAATCGCCGGCTTTGATTCCGTGGCGCTTGGAAAGCCCGCCATTTATCTCGAGTACGAACTGACTGGCACCCGGTACGGAACGCGAATCCGTTGAGAATGGAACCGCTTGCTCTACGATTCCGACAATTTTTCCATCCCTATTGATGAAAATCATATCCAGCGGAATGGGTGTGTTCTTCATCCAGAAGGAATGCTCGGATTCGCTTGGAAATAGGAAAATCATACCGCGATCCGGAGCGAGATCGCGCCGATATTGCAGCCCCAACTCTCGCTTGGCGGGCGTATCCGCGACTTCGACCTGAAAAGTCAGCTTTTGACCTCCTCCTGTGACGATAGTGACTTGAGGTTGCGCCTGGCAAGCGGTGGCGTGGAGCAGAATCCCCAGCAAAGTCAGAAAGAGAAGTCTGCTTCGAACCCTCATATTACTTTTGCAGGTTCTTTGCGACGAGCTCGGCAATATCTAAAACTTCCATGGCCGTTTCCGGCTCTTCTTTTGCCGTCTCTTCCGTGATCATCCGCATGCAAAATGGACAGCCGGTCGCCACTGTCTTCGCCCCGGTCTGTTTCAACTCACGGTAGCGGTTTGTGCTGACCCGCTCGGTGCCTTTCTCTTCATCTTTCCAAAACTGTCCACCTCCGGCCCCGCAGCAAAAGCTGTTGTTCCGGGAGCGCGTAGGCTCCGTTAATCGAGCGCCGGTGGAGTGGATCAGGGCGCGGGGCTGATCGAAGATGCCATTATGGCGGCCCAAATAACAGGGATCGTGATAGGTCACGGAACCGCCGGCGTTGGCAGCGACCTTGAGCCTGCCGTCTCGGATCAGCTCATTGATAAATTCTGTGTGGTGCTTCATCACATAGTTACCGCCAAACTGCGGGTATTCATTGCCGATGGTGTGAAAGCAATGCGGACAAGTCGTGACGATAACTTTGGGTTTCACTGCGTCCAAAGCCGCCACGTTTTCTGTCGCCATTTGAGCAAAAAGATATTCGTTGCCCGTGCGACGTGCCAGGTCACCGGTGCATTTTTCCTCTCTGCCCAGCACAGCCCAGTTTAGGCCGGCGGAATTCAAGATTTCAGCTAAACTTCGGGCGATCTTCTGCGCCCGGGGATCAAACGCCGCCGCGCAGCCAACCCAGTAGAGCACATCCGGATCGGAATTTTGTTCGATGGTCGGCACTGGAAAAGGCAAACCCTTGGCCCAAACGAGTCGCTCATCGGCTGAAATGCCCCAAGGGTTACCCGCTCGCTCCATATGGTTAAAACTATTTTTGAGCCCGTTGGGAAACTCCGCAGCGGCCAGCACCCGTTCGCGCCGGACATCGATAATATGAAGCATCTGCTCGTTCCCCACAGGGCATACTTCGATGCAGGCGTTGCACGTCGTGCAGGCCCATGCCGCCTCTTCACTGAGCGCGAAATCAAGCAGTGGCCGCGGGCTCTCTTGCCCAGCGGAAAAATTGGGAAAGAGCTTGTTCAGCTCATAACGCTCATTGATTAAAATTGCCGCCGGGCTAAGCGCTTTACCGGTATTCGTGGCCGGGCAAACATCCTGGCAGCGATTGCACATGATGCAACTGTAGGCATCCAGCAATCGGGGCCATGTAAACTCCTCCAATTTGGCGGCGCCGAAGACCTCCTCGTTTTCGAAATCCATCGGCTGCAAGACTCCCGGGTTCTCCCTCTTCAACGCGAGGTTGATCGGGGCCATGAAGAGATGGATATGCTTGGAACGCGGGAAATAGGGTATGAAGATGAGAATCGAACCCAGGGCCCCCCACCAAAAAAAATGGTTCAGAACCTCGACAGCGCTGGGACTCATGCCGAAAAAAATCCCGGCAACGAGCGAGCTCACCGGATGGAAAACATCCGCGCCCTCGCGAGCCTGTTGGGTCGCCTGAAACATGAGCCGGCTGCCGACGTGAAAAAGGATGAAGCCTGCCACAATCGAAGAGTCGCCAAGGATCCCAACCCGAGCCTCGGGTTGCAAAGGCACGTTGGGCGGGAAGGCGAAGTCCTTGGGACGAATAAAGAATCGACGAATAAGGAGACCGATCATCCCGATCAAAACGCTCGCGGTCAGGAGATCCGCCAACAAATTAAACGGCCCCCACAAGCCTCCGCGCGCATTAAAAGACAGAAAGCCCTCGAACAGATCAACAAGGTTAACCAAAAAATAAAAGACAAACCCGTAGAAAATCAACGCGTGAAGGAGGGAAACAATCGGCCGCGTCTTAAACACGGATTGCTGGGTGAAGACGATCCACAGCGCGCGCACAATGCGCTGGCCGAGATGATCGAGACGAGAATCAGGTCTGCCCCGAGCAATGGCCCTATAAATGTCATAAAATCTTATTCCGCCGTAGTAAAGTGATCCTGCAGCAAGTAAGATGAAAAGTACCTTTTCTATACTCGTTAGCATCCCGGTCTCATGGACCTCCATTCCTCGACTTACTTATTCGCACTTGTATCAGTTTGTCAAAAATAAAGGCGGGGTCACATCCGGTCTCCGAACCAGCGGTGCACCGCGATGCATCACTCCGGCAACAAAATTTTGCGGTCAGAGACGGGATTTTATCTTGAGTAATCTTACAGCGGGGAGCAACTTTGCCGGGACGAAGGTCACGTTTGGTCTGGCCACCAAACGCAATCATTCAGAATAACCCAATCGTTTTGACAACTCGCTTCCTGCGAGGAGCAGTTTAGAGGCAATATCCTGCTTGGTGGTCTCACCCGATAGACGATGGCCGGGGCCGGCAATACCCAGCGCTCCGACGAGGGTTCGGGTATAATCACGAACGGGCACAGCTACAGAGCTGATATCCTCCGAAAACTCTCCTTGGTCGATGGCATAGCCGGTTTCACTAACATTTCGCAATTGTTCGGTGAGGAGTTGGTGGTCCGTGATCGTGTTTTCCGTGTAGCGGTCCAAGCGCTCTGGAAGCGCTTGGCTCAAACCACCTTCAGACTCGAAGACGAGATAAACTTTTCCGGCGGCCGTACAATGAGACGGTAAAGCCGTTCCTAGAAACGAAACGACGCGTGCGGGACGAGCGGGTTCGACAAACTCCAAAGGAACAATCGCGGCGCCTTTCCGGATCGCGACAAAAGCGCTCTCCTTCGTTAGCTTAACCAAATCCTCCAATGTTGACCGCGCTTGCAGTAATAAACCTAACTGATGGATGAAGGTCTGTCCGAGTTGCAGACACTTTAGACCCAGTCGATAATTCTCGGTAATCTTGTTCTGTTCGATATAGCCGCGCGCTTCAAGCGTAGCGAGCAAGCGGAAAACATTGTTCTTGTGTAGTTTCAACCGTTTGCTGAGTTCGGTAACGCCGATCTCATCGACGTTCCCGTTGAACTGCTCCATGACATCGAGAGCATGAGAAACGGATTGAATCGTATAATTGGATTTCTCGCGCCTAACCATCTCTCCTCCTGGATGAACGACTTACGTTGGAATCTGCCTGTCCATTAAAGAATCAGGGTCATTGCAAAAAGGCGTTTTAACTTAGCTCGCGACAGTTGTCAAATAGTGGTTGCCATGCCTGTGGCCCCCTCAAAATCGATTCTTACTTTGCTGTTCCGAGGTAAACAAATCCGGCGCCTGTGATGGTAATGGACTTTCCTCAATGTCCGAATGGCTCTCAATATTCATCAATTACTTAGACCAAACACAACCACCCTTGCGACTTTCAGACTTCTGTTTTGAAAGGAGCCTTGACCCACCTGAACAGATAAGGCAAAATACCACCGTGGATAATCGGCTGGAGAACGGAAGGTTAGCTTTAGGTTGGTGGCGCTGGAACCTGCTGCAGCGTCGGCGCCGTGGCTAATTCCAGTCAATTTATTCGTTGGCGTGAATGAGGAAGGGCCATAGGTGAAAACTTATGGCCCTTTTTCTTTGTAGTTTGCTTATAGAAGGATGATTCGACCGAGCTTTAAAGAATTTTGCCGATTTGCCCACAAGGGTAACCTGATCCCCGTGTATCAGGAATTGCTTATGGACCTGGAGACTCCGCTTTCCTTCTTCAAACGGCTTGAACGTGACGATTACTCTTTTTTGCTTGAAAGCGTGGAAGGAAGCGAACGCTGGGCTCGTTACTCCTTTCTAGGAACACGCCCCCAGCGAGTCTTTAAAGCCCGGGGGACTCACGTCGAAATCATCGAAAATGGCAAAAAGACAAGCTTCACTTCAGAATCGCCGCTCAAATCTCTGGAGAATCTCCTGAGAGGCTGCCGGCCAGTCACTGTACCCGGTGTCCCTCCATTCTTCGGCGGCGCTCTCGGCTATGTGGCCTATAATGCTGTGGAACAATTCCATGAAATTTTCGACGGTCAAAAAGATTCTTTGGCCATGCCAGAGATCTTTTTTATTTTCGTTCAAAGCGTCGTGGCTTTCGATAATCTAAAACATACGATCAAAGTGATCGACAACGTCCGAGTGAACCAACGAAAAAACCTTCGACGGGCTTATGATCAGGCAAGCCAACGCATCCGCAAGGTGATCTCCTCGTTACAAAAAACGCCCAGAGGGATCGAGCCACGAGACTTGAGTCAAGAGCAAGGAGATAGAAGATTTCGCTCCAATCTGACGCGAGAAAAGTTTCGGCATGCCGTCATTCGGGCCAAGGACTATATTAAGGCGGGAGACATTATTCAGGTCGTCCTCTGTCAAAGACTCGAGACCGAGACGGCGAGTGACCCGTTCGAGATCTATCGGGCTCTGCGGTTTATCAATCCGTCGCCGTATATGTTCTACCTGGAACTCGAAGACCTTCGCGTTATCGGCTCTTCACCAGAAACCATGGTCCGCCTGACCGGCGACACCATTGAGCTTCGTCCCATCGCCGGCACCCGTCGGAGAGGCGCCACCCCGGCGGAAGAGCGGGAGCTTGAGGCCGATCTCTTGGCGGATCCTAAAGAGTGTGCGGAGCACATCATGCTCGTAGACTTGGGCCGAAACGACGTCGGCCGTGTCGCCGAAATAGGCTCGGTGGAAGTCAACGAGCTAATGGCCATCGAGCGCTATTCGCATGTCATCCACATCGTTTCCAACGTCCGCGGAAAGCTGGCCGCTGGTAAGACTCCGTTTGATCTGTTTGTGTCCGCGTTTCCGGCCGGCACCGTATCCGGTGCGCCGAAGATCCGTGCCATGCAAATTATCAGCGAATTGGAACCGGAGAAGCGCGGGCTGTACGCTGGCGCCATCGGCTACTTCGGTTACAACGGCAATCTCGACACTTGCATCGTCATCCGAACGATCGTCATGAAAGGAAGGAAAGTCTTCATTAACGCCGGCGCGGGAATTGTCGCGGATTCCGATCCCGACCTGGAGTATCAAGAGACATTGAACAAGGCCCGCGCGATGCTGAAGGCCGTGGACCTGGCTGAGCAGTGGAGAAAGAAGTGATCCTGCTGATCGACAACTACGACTCTTTCACTTACAACCTCTATCACTACCTCGGCGAGCTGGGGACAAAAGTCGAAGTCTTTCGCAACAACAAGGTCACTCTTGGTGATATCGAACGCATGAGACCGGAGAAAATTGTCATCTCGCCAGGTCCCTGCACGCCTAAAGAGGCAGGAATCTCTTGTGACGTGATTTCACGCTTTGCTGAAAAAACACCGATTCTAGGCGTCTGTCTCGGCCACCAATGTATTGGCGCTGCTTTTGGCGGAGAGATCATTCGCGCCCCGTCGATCATGCACGGCAAAGTTTCGGACGTGAGTCACGATTCGCAGACAATCTTTCGCTCAATCAAAAATCCCTTCGCTGCCATGCGCTATCACTCCCTGGTCATCAATCCCGAGCGTCTTCCGGCCGAACTGAGCATCAGCGCCCATGCTGCCGACAACGTCATTATGGGAGTGCGACACAAACGCTACCCGGTTGAAGGTGTGCAATTCCATCCCGAATCGATTCTCACCTACGAGGGGAAAAAGCTACTGAAGAACTTCCTGGACTATTACTGATCTCGGCATGAAGCTTCTTTGTTTCCATGCGAAACGCTTTCGTTGGAAGACCCACTCCAAGACCCTGCCCGAGATGGCGGATCAGGATGTGGAAGAGCAAGTCGCGGATGCGGTGGTTATCTTCATCCACGCCGAAAAGTCCGACGAAGAAACAGGGGAAAAGCCTTCCCTTCTGCGGCAATCACTAAAGCACATCAAGTGGCTTGCCAACAAAAGAAAATTTAAAAACATCGTCATCCACTCCTTCGCCCATCTCGGCGGTGAGACCGCCTCCCCTGATTTCGCCCAGGCGCTTATCGAGTCGGTCGCGCAGCGGCTCCGCGAAAACGCTTATACAGTCCGGACGACACCCTTCGGATACTTCTGCGAGTGGGATCTGAGCGTCTACGGCGACAGCCTGGCCAAGGTTTGGAAACAGATACACTGATTTCCTGGTCTCCAACCATTTACTAGCTCCGGATTATTCATGCTCCGATGAAAACCACGACACGTGTCGATCAAGAGATGAGCATGGAGGACCGAAGGCATAGGGACGAACAGCTTCAATGACGATTGGGGTGCTTGGCACTTCGCCGAATTGCTTCCCAGCTATCTGCTCCAGAACTAGGTTTGCAGGCCGCCTCGAGACATAGACTTATTGCCTTCGATCCGGAGGGCTCGTCTCTTGATCGTTGCTTGCCAGTGAACAATCCGGGCAGGGCTAATACGCGATCGGCCGTCCCCGCCAAGAACACCCAAATCGCGGAGCATGTTATAATACAGCTCCTTTTTCATTGGAATAGGGAGGAGAACATGGCTCAATATTGGAAATTATGGATGTACCCTTTTATCCTTGTGATTTTATTGGGTTTATTGAGTTGTAGGGAAAAGCAAAAGGAAGCAGTCGATTCGAAGGATCTTCCCGACCTCAACGCCCAAATCCGTCCCTACGTGACCAGAGAGAACATCAAGGTGCGTACCGGGCCTGGACCTCAGTTTCGAGCTATCGCGGAGATCAGGCGCGATGCCAAGGTCCAAGTAGTTGGACGGGATGGCGATTGGGTCCTCATTGTCTCCAAGAAAGGCAACGCCCCGGGCTACATCGAATTCGCGTCGGTCGAACCCAGCAGCAGCGATGAGAAACACGAATCATCCGCGATGCCCGTAGAAGGCAAATACGAAAGCCTGGCCGATACCCAAGTGCACAGCGGACCAGGGCTTCACTACCCGGTGGTGGCGGAGATAAAAAAGGGCACAAAGATCAACGTCGCGGCCGAAGAGAAAGGATGGTTAAAAGTCGAGTCCAGACGCGGCAACAAGCCCGGATACGTGGAAGCGAGCATCGCAAAGCCTGTTGAAAACCAGTAGGCCTAGGCGCGGCGCTATAACTTTAACAAGGGGTACATCGAGGTCTGAAACTTTTTCATAGAGTCCGCCATTCCTGAGTCGGTCGAAATGACGTGTTTGCTCCTCGTTACCCTAAACGGATTCGGCTATCTCTCAGTTTGAAAGGACTTGCGACTCCTACCCGCAGCCACTTACAGAACGCCTACAATTTTGCTCCGTATTCACGATTTTGTTCATAAAAAACCTAATTTCCGGCCTCGAAATACAGGCGGCGGGAACATAAAAAAGCTTTCAGAATCAATTCCTTAGGCGGCTCAGGCCAGCCGTCGTCAGCTTGGCACATTTTTGGCGTAATTTGGAGTAAAGGTATTATCAAGCCTTTCCAATGACTCCGATATAGCAAGAAGCCCTGTTTCCAAAAAAACATTTCGGAAATGACGAGAAGTCCAATTGTAGGGGACTTCTGTTAGGAGAAAAAAGATGGATACCATGTTTATCTGGATAGTCGCCGGCGCGGCAATTGGTTTATTGGGAATCTTTCTGGTT
The DNA here is from genome assembly GCA_963737905.1 of uncultured delta proteobacterium. Lineage (GTDB taxonomy): Bacteria > Desulfobacterota > Binatia > UBA9968 > UBA9968 > DAIRFP01. The sequence continues at coordinate 68,190 of CAVTUQ010000009.1, read as the reverse complement.
GCCTCGGAACGAGAACTCAAGAAAAAGCGCCAGGAATTGGAGGAAGTCAAGAACAAACTCGCGGACGTTGCGGTACCGGGAATTTCCAACGCCCTAACCGATACTCTGCCACAAGAAAACGGAGCATCGGTAGAACTCGTCGCTCGAAACGAAGAGCTCTTGCTGGAAGTTTCGTCTCTATCAAAGAAACTCGAGGCTAACGAGAGTAGGTTGGAACAGCTGGAAACTCTTCGTGCGCATCTCAATAGCAAGGAATCAGAAGTCACCGAGCTGCGCTGGGAGCGTGAGCGGTTGCAGGCAGAACTTGCGACGTTAAAAACACCGTCAGAATCGAGCGATCCGCATTCCGACGATGCGAGCCGGGACTCGCGAAAGGATCAAGAAATCGCGATTCTGAAGGAACAACTTGAGGCCAGTCAAGCCAAGGTTCGAGACTTGGAGAGCGTTCCAGTTCAGATCGCCGACCCCGAACCCGGCCAGAACGCGTTCGAGGAACTCCAAAGAAGCCTCGAAGTCAGTGCCGTGCAACTACAGAATGCGCTCGCCGCCGAGCAGGAAAAACAAAAAGCATTGGAAGCGACTCAAACGCAGCTTTCGGACATGCAACAGCGCCATCATGAATTGAGCGAAACCAATCTCCGACTCCGGGAAGAGAACTCCCAGCACCAGCAAAAACTAACAAACCGGAATCAGCTTCAAGTAGAGCGATTGATAATACTCCGCCAGCGACTTGAGGAGTTGCGATCGAAACAGGCAAAGGTCAGCGAGCAAGACCGTCTGATTCAGGACGAGATCGTATCGATAAGCGAGCTTCTGGACGTCGCTCCGGAACATACCCACCAGCCGGAGCCACCCAATACGATTCCCCACGATCCTCACAGCATCCTTGAGTTGAGGGAGAAAGAGTCTACAGAAACAGCTCACTTGGACATCGTCGAACGAACTCCCTTCGGACCACCCGCCTCGGAGCTACACTCCATCCACAATGATAGTTTTGACAAGACAAATGGGATTTCTGCTGAACCGCAGCATCAGCATGCAGCAAACTTGACCACCGCCGCGGCCAATGGAACGCCGGTGGCAAGCGAACTTTCTCGACCAGAGTTAAAGGCGAAGAAACGCCGCTTCGGGATTTTTACGGGAGCAATGGCCGTGTTGGTAGTGGGTGGAGTTCTTGCGGCCGGTTATCTAGGAAAGGATTCGGAACCAGAATCTTCAGCTACGCAGCCTGCCTCCCCCACGTCAAAAGAACGGACGTCGAACTTCAAGGCTATGCGGAACTCGTCAGGTGTCTCCACCGCCGCCAACCTGGAGTCACAACCCAAACCAGCAGAATCACAGAGTAAGGACGACCACTCTTTAGACAAACCGATTAGAGTCGCACCCGTGATTCCCCCAGCGTCGCCCGTTGATTCAAGAATCGCGAAAGCCTCAGAGAGGGCCACGACGGCCAGTGTCAAGCCTTCCTCAGCGACTTGGGAAAGCTACGAAATCACACAGACAACGCGGGTCTTTAGCGCCCCGAGAGCCGACGCCCAGCTCATCGCAAATATTGAACCCGGAACACAAGTTAATGTGGTCGACAGCCGGGACGGCTGGTTGGAAATTCGGTCTAAACACGGTCGGCCCCCCGGCTTCATCCCCAAAGCCGCGGCAACACGGATTGGGCAAAACTGACTCTCCTCCCGACTCAACGTCGGCGCGTATCAACTCGAAACCATTCATTCTATCCATCCCGGTCAGACTAGTTTTTTTAGCAGGGCATGAATGTTCTTGTTCTTGCGGATTTCTCGCCGCAAGCCGGCGAGGTGCGATTCGCTAAGGATCAGCGGGCCCCCTTGGTAAAAGCCGTCATGATAATAACAAAACCGTATGGACCGCTCTCCCGAATCGAACGACAGGAGCTGAATCGACGGCTCGTGGTACTGTGTCTTTGAGCGGGCCTCTTCCGTGATCCAGCCGCCGCCCCAATGGAGTTGAAACCTCCGCCTTGGAAATTTTTTATCTTTCATAGACATCATTTAGATCCTTGGGCCCATTCTTTCAATGCGGCGCCGAGTTGCCATCATCACCTGTATATTGGTAAGCGTAGACACCGCGCTTATCAACATGATATGGATTTGAAACGACCCTGGAGGCTCGGCATGGCGAAAAGAAAAAGCATTCATATCGAAGGAATGGAACATGGCGCACCGATTCCCAACGGCACCGTGATCGGCAATATGGTCTTTTCTTCAGCGATCTCCGGCAAAGACGCCAAGACGGGCGTGCTTTCCCCGGATCCAGACGAGCAGGCAGAAGCAATGTTTCGCAATTTGAGGCTTTTCATGGAACAGGCCGGTGGCACACCCGACAACATCGCCCACATGACGGTCTATCTCAGGGAAGAAAACCTGCGTGATTCGGTCAACAAGGCATGGCTGAAGATGTTTCCCGACGAACACGATCGGCCCGCGCGCCACGCACTCAAAGCAGACCTGCGGGGCCAGTTTTTGTTTCAAATAGAGGTGATCGCAGTTTTCTAATTTTTCTAAACAATCGGCTGACAAAGGGGGTTTTTAGAGCCCATAAAGCTTTTTGGAATTGTCGTAACTGATCTTGCGTTTCGACGCTTCAGGGATATCTTCGCGCTCCAGAAACTCTGTCACTGCTTTGGCCATATCCACGATTCCCTCGTGGGGAAAATCCGAGGCCCAAAACAGACAATCGTCCCCGAGTAGCTCAAGATCACGGCTGGTGGTCATCTCTTCGCCGCACTGGAAGTAAATCTGGCCCCGCTCTATAAGCTTCGATGGCCGCAACAGCTCTCCCATGCGCGGCTCCATCTTGCTTAGTAAGTATGGTACCCAGCCGCAGCCGGCCTCCAAAAACGCGATTCTCAGATCAGCCAATTTTCCTAGCACGCCGGAAAACATGAGGTTGGTGAACTGGCGCATCTGTGGCCAGACATGGGCCAAGGTCGCTGCTTCGTGGCGCCACAGAAAGAGATCGTTGTTGCGCAGCGAGTTTTGCGAGTGAACCGCCATCATGCAGCCCAAGCGACTCGCCTCTTCGTAGAGAGGGTAGAAGTCCTGATGACCCAAGGGCCGAGGCAATCCGTCAGCGGGCAAAAGACCGCCCACCATGCCGTAGTCTTTCACTGCCCGGCGCAGCTCCGTTACCGCAGCAGCGACGTCCTGCAATGGCAGCACGGCGATTCCCTTGAGCCGCGATTCGTGACACAGGAAACGATCGTACAGATAGTCGTTGTAGGCTCGGCTCAGATCGACGGCGAAATCGACCATACCGACCTGACCGATGTGCATGAAGCGCGTGGGATACACCACCGCCGCCTCGATGTTGCCCTGGTTCAACGCCTTTTGCCAGTCTTCGAGGGTAGGAATTAAGAACGCTGCGCCCATTCCCCCACTGCCCGCCTGGCGGTGCCAACCGTGGTGCGGCAGCAGCGGAAAGTAAAGGACGGCGTCGCGACGTCGCTTGTAATGCTCCGGTAGATATTCAAAAATATCGCTTTCAATCTCTCGGATATGACCGTCAGCATCGACCATTTTCCTCTCAGCCATACTGCCCTCCTGAGTCATACGCTTTAACGCCAAAAGAGTTTCTGATTAACCATAAAGAGCACAAAGGTCAAAAAGAATTTCTATGTGTTTATGTGTTCTTTGCGATTAATTCGTTCTCACACTGGATCAACCATCGGCGATCATCTCGCCAAATCGACCGCAAAACTCTCCAATGGCGCCGTGATGGACAAAGTCCGCATACTCATCCAGCGGCGTCAGCTCGCGGTTAATGATCGCCAACAACGCACCGTTACGCTTGGCGAGGACCGGGAAAGAGGCAGCCGGCTGCACCTGCAACGACGATCCCATGACCATAAAGAGAGCCGCCTGTTCGGTCCACTCTTGCGCTCGACGCATCGCAGCCTCAGGCATCGCCTGGCCGAAGGAAATAGTCGCCGCTTTAAGAATGCCGCCGCACGCGTCGCACCTGGGAGACGAAAAATCCCCCACCAGCTGTTTAATGACTTCGTCCGGATCGAAGGATTTGTCGCACTTCAGACAAATAATCCTACGATTTGTGCCGTGCAGCTCGACAATCTTTTCATCGGCAAGCCCCGCATCGCTGTGCAGCCCGTCAATATTCTGCGTAATGAGACCGATAAGCTTGCCCTTCTGGTCAAGGGACTGGACGAAATGATGGCCGATGTTAGGCCTGGCGTTTTTGTGCGTCTCGTAAGTTTCTAACCTTCTTTTCCAGGCCTCAATACGGGCCGCTTCGCTGCTCATGTATTCCTGGAAAGTGACCGGCCTATAGCGTGTCCAGAGCCCCCCGGGACTACGAAAATCCGGAATTCCTGATTCCGTGCTGATTCCCGCACCGGTGAAAACGACGATCTCGTCACTTTCTCTGATTTTCGCCGCGAATTCTTGTACGGTCATCATAGACCAATCTTATAGACCAGCGCGCGTGTCGATGACAACCACGCTTCAGAGCGGCTTCTCGTCATTTGCCGGTAACCTTAATAACAATGCCAAAGTGCCGCCTGATAAAATGAGAATTCCCGTCACAATAAAGCCGAGGGCAAAGGAGCCGGTGTCGCCCATGATGCCGATGAAAGTGGGGATAGCCCCGCCACCGATCAAATAACCGCAAGGAATCGTAAAGGCCACCGCGAGATTACGCGCGGCACGCGGAGTAGTAGCGGCAAGGGCGGCAAACGCCGCGGGGAAAAACCAAACGGCGAGCAGCGGTTGAAACAAAACCACCATGCTAATCCAAACGCCTGAAGCCAAGCCCAACAGCAGGGTTGCGATTCCGGTGAAACTCAAACTCATAATCATCGTCTGCTTTGGACCCAAGCGGTCCGACACCCAACCCCCAAGAACCCCCAGAATCGGCCCATAGGACCTCGAAACGGCAACCACCATGTTGGCCCAGCTCGGATCGACTTGCCGCTCGTTCACAAGGTAGAGTGGCAGCATGGCATAAACACCGATTGTGGAGCTCACGCCCAAGCCAAACAGCGCGGCCATGATCCAGAAAGAAGCCGAGCGAACGAGCAGACCAAACGCATCCGACGCCGGCGATTCCCCGGCAAACTCTCCTCCTCGGCCAAAGCGAAGATACGCGAAACTCGCGATGAGCGAGGCCACGCCGAGAAAGCTCAACGCCGAGCGCCACGTCGACCAGCTAAGAAATAGGGTGGCAAGAAACGGACCGGCAAAAAAAGCAAGGTTGGGGGCCAGTTCATGGACGGCAATGGCTTTCCCCCAATGCGGTCGCTCGATCAACGACGTAATGGTTGCAATCGCCGAGGGAATGTAAAGGCCGCCGGCAAATCCCAAGCTGAAGAGTCCAAGACGCATTGTCCACAAGCTGCTCACAATGGAAATTCCCAGGAGCGCCAATCCAACCCCGGCAGTAGAAGTCACGATGGTGATTTTGTGACTCGAGCGGGACGCTAGAAATCCCGACCCTAGGAGTCCGATCACATAGCCCGCCGAGATCAAAAAGAAGAAGGATCCCGCCTGGCCGTGACTGATCTCCAGTTCCTTTTCGATAGTCGGCAGCAGTGGCGAGAGGATGATTCTCGCGATGAAATTGATGAAAAAGATCACCGCCAAGAAAGCAACAGGCTCCAACTGGAGCCAAAAAGGCCCCGCGTGAGGGTTGGATTGACCCGTGTTAAAAGGCGGTCGTTCTTCTACTATGCTTTTCTTGCTAACCACGTTTGATGTATCCCCGGCGCAAGCGAGTTAAGTCCTCAATTTTTACAATTCTCCTGTCGGGAAGCCAACTGCAAAACCTTTGGTGACATCCAAACCTAGATTCACCGCGCAAGGGTCATTTCTTTGGGCGAGACGTCGTCAGAGAAATGAATAGACGCGGCATGGCGATCGGCGTCGTCCGGCGGATCGAGTTCTCGCACCACAGATCACGGATCGTCGTCTGTGGCAAAAATGTGAGCGGAGGTGTGGCTTTGTTGCCACTCGACTTTTCGACGGCCTGTTAAACACCTACTTTTGCTGCCTTCAAACGGGCATGCTATTTGCGCCAGTAACAACTAGACCTTGAAGTAATGATCAAGGTGCTGAATCTGGGGCAGCCGCTGTAAGGCACCATGCAATCTCATGGCTAATCAACCTCCGCAACCGGCAAAGAATTCAGGGCAGCAGGAGCCGGCGCCATCTCCATGGCGTGAGTTTATTCTCTGGATCCTCATCGTGATCTTCTTCACGGTCTGGTATGTGGTTGTGCTCTGGCCCAAGGCCCATCCTGAAGTCAACATTCCCTATACCGCCTTCGTAGCTCAAGTGCGGTCGGGCAACGTGGCAAATGTTCACATCGTCGGCGATGAAATCACGGGTTCATTTGTGAAGCCGCTCGTTTGGCCCGAAGCTCGCCAGCCCAGAGCATTACCGGTTCCACCGAACCCGCAAACTGTACCGGCGGTAAACCCTGATGCTGCCCCGACGACTTACACCGGATTTCGAACCACTTATCCCGCAGCCGTCGGGGACCCCAACCTCATGTCCACTCTGGAATCGCATCAAGTAAGCGTGGATGTCGCGCATCCTCCCGGCGGTTGGTTAATCGAGTTACTTTCGAATTGGTTTCCCATGTTACTGCTTGTGGGAGTTTTTTGGTGGATGGGAATGAAAGCCAGCCAGAATCAAGCTGGACTCTTTGGCCTCGGGCGCAGTAAAGCCCGTCGTTATAACGAGGATCAATCGAGGATTACCTTTGATGATGTGGCGGGCGCCGACGAAGCCAAGTCGGATTTGCAAGAAGAAGTGGACTTTCTACGTCATCCGCTGAAGTATCACAACGTTGGCGCGCGTATTCCTCGGGGTGTTCTGTTGGTTGGACCGCCAGGGACAGGAAAAACGCTCCTGGCCAGGGCAGTCGCCGGTGAAGCGGGCGTCCCTTTTCTCAGCCTCAGCGCGTCTGAATTCGTCGAGATGTTTGTCGGTGTCGGGGCGAGCCGCGTACGCGACCTGTTCAATCAGGCGAAGGCCGCGGCGCCTTCCATCGTATTCATTGACGAACTCGATGCCGTGGGCCGGCACCGGGGCGCCGGCATAGGCAGAGGCAACGACGAGCGCGAGCAGACCCTCAACCAGCTATTGGTGGAAATGGACGGTTTCGATGCGCGCCACGAAGTCATCATCCTGGCAGCCACGAACCGGCCCGACGTGCTTGATCCGGCGCTGCTTCGCCCAGGCCGCTTTGACCGCCAGGTCGTTGTCGGACTTCCGGACCGCAAGGGTCGGGAGGGAATCCTCCGGATCCACACTCGAAACCTCCGCTTGTCCACGGAGGTTGATTTGTCAACCATCGCTCGTAGCACTACGGGCTTTAGCGGCGCGGACCTGGCGAACCTGTGCAACGAGGCCGCCTTGCTCGCCGCCCGGAATAATCGCGCTGAAGTGACGATGATTGACTTCGAAGAAGCCCAAGACAAAGTGCTCCTCGGTGGAGAGCGACCCGCTTTGGTCGACCCACACGACCGGCGAATCGTCGCCTATCACGAATCCGGACACGCTCTGGCAGCGTGGCTCACTCCGGCTGCTGATCCGGTGCATAAAGTAACCATTGTTCCGCACGGCCGCGCCCTGGGCGTCACCGAACAGTTGCCGAGCGACGATCACTACAACTACAGCGTGACCTACTTGATGGCCCGATTGGCAGTGATGCTCGGAGGCCGGACGGCCGAGGAGATCGCCATTGGAGATATCACGACGGGCGCGGAAAACGATTTGATCGAGGCCACCGGTTTAGCACGGCGGATGGTAACTCGTTGGGGCATGGGAAGCCTCGGTCTAGTGGCATTTAAAACAGACGATCATCAGCCGTTTTTGGGCTACGATCTTTCTCAGGGGCGGGAGTACAGCGAGGCCACAGCTGCGAAGATCGATCAGGAGGTCCAGCGCTTGCTGGAGGAGCGTCACAAGGCTGTTTACGAATTGTTGACAAGCGCACGTGATAAATTAGACTGCCTGGTGAAAGCTTTGTTGCAGGAAGAGACTGTCGGCCAGTCTATGCTCGCGGAGATACTGGGTCCCCGCCCTCAATAGATCCAAGATTAAAGGGGCTAAGGTTGAGGAGAATCAAGTTATGGCCGCAACTCAAGAGAATCTGGAGACAGAAATCGAACAATTGGTCCGAGAGCTGGGGGAGGTTGTGCAAAGCGCCGATCCTGAAAGGCAAGAACAGCTCAAGGAACTCGCTTCGGCGCTATTGGATCAAGAGCTGATTTCCATGGGAACCAGTGACCGAGCCATCCAGCGCGCGGTGCGACGTCCCATGAATCCGCTCCCCGCGGGTCTCGGCTTATGTGTTCTCGGTACAGGTCTTTTCTTTTTCATCCCGGCGGTGGGAATGATACTTGGAATCATCGGGCTCGCCGGCATCGTCTGGGGAGCCGTGACAAGCTTGACGAAAAAATAGTCCCCCGGCCGCTTATCCCTTTCACTTTCGTGCCGGCCACCGCCGGCTAGATTAACTCCGCTTCCCAAATTGCAGCGCTGCTCCAGTCGTCTCGACGCGATTTCCAGATTGGGTTATGAGGGTCTGCCTGATTGTTTGTGGCCCTACGTCTTGTCACACCATAGAACGGCTTTTTTCACCTACTCCATTGAGACGACCCGCGTAGCCGTTGTTTTCTAGTACATGGAGGATGCGCGGCGCCGATCCCCAGTCGCTCCAGTGGATGCCCCGAACGGGCAACACACATAGCGCCGGTGGCCGTTCCAGCGGGAGCCGCTCAAGCAATCCTTTTGACAGATTCACCGGATAGATTTCCTGATAAACCTGTCTCACCAAATCCCCTACCGACGGTGTTCCGACCGCTCGCCGAATCCGCTCAAAGGAACTGTAAAGCAGTGGGGCAATCCTCGAAACCGCGTTGAGAAATGTCTTAGCTCTAAAAACCATGACCAGGGTGTTCCACAATCCTCCGCGCGAAACGAGATCTCGAGCGACATCTCGATCGGGCTTTTCAATGAATCGGCAAACCTCACGCGTGTCCGATGCCAACGAACCGCAGAGTTTTTTTCCCGGCACGATATAGCCGTATTCCGGTTCTGCTTCGCTTGGATGGATTCCTAACAACACAACCTTGGCCGGATCCTGCTCGACAACGCGAAACGCTTGATCCACATAGGCCATAAAGAGATCTTCCTCCAATACGAAATGGTCGGAGGGAAAAACAACGACGGTAGACTCTGGATACCGCTTGTACAGATGCGCGAGCGGCAAAAGAAGGCCTGGACCGGTGTCTCGGTTGGCGGGTTGTTGGACAATACAGCGCATCGGCCAGGTCGAGAGCTGCCGCGCGACCTCCGGGTGCCGCAGGTGACTCTGGCTCACGACGGTGAACAATCGTTCTGCCGGAATCATTTTATGTGCTCTGGAAAAAGTATGCTCGAGCATAGAACGCTTGCCAATGAAATTGACATACTGTTTAGGAAGCGCGCAGCCCCGCAGTTTTTCGACGAACGGGCGAAGCCGATTCCCCTCCCCTGCAGCCAATATGATTCCGCAACGATTGGGAACGCCCGTTTCAGGAGAGGTTTTGAAAAACATCTCGGAAAACCTTTGAGCAATTATCAAGCCAGAAAGGCGAAAACAGATTTATATTTCAATCCAAGGACCGGCGCCCAAGAATTTCGCTTTTACGTGGATGCTGCGCAATCTCGTGAAGGCCCTTCGGACTACCAGATGGCTAGCGGCTGAGGCTTTGTCGTGCTGATCCCAACGGCATCCTTACGCACTCCGTCCATGGATGTAAGACACCTTCGGTGTCTTATGTGCGCCACGTGGAAAAAACTACGCAGTACTCATCTAGTGAGACTGCCGATCAGAGCTTCGAAGTCTCTGGTCGTGAACCTGGTCCTTGCCAAGAGGATCCTCGTTACATGGCCCGTAGAAGTCGATTATGTCGGATTGGCCTAAGACTGGATGATCCCCTGGTAATGTGCCAGCAGTTATCGAAGGAAACTTCATGTGGCAGTAACTGCCGGGTGTAACCTCTTCTTTGAGGAGAATCCCTTGGGGTTTGTTACCTTGTCCGCCGCCAAAGTGTTACTCGCCTCAACTGAGCCGATGAAAAGCAACGCCGCCAAAGACATCCTTGCGATCTTTATCATTGTCTTCATAACTACCTCCGCTATCTACGTCACATGCTGCGGTATGAAACATTTCAATAAAGACATTAAGCAATGTAGAGGCCAACAAATGAAAGCGAAGCTCGTGTTTCGGTCGAAAGGCCAGTGTTGAAAAATTCTTTTCGTGTAGTCGCTCGGCAGTGGCCGCAACCGACTTTTTGCGACAGAGTGAGGCAACAATGTGTAGACAATGGGGCGTTGTTGCTCGCCTCACGAGAATTTTTTTATCTCTACCATTACCCCGCATCCAGATCGTGAGCTCATTGGTATGATCGTTGCTCATTCCGAGCTTGCAAGAAAGTGAATACGCTTCTGTGAATCCTCCAAAGGAGCATCACAATGAGGAAAACGATTTTGGCTCTGCTGTCTGTTGTATTCTTGGCTGGAGCACTGCCTGCCCTTGGTCAGGCGCGACCTGGACCTGTCTGGCGGGGCGGCATTGAGCATTTTCATCAGCACGATATCGTCGTCTGGCGCGGCGGCCGCTGGTATCACGGCTGGCACGGCAGTCGGCTGGGTTGGTGGTGGATCGTGGGCGGTGCATGGTACTGGTATCCGGCACCGGTTTATCCCTATCCAAACCCTTACACTCCTCCTGTAGTTGTACAGGTTCCCTCCTCGCCCCCTGCTCAACCTCAAGCCTTGCCTCCAACTTGGTATTATTGCGATCGACCTGCGGGCTATTATCCGTATGTCCCTGAGTGCGCCAGCGGTTGGAAAGCAGTCCCGGCAACTCCTAGCCCTGCACCGACCGCTCCGACTCCACCGCCCCCACCCAGATAAATGGTGGAGTAGGCACCCCGATGCGACTCAATGCCATTTTGATCTGGGGCTTAGTTTTTCTCGCCGGTTGTGCTGAGTTACCCTTGGGGCCAAGCGTTGCAGTGATGCCTGCGCCCGGAAAGCCCTTCGATCTTTTCGTAGGCGAAGAGACTCTGTGCCGGCATTACGCCGAGCAACAGGTTGGGATTTCTCCACAACAGGCGACGCAGAATAGCACGATCACTGGGGCTGCTGCCGGCACCGCTCTGGGGGCCGCAGCAGGTGGAGCGATCGGCGCAGCCTTTGGTAGTCCGGGACCGGGAGCCGCTGTGGGTGCCGGGACCGGCTTACTTACAGGTAGCGCGGTGGGCGCCAACGCGGGCTATGGCGCCTCGTGGACTATCCAGCGACGCTACGACATCGCCTACGAGCAGTGCATGTACGCCAAGGGCAACCAGATTCCAGGCTTCCCCGCTGCTTACGCGCCGCCACCTCTCCCCTCTCCTCTTTCGACACCACCACGACCATGATCGTCGTTTGTATTCTCTTTTTCTTGATGGCAGAGAATGTACTTTTTTTCTTCGCCGAGAAGCTATGGGTGGCATCGTCAAACCTAACCGCTGTGTTTAAACGCGCAGCGAGGCAAACTGGCTCTTTTCCTGCAATTGTGCCTCACACTGGCTGCCTAGTCGTCTTCCCTCTTTGAGGAAAAAATCCGGGAAACTCTCGTGTTCCAGTCCAGTGGTTCTTGGCAAGAACTTTGCTCGCCATTCCGGTAATCGAAAGCTTCAAGCAACCCACGGAACGGAGGCGTCCCCATGAAACGGATTCTCACCGGTATGATCGTGGTTTTAGCTTCGATGTTATGGTCATTGCCGTCGCCGGCGGCGACACAGCAGCAATATGTCGTCAAGCCGGTCGCGCAGAAGAAGATCAAGCAACTTCCGACCGGCCCGCTCTACTGGCGGGTCGAGAATTTCCCCACGCTTGCGGATGCGAAAGCCGCCGTGGGTCCCGACGGGTGGAACCCGGATTCGGTGCGGTATGAGACGACGACGGCCCTGATTGCTGAAGTCGCCGGCAAGATCTGGGTGGTCACGCTGGGTCCCAAGGACGCCTCGACGCCCGGCGGCAGCAAGGTCGCCGAGATCGGCCCCGTGCCGGCGATCACCGCGCCCGAGTATCTGCTGCGCCTCAACTACGGGTCCGGACCGCCCGAGGCTAAGACACCGGTGCATTCCCATCCGGGCTCCGAAGCCTTCTACGTGGTCGCCGGCCGGCTGGGCCAAAGGACTCCGCATGGTGTCGATTATGTCGAGGCCGGCCACTCGATGAATGGACATCCGGCCGGCATGCCGATGCAAGTCTTCAACGCCGGCACGACCGATCTGACCGCCCTGATCATGTTCGTGGTGGATGCGAGCAAGCCGTTCTCGGTGCCGGCCAAGTTGAAGTGAGGTGAACGTCGCTACAGGGCTGCTGGCCTCGCCTGCTTCTAACTAATAGTTAGGACTTTGATCGTATTACGGAGGTTAGGTAGGGATGATCAAGTCTCGCACTAACTATCTGGTTGGCTGCGAACCCGCGGCGCCATCACCATCAACGCGCTCAATAAACACGTCATACGGAACAACAGATACCGGGTGCTGGGCTTTTTTATTGCGATCAGCTCGCGTCTACTTTTTGTTTGATCCGTTTCACGAGTTCTTGGTAAGAAGACCTAGAAATCACCCGGTCGAACTGAGACCGATAGTTGTTATCAATGCTGATGTTGTCCACGATAACGTCATAGACCTTCCAATCGCTATCTGTGCGTTTCACCATATAGACGACAGGAATCTGATCGCCATTTCTCCTAATCACCTGGGTATCGACTTCAGCGTAGTTGGTCCCCACGGTTTCGCCGGTAAAGCGGACTTTCTCACCGTTATAGGATCCGATCCGGGCAAAGTAAACTTTCGCGAGAAAATCCTTAAAGAGGGGGACAAATTCTTGTCGCTCTTCAGGCGTAAGATCTCTCCAGTGTATCCCGAGCGAGCGCTTTGCCATCTCCCTAAAGTCAAAGACAGGATCGATTATTTTCTCTACTTGTCCGTCGATCTCTTTGCTTTGATGGTTAGACTTCATCTCGGGCTCTTTAAGGATCTGGATTGCCTTGGTTACGGCAACACGGATCTCATCCATCGGCTTACCCGCCCAGAGCAAAGAGGGAACCGATAAAATAAAAATTCCAGTAAAGCAAGCTATGAGTTTAGATTTCACGTCTCGCTTCCGTGAAGGAAAGGGAGCGCAAAATCAGTGCCGGCAACGAAACGATGGCGGAGCTCCGTGGCTTCGGTTTTCGCAGCAGAAATAAAAGAAGGGCAACAATGAAAAAGGGCAACGGCCAAAGGTCTAAAAAACGATTCCATCAAAACTGAAGCCAGAACTTTACTGAGACTCACACCTAAGTGTGACCCAAAGGCAAAAAAGCGCGGCAAAATGCCCTATTCTGTGCTTCTCACACCCGTGCGCTCTGCCGACTCCAGCACGCCGCGAGGACCTCTACGTTTATTCCCAGTTTTCAAACCGCCGCATTGGCCATGAGAGATCCACGTTTTTACGCCGCCGGAAAGATGCCGTTTGCATTTGTTCGGGTCAGAGATCAAGTTTCCAAAACCACCGCATTGGACGCCTATTCGGTTGCGTTCCATTACCCTTGGCTCCTCTCCCCTATTTTGGGTCGCGTCCTGTGCCTTATATAAGCCGGCTTCCTTATTAAATCATTCAAGATATACGCAACGACCAGCTGCCTCTCGCTGCTTTTAAAGTTAAAGAGATTTTGGGTCTCTTCACACAAAACCGTGATAAGCTCGCCTAAAGTTGTTTGTACTCGAATTGTTTTAGAATTCTTCATCACTCCTCCTTAAAAATCACCATGATCAATAGTTCTCTGAGCATGATGATCTCTTCGGCGGGGCAATCTTTGTGCCATCCTTTCTAAGGATTGAAGCTCGCCGTGGCAAGAGAAATTTTCTTGGCCGCAACCGTTGAGGCAAGAATGAGCATTACTTGAGGCAGAAATGCGTGGCAAGTGTGGCATTATTGCACCGGCCAATTCTTTGAAGTAGACGTTGAAGATGCTGAGAATAGCGAGATTACTTCCGTTGCTAGGATTGGAACGAAATTTGTGAAAGTGAAAGAAGCCACATTGAGTGACGGGGTGGCATGGAGGTCGTACTGGAACACATCGCCATCTGACGATCTTTCACCACGCCCAAAAGTTCGGACGTTTATTTCTCGTGATTCAGATGCTTCTTTCAGCTATTGGCAAGCACACCTTTCTCAAGCGGTGCGGTCGTATGCTGATTGAGAACCGCCCCCCCGTAATGCGGTATGCGATTTCGATTGCAAGCGTGGGGCTGGCCTTCGCTCTGGCGTCGCTATTACCGTATCGCGCCGATCCGAGTCACTTCACACTGTTCTTCGCCGCTGTAATGGTAAGTGCATGGTATGGCGGTCTGGGAGCAGGGTTGATCGCCACGATCCTTTCCGCTTTGTTTCTCGACTATTTCTTTATCTCCCCGATTTACTCCATCGACTACAATTGGCAGGCTTTTATGCGTCTCACCGTATTTTCGGGTGTAGCCGCGATCACCAGTTACCTGACCGCAGCCCGAAAGCGCGCGGAAGAGGCATTGCGTAAAGCGCATGCGGAGTTAGAAGAACGGGTTCAAGAACGGACCGCGGAGTTGGCCGAAGCCAACGCATCGTTGCGGGCCGAAATCGTCGAGCGCAAGCGAGCCGAAAACGAACTCTGGGGTGTCCAGCAAGAGATGGGGCGAGTGGAACGGCTTGCCGCCCTTGGACGCATGACCGGAACCATTGCCCATGAGTTGGGCACGCCGTTGAACTCCGTGCTGGGCTACACCCAGCTGCTAGCTCAGGAGCCGTTGTCGGAAGGCGCGCGGCGCCGCCTCAACACTATTGAGACCCAGGTTCAACGGATGGAAGGCATCATTCAACACTACCTCTCTCACACACGCGGTTCTCCCCGTAAGCGCCAGATCAATATGAAGGATCTGGTGGGAGAGACCCTCCTCTTACTGAACCCGATTTTCCAGCAAAACGGAGTGCAGGTCACGACGGAGTTGGCCGAGCCACTTCCTATGCTTTGGGGAGACGACGCTTCGCTGGAACGGGTGTTAATCAATGTACTCGACAACGCAATGAACGCGAGCAAGGAAGGGGGCCGCTTGAAGATTGCCGCCCGCGCCAGCACGGCTTCGGAGGCTAAACGTCCAGGGATCCATATAGAGATCACGGACAATGGCGCGGGAATACCGGCGGAGTTGCTGCCGAAAATTTTCGACCTTTTCGTGACCACCAAGCCGTTCGGCAAGGGAACCGGACTGGGGCTGGTGGTCTGCCAGGAAATAGTCAAGGCCCACGGCGGCACTATCGATATTAAAAGTGAGGTGGGAAAGGGCACGTCTGTACGGATCTATCTGCCAAGCGATGAGAGATCAACAGAGTCTGGCCTAAGCGAGGGACCCGAATGAGCGCGCATATTTTGATTGCTGACGACGATGTAGTGAGTTGCCAGCTTTTTGCCGAAACATTGGAATCGGAAGGATTCCAGGTGGAACAAGCAACCTCGGGGGAAGTGGCGCTTTCGCGGTTGCATGAAGAGACGCCCGATTTGCTGATCATCGACGTCCGGATGCCGGGGACATCAGGCTTGGAAGTAACCCGCATCGTTCATGAAAAATATCCCTGGTTGCCGATCATTGTGATGACCGCGTTTGGATCCATTGAAACCGCCGTCGAGGCTATTCACGAGGGCGCATTTGACTTCATCTCGAAGCCTATGAACTTGGCGGAGCTAAAAAAGACGGTATCGCGGGCATTAGCCCAGCGGGCATTGCAGCGGCGCGCGGAAACGGGCAACGGCGGGGACGAGGAGAACCCGCAGCAGCTCGGCAAGATCATTGGCAAGAGTCCGGCCATGCTGGAAGTCTATAAAACCGTAGCCCGGGTCGCGCCGACGAAAAGCACCGCGCTTATTCTCGGCGAAAGTGGAACAGGCAAGGAACTAATTGCTCGAGCGATTCACCAGCACAGTCCGCGGGCCAACCGCCCCTTTGTAGCGGTGGATTGTGGGGCGTTGACCGAGACGATTCTCGAAAGTGAACTCTTCGGCCATGTGCGGGGCGCCTTTACCGGAGCGCTGGCAGACAAAAAAGGAGTTTTTGAGGAAGCTCAAGGCGGTACTTGCTTTCTCGACGAAATCGGCGGCATCAGCTCAAACATGCAGGCTCGCCTCCTGCGCGTCCTCCAAGAGCATGAGATCCGACGCGTCGGCGGCAAAGATTGGGTAAAGGTAGACGTTCGGGTTGTTGCTGCCACGAATCACAACTTAGCTGAAGCAGTCAGTAAAGGGAATTTTCGCCAAGACTTATATTACCGTCTGGATGTGGTCGCCATCCATCTCCCGCCTCTGCGGGAGCGAGTGGAAGACATCCCGCTTTTGGCCCGCCATTTTCTACAGCACTACAGCCAAGAAAGCGCCAAATCCATAACCGCCATCTCCGACAAGGCGATGGAGTTGCTCTCCGCCTATAGCTGGCCGGGAAATATTCGCGAACTGGAAAATGCCATCGAGCAGGCGGTCGCTCTCTCTTATCAATCGATACTGACGCCGGACGATTTGCCGGAGGCGGTACGTGATCACGAGGCTGCAAAGTCTTTTCAAATCAACTCTCAGAATGAACAATTTCTTTTTCCCGATACGCCGACTTTGGAGGAGGTTAAAAAGCGCTATGTGCTTCATGTCCTCAAACACAATCAGGGAAACGTGTCCCGCAGCGCGAGAGCTCTGAATATCGACCGGCGCTCTTTATACCGTATGCTCGCTCGCTTTAAAATCGAACCGTTTTTCAAGCAAGGCTGAGGCAAATGCCCCCTGTTTCTGCAGCATCGCCGCAGCCGCGTGGAGGTCCTATGCCCCATAAACCCGAGAAGAAGTCCGCAGAAAGCCTCTCGCTAAATTGCCTGGCGGCATCTTTCTTGCTCTCACACAAAGAGGGGAGGCAGATAGTGCGTGTTCTGATCGTAGATGACGACGAGACCTTCTGTCAGCTTTTGGCCGAGGTTCTGGAGAATAAAGGGATGCAAGTGGTGTGGACCACGGACGGGCTCTCGGGATACGAGAAGTCGCTTTACGAGTCCTATGACCTTTTTATTCTCGATGAGCGAATGCCGCTGGTCCTAGGAACAGAGCTCATTGAAGATCTCAAAAGGGATAATCCGCAAGCGAAGATCATTTTGATTTCTGCCTTTGCCGACGAGGCCTTGCAGAAGAGAACCCAAAACCTCGGCGTGCCACTTTTGTCCAAACCCTTCGCCGCAGAGCGTCTCCTCGAGACGGTCGCGAGAGCTTTGGGCGGCTCCATCAAAGAGGCAAACTCGAACTCTTCGGATCGACAAAGCTCCCACCCTTGTCGATCTAAATAGGTATCGGCCGGAAAGGGCGGCGAAGCGTCCCTTAAATAATCCGTAGAAACCAGGGCGTGGGTCCCGCCCGGTGAAGAACTAAAAGTTGGATTTGATGCTATGCTCGGCACACGTAATCCGGGCCACAAAATTCGTCATAAAAGGATTTTTACTAAGCTGAACAAGTCTGGCCGTCCGTAAGCCCGCCCTGCGAATCAACGGGGCTGCTTCTTGAATTAGCGCCTTGGGAATTCGATAAATATCTCCCGTTTCTTTATCCACATAGGTTCCTGGCTCGCTGAGTTCGTCCCACGAGCACTCAGGTAGGGCCTGTCTTTGTTCAAGTTCCATTGAAACGACTTTTGCTTGTTCTGCCATAGATTCTCCTTATTTTATGCTGCACGGAATCTCCGCAGACAGCGCAAGAAGAATGCCATAGAACATTCACGAAGTTTTCGCTGATCAAAACATTCTGGATGAGCGCAGCGTGGCAAAGATGTGTGGCAGGAGAGCCAATTTGCCTCAAGCTTGTGTGGGAATGGCTCTATGACTTCTGGACCGTCAGATGGAAGCTATTTAGCGAGAAGTATATCGCTAGAGCCGTGGCATAAGAACCGCAGCGCTGGAGGCTTCTTGCTAGGAGCTACTATCCCTATGAAATGGCGGTCAACATGTTCGTGAAACCCCTCGGGCTCAAGCGCTGGGTCCAACGCACCGCAGCTCCCCTGCTTCTAGCCGGAGCCAGGTATCTTTCATGACCCGAGTCAAGCTGTCAGTCACTTAGTGCTTGTGGTTATAAAAAGAATGCAGGGACCGGAAATTTTCCTGGCCCCTGCTCGAAAGAATCAGAATGCAAGGATCACTTCTTTGCCAAACTTTGAGTTGCGGGCCGCTGGTTCGATTCCCTCCACGCAAAATAGATTCGCGTCTGACCCTTGGCCGGCACTTGGGCTACCTGCTCTTTGGTTCGGCCCTCCGCCGTTGCTTCGATCGTGTATTTTCCCGCTGGAAGCTTTGTAAAAAACAATGGACCATCGGACACCGCTTTGAGGATGTCTTTACCTTGATCGTTTTTAACAAGAACGTCAGCGCCGCTCAAATAATCCTTATTTTTGAGCGCGAAACTGAGCTCCAAGTTATCGCTTTTACTCATCGCCCGCAGTTCGGTCCGCTCTTCCAATCCAAACCCACCACTCATATACGGAATACCGTTGTAAGTTTGCACTTCGGGCTGCAAAACTGAATCCGTTACGGAATTCGCGAAAACAGGACTCGCGCCTAAAAGAAATAAACCAACGCTTCCAATTGCAATCTTGTTCATGGATTTTGCCTCCCTTTGTGTCCACTTGTGAACCGTCACTCTGTCAAAAACCAATAGACCAACGGTATGAGGAGAGGGACACCTCTCCTCCACCGCCGAGCTGGCGTCATGGGTCACCAAGCGCCTCGCCCCTTCAATCAAAAGCGACCATTTTCTCCGCCTTTAGACCCTTCCATGTGGTGTTGCTGTTCGAGTTTTTGAGCCACGATCTGATCTGCTCCCGCAGGATCCTCGTCACACGGCCCATAGTAGTCGATTACGTCTCCGGTGCCTGAGTCTTTCAGCTGGGGTTGATTATCGTCTAGGGTGCGCGTGCGCATCGCCGGAAACTTCTCGTGACAATAACTTCCCGGGTTTAGTTCCCCTTGAATCACCACACCATCAGCGGCAACGGCGGCACCACTTATTCCGAGAACACCGACTACGAGCAGTATCGACCAGTTTGCTTTGAGCTTCTTCATGATTTCACCTCCTTTCTTTCTTTGCTGTTTTTCGCAATTGAGCAAGAGGGATGCCATTCTACAAAAACACTGGGCTGCCGCTTCGCAGAGCTCATGGGAGTTCACAAGACTGAGACAGTTTGCCCTGCCATTTTGCCGTTTGGCCACACTTCTAGGTTTTTGATGAGTCACATAGTTACACACACCTTTTAAACGAATGGCTCGCCCGGTCAATGTGAACGCCAATCCGTGGCGCAAGTTTTGCTGATATGTCTCTTAGCGGTGAAGTTTTCGGATTCGTCGACCGTGTATTCGGAGCAACGAAAATGACGGCAGACAGGAGGGGCGTTGAAGGACAGTATCCTGAAAGCGTCTTGAAAATCTGAGGACAAGGTTTTTACGGTTTACGTGCGGTTTATGAGGAGAAAAGCAAATGAAGCTGTTGATACACAAGCAGAACAGACCATGGGGTTATGCGGTGGCCGCATTGAGTTTGATGTTCTTGCTTATAGGTTTGGGAGTAGGAGTGAGCACCAGTCATGGTGGATTTTCGCGCATCGAGGCTCTCTATCCTTTTCGCAATGCTGCGGTTCAGAAGCCCCAGCCGATAGCGGCAGCGCAAGGACTCCCCGACTTCGTTGCCTTGGCGAAGAAACTCAAGCCCGAGGTTGTAAATATCTCGACGACCCAGATCACAAAAGGGGTGGACGCTCAGGATTCTCCTGATCAAAACGATCCATTCGGTGAATTCTCGAAAAGATTCTTTGGATCTCCTTCCCCTCGGGGACAATTCAAACAGAGGAGCCTTGGCTCCGGTTTTATCCTCCAGCAAAATGGGCTGATCCTGACGAACTATCACGTGGTGGATAACGCCGATAAGATCACCGTTAGGCTGTCGGATGGCAGGGAATTTAGTGGGAAAGTAGTAGGAAAGGACCAGAAAACAGATATCGCTCTCGTTAAGATTAGCGCTCAAGATCTTCCCACAGCTCAACTAGGAGATTCGGACCGGCTTGAGGTGGGAGAATGGGTTATGGCGATCGGCAATCCCTTTGGTCTCGACAACACCGTGACCTCGGGTATCGTCAGCGCCAAAGATAGACAAATCGGAGCGGGTCCCTATGACCATTTCATTCAGACCGACGCCTCCATAAATCCCGGCAATTCAGGCGGACCGCTGATTAATTTGCGGGGCGAGGTCGTCGGTATCGACAGTGCCATCTTCAGTGAGTCGGGAGGGAATATCGGTATCGGCTTTGCTATCCCGATCAACCTGGTCAAGGAACTGTTGCCCCAGCTCGAGAGCGCTGGAAAGGTAACGCGCGGCTGGCTTGGCGTGTCGATCCAAGGTATGACCCCGGACCTTGCTGCTTCGCTAGGCCTAGAAACGGTGAAGGGGGCGCTGGTTAGCAGCGTCGTACATAACAGTCCTGCAGACCGTGCTGGGATGAAGGCCGGAGATGTCATCGTCGGATACCAGGGCAAAGAAATCAACAACGCTAATGACCTGCCCTTTTTAGTGGCCGGCACGCCGGTGGGTAAGACCGTCTCCCTCGAGGTCCTCCGCGACAAAAAGGAAACGACGCTTCCTGTTACCATCGAAAAAATGAAGGAAGAGGAAGTGGCGGCTGCGACTACCGAGAAAGGAGACCTGGGACTTACAGTGGAGCAAATTACCCCTGCCGTTGCCGAAAGCCTCGGTCTAGACAGTACGCGCGGAGTCGTGATCACCGCAGTAGCGCCGGACAGCGTCGGCGACGAAGCGGGCTTGCAAGCCGGCGATATCATCCGCGAAATCAATCGCAAGCCGATACGAGACGTGTCTGACTATAGAAAGGCGGTGGAAAGCACCCCACAGAGCAAGAGCGTTCTCTTCTTGGTACAGCGCCAAGACAACACGATGTTCCTCGCACTGCGGAAAGAAGAATAGCGATGCTGGGCGATATCGGTCTTCCGGAACTGCTGGTCATTTTCATCATCGTGCTTGTCCTATTTGGCCCGGGAAAGCTTCCCGAAGTAGGAAAATCGATTGGAGAAACGCTCCGCGGCTTCAAAAAAGCCTTGACGGGACCTGACTCCGAAAATAGGCAGAATAAATGAAACAATTTAGGCCATGACTATCAAGATTGAAAAATGTTTTGCCCTATTGGCACTTGTCAGTCAGTTATTTTTTTTTGCCGACGCAGCAGCGGAGCCTCTGGAAACCAGTGACGGTGCGGAGATGCCGGGATCGTGGCCGTTTATAACGATCCGACCACCGAAAGGTCTGCCGATTATTAGGAGCTCTACAACCATGAAGGCGAGCTGGCGGCTGCCAGTTGGTTTGATTGATTGGGCAACGCACGCATGGCGGTAGATCGCGGGCTTCTCCGAACTCGAGAGTCTTCGTCGTTTTCTTACTAGGAGAGCCGCTGTAACCTGGGCAGAGCTTTCCGCGTAGACATAGATCTGACGAAAACTCTTCTTGCGTTATGAATCCAGAATTCATGAAACGTGATTCGCTCTCCACTCTACTCACAAACCTACAGCTCCCCATCAAAGCTCCTAACGCTTCCTCCCCTGCTACCTGTTAGGTGCAGTTTGCGGGACCACCTGCTTCCAGATGGACGGACAGTTTTGGACGTAGGGGTAGTACCCCTGAGGATTATCGCACCAGTACCAGTACTGTGGTTGAGCTTGCTGATAGACAGGTCCAGGCTGCTGCACGACTACAGGGGCAGGCTGATAATAGGGACCGGGATAGGAATAATAGGGATATCCCCAAGGGCCATAGTAAGCAGGCGCCGGATAGTAGCCGGGCCACGGCGCAAACGCGCCGAGAACGGCGCCGGTAGCAAAGCCTCCCAACACCCCGGCAGCCACGGCGCCACCCCAATAACCTCCGTAGCCCCGATAACCGTAACCTCCGTAGCCCCAACCACGCGCAAAGCTGTACGAAGGAATCAGGAGCAACGCCAAAAGACTCACCAACACATACCTTTTCATAAATTTCCTTCCCCAAATCTCACTTAATTAAGACGTCTCGGCGTATCACGAGATTTACAAATGCCGCTCGTAAAAAATAGTCCCTTTTCTGCTCTTGTGCAATCGGCGATTGCCGGCGTCGGATAAAGAGCGGTGCAGCTGGAGCGTTGTGCGAGCCGACAGAGCCGACGGAATATCACCGGCGGCGTCTAAACTATGCCGCCGCCAACAAAGTCAGTCTTTTCACCTTTGCCACCTCGTTTCCTTTTCATCTTTATTGACCGCTAATTAGCAGGGCGTGTGCCAACAAATACTCCTGTGAATTCATTGCGGCGTGTCCTGTTAGCCGCCGACTAACTAGGTGAGGCTAATTGCATGCGTCGATGCATTTGGCCGCAATCGAGAACGCTGCAACCTCGGGACTCTGAAAACCGTTGCCCGAGTGAATAACGACTCTGAAGTCTTTCGGTCACGATCGATGCGGCAGGCGCCGAGCTATGGTTTATTGCCGCGAACGATAATATTTCAAGCTGGCTGTCTGCAATCGCGCCCGCCGTAGCCGACACTGCCCATCCGACGGCCACGACGGATCAAATCGTAGCGAGGAGAGAAGTGGAGTGGAGTTCTTCGAGTCTTCGGCACTCATTTGATTCGTTCCGCAAGCGGCATGTCATTCATTGCACTTTCGTTCCGGGCTAAGTCAAATTCTTCAGTTTCCTGGCATTGTTCTTGCCCTTCCCATATTTCGAAAGGAGAAAATGCTCATGAGCTACTGGCAGCTAATTTTTCTTCAAAGCAAAGTGAACAGAGGTGCGTATGACGGAGATAGACTCCCGAGGCAAAATTGGGACTGGCCACAGCAAACTTGGTTCCAAAAGCGGCTGCGTTATTTCCGAAAAACGCAACAAATCCTCCAGTGTAAGGGCCGAGCAGGTCCGAGTCAGTACGAGTACAAGGAGAAAAAGTTGCAGCGACACATAGCTTTTAAGGAGATCGGCAATGGAATGCCAACGATGCTTGACAGGCAAAGAGGCGAAATACCGGGTCCATACTGACATAATAGACATGAAAGTGTGTGAGGTCTGCGCTGATGAAGCCCGGAAACTTGGAATTGCCGTTGAAGTTCTTGATGACGGCGAAGAAAAACCGCGGCGATGTTACAAGAAAGCCACACCATCTACACATTTCTGTCACAGCGCATGATCTGTCGGAAATACGAGGCAAGAAGGGCCACTGAAATGGCTATATGTGATCCTAAAATGTGCACTCATGGTTATTGCGAGCTTGACATTGTACCAGCGGGGTCTAGCATATTATCATTGGTTATGAGCGATCTTAGGCAAAGGCGAATCACGCGCGGGATGATCTTTGTTGTTGCCCTGGTGTTCCTGTCCGGCAGCTTCGCGACGTACAGACATTTCTCCACTGGGGTGGCGAAATATATTACCTATGATCACGCGCTGCGCCGAGTTCTCGGCAGGGCTGAACGAGATAACCTCAGAAGGGGTCTGGTGGTGAAAGAGCAAGGCCCGATGGCCGAGCGTCCACAGCAAATTGGCGAGGTTCCCCCATCACCCCAACTCGTTGCCACAGATTATAGAATCTGTTTCGTACAGCATTCGTTGATTGACTCCAACCGCTTGAATCACAACTTCTCTCCGGTTCTTAATCTCTGATTTTTTAGTCCCTACTTGAGTCATCCAACAAGCCATCGGCTTGATTGGGTGCTGTCACGTTCCCCAATTCGGGTGACATCGTCGAGTTTTTTATGACCAGGTGCAAGAGCAGGAGCACCATCAAGATGTTTGTGGACTCTAATACAATTGCTTGAAACGTATGTTCGAGAACGAAACGAAAACTGCAAATTTGGTTTCCGGGACGGAAAAGCGTCTCTTAGAGGCCGCCGGTGAGATTTTCGCCGAGCACGGTTATCGCGCAGCCACGGTGAGGCAGATCTGCGAAAAAGCCAGAGCCAATATTGCTGCCGTCAATTACCATTTTGGTGACAAAGAGGGACTTTATATGGCGGTCCTCCGCTCAGTGCACAGAGCGACTGCGGAGAAATATCCACCCAATCTCGGCGTAAACCCAGCGGCCACCCCCGAAGAGAAATTCCGCGTCTATGTTCGGTCGCTGTTGCTTCGCATCTTCGATGAAGGGCGACCGGGCTGGCATACAAAGATCATGATGCGAGAGATGATCGAACCGACACGTGCTCTTGATATGCTTGTCGAAGAAGGCGCCCGTCCACTCCACCAGGAGCTGTCTTCCATCGTCCGGGAACTGCTCGGTCCAGCGGCAGACGATGAGGTTGTTCGCTTGAGCGCCCTCAGCGTTGTGAGTCAATGTGTCTATTATCGGCGTGCACGACCAGTGATCACTCGGCTGTACCCCGAACAGCGATATGACTCCAGAGAAGTCGAGAGACTGACCGAACATATTACGAAATTTTCTCTTTTAGCGCTCGAGGGCCTCTGCAAGAAAACGCCACGAGAAGTTCCTGGCGGTGTAAAGGCCGATGAGTGAAAGAAGATGGAAACGGTTTTTCAGCAACAGCAGTTACACCGAAAAGCCTAGATAGCGGTGATCGACGGAATTCGTTGCGGGCGTTTACGCTCACCGGCTCGAAGGGCGCAACGTTTGCTACGCACTAGGAGAGAATAAAGATATGCCAGGACACGGTTTTACCATCGGGCACAAGCGCTACTGGATCGGAGTGATCGGCATAGCTTTTTTAGGAGTGGGAACCTACGTCTATTTTGTGAAACCGGGTGACGCGGATTCGCCGGCTGCTCGCCAGCGTCAAAACTTCGGCGCGCGCCCCGTTTCAGTGGTGGCCGCGAAGGCCAAAGCCGGTGATATGCCTGTTTATCTCTCCGGCCTTGGCACGGTGACGCCACTCAACACCGTGACGGTTAAAAGCCGCGTTGACGGCCAGCTGATGAAGGTCTCCTTCAAGGAAGGCGATGTTGTTCACAGTGGCGATTTGCTCGCCGAAATCGACTCGCGCCCGTTCCAAGTGCAGTTAACGCAGGCCGAAGGCCAAATGGCAAAAGATCAGGCATTGCTCAAGAACGCTCAGGTCGACCTCGAGCGCTATCAGGTGCTACTTAGTCAGGATTCAATCCCCCAGCAACAATTAGCCACTCAGGAATCGCTCGTGCGCCAGTACGAAGGCGCCGTCAAAGTCGATCAGGGACAGATCGATAACGCCAGGTTGCAGCTCACCTATTGCCACATCACAGCGCCGATTACCGGCCGGGTGGGACTCCGTCTTGTGGATCCGGGCAACATCGTGCACGCCTCCGACACGAACGGATTGCTTGTCATTACCCAGATGGACCCGATCGCCGTGATCTTCGCGATCTCCGAGGACAGCCTTCCTCAGGTGCAACAGCAGATGCGAGCAGGGCACCCGCTGCCGGCGGAAGCTTACGACCGCGATCTGAAGCACAAGCTTGCCTCGGGATCGCTGCTGACGATCGACAACCAGATCGATCCGACGACGGGTACGGTCAAGCTCAAGGCGCTCTTTCAGAACACGAACACTACCCTCTTCCCGAATCAGTTCGTCAATGCGCGTCTGCTGCTGGATACGATCCACAACGCAGTTCTCGTTCCGAACGCTGCGATCCAACACAGTCGCGGAGTCGGCGTTCGTGTACGTTGTTAAACCGGATAATACGGTGGAGGCCCGCAACGTCGAGGTCCAAGGAACCGAGAGGGACCAGACGGCAATCGCGCGCGGCCTTACTGCGGGAGAGGTCGTCGTGACCGACGGAGTCGACAAGCTTCAACCCGGAGCAAAAGTTGCTTTGCAGGGGTCGCAAAGCTCGGGTTCGTAAAAATGAAGGAGGTTCAAAACGTTTAAATCGTTCAAGACGTTCAAACCCCCGCCGCTTTCCTCCCCCGCGCGAATCGGGGGACGAAGTTCTAAACGATTTGAACGTTTGGAACGGTTTGAACGACTTGAACGCGCGAAGCGCAGACTAATATGAATCCCTCTCGACCCTTTATCCTCAGACCGATTGCGACCTCGTTATTGATGGCAGGTTTGCTGCTGGTTGGAGCGGTTGCCTACAAGCAGCTGCCGGTGTCGGCGCTGCCGGAGGTAGACTATCCGACGATCCAGGTCGTCACCTTCTATCCCGGCGCAAGCCCCGATGTGATGGCGTCGTCCATCACGGCGCCGCTGGAGCGCCAGTTCGGCCAAGTCCCGGGTTTGAACCAGATGACTTCCACCAGTTCCGACGGTAGCTCGGTCATCACGTTACAATTCAGCCTGGATCTCAACATCGACGTAGCGGAGCAAGAGGTGCAGGCCGCCATCAACGCTGCATCAACGTTTTTACCTGCGGATCTGCCCAATCCCCCGATCTACAGCAAGACCAACCCGGCCGACGCCCCAGTCTTAACGCTCGCCCTGACGTCAAAGACGCTGCCGCTTCCCAAAATCGAAGATCTGGCCGATACCCGGCTGGCCCAGAAGATCTCACAGCTCTCCGGCGTCGGTTTGGTGAGCATCAGCGGCGGCCAGAAGCCGGCGGTGCGTATTCAGGCGAACCCGACGGCGCTTTCATCGTACGGCCTCACGATGGAAGACCTGCGAACGGCCATCGCGCAGGCGAATGTCAACCAGGCCAAAGGAAACTTCGACGGTCCCCATCAGGCTTACACCATCGCTGCCAACGATCAGCTCTTGTCAAGCGACCAATACCGCCCGCTGGTCATCGCCTACCGCAACGGCGCGCCCGTGCATCTTTCAGATGTCGCCACGGTCATCGACGATGTCGAAAACGTCAAACAAGCAGCGTGGATGAATCAGGTGCCTGCGGTCATCGTCAACATCCAACGGCAGCCGGGCGCCAATATCATCACCGTCGTGAACCGCATAAAGAATCTCCTGCCGCAACTCAAAAGTTCGCTGCCGTCCTCAGTCGATCTATCGATTCTGACTGACCGCACGACGACGATTCGAGCTTCGGTCAGCGACGTGCAGTTCGAGCTGATGCTCACCGTCGCGTTGGTGGTCATGGTGATTTTCCTCTTTCTCCGTACGCTTTCCGCCACCGTGATCCCGAGCATCGCCGTGCCGCTATCCATCGTGGGCACTTTCGGCGTCATGCTCCTGCTCGGCTACAGCCTGAACAACCTCTCGCTGATGGCGCTTACCATTTCCACCGGTTTCGTGGTCGATGACGCCATCGTGATGATCGAAAACATCATGCGCTACATCGAGGAAGGCGACTCGCCGCTCGAAGCGGCGCTCAAAGGCTCAGAGCAAATAGGATTCACCATCGTCTCGCTCACCGTATCCTTGATCGCGGTTTTAATCCCGCTACTTTTCATGGGCGACATTGTCGGACGCCTGTTCCGAGAGTTTGCCGTTACCCTCAGCGTGACCATTTTAGTCTCTGCGGTCGTATCGCTGACGCTCACGCCCGTGATGTGTGCCAAACTGCTGCGACATAAGCCCGAGTCGGAGCAGAGCCGCTTTTACCGGGCCTCGGACAGGGCATTTCAGTCGGTAATCGCATTCTACGGCCGGACGCTCACCTGGGTCTTTGAGCATCAGACCGCGACCCTATGGGTCGCCGCGGCGACGCTTGTTTGCACCGTGCTACTCTACATTTTTATTCCTAAGGGCTTTTTCCCGGTACAAGATACCGGCGTCATCCTCGGAGTCTCCGAGGCTCCTCAGAGCATCTCCTTCACCGCCATGGCCGATCGGCAACAGGCGTTGGCGCGCGTAATCCTGCAGGATCCGGCGGTCGAAAGCCTGTCTTCTTTTATCGGCGTCGACGGTACCAACACAACGCTGAACAGCGGTCGCATCCAGATCAATCTAAAGCCCATCGAAGTGCGGCGGATCAGCGCCAGCGACATCATTCGTCGCCTGCAGCCACAGCTTGCGAAGGTCGATGGCATCACGCTCTTCATGCAGCCGGTTCAGGATTTGACGGTGGAAGACCGGGTGAGCCGGACCCAATTTCAGTACAGTCTCGAAGATGCCGACGTAAGTGAGCTTACGGTGTGGGTTCCGCGGTTTATGCAAAAGCTCCAGTCGCTGCCGATGCTCCGCGACGTGGCTAACGACCAGCAGAACCGAGGGCTCCAGACGCGCCTTGTCATTGATCGCGCGACAGCTTCCCGGCTCGGCATTTCGCCACAGACGCTCGATAACACGCTTTATGACGCGTTCGGGCAACGCCAGGTGTCGACGATATTTACGCAATTGAATCAGTACCACGTCGTGTTGGAAACCCAGCCTGATTTTAGAAAAGATCCACAGGATTTAAGCCATCTCTACGTTCAATCGAGTACGGGTGGGACCGTGCCGCTCAGCGCCTTCACGCGCCTGGAATCCAGCAGTGCTCCGCTTACAGTGAACCATCAAGGGCAATTTCCGGCAGTCACTGTGTCGTTTAATCTCGCGCCCGGCACTTCACTCGGCGACGGAGTGGCCGCAGTCAACCAGGTCAAGCAAGAGCTCGTTCTGCCCGCGAGCATTCAGGCCAGCTTTCAAGGAACGGCGCAAGCGTTTCAGGCCTCCCTGGTTAACGAGCCATTCTTGATTCTGGCGGCGCTCGTGACCGTCTACATCGTCCTCGGTGTGCTCTACGAAAGCTATATTCACCCGATCACGATTCTCTCGACCTTGCCCTCAGCCGGAGTCGGCGCGCTGCTCGCGCTGATGATCTGCAGGACCGATTTCAGTGTCATCGCGCTGATCGGCATCATTCTGCTGATCGGCATCGTGAAAAAAAATGCCATTATGATGATCGACTTCGCTCTCGACCTTGAGCGCCGGGAAGGAAAAACCCCCTTGGACGCCATCTATCAAGCGTGCCTGCTGCGCTTTCGGCCGATCCTCATGACAACGATGGCAGCCCTCCTCGGTGGCGTGCCCTTGGCACTGGGCACGGGAATGGGAGCGGAGTTGCGCCGCCCGTTGGGAATCTCCATTATCGGCGGCTTGATCTTGAGCCAACTGCTCACACTATACACGACGCCGGTGATCTATCTCGCATTCGATCGTCTGGCCAAACGCCTGGCCCGGTTTCGCGCTAAACGCCGCGAGCCGCAACTTCAACCGGAGGCGGGCTCATGAGTATCTCGGCGCCGTTCATTAGAAGACCGGTCGCTACAACGCTGTTGACCGTGGCGGTGGGACTTGCGGGCGCCGTAGCTTATCGCTTTCTCCCGGTTTCCCCTTTGCCTCAGGTGGAATTTCCCACCATCAATGTTCAGGCGAAGCTCCCGGGCGCGAGCCCCGAGACCATGGCCTCTTCCGTCGCAACGCCGCTGGAACGCCAATTCGGACGTATCGCCGGCGTCACCGAAATGACCTCGTCAAGCTCCATCGGCTCGACGGCCATTGTTTTGCAATTCGACTTAAATCGGAATATCGACGCGGCGGCTCGGGACGTCCAGGCTGCGATCAACGCTGCCCGGGGCCAACTGCCAAGCAATCTGCCGAGCAATCCTTCCTACAAGAAAGTCAATCCCGCCGACGCGCCAATTCTGATGCTTGCCCTGACTTCTGACCTAGTCGAAAAAGCTCGGATGTACGATATTGCCTCTTCCATCCTGCAGCAGAAACTTTCGGAAGTAAAAGGCGTCGGTCAAGTGGATGTCGGCGGCGGGGCGCTCCCGGCGGTCCGGGTCGATGCCAACCCGACAATCTTAAATCACTATGGACTCGGTCTGGAAGATCTGCGGGCGGTTCTGAGCAGCGCCAATGCTAACCGCCCCAAAGGCTCTCTCGCGGATGGAAGCCACACCTGGTCGCTCAGCGCTACCGACCAATTGCTGAAAGCCGATGCTTATCGGCCGCTGGTTGTCACCTACCGGAACGGTGGAGCGGTGCGCCTCGCTGATGTCGCCACCGTCACCGACTCGGTGGAGGATATTCGCACGGGGGGTCTCGCGAACGGAAAACCCGCCGTTTTGCTCGTCGTCTATCGTCAACCGGGCGCAAATATCATCGACACCGTCGACCGCGTCCTCGCCTTGCTGCCATCATTTCGCGCTTCCATCCCTCCGACCATTAAACTCTCCGTAGTCTTAAACGCCACCACAACGATTCGCGCTTCGGTCCACGATGTGCAAATCACGTTGTTGATCTCTATCGTACTGGTCATTCTCGTGGTTTTTCTTTTCTTACGCAGTGTGCGGTCGACGATCATCCCGAGCGTCGCTGTGCCGATCTCTCTCATCGGCACGTTCGGCGGCATGTATCTGTTCGGCTATAGCCTGGACAATCTATCGCTCATGGCGCTCACCATCGGCACCGGATTCGTCGTCGACGACGCCATCGTCGTTATCGAAAATATCACCCGCCACCTGGAGCAGGGAATGGCCCCGCTGGAGGCGGCATTACTCGGCGCCAAGGAAATCGGTTTTACCGTGATCTCGATCAGCTTGTCGTTGGTGGCGGTCTTCATCCCGATCCTGATGATGGGCGGCATTGTCGGCCGCCTTTTTCGTGAGTTCGCCGTCACCCTGTCGTTGGCCATCGGCGTCTCGTTGCTGGTGTCTTTGACGACCACACCGATGATGTGCGCGCGGCTGCTACGGTCCCACGATCAAGAGAACCACGGGCGGCTGTACCAGGCCAGTGAGCGCGTGTTCCAGTGGATCCTCGGCAAATATGAGTCCTCCCTCACCTGGGTGCTCAAGCATCAACCGCTGATCCTTCTGGTGACGCTCCTGACGATGGGAGCGACCGTCTTTCTCTACGTGAAAATCCCGAAGGGCTTCTTTCCCCAGCAGGACACAGGCCGGATCAACGGATCGATCCAGGGCGATCAGGACATTTCCTTTCAGGAAATGCGGAGCCGAATCACGCAGTTGGCGGAGACGGTTGTGGAGGACCCAGCGGTGGATTCCGTCATGGCCTTTAATGGCGGCGGATTTGGCGGTAGGCCCTTGAACACGGGCAATATGTTTCTCACTTTGAAGCCTCTGGCAGAACGCAAGATCAACGCCGAGCAGGTCATTGCGCGCTTGCGTCAAAAGCTTGCTCGTATTCCCGCGGTCACCCTCTACCTTCAGCCGGTGCAGGACTTGCGTGTGGGCGGCCGCATGACGAACGCGCAATACCAATACACGTTGCAGAGCGACAACGTGCACGACCTCCTCGTATGGGGTCCACGCATGCTCCAGAAGCTCAAAACCGTGCGCGGGTTGCTCGACGTTAACAGCAATCAACAAAATAAGGGACTCCAGGCGGGCTTGGTCATCGACCGAGCTACCGCCGCAAGGCTCGGGATTTCGACAC
Source organism: uncultured delta proteobacterium (assembly GCA_963737905.1). Classification (GTDB taxonomy): domain Bacteria; phylum Desulfobacterota; class Binatia; order UBA9968; family UBA9968; genus DAIRFP01. The sequence continues at coordinate 36,774 of CAVTUQ010000009.1, read as the reverse complement.
AAATGATCGACAACACACTTTACGACGCCTTCGGCCAGCGACAGGTATCGACCATGTACACGCAGCTCAATCAGTACCATGTCGTGCTGGAGGTGGACCCCCAATTCTGGCAAAGCCCTGACAGTCTAAAACACATTTACGTGAAAACACTGAGCGGCGCTCAGGTCCCTTTGAGCACCTTCACGCATTATGAGCCTTCCACTGCCCCGCTCGTCGTGACACACCAGGGACAGTTTCCCGCCGTCACGCTATCGTTCAATTTACAGCCCGGGTTGGCGCTGGGCGACGCGGTAGCAGCGGTCGATGAAGCCGAGCGCCAGATCGGCCTGCCGGCGAACATCCACGGCAGCTTCCAGGGAACCGCCCAAGCCTTCCAAGCATCATTAGCGAGCGAACCGCTGCTTATCGCCGCCGCGCTACTGACGGTCTACATCGTGCTCGGCGTTCTTTACGAGAGTATGATTCATCCGATCACAATTCTGTCCACCTTGCCTTCGGCAGGCGTAGGCGCGCTGCTTGCGCTGCTCTTATGCCGCACCGAACTGAGCGTCATCGCGCTGATCGGCATTATCTTGCTGATCGGCATCGTCAAGAAAAACGCGATCATGATGATCGATTTCGCGCTCGAGGCCGAGCGCACCGCGGGGAAAAGCTCTGTGGAGGCGATTTACCAGGCCTGCCTGCTGCGCTTCCGGCCGATCATGATGACGACGATGGCGGCACTCTTGGGAGCGCTGCCGCTGGCGCTGGGATTGGGAGTAGGGTCAGAATTGCGGCGGCCGTTGGGGATCGCCATCGTCGGAGGGCTGATCTTCAGTCAGCTGCTGACGCTTTACACGACCCCGGTGATGTATCTCTACCTCGATCGCCGCCGTCTTTGGTTCCAGCGCCGACGGGCACGGCTGACCAGACCAATCATGCAAGAGGCTGATTGACAGGTCGCCGAAACCTTCTGTTTCGCAGGCAGCTCAAAAAGACTGAGCGAGGCGCGCTTTGAACGGCTTGAACGTTTTGAACTGCTTCTGCAAGCGAGGCGACTGAATACAACGAATTCATGCGTCACTTAACGAAAATAGTTCAGCCCTTTCTCCTGGCGTTGGCGACGATCAGTTTTGGCTGGCTTGCTGGCTGCACAGTCGGTCCGAACTATGTGAAGCCCACCGTCGAAGTGCCCGATGCTTTCAGGGAAAACACAGGCTGGCAAGTGGCGCAACCCAAAGACGCGACTCTCCGCGGCAACTGGTGGGAGATGTTCGACGATCCCCAATTAAACGCCTTCGAAGAACAGGTGGATGTCTCCAATCAAAACGTGGCTCTTGCGGAAGCGCAGTACCGCCAGGCGCGTGCGCTCGTCCAGCAAGCCCGAGCGGCCTACTTTCCAACGGTGACCATCGGCGCTAGCCTGAATAACTCCAGTCAGTCCACGAAGACTAGAATCAGTAACAGCTCCTCCGGGAGGACGGCACCTACACTATTTGCAATGGCCGTCGATGCTTCTTGGGAAATAGATGTCTGGGGTCGGATCCGTCGCCTTGTGGAATCCAGCCAAGCCGGCGCCCAGGCGAGCGCGGCGGATCTGGAAACCGCGCGGCTGAGCGCTCAGATCGAACTGGCACAAGATTATTTTCAGCTGCGAACTCTCGATACACAGAAGCAGCTCCTCGACGCGTCCGCCGCGGACTTTCAAAAATCGCTGGACTTGACCAACAATCGATACGCCAGCGGTGTCGTATCGAGGGCGGACGTGCTCCAGGCCGAGACCCAGCTCAAGACCACCCAGGCGCAAGCCATCGATGTGGGCGTGCAGCGCGCGCAGTTCGAGCATGCCATCGCGCTGCTAATCGGCAAACCCGCCTCCGTGGTTTCCATTCCTGCGGCACCACTAGCTATGACTATAGTGCCGCCGCCGATTCCGGTAGGCGTCCCATCGGAAGTCCTTGAGCGCCGACCCGACATCGCCGCCGCCGAGCGGCAGGTTGCCGCTGCCAACGCTCAGATCGGGGCAGCCCTCGCGGCCTACTATCCTACGGTTTCGCTGCATGCCACCGGTGGTTTTCAAAGTACCAGCCTGAGCCAGTGGATCTCGGCGCCAAGCCGTCTCTGGTCAGCGGGACCAGCCATTTCGGAGACTGTTTTTGACGGCGGCCTGCGCGCGGGGCTGACGGAACAGGCTCGTGGGGTCTATGATGGCAGCGTGGCCTCTTACCGCGAGACCGTGTTAACCGCATTCCAAGAGGTTGAAGATAACCTCGCAGCGCTGCGGATTCTCGAAAGCGAAGCCCAAGTCCAGGATGCAGCCGTAAACGCCGCGCAGCAAACCGTCACCGTAGTCGGCAACCAGTACAAAGCCGGGATTACCAGCTATCTTCAGGTCATCATCGCTCAGACGGCGGCGCTCAACAACGAAAGGACTTCCATCAATATACTTGGGAACCGCCTCAATGCCAGCGTGCTTTTGATCAAAGCGCTGGGCGGCGGGTGGAACGTCGCCAAGCTACCCTAGTTTGTTGAGTTGTAGTGCCGAATTTTCTATCCGTTGAAAATGAAGAACTTGCGCATCGCGTAATTAATCATGATAGCGGTAAAAATGTTGGCGCCGAAAGCATACGTTGTCAGCATGCCGAAACGTCGGATCAGAAAACCCATGAATCCGGTGCCAATCACGATGGCGACACCTGAAACAAGATAAAATAAAAGGATTTCCACGACCCAGGGATAACGGCCGGGAACAAACACCCAATAAATGTTGATCAAATACGCCACCAAGTTTGAAATGACGAACGCCACGCCGTTTGCCTTCATGGAATTTCGTGACCGCGTGGTGTTGTCCAACTTTTGAATCGGCAGCTTCAACAGTCTTGCGAACCAATCGTTGGCCTGTAAAGCGAAAAATAATTTCCACGCGGCGAGATGAAAGACCAATATGTGAGCTGCCGTGGCTATGCCCCCACTGATCGCATATTTTATGAACTGAACGAGATTCCCTGCCTCCTTACCTAAGAACTGATCGAGAATATTCAGATGAGATCCCTTAAGTCACACGCATGGAGGTCAAGAAGGAGCATGGCTCAGCTGCGGCGAATGAAACTTTCGGCGATGAGTCGCATCGACCCATTCCTCATTTGAGCGAAGCCCGTGTCGCGCACCAGGAAAGCATTTCGATTTGCGGCATTGTCTCCACCATAGATCCCGCTCGCGAAACCGCGCTTTCCGCCTCGTTCATCGGTTCCCCCAACACCATTAACACAGCGATCGCAAGCATGGCCGTGCGGCCGAGCCCGCCCGCGCAATGAACCAGCACCGCTTCCCCCGATTCCAATCGATTCGCGACCGCATTCGCGAGCGTCCAGAAGCCATCCCGGTCTTCGGGCACGCCGCCCTCACGAATTTCCAAAGACAGCACGGAACAGGGAACATTCCCGCCTTCCAGGGCTTCTGCGTAGGCGGCGGATTTCAGGCGGATTTCGTATTGTTCGGCTAAACAGACGATCGAGCCGACCGCGTCGCTCTTCACCTGTTGCCAAGCCCTCTCGATCGTTTCAAAGCGGCCCGGCATGCTGTGCAGCAACAATTTTCCAGGGACCCGCGCGGGAAGATCAACACGACGAAACATCTCTGTGAGCGTAATTCGGACGTTGTTGACTAGGTGGAATCAACCTCGCGGCAGGGTCTTTGAAATGGCCGACGTTGACCCACCGGCCTGCCGCGCCACCTGTGGGTCTCCGTATACCCGACTCATTCTACCTAATCAACACCGTTAAGAAATTGCCTTGGTGCCGTTTCCATGATAGACAACCGGCTAGTTCAGGTAGCCAATGCCGACCGATTTTCAGTCTGTCCTCTTATCCTAGTTCTCTCTCCCCTTAGCGGAGGAGAGAGAGGTGAGGGACATAAACCGGTGGCTTTCTAACTCATGAGTTTAACAAAGATCCAGCAAAGGAGGAACTTATGGCGGAAGAAAAATCTCCCATCAAGATCAAGAAGATCGGACACGTGGTTCTGAGCGTCAGCGACATCGAGCGCAGCAGCAAGTTCTGGACGGAGATTATGGGCTTCAAATTCTCCGACCGAAACGAAATTGGCATGATGTTTTTCCGCAATGCGACCGATCACCATACGGTTGCGTTGCTTCAAGCCAAAGAGAAAAACGAATTGCCCAAACACGGCCAAGTGGGTTTTGATCATATGGCCCTTGAGGTAGCGACCGTTGCAGAGCTGTTCAAGATTCGTGATTTCCTTCGCTCCAAAGGGGTAAAAATCTTCTACGAGGGCCGCCGGGGCCCGGGGGGTAATCCGGGCCTAGAGTTCTACGATCCGGACGGCTATAAGATCGAGATCTACGCTTCCATGGACCAGATCGGTACCGACGGCAAAAGCCGTCCGGCAAATGAATGGAAACGGGCCACCACTCTTGAAGAGGCTGTCGAGAATCCACTGCCGGGCACCGAATATAACTGAGATCGGTTTCCAAGTTAGCATTTCGATAGGTGGTTATCGATTGCAAACTCGTTTGAGTGATCGTGCGATTCCTTCTCCCCTTTGAATCGATCCACGGTCCGGGAACTACTTACGATGACAGCCACCAAGACCTCACCCAAGCGGGCGCTGCGCATGGGCGGCGGCCCTGCAGGCTACGTCGAAAATGCGCTCAAGGCGGTGGCGGAGCCATTCAAAGGAATTACTTCCGGCGGGAGGGTGGTCCCCGGGCTTTTCCCTATCCAAAAAACAGGTGTGCCCACCGATTCTATCAGAGCGGCTGCTGAAGGATTTCTTACATCGCTAAACTTGGAGCAGCGCGCCAACACCCTCTTTCCTGTGGACACCGTCGAGTGGCGGAAATGGAGCAATATCCATCGCACCTTGATGCGGCATGGCATCCCGTTTTTCGAGATGACCGATCCTCAGCGCGACCGAGCTTTTGCGCTTCTAAAAGAGACCTTGAGCACCCAAGGATTTGAGACCGCGCGGGACATCATGCGTCTAAATGAAACCGTCATGGAGATGACGGGCAGGATCGACGAGTACGGCGAGGATCTTTACTGGCTCAGCATTATGGGGAGACCCTCCGCTATTGAGCCTTGGGGCTGGCAGCTTGATGGGCATCATCTTAACATCAACACCTTCGTCCTCGGAGACCAAATCGTCATGACTCCCACCTTTCTAGGCTCGGAGCCGGTCCATGCCACAAGCGGCAAGTACGCCGGCACACGGGTCTTCAAGGCCGAAGAGGAGCAGGGACTAGCGGTGATTCAAGCCCTTTCTGCGAATCAACGCAACCAAGCTGTCCTCGCCCCGGATCTACCGCGTGAGCCATTTACCACAGCCTTTCGCGATAATTTTGAACTCCGCTACGAGGGGATCCGCTACGACGCGCTCTCCAGTTCACAACGTGACCTTTTGCTCCGCCTGATTGACGTTCATGTCGGCCGCATCCGGCCGGATCACGCCGAAATAAAGAGAGAAGAGGTAAAGCGGTATCTCCAGCAGACTCACTTTTCCTGGATGGGCGGCGTAGAGGAAGACAGCGTGTTCTACTACCGTGTCCATAGCCCCGTCATCATTATTGAGTTCGACCACCAGCGGGGTCAGGCATTCCCGCAGTATGAGACGCCTTACAGGGATCACATCCACGTGGTCGTTCGCACTCCGAATGGCAACGATTACGGCAAGGATCTCCTGCGCCAGCATTACGAGCAGTCTCACAGAGACCGGAATACTGGAGCGATGGAGTAATGCATTAAAAAACCCCATACTCCACTACTCCAACACTCCATTTTCCCAGGGCCTCAATGGCCTTGACAATAGTGCCTGTATCAATAAGAATCGGCCCGGATTTCGAACTCTCTCTTCAAGATCAACCTTCTAACACGGAGGGACATATGTTAGAGGCAGAAACGCTAAGAGAGGAACGCCCCTCCGAGCAATGGAAGCGCGCCCGTGGCAAATCCGCCGCTCGGCATTAAGTATCTGTAGCATTCGCAAATTCGAATTCCGAATTTGACAATGATCTCCATCCAAGGCCTCACCAAAGAGTTTACGGTCAGCAGCGGCAAGGTCGTGGCGATCAAGGCACTGGATCTCGAGGTGACCGAAGGGGAGTTCTTCGTCATCGTCGGGGCGAGCGGCTCCGGAAAGACAACGCTGCTACGATGCGTTGCGGGTTTGGAGACTCCCGACGGCGGAACGATAAGTATCGCTGATCGTGTCGTATCGTCGGACAATCCGCCCGTCTGGGTTTCATCACAGCAGCGCAAGCTTGGGATGGTGTTCCAGTCCTACGCCGTTTGGCCGCACCTTACCGTGTATCAGAATGTCGCGTTGCCGCTGGCCGAAGGAACCCAGCGAATTGCGCGCCGCGAGGTATCCAGCCGTGTTCACGAAGCCTTGCGCCTAGTTCAGCTGGAAGGTTTCGCCGAGCGCTCGGCGACCCTGCTCTCCGGCGGCCAGCAGCAGCGTGTCGCCCTCGCACGGGCCATCGCCGTCAACCCACAGATCCTTTTGATGGATGAACCGCTCAGCAATCTCGACGCGCGGCTGCGGGAGGAAGTGCGCGGCAAGATTCGCGAGCTGGCCAAGCAGCTCGGCTCGACGGTGCTCTATGTCACCCACGATCAAATAGAGGCCATGGCCATCGCCGACAAGATCGCGCTGATGAGTTTCGGCAAGCTGCTGCAATGCGGTGAACCGATGGAACTTTACCACCGGCCTAACTGCTCCGAAGTGGCGGATTTCTTCGGCTCCGTCAACTGGCTCGCTGGCCGGCTGGTGAAAGCGAACTGCGTCGAGACGAAGATCGGCCGCTTTGACGTTTGTCTAAAGGGGAATTTAGGCCCCGAAGTCCTTCTGGGTTTCAGACCCGAAGCACTGAAGATAGGGAGCCACGACGAGGAGCGCCGTATCAATTCCTTTGCGGCCACGCTCCGTACCAGCACGTTTCTCGGCGATCAATTTGTTTACGACGCGGTCGTCGGCGATCAACTATTGATGGGAAAGAGCCGCGCGATGCCGTCGGACAAAGTCGCGCGGCTGTACGTCGATCCTTCCGACATTATGGCTTTCCCTGGTTCGGAGAGCAAAGAACGCCTCTGAGGCGCAAATTTGGATCCAAGAACCTGACCGCAACGTACATAGAAAACTCGACGGACTTTTCATCGAGAATAAAAAAACGCTGCTGGAGGATCATTATGGAAGCTGTGCTTAGATTACCGCGGCTGTTGGGAATTCGCTTACAATCCTCGCCGTTGTTAATGATGCTCGCCGCCCTACCGATGATCGTAATCCTTGTCCTTGTCTGTGTTCTAGTATGGGTCAGTTTTCAAACCGGCATCATCGGCACTCCAGATGCAAGGTACACACTTAACAACTACGCGCAAGTTTTCGGTGAACCCTTTATGATCAAAGTATTCTGGAACACGGTAATCTTTACAATTTCGACGACGATTACCGCACTCGTCATAGGGCTTCCCATCGCGTGGTTAACCGAGCGAACCAGCATGCCGGGAAAGGGGCTCGTGTACACGATCATGACTTTAGGGTTGCTCATACCCGGAATCTACACAGCCATGGGATGGACTTTCATCGCCCATGTGCGCATCGGATTTTTAAACCGATGGCTGATGGAATATTTCGGTTTCGAGCAGGGGCCGATCAATATCGCGACCCCGGTGGGCATGGGTTTCGTTCAGGGACTGAACCTGACGGCGTTGGCCTTTATACTGACCGCGCAGATGTTTCGCGCCATGAATCCGTCGCTGGAAGAAGCCGCAAAAATCCACGGTATGGGATTTCTCGGCACCATGCGCCGCATTACGCTTCCGCTGGCGTTTCCGGCCATTTTGGCAGCGGCTATTTATATGATTACCATCGGGATTGCCACCTTTGACGTTCCGGCGATTATCGGTCTCGGTAATAGAATCTACATGCTCAGCACCTATATCTATTTAAAAGCGAATCCACCGGATAGCGGTTTGCCCGAGCATGGCATCACTGCCGCCATGGGGACCGTGATGATTTTTATGGCGTTGCTCTTCACGTGGTGGTACAGCCGGGTATTGAGGCAAGGTCACAAATACGAAGTCATCACCGGGAAAGGCTACCGCCCTGCCCTTGTCAACATCGGGGGTTGGTCAGTGGCGGCTTGGGTGTTCATCGCGCTGTACTTTTTGGCGACTAAGCTCATTCCGCTCTTATTGATCGCCTATGCCGCGTTCACGCCATACCTCGCCCCGCCCTCGTTCGCCATGCTTAGTAAACTTTCGCTCAACGGGTTTTACCATCTCAACTGGGACCTCCTCCGGCGCGGCTTGTACAACACGATTTTGCTGGTCGTATCCGTGCCGCTGGTGACACTGGTTGTGGCGTTTAGTATCTCGTGGCTGATCGTACGCTCGCGCAGCCGTTTGCGCTATTTGTTGGAATTTGGCGCGTTTTTACCCCATGCCCTACCGGAAGTCATTCTCGCCATTGGAGCGCTACTACTCGCGCTCTTCGTGCTCCAGGGTATCCTTCCCCTCTATGGCTCGGTATGGTTGATCGCCATTGTCTATGTCATTTCGCGGATCGCCTTTGCCACCCGAGCGCTTAATAGCTCGTTGCTTCAGGTCCACAAGGAACTCGAAGAAGCGGCGTACACCGCCGGCCTTTCAACGGTGCGTACGTCATGGCGAATTCTGGTCCCGCTGATACGTCCGACGCTCATGTCCGTGTGGATCTGGACGGCCATCCTTGTCTATCGAGAATTGACCGTGGCGGTTTTCCTAGTGGGTCACGACAGTATCACGTTGCCGGCCGTTATTTGGAGCTACTGGTATTCCGGAGCGATCAATCAGGCGGCTGCGGTCACGCTTCTGATGACGCTGGTGCTCACTCCACTCATACTGGTGTTCTGGTGGTTCGGGCGTCGGCAGATGATGCCGGAGAACTAAAACGGGAGCTGCCCGGTTCGCGACGGCATTTTGCGAGTCGAGATGGCGCCTAGTTAACGTGACTTTGCAAATTCGACGTTTCGCCTATAGGGTTCCATAGCTAGCCTTTATTTAAAAGGAGGGTTTACAATGCTTTACCGTCAGGGAAGAAAAAACTTGCGAATCATTATGGTTTCCGTGATCGGCTTCGCTCTCTGCTTCTGGGCCTCGCAAGTATCAGCGGCCGAGAGTACGAAAGCGGCGCAATCGCTGTCCGAGCTCATTAAAGCAGCGAAAAATGAAACTACACTGAAAGCGCAGTGGGGCGCGGATACATTGGATGGAGGCTCGGGGTTGGATAAAATCGTTGCCGCCATGAATAAGAAATATGGTCTCAAGCTTAAACCCTCGTTCACACCGGGGCCGAACATGCAGGGAATGATGACCAAAATTTCGCGCGAAGTGGCAGCCGGCCAGCCGGCCAGCAGCGACGTCTATTTCGGCAATCCCCAGTCGATGCTTCAAGTCATGACGTCGAAGACAAAGGTCTTGACGCCCATAAACTGGAAAGCGCTTTTGGAGCGGCCGATTCCTGAGGAATCTGGTTTCGACCCGATTGTTCCAGGGAATATCGGCATCGCCATGGCTTCTACTCTGGTAGGGGTTATCTACAACAGCGATATGGTCAAAGGAAACGATATTCCCAAAAAGCTGGCGGATGCCCTCAATCCTAAGTGGAAAGGGAAAATCGCCTCCACCCCTTACGCCGCTGGACTGAGGGAATTTGCCATGCCGGAGCTGCTGGGAAAAGAGCCGGTCATCGAATACGCCAAAAAACTGTCCAAGCATATCGGCGGTCTGATGCGCTGCGGGGAGATGGATAAAATAACCAGCGGCGAATTTCTCATGCTCGTCTTGGCTTGTGGCGACCAGGAAGTGAACGTTGGCCAGAGACAGGGCGTTCCTCTGGGTTACGCGATCATGGACGATGCCACCATCTCGCACACGCGATACTCTGCCGTGCCGGTAAATTCGAGTTCGCCAAATGCCGCGGCATTATTCATAGTTTACCTGCACACGGCGGAGGGCCAGAAGCAAATGTGGGACATCGACGGGCTTGACTTCCATCTATACCCCGAATCCAATCAGAAAAAAAAGCTCGACGCTGCCAGAGCCCGGGGTGCTAAATTCGTTGTCAGCTCCCCGCAATGGCTTGACAAGAATAAAAACTATCAGCAAACACAGACGGAGCTAGAAAAGATCCTGCGCGGCGAATCCAACTAGCCTTGACCCCGGGGGCGGACGACAAGATAGGGTTATGCAAAACCGTGGCATCGTTAAAATGACACCTTTCAGTGGCTGGACTGCAGTCACGATCGGAATCGTCGTTTTTCTAACGAGTGGCGCGCTGGGGGCGCAGAGCACGGTGAGTGTGACCGGCAAAGTGACATCGCTGAAGGGGCAGGAGCTGGTGGTGGAAACTACTAATGGGCCTGCGGCGGTGAAGCTCAACGACAAAACGGTAATCCGCGGCGAGCTTCCCATTAAGTTTTCCGATATCACGCCCGGGATGTACGTGGGCGCCACTGCGGCAAAGGAACCGGACGGAACTTTCCGTGCTTCGCGCTTGCATGTTTTTAGCGAAGACCAGCGGGGTACGGGCGAAGGGCACCGCCCGCTCAGCTCGGCGCCGGGAAGCGGCCTCACCATGACCAACGCCAACGTCGACACCGTGGAGGACGTTGCGGTTCAAAACGTGCAGGGGCGCCTGTTGCTGCTCAAATACAAGGGCGGCGAAATTAAAGTCCTAGTGCCGGCGGATACGCTGGTGGTCAAACGGGTCATCGCCGATTCGACATGGTTGAAATCCGGCGCGACACTATCCATCACGGCCAACCGAGCGGACGACGGCGCGACGACCGCGACGCAGATCACGGTGAGAGCGCCCATAGCACGCGGCCAGGTACCCTGAATATTTACCGACGCTTTTATTATCCTTAGCCATTGTCCAATAGATAACTGCGCCGATCGATCTTCACCGTACCGTTGGTAAAGCTGATCGAAATGTTGATATCCCCTTCCCCCCGGGCCCAGGGAATCACCTTCATGATGCGCAGACCGGCCTTGGTATTGGGTTCTTGGAATGCGATCGCTTCCGCCTCCGCCCTGGTTTCAGCGCGCAAGATGAACATGCCGTAACCCAGATCGGAGGTTTCCTTCTCCTTATCGTTCTTGAGCAGGCCCGCGCCAAACAGGCGCCCCTCGCTTTCGAGTCTGGCCATGTATTCCTTGTGCGGGCGGCGCACCTCCTCGCGGGATGGCGCGTGTACCGGGGGCGGTTCCACCAGCGTCATGAAACAAAGATAACATTGCTCGTGTTGCAACGGATGTGTGGGGTCTTGCTTCAGCTCTGCCATGATATTTCCTCCTCGCAATGAATTCGGAATTCCGTTTTTGTGCGAGAACTTTAATCAAAAAGTCAGGATATGGAAACACCTAGCCCGGATTATTCATGCTCACAGGAAAACCCACGACACAGTGTCGATCAAGGGGCGAGCTTGGAGGAGCGAAGGCACAGAGGCGAACAGTTCCAATGACGATTAGGGTATTTGACCTTGCGCTCGAATCTTTTCCCAGGTATCCGCTTCAGAACCTAGGTTTGCGGGCCGCCTCAAGGTAGAGGCCCATTGCCTTCGATCCGGAGGGCTCGCCCCTCGATCGTTGTTCGTCAGTGAATAATCCTGGCTAGGAACCCTGAGGCCCATGCATGGCTGCGACCTAGGTCCCGCCATCGGCCTGCCGGGTCTCCCCACCGGCCGGGGATTAGCAGATTGCACACCGAATGTGCAGTAATGTACAATCAGTGGATGGAGGCGGACCGTGTATGAAAAGTTTATCATTTACTGAGTTCAGAAAGAGGGCGTCAGAAATTTTGACTCTCGTTGAAAAGGGTGAAACAGTTCGTGTCATTCGCCATGGCAAAACAGTGGCGAAAATCGTTCCTGCTGAAACCGAGGAGAAAATTCCGTCATGGAAGCGGCCCGGTTTGAGGTTGGTCTGTCCCGGTGCATCGCTCAGCAGGGCGATTTTGGCGGAAAGGCGGAAGTCACGTTGAATGTTTTCGTCGATTCTTCAGCCCTGGCTAAACGATACATCGAAGAGAAAGGAAGCGATCAGGTTCAAGCCATCCTCTCTTCGGCTTCAGCGTTAGCCGTCTCGGTGATCTGTATTCCGGAAATCGTCTCGGCTCTGTGCCGCCGGCGGCGCGAACGCAAAGTTTCAACTCAAGAGTATCGAAAGGCCAAGGCATCGGTACTTTCGGACATCGACGACGCTACTGTTATTGGCATTACTGAGGAAGTGATAGCTCAAGCGGTGGCACTGCTTGAGCAGTTTCCGCTCCGTAGTGCCGATGCCTTACATGTCGCTTGCGCCTCGGAGTGGTCGACAGACCTATTCGTTTCTGCCGACGACCGTCAGTGTGCAGCCGCTAGAACGCACGGTCTCCGAGTCGAAGCGATACGAGTATAACCCGGAGCGCCCGAGCGTCCAGAAGCTGCTCGCCTTCGAGAAAAAAGTGAATGAAGGGTTCGCCAAGACAGCCTAGGCAACGATCGATGGGTAGCGCGGGGCGCTCCCATTAGCAGACAGGTCAGTAGGCACAGATTCTTGTCAGCCTCCTTCGTTAACGATTTGAACGGAGCGAAGCGGTTGAACGATTGGAACTGGCTACTGCATATATGAAAGTCGTCTCCACGGATTCCCAGGCGATTTGCAACTTAGCGGGTTCGTGTTGGCGCGGACTAAACCTATCTTACCCCGTTAAACAGATCGACCTTAAGAACGCAACTATCGACGAGTCTGATATCCGCGGCGATGGAGATTGAAATACCCTTTGTTGAAAACGTGGCAGTTTCGGAGGACACGCTTTGTGTGGACCTGAGCGATGGACGGAGCATCTCTGTTCCCCTTGCATGGTATCCGCGCTTGTCGCATGCGTCATCGGCCGAGCGGAAGCGCTGGCGCCTGGTCGGTCGAGGTGTTGGCATCCATTGGGAGGAGCTTGACGAGGATATCAGTGTCGAGGGCCTATTAGCAGGAAAACCATCGGGCGAAAGCCAGGCCTCATTCAGCAAATGGCTCGCGCAACGGTCATCACGGATAACAAAGCGGTCCACACGGACGCGCCGAAAAGCACCGCGCGCGGGTTAGCAGATGAGTTAAAGGGGTCGGGAATCTTTTTCTGCTTAAGCTATTTGTCAATTGCTGCTGCCCGGTAACGGCGGAGTGGCTTTTTCACTCGAAAAAACCCGCTCTAAGCCTTTAAACCGCGCTATTCATACAATCTTCTATCGTTATATCAATCGGTTGCTCCGATTATCATCTAGCGGATCGTGGTGGAATCGACCTATAACTGGTACTGGCTGGTTGATGGACTGATGGAGAAGGGCCACCGAGTTCATCTCGCCAACACCGCGGCAATCCAGCAATACAATTGAGCATAGCGCCGAGAGATCGCCGCCGCCTAGAAGCTGGCCTCACGATTCCGCGATTTCGTACTGATCGTGGCGCAGCTCCTGGCTGACCTTGATGATAATTCTGCGGTTGATTTCCCGTTCAAGATTTTCCAGGCTGTTGTTCTTCTCGTCGTAGAGAAAATTGGCGACATCCGGGTGTAATCGCACGACAATATTCTTGCCGTTCTCTAGATTCGTCTGTTGTTTTTTGATCGCTCGCAAAAGGTCATAGGCGATGGTCACCGAAGATTTGATCCGGCCTCGACCGTCACATTGCGGGCACGGGCTTAGTAACTGATTCTCCAGACTCTCTCGCGTCCGCTGGCGCGTCATTTCGACTAGACCCAGTTCGGATATCTTAAGTATATTGGTTCGGGCTTTGTCTTTTTTGAGGGCGTCCCTGAGGGCATCGTAGACTTTCTTACGATTGGATTCTTTCTCCATGTCGATAAAGTCAATGATAATGATGCCGCCCACGTTTCTGAGCCGAAGCTGGCGCACCACTTCCTGGGCCGCTTCCAAATTGGTCCTGACGATGGTCTCCTCTTGGTTTCGTTTGCCGACAAACCGTCCGGTATTGACGTCGATGGCCGTCAAGGCCTCGGTGCGCTCGATGATGATGTAGCCCCCCGAACGGAGCCAGACGCGTCGATCCAAGGCTTTTGCGATTTTTTCCTCGATGCCGTGACGGTCAAACAGGGGCTCCGCCCCCGAGTATAAAACTATTTTGGCTTTGAGCCTCGGCATGAACTGACGGATAAAATCCATGATGCGACGGTGATCCTTGGCAGAATCGATCACCACCTGTTCGGTATCCGCCGTGAAAAAATCACGAATCGTTCTAGCGATGAGATCCAGATCCTGGTGGATCAATGAAGGGGCGGGTGCTTCCTCCGCCTTCTTCTGAAGCCGTCGCCAAAGAATCGTAAGAAAGCGAAGATCTCTTTGAATCTCTCGTTTACTTCGTCCCTCCGAGGCCGTTCGTAAAATGAACCCGCCATGATCGGTCAGCACCGACTCGGCAATCTCCTTCAAGCGCTTGCGCTCCTCTTCGCTTTCGATTCGCCGCGAGATACCAATGTGTTTCGTCCCGGGCATAAAGACCATGTAGCGCCCGGGCAAGGAGATATGGGACGTAACCCGGGCCCCTTTCGTACCCAATGGATCCTTCGCCACTTGCACAAGGATCTCCTCGTCGCGGGATAGCTGTTTTTCCAAAGGCAGGCGATGACGGGAGACCCGTTTCGGAGGTGTCTCAACTTCCACGTCCTCTTCTGGTGAACTGATGAGCTGGATATCTTCCGGGACACTGGAAAAGTCCGAGGCATGCAGAAATGCAGCTTTCTCCATGCCGATATCCACAAAAGCGGCCTGCATTCCGGGCAGCACTCTGGAGACTTTGCCTTTGTAAATGTTCCCAGCAATGCCCATTTCCTCCTTGCGCTCGATGAGGAATTCCGCGAGAAAACCGTCCTCAATGAGCGCAATGCGGCTTTCCTGGGGACTGGAATTGATGAAAATTTCTTGTTTCATAAGGAATGCTTGTTAAGCGAGGCAGGGGTAACGCAAGAAGGATCGCCGGCCAACATCGGAGACCCAGACATCCATGGGCAGCTCTTTAACCTTATAGTGTAAATTATTCCTGACTTCAACCAGGGTTCTCATCACCTCGTTCTGTTTGACATTCCACCCTCCCCCCGATATTTTTGATGGGCGACCACTATAATGAACTACTCTGCCTCAGCGCCGGCCTTTTCGATCCTGAATACTAAGGTATTAATCCTTAATCGTTCCTATCTTCCGATCCATGTAACGTCGGTTCGCCGCGCTTTTATTTTGCTTTATCAAGGCATTGCGAGGGCGGTGAATGAGCATTATCAAACCTTCGACTATGATAGCTGGAGCGACCTTTCGGTCTCAGCTCGGGATGAATCCATCGGGCTGGTGAATCGGGTGATCCGGGTTCCCCGGGTCATTTTGCTGGTTGGCTATGACCGAGTTCCGAAGAGACAAGTTCGTTTTAGTCGCTATAACATCTACGCAAGAGACAAATGTATTTGCCAATATTGCTGCCAGCGGCTGCCCCGGCATGAATTAAATCTCGATCACGTGATTCCCCGCTCCCAAGGGGGTACTTCAGTATGGGAAAACGTCGTCTGTTCTTGCCAGGAGTGTAACCGAAGGAAAGGCGGACGTACCCCACAACAGGCAGGAATGACACTCGCTCGAAAACCATTCAAGCCGAAATGGACACCATTTATGCAGGAGACCTTTAGCCTATCGCGATATAAGGAATGGATGCCCTTTCTCAATACAGTAGACGTCTCGTACTGGAACACGGAACTTTTAGAAAAGTAGTTTACTCCGTAAATCGTCCCACATATTGTGGTACGAATCCAAAAATTCCCCCTCATATTGTAATTTCTGCTTGACACCCTGGCCTACGTGTGAAATATTGCGGGCAAAGCTTACGCCCGGGATTTTTCCTCACAGAACCGCCGAAAAAGAATTGCGTTTATGCGTTTAAAAAGCCTTGAAATGGTTGGATTTAAGTCCTTTGTGGAGAAAACCGTCGTTGAGCTCAATCCGGGAATCACGGCCATCGTCGGTCCCAATGGCTGTGGAAAATCCAACATCGTTGATGCCCTCCGTTGGGCCATGGGTGAACAAAGCGCCCGCCATCTCCGGGGGCATCAGATGGAGGACGTGGTATTCAACGGTAGTGAGAGCTCACCTCCCACCGGCATGGCCGAGGTATCGTTGATTTTCGAAAACGAAGACGGCCGCGGTCCCATCGAATACAATAACTTCAGTGAAATCATGGTGACTCGCCGGCTCTTTCGCTCGGGAGAGTCGGAGTACGCCATCAACAAGATCCCCTGTCGCCTGAAAGACATAATCGAGCTCTTCTTAGGGACCGGCGTGGGCAGCAAAGCCTATTCCATTGTCGAGCAAGGACGGGTCGATGAACTGGTCAACTCCAAGCCCGAAGATCGGCGGGCGCTCATCGAAGAAGCGGCGGGGACAAGTAAGTACAAGAGCCGAAAGCTTGTGGCCGAGCGAAAACTGGAGCGGACGCAACAGAACCTACTGCGGGTCAGCGACATCGTCCGCGAGATCGAACGTCAAATCCGCACGATGGAACTGCAGGCTAAGAAAGCCGAGCGCTATCGCGCGCTGAAAACGCAGTTGAAGGAGAAGGATCTCCGCTATGCGGCGTTTCAGCAACGCGGCTTCAATGAGGAGATTGCCGACTATGAATGTCAACTGACGGATGCAGAGAACCGCTTCACCGAACATGTTACCGCTCTCCGTTCCAAGGAAGCCGAAAGCGAAACGGTGCGCCTCTCGCTGCTGACGGCGGAGCAAGAGATCAGCGTTCAACAGGAAACTGTGTACCAAGGGAAGATTCAGATCCAAGCCGAAGAGCAAAGAATTGACTTCTACGGAAAGGATCTCGCACAACTCACTCAGGCAGAGATGGAGACTCGGGCGGCGCTCTTGCAACTCGAGGAGAAGACCCAAACTCTTGGACGGGAGATCGATGAGCTTGAGAAGGCTAAAGAGAGCTTTGTGCAACTCTCGCTCTTCGAAGAGAGCTTCCTTAAGGAGAAGGAAGAGGATCTCAACAAGCTCGAGTCCGAGATCAAGTCACTTCAATTCGACCTTGATCGAGAGAAAGAAGCGCTCATCGAAGCGGCCAATCAAATCGCCTATGGGCGCAATGATGCGCTGGCCAAATCCAATCGCTGCCAGGAAATCGGCAAACAACTGGCGCGGAGCCGCGAGGAGCATGCGGCCACCTCGAGCTCGCTGGCGCTGTGTGATCAAAAACTTAAGGACACGAAGACGGCGCTGGAAAATTGCCTTGGCCAGTCCCGTGAGAGAGGCGTCGAAGCGGCGGAGGTCAACGCCTTGCTTCAAACGCTTCTCCGAGCGAAAGAGGACCAGGAAAAGAGAGCCGAGTCACTGAAAGAGCAAATTCAGGAAAATCGTTCTAGACTCGTGTCTCTGGAAGATTTGCAGAAGAATTATGAAGGATATCAGGAAGGTGTCCGCGCCATCATGCTCAAGCGCCATCGCGACACCGGGCCCAATGGCATCTATGGTCTGGTCGCCGAGGTCATCGAAGCTCCTGAACCCTTCGAAAAAGCGCTGACGGCGGTCCTCGGTGACCGCTTGCAGTACGTGATCGTTAAAGGTCAAGAAGAAGGCGTGGAAGCCATCGAATACCTGAAGCGCGAGGCTTCAGGTCGAGGCAGCTTTATCCCGCTCCGGTTGTCCAGAAAAGCACATTGTCCATTGCCGTTAGGGGAAGCCGAGGTTATCGCCCCTCTTCTCGAGGTGATATCGGTGAATGAGGGCTATGGCGAGGTTGCAGAATATCTCCTGTCCGATGTGGTCGTCGTGCGCGACCTGAGGGCCGGATTGGCGCTGTGGAATCGCAATGGCTTCCATAGCACGCTGGTAACGCCGGACGGTGAAGTCATCGATCCCATGGGAACCGTGACCGGAGGTAGCGGTGACGCGCTCGAGGGCAATGCTCTCACGCAGCGACGGCGCATCAGAGAGCTGACGGCCCTTCTTACGGAACTCGACCTAAAACTTCAAATCGAAGACCGGGAAGTTGAAAAATTAAAACGCGAGTTGGACCGGGCAGAAACGAAAAAGTCCTCGCTGGCAGCGGAGATTCATCGGTTAGAGCTCGATCGGGTGAGATTGGAGCACGAGCACCTCGCGGCGAACCGAGAGTTTGAACGGTTGACACAAACGGTTCAAGCTCTACTCGAGGAGCAGAACGAGCTTTCGAGCGCGCTGGATCGGGTCACGCAAGAAGTCAACGAGTGTCGAACGGCAATTGAAACTCGCAGCCGAGACAAAACCGAAAAGGAAACTATCCTGACGCAAAAACAAGCAGCGTCTGTGGAGTTGCAGAAGTCTGTCGAAGCTATGGAGGCCGCCGTCACTCAGTCGCGCATCCGTAATGCGGCGCTGGGAGAAAAAAAGGAAAACACCCGTCATAATCTCGAAAACCGCTTCAATCTACGGAAGGAAACTTTCGAGCAGATGAACTTTCGGCGGGATCAGATCGCCGATATAACGCGCCGGCGGAGCCAGATTGAACTCGCTCTGAGCCAGTCAGAAAGGGCTCTCGAAACGGGCCGTCGCAATTTGCAAGAGTTGGAAGAGCGACTGCAAACCGAGCGGCACAAACACAAAGAGATCTCCAGAAATCTACTGGAGATTGAAGAGTCGATTAAAGAGCTGCGGCCCCTGGGCGAGGCCTGCCAGGAAGAGAAGAATCGGCTCCAGCTCCTATTGGCAGAAAAAAGATTGAACTGCCAGCATCTCGCCGTCAATATCCGCGAGCGGTATGATATCGGACTGGAGAGTCTCAGCTTCGAAGGCTCAGAACCCATGGCCTCGACGGAAGATCTGTTGACGGAAATCGACGACCTCCGGGGCCGGCTTGAGCGGATGGGCGAAGTCAACCTCGCCGCCATCGGTGAGTACGAAGAGCTTAACAGCCGCTTCCAATTCATGAACCAGCAGAAAGAGGACCTTGAGAAATCGATGGCTGACCTTCAGCGCACGATTATCAAATTAAACCGCATTTGCCGGCTTCGGTTCAAAGAAAGCTTCGAGGAGATCAACGAAAAATTCCAGTCCCTATTCCCTCGGCTCTTCAGAGGCGGCAAAGCCAACCTGGTTCTGACGGATGAAAATGACTATCTGGAAACGGGAGTGGACATCGTCGTCCAGCCCCCCGGCAAGAAACTGCAGTTCATCACGCTCCTCTCCGGTGGTGAGAAGGCATTAACAGCGGTAAGCCTCCTGTTTGCAATTTTCTTGACGAAGCCGAGCCCCTTCTGCTTCCTGGACGAGGTCGACGCTCCACTCGACGATGCTAATATCGATCGGTTCAACGATATCATCAAAGAAATGAGCCAGATTTCTCAGTTCGTGCTGGTCACCCACAACAAAAAAACCATGCAGGCTGCCGAAGTCCTCTACGGCATCACGATGGCGGAACCTGGAGTTTCTAAAGTTGTGTCGGTGCGAATGAGTTAGCTCTTTCCGAGCGACCGCTGTCCCACCCCATCGCCCACGACCCAAAAATTTGTCACACTAGTTAAATGGAAGGTAGTTCGTTTTTTCAACGGCTGAAAAGCGGCCTGACCAAGAGCCGGGAGAACTGGGCGCAAAAACTCGGCACCATTTTCCAAAACCAGCGCTGGGACGAGGAATCGCTGGACGCCATGGAGGAGAATCTGATCGCGGCGGACCTGGGCCCCAAGGCGACCCACAAATTGATGGACCTCTTAAGGGGGCAATCGCCGGGCGGGGCGGAGGATCTCGCGGAGGAAATGTCTTTGCGCTTACAACGGGCGATGGTGGAGCTGCTTCAGACATCGACAACGCCTCCGAAAACGCTTCCGCTTTCGGTCCGCCCCTGGGTGATCATTTTTTTGGGCGTGAACGGCGTCGGGAAGACGACGACGATCGCCAAGCTCGCCGCCCAATATCGATCAGCCGGAAAGAAAGTCCTCCTGGTGGCCGCGGACACCTTTCGCGCGGCCGCCATCGAGCAACTCGAGGCGTGGGCACAACGGGTCGGTGTCGACGTGGTCAAACATCGGGCCGGCGCCGATCCCTCCGCAGTGGTTTATGACGGCATGCAAGCAGCCAAGAGTCGTGGTATCGATGTCCTGCTCATCGACACCGCGGGACGACTTCATACGAAAGTCCATCTAATCGAGGAATTGAAAAAGATCCGGCGGGTTATTTCCCGAGAACAACCGGACGCGCCCCATGAAACCCTTCTGGTGCTGGATGCAACGACGGGGCAGAACGGTCTCCAGCAAGCCCGTGTTTTCAAAGAAGCGACGGATATTAGCGGTATTGTACTGACCAAACTCGACGGCACAGCGAAGGGTGGCGTCATCGTGAGCATTCAAGAAGAGCTGGGCGTTCCCGTCAGGTACGTCGGCGTCGGAGAAGAAGTGGAGGACCTTCAACCGTTCGACGCCCCCCAATTCGTCCAGGCCCTCTTCGAGAAGTAACGCAGTCGTTTGCCTGTTCCCTTGACTTGGCTGGACGCCCGCATTACCTTGTGGGTAGTGTGAGAATTGTTCATGACTAGCGAACAGAACCACCAAGCGGTCGAAACGGAAGCCCTCAATTTGACATTGACCGAGAAGGCCATTCAACAAGTCAAAGCTCTCCTGGCTCGCGGCAACCGCAAAGACGATGGGTTACGGGTGTCGGTGGCAGACGGGGGCTGTTCGGGTTTCTCCTATAAGTTGGATTTCGCAAAGAATGAGGAGCCCGGCGACCTTGTGTTGGAACTGGACAACCTCAAGGTCTACGTAGATCCCAAGAGCGTGGCGCATCTCAAGGGTACGACCATCGACTACGTAGTGAGTCTTTATGGCGGTGGCTTCAAATTCACCAATCCCAACGCGAGCGGAACTTGCGGTTGCGGCACTTCATTTTCCGCGTAATGCTATAGACCACCCTTCAGTGGTTCGCCGACACTTTCATTGACGATTTTTTTCCGGTCGCGGCCAGCGTCCGCCGCCCTTT
The DNA here is from genome assembly GCA_963737905.1 of uncultured delta proteobacterium. Taxonomy (GTDB): domain Bacteria; phylum Desulfobacterota; class Binatia; order UBA9968; family UBA9968; genus DAIRFP01. The sequence continues at coordinate 15,767 of CAVTUQ010000009.1, read as the reverse complement.
GACACTCCCGCTGCATCCTGCTAACGAAACTACTATTTCTTGCCAGGAGATTTGATTGAGAGCGGTGCGAATTCACGAGCACGGTGGCGTCGAAAAACTTCTCTACGAAGAGGCTCCCGAGCCACGCCTCACGGTGCCAACCGATGCGATCGTCGAGCTCAAATCTGCCGCTCTTAACCATCGCGACCTCTGTATCCGGCGAGGCCTGAGCGGCATGGAAGTAACCTTGCCGCACATCCTTGGCAGCGATGGCGCCGGAATTGTGAAGGAAACCGGCGAATCCGTGAAACACATCACGGAGGGAGAGGCTGTTTGTCTTTATCCAGCCACCGGCTGTGGCCGATGTGAATTTTGCATCACCGACCGCGAGTTGTTGTGTATCCGGCTGCGCATCCTCGGCGAACACGAGAACGGCACATACGCTGAGTATGTCCGATTGCCCGCGCGAAATTGTTTCCCGATTCCAGCCAAGTTTTCATTTGACGAGGCTGCCGCATTCCCTTTAGTGTATTTGACCGCTTGGCGAATGCTCGTCACCAACGCCGAACTCAAACCCGGCGAACATCTGTTGATTATCGGCATCGGGGGCGGTGTTGCAACAGCGGCGCTGCAAGTGGCGGCCCGCATGGGGACGCACATCATCGTCACATCGAACAGCGACGAGAAACTGGCGACAGCCAAGACATTGGGCGCAGAATATGGCATCAATGATCGCAACGCAGATTTCTCCGGAGAGGTAAGACGGATTACCGGCAAACGAGGCGTCGATGTCGTAGTGGATTGTGTTGGCGGCGATGGTTGGGCGAGAAGCCTTGCTTCTCTAGCCAAGGGCGGGCGTTTGGTCAGCTCCGGCGCCGTGGCCGGGACCAGTCCCCAGACTGATATCAGGCGGATTTTTTGGAATCACCTTAAAGTTTTCGGATCGACGCTCGGGAGCCGTGGGGAATTCAAGCAATTGTTGAATTTCATGGAAGGATCGCAAATCAAACCCGTGATCGATCAAGTTCTTCCACTGAAAGAAGCCAGTGTCGCGCACCGGCGCTTGGAAGATGGCGAGCAATTCGGCAAGATCGTCTTATCCGTGGATGAGTAACGACCTGGTAGAGAACGGAATGAACCAGGAATGATTGGAAGATCATGCGAGTTATTGGAGGAAATGCACGCGGCCGGCGTCTCAAGGTGCCCAGAGGGCAGACTTTGCGTCCTACGGGGGCGAGAGTCAAAGAGGCGCTCTTTAATATTCTCCCCCATGATCTTTCCGGCACTAAAGTTTTGGACCTTTTTGCCGGAACGGGAAATGTGACCATCGAGGCTTTGAGTCGTGGCGCGGCCGCAGCGATCTTGGTGGACTCCTCGGTGGAATCCGGCAAAGCAATCCGGGAAAACCTTCGACGCCTCCATCTTGGCGACCGGACCCAGGTATGGATCACGCCGGTCGCTCGATCCCTGAGGCTTTTGGCGCGGCGGGACGAGACATTCGATCTCATATTTCTCGATCCGCCGTATGATAAGCAGTGGATTGCCAGGACACTGAAGATCATCGCCCAGGAAGGATTATTACGAGAATCAGGAGTGTTGATCGCAGAGCACAGCATCCGCGAGAAGGTCGAACCCCGCTACGCCGCGCTCGTGCTCCAGGACCAGCGGCGTTACGGCAGCACGTTGCTTTCTTTTTTTAAACAGGAAGTCTAAAACAAATTACGAAGACAAGGATCCCGATATGGCGCAGAACAACGTGGCGATTTATCCAGGCTCGTTCGATCCCATAACCAACGGACACGTAGACCTCGTCAAACGCACGCTTCGCGTCTTTGACAGGGTTATTATCGCCATCGCCACGAATCCAGGCAAAGACTCTTCTCTTTTCAGCCTGGAAGAGCGTCTCCAGATGGTACGCGAAGTCTTCAGGGGGCTCAAACGACGGGTTCAAACGGATTCCTTCGAAGGGTTGCTGGTTGACTATGCAGAGCGCAAACGCGCAAGGGTCATTATCCGCGGCCTCCGGGCCGTATCGGATTTTGAATATGAATTTCAGATGGCGATGATGAACCACCGCCTTAAACCGAAATTGGAGACCTTCTTCATGATGACCGGTGAGTCCGAGTTTTACATCAGCTCGCGTCTGGTGAAGGAAGTCGTGGGCTTGGGCGGAAACGTCTCTGGGCTCGTCCCCGGCAATGTGCTCACGAAACTGGTGAAGAAGTTCAAACAATAGAGATACCCATATGACAAAGCTTGCGGAAAGAACCAAACTGATTAAGCCCTCGGTGACTCTTGCCATCGCGGCCAAAGCAGGCAAACTCCGGTCGGAGGGAATTGATGTGGTTAATTTCTCTGCCGGTGAGCCCGATTTTGACACCCCGGAGCACATCAAAGCAGCGGCAGTGGAGGCTCTGCGCAAAGGCATGACGAAGTACACGGACGTGAAGGGTATCGAGCCATTGCGCGCAGCCATCGTTCGCAAATATGAGCAAGAATATGGATTGGCGTATCGGAAAGAAGATGTTTTGGTCAGCTGCGGGGCAAAACATTCCCTCTATAACCTCTTTCAAGCAGTCATCAATCCCGGAGATGAGATCCTCATTCCGGCACCCTACTGGGTGAGCTACTCGGATATGGCGCTGCTGGCGGGGGGCGTCCCAAAAATCATTCAAACCAACGAGTCGACCGGTTTTCGTATCACTGCCGAACAGCTCAGGGCCGAGCTGACGCCTCAAACGAAAGTCTTCGTCCTCAACAGCCCCTGTAACCCCACCGGTGCCAGTTATGCCGCCGATGAGCTCCGGGCTATTGCCCGTGTTCTCGAGCAGCATAGCTGCTTGGCTATCGCCGACGACATCTATGAGAAGATCGTCTATGACAACTTCCAGGTGCATAATATCGTCGCTCTGAGCCCGGGGTTGCGTGACCGCACAGTTATCGTCAACGGCGTTTCAAAAACTTACGCAATGACGGGTTGGCGCATCGGTTATGCAATAGGCCCGGCCGATATCATTTCCGCCGCCGCCAAGATTCAGAGTCAAAGCACATCAAACGCGACTTCGATTGCTCAAGCAGCGGCGTTAGAGGCTATCAAGGGGCCGCAAGACTGACGTCATGCCGATGGTCCAGGAGTTTCATAGGCGTCGCGATGTCATTGTCGATAGACTCAACGCGATCGAAGGCGTGCGCTGTTTCAAACCCCAAGGGGCATTCTACGTTTTTCCAAACGTCAGTGCTTTGTTGGGTCGAACGGCCGACGGCAAAAAATTGGCTTCTCCCTGCGACCTTGCCGATTACCTCCTCGAAGAAGCTAAAGTCGCTGTCGTCCCAGGCGAGGACTTTGGTTCCAAGGAGCATATCCGATTCTCCTACGCCACGGCTCTCGAAGACATAGAAAAGGGCTGCAAGCGGATCGCCGCAGCCGTCGGCAAGCTACAATAAATAAAGCTGGATATTCACGCCCGGATCAGGGCTTCGGACGCCGACCCGTCGCCTTATAAACAAAATAGTCGCTCAAGATTCGCGGGTGGTCAAAAACAATGGGGTTTGGAAGCTGATTCTCTAGGAAGATTTTTGCTGTCTTGGCGTCGTCCGCTCCTTGGGGGATTCCCTGCGCTATGGCGATATAGACCGTGGATATCGTGTGGTGTCGCGGGTCTCGACTTGGATCCGAGTAAGTGTAAAACTGCTCGATCAGTTGAACCTCAAGGGAGGTCTCCTCTTTGGCTTCACGAACGGCAGCGGCTTCTAAACTTTCTCCATAATCGACAAAACCTCCGGGCAGAGCCCAGCCATGGGGAATATTTTTTCTCTCGATGAGCACCACCCCGCCTGCGGCAAGCTCGATAATGATATCAACCGTGGGTAAAGGGTTACGATGATTCTTACTCATCGGTCTTCCCTACCTTGACTCCTGGCAAAGCGCAAGGTACAAAAAAGATTCAAACTCTTGCCGCGGGGTGGAGCAGTCTGGTAGCTCGCAAGGCTCATAACCTTGAGGTCCCGGGTTCAAATCCCGGCCCCGCAACCAAATCTTTCAAGGGGTTATAGGCTTGCGGTTCGAAAACGGTTTGATCGAGCCGCAGGCCCAACACCCCGCAATAGTCCGCTTCAATCATCGCCAACGACGTTCCGCAGTATTGAGCCACCGCCAACAGGTTTTTGACCGCATTTGATAGCCTCGGTTATGAACGTGTGCCGAGTAGCATAAAATTTTCGATGCCTGATCCCGAGAGTTTTTAACGGCGCCCTCCAATTGTGCTCACCCCACTTCTTCGCATCCATTGGCTCCCCGAGCTTGTTTACAAAGACATAGCTAAGCCCAAGCGCCCGCGACGGTAGAATCTTCAACACGTCCGCCACTCGCTCCCCGACATCGAATTGTTCGCTTGCTACCAGATGTTTTAGGTGCCGACTCGGTCCCCATGTATCTGGACTTGCTGATTGATATCGTCCGACGCTCCAAATCCACATCGGCCCAGGTAAGCGCCGACGCCTCAGACGGTCGCATTCCCGTATGGAACAAGATAAAGACCCAAGGAAAGTAAAAAAAGTCGGTCGCCTTCCAATGCTCAACAATCTTGTCCCGCTCTTCCGCCGTGAACGGGTCCGGCTTTGCCCTCGGTGTAGCTTGCCATCGAAGATCGATAAACGGGTCCCTTCCTTTCAATTCGTCAAACTCAGCCCTTGCATCCCGATAAAAGCGCCCTAAAGGAGCCGTCAATGATGTTTCTGGCACTTTTCACGCTCAGACCATGGCCCAGTAAATGGACTCTGAAATCCGTCAATTCACCCGTCCCGATAGCCGATAAACGCATATGCTTAAAATTTGGGCAGGATATGGGTTCGGAAATGCTGCTTATAGTCCCGAATCAGCGCGCGACGAAACAAGCGGCTCGATCTTCTTTTCGATCCATTGATCATAAATATTCTTTCACTGTAGGCATCGGATTGTAGCCCATACTTCCCCTTGATGTACTGCTCAAGACAGATGCTGCGCGAGCCCCTTTTTCTTGTCTTAAGCGATTTGATCAGATCGCCGTCTACCAGGTAGTACGTAGAGCCGCGATCCTTGCGTTGCTTTATGTGTGGGGGCAATTACGGCCTCCTGAAAGGGAATTTGTAAACCATTCAAGACTCGGTAAAAGGCATCAACACGGCGCGGCAATTCTCCCCGCAGAATCTTTGCCAGCGTCTTATTATTAACACCACAGACCGCAGCAGGCGTCAACGACCTTAAGCTGTTTGGCTTCCATCGCCTGGCGGATACGGGACACATTGACCGCAACATTCATCGCCACAACCATCCCTCCACCCGTCAGTTACCCTTTTTCCACCCCGAAACAACTTTTCTTAACCCCGGTTCCCGCAATTTCTCCATCGCTTCCCGTATGCTGGCAGCGGCCCCTTTCGCAACCATCTTAAGGCCGTGCGGATTGACGGTGATGGCCAAATAAAGCAAGGTAGCAGCCCTGACAAACTCGCTCACCTTCATATCAAGCTCCTCAGCCACCGCCTCAATATGCCTCTTGTCCTCCGGCGACAATCTAACCATGATCACTTCGCTACGTTCTTGTTGTTCCATAGCGCCTCCTTTGTGTAGACTGTATATAGCATCGTATATCACAGTATGTCAAGCGCTACTTTGACCTATATAACAAGTGAACAAATCTCCACGCCTGCTAGCTGATTATCCTCATACATGGCCGGATTGGCGGTGCAGAATGAATCAAAGTACTTGACAAGTTCTCACTAGGTAGGCGATATTTCTGATGTTTGAGAACTAGCAACGGGAACCAATACACTGATCTAATGACCGCAGTGGGAGGATAGGTGACGGAGAAACCCAACCCACTCCTTACTTCACCGGAAGTCGACAAACTTGTGACTCTTGTCGAGGAGGCCACACGTGCTACATCGGATTCGCCGCGTCGGTTCATCGAGCCGGCCCGCGGAACTCTCGATCGTGCCAAGTCGCGCCGGCACCACTTGGTCTTTGGCAGACGTGGCTCGGGAAAGACCTCTTTCATCGGAGCGGGGCCGACCTTACGCTGAAGCGGATTCATCTTCCTTCATCGATCTGAGGCATTCAAGGGACATACCTACCCTGATGTCCTACTCAGCGTGCTAATTGAAACGCTAGCCGCCTTCGACCGATGGCTCGATTCCGCGGGTATCAATCCTGCATCGAAGACATCGTTTTGGGGTGATCTTGGGGCGGAATACCCGACCGACCGCCCTTGGACAAGAAAAAGGTTGCCGATGTTCGCAGTGATCTGCAGCAACAGATCAAAGTGCTTACCGAGCTTCTACACTCCGAGGACGACGCACAACTCACATCCCAGACCAACATCGCTGGCACTGTCACTTCGGAGCAGAGTCTCGGGGCCAAAGGCTCTTCTGTCGGTGAGAGGGGTCGGCCTGGGAACCTCGGTGACTGACAAGAGTGCTGCCTCCGTGGAGACGAGAGCGCAAACGAAGCGTCTCGCAGGAACAAGATCAACGTCCTCCACCGCCGGATCATCGATTTCCAGAAGCTATTCGAAAAGATCGTCGAACTGTCGGGCTCGGATGCCTATATTTTTCTGGATGATCTTTATCACATCGCCCGACAAGATCAGGCGAATGTACTCGACTATTGTATCGTATCGTAGACCGCTCGGTCTGGCTAAAGGTCGGCACGATTCGCCATCGCACTGATTGGTACCACCATGGAGACCCGCCCGTCGGTCTAAAACTGGGCGACGACTGTGATGATATTGACCTGCGAGCATTACATTGGAGAAGTACGAGATCGCCAAGCGATTCTTGCTGCAGATTCTCGATCAACTAGTACAAGAAGCTGGCTTACGGGACCATGATCAGCTGCTCGCTGTTGGAGGCATCGAAAGGCTTGTCCTTGCGAGCGGTGGGGTCGCTCGCGATTTTTTGACGATCTTTCGCAAAGCCATCGACATCGCTCGTGAGCGCGGCGAGACGTACCGCGGTGAACGGGTCAACGCCGAGGACGTTAACGTCGCCGCTGGGGAGCATGACAGCGCCAAACGGGATGAATTGAAGCGAGACACTCTGGAAGAGCGGGCTCAGCTTGAGGGTGCTCTTAAGGTAATTCAGGATTTCTGCATAGAGAACAGCGTAAACTGCTTCCTGGTCGACGAGACGCTTGTCCCAAGTCAAGCAGTTGCTTAGGGTACTCCATCGACCTCCGTTTCGTTCATGTCGTCGCATCGCAGCACTACCGCCCTTGAAATCAGCTCCAGGTAAGCTCTACAACGCTTACATGCTCGACATTAGTCAGTACACTGGGGAGCAGCGACGACGCGAGCTTGAGATGATCTCGCTTCTGGAAACGGGTGGAACTCGACAAGATTCGTCGCGCAAAATATGTCCTAGACTTAGCGACCCTTTCCGAGAGTGACCGTCTAACCACCGCTTTGCGCGTTGACGGCTCTGATGCAACCGCGCAAGCTCGCGCCGGCTATCGAAAAGCGCCGTCACTCGCTCGCAGTATCGTGCTTACGTCGTGGCTGTTTCGGATTAAGAAAACCCCACAGCTGGGTGGGGGGTTTTCTCTACAAGAGAAGTTACTACTATCCCCGAACGTCAGTGAATCTCTGAGAGGCCGCAGCAGTGCGCGCAAATTTCTTGCGCACCCTGCCGCGCCTGTTCCACGATTGAACGGGAGTAAGGGATGATTAGTGAATCATTTCCGTTTCACACAGTACCTCAAACTCGATGCCGCAGGCTTTCATTTGTCCCATTACAGCTTCCATCACATCATCAGAACCCTGGACCACTGGCTGAACTTTGCCCACGGGCTTCGCGTCCCCACCTCCTGAGCCGGTGAAGGAATTTCGGTGAGTGAATTTCTCTAACAAATCCCTCTCAGGTGTCCGCTTATTCAAACACTGCGAAAGGGGTTGCTCTCTTAAATTTCTAACGTTTGTGCCTGGCATGCGCATTGCGGACTCTCGGGGTAGGCTAGCCGACTCGATCCCGTAATGACGCGGGGTCGGCCAACTTAAAGCCGGGATGCTCATGTAGCCCTATCCGCCGAGTATCCCGGCTTTTGGATTTTCTATGTACCTTTTCAGGGGCACCTGCTATTGCAAGATGTTGTAAGTAATTGATTTTAGGAATTGTTCGTTAGGCACGGGGTTGGCTATACATCAAAATTAGCTGAGAACGTAAAAACGAGAAAAGTCCTATATCAGCCGAACTGAATGAAAAAAAGGAGGAATCGATTATGGAAGGGAACGAGAAAAACGGCTTGCTCGGGAAAACCATGCACGTTGCAGAGCGGCTGGTGGAAGTGGGAGGCGAAGCCGCGCGCTTGAAAACCGCAGCTTCTCACGCCGTCGAAGATACAGTGACTGAGGCCAAGCGGTTGGCCAAGCGCAGCCGTTATGCCGCTGAAGACTTGATGGAAGATGCGGCCCATCGCGTCAAACACGATCCGTTACGCTCAGTGGGCCTCGGCTTCGCGATCGGCCTCGGCATGGGCGCGCTGGCTGTATGGACGACGACGCGCAACGCCAGAGAGTAGCCAAAATCGAGAGAAGAAAGAATAGACGAGATGAGGGGAACGGCGGGACGGCGATGTGTCCGGGCGGAGCTGATCCCAGTCTTATTCCTTTCTAATTACGCGCGACCCACATTAAGCGGCAAGCCTGGATCAAGAGTTTATCAGACTAACGATCACGTTCAATGGCGTTTCTTTTCGAGCCCCGGTAACTCCGTCTCGATTTGATAGCTAAACGCAACCCTTCATACCCAAAGTATCCGGAGATGATCAAAGCTATCCAACTTATCCATTTGGGTACTGTCCAGCCTTCGACAACTGGATCCCAGCCGTAGATGATCCGAAGGAGATGCAATAGGGCGATGATGATGAATATGATTCCGGTGAGCAAGGAAAATGATCGTTGATTCATGCGGATCACCTCCCGCGTAGGTTGAAGCACGGCTATTTCTGCACCCTTCTAATAAAGTCTACGGGACGCGTCAACTCGATGTGCACCTTGCAGCCGTAGTCGGTCCGCAATAGAATCGCGTTACGAAGAACCGCGAAGCAATTCTTGAGACGAGAAGGAGGCACCCAATATGGCAGTGACCGTTAAAAAGATTGTGCTGTGGCGAAAAGAGATTGAGAATAGGACCGGAATTTTTGCTAACGCTCTTGCGCCGCTTGCCAACGCCGGCACAGACATCCATGTGGTAATGGCCTATCGCTTTCCGCACCAGGAATCCAAGGCCGCAATTGAGCTTTATCCGGTTATGGGGAGGAAGTCCGTTACCGCGGCCAAGGAAGCGGGATTCAGCGCGTCAGTAATCCCGGCTCTGCTGGTCGAGGGCGATAACAGGGCGGGCCTTGGCTATGCAACCGCGCAGGCCATTGCCGGTGCGGGGATCAACATGGATTTTCTCGTCGCCCAGGTGGTAGGGAGAAAATATTCGGCGGTTTTTGGATTTGAGTCTGACGCAGACGCCATGAAGTGCGCTGCGATAATCCGAAAGGCAACGGCTACTAAGAAAAAAAGATAAAGAACCGGTCCTGCTCTACGAAGTTTCTATTGTTTACGAGCTTTGGTTTTCTACTCGAACCAAACCACAAGAGAAGTTGCGCCTACCGTCCTCCCGTAACGCGAAACATGATCCAGCGCGTCATACTGGCGGAGTACGAGAAAGTCGTTGCGGGAAGCGACTCAGTGCCAAGCGCCAACCCAAGATAGCAACGCTCTCCCGGTGACCGGTGACACATGATGCAGCTGTTTTTGATAACTTCCTATAAATCATCTTTATAAGGGACTTTCTAAAATCTGCGTCACCTAGTGTCACCCGTCACCTTCCCATAACAACAAAGCGATAACCCATAACCTGACCAATGGGCTGATCTGGCCGTTGCCATATCTCACCTAAAAACTGAGGCATGCCAAGCCTGCGGAGCACTTGCTGTTGACCCTCGCGATCATAATCGAGGTCGCCGTGCCTATCGAGCGAGTGTCGGTACGGCGGAATCAACTACGTGGGCCGGATGTGCGGCTCTAGGAAATCTAGAGTCTCTCTGTCACTTCCGGCGTGTTGACGTTTCTTTGCTTACATTCCAACACTGCGGCTTCGAGAATGGCGAGGGCTTTAAAGACGGTCATAGCGGGCTTTTGGAACCGAGCCGATCATCGACCCATTTTTGCGCTTGTTGAAGGAATCCGTGTTCAGCTTCGGCTTCTATTGTGAAGGTATCAATTGCTCCAGTCATAATGAAAGTCCAAAACCTTCCGCCTTCGGTGTATTCAATGGTTCCTCTTGCGCGCCAGTAAAGAGTCACGGGACTTCGCTGTACTGTGAATCTGATAGTGTGGCCCCGATACTGGTGCGCTTCTGCCATAGCAGTCCTACCTTATCCCAAGGCCAAAGCGAAAAGCAGAGCCAGACCGAAGCCCGGCCCCTCGCTGTTTTCCTTAGCTTCTCATCTTCTCAAGCTCGCAGCCCGATGAGACCCAAAAAACGCGATAATTTTCATGATTGTTCACTTTTAGACAGAACCATATGGCGAATCACGATACGCATTTGAAACGAGAGAAGGCAAAGGTTTCAATGGAAAAACAATACAAAGGGCACGTTATCCGAGTCACAACAGAAAAGGATAAAGGCGCATATCCGTGGAAACCAATTTGCAGAATAATGTATCAACGCTCGAGAGAACTTATTAAGCAGTTGGACTGGGATATTGGTTACGACACGCCTGATCAAGCCGAGAAGGTAGGACTGCTAATCTCGAAAAAATGGATTGACGCAGGGAAGCCTAATCTTTAAGCCTTTACGAAGCGGTCGGAGCCAACTCGTCGTCAGCAAACTTAACCCGATCACTGGCGAGGTTTACCGCTAGGGGCAACAGCGCTAGGTATCGGTTGAAAAGTTTAAAGCGGGGGAAGTTACTCAAAGCAGGTTGCGTTGAGTTCTTTTGCTCAAGCCAATGATCAGTGTGGCCGTAACTTACCCGCAAGGCGCTTAATGACTGATCGTAAATTGTCAACTCTCTGCCGGGCAACGTCCGTCGTTCCCTCGAAAGTAAACGTCGCCCGCGGGCATTTCGCTATATGCTCGTCGAGCCTGTCAAAGACCTGTTTGACGCTTTCGTCATCGGCGCTGTTAATCGTCTCCTTACAGTCGCTACAGTGGAAAATCAGCATTTTGAACCAGGGGGCACCGTTGCCGGAGAGAGCGCCGGAGTTGGGAGCGGTGATAGATTAATATGATTTCTGAACCGACGGGCATGGCACATCACCATAAGAACAAAACACGCAGCAATACCCCTGTTTGGCTTTCATTATTTCGTGGCACGACTTGCAGTCGTAGGAAAACTGGCAGTAATCCAATGGCATGATGACCTGTTCCGTATGGCCACAGTTTGGACATTTTAAAGTGCTTTTAAGTTGCATGTTAATTCCCTAAGCGCGTCTCTATCGGACGGCGAGAACAAAAAGCAAAAGGGGGCCAGACCGGCCCCTCACTGCTTCCGACTCTGTTTTTCCAGGCGCTTTGTTTCTGCCACAACTTCATTTATGCGCTTCTGGTAGTCGCTCGTTAGCTCATCGACCTGCTTAGAGAGTTGCTCAATCTCCTCTGGCGTACTGGCCCGGGCAATCTGCTCAGTTATTTCGTCGCGAAGTTTTTTAAAGGCATCAATAACGTGAGATATTTCCGGGAAAGCCCCCTCGAGGATGGCTAGAAATAGGTCCGTCGTTCGTCTCACGATTGGGCTGAATTTATTGATCGCTTCCAAGTCCTTTCGTTCAATGAGCCATTGTAGATATTGGATCAGCTCATCATTCGCGTGAGACAGTTTGTTGAACGTTTCGGAATCGACAGAGTAAATGCGCGTTTCGTCCATCGCGATTTCCTCCCTTTATGGATGCTACTAAAACCTTGTGGGTGTGCCTAAGGGCCGACCTAAATCAGTCGTCTCTTCATTGCGACAATACGCCCTCTCAATGCTTCGAGTTCCGCTTTAACTTCCTCGTCATGAGTTTTCGCGAACTCACGGGCTAATTCATCCATACGTTTTTCGAGTTCTTCGGCGGTCATGTGGGTGGCGCAGTATGTTCCCATCCGGTGGTAATGACAAGGGGCCGAGCGTGAACCCGGCCCCTTATCGGATCATGCGGGATGCGCGGCGGAATTATGGTCAGGAATTTTGGTGGAAGCCGGAGGTAATTCCGACGATGCCTTTCAACTCAACGATTTACAAGATTGGTTGGATCAATATGTCCGTCGATTCGCGTGTCGTGATCCTGACGGAAGGTAGGAGTCAATTGTGATATGTCTTAGGCGTGATTATAAAAGCGCGGTACCGCCGAGCAATAGCTAGCACGCACTGGCACTTTTGCACGAATTGCTCTCACTGGCCAGCGGTGGCATACGAGGAAGTGAAAAATCCGCAGTATCCGCCGATAGATGGCTTCTGCCCTGAATGCATCGAGAAGCGGGCGCGAAAGAACTGTCGCTGGTGGGGAAATTCAGTAAGCAAACGCACATCAATTCCTAGGGTACGGCGTTAACTTCCGATTCGTGTGTTTCCTTAGCCCTTCCCTTACTCCTTCTCCATCTTCTCAAGCTGACGGGCCAATCTGTAAATCTCTGTGGAATTTCCGGATCGTGAGTGGCGCCGGTTAGAATCGCAAGTGAATTGGCAAAGGCAGCCTGGTTTAACATAAGTGATCAGACCTTTCTTCTCAGCCTAAAGCCTCAGGAGGAAGATTACTCCAGCTGTGATAGTATGGTTGATCTTATTGCCCTGGACTCTCTCTTGGGAACTGGAACTAACCGATGACACCAGACCTGGAGCGCGCCGTCAAGCGCTACGAGCGGGTCGTGGGGTTTGCCGGTGGCGGAATGGAGGTCTAACGAACATGGCTGAATGGATCGAAGTGCCGGCGCATCGAATCTATGTGATATCAGCGCGTGAATTGCGAGATGACTTTGACTACATCGGCGAGAATGGGAGGCCCGCGACGCGCGGCGAAATTCCCTACCGTTTCGTGCGAAAGAAGGACGGCAAAGTTTTTAAGTGGGCCCGCTTCGCTCCGCAATGTAGCGGAGTGCATGACTACACGGCGCTCGAAGAGATATGATTCATGTAATTGGGCGACCAACGGCTATACTGATGGCTTTTCAAAGGAAAGACGACGACCGATGAAACACACAAGGACCATCCTATTTATGGAGTGGCAGTTCCGGTACCGGAGAATCGGTGGTACTCACGGGGACTGGTTTTTGATCGCAACCTGAATCAGACAATAGAAATTAAACGAATTGAATCGACCGCGCGAACGTTCAAGACCAAGAAACAGGCCGAAAAATACGGACTCGAATTGTGCCAAGAGTGGATTGATAAGCGGCCTTGACGCTCCACCAAACGAGTTTTGGGGGCTACTTATGGTTGAACTGATCGTTGCGGACTTTTTTGACTATACATTTCTAGGTGTAGTTATTGTTGCGATCGCAGTTGCCATCTTAGTTGTCTGGATTAACAAGCAGTAGTGAGGCAAGCCCAACTACTCACCTGGTATTGAGCGGCTTCACCGGCAGAGCTAAATTGAAAGAATGGCTGTATAGCTTCCTCGATCCTGTCCTAGTTGCCGACATTACTTCGGTGTCGTGATCGGGGAACCGAAAAGCGAAAATAACGTGCAACCCATACGTGGTCTTTGCGCTAAGTGTGGATACGAAGTCAACTGGACGCTGCTTCCAGGTTATGGCTCAAATGGCCATCGATAAAATCCCGTCTGGTCCAAAGCTGGACGCACTAACGGCTGAAAAGGTTTTCGGCTGGAAGAACGTTCACAAGCATGAAGGTGCACTTGTCGGCAAAAAGCAGGATAAGGCCGGGCATTGGCGATTAGCGAAAGTCCCCTACTATTCGACCAACCCCGTCCATGCGTATCCGATAGAAGAACAGATGAAACAGCTTGGACGTTTGGATCAGTACTTGAGGGAACTCTTCAAGATTACTCGCACCAAAAATATTCCCTCCCAGTGGGCCACCCCGGATCAACGTTGCCGGGCCGCAATCAAAGCCGTGGGGCGGTACGGACAAGTCATTCCGTTGAATAGGACTCAGAAACAGGCTCAATGATTTGCCAGGTAGGATTGACACCTGAAAATACTTTCAGTAGTATCCTGCGGTGGCTAAGAAGTGGGGACTCGAACGATACAAAGCATTCCTGATTGATAGTTCAGCCGTGCCGACGTTTGCAACAGGATTTGACTGGTACTCGCAGGGCACGATCTTTCGCCCAGGCCGCCTCAGTTCGAAAGGTACTGCGAGAGTTAGGAAGCGGCCCTGTAATTGAGAACCCCCAATGATCACCCTTCTTGACATGGAAAAGTGAGTTGATAGAAAACCTGTAGAGTCCCGCATCGTCGCACGACCTACTTTCGACCCAATGACTTTTGTTGGGTAACCAACAGAGAGATAGGGAGTGTTTATGAAGGATATTACGGGCGCTCTTCTGGCGAGTCTTTTTGTTATTTTCGTATTGATCTCACTGCTATCAGTTGACCGCACCCAAAACTCCGGGTTAGTTACCGGCCATGGAAAATTGGATTCCGAGTCCAGTTTAACTGCACCGATATTGCTCCAGCTGCACCAACACAGAACCGACTGATGCTATCGGGTGGACCTGAGCAGCGGCACAGACATGAAAGTTAGAGATGGGATATAAAAATAGGCCGGGATACCCAGGAAGGAGCTCATGAATCCCGGCTTAAGATTGGCCGTACCCCAGGCCGGACGCACTAGCATCAACCGCCGGCATAGTCGCCGTGGGGTCGAGTCGGCTATAGCCTATCTCAGTATTGCGCAACAGCCGTGCCAGGCAGGAACGCTTAAAATTTAAGAGAGTAACCTTTCACAGTGTTTGAATAAGTAGACACACAGGGTTGGAGTTGTACGAAATTCATTGAACGGTCCTTTTTAGCTAAGGGAAAAAACGGGCCGAGCGTGAACCCGGCGCTTCGATAATTTTTATGATTGTTCACTTTTAGACAGAACCTCAATGCCGAATCACGATAGAATTTGAAACGAGAGAAGGGCGAGGGATGGCTTTGTTTGATGAAAAAACAATACAAAGGGCACGTTATCGGAGTCACAACAGAAAAGGATAACAGTGCATTTCCGTGGAAACCAATTTGCACAATACTCGATGGATAGTCGCGAGAGGTTATTAAACAAATCGACTGGCAGCTTAGTTACGACACGCCCGATCGAGCCGAGAAGGCGGGACTGATTGTCTCCAAAAAAATGGATTGACGTAGGGAAGCCTTGATCTCTAAGCGTTTACGAAGCGCTCGGGGGCCAAGTACGCGCCTTGGAATAACCCGGCAGGCCCTCACAATCTCGTGAATGAGAAGTCCGGCATCTCCCCGAAGATGTCCATAGGGCTTTCGACGGCGTTCGGCAGCAGCCCAAAGCTATGGCTTGGGTTGCAGATGGATTATGACCCTGCAAAGGTTGAAAAAGATGCCGACACGATCAACGTGAAGCGAATCACCCGGCGCGCGGCGACGCGGCGGCTGACATGGACGAGGATTACAAGGGACATCATATCCAGAGCGTGCCGAGACATCTCCTTCCCGACAGCGAGCGTTGGACCGCTCAGGTTCTTATAAACTGGACCGATGGTCGTCGTAAACAGTTTAGGCGGTTTGATGTTAAGCACGGCTTTGCAACCGAAGAAGAAGCTGAGCTGGCAGGCCTGACATTCGCAAGGAAATGGATCGATGAC